>CAZRTJ010000006.1:0-162479 GCA_964602985.1 uncultured Bacteroidota bacterium
GCCCTGACGCGACGCACCGACATCACTTCCTGTCCACAAGTGTGTTCGTTTTTCACACAATCCACGCATCCGCTCGTTATAGCCTTCATAGAAACAACGATGTAACCGCCGCCGCAGGTTGGCCCGCTGTTTGCCGTATCTGTCGACGCCTATCCAAACTCTATTCTCAGGAGGGTTTCTATGAAATGGCTTGTGTGGATCCTGCTCACGATGGGACTCCAGTCCGCCCATTCGCAGGAGGAAATTTCGCCAAAGAACAACCCGCAGATGTCCAGGAGTCACATTGGGTTTACCGCGGGCAATGTCTCGGGAATTGGATTGTCCTATCAGCGTGATCTGTTTCGAAACCTGTCGGCCATGTTGGTCGTGGGAGGAGTGGCGCAGAAAAGCCACGGTGATTTCAATGCCGGCTTGACCATCAAACAGACGTTTAGTCGAGTCCATCAGAGGGTGCGGGTCTATATCGTAGGCGGGAGTAGCTACTTTTATGATCGGGATGTGGATGGGGTGTACGATTGGGAAACAGGCACCTACACGGATCGCAAGCGTGAGTACGTAAAAATGGGCCTGGGATTGGGATTCGAAGCGCTGTTCTTCGACGGAAAAGTCGGAGTCGATGTCAACTTCATTGGAGCCGGCGCCAGCTTCCAGAAAAAGCAAGATGCCGACAATTACACGTTTGGGGACAAGCCGATTCTCGGGCCCCAGATTAGTCTGACGTACAATTTTTAGAGACTCCTCTCCTCCTCCATTGCGGCCGGGTGCACGTGGCGCCCGGCCGCATCTATTTGCGACATTCTTTACGATGTTCTCTTACATACTACATTTCCATTCTGGTGATACAACTGTGATTTGACAACGCGAGGCTGGTTGGGTACCTTTTTTCAACCTGTCTATGCATACCCGCCTTGCTCACATTCTTGTGTGGTCGGGAGTATTTGTTGGCTACGCCGCGGCGCAACATGACCTGCCCGAGTTGATCATCCCAGACGGACATATTGCTCCGTTGACCCAGGTTCTCCTTACGCCCGACGAAAAATACGTTGTCACGCTGAGCGCCGATGAAACGGCCCGACTCTGGGATCTGGCGAGCGGCAGTTTCATACGAACATTTTCCCGCGCAAGCCGCAGCATGGCGATCACTCCCAATGGGAAATTTCTCGTCACAGGCGCCCCGTACATTTTCTCACAAGATAGTCTGATTCGAGTCTGGAGAATGGACAACGGGCAGGTGGTTCATGCCGTGTTGGGTCACGACGTGATTGCCGTGGGTCCGAGCGGGATCGACATGCTCTACATGCGACGGGGGCCCCGCGGTATGTCCATCTGGCGCGGCGGCGTGTTGGTCGGCACCTCCCGGGAACTCTTTTGCATCGACAGCGCATCGGCTTGGACCGCAACTGCGGACATGGAACGGTTGGCGTTGGGATACCCGGATGGTCGAATTGAGATCCGGGATCTCTCGGGGGGCGTAATAGCCGCCTACCATGAGCACGCAGAGGAGATTGTCCAACTCAGTTTCACCAGGGACGGTCAATTCCTTCTTTCCGGAGGCGGGGACCGGCTGATCAAGATATTTTCCATGGAGCGGCAAGCGATCGAGAGGACCGTTTGGGCGAATTTCTACCGCGCATTTGCCGTGGATCCGCATCATCGATCGATCTGGTCGTCAAGCTACGATTTCACTGTGGACCAATACGATTTCGAGTCCGGGGAATGGCAAGGGTTGATCGACCATCACGATTATTCCATCGCCGGAATCGCGCTGACGCAAGATCTCGAATACCTCATCGAAGCCTGCACGGATAAGAAACTCAAGGTCATTCATCTGCCCACCGGGCGTGTGGTGCGCGAGTCGGGAGCGGCGAGCCTGTTCGTGTCGCATGTGAGCGTCGATCCAACCGGGCAGTACTTGATTTCGTCCGGGTTTGATCATCGCATTCGAATGTGGAATTTGCAAACCGGGGAGTGGGTTCGCAGCATCCCGTCGCGTGATGTGATGCAGACGTATGTCGCCGATTCGCTGGGCTGGATGATCTCGACGGTGGCCGGGCCGAGCCTGGAAATCAAGACGTTTCCGGCTGGGGAATTCATCCGCATGCGCGGATACCATGACCTGCTCTGTTATTCATTTGCCCTGAGCCCCAGCCAGCGCCGATTCGCAACGGGTGGGTACGATCGAAAAATCCGCGTATATCCCGCGCTCGATGGAGATCCGGACTTGACGTTGGAGGGTCATCGGGGAAACATCATGGCCTTGACGTTTTCGCGGGATGAGCGATGGTTGATTTCTTCTGCCTTTGACGAACAATTGATCGGCTGGGATGTTTCGAGCGGCAAATCCGTGTGGTCGGTTTCTTCCGGCTTGGTCAACCAACTGGTGGCCACATCGCGGGGGACCGTACTGGGCGCCGGCCAGGACGGACGTTTGTCAGAATGGAACATCGAGACAGGAATGCGGATTCGTCAGATCGACGCTCATGATCGTCCCATCAGTTCGCTTGCGGTACACTCCGGCAAGATCGCGACCGCATCAGAGGATCAGCGGGTGCGGGTCTGGGACGAGATATCCGGTCGGCAGTTGTTTGAACTGGAATCGCATTCCGGGGCAGTCAATTCCGTGGTCTTCTCACCCGACGGGACCAAAATCATTTCCGCCGGTCATGAAGGGTCCGTATGTGTCTGGGACGCTGGAACAGGCAGGCGTCTGGCGACGCTCATCGGATTTCGCGACGACGAGTGGATCTGCGTGATGGCGGATGGAAGATATTTTGGCTCTGCGAATGCCGACCGACAATTGTTTTACCGGTATGGCAACGAGCTGTACAGCCTCCGACAGTTTGCAGATCTTCTCAAGGTCGATCCGGGATCGATTTCGCTGGCCGGCCCGTCGCGGGTGGTTTCACTGAAACGGCCGCCGAAGGTAGAGATCGCGCGATCGTACGCCATGCCTCGGATCACGGACGGGAGAGTGACGGTCGAGATCCACTCCCGCTCGATGGAAGCGCCGCTTCACATTCGGTTCTATGTCAACGAGGAATTGGTGGAGGATCGGCGGGTGGAGAGTGGAACTAGCACGATGAAATGCGAGGTTCGATTGCGACACGGCCATAATCAAATTCGCGTCGTCGGGATCAATGACGAAGGACTGCAAAGCAACGAATCAAAAATGTACGTGTATTACGACTGAGGCAAATCCTCCTCCCATGCGAATTCGCCGCACGCATCCGTCAGCCGGATGGGTTGCTTGGACACGCGGCAATGGTACTCGAATGCGAGTGATTTGTCACCCACCCGTACGAAGGAAAGTCGGTGGGAGCAGTTTTTGCAAATTCTGGATTTCGACGACCGGACATTCATGTGCGGGACTTTTTGCAGCAGTTCCTGCGATTCCCGTAGGGATTGGACGGCTTCTTCGTTGGCCTTGCTGAATTCCTGAAAAACACGATGCAATGCCCGCAGGAACAGGCTGACCTGACCCATCGTACGTCTCATTTTCACGAGCCCATACAACTGCACGCCCAATATCGCCGCAAACAAGGCAATCACGATCAGTTCCGTCATGGCCAAAAGTACGGGCTCCCCTGCACAAACGCAACGCCAAAGACCTTGATCTTTGGGGGTATCATCCGTAATTTTGCCATCCATCAACAAAGGTGAACTATGGATCTGATAACGATTATAACCATTTCCACCGGTGGCGTCGTGATGTTCTTCCTGGGCTGGTTCATGACCCGCTATGTCGGAAAGTTAAAGGTTTCGGAAATCAAGAAGATCGCCGAGAAAGCGATTCGGGATGCACACCGCGAGGCGGAAACCATCAAGAAAGAAGCCCAGATGCAGGCGAAAGAGCGGTGGCACCAATACAAAATGAAGATGAACGCCGAAGCGGAGGATCGCGAAAAGCGTCTGAAGCAATATGAATCCCGACTGGCCAATCGCGAACGCGAATTAAGGCAGAAGATTCATGCGCATCTCGATAAGGAGCAAAAGGTCGAAAAGAACCTGCGCGCACATTCGGCGCGCGAAGAGGAACTGAATCGGCGCGAGACTCAGATCGAGGGCGCCATCCAGGAGCAAATTGCCAAGCTGGAAAAGATCACTGCTCTTTCGCAGGAAGAGGCGAAGCGGACGTACCTGGACACTGTGTCCCAGCGGGCCCAGCGGGAAGCGGCGGAGCTGATGCTGAAAATGAAGACGGAAGCCCAACAGAAAGCGACGCACGAGGCTAAGTGGATTATTGCCGACACCATCCAGCGTCTCGCATCGGAGCAAACGACCGAAAACACACTCACGACGGTCGACCTGCCCAATGAACGCATCAAAGGCGTGATCATCGGCCGCGAGGGTCGAAACATCAAGGCGTTCGAGAATGCGACTGGGGTGAAAGTCATCATCGATGATACGCCCGAAGTCGTCGTGCTGTCGAGTTTCGATCCCGTCAAGCGGGAGATCGCGCGGGTGGCCATGAGCCGTCTCGTCGAGAATCCGAATATTCAGCCGGAGCACATCGAAAATGTGGTCGAGAAATCGCGTCGTCAGGTGGAGGCGGTGATGGCCAAGGCCTCCGATGAGGTGCTGAATAGTCTGGGGATCAAGAATGTGCCGGCCGAAATGAAGAACCTGCTCGGACGACTTCGATTCCGTACGAGCTACGGTCAAAACGTGCTGCAACACTCCAAAGAAGTGGCCCTGCTGGCCGGCACGATGGCCGCCGAACTCGGCTACGATGTTCAGCTGGCACGGAGAGCCGGGCTCTTCCACGACATCGGCAAAGCGGCCAGCAGCGAAAATGAAGGCAGTCACGTCACGATCGGTGTCGATGTCACCACGCGCAACAAGGAACACGAGATCGTGATTAATTCGGTGCTTGCCCATCATGATGAAGCTGAACCGATTCATCCCATTTCGCAATTGGTCACGGCCGCGGATATCATCAGCGGTTCCCGACCCGGAGCGCGGCGGGAACCTCTCGAAGCGTATGGCGCACGCATCGAAAAACTGGAACAGATCGCATCGCAATTTGAGGGCGTGTCGAAAGTGTACGCGATTTATGCCGGGCGGGAGATCCGAATCGTCGTGGAAGCGGACAAGGTTGACGACGCCCGATCCGCCATGCTTAGTTCTGATATCGCGAACAAGATTCAGAGTGAAATGCAGTACCCGGGGCAGATCAAGATCGTGGTGATCCGCGAGCGACGCGTCGTTCGGTACACCAATAGTGCGACGCCCGGACAGGAAGATGCCCGTCAGGAAGAGGCGCTGACAGGTGACGCCTAGGAAAAAAAGTTTGCATATTCAACCCCCTTGCGGTTACATTCGACCACACTCACTGTGCAAGAAAGGCTCGAGCGGATGAAACAAAAAGTGCGTGAGCGGGTATTGTCGTTGGATTCAGCGCAGGCGTTGCGGCAATTTGCTGGCGCGCTAGTCTTTGCGTTGTTGACTGCGGTCGGAGCCTGGCTCGCGATCCCGACCCCGCTTTCACCGGTTCCGCTGACCATGCAAACGCTTTTTGTCGGTCTGTCTGGCGCTTGGCTTGGGTCACGGTGGGGCGCCGCCAGCCAGGGGTTGTATCTGTTTATGGGGATCTGCGGCTTGCCGATGTTTGCGGGCGGTTTGAGCGGCTTCGCCATTGTGGCCGGTACCAGCGGCGGGTATCTCCTCGCCTTTCCTGTAGCGGCTTGGCTGACGGGTTGGCTCAGCGAGCGACTGCGCTCGTTTGTCGGACGTTGCACAGCCTTTTTTGTGGGATCGCTTCCGATTTTGGTGTTGGGCACGGCGCAACTCAGTTTGATCTCCTCGGCCGGATTTGCGCAGGCGATGGGTCTGGGTGTGATACCTTTTCTCGCAGGTGATTTCATTAAGTCCGTTGTGGGCGCTTCGGTGATACGCTTGCGTTCCCGACAATCTTCATAAGATGGTTCATCAGGTTGTGAATCGATCGAAAGGGGCTTTGGCGTCATGATCAATAACGACGGAGTCGAGACGATCCGCTATTCCGATAGCGATGGGATCGACGATCTTTTGAATGAAGTATTGAGCAAGATCTCTCAGGGATCTGCTCCGGGCGGTGTGTCGAGTTCCGCGATGCAGGACGTGACTGCGCTGATCAAGTCTTTCACGGAACAACAACTCAATCTCAAAAAGAAACTCACGCGGATCGGTTCCGCACTTTCCGCGGAGCGCAATCTGGACACGCTGTTGGAAATGATCGTCGTCGAGGCGATGAATTTTACCAATGCGGACGGCGGGACCATCTACATCATGACGCCCGATGAAAAGGCCATCGCATTCAAGATCCTTCAAAACCGATCCATGAATATCCGCATGGGCGGTACCAGCGGAAAAGAGATCACCTTCCCGCCGGTGAGATTGTACAAAGACGACGGTTCCCATAACGAACAAAACGTCTCCGCGTACGTCGCGTTGACCGGCAAGACGGTGAACATCGCGGATGTGTATGACGCAGAAGGTTTCGACTTCCAGGGAACCAAGAAATTCGACGCCGGTACCGGGTACCGGTCCAAGTCGATGATGGTGATTGCCATGCGCAATCACGAAAATGAAATCATCGGCGTACTGCAGTTGCTCAACGCCACACACCGAAACGGCAACGTCATCCCGTTTTCCGCCGACTATCAGGAGTTGATCGAGTCGCTGGCTTCGCAGGCGGCCGTGGCGATCACCAATACCACGCTGATCCACGATTTGCGAGCGCTGTTGGACTCGTTCATTCAAGTCATCGCGTCCGCAATCGACGAAAAGTCACCGTACACCGGCGGCCATATCCGTCGGGTTGCGGAACTGACACAGGCGATCGCGCACGGCATGAGTGACGATACAAACCAGTGGAAGACCTTTTCTCTGAACAACGACGAACACAACGAACTCCGGATCGCGGCCTGGATGCACGATATCGGGAAGATTACGACGCCGGAATACGTGGTGGACAAGGCGACGAAACTCGAGACCATCTATGATCGCGTGAATTCGGTCATTCCCCGATTCGAACTGCTGCGCGCCCAACTGGAACTGGACTATTTGAAGAAGCGCGACAAGCTCTCGGCCGCCAAAGGCAAGGATCGCGATAAGAAATTGCGAGAGCTTCAGAAGTCGTACAAAGAACAATTGAAGGAAATCGAAGCGGATTGCGAGTTTATCAAAACATGCAACATTGGCGGCGAATTCATGGAGGACGCCAAGATCGAACGTCTGAAGAAGATAGCCTCCCGGAAGCTGCGCATTGGCGCTGAGTCGCAGGACTTCATGACGGAGAATGAAGTGTATAATCTGTCTATTCGACGCGGCACCTTGACGAATGAAGAGCGAGTGGTGATTCAGAATCACGTGGTCTTGACCATCAAGATGCTGCAACAGTTGCCGTGGCCGAAGAAGCTCCGTCGCGTCACCGAATGGGCGGGCGCGCACCATGAAGCGCTGAATGGCAAGGGCTACCCGAACGGTCTGAAGGGCGACCAACTCTCCACGCCCGCCCGGATCATGGCCATAGCGGACGTTTTTGAAGCGCTCACAGCGGCGGATCGTCCCTACAAACCCGGAAAGAAAATTTCCGAGTGCATCAAGATTTTGTCTTTTATGGTAAAAGACGGCCATCTCGACGGCGATATCGTTGATTACTTTATCAAATCCGGTCTTGCTCAGGATTATGCCCGACGCGAACTGAAAGACTACCAACTGGATGTATTCCAATACGACGGGAAAGACTACGATTGCCGTCGTACTCCTGCCTAGCGGAGTGAAACTCTACAAAGCGCTCACGATCGCCGGTTCAGACTCCGGTGGCGGAGCAGGGATTCAGGCTGACCTTCACACGTTTTCTGCGTTGGGTGTGTATGGCGCGTCGGTCATCACCAGCATCACCGCACAAAATACGGTCGAAGTCACCGACATTCTCCATGTTCCACCCACCACCATTCGGGCGCAATTTCGAACCGTGATGCGAGATATCGGCGCGCAAGCCGTGAAGAGCGGCATGCTCTCGACTTGCGAAATCATTGAGACCGTGGCCGAAGAGGTACGACGCCACAGAATCGAAAAATATGTTCTGGATCCCGTCATGATCTCGAAGAGCGGCGACCGCTTGCTGGAAGCTGATGCGGTCGACACGCTTGTTCGGAAATTGATTCCCCTCGCGGCGATCGTCACTCCCAACCTGCCGGAAGCGGAATGCATCACGAATGTGCCCATTCGAACGATCGCCGACATGCGGCGGGCGGCAGACATGATTCTGAAGATGGGCGCCAACGCCGTGCTCATCAAGGGCGGACATCGTAGTGGACCTGCTACGGATGTGTATGCAGACCGGCAAGGTTTCGTGGAATTAACCAGCCGGAGAATTCGGACCAAGAACACACACGGCACGGGCTGCACCCTGAGCGCCGCGATTGCCGCCGAGATGGCCAAAGGCCAGTCTCCCCTGCAGGCGACGAGAACCGCAAAGCGATATGTCACCCATGCTCTGCGACACGCGTTGTCTGTCGGCAAAGGAGCAGGCCCGCTGGGTCATCACTACCGTTTGTGGGGACGCCTGCGATGAGTCTTGCGGAAGACACCCGGATCTGGACGGCACTGTCTATGGTGAAATGGACGACTGATTATCTGGCAGAGCGAGGATTCGAAAACCCCCGCCTGAATGCTGAGTGGATCCTCAGTCACGTGCTGTCCTGCAGACGCCTGGATCTCTACGCTGATTTTGAGCGTCCCTTACGCGCATCGGAGTTGGCAGAATACAAGAATCTCCTGAAACGGCGTCTTCGACATGAGCCTTTGCAATATCTTACCGGAGAGACGGAATTCTTTGGACTGCGGATCCTCGTGACCCCGGATGTTCTGATTCCGCGGCCCGATACAGAGGTCCTGGTCGAACAGACTCTGGAAGCAATCGGAGGGCATGAACTTCGTCCCGTTCGCATATTGGAAATCGGCACGGGTTCCGGAAACATCGCCATTGCCCTGGCGGTCGCACTGCAAAAACGAGGCACGCGATTCCAGATCGACAGCGTGGACGTGTCTGCGGCGGCGTTAGCCGTCGGCAGTCAAAATGCCGCCCTGCACGGAGTGGAGGCGAACATTCATTTTCGTCACGACGATTTCCTGGCAGACGAATTTGATGTGACCCACCCGTATGATGTGATCGTGTCCAATCCGCCGTACCTCTCGGATACAGAATACGCCAATACCCCTGACGAGGTGCGTCTGTTCGAACCCCGAACGGCCCTCCATGCATCCCGCGAAGGTCTGATTTTTTACGAAAAGCTGGCGATCGAGGCTCTCCGGCTGATGCGCACTGGATCGGTGATGGCTGTGGAAGCCGGTTATGATCAGTCCCAACGCGTAGCCGACCTCTTCCGAGAGTACGGACTTATTGAAACTGAAATTCTAAATGACTACACTGGCATACCCCGCGTCGTGCGAGCAAGAATGCGTTGATGAGAATGCACTGATGGAAATCGATTACAAAAATCACTACGAAGAGCTGTTCAATTCCCTCCCGGACGGTGCGTTTGTCACGGATGCGCAGGGCCTTATCCGGATGATGAATCAAAGCGGCGCACGGATTCTTGGCTATGATTCTCCGGAGGAATTGATCGGTCATTCGATTCTATCCTGCTACGTGAATTCCTCGGATCATGACGCGATGCTGTCGGTTCTGGGACATCGTGGAAAGATCGACAAGAATATTTTTGATTGGAAGAAGAAGAACGGCGGAGCCTTGCTGGTCGAAGTAACGATCCAGCCGTTGCGGTCCGGGCAGGGACGGATTCACGGCATACAGGGAGTCTTCCGGGATATCAGCAAGCGACTGGAATCGCAGATCGCCCAGCAGGAGACGCTGGCCCAGACGGCCGCACGGAGCATTGATGAAGAGAAATTCCTTCACGCCATTCATTTTTATCAGACACGACCGCTGTCCCTTTTCCTCCAGGGGATTGCGCACAACCTGAACACACCGCTGGGAAGCATTCGCGGGCGGGCCGAACTCCTGGAACATCACTTGAAGAAGTTCAAGGAAAAGGCCGGCGCGGGCACGCGGGACGAATTGGAGGCCCTGATGGAAAAAATTTCCAAGGGCGCAGCCGAAATTGTGGGACAGGTGGACCGGGCCAGCCAACTGATCCGGGGTTTTGCCAACAAGATCTCCATCGAGATGTATGACAGCGAATCGGACGTCGATTTGAATGCGATCGTTCGCAATGAGGCCGCTTTCATGCACTCCAGTTTGTTCTTCAAGCACAAGATTCAGGTGAATCTGCAATTGGCGGAGGAATTACCCATCTTTCCCGCTTCAGCGGCCTTGATCAGCCAAGCGCTCCATTACCTTGTGCTCAATTCCATGATGGCCGTGGCCTCTCAGGACGATCGAGCCGTGACGATCCGGACGTTTGCGGAACCCAGCCGGGTGATGCTGCACATGCAGGATACGCGTCCCGCGTCGTACAGCCAGGATCCTCACGCCGAGCGTTCGAGTGAAGAGATTCCCTCGGAGGCCTATTTCGGTCTTTTCCACGTGGAAATGGCGCTGGCTTCCTTCCTGATCGAACAGGCGGGCGGCACGCTGACCACGTTGGAGGACGGCATCCAGATCGCAGTACCGATTCGACCGACCGCCTGAAAGACGCCGACGCTCAGCAGTGCGCCCATGAGTATCCGACTCTACAACACCTTGACCCGAAAAAAGGAAGAATTCGTCCCTCTCCACGACGGTGAAGTTCGGTTTTACTGTTGTGGGCCGACCGTGTACAATTTCATCCACATCGGCAATGCGCGCACATTTGTCATGGCGGACGTCATCCGGCGGTACCTCGAGTACGCCGGGTATCGCGTCAAATTTGTCCTGAACATCACCGACATCGACGATCGCATCATCCAGACCGCCAACGAACAGAAACTCAGTTTCCACGATGTTGCGCAGATGTACACGGAGGCGTTCTTTGAGGACATGGGCGGAATCGGCATGAAAATGCCGGACGCGACACCCAAAGTGACGGACCATCTGGATGGGATTATCCGCATCATCCGCTCGTTGATGGACCGGGGATACGCGTACGCTTCCAGCGGGGGAGTGTACTATGACGTCACTCGATTCGAAGGCTATGGGAAATTGTCCGGAAAGAATCCGGAGGATCTCCGGGCCGGAGCGCGCGTGGAAGTAGATGAAACCAAACGCAGTCCGTTGGATTTTGTTTTGTGGAAGTCGTCCAAACCCGGAGAACCTGCGTGGGACAGTCCCTGGGGGCCGGGCCGGCCGGGATGGCATATCGAATGTTCGGCGATGTCCACCGCGCATCTGGGAGAGGAGTTGGATATCCACGGGGGAGGCGCCGATCTCATCTTTCCGCATCATGAAAATGAAATCGCGCAAAGTGAAGGCGCGACGGGACAGACGCTGGCGCGATACTGGATCCATTTTGGTTTTCTCAACGTAGATAACGAGAAGATGTCCAAGTCGCTCGGTAATTTCTGGCTGCTGCGCGACGCGTTGAAGAAATTTCGTCCCGAAGCGCTTCGGTTGTTGTTCCTGCAGACGCACTACGCCAGTCCGCTGAATTTCACCGAGGAGAATCTCCGCGCGGCAGAGGCCGCCCACAGACGGATCGAAGCGACGCTTCAGAGAAGCCGTCAGGCGTTGGAGTTGCGACAGCAACTCGGCGGCTCTGTCGGAGGTTCCGATGTGCATGAGGATGTGGAAAAATTTTCCAAACAACTCGATCAGATCGAAAGAGACATCGTCGAGGCCATGAACGATGATTTCAACACGGCCGCAGCCATCGGGAAGATTTTTGATATCTGCAACGGATTAGCGCGCATCACCACCACCAAGACGCTGAACGACTTCACGGCGTATGTCATCAAACGCGCGCAGGACCTGATCCTCGAGTGGAATGAGTTTCTGGGCATTCTGAATTTGTCCAAAGCGGAGTCGGGGTCGAAAAAGCTGGAAGAGCTGGTCCAATTGCTGGTGGACATTCGAACCGAAGCGAGAACGAGAAAAGATTGGGCGTTGTCAGATCGGATCCGGGACGGTCTGGCGGGGCTGGGCATTGTCATCGAAGATACACCATCCGGAACATTGTGGAGGGTCAATCCATGAGCAAGATTGTCGACATTTCCGTCACGATCAGCAACGATTTGGTCACGTGGCCCGGCGATCCGAAAGTGGACATTCAGTTGCCGATCCAGATCAAAAAAGGCGATCCCTGCAATGTTTCGCGATGGCAAATCGGGGCGCACACCGGGACGCACGCCGACGCGCCGTTCCATTTTCTGGACGACGGCATCGGGATGGATGCGATCCCGCTGGATCTCTATATCGGACCATGCATCGTCGTGGAAGTGCGGCCAAAAACCATCAATATCGAAGCAGAGGATTTGCGAAACATCGATTTCAAGGGGCACAAGCGAGTGCTCTTCAAGACGAAGAACTCTCTCCATTGGAAAAACGGAAATATGGAATTTGACAAGGATTTCATAGCCGTCGGCGTGACGGGCGCGGAGTTTCTGGTGAAAAAGAAAATCAAACTTGTGGGTGTGGATTATTTGTCGGTGGAGAGTTTCCATGCGCCCTTTGAACATCCGGTCCACAAGACGCTTCTCGGCGCTCAGGTCGTAGTGGTGGAAGGATTGAACCTGTCTGCCGTCAAACCGGGGGAATACGAATTGCTCTGCCTGCCGCTCAAGATCAAGAACGGAGACGGAACGCCCGTTCGCGCGGCGTTGCGGAAACTCGCCGGGACCCGAAAACGCCGAACGAGCGTCCGCAAGAAACGGCGCTAACGACTCTCTTCTGGGCGCGTTTGCCCGGTCGGAGGGGAGGCCTTGAGCAGCGCAATCTCCTGCGTAAGGGTTTTGATCTTGTCCGCCATGGACGAAATGACCATCGAAAAGTGCAGAAGGATGATCATCCCAAAAAACATCCCGAGAATGAACAGCAGAGCCGGAGCGTACGCAATTCCGATCAGATGCGCCGTTTGATCGAGTAGATTTCTCCAGACCGAGAACACGCACACGACGATACTGGCCGCCAACCAAAGAAGCGCGTAACGCTCTCGCAGTCGACCTCGCCGAATCAATTCCAGTATGAACAGAAGAAATACCGCGCTTCCGATAATCGCAACGATTTGAAATCGCTGAATGTCAGTGTTTCCGTCCATGTCCGTTCTCCTGAGGATGGGGCGACCGCAGGGTGTCCATGAGGATCGCCAGGGTAACCTTGATCATGTAATACCACGACCGCAAATGGGTGATCGACGATTTGCCGCCCTGTCGTTCACGCATGACAACGGGAATTTCTGCGATGCGGAAACCGGCACGCCCAAGCATCACCACGCTTTCGGGTTCCGGGTAGTCTGTGGGGTAATGGTCAGCCAGGTATCGCAGGGCAGGCGCACCGTAGGCGCGAAATCCAGATGTGTTGTCCGTGATCCGCTGGCGCAGAATGAGTGAGTTCAACGCTTGAAAAAACGCGATGCCGATTCTCCTCAACACCGTGGAACGAAATCCACCCCGTTCGAGAAAACGAGAGCCGATCACCACGTCCGCGCGTTGCTCCGCGATGGGTCGAAAGAGTGCTGACAAATAGGCTGGGTCGTGCTGACCGTCGCCGTCTACCTGGACCGCCACGTCGTACCCGTTCTGTACGGCGTATCGAAAACCCGTTTGCACAGCCCCGCCAATTCCCAGATTGATCGGGCAGTCCAGTACGACGGCACGTGCCGCCCGTGCGCATTCGGCAGTTCGATCCTGGGATCCGTCGTTGACCACGACAATGTCCAAGTCGGCTGGCCCGCACTCTCGGATCGTCTCGATCACGCGGACGATGTTCATTTCCTCGTTGTAAGCCGGAACAATCGCCAACGCTTTCATGCGGGCTCTTTCCAGAACGATCGACTTGCCCATCGTGTGATTGCCACGACGAGCAAGAGTGCGACCAGCACAGCCGCGGCCATTCCCATCGGAGGCGCACCGGCATAGTATCCGTACATGAACCAGTAATCGATCACATACGCCAGCCGCTTCTGATCCTCACGAGAAACCGGTAGACGTCCTTCTGCCGGACGGATGTCGAACGGTTGCATTTCGCCCGCGGCATGTCGTTCGATCGATGCAAACAGCAGTTCCCAGTGTCCCGTGATCGGTGAAAAATTGGGAATGAAGTGCGTTTTGTACATGAATTCCGGGTCGGCAAAACTCCTTGTGAACGGAAATTCTCCGACGTAGCGCAAATAGCTGCCCAGGTAAACAGAACTGCCGCCCAGTTGTATGACAAAACCAACGATGGCCAGCGCGCGAAAGAGCGATCTTCGTCCTTCCTCCAACAACCATCCTGCAGGCAGGATCGCAAACGGTATCAAAGGAAGAAGGTAACGGGGTCCCCAACTGCCGTCTGCCGCCCACGAAAAGAATTTTGCATGGAAAACCAGCATCACCGTCGCGACCGAAACGAATAGAAACATCTCCACTCGCGCTTTTGAAAGAAACAGTCTTCCCGCGCCAACAAACAACAAAAGTGAAACGGGCGCGTACAGAAAAAAGCTTTTGCCGGAACTGAATAAAAGGCCGTACAATCCAACGGCGAGCGGAGTCGAAAAAGACGTTGTATTGCGTTGCGAGTAGCCGGATGCCAGCGGATGGCCAAAAAGAACGGCCTGGTAGACCAGGACAACGACCCCGCCCAATGCGATCAGGGTCATCAAGTGGATGAGCGGCGATTTGCGGAAATGTCCGGCGATCAGCGATAGTCGGGGTCGACCCGCGGGCGGCCAAACGGAATACAGTACAAATAGCGGTACGACGATGACAAAAGCGGTCTTCAGCGTGAGCAGGAATCCCAAGAATCCGCCCGCGAAACGCGCGTCGGAAGACCGACTCGTCTGGCGAAAACGGTGCAAGTAGTAGGCGGCGCCGACAAAACAGACGGTGATCGCGATGTCGCGCATCGCCGTCTTGGTATAGGGGAAGAGGTTTGTCGTCAGCAAGATCGTGATCGTCAGGGCAAATGCAGTGCGACGACTGAACCCCAGTCCTCTCGCGAAGAGAAAGCACAAAACGGCGAGCCATCCCGCCAGAAACTGGTTGGTTAGCGAAAACGCGCTCTTCAAGACGAGACCCTCCAGGTGAACCGGAAGGTCGGCCACCGCGGTGATCAGCTTCCCAAGTAGATACGTCGGTATCGAAAGGACGGTGAACCCAATACCGGCGCCCGCGTAGTAGCGTCCATCGGTGCCCCGCGCGCCGTTATCCACAATGCCTTCGGGGATGGCAAACGTACCCGATTCCAGCAGGCTCTGCGTTTCCAGAAAGAACAGCGTTTCATCCGAACTTGCAATCCGGCCTCCCGCGAAAAGCAGACAAATCGAAACCGTGAGGATGTAGATCCGGAAAGTGTCCTTGTGGAGGAAAGAAAGTATCAAACTCATGCGTGCGCGTTCTGCGTGGGAATCTGGACCTGAATCAGCGTTCCGCGGGGACCGGACCGCAGTACAGAGATCGAGCCTTGATGGCGCCGCAAAATGCCGTAGGCGATGGACAATCCGAGTCCCTTTCCTTGCCCGACATCTTTGGTCGTGAAAAACGGGTCGAAGATCTTTTCGACTATTGCTTCCGGAATTCCATGGCCCGTATCCTCCACGTGAATCAAAATGTCTTTTCCACCCTCACTCAACTGCGTGGAAACGGTAATTGTTCCGGTATCCGTAATCGAATCGATTGAATTCTGAATGATCGCCGTCATGGCTTGATTCAGGTGCGCCGGATAACAGTAGATCGCCGGAATCGTTCCGAGGACCTTTCGGATCGTAATTCGGTTGGACAATTGAACGGACAAGAATCGGATGGTGTCTTCCAGACCGTCGTTGATGTTGGCCAGTTTGAATTCCGCCTCGTCGACTCGCGAAAAATCGCGCAAATCCTGCACCACGGCGATGATGCGTCTCAACGCCTGTTGCGCCGGGGCAAGGCACTCCCACAACTCGGACGCAAAAGAGGAATGGTTGCTCTGGTTGCGGAGCTTTTCCAATTGCATTTCCAGTAATTCCAAGTTTCCCTTCACGATGCCGGCCGGGTTGTTGATTTCATGCGCAATGCCGGCAACCAATTTTCCGATGCTGGCCATTTTTTCCGTGTGGAGCAATTGCGTCTGCATCTCTTGCAGTTCGTGCAACGCTTTTTCCAGCTTGGCGTTTGCCTCGTTGACCTCGACGGTTCTTTCCTGGACGCGTTTCTCCAAGTCCTGGTACAAGTCGGCATTGTCCATGGCGACGGACAGGATGTCGCACAGTGAGGCCAGGATCTTGGTATCGTCCGATGTCAAGGATCCGCGGGTGGTGTCAACCGTGAGAGTTCCGGCAGGCTTGGATCCTGTGGTCAGAGGCAGAATCACAAAGGACGTCGACCCTTCTGCCGCAAGAGCCGGATAGGCTGTCAGATCAGTGACAAAAATGGGCGATCCCGTTTCAAAGACTCGTCGGTGAAGACCGTACGGGTCGGCGGCCGAAAAAAGCGTTGATGCGGCCGACACAGCCTGCCCGATCATCTGAGGAGCGAGGAAGCTCTCCGTGGATGGATCATAGAAGAGCGCCATGGCCCGCTCAAAGCCGAGTTTGTGCTTGATAATGTCGAGCACCAACTCCATGAGTTCATGTCGCAGGAGACGTGTGTTGAGCGCCGCATTGGTCTCGATGACGGCTTCGAGTCGGATCAACGTGTCGACGGCCTCACGGTATTTCTCATTGGCGTACTGGATGGTCTCCTCGATATCGACGGAGCGTTCTTTCATGGTGTCTCGCATTTTGGACATCTGGTCGGTCACCAGGGTGAGCAGATACACACACGCGGCTCCCAGGATGGCGAGCGGCCAATCCGAACCTTGCCACGATCGATCGAGGAGTCGAAAGGTCGCAGCCATTCCCACCAGGACAAGGAGAATTCCGACCACTCCCCATTTGCTGTAGCGACCGAACCACTCAAAGGCACGAGGGGTCCAGGTAAACTCATACAAGCACTCCGGATGTCCATCTTGTGCGCATTGGATCTCGCGATGCCTGGCGATGGGCAAGCCAAAGATCTGAGGAATTCCGGCGAACAGTCCCAACCGATAGTCGCAATTTTGTTTGAGAAAACGGAAGCCCGGCAAGGTTCGAAATTTCAGCCAGGCGCGATTGCCTTCGATGCGAGCGACTTCATATTTTCCAAAACGAACCGCCTGGTTGGCCACCGTCGGAATTCGTTTGTACAGATTGTCCGGCGTCAGAAAGGACATGGCCAGCTTGGCGATGGTACCGAAATTCTCCGTATTGGAAAACGCGAAGAGTCCTGCTCGGTACATCGCCTTGGGGTCGTCGAGAACCCGCGGCAGCGCGACAGATAGGGCGGCATACACGTCAAACGAAACCCAGTTGTTTTCGTTCATCAAATATTCCAGGGGAAGATCGGCGGCCGCAACGAGTTGTCGTACGGCCTCGTCACCGCGCCGACCACGGGCATAATTCAGAAGTGATCGCACGACTTTGCAGTTCACTTCCTGAGCGATTTTGGCCGCGGTCTTTTCCATGCCGGGAAATGTAGAAGGAATCCGCCTGGAAAGAAACAGTTTTTGACTACGGAGCGAAGGCCTTCAAGTGCAATTGAATTTGCTCCCGCAGAGCCGGCATCTCTGCGAGTTCGAGCGCGGCCTCCAGTAGTCGTTGACTTTGGGCGCGGTCTTCCCCCTTGAGCGCAATCGCCCTTTCTGCAATCAGAATGGCGTGGTAGTTTTGAAGCATCCTTGCCATTCGGTCCTTATTTCTGGAAGGGTTTGTCAGTGATGTCAAGTCAAAATCCGTGAGGGAAATGGGCCCAGGCGTTGTCGAGTCTCGAACAAGGCGATACGCCACCAGGCATGATTCCCATCGGTACTCCTGTGCGAACGCCGGGTCCATCGGTCGAATGGGTCCATAAAATGTGGCATACACCGCCCGATCGGGGTGTCGATCGACGAAGGAGCGCATCATTCGTATGTAGCGATCCTGGATGACGTGAGGATTAAAGGGTCGTCCATCCTCGAAAGGTCGCACGGCGAGAAGGAACGCTTCTACCTCCGGTTGACAGCGACGTATCACATCCGGATACCAGTTCCGGAGCATGTCGATGTACCAGGATCGACGAAGGAGTTCCACGTCGATCAGAATATTACTGGCGAATCGCTTCTCGACATGCTGGTAATACATCATGGGGAAGGCGAACGGATCCCAGTTTGCCAGAATCACCGCGTCGGGTTCGACCAGTTTTTCCAGATTGGCGGCGAAATCGTCGGCATACGTATAGTGGCGCATGGATTCGTAATCTGCGGTTGTCAGGGCCCGATGGATCACCCCTGTAGCCGCGATGGCAAGGAGCGCGTAGGTCACGACTCGTCGCGACCAGCGGACCCGGACCTCGATCATTCCGAGTCCCATAAGGATCGATGCATACATGTAGAAGGGCAAATACAGGACGGCCGCCAGAGCGGTTTGTTCGGCGACCACTTCGACGCTCTGACCTACAAGATTGAGGTTCGTGATGTGGGCGACCAATGGACCCGAAAAAATCAGAAGGCCGACGCTGAAAACGAACCAGATTCGCTGACGCTTCCACAGACTGTACAGGCCGAGTAATCCGACAAATACGCCCAGCCAGGATAACTGATCGGTGGTCGTCCGAAAGAAAGAACCCATCTGGGATATCCACATACGGAGGGTTCGCTCGGTGGTGAGGTCAAGACCGTATTGATGGCGAAACACCACGCGCCAGAAATTCGTCCACGATTCGGGATTGCCCCAGTCCATGGCGGGGTCAAACGCCGATGCGATCGGCAAATACAAATACGGTATCAAACCCAACGTGAAGAACCCCACACCCTTCCAGACCCAAGGTGAACGCAGGAACCGTCGATCTGTTTTCCAGAACAACCACGCGAGCAAGGGAATCCACATCGCCGAGGTGTGGTGATTGGTCAGACTGAGTCCGCAGACCAGCGCAGTCCAGCAAAACAACTTCGTACGGCGCGCAAACTGATCCGGGGAAAACGTGCGTTGGTATTCAGTGGCAAGCCAGATGAGAACGGCCATGAGAAAATTGTTCAGACCATACACTTCGGTGATGACGGCCTGGCTGAAGTACGCCGGTATCGTAATGACCCACAGGGATACGACGCCGCACAGGATCGACAGACTTGCAGATTCTTTGAGGTTTCGGAAACAGATTGCAGACAGATTGACCAACGACTTTCCGAGAAACCACACAGCCGCGCCCGACGAAACTGCCGAAAACAGATTCATCCGATAGGCGATCGAACCGATGGGCAGAAACGAAAACAATTTGCCGATCAAGACAAACAGTGGATAACCGGGTTGATGTGCGATTCCGAGTGAATCGACGGCGGTGATCAGTTCCCCACTGTCCTCCAAAGTCACTCCGGGTGCGCAATGATAGACGAAGAAAGCGCAGGCCAGAGCGGTGGCGATGGGTAACGCATGTCGTGTCATCATCGGATTCGAATGTAAATTGTCCCGGCCTGGGATTCAAGGCAAAGAACTGTAATTCTGCGTTTACACCATGACGGAAAGACCGTTCCTTACTGGATATGTTCAGATTGTATACTCTTAATAATCAGCATTTTCAGCGCTGGCATAGAGATTGATACAATAGGCTTGCGATTTGAAAAACCAATACCAAAAGGAGGTATTATGAAAACCAACAGAACACTCATCGTCACAGCGCTGTTGCTCGTTGCGACGGCGTTCATGTCGTGTAGTGACGACAAGTCCCTGACGGCAGACGAGCAAGCGATCGTGGATGAGATCACGACGGATGCGGACGAGATCTACGGTGTCGACATCGTGAATGAAGACGATCCGAGTGGCTTCGGCAAAACCGGCGGTTTGTCCAAGGTTTCGGTTGCCATTGATCCGGAACGCTACGGCCGACGCGCCAAACCACGGTTTCGGGACATCTCGATTGACGTGTCAGAAGACGGTCTCACTGCCACTGCCACGATACAATTCTCCCTTGTGGGACAATTCGTCCTGGGCGATGTCGTGGAAGGCACCAACCAGGTGAATCTGTATTTCAAGCCGTTTCGGCACACACTGACGCGTAAGGTGCAGTTTGCCAAGGTTGCTGATTCCACCGAAGCCGATGGCTTCCGCTGGCAGCGAACCGGAATCACTCCGGCGTACGGCGTTTCTGACAACGGAACGCTGAGTCTGACGGGCAATGTGACGATCCGAGTCACAGATAGCACCACGGACGAGGTCACGGAGTGGACGATTTCGGATCCGCTGAACTACTACTTCGCCGCGGGAAATGACATTCCGCGCGTGCATCCCGGAGACCGGGTTCACATCGAGGTTGGTATCGCGAATAGCGGCAGCGACGGGGATCCGTATGGAATCGTCCATCGTGGCAAGCGTTCCCGGTTCCCGGGTGAGAAGGAGAGCTTCCATGACGACGGCTTGAACGGTGACGCTACCGCGGATGACGGGATCTATACCATCGAGTGGACCGTGCTACCGATGCTGAATGACGCCGGATTCCACATCGGGGTGCTGGATTTCTTCTCGTCGAACACCATTTTCGAATCGGACGCCACGGCGGGTCCGTACAATTCTCTGATGGTTGCTTTGCCTTACAGCAAGCAGCCTCGGTAGTCGATTTCTCCTGGAGTGCTGTGGATCGCATCGGGCGGGCGTTTACCAACCCCGCCCGATGTGTATGTACCGCACCTATCTTGCCTCGGAATGTATGATGAAAAAAGTTCTACAATGTCTGCGGGAAATCTGGTTTTACCTGGTCTTGGCGATCCTGGCCTACCTGCTGATACCCGAACGAGGCGCGGGCTCCTTTCGCATCGCGGAGTACACCAAGCGGGCGATAGCGATTGCGCAAGCGGAAATGGAGAAGATGAGAAACCGGATCGTCTTGTCGCGTGAGTTCACGGCGACCCCGGTCCACCAGGACCCACGGAAGAGAAATCAGTAACCCCTTTTTTGCCCCGAACGAACTTTGCCCGTGTGCACGTCGCAGGGCTCGGTGGGCTGGTACTTGGCGTTAAAAACCTCTCGGATCTTATTCGGGCACAGAGCAGTCGTCAGCAAGCCGGTTTCTGAACACACTTCCAGTCGCACCACACCAGAGGGCATCGCGAAATCCTCTTCCGGAAGTCTCAGGATTCGGTGCGCGTCGTTCATGAATCTTCCCCAGAGGGGCGCCAACGCCACGCCGCCGGGATTCTTGGAACCCAGATTGAACTCGTAGGTATCGTATCCCATCCAGGTGCACGTCACGATCTGAGGGGTAAATCCGATGTACCAACCGTCCGACCATTCTTGAGTGGTTCCGGTCTTGACAGCCGCGGGACGTGTAAATCCAAATCGACGAGCCGAATGTCCCGTGCCATTGGACAGGTCGATGCTTGACTTCATCATTTCGCACATGATATAGGCGGTTTCTGCGCCAAGGACTTCCCTGACTTTCGGAATGTGTTGCCAGAGAATCTTTCCATCTTTGTCCTCGATTTTCAGGATCGCGGTTGGCTCGCTTCGGATGCCCCGGTTGGCCAGGACCGCGAATGCCGACGCCATTTCCAACGGCACCACGTCTGACACTCCCAGCACAAGAGCATCGACGGCGTCCAAGGGCGTCGTGATTCCCATTCGTTGGGCGTAGCTCACCACTTGCGTCGGCGGGACCACTTCCTGCATGAGACGAATGGCGGGCAAATTCAGCGATCGCCCCAGCGCTTCGCGAAGGCTCGTCGGTCCCCCGCGGCTTCCGTCATAATTCTGGGGAGTCCATCGTTTGCCGTCCTCCAGAATCAGGACCACGTCCTGATTCAACATCTTGAACGTCGGCGAATATCCGTTATCGATGGCGGCTGTGTACAGGAAGACTTTGAACGACGAACCCGGTTGGCGCTTGATTTGCGTGACGTGATTGAGTTTGTATTTCGAGAAATCGCGTCCGCCGATCATCGCAAGCACGTGACCATTGGTCGGATCCAGCGCCACTATACTGGCCTGCACGCGACCGTACAGCACACAGAGCGAGTCGACGGCTTTGGCAGACGACAAGAGCGAGGCGATGGTCTCTTCATCGTGTCCGTCGCGTCGCAAATACCGGCTCAAGTAGGACCGGGCGTTGTTTCGGACGACGCCCGCGCCAAATTTGTCCAAGCCGACAAATTTTTCCCGTTCGCTTTCGACATACGCCTTTTCCGCCGCCATCTGTACGCCTGCATTCAGCGTGGTAGTCACGGACAGACCGTCTTCGTAGATGTTGAACTTCAGTTCCTCGCCCAGCTGTTCCAGCTGCAGTCTCACGTGTTCGGTGAAATACGGGGCAATCCCCAGACTCTCTTGCGCCACGCGCGGATGCGGTTCGACAAACGTCTTCCTACCCGCCTCATACTGTCCGTCGGTCAGGGATCCGATCGCGTGCATGCGGTATAGGACAATGTCCTTTCGGCGATTGGCCAAAGCCGGATCGCTGCCGTACCGCGTCGGCATTTGCAGGAGCCCAATCAGATAAGCCGACTCCTCGAGTGTCAGTTCACGGGCGTCTTTTTGAAAATAGGTTCGTGCGGCGGAGTGGATTCCATACGCACCATGCCCAAAGTTCATGTGCGTCAGGTACATTTCCAGAATTTCGTTCTTGGAATAGGCTCGTTCAATCTGGATGGCGGTCAGAACTTCTTTGAATTTCCGTGTGATCGTTTTTTCTGAACTGAGATACAGATTGCGAGCCAGTTGTTGCGTCAGGGAGCTGAATCCTTCCCGCGCGCTGAACGATGCGACATTGACCATCGCCGCTTTGACAAATCGAATCATGTCCACGCCCCAATGCTCATAAAAGCGATGGTCCTCGGTTGCCAGCAGGGCCTGAACGACCGGTTTGGGAATTTCGCTGAGCGGGATGCGTGTCCGTCGTTCCCGATAAAACTCCTTGAGCACCTTGCCGTCGGACGAATAGACCTTTGTGCTCAGTTTGGGTTCGTATACTTCCAGTTGAGATATGGAGGGAAGGTCGGAACTCACGATGAGAACAAGCCCCGCAAACAGAACGACCGAGGCCAGGGCCAGCCAACCCGTGACTCGTAGTCCTTTTTTCCAGGCGGACGACCTGCGATCAAAATCAGACTTGGAAATTTTCTCAGCGGACGGACGTCGACTTACCTGACGCATGACGGGTACCGACTCGGTTTCGTCTGCCGTTTCAGGCGCCGTGGACGATTCCTTCACATCCGTTTCCTTTGCATTCTCATCCGGTCGTCGTTTTCTGAGCATTCTATGTGCCCCACGTACGATAGAGTTGGTGATCGTCCAGGCCCATCAACGCCGCCACGCGGCCGACGATGAAATCAGCCAGGTCATCCACCGACTGCGGATGATGGTAAAAGGCGGGCATGGCGGGGACCACTCGCGCACCGGCCCGCGACAGCGTCAGCATGTTTTCGATCTGAATCGTGTTCAGCGGCGTCTCGCGGGGGACCACGATCAGCGGCAAGCCTTCCTTGAGCGTCACATCGGCCGCTCGTTCGATCAGGTTGGTGGATAGTCCATTCGCCAGAGCCGCGAGCGTCTTCATGCTGCACGGAATCACGATCATGCCATTCCGGCGGACGGAGCCGCTGGCGATGGGCGAGGCGATGGCATGCACATCATATTGCCGGACCGTCGCACCGGAAATCTGCGCGCCGAACCTGTCCTGGAGGTAGCCCTCCAACGGCTGTCGGTCCAGATCCAAATCCATTTCCGCTTTGGCGGTGATCTTTGCGGCATCCGACACGATCAGATCGACATCCCACGCCCGCATGAGGAAAAATCGGAGCAGGCGAACCGCATACAGAAATCCGCTCGCTCCCGTGACGGCGACGATGATTCTCGAATTCATCGGACGCAAAGTATCGCAATTCCGCATGTAAAGCAACGGCAGGAAACACCCGATCGAATGATCGTCGACGCGGAAGTTCGGGACGCGGCCTGTCCGGGCGGTGATTATGGGTTCTGGAGTACCGTTCGAACGAGAGTTTTCATTTCCGCCTCGATTGCGGCTCCGCGATTGCGGCCGTACCAGAGATGGAGATCCTGCTTCACCTGATCGATGGGAACTCCTTCAGCTTTCTCACGCATAAACAGCTCCTGTCCTTCCGCCGGACGCGGCCCCCACCGAAACAGTTCCCTGCCTGTCGGATCCAAGGCGATGAGTTTTGGAATTTGGCGTTTGCCATCCGTCAGGTATTCATCCATGACGTCGAGGTTCTTGTCACGGAGGAGGAATCGTTGCGTGATGTTCTCATTTTGTTCAGCCATTTTTGCCAAGTAGGGGATATTCTGCGCAGAGTCTCCACACCAGGCTTCCGTAATGACCATCCAAAATTGTGGAGGCAGTAGCCGAAGACTCTCAGCCAGGTCAGGTGAGACGGCGTAGGTCTTTTCGACGCGTCGCATCCGCTGTTCATTGAGACGGAAATAATCGCCGTGCTCTTCGTCGCCGGGTTCGATCAGGCCGTCTGCCTTGGCTTGCAAAACCCGCCGATAAGCGGGGTAATCCATCAAATGGTGATTCATGAGTTCGTGTAAGGTCATCGTGCCTCCATGTTGCGACGCAGGGATGTAAAAGATATCGTTCTCGACGTCCATGATTGTTGTCATCCTCGACTGCCTTCAACGTGACGTCGTCATATTTTATTCCTCTTGCGCTGTTGATTCGCGGGGTTCCGGGGGTTACATTGCGACGTCTTCAAGAACAAATCCCGGAGGTCGGAATGTCGGATCATACGTACAAGTTGATCGAACTCGTCGGTACGTCCAAGACGAGCATTGAAGAGGCAGTTCAAAATGCCATGACCAAGGCGTCCGCCAGCGTGCGGAACATCCACTGGTTCCAGATCGTGGAAACTCGCGGCAGTGTGGAAAATGGCAAAGTCAGTTACTGGCAGGTCACCGTAAAAGTCGGCTTCACACTGGACGCGTGACAGTCTACGCGAAATTGTTCGGATGAACTCCCGAAGATACTTGTTTATCGACGTCTTTCGCGGATGGGCCGTGATCACGATGATCGAGACGCATGCGGTGAATGCCTGGATGGACGCGGGGCTGCGATCTACAGAGTGGTTTTCGTACGTGAATCTCGTGAATGGATTCGTGGCGCCGTCATTTCTTTTTATCGCGGGCGTCGCCTTTGCGTTCGTGGCGGAGAGTCGATGGGAAGACATGATCCGTCCGGGAAGATTTCTGGTTCATCAATTTCGTCGCCTCTTCATGATCCTGGGCATCGGATATCTCCTGCACATTCCCCGGATCGAGTTCGATGGGTGGGTTCCCCATTTTGTGGAGCAGGATCTCGCGGAGTTCTATTTGTCGGATATTCTCCACACGATCGCAGTCAGCCTGATCCTCGTGTATGCGATTGCGTTGGCGGCGAGGACGAAGGGACGGTTCCTTGTGGCGATGATTTTCTTGACGGTGGCCGTGTGGGCTGGAACTCCTGCGATGTGGAGTGTGGATTTTCATCAATCGCTGCATCCCGCGATCGCAAATTACCTGAATGGGATGCGGAATCCACTGTTTCCACTGCTGCCGTGGTGTGTCTTTCTTTGGGCGGGTGTTCTGATCAGTTTTTACTTTCTTCATCACGTTCGTCTGGGTCGTGAGACGATGGCGGTACGTTCCATTGTCCTGGCTGGCATCGGGGTCTTTGTCGCCTCGTACCTGGCGGATCGGAGTCCCGTGCAGTTGTTTTCATATGAGAACTTCTGGCTGACCAGTCCAAACTGGGTGTTGATGCGGTTGGGTGTCCTCTTGAGTCTCTTCGGATTGTTTTGGCTGTTGGAGCAAAGGGATTGGCACACGTCGTCTTTTGTCCGCCTGATTGGGAGTCAGTCGCTCTTTGCGTACGTTGTCCATCTTACGATCATCTATTCGATGACGGGAGAGAAGGCCGGATTTCCGATCTTTCGGCAGGATCACGGCGTGATCGAAACCGTGGTGATGTTTTTCGCGCTGCTCGTGCTGATGATTTTCCTTTCGGCCCTGTGGAAGAAGGGAAAGCAGATTTTTCAAAATCGCTTTCGTGCGGGTCGCGCGTCTTAGATATTGAGCAATTCCTTTTCGACTTCCGCGGTCTTGGCCGCAATCGAGAAGTACCGTTCCGCTGTGTCCCGTCCCCGCCGCCCCATGGAGAGAATTCGGGCGCGATGATGAGCCAACTCAAGACAAGTCTCCGTGAGGCCATCCACATCGCGAGCCGGAATCAATCGTCCCGTCACACCGTCGCGTATGATCTCCGGCAGTCCACCGACTCCGTACGCCACGACGGGAATGCCAAGCGCCATGGCTTCAATGGCGGTTCGACCGAACGGTTCGTTCCAGACAGACGGTATCACGAGCACGTCAACGTCCATCAGGTACGGTCGGATGTCATCCTGAAATCCCGTGAAGATGACGATCTCAGACAACTCCCATTGAGAAACCAGGGATTCTAACTGTCGAAGATGTTTCCGCTGTGCTTCGTTGCGTGCACCTCCGATCACGACGAAACGAACGTTTGCCGGAGAGTCCTTCCGCACACGCACAGCCGCCCGAAGGAAATCGGCATAGCCTTTCTTGGGAAGCAGCCGTCCTGCCACCGCAAAGACAAGAGCGTCTGCGGGGATATGGTAGTCGCTTCGCAGTCTCTTCAACGAGTGTCTTGCACTAAATTCATGAGTGTCGATTCCGTTATGAATGACGGTTGATTTACTTTTGGGGACCCTGAAGAGGCCGCGTTGGGCTTCGGAGATGAAGATCACTCGGGAAACGACGGCAAATCGGCTCAAGAAGTTCCAGACGATATTTCGAGAAACGTTGCGGACGTGCCAGACGACTTTGACACCGGCGATGGAACCGGCAACAAGACTGACCAGTCGTGCTGTTTCATTGTTTGCGTAAAGGATATCGAATTGTTCTTGGCGAAGGATGCGCGGAAGTGTGCAAAACGAGACATACAACAGTTCCGCATGGTAGACGATCCGCGACACAAGGCGATCCAGGAATTTCCATCGCCAATCATATCGTCTGCCCGGACCGGCAGCGTGGAGATGCCTGATGCGGAAAATGGGGCAGATGTTCTCCTTCTCAATTTTTGCCGGTAAGAGACCTTGCTCTGCTGGCAGCATCACCGCGGGATCGAAACGACTTCGATCCAGATGTTTCAGAAGATAGAAAAGACTGCGGCCCCCTCCGCCGTCGTGAATCGATTGGTCGAGGAACAGGACCTTCAAATGTTTCTTCATGGATTCAGCGTGGCTCCATCCAGAGTATTCACGTTTGCACCCCCGTTCGAATATTGCCTGGCCGAAGGTTCACCGATAGGAGCGTCCGCTTCCGGCAACCGTAGCGTTTTGTGAATCAGCAGGGTATTGCGCGCCGCCATGACGTCCGTTGTGAAATACTGGCGGGCGCGCTGTTGCCCACGAGAACCCATTTGACGGATCGTGTCGGGATGTTCCATCGCAAAGGCGAGAGTACGGGTCAACGCATGCGGATTGTCAGGCTCGATCAGGAAACCCGTTTCCTGATCCACCACGGCCTCCGTAATTCCTCCCACACGCGTGCCCACAACGGCCTTTCCGCGTGCGCCCGCTTCGACGAAGACCAGACCAAAACCCTCGACAAATTCCTTCGTCTCCCGACCGGGCATGATAAAAATATCCGCCAGCGCGTAGTAATACTCGAGGTCCGCATCGCTGACGTAGCCGGCGAACGTAATGTGAGGACAGATGTTTTCACTGTCCGCCAATGACTCCAACGCGGATCTTTCCGGACCCTCGCCAACCACGATATAGTGAATCGGATACTGTTCGTGCAAACCCGCCATCGCCCGGATCACAAGATCGTGGCCCTTGGCTTTCACGAGCCTTCCGACAGTGAGCAGGATGAATCGATCGCGGAAGGCAGGCCAACGCTTCAGCGCTTGTTCTTTCGTCTTGAATCGCTCCGGATAGATTGTGATCCCGTTGTAGATCAAGTGCAGCTTGTCCTTCCACGAATCGGCGGACAAATAGCGGTTGATCAACCGCTTGGCCTCTTCGCTGATTGCCACGATCGCATCCGATTCCGTTACAAATAGCCGACCCAACGAAGACGCGATTCGCCCAAGAGGATTGGACAATTGTCCGATGCGAAGCAAACCGCTTCCGTGAATCGTGCCGATCCATGTAATGTGCAGAAACCTCAGCAGACCCAGGACCCGGCAACCCGCGTACGTCGTGGCCCACATGATGTGTGGACGAAATTTGAAAAAATGCCAAATGATCTGGAGAGCCGCAAACAACGTCCGCACGCCCACCCACCTTTCACTGGTCAACGGCATCCGTCGGATACAGAAAGGCGCCGCCGTGTCATCACCTTTTCGCTTGTACTTCGGCGCCAGGACACAAACGTCAAATCCCTTTTTCTGCAAACCCGCAGCCAGATTGAAAGCATACGTTGCGCTGCCTCCGCTTGCGGGAAAGTATTTCAGGGCGATGACCAGGACTCTCATCGTAATACGCCTGAGTAATGGGGGCCTCTTGAGTGACAGACGAGATTCGACGTCAGCATAGGATGAAATCCGACAGGCGATCGATCCCAACGAGATCGCAATCGTCATGCCAGGGGAAAAGACGAGGGGCGGTGCCGTCTTGACCTACGAAAGCGCGGTCCTAGCCTCCGCAACGGGCCTCATTGGATGTGTGAGGTGAAAGATTTTTGTTTCCCCGTGCTTTTTGGAGACATCGGAAAACGGTGAAAGGCGGCCGGGCACACCATCCTCCGACGAGGAACCGCCCGAGAATGACACCAGTTTCAAAGAGGATCGTTTGCTCCAGAAAAATCATTTGCCGCCGGAGGGGTTTTTCCTTACCTTGATTCGACATGAGGATTCCTTTCTGCTCGATTGATCCTTCCACGCAGGAAACCCTCCGGCAATACGACGATCTTTCCCCAAATCAAATCGAAGCGAAACTGGAAGCGGCACACGCAGCTTTCCATTCGTGGCGCCAGGTGGCCGTCGCGGAACGAAGCGACGTCGTGCGACGGTTCGGCGCAGAACTGCGCCGGCGCAAACCGGAGCTGGCCAGACTGATGGCGATGGAGATGGGCAAGC
Source organism: uncultured Bacteroidota bacterium (assembly GCA_964602985.1). Classification (GTDB taxonomy): domain Bacteria; phylum CLD3; class CLD3; order SB21; family SB21; genus CAYZJB01. The sequence continues at coordinate 29,164 of CAZRTJ010000006.1, forward strand.
CGCTCGTCGAGGGCGAAGCGGAAATCGAGAAATGTGCGTGGGTCTGCGAGTACTATTCCTCCGCGGGCGAGTCATTCCTAGCGGACCGGGAGTCCCCATCGGACGCGACGCGAAGCTACGTGACCTACCAGCCGCTCGGGATCATCCTCGCCATCATGCCGTGGAATTTTCCGTTCTGGCAAGTCTTGCGATTTGCCGCACCGACTCTCATGGCGGGCAATGTCGTACTGCTCAAACACGCGCCGACTGTCACCGGGTGCGCCATGGCAATTCGAGAAATCATTCATGCGGCGGAACCGGAACGACCGCTATTGGACGTCCTGCTCATCCAGCCAACCGCCATCGAATCGGTCATTGCTGATTCGCGGGTGACGGGAGTGACGCTGACAGGCAGCACGACAGCGGGTCGGGCCGTGGCATCGCTGGCGGGTGTGCATTTGAAAAAGACCGTACTCGAGCTGGGTGGGAGCGACCCGTCGGTGATTCTGGAAGACGCGGACATCGAACTCGCCGCCGAATCCTGCGTGACCTCGCGATTGATCAACAGCGGACAAAGTTGTATCGCGGCCAAGCGATTCGTTGTCGTCCGGCCGGTTCGAAAAGATTTTGAAGAACGAGTCGTCACGAAGATGCAGGCCGCGACATACGGCAATCCGCTGGAGGGTCCGTATCGCATCGGACCTCTGGCGCGTCGAGACCTTCGGGATCACCTGCATCAGCAGGTGCAACGAAGCTGCGACGCGGGTGCGAATGTCCTGTGCGGAGGTCGACTGCCGGAGGGTCGCGGTTTCTTCTACCCGCCGACGGTTTTGTCGGGTGTGCGAAAAGGCATGCCCGCGTACGACGAGGAGACGTTTGGTCCCGTCGCGGCCATCATCGAAGCCGAAAACGAAAACGACGCCGTTCAAATCGCCAATGATTCGTCGTACGGACTCGGCGCATCCATCTACTCCCGCGATGCGGATCGCGCAGAATGGCTGGCCAAAACTCGTCTCGAAGCCGGATCCTGTTTCGTCAATACGTTTGTCAAATCCGATCCACGTCTGCCGTTTGGAGGAATTAAGAATTCCGGGTACGGCAGGGAATTGGGAATGTTTGGAATTCACGAGTTTGTCAATATCAAAACCGTTTATCGCCGTTAGCCTCACGTGCTGGACGGTGTTCGCGATGACGTCCTGTTGTTGCGAGCCGGCGCCCGATGAGTGCAGAAGCGGATTCATCACGGACTCCCTTTCGCAGGGAACCTTCGCGCAAGTCCATCTGGATTCGGTAATGATTTTGGACGGTCTGAGCCGGTTGACGTCCCAGCCTTCCGTTCAAAGCGTGACAGTCGTTCGGAATGGGCGACTGGTTGCGTCGTGGGGGAATCTGACGGACTCCCAATACGTGGCGTCTGTCACGAAAAGCGTCGTCGCGTTACTTGTTGGACTTGCGCTGGACAAAGGCTGGATCGACGACCTGGACGATCCGATGGAAAAGTATCTGGCCGACTATTTCGATGAGACGACCGATGCGCGGAAAAAGAAAATCACGATCCGTCATCTCCTCACGATGCAGCACGGCCTGCAGTGGAATGAAGCCGCAGATCGGCTGTACGGAAATTACGTGCAGTGGGCAGTCGATCTGCCGATGGACACGCTGCCGGGAACGAAATTTACCTACAGCTCAGCCGCTTATCATCTGCTCTCCGCGATATTGACGGAAGCCGCCGGACGGAGTACACTGGACATCGCGCGGGAGGAACTTTTTGAGCCGCTGGATATTACAGGCATTACGTGGCTGCAGGATCCGCAGGGAATTTACCTCGGTGGAGTCGGTCTGCATCTCAAGCCCCGCGACATGGCGAAAATCGCGATGATGGTGGCGCAATGCGGGCAATATCATTATCGAATCGTGGTGCCGCTCGCATGGATTGACGCGTCCGGGACCGCACCAGCGGACGCCGGTACGCCGTATGACGATTCATACGGTTTGGGTTGGTGGGTGAGGACGCAAGACGGGCGCCGCATCATGATCGCGCGCGGATTTGGCGGACAGACGATGTACGTCGCGCGAGACATCGCCACGATCGTGACGACCACCGGCTCGTCGGAAACCGTCCACGCCGCCGCAGACTCGTTTGTCTATTCGTTTGTTCTTTCCGCCATTCGGGATTCACTTGTCAAGGAGACTTATGAGCGTTAAGGAGAAGAAGCTCTTTATTCTCGATACGAACGTGATCCTGTACGATCACACGTGTATGTACAATTTCAAAGAACACGACGTCGTGATCCCGATCGTGATCTTGGAGGAAATCGACACGTTCAAGAAGGGGAGCGACCTGATCAATTTTCAGGCCCGGGAATTCATTCGCGAGATCGACCGCATTTCCAAAGCGCAGATGTTTACAAAAGGCATATCGCTCGGCAAGGGGAAAGGTCGTTTCTTCATCGAAGTCGGCGATGCGAAGTCGGATCTCGTGGACCGCGCCTTCACCAACAACAAGAACGATCATCGCATTCTCGCCCTGGCCGATCAATTGCGCAACGAGCGAAAGGACCGCGAGGTCATCATCATCAGCAAAGACATCAACCTACGGATGAAAGCCAAATCGCTCGGCATTCCGGCGGAGGATTACGAGACGGGAAAAATCAGAAACATAGAGGAATTGTATACAGGGATTCAAACCGTCGAGGATTTTGATCGGGACGCGATCCGTCGTTTCTACGAACCGCCGTTTCACGTGTCCGCCGGCGACCTCAGGATCAAGAGTCCCCTGGCCAATGAATATTTCATTTTCAAGAATCACAGCAGCAGCGCCCTGGCGCATTACAATCCAGCGCTGACTGCGTACGAGCGCGTGCACAAGAAGCCGGCGTTTAATATCGAACCGAGGAATGCCGAACAGATTTTCGCGATCGATGCGCTGACGCGGCCGGAAATTCCCGTGGTGACGCTGACCGGCAAGGCGGGCACCGGCAAGACACTTCTCGCGCTTGCCTCGGCGCTCCAACAGAAAGCGCTGTACTCGCAAATCTATCTGGCGCGGCCGGTCGTGCCCCTCGGCAATCGCGACATTGGCTATCTGCCGGGCGACGTTCAGTCCAAACTCGATCCGTACATGCAGCCGTTGTGGGACAACCTGTCCGTGATCAAAAACAAGTTCGGCCACGACAGCGCCGAGCACGCCAAGATCGCAGAGATGATCCAGAACGAAAAACTGCTTATCACGCCGCTTGCGTACATCCGGGGTCGCAGTCTGGACAAGATTTTCTTCATTGTCGACGAGGCGCAAAATCTGACGCCGCACGAAATCAAGACGATCATCACACGTGCGGGCGAGGGAGCGAAGATGGTGTTTGTCGGGGATATCTACCAAATCGACTCGCCATACCTCGACAGCCAGTCCAACGGGCTCACGTATCTGGTCGATCGCATGAAGGGGCAGGAGCTGTTTGCTCACGTGAATTTGCTCAAAGGCGAGCGCAGCGCACTGGCGGAACTGGCGAGCAACTTGTTATGAGGGTTCGACTGTCGATCCTGCTTTGCCTGATCGCGGCAAGCGCATCCGGTCAGAAATTCATGGCGATCACCGTCGACGATCTTCCGTACCAGCACAACCCCACGGATACACAGGCTCATCGTGCGATCAACGAAAAGATCGTCGGGTATTTGACGCACGCCGAGGTTCCGGCAATCGGTTTTGTCAACGAGTCGAAACTGTATCTCGACGGACGGTTGTCGTCGTTTCAGGTCCAGACTCTGGCGCGATGGACGGAAAGCGGATTGGAGCTGGGCAATCACACGTTCTCGCACAAAGACTTCAACCGTACATCGAATGAAGACTATTTTGCAGATGTTCGAAACGGCGAACAGATTACGCGGCAACTGATGCGCGCCCGGGGCGACAGCCTCACCTACTTTCGTCACCCATATCTGAGACGCGGAAATTCAATGGAGAAAGTGCGAGCGCTGGAAGATTTTCTGCGCGAAACAAAATATGTGGTGGCGCCGGTGACGCTGGACAATTCCGAGTGGATTTATGCGCGGGCATTTGAAAACGCTGTGACTGCGGGAGACACGGCGATGCAGAGAAAATTGGGTGAGTCGTATCTGGTGTATATGATGGATAAAGTGAAGTACTGGGAGCAACAGGCGTTTGGATTATTCGGCCGACCGATCCGGCAGATCTTGCTGATCCATTCCAACTCGCTCAATGCCCAGTACCTCGGAAGACTGATCGAGACGCTGGCGGATGACGGATATCGATTCATTTCCCTTTGCGAGGCGCTGACCGACCCGGCGTATCAGACGGAAGATCGCTACGACCGGGGCGGGGGGATCAGCTGGATTCATCGCTGGGCTCTCACACAAGCAAGAGACAAATCGTTTTTCGATGGAGAGCCGCTGTGTCCCGATTTTGTGCAATCGTATGCCGGTGTGCGGGAATGAGAGAGCCGCCGTTCAGTCATTGAGAGGGCAGGAAAGTCTTCATGACGGTATTGTATGTCAACGGACGATGCTATCTGAATGACGATTCCGGAAGCTTTGTCGGAGCGATGGCGTGCGGTGGAGGCCGGATCATTGGCGTAGGATCTCGTTCGGATTTGCGGCGTCGGTTTTCCAACTGCGAAGAAATCGATCTGGGCGGCAAGCTGGTATTGCCTGCGTTTGCGGATGCGCATACGCATTTTGCGGCCTATTGCCTCGCGCAGAACGATGTGGATTTGTCCGACGCGACGTCCGTGCAGGCCTGCGTTCAGCGAATCGCCGTACGAGCGCGGACCCTGCCTCCAGGAGCGTGGATCCGCGGGTCGGGTTGGAATCATAACCTGTGGAGTCCCCCGACGTGGCCGACCCGTTGGCAGCTCGATGAAGCCACGCTCGATCACCCGGTCGTACTAGACGCGCGTGATTTTCATTCTGCGTGGGTGAACACCAGCGCCGTGAATGCGGCGGGAATTGATCAGAACACAACATGGGGCACGGACGGAGAGATTGTGCGGGACGCACACGGCCTGGCGACGGGAATTCTCAAAGAAGAAGCCCGCCAACTGATCTGGCGTGTCCTTCCGGAACCCAGTGTCGAAGAGACGGGAGCGGCCATCGCCAACCATCAGAAGCTCGCTTTCCAGAACGGCTTTGCCAGCATTGGTAGTATGGAAACACTCAGGGATTGGCAGGCCTTTCAGTCGTTGCGAAATTCCGGTCGGTTGCGATTGCGCGTCTGCTTTTACATGCCCATTCGCTTTTTGGAGGACGCGTTGGATCAGGGACTGAAGAGCGGGGATGGCGACGAGTGGTTGCGCTTTGGGGGGACGAAGTTGTTTCTGGACGGGACCCTCGGTTCACAAACCGCGTGGATGTTGGAGCCGTATGAAAACGACCGTCGCGTCGGAACGCCGCTGATGACGGCGGAAGAAGCGGCGGGCCACATTCGTCGGGCCGCACAACACCGAATCGCCTGTGCCGTGCACGCCATCGGGGACCACGCCAATCGCGCGGCCCTGGACGCATTTGAATCCGTACCGAAGGAATATCGCGGCCTGCGTCAGCGCATCGAACATGCTCAGCTCGTGCACGACGATGACATCCCGCGATTTGGCAAACTGCATGTCGTTGCGTCCATGCAGCCGATTCATATCCCGGGTGACATCGATCCGGCCAACCGATACTGGGGGTCGCGGACGAAAGGCGCATACGCCTTTCGTAGTCTGATCGATCACGGGGCGGTGCTCGCATTCGGATCGGACGTGCCGATCGAGACGTGCAACGTTTTTGCTGGCATCGACGCGGCGTTGAGACGAACGAAGAGTCATCAAACGGACGCCTGGCATCCCGAGCAGCGCATTCGACTCGAAGAGATTATTCAAGCCTACACACGCGGAGCTGCGTACGCGACCGGCGAAGAGACGCAGAAAGGAAGATTGGTTCCGGGATATCTCGCGGACTTCATGTCGGTATCGCAGGATATCTTCCGTGTCCCGCCGGAATCGATCAGGGAAACGCGCGTGGAACGGATGGTGGTCGGGGGTGAGGTCGTCTATGCCGCGAACTGAGCGTTTGTTTTTTCGCGGGAATAACCTACCTTGGACGGCGTTGGAAAGGTCAATATGATATTACTTTATCTTGTTGGTTTGTGGACGCTGTCTCCGGCGCCGAGTTCGAATCTGAAATGGTATTCCTTCAACGAAGGGATGGCGCTGGCGAAGAAGCAAAACAAGCAGGTGCTGGTCGATGTCTATACCGATTGGTGCGGCTGGTGCAAAGTGATGGATCAGCAGACGTATGCCGATCCCGGAGTCACCCGGTACCTGAATGAGAAATACGTTCTGATCAAACTCAATCCTGAGAAGGACGGACCGGTCACGTTTCGGGGCAAGCAGTTTGCGGCTTCGGAATTTTCCGCTGGCATCGGCGTGGATGGCTATCCGGCAACGGCCTTCTTCGATGCCTCCGAACAGATGATCACGCTCGTTCCGGGTTTTGTCAAAGCGCCGGAGTTCCTCAACATTATTCGATACATCGGCGAAAAAAAATACAACGAGATGTCTTTCGAGGAATTTTTATCCTCTTCGAGTGGGCGCTGATTCGTTTTCCTCCAAAACGCTGACGATTCTGAAATGGGAGTACCGGCAGAAGGTCCGGTCTCGGCCGTTTGTCTTTTCCCTTTTCTTCATTCCCCTGGTATTGATCTTGTTTGCCTGGCTTCCCGGGCAATTGATCTCTCGACAAGAAACGATGTCCATCGGTGTGGCCAGCGAGCCTTTGCTGAACTTCCTCTCCCGGCGCAACGCCGAATGGAATGTCGTTGCGATCCCCCCGCAACTCTCGGAGGATGAAAAAAGGAAGTGGATCGAAGAGGGGATTGTGGATGCGATCGCCGAGCCTTCAGGGATTTGGTATGCTCGCGGTCAGCATGCGGTGGAGATCGAACTGGCCGTGATGCAATTCCTCGCGTCTTCGCATCGCGAGTTGCGACGCGTGGAGATCGTCCGTTCTGGTGAGGTGAGCGCAGATCGATTCTTGGCATCGCTCATGGTCGCGATGGCGGTCTTGCTTGCCATTCTGCAATCGGCGGGATCCCTGTTGCGCGGGTTTATTGAGGAAAGAAGTACGCGCGTGTTGGAGGTCTTGCGTGCCTCGGTGAAACCTCTGGAGTTGATGACCGGCAAGGTTTTGGCTCTGGCGTTGGTCGGACTGACCCAGATTGCCGTCTGGGCATCGGTCGTGTGGGCGACGGGTGCGAGAAAGGAAATGGCAGCGCTGACGGCAGAGGAAGGAATTTGGGTCGTGATTTTTTTTGTGACGGGATATTTCTTTTATGCGGCGGTATTTGGCGCGTTGGGCGCGTGGTTCACATCGGAACACGACATCCAACCGGTCCAAAGCGTTTTGTCGATTCTCGGAATCATTCCCGTCGCGCTTTCGGTGTGGGTGATGGAATCGCCGGACAGCACTGCGGTCGCCGTCCTGTCGTACGTTCCCTTTATCACGCCCACGCTCATGGCCATGCGGGTCATGACGAGCGAAGTGAGTGTGGTGGAATGCACGTTCATCGCCTTGAGTTTGGCGGCGTGGTCTGCGGTTGTGATGGTGGTTGCAGCAGCGTTGTTTGACCGGGCGGCACGCTTTCAAACGAAGCGGAGAGAGACGGCGATCGATAAGTGAATTTCCCGGGCAGGCTTGAGTTTGCATTCCTCTCGGCTACCGGATCACCCCTCTCTTGCTTTGCCTGAAAAAAGACAAGATCGTTTCACGATCCTCCGACGGCTCGCATTTCGCCTCCACTCGCGATAAGGCCGTTGATCGATTCAACCCCTCGCGATAGACGATGTGATAGATTCCCTCTAATTTTCGGATTCTTTCCGCCGTGAATTCATGTCGACGCAGACCCACGTAATTGAGTCCCGAAAAGCGAAGCGGCTCTCCTGCGGCAAGTACAAACGGCGGCACATCCTGTACCACGCGGAAACCTCCCCCGACGAAGGCGTGGCGTCCGATCCGACAAAACTGATGGATCGGGACCATGCCGCCGACTCCGGCATGATCTTCGATATCGACTTCGCCGCCGAGCGTAACATTGTTGGCCAGCACCACATGGTCGCCAATGCGGCTGTCGTGTCCCACGTGCACGTAGGCCATCAGCAGGCAGTGGTTTCCGACAAGAGTCTGTCCGCGCGCCTGAGTACCGCGGTTCAGCGTTGCGTACTCGCGGATGGTCGTGTGATGTCCGACGATCAGTTCGGAGTGTTCGCCGACAAATTTTAGATCCTGGGGCACGTTGCCCACAGCCGCGCCCTGGCCGACCACACAGAACTCCCCGAGCGTCGTATGGGCGTACACTCGTGCATGCGAATCAATCAAGGAGTGGGCGCCGATCCGAACGTGGGGGTCGATCACTGCGTACGGCCCGACGGCGACCTGTTCGCTGATCGCGGAGGAAACGACCGCCGTCGCATGAATGGCTGTCATGCTCTGCCCGGCACAGGCAGGATCGCTCCCGTTACTCCGGAGGCTGCGTCAGACAGGAGGAAGCAAATCACGTTGGCGATTTCCTGCGGTGTCACCCATGCAGAGAAGTCTGCTTCAGGCATCGCCTTTCGATTGGCCGGCGTATCGATGATAGAGGGTACGACCGCATTGGCGCGGAATCCTGTCGTACGTCCTTCGTCGGCAAGGGTTTGTGTCAGATTGATCACAGCGGACTTCGCGGCTCCATACGGCCCGGCTTGAGCGCCTCCCCGGACGCCCGCTTGCGCACCGACATGAACGATGCTGCCCGATCGATGCAAGATCCGGATCGCTTCGCGCGAGCAGAGAAATGCAGACGTCAGGTTCAGCTCGATCGTTTGTTGCCAGGTGGGCAAGTCGATTTCAGATACCTTCGACCACGGGTAGATGCCGCCGACGAGATGGACCAGTCCGTGAATCCGTTGATATCGGCCCGTGATTTGTGAGAACGCCCGCCGGACATCCTCCTCATCGAGAACATTGGTTGGATAGGACTCCGTCTGTAGAGAATTTCCGCGGTCCAGTGAAATGACTGTGCCTCCGGCGTCTTGCAGGACACGGACCACAGTCGTTCCCAATCCTCCGGTCGCTCCGGTGACGACAATGACTTTTTGTGCGAGCGAAATTTCCATAGGTCCTGAGAATATCGCGACGGACGTTCACAAAGGCAAAAGGCATCTTGCTCGATGACGACCCGCCGGCACTCTCACGAAAGGAACCACAGTCAAGAACTTGGACTTGACGCAATGGAAGTAGCCACAAAAGCACGGCCGATGGCGACCGCGGTTATTTGGAGGCTGCCCGCAGACCCTCGATTGACATCTTTGCCCCGGCCGGTTATATTCCGCGCATGTTATCCCGCATCATCGCACAGGCACATGTCAAGGAACTCCTTGCGGCGGCGATCGAGCGCGAGCGCTTGGCGCACGCCTATCTGATTCTCGGTCACGACGGATGGGGGGCGGAGGAGTTGGCCATCGAATTTTCCCGCTACCTGCTCTGCAAAAGTCCGGGACGATTGGAGCCGTGCGGTCAATGCAGTTCGTGCAAAAAGGTTGCATCGTTTCAGCACGCCGATTTTCATTATTATTTTCCGATCCTGAAGTCGACTGAGGAATCGGACGTGAGGGGATTGCTCGACGCCAAATCGGAGGAACTGTATACGCCTGCGCAGGTGGCCGGCGGTAGCATCCACATTGGGGATCCGGACGATCCCGAAAAGATGTCTGTGCGCGGGCTGGCTCGCGACGTTCAACTCCGTTCCTACGAGGGTTCCCGGAAGGTATTCGTTTTGGCGCATGCGGATCGCATGAATGACGAGGCGGCAAACGCGTTGTTGAAGATTCTGGAGGAACCGCCTCCTCATGCGTTTTTTCTGCTGACGACGTCGCGGCCTCAGCGGATCCTGCCCACCATTGTTTCGCGCTGTCAGGTCGTGAAATTGTCGCGGCCGAGGGAATCGGACCTTGCCGAGGCCCTGCAGAAACGGCAGGGATTGAACGCAGACCAGGCCATGAAGTGGGCGCGTCTGAGCGACGGGAGTTATTACCGTGCGTTGCAGTTGCAGTCGGGAGACTTTCAGGAGCGTCGGGAGATGATGCTGGGTTTTCTGCGTACGACGCTGGGCTCGACTCCCTCTTCGATCGGCATGCACGTCGACCAGATGCTGGGTGCGGTCAAACGCGACAAGACCCAGGTGCAGATCCTTCTGGATATTCTGTCCGGCTGGTTTGAGGATGTCCTGATGATTCAACATGGACAGAACGATTTGCTGAACGACGACATCCGCGAGCGCGTCGTGAAGTTTTCCGAACACTTTCCCTCCGCCGATTGCGAGGGGGCCATTTACTGTATCGAGGAAGCCGCGGAATTTCTCTCGCGCAACGTCTACCTGCCGCTCGTGCTGGTCGATCTCGGGATCGCTCTCCGCCGCTGCGTGATGCGGCGCGCGGCCTAAACTATTGCACTTCGAAGCCTCTTTGGCTATTTTTACCTCGGCATGTGCCGGGACCCGACGTCCAGTTGAGTTCTTCGTCTCCCGGGCCAGACAAGGAAGGTTATGACGCAATGCATTCAAATCGCCTTCAAGGCGAATCGCAAAGAATATTTCTTCAACAAGAGCAATTTGCACCTCCGCAAGGGGGATTCCGTCATCGTGCAGGCGGAAAATGGCGTGGACTTGGGAACCGTGTCGCTGACACACGAGCAGATTCCGTCGTCGGAGGTGGAAGGTAAAGAACTCCGCTATCTGATTCGTCTGGCGATTCCGGATGAAATCAAGAAGATCCACGAGAATCGGGACGAAGAGAAGAAGTCCATGAATCTCGTGCGGGAGCGGATCGCCCGGTATGGCCTGAAAATGAAGCTGGTTGACGCCGAATTTCAGTTTGATCGTCGTCGTTTGGTGTTTTTCTTCACAGCGGACAAGCGGGTGGATTTTCGCTTGCTCGTTCGTGATCTGGCATCGGAATTCAAGACGCGGATCGAACTGCGTCAGATCGGTGTGCGGGACGAAGCCAAGCGGGTCGACGGATACGGACCGTGCGGAAAGCGGTTGTGTTGTTCGGAACATCTGACGGATTTCAAACCCATCACGACCGAGTTTGCGAAAGATCAGGGGTTGCAGTTGAATCCGTCCAAGTTGACCGGCCTGTGCGGCCGGTTGAAGTGTTGTTTGGCGTACGAACGTGATTTCTACGTACGGACCCTGTCGAAATTTCCGGGCATCGGGAGTCCGATCCGAACCTCCAAGGGTCCGGGGGAAGTGAAACACGTCGACATTATTGGCAACAAGATCCACATCAAACACGATCGCGATGACGAATGGGAAACCCTGACGCTGGAACAAGTGGCGGAGATTCTCCACATCGATCTGTCGGACGTGCAAGGGTGTGCGGTCAGCGGAGACGGCTGTCAGTCGGGCAAGTGCGAAACGCACGACAAGGTGAAATCCGGGGAAATTGAGAATCCGATTCAGGACCTGATCGACAAAGACACCTTCTTCGAGGATCATAACATCCCACCTCCGCAGGTGTAAACACGATGGCGACAATCCGGAGACACGCATGAAGTTCACGCTGCTCGGAACGAGAGGTTCGCGGCCGATCCTGACGCCTGAAAGGACGAAATACGGCGGCAATACCACGGCTTTCAGAGTGACGATCGAAGGGATGAGGCCCATCTACATCGACGGCGGTACAGGCATCTTCCGAGAAGGAATCCGGATCGTGCGCGAAGAGCCGAAGCCCTTCCAGGCGTATTTTCTCATCACCCACACGCACTGGGATCACATCCTGGCCTTTCCCTTGTTTGCTCCGTTCTTTGAGGAGGGTACGCAGGTGACGATCATGGGCCCGCGGTCCGAGAAATACGACATCAAGTCGCTCTTCGAGCATCAACACAACAAGGGGTTGATCCCCATCCCGTTTCACCGGGTCAAAGACAAAATGAATTTTCGGGAACTGCGGCCCGATGAGTCCTTTGCGCTGGAACGAGCGGTTATCAAAACGGTTCAACTGAATCATCAAGGGTTGACGCTGGGGTACCGGATCGAGCACGGAGGCAAGGCCCTCTGCGTTGTCTGCGATCACGCCCCCATCCGGAACAACCATCTGGGTGTGCTGATGAAAGCGTGGAAGAAAGAAGATGCCGAGCGGGATGAAAAACAATTTGCCGACCGATTGGTGAATTTTTGCCAAGGCGCGGATCTGATCCTGCACGACACCCATTTCACCGAAACGACGATCAAAGGGAAAGAGAACTGGGGTCACTCGACCCCGGAGATGGCTGCAGAGTTGGCCATTCGCTCTGGCGCCAGACGAATCGTCCTCGGCCATCATGCTCCCGAGGATCATGACGTCCACGTCGAGCAAAAACTGGTCTCCGCGCGGGAGTATCTGGAGGGCAGACGCCGTGAGATGTCCCATCCCATCAACGTCCTGGCCATGCGCGAGGGGGAGGAGGTCGTGCTGTGAAGGTCGTCTTCTTCGGAACGAGAGGTTCGATCAGTGCGACCGGGGAGGACATCCTCAAATACGGCGCGCATACGCCGTGCGTCCTCATCACCAGCGGCGACAAGAGTCTCGTGCTGGACGCGGGGTTCGGCATTGGATATTACTCGGACAATCTGGCCAACAAGATGGGGGAGTTCCACATTCTGATTTCCCATTTTCACTGGGACCACATCCAGGGTCTGAACTATTTCGGACCGATACATCATCCGAAGAGTACAAATCATTTTTATTCGCCCTTTCCCGAACAGCAGTTGGAAGAAGTGCTGGATATTTATTTTGACGGCAGTTACGGGCCGTTTGACGGATGGCGGCAACTGAATTCCAAGTTTGTCCTGCATCAGCTGGAATCGTCGGTCGACATCAACGGCTTTCAGGTTTCGTTTCACCCATTGAATCACACGGATCCGTGTTTTGCGTACAAGATTTCTGACGGACAACAAACCGTCGTGTATGCGAGCGACCATGAGGCGATCGACAACGACGTGAATCACGATTTTATCGAGTGGTCCAAAGGCTGCGACATTCTCATCCATGACGCGATGTATCATGCGCGGGAGTATCTGGAGCACCGGGCCGGGTGGGGCCACAGCACGTTCGACATGGCGTGCGCCAACGGAATTCGAACGGAATGCAAAATGCTGCTTCTGACACACCATGAACCCATGCGATCCGACCGAGAACTGGACGAGATCTGTGAGGATCTGCGTTCACGATACAAACGCCTGAACGTCTCGTGCGCTCAGCAGGATCTTGAATACAGCCTGTAATTTCCCGGAGTCACCTTGAGTCAGCGAATTCTCGTTACCAGCGCATTGCCGTACGCCAACGGTCCCAGTCACATTGGACGGTTGACAGGCGCGTATCTGCCGGCGGATATCTACGTGCGGTATCAGCGTTTGCAAGGCCGCGACGTCCTCTACGTGTGCGGCAGCGATGAGCACGGCGTGCCCATCACAATCCAGGCCGAGAAGGAGGGATTGACTCCGCAGGAGTTGGTCGATCGCTACACGGCGATGATTCAGGATGAATTTTCACGGATGGGAATCAGTTTCGATTTCTATTCGCGTACCTCCAAACCGATCCATCACGAGACGGCCCGCGACGTGTTTCTCGATCTCCTGGGCAAGCGTCTGCTCAAGCAAAAGCCGGAAATGCAGTGGTATGACGAGAAGGCCGGCATGTTTCTTTCCGACCGGTACGTGGAGGGCACGTGTCCGGTGTGTCAAAATCCGGAGGCGCGCGGCGATCAGTGCGAACAATGCGGAACCTACCTCAATCAAATGGATTTGAAGAATCCCCGCAGCAAAGTCACGGGCGCCACCCCTGTCGCCAGGGAAACCACGCATTTCTATCTTCCGATGGGACTGTTTCAGGAGGCGCTTGAAAAATGGATATCGACCAAGACGCATTGGAAGGACAATGTGATCAACTACTGCAGGGGCTGGTTCGCGCAGAAGCTGGGCGATCGGGCGATCACACGAGACATTGACTGGGGCGTCAAGGTTCCGACGGAAGACGCGCAAGGCAGGAAGGTGGCAGGCGCCGAGCGCAAGGTGATTTACGTGTGGTTCGAAGCCGTCCTCGGGTACATCTCGGCCACCAAGGACTGGGCGCGGAGCATCGGTCGACCCGACGCCTGGAAAGACTACTGGATGCAGGACGACACGCAGCTCGTACACTTCATCGGCAAGGACAATATCGTGTTTCACGCCATCATGTTTCCCATCATCACCATGGCGTACAATCAAGGCAAGACAAGCGATCGCCTGGTGATGGTGTCCGATGTGCCCGCGTGTGAGTTCCTGAATCTCGAAGGGGCCAAGCTGTCGACCAGCCGGAACTACGCCGTGTGGGTGAAGGATTATCTGAAGAAATTTCCTCCCGATCCTCTGCGATACACGCTGACCTGCAATCTGCCCGAAACGAAGGATTCGGATTTCTCGTGGAAGGATTTTCAGGCAAAGAACAATAACGAACTGGCTGATATTCTTGGAAATTTCATCAACCGTACGCTGGCGTTTGTGGATCGGCATTTTGAGAATCTCGTTCCGGAGGTGGGCGCCCTGATGCCGACCGACCGGGCGATGCGGGACGAGATTTCCATTACGCGGGATCGGGTCGCACAGAGTTTGGAGAATTTTAAATTTCGTGACGCCTGCAGGCATTGGATGGACCTCGCCCGTTTCGCCAACAAATATTTCAACGACAGCGAGCCGTGGAAAACCGTCAAGACCGATCGCGCGCGATGCGGGACGACGTTGAATGTGAGTGTGCAGGTCATTGCGGCGCTAGCCGTTGCGATGTTTCCCTTCCTTCCGTTTACTTCTGAAAGGCTCTGGTCGATGCTGGGGCTGTCGGGGTCGCCCTCACAGGCACGATGGGCGGATATCGGCGCCCGGGAAATCCCCGTCGGACATGCGCTGGGGAAGGCGGAGATCCTGTTTGTCAAAATTGAAGACGTGCAAATTCAACCGGAGATCGAACAATTGCAATCCACCATTCAGGAAAAGAAATCTGCAGAAGACATTTCGATCGACGATTTTAAGAAACTCGACTTGCGCGCCGCGCGTGTCGTGCAGGCTGAAAAGGTAAAAGGCAGTGACAAACTGCTGCGTCTGGAGGTCGATCTGGGCAGCGAACGCCGTCAGATCGTCAGCGGACTGGCGGCCCATTATGCGCCGGAAAGCCTGATCGGGCGGCAGGTCATTGTGATTGCCAATCTGAAACCGGCGAAAATCCGGGGCGTGGAGTCTCGCGGAATGCTGCTGACGGCCGGCGACGACTCGAATCTGAAAATTCTGACGCCGGAAGGGGACGTCCCCAACGGAGCCAAAATCGCGTGACGATGATGAAACATCTCATCCTTGTCGTGGAAGATGATTTTCAGAACCGACAGATGATCAGCATCTATCTGCAGCGCTCGGGATTTGACGTGGAGTTGGCCAGCAACGGCCACGAAGCGTTGGAGAAATTGAAAGGCGCCAAGCCGGATCTGATCATTAGCGATATTTCGATGCCGCACATGGACGGTTTCCAACTGTATCAGGCGGTCAAGGAAGTCGCGGACTATCGCACCATTCCGTTCATTTTTCTGACGGCTCATTCGGATGCGGATCGCCGCCGTCACTCGAAGGAACTCGGGTCCGATGATTTCCTGACGAAACCGATCGAACTCGAGGATCTGCTGGTCACCGTGCGCGGGCGCATGAAACGGGTGCGGGAGATTCAGACGACGATGGAAGAACAGATGCGGTCCGAGCTGGACGACATCAAACGGACCATCCTGTCGACGCTGACCCACGAGGTCAACACGCCTCTCTTCATCATCAAGCTGACCGCCAATCTTCTGCTCGACGAATCCATGCAGTTTCAACCGACGGAACTGCGGGAATTGCTCCAGCGAATCAAGCGAAGCGGTGACCGGTTGGACGCTTTGCTGAGGGACTTTCTTGTGACGACACGCATTGCCGGCGGCGAAGCGCACCGGGAGTTCGAAGAGTCGGCACAACCCCTGAATATCAACCACATCCTGAATCACCTGCAGATCAAATTCCAGAAGATGGTGGAACCACGTACGCTGACCCTGTACGTAGATTTGGCGCCGACGCTTCCGGATGTTCGCATGAAGATGGATCAAATCGCGGACGTGGCGGAGCGTGTCATGCAGAATGCGGTAAAATTCACCAACGAAAAAGGCGAGATCACCATCCGTACGTACGCGCGCGACGGAAAGGTCGTCATGGAGATTCGCGACACGGGGATCGGAATGGAAACTCAGGAAATCCCGAAAATCTTTGACAAATTTTACCAGATCGATCGTGCCAAGTCGGAACAGCAGGGCGCTGGTCTGGGCCTGACGATCGCTCAGGCTCTGGTCCGGATTCACGGAGGGACGATTGAAGTAGAAAGCGAAAAAGGAAAGGGATCAACGTTTCGTGTCGTACTCCCGGCCTGTTCGTAGACGCGCCGGCTTCTACCGATTCCGCTTTTTGGGAATTCGTTTCTCTCGTCCGATCAGGACATCCGCCAAAAGGTCCATTTCCTCAGCGGTGTTGTAGAGGTGGGGGGACACGCGGATCGCAGAACCGCGAAAACTCACAGAGATACGTTTCTCACCGAGTCGCTTCCTGATTGTATCCGTGTCGACCGCCTGCGGCAACCGAATCCCGAACAGATGCCGCCCGCGATGAGCCTCGTCTTCAATCCAAAAACCGTTTTCGCGTAGTCGACGGATCGCCCGTCTCGACACACGTTCGCAATACTCCTGGATTCTCTCCGGACGCCAGACGCGGACTTGGCGCAGCGCCGCGATCATCATGGGCGTCAGTACAAAATTACTGCGCTCTCCCACATCGTAGCGCAGGGAGCCATCCTGATACCGATCCTGATATCGCACGAGAGCCGTGAAATCCTCACTGCCGTACCGATTGATCCAGTTTTCCTCGATGGGCATACCGCCGTCGAAGGCCTCTCCGAAATAGGCCATTCCGATGGAGTAAGGCCCCATCAGCCACTTGTATCCGGCACAGATCAATGCGTCGGGTTGATAGTCCGCCGCGCTGAACGGAAGAGCGCCGACCGACTGCGTTCCATCGACGATCAGCTGTGCGCCGACCTCGCGGGTTCGCGTGCGAATCGTCGCGAGATCGAATCGCGTTCCGTCCGTCCAATGCACGTGTCCCAGGGACACGACCCGCGTCTGCGGCCCGATGCTCTCCAGGATTCGCTCGTTCCACACGCGACCCCGTTGGACGGCGTCCGTCGGTGGATGTACGACGCGAACCTGCGCTCCGCAGGATCCTGCAAGGCGTGACCATGGATAATAGTTGCTGGGGAACTGCTCGGCCGCGACGACGATCTCGTCGCCCTGCGAGAGACGGATGTTCCTTGTGACTGCGGCGAGACCGTACGACACAGAGGGAATGATGGCGATGCGTTTCGGGTCCGAAACGCCAATCAGCGCGGCGAATTCTCTGCGCAACACCTCACTGTCGCGGAAGAAATGGTCGGCCGTCACTGCGGCGGGATTGGCTTTGCAGTCGATCCCTTGAATGCCCGCCGCACGAACGGATTTGAGCAGCGGCGACATGAACGCGCAATTCAGAAAGATCGAACTCTTGCGAAGGACGAACAGATGCCGTTGGTTTTGCATGGGGCGGCGTTACGTGGTCATGGAATTCAGAAAGCGATTGAACAGGTAGTCGCTGTCGTGGGGACCGGGGGAGGCTTCCGGATGGTATTGAACGGAGAAGAGAGGCATGGTCTTGTGACGAAACCCTTCCAGCGTTCCATCGTACAGATTCCAGTGTGTCAGCTCGATCTCATTCTTGTCCAGCGTATCCGGATCGACGGTGAAACCGTGATTTTGCGAAGTGATTTCAATCATCCCGGTGTCGTGATTCTTCACGGGATGATTGGCGCCCCGGTGACCGAACTTGAGTTTGTACGTCTTACCGCCGAGCGCGATTCCGAGCAACTGTTGTCCCAGGCAAATTCCGAAGACGGGTCTCTTGTCGATCAAGGTGCGGATGTGGGGGATGACGTACCCCACCGCCTCGGGATCGCCCGGCCCATTGGACAAGAAAATTCCGTCGGGATGGATCTTCAGTACGTCCTCCGCCGGAGTCTGCGCCGGAAAGACGTGGAGTTCGCAGCCGCGTTCGGCGAATTTTCGAAGAATGTTCTGTTTGACTCCAAAATCGTAAACGGCAATGTTGAGGGACCTTTCCCGATCGATGTGTTCGCGAAATTGCCACTGGTCGGCGTTGCGGGTATTCCAGTGATAAGGCGCCTTGCACGTGACCGAGTCCACCCAGTTTGCGCCCAGCATCTGCGGAGCCTGTCGTACCTTTTCCAATAGGCGGGCGGCGTTCAAGTCGGTCGTGGATACGATGGCCCGCTGGGCGCCGAGACTCCGCAGCCGACGGGTCAGCGCGCGCGTGTCGACTCCTTCGATCGCCACGATGCCGGCAGACCGAAACAAGTCGCCCAGACTCTTTTCTGATCGCCAATTGGATGGATACGGACAATGCTCCCGTACGATCAGCGCCCGAACGTGAGGCGAGGCGGACTCGAAATCTTCGGAGTTGACGCCGGTATTGCCGATGTGCGGGTACGTCATCACGACCATCTGTCCGGCATAGGAGGGGTCGGACAGGATTTCCTGATAGCCCGTCAGGCTCGTGTTGAAGACAATTTCGGCGGTGGTTTCTCCGTCGGCTCCGAAGGAATATCCTTCGCAAATCGTTCCGTCCTCCAGTACCAAAAGCGCTTGCGGTTTGGTCATGCCGGCCTCATTTGCTGAACGACCGTGCGTGCCAGGTGCGGGAAGTCCGTGATGATGCCATCCACGCCCATCGCCAGGACATGAGCCATATCTTTTTCGGTATTGACGGTCCACGGAAACAGCGTGCATCCGAGTTCGCGCGCCCGGGCGACGGACCTTGGCGTGACGCCTTTGAATTGCGGGTGCCACGATTTGACGAACAGTCCTCGCGCCAGCTGTTGATTGAAGCGAGGCAGTCGCTTCTCGAAAATAAATCCCGTCCGCACAAGCGAGTCCATGCGATGGATTCGATACAGGACCAGCGGATTGAAGGATGACAGAATCGTCTGATACTGCAGTCCATTTCGGTACAGCAGATCCAGCACTTTTTCCTCGATCTTGCCCCTCGTGGGCATGTCGCTCTTGATTTCGATATTGACCAGAACCGAGGTCCGCCGAAAAAGAGCCAGGGTCTCCGCGAGGGACGGGATGCAGGTTTCTGTGCGCGCACTCTTCAATCGGACTCTCTGCAGTTCCGACAAGGTCTTTGTGCGAACCATGCCGCGTCCGCCCATCGTCAGACGTTCCAATCGGATGTCATGGAAGACCACGACTTCTTTGTCTTTCGTGATCCGCACGTCCAATTCGACTCCATCGTATCCTTCGTCGACCACAGCTTGAAAGGCAGGGAGAGAGTTTTCCGGATATCCCGAGTAGGTGACCCCCCGATGGGCGATAACGAGGCGTTTCACTGTCACTGGTTCTTTCCTTCCAGGACGGCTTGATAATAGGCCACGTACCGATCGACGACCTTCTCGGTTGTGAAATTCTCCAATACCCGCTCGCGTGCCTTGCGCGCCATCATTCCATGCAGTTCTTTGTCGGTCAGGATTGTCAAAACGCGCTGCGTCATCGCGTCCACGTTACCGACGGGTTCGCAGAAGCCGGTTTCTCCCTGCGTCACGACTTCCGACAAGCCGCCCGCATCGGACGTCACGGCCGGAACTCCGCAACTCAACGCCTCGAGCGCGGCCAGACCGAAACTCTCGGATTCGCTGGGCAACAGGAAGACGTCTGCCGAACAAAGAAGATCCGCGACAACTTCCTGCTTCCCCAGCAGTACGATGTCCTTTTCGACTTCCAGTTCGCGGGCCAATTCCTCGACTCGGTGACGATCCGGTCCATCGCCGATCAGGACGAGGCGACAATCGATTTCCTTGCGAACCTGGGCGAAGATGCGAACGACATCCGGCACCCGTTTCACCGGGCGGAAATTGCTCGTATGCATCAGAATCTTTTCGCCTTTCGGCGCCAGCCGCTGGAGAAAGTGACTGCACATCTCGCTCTTGACGCGCGGTTGATACTTGTTCGTATCGACAAAATTCTGAATGACCTCGATTTTTCGTTGCGGACGAAATTCCGCATACGTCCGGTTCCGCAAATACTTCGACACGGCCGTGGTTCCGTCGCTCTGGTCGATGCTGAACTGAATCAGGCTCAGGAACGAACGGTCCATTCCCAGCAGGGTGATGTCCGTGCCATGGAGCGTCGTGACGATCTTGAGGTCCTTCATCCGGTTATTCTTCTTGACGATTTGCTTGGCGAGGTAGGCCGCCGGGGCGTGGGGAATGGCATAATGGACGTGCAGCAAATCGAGATCTTCGAATTCCGCTACCTCTGCCATGCGCGCCGCGAGGGCGAGCGCATACGGAGTGTGGTCAAATACCGCGTACGTCATGACGTCGACGGCATGAAAGTAGATACGCTCGGCAAAGGCCTGGAGCCGGAAAGGAACATCGCTGGTGATGAAGTGCACATCGTGTCCGAGTTTGGCCAACGCGATCCCCAGCTCGGTCGCGACCACGCCGCTCCCGCCGTACGTGGCATAACAAGTGATGCCGATCTTCACTTGGATCTCCGTCTGAAGACGACATACACCAGATACAGGACGACGAGAGTGGGCAGGGTAATGCGGTTCCACTCGGGCGGAATCCAGTTGAGCAGATTCAGAATCGTCAGGACGACCATGAGACCGATGACGGACCAGCCGACATACGGCCACCACGATTTCTTCCTGGGTTCGATTTCGGGAACGTCGGGCTCGTCCATCATCCTCGGGTGATTTTCAGTACTTTCAATTTCATTTCCCCCGCCGGCACCTGGATGGTTGCGATTTCGCCGACGGATTTTCCCAGCAGACCTTTGCCGATCGGGGAATTCACCGAAATCTTTCCGCTCTCCCAATCGGCGTCGGAATCGGGAACGAGCGTGTATGTGATTTTTTCCTTCGTCCTGGCGTTTTCGAGCGCCACGGTCGCGAGGATATACACTTTGTCGGCCGGGATATCCTCCTCTTTGACAATCACGGCATTCATCAGTTTCATTTCCATCTCGTTGATGCGGCTTTGCAGAAATTGGAGTTCTTCCTTGGCGGCATGATATTCCGCATTCTCCTTGAGATCCCCATGTTCGCGCGCGATCTGGACGCGATTGGCGATTTCCGGACGCCTGACCTTCTTCATGTGGTCAAGCTCGCCTTTCAGTTTGCGCAGTCCTTCCTCGGTAAAGTATACCTTGCTCATTTGTTTTCCTGGGATTTCAAGATCGGCAAGATGGAGTTCTGCAGAGGCGTTCCCGTGACGAGGATGTCACGATCTTCGCGGATAAACACATTCACCTCGGTGCGCACGCCGTACTCGCCGTATACATAGACGCCCGGTTCGATCGAGAAACACGTTCCCGGGATCAGTCGCCGGTTGTCCTTGGTTTCCAGGTTGTCGATGTTGGCGCCGTTGCCGTGCACACTCTCTCCGATGCTATGGCCCGTCCGGTGGACGAACAGGTCGCCGAAGCCGGCTTGTTGGATCACCGCCCGACAGGCATCGTCGACTTCCCATCCATAGACGTCCTGTCCCTGCCGAATTCGCGTTCGGATGAATTCGATGGCTGCATCGCGAGCGGCGCAAACGACGCGGAAAGCGGTTTCGTATTTTTCAGGCACGCTCTGGCCCACGTATCCCATGCGGGTGTAGTCGGCGTAGACGGACCCTTCCTCGGTGCGTTTGGCCCACAGATCGATCAGGACCAGATCCCCCTTGCGGATGGGCTGTGCGACTGACGGGATCGGATCGTAATGCGGGTCGCCCGCATTCGCATTGACCGAGCAATTGGGCGCGTCGTCGGTCTTGAGCCCATTCGCCGCAAATCTCTGGAGGATGAACTGTTGGACGTCGTACTCGCTGAGCGGGGCGCCGGTGCGCACTGACTCGCCGATCCTGGAGAACGCTTCGTCCGCAATGCGGATGAGCTTCTGTCCGGCGTCTTCGTGAGAGGCGAGTTGCTCGCGTGTCCACACGGCGTCAAACATCTGAACGAGGTCGGCGGAGGAAACGAGTTCGGCGGCGCTGGCCTTGCGAATCATCTCGATCGTGCCGGCATCGACGATGGAGATGTACGGAATGGCGCATTCCGCAGAGTATTCCATTGCGATCCGTCGGGCGCCGGCGGTGGCGGTCGCAATCCCCTTTTCCAGATCTTGCCAGCTCGCGTACAGGATTTTTCCTCCGGGCAGGTGATCCAGCGTCCCGCGCTCGATGCTGTGGACGATCTTTTGCGGCGCGCCGGCGGCCGGTATGAAGTACAGGTAACGTCGTTTCTGATGGAAATGACGCGGAACTTCGAGAATTTTTTCGGCAATCGGGTTGTTCATGTGAAAGCTGTACAACAACCAGCCGTCCAATCCGCTTTCACGGAGTCGTTGTTGAATCGTTTCTATTCTCTTCTGAAAATCGCTCATACCGTTTCCTTGGTTTGTCTCGTCTTTTCCATCGGGCGGATCGCCGGTTTAAAAATGGCGGAATCCGAGGGCTTGCCTGTCTGTTCGTATGCCGTTGCGGAGGAAGTCGATTCTCCTCGACCGCGTCGCCACGCCGATTTGCGTAATGTTGTTTCTCAGAATCGTCCTGGCCTTTCTGAAATCCGATGCGGTCATCCACAGGAGCAGTTCGTAATCCTCACCGCCGTGCAACGCCCAATCCAGCGAATCTTTCTGAAATCGCCTTCCCAGCTCGACCGCCGAACGGGCTACCGGGATTTTGCCGAGATCGATCTGGGCGCCGACGTCACTGGCCTCGCACACATGTCGCAAATCTGACGCCAGGCCGTCGCTCAGATCGATGGCGGCGTGGACTCGCACTCGACCCTTTTTCAGGAGTCGTTGCAAGTCGTTTCGTGGTCGGGGTCTTCGGTAGCGACGAACAGCGGATCCGGTTCGCACGCCGTGGCGCAACGCTTCCAGTCCCGCGGCCGCTTCACCCAGACGACCGGTAACGGCAATCACGTCACCCTGGCGGGCGCCGTCTCGCTTCCATAATTCGGATGCTGGCGCTTCACCGATCACGGTCACACTCAGGATGACCTTG
The DNA here is from genome assembly GCA_964602985.1 of uncultured Bacteroidota bacterium. GTDB lineage: Bacteria > CLD3 > CLD3 > SB21 > SB21 > CAYZJB01. Next base: position 52,356 of record CAZRTJ010000006.1, read on the forward strand.
GGTCCGCGCGTGAGATTCCCGCCGACGATGTGGATGTCCTGGCGTTGTCCGCATTGCGTCATTCCGCGAAAGAGGCTTTTCACCTCACCCACGCCGGTTGTCTCCGGCAGCGTCAATGCGACCAGCGCCCACCGGGGCATTGCGCCCATGGCGGCGATGTCGCTGAGATTGACCGCCATCGCCTTCCAGCCCACGTCGGTCCAGGAGCAGAATTCGCGCGTGAAATGCACATCTTCCGCCAACGTGTCGACTGAGGCGACCTGATGGGCTCGCGGACGCCACACGGCGGCGTCATCGCCGATACCGATAAGCAAATCTCTTGCGAAAGAACGTTTTCGGGACACCGCACGATCGATGCGTCGAATCAAGCCAAACTCGCCGATGTCTCGTACTTTCATGCGATTCCTGACAAGTCGTGGAATATAGACGAAGGGTCAGTCTTTATCAAAAAAAAATTGGACTCCCGTCTGTTACCGAAAATCACTTTGATCTCAATGCATCGGAGGCGATATTTCAATACATTCCCGCCTGGACAATAACTCACCAATTGGGAGGAGAGTTATGAGTCGTTTCGGTTCTTGTTTCTTGGTTCTCGCCGGTGTGGTGTCCATTACTTATGTGGCGCTGAAAAAGCCCCAGACCGCCCAATTTGAATTAACAGTTCGAAACCCGATCAGCCAACAACCCCTCCTCGGTGTCCGAATCGAACTGGCCGGCAGGACGGCCGTGACAGATTCCAACGGACATGCCAAACTCATGCATTTGCCTGAAGGGGAATTCGTCTGCCGAATCTTGAAGCCCGGCTACCAAACCGCGAGCGTGCAGAAAACGGTCCTAACGGCACGTACGCGAACCACGCTGCGGCTGACGCTTCAGGAGACGGTGAGTTGGGTTCCGTCCTTTGCGTCCGAGTCCGTCGATCTGCAATTGGCGGATCTGGATTGGTCTCAGGAGTCCCTGGCTCCGCAAGAAGAGCTCAAGGAATGGACGGAGGAGGCAAGGATCGCCGCTTCCTTATCCAAGAGCAAAGCTACGGGCGCCAAAGCTGCGTCACGTGCCAAGGCCGCCGGGAAGGGCGTATTGGCGATCGCGGGCGGAATCGGATTCGCCGGATCGGCGGATTCATATTCCAAGGATGAGTCGGCGCCGGCGGTACAACGCCGCGGAACCCGTGATGTGTTTTTTGAACATCGCGACTCGAATCCGTTTGTGGATACGGAAGATGATTCGGTGTCCACGTTCGGGGCCGATGTGTCCACGGCGTCGTTCTCGAAGGTTAGGAGCTATGTCAAAACCGGAGGCGGAATTCCCAAAGACGCTGTCCGAGTGGAAGAAATGATCAACTATTTCACCTACGGATATCCGGCGCCGACGGACCGGACGTTTTCCATTACCACGGATGCAAATCCGTCCGTTATCACCTCCGGTACTCGTATGCTGCGAATTGGAATTCGTGCAAAGGACATCCCGTCCGAAAATCGGGCGCCGGCCCTTCTCACCTTTGTCGTCGATATCTCCGGATCCATGAATATTGAACGGCGGCTGGGACTTGTGAAAAAAACGCTGGCGTTATTGGCCAAGGAGCTTCGCGAAGGCGACCGAATTGGAATTGTCACCTACGGTACGGAAGCTCAAGTCGTTCTTCCGCCGACATCCGACAAGGAGCTGATCATTCGAAGGGTGGACAGCCTCGAATCCTACGGTTCAACCAATGCAGAAGCCGGCTTGTGGGAAGGATACAAACTGGCCGCGGAAAATTTCGACCCGAAGGCCATCAATCGTGTGATTCTCTGTACCGACGGCGTTGCGAATAACGGGGAAACGTCCTCCGAAGGTCTACTGAAAAAAATCGACGAGTACCGCCGCATGGGGATCACGCTGACCGCATGCGGTTTTGGAATGGACAACTACAATGACGTCCTGCTGGAAAATCTCGCCACACAGGGAGATGGAACGTATTGCTACATCGACGATATCCGCGAAGCGAAAAAAGTATTCGTCAAGCAACTGACGGGGACACTTCAAGTCGTCGCAAGGGACGTTAAGATTCAGGTTGCCTTCGATCCTGCGGTCGTGAGCCGGTACCGATTGGTCGGTTATGAAAAAAGGGACATCCAGGATGCGAAGTTTCGCGACGATACGCAGGATGGCGGAGAAATCGGCGCCGGTCATCAGGTCACGGCGTTGTACGAACTCAAGCTGAAGGACTCGATGGCGGCGCGCGTCGGCAAAATTTCTCTGCGGTATAAACTGCCCGACGGAAAGACGATCGAAGAACAGTCCGCCGAATTGACGTTGTCGGCGCCTCAACGCCCGGATGAATTACGGTTCGTTCAGGCGGTAGCCCTCTATGGAGACTGGCTCCGGCAAAGTTATTGGACAAGAAATCGAAATGCGGAAGACGTGAAGAACATTCTACTGTCGATCGATACGAGTTTCTATTCGTTTGAGTATTACAGTGACTTCGCGGAGATGGTGTATTACTCCCTGCATTCTCGCAAAGTGACTCACCTGGGGATTATAGATATGGACTTGACCGGACAGTTGGATTACGTGCTGGGTGGTTTGCCGTCAATTACTTCCCTCACCACAGGTTCTCAGGTTGCATCGATCGCAGGGCTCGAAATAGGACCGGATGTTCAATACGCTAATGACGTCCAGGAGGTTGTTAAATTACGTGGGTAAAGTCTCGAAGGTTGTCGTGGCATCCAATTCAACCCGCAACTCCGCGGCTTCTATGTGCGTGGCGAACAGGTGTCGTGGGTGGAGTTTCCCACGGCAGGCGAAGACGGTTCAGTTTTCGTTTAAGGTGTCGGTTGGCGAATCGTGAGATTCACATTTCCTGTCGGATGGCCTCCGCCGGACTCAGGCGAGCAGCCAGGGTCGCCGGATAGGTGCCGAACAATATGCCGGTCGTCACGGCAAGAAGGGTCACGGTAGTCAACGTGCCCAAACTGAACGACGCATCAAAGGGAGCGTCGGCGATCTTCCGGATCATGGACGCAATTCCAAGCGCCGCCAGGTACCCCAGGATCATTCCCAGAGAACTACCCAAGATGGAAATGACGACTGACTCGGAGAGAAATTGCTTCAAGATATCGCGCTTCCGCGCGCCGACCGATTTTCGAATTCCGATTTCCACCCGGCGTTGCGCGATGGAGATCAAGAGCACATTCATGACGCCGATCCCGCCGACCACGACAGAGACTCCGACGATGAATCCCATGACGATCCGGAAAACCAGAAAGCCCTTCGTCATTTGTTCCACACGAGACTGGTGGCTGATGACCGACAGGCTGTCGGTGGGACTGACGGGGTTGGTTCTCAGCCAACTTCGGATCTCCTCCTGCAGAGGTATGACGTCTTCCAAAGAGGCCGCTTCAAAGAAGGCCGTGGGCGGATACTCCGCCATTTGGCGGGCATCCATACGCGTGATGGGCACGGACACGACCGGACTTTCCTGCGGCGTATGGGTAATTCCAATGATCGTGTACGACCCGGGACCGATGACGATGTCTGTACCGATGAGGCGATCCAGAAGCGTGGAATCTGGTTCCAGCCGCTGGGCCAGTGCACGACTGATCACGGCCACGGAATCGAGCGTTCTGACGTCTTCTACGCCGATCAGGCGTCCCGCCAGCAGCGAATCCGGACGGAGGACTTCTTCGGTCGTGAATTGCACGATCGCGCCGATGTTCTTGGAATTGTCATTCGATACTTCTGCACCGTATCTGGAAAACATCTGGGAGGCCGATGGACGGCTCAATTGGCGGCGAAGCAGATCAAAACGGTCGAGTGTCAGGACGGCGCAGTCTGTCTTTCGCATGCGCACGCCGTCGACGACTTTGAATGGTTCGCTTCCGACCGCGACGATGTTGAGCGAGGTCGATTCGAGAACCTGCTCGCGCGCGCCTACCTCCATGCCGTCGATCAGAGACAGCACGATGACCAACGCGGCCACGCCGATGACAATGCCGAGAATCGACAGGAAAGTGTGGAAGAAGCGGGAACGGATGTTGTACAGGGTGAATGAAAAGGCGTGGCCAAAATTCTTCATACATTTCCGCGCAGGGTTGTTTGATCACCTTCCCTACGTGGAAGGTCCGTCAAGGTTTCGGATAGAGTGGGTTGACGGTCGATCGGAAATACGATAACTTGACCGGACTCCTCACGGAGATTGGATGGAAATGAAGTCGGTCATCCTGTATATCACTTCGCTGCTGATCTGTGGGACCCTCTGCGCCCAGTACGATCAGCCGCCGTCGATTTTTGTGATGCAATCGGCACGCGACGATGTCTACATCGGTGGAATTTTCCAGACAATCGGCGGAGTTCGTGCGTCGAATGTGGCGCGGTGCTCGGGCGGCCCTCCGCGGTTCGAGGCGCTCGGCCCCGGAGTACCGTTCAGTGTGAATCACATGACGCTGGACAGTCGCGAAAGGTTGTATGTGGCGGGCGACGAATCGGGGCGCGCGCGGCTTGCCCGCTGGGACGGGCAACACTGGGAGCCGATGGCATTGCCCGATTCGATGCGCGGGGTCCTCGGTATGATCATTGACCCGTGGGGAGCGTTGTGCGTGATGTCCAGCGTCCGGGACACGGTCATCCGACCGGTGTTGTGGCGGAGCGTCGGCGCCGAGTGGACATGTATGGATCTGCCGACTCAGTCTGCCGGCAGAGTCTTATCGGCGGCCGTGCAGGGCGCTGACGTGATGTTTACACAAGGGAATGCCGTCTGGCATTTTGATGGCCACTGGCTTAATCAGATCGATGGTCCCCTTCCAGGCTCGGGACAGGGGTTATTCGGGCCTGAGCGCCCGCGGATATTTCTGCGCGAACGCAGATTTTGGTCCATAGGCCCGGGAGGCTTGCGAGAGTGGTCCAATCGACAATGGAAGGAAGCGTCTCCCATGCCGGCCATGGAAGGAACCTTCGTTCAGATCGAGGCCATGGCGAGTACAGAAGATCAACTCATCGTCAGTCGCAGTTATTTCTACCACGAGATTGACATCGGCTGGATGGTTCGCCGTTTGTACCGGTATGGCGACGGCAAGTGGTTCCAGTCAAATTTTCCCTATCACTGCAATGCGATGGCCATCGTCGGCGGCTACCTACTGACCGGACACACGTCGGATGAATACCGGCCTATGATTTCGATACGGAAATTATCCGACATCCCGTGGGTGAATATCAAACGTCCGTAATTTCTCCGGTGCGTAAACCTTGCCGGTGCCGCACAAGAGCCTTGACAAGTGGGGGTCTTTTTATTATCATGCGACCGAATTTGGCAGCTCACTGATTGTTTTTTAAGAAATTAAGGGTAAAGGGTGTAGCTATGCGGCTGACTGCAACAGAGTGGGTTTCAAGAGAAAACAGTTGCCCTGAAGCGGATGCCGAGCACATGCTCGAAGAAGATCCGGATCTGGAATACGAATATTACATCCGCTATTGTCTTCAAGAATTGAATCTTTCGCCTGACGAGATCATTAAGGGATTTACGGGTGACATGAATGATGCGCAGGAGCGCTTCCTTGAGGATTTTAAAGGTGAAGATGAGATGGAACTTGAATCGTAGAAGATGCTGGAAACCCCGCAGGCCGCGCACAGCGGCCTTTCTTTTTGGTTCATCCGGGTTCACTGTGGGTAGACTAATCAGAACACAATAGTGTGTGCATGTGTGGCTTTACCCTTCATGGTGAGCGAAGTCTAAGCCGGAGGCTGCAGTTTTTTATAAATTCTCAAGATTTCGGAATCCGCAGGTTCTCTTTTTACTTCTTGAATCATTCTCTCAGGCTTCGATTCGACTTCCGCGAAAGGATGGCAGTAGAGTTTTTTTCACGTTGGTTGGCGGACCGGACCTGATGGATCCAAACCCGGACGCAGGGCATGATATCCATCCGTGGGGCTAAAGCCCCTTTTTTGGGTGCGCGTTTTTCTTGTCGATCTCAAGGCTAAAGCCTTGAGGAGGAAGACTTTCATCTGATCCATAGCAAATCCGGATGAACCTTTTTTTTAATTCTTTTCTTTCTGTCCGGTTGCGCCTGATCGCTTTCTGGTTTAGATTCCCACACGCCAACGGAGACTTCTTCCACGCATGGGTTTGAATGACATTTTTGCGCCGATATCCGACGAAGTCGGGATTTTCAAGAAGAAATTTCGAGAACAGCTGACGTCCCACGTCAAAATCGTCGACACCATCGCGCAGTACGTCGTCCGCACGCGCGGAAAGAATCTGCGGCCCATGCTGGTCATGTTGTGCAGCAAGATGTGCGGCGGCGAAGTCACCGAGCGAAGCTACCGCGGAGCGATCACGATCGAGTTGGTGCACACCGCGACCCTCGTGCACGACGACGTGGTGGATGGAGCGGATATGCGCCGCGGTATGCCGTCGATCAACGCGATCTGGAAGAACAAGATGGCCGTGCTCATGGGCGATTACCTCCTGGCCAATGCGCTGATATCGATCGTGGACATCCACAGTTTTGACGCGATGATGCTGTTGTCGGAGGCGACTCGTCGGGCGAGTCGAGGAGAGTTGCTGCAGATCGACAAAAGCCGACGGCTGGACATTGACGAAGAGACCTATCTGTTGATGGTCTCCGACAAGACCGGCGCCCTGATCGCGGCCGCCTGCGAACTGGGAGCGATCACCACGACGGAAGCGGCGGACGACCGTCGGGCGTTGCGCGAATTTGGCGAAGCCGTCGGAGTTGCTTTTCAGATCAAAGACGATTTATTTGACTTCGAAGGGGTGCAACGCATTATCGGCAAGACCAAAGGCCGCGACTTGAAAGAACAAAAAATTACCCTCCCGCTGATCCATGCCATGAACCGCGCACCGAAGGAAGAGACCCGCGAGGTGCTCCGCAAAATCAAAAAGGATCCCAGTTCTTCGGAGATCCGCGCGATTCTGAATTTCACGGAGACCTACGGCGGGTTGGAGTATGCAAAGCAAAGACTGCGGGAGTATTCCGACCGCGCATTGCGTTGTCTGGATCGCTTTCCAGACAGTCCCTCCAAGAACGGTGTCCAGAAGTTCGTCGAATACAACATCGAGCGGAAAAAATAAGGAAACGCAGTATGAGCCAGATTCATCGAGTTCGAGCCAGAGAAGTGTTGGATTCCCGTGGAAACCCGACGGTCGAAGTGGATGTCGTATTGGAAAGCGGCGCTTCGGGCCGCGCCATCGTGCCGAGCGGCGCATCGACCGGTGAACACGAGGCGGTTGAAATGCGTGACGCGGACAAGAATCGGTACCTGGGCAAAGGGGTGCGCAAAGCCGTCAAGAATGTAAACACCCTCCTCGCCAAACATCTCGACCACATGCCCGCGGAAGATCAGTATGCGGTGGACATGCGCATGATTGAGCTGGACGGCACGCCGACCAAGTCCCGCCTCGGCGCCAACGCCATTCTCGGTGTGAGTCTTGCGACCGCGCGCGCCATGGCCAATGAACTGGATGTGCCCATCTACCAGTATCTGGGCGGCGTGCAAGCGAGGACTCTTCCCGTGCCGATGATGAACATCCTCAACGGCGGCGCGCATGCCGACAACAACGTGGACTTTCAGGAATTTATGGTCGTGCCGCTCGGCGCCGAAACGTTTTCGGAGGGTCTCCGCATGGGTGTCGAGGTGTTTCATCACCTGAAGGCTGTCTTAAAATCGAAGAAGTACAACACGGCCGTGGGGGATGAAGGCGGATTCGCGCCGAATCTTAAGTCCAATGACGAAGCGATCGAAGTCATCCTGGAGGCGGTGCACGCTTCCGGATACAAAACAGGGAGGGATGTGATGATCGCACTGGATCCGGCGTCGAGTGAATTTTTCGCAGATGGCAAGTATGTCTTCAAAAAATCGGACAAGTCCAAGAAATCTCCCGAGCAAATGGCCAGGTTTTTGGAGAACTGGGTTCGTCAATATCCGATAATTTCCATCGAAGACGGCATGGCGGAAAACGACTGGAAAGGCTGGAAGCTGTTGACAGAAGCCGTTGGCGACAGGGTGCAGTTGGTGGGCGACGATGTGTTTGTGACCAATCCGAAATTCCTCGCAAAAGGAATACGGGAAGGAGTCGCCAACTCGATTCTGATCAAAGTCAATCAGATTGGCACGCTGACCGAGACGATCGAGGCTGTACAGATGGCGCATCAGGCCGGGTATACCGCGGTGATAAGTCATCGGTCGGGAGAAAGCGAAGATACCACGATTGCGGACATTGCAGTGGCGCTCAATTGCGGTCAGATCAAGACCGGTTCCGCCTCACGGACCGATCGTATCGCGAAGTACAATCAATTGCTTCGAATTGAGGAATTGTTGGGAAGCAAGGCCATGTATCCGGGACGGAAGGCGTTCAAGGTGTAACGCCATGTCGGAATTGGAAGAATTCTCCCTGCCTGAGAAGAAGCGGGTTCGCAAGCGCTGGATGATCTGGTCGATCGTCGGTGTGGCGGCGGCTACGCTGTTGCTAGGCAATTACGGATTCTTTCAAATTGTGAAACTCAAGAATGAGCGGGCCGCGTTGGAGGAAGAGATTGCTCGTCTGAAGGCGGAGCATGAGCGGCTGGTAAAGATGAAGGAAGATTTGAAAAACGACCTCACAACAATCGAACAAGTGGCGCGCGAAAAGTACCGGATGGTCAAGCCCGGGGAACAGGTGTATCAGGTCGTCCCGCCGGAAAGGAAAGAATGAAATTCGTAGAAGGTGCGATTGACGGCGTGGTGACGAGTCCGCTCCAGACGCACCGCGATCGGAGAGGCTGGTTGGTTGAGTTCTTTCGGAATGATGAAATGAAGGAGGGAGAACTTCCGGTCATGGGATATGTGTCGGAGACGTTGCCGGGGATCGCGCGCGGTCCGCACGAACATCGGGATCAAACAGATTACTTCTGTTTCATCGGCCCTTCGACGTTCAAGCTGTATCTCTGGGATCATCGCGCACACTCCCCGACGGCCGGACGGCGCATGGTTCTGCTGGTGGGCGAAGACCATCCCCTCTCGGTGATCATACCGCCCGGAGTCGTGCACGCCTATCGCAATGTCGGGGCCCAAAGCGGCATTGTGTATAATTTTGCCAATCGCTTGTACGCCGGACGGGGCCGCAAGGAGCCTGTCGATGAAATCCGACATGAAGACAATCCCGACAGTCCGTTTCAGCTGGATTGACGGGGTTCTCCGTCTCCTCCTGATTTTCATCGCTTGCGCGGCGGCGCCTGCCGTGGCTCAAGTGGACTCCATCCGAAGTGAACTTCGCAAGATCTTCCGCGAGAAACCTCTCGATGCGTACGGATTTTATGCGAAATCCATGCGGACGGGAGAGGAGATCATCGGACATTCAGCAGACACCAAACGAAGCACCGCCTCGTGCATGAAGCTGGTGACCACGGCGGCGGCACTCGATCGCTGGGGGCCGAGTCATCAGTTCAAGACCGAGTTCGTTTCACCGGACACCATTCGTCGAGGCATCCTCGACGGTCCGCTGTATGTCAAGGGGTACGGCGATCCTCATTTTACTACAGAGATCCTCCTGCGCGCCGTGTATCAGTTGCGTGCGGCCGGGTGGAAGGAGATCAAAGGAGATATCGTCGGCGATGATTCGTATCTGATCGATTCTCCGAATGCCGAACGGAACGATCGCGCCTATTCCGCCGTCGGTGGCGCCCTCGGATTCAACTTCAACACCCTTGCCGTCAACGTCGAACCGGGGATTTTGCCGGGCGATACGGCGAACGTGTACATCATCCCTCCACTGAAGCACTTTGCGCTGGATAACCGCGTGATGACCACCGATTCCGGAGAAGGCACGACCATCGGCAATGGCAGTGTGACGATTGTCCATGAAAAGGACGGCGTCGAGCGCCTGGGCGTCTATGGTACGATCGCGGTGGACGAAAAGGGCGTGGTCGTCTACAAGCGGGTCGGGGATCCGGCTCTGTTCACGACGCAGGTGGTCGCGGCGACGTTTGAGCAGTTCGGCATACGGGTACGCGGTAGGGTTCGATTGGGGAAGACGCCTCGAAAGACGCGGACCCTCGCGGAAATATTCTCGTACGACCTGCGGGATATCATCGCAGGAGTCAACAAGTGGAGCAATAATTATTCGGCCGGGCAATTGCTGATGATCCTGGGTGCAGAGGACGGAGGAGTTCCCGGCACGGACGAAAAAGGCCTGGCGGCGGTTAGAAAATTTCTTGCGAAAATTCCCGTGCAGGAAGACGAAATCACCATGGTCGATGGTTCGGGTTTGGACAGTCGTAACCAAATGTCTCCGCGCGCTCACGTGCGCTTGCTCGAATATATGTACCGCCATTTTGAAGACGCAGCGGAATACGTCTCCTCGCTCAGCATCGGAGGCGTCGACGGTACGGAGAAGAAACGATTTCTCAAGAACGGCGGGCCGCGCCGCGTCAGTCGGCTGAAGATCGGCTATCTTCATGGGGTGAGCGGACTCAGCGGATACATCCACACCCGCTCCGGAGACATCATCGCGTTTGCGAGCTTCGCCAATTCCTTTCCGGTCGATCAATACGATGCGGTTAAGAAATTGGAAGATCGGATTTGTCAGTTGCTGGCGATACTCTGATGTCTCGCGCCACGGGCAATCGGGGGGAATCGCTCGCCGAGGAATTTCTTCTCCACAAAGGATTTGAGATTCTGGACCGCCAGTACAAGTTCCGTAATGGAGAAATCGATATCGTCGCGCGGCACGGTTCCTTCCTCATCTTTGTCGAAGTCAAGACGGTGGACCTGACCCGGCCGCATCCCATCGACTATGGGGAGCCCGAAGAACGACTGACTCCCCGCAAGCAATCCTTTCTCAAACGAGCCGCTGAACATTATTTGTGGAGGAGGGAGATCCCGGAGACCGACTGTCGATTTGATTTGGTGACGGTGCGGTTGCGGGAGGACGAGCCTGATATCCGGCATTATGAGAATGCGTTTTGGTAAGAGCAAGAATCGGGTGGTTTGGCCGCAAGACTCATGGTATGTTGGGGAGGGAGGTGCATGATGTCCGATTACGAAAGAGTAGAGCGGATACTGAGATTTCTCGACGAACAGTATCTGGATCGGCCCGACCTGACCAGCCTGAGTCGGCGCGCGGGGCTGAGTGAATACCATTTTCAGCGTTTGTTCACGCGATGGGCGGGCGTCAGCCCCAAACGATTTCTGCAATTTCTCACCAAAGAGCACGCGAGGATGCTTCTGGATCAATCCAAAGATTTATTGTCGGCGTCGTTCGAATCTGGGCTGTCGGGGCCCGGCCGCCTCCACGATCTATTTGTAACTCTCGAAGCGATGTCGCCCGGAGATTACAAATCCGACGGCGACGGCCTGCGCTTTACGTGGGGGAATGCAGATTCTCCGTTCGGAACGGTCTTTGTCGCGTGGACGGACCGCGGTATCTGCCGTGTGTCTTTCTCAAAGCAGGCGCTCGTGGAGGTGCGGGACCGGTGGCCGCGCGCGGCATTCGTCGAGAATCGCCGTGAGGCGGCGGCGATCCTTCGTCGCATGTTTGATCGGAAAGACAAGATCCGATTATGCGTGGGCGGAACCAATTTTCAAATCAAAGTGTGGGAGGCGCTGGTACGGATTCCGGAAGGCACGATCACTACGTACGGGGAGATCGCCCAATGGATCGGACACCCGCGGGCCATGCGCGCGGTCGGCTCAGCCGTCGGAGCCAATCCGATCGCGTACCTGATTCCTTGTCATCGCGTGATCCGCTCTCTCGGAGTGTTTGGAAATTACCGCTGGGGAGAGACGCGAAAAAAAGCGATGCTCGGATGGGAAATGGCTCTCCGCTCTCCTTCGTGATCAAAGCGCTTCTGATCACTCGACGATACCCAATTGACTGAGCAGGAAGGCATAGTTGAATGCCTGATCTTTCAGGGCATCGTATCGCCCGGAGGCGCCGCTGTGACCGGCTTCCATCTTGATTCGGAAGAGAAGAGGGTTGGAATCCGTCTTCACGTTTCTCAATTTCGCAACGTATTTGGCCGGTTCCCAGTACATCACTTGACTGTCATGGAACGAGGTTGTCACCAGGATGGCCGGGTACTCTTTTTTTGCCAGGTTGGTGTACGGGCAATAGGATCGGATGTATTCGTATTCTTCCTTCTTCTTTGGATTGCCCCATTCCAGGAACTCGCCGACGGTGAGCGGCAGGCTCTCGTCGAGCATGGTATTGAGCACATCGACAAATGGGACGGCCAGATGCGCGACCTTGCACAGATCCGGCCGCAGATTGAGGACCGCGCCGATCAAGAGCCCTCCAGCGCTTCCTCCGCTGATCATCATCCGGTCGTGCGCCGTGTAGTTTTCCCGAACGAGATAATCTCCACACGCGATGAAGTCGGTGAAGGTGTTTCGCTTCTTCAACATCTTGCCTTCGTCATGCCAGGATTCGCCCATTTCCCCTCCGCCGCGAATATGTGCGATGGCATACACTACGCCGCGATCCAGTACACTCAGCCGCACGGGAGAAAAGGTCACGCTGGATGGGTACCCGTACGACCCGTAACCATACAAGTGCAGGGGGTTCTTCGAATCGAGCGCGGTTCCTTTTTTCATGACGAGGGAAATGGGAATCCGAACTCCGTCCTCGGCCGTGGCCCAGAGTCGCTTCGACTCGTACTTCGTCCGATCGTATCCGCCCGGGACCTCCGTTTCCTTGAGCAGCTTCTGCTCATGCGTGTTCAGGTTGTATTCAAAGACGGAACTCGGCGTGATGAAGGATTGATACCGGAAACGGAAAACCTCCACATCAAATTCCGGATTGGATTCGGCAAACGCGGAATAGACCGGTTCCGGAAATCGGATCGTGTCGAAGGCATGTGTTTGAAAATCCATCACACGAAACGTGGACAGGCCGTTTTCCAACTCCGTGGTCACCAGATGGTCTTTGAACAAGTCGATATCATCCAATTTCACTTCACTTCGGTGAGGGATGAGTTCGGACCACTGTTCAGGACGGTCTTGCGGCGCTGTCATCAACCGAAAATTCTTGGCGTCTTGATTGGTTCGGATATAAAAGAGGTTTGCCCGATGATCGACGTAGTACTCGTGATCAAATTCCCGCGGCCGAATGAGCTTGAATGATCCGGCCGGCCGATCGCTCGGTAACACGTGACATTCGGTCGATTCCGAACTCGAGGTCATCAGTACCGCAAACTGTCTGTCGCGGGTGCGATAGACGTCGATCCGAAAGAGTTCGTCCTTTTCTTCAAACAAGAGTTCCTCCGTGGGGGATCCAAGCTGCCTGCGGAAGAACTGATGAGGCCGCTTGGCGGAGTCTTCACGGGTGTAGAGCAGGCTTCGGTTGTCCGCCATCCATACCGCCGATGCCACGAAACCGACCCGATCCGGCAAGATTTCGCCGGTCTCCAGATTCTTCACGAAGAGTTCGTATTGCCGGAAGCCCGTCGTATCCACAGTGTAGAGCAGCCGGTTGCCGTCGTCGCTGACTTTGAATTCTCCGAGAGCGAAATACGCTTTTCCTTTGGCCATCGCGTTGACATCCAGCACGATCTCTTCCGCTGAGTCGTCCTTCTTTCGGCAATAGATCGGATATTGCAAACCTTCTTCCGTGCGGGTGTAGTAATGATACGATCCGAGTCGATAGGGTACGCTCAGGTCGGTTTGCTTGATATGACTGAGAAATTCCGCATACAATTTGTCTCGGAAAGGCTCCAGGGATTTGGTCATGGATTCGGTATACGCGTTCTCAGCCTGTAAGTGCGCGACCACATCCGGACTGGACTTTTCACGCAACCAGAAGTAGGGATCGATCAGCGTGTCGCCGTGGAGAATGGTTTCATGAGGTGTTTGGGTTGCGGTCGGAGCGGGAATGTCATGCTTCATACAAGAACTCACCGTCACAAGAATGATGAAGAGGCAAATCGATGCGAAGTGTCTCATGGATTGTTGTTTCCTTACGGAAGCCGTCGGGACAATATAGAAATCAATGGAATGCAGTCAAGACAACGCGGGTGCCGGGCACGATCCGGGTTCACACATTCTGTCCGGCTACGAAACCGGACGACCACGCCCATTGGAAATTATGGCCGCCGAGATGGCCGGTCACGTCGACGACTTCCCCGATAAAATACAGACCGGGAATTTCGCAACACTCCATCGTTTTGGAAGACAACTCCCGCGTGTCGACACCCCCGCGCGTGACCTCTGCTTTGTCGAAACCCTCCGTGCCGGCCGGTTGAAACGTGAAGTCTGACAGAACCTGCGCCGCTTTTTCCATTTCGAGATTCGTGAAGTGATTCAATGTCTTTCGTGGAGCAAAATGTTCGCTGAGAATTCCAGCCAGTCGCTCCGGCAGGTTTTCGCGGAGCACCTGCTCCAACGTCCGATTCGCCGCGCGGCGAGAGGCTAGCCAGGAAAGCGCATTCCCTTCCGGCAGAAAGTCGATGTGAATGTCGTCGCCGGGATTCCAGTACGAGGAGATCTGCAAAATGGCCGGCCCGCTCAGTCCGCGGTGGGTGAAGAGCAGAGCGTCGCGAAAGGACCGACCCGCACACGACACCTCCGATTCGACGGAGACGCCCGCCAACCGGCCGAAGACCTTTGCTTCGTGATTCGCCCAGACGAGCGGGACGAGGGCGGGGCGGGGCTCGACGAGCCGGAGCCCGAACTGTCTGGCGATATCATACCCCCAGGCCGTTGCACCCATTTTCGGGATGGACGGACCGCCGGTCGCGATCACGAGGGATTCCGCGAGGACGGTCGCATGGGCGCACGTAATTTCAAAAACAGTCTTCTTCCGCACAGACCGGATGTCACATCCCAGCTGGATTGAAACGTCGCCGCACGCGGAGACCAGCATGTCGACAATGTCCCGGGCGGAGCGATCGCAGAAGAGTTGTCCGGCCTTTTTTTCGTGATGGGAAATTCCGGCCGTATCGACGCGTCGGACGAAATCGGCCGGTGTAAAACAACTGAGCGCCGAGCGACAGAAATCGGGATTGTCGCCGACAAAGTTCTGATGCGTGCAATGGAGATTCGTAAAATTGCAGCGGCCGCCTCCGCTGATGAGGATTTTCTTGCCGACGCGATCGTTCTTTTCGAGGAGGATCACGCGGCGTCCGCGACGCGAGGCTTCCCCCGCGCACATCAGCCCGGCCGCGCCGGCTCCGACGACGGCGACGTCCCATTTCATGCGAGCTTATGCAGGGGAGTGACGAACCAGGTTGAGGATTTCCTCACAACTGACGGGT
This sequence comes from uncultured Bacteroidota bacterium, assembly GCA_964602985.1. GTDB lineage: Bacteria > CLD3 > CLD3 > SB21 > SB21 > CAYZJB01. Next base: position 67,580 of record CAZRTJ010000006.1, read on the forward strand.
TTGGGAATGATTTTTTCGATGCCGGTCGCTTCCGCCTTTTGCGCGTCGAGTTGCATTCCCCAGCCGGTGATCATGATGATTCGAATGTGGGGATAGCGTCGTTTGACCTCCTGAGACAATTCCCATCCGGACATCTCCGGCATCCCGAGATCGGTGAAGACAATTTCGACGGATTCTCGTTCCAGGATCTGCAGCGCCTCGTGACCCGAACCGGCCGAAATGACGGTGTGCGCGTCGATCTCCAAAATTTCCGCGAGCATGGATCGGATGCCGTCGTCGTCGTCGATGACCATGATACGCTTCGGGGTGGTCGAATCCACGAGCGGGGTTTCCGCCATGCCGTCCGGCGTTTCCTCGTGAACAAACAAACCCATCGGGAGACGAACGAAGAAAGACGTGCCGCGATCGACGTCGGTCTTGAACGAAATGACGCCGCGGTGACGTTGAATGATGCCGTAGGCGACGCTCATGCCGAGGCCGGATCCCTGGTCGTTCTTGGTTGTAAAGAACGGTTCGAAAATCCGGTCTTCATTCTCCGGCGCGATGCCGTGTCCTGTGTCCTGGATTTCCGTCACGACCCAGCGGTCGGAGTCGCTGTTCTCTGGGTAGGTCCGGATGACAATTCGTCCTCCGCTCGGCATGGCGTCCACGGCGTTGAAAATCACGTTGACGAAAACGTCTTTGAGCTCGGATGCATTTCCCGTAACGAGGGGAACGGAGCCGAATTGTTTTTCCAATGCGATGGTAAGGCCTCGTTCCTGACTCTCATCCTGCCAGCGAAGGCGCGTGAGGTCGATCACTTCATCGAGTATGTCGTTGATCTGGACCGGGCTGAAGAGTTCGTCCTTGCGGAGACGCGTATAATCCTGCATGCGACGAATCGTCAAACTGCCTTTCATGGCGGATTTCTCGATAATCCGCAGGTCGTCGAGGATCTTCTCATCCCGCGAGCGCCGCATCATGAGTTGAGTCCGCCCCAGGATGACCCCCAGGATGTTGTTGAAGTCGTGCGCAATTCCATTGGTCATGACGCCGAGCGATCGGAGTTTTTCCGACTGGACGAGTTGCTCTTGGGCTTCGGTCAATTCGCGTGTACGTTCGGCCACCATTTTTTCCAGGTCGTTTTGGTAGCTCATCAGTTGGGCATGGACGCGTGCATACTCGATCGCGCGGCGGATGCGGATGAGAAATTCTTCCTCCTCCCGTTTGCCGGTCGCCTTAAAGATGTAATCGTCCGCTCCGATGGAGAGCGCTTCGATCGCGGATTCCCGATCGCCATACGCCGTCATGATGATAAAAGGCATTCGCGGGGCCACGGCTTTGCTGATGCGAAGGAGATCGATCCCGGTCAGGTCCGGCATCTGCAGGTCGCACAGCACAATGTCGAAGGTCGATGTCTCGAGCAGTTTGCGCGCCTCGATCGGCTGATCCTGACTGGTGACAGCGTAGCCCTCCTTCTTCAACAGGAGGGCAATCGTGAAGAGCTGGGTCTTGCTGTCGTCGACGACGAGAATGGATTCCATAACGAAATGGGTGCAGAAATCTGCCGCCAAAGTACTGCATTTCCTGGGCGTATACAAGGCGCGAAATGACGTGCCCGTCAGCCGCGTCGGGGGCGCCCAGGGCCGAGGTGGGTGATCGCGCGAGGCAGGACGCGAAAGGTCAGGACATTGGCCGAAGCGGTGGCGAATCCGTCCGTTTGCGAATAGGAGAAACTCTGCGTGATCGTCCGCGTCCGGTCGATGTCGAGCACACATCGATAGCTTCCGTCCGCAATCCAAGATCCGTCGCCCGTCTGACCGTTCCATTCAAAGACATGATCGCCAGCGTTTGCGGTCCCGGAGAACACAGACCCCATGACGACGCCGGCGGGCGTTTGTAGGGTCAGTCGAAGATCCGAAGTCTGACTCACCGACACGCGGATGAGAAGAGTCCGGTAAATCGGAGTTCCTGCATCGGGCCTTCCCACAATCGCCTCACCCGAGCAACTGCAGCCGTCGTCCTCGTAGTCAATGGTCTCTTGATCTTCCGTTGCGGTTTCCGCGGCGCAACTCTCACCGTCCTCGCATCCGTCGGACGGCGCCGATGAGGATTCGTCAGCAGGTTCCGCGCAGGCGTCGTCGGAGCAGCCATCCGAAGAGCTTTCGTCACCTGAGTAGTACTCGGATTCATCTTCGGTCGTGCAGCCTTCCTCATCGCTGCAGCCATCGGATCGCTTCTCCGTAAAAGACGCCCGTTGAAAGGAAGAAGGCGAGGTGAGGACGCTCTGCACAGGGAAGAGGACATACACGCGGATCCCATATAGGATCTGCGGGCGCCAGAGCAATGTGATGGCAAGTAGAATCATCCGGTAATTGGGTTTGAGAAATCTCATGATTCAGCAGTTTGGAACCAACCGTATCAAATGGGATGCCAGCACTAAATGCCAAAAAAACATCAGGAAGAAGCTGAAGAGATGTGTGAATGCGTTTACAGCGTGAAGCGTTCTTCGTCTGTGCGGAAATGCCGTCGACTCTCATGGCGCCCCCCAAGTGCCGGAGTGCTTGAATGACAGGGAAGCAGTGTCTATATTACCCGTCCAATGACGACACAGGAATACTTAGCAGGAGACTGAATATGGCGAAGGGTGGTAAGAAGGTGAAAGCGTTTGCGAATGAACCGTTCACAGATTTTTCGAGGGCGTCCAATCGCAAAGCGTTTGAAAAAGCGCTCCACAAGGTGGGCAAAGAACTGGGCAAAGAATATTTTATCATCATTAATGGCAACCGAATTCGAACCAATCACGCATTCAATTCCGTGAACCCCGCGCGTCGCGAACAGATCGTGGGTCACTTCTTTGACGGCAATGAAGAATTGGCGAACAAGGCGATCGTGGCGGCGAACGAGAAATTTCTCCAGTGGCGAAAGGTTCCGGCCGACAAGCGCGCGCAGTTTCTTTTTAAAGCGGCGGCCGCGATGCGCAAACGCAAGCATGAGTTTTCTGCATGGATGGTGTACGAGGTGGGCAAGAGTTGGGCGGAAGCAGATGCGGACACGGCGGAGGCCATCGACTTCATGGAGTTCTACGGACGCGAGATGCTCCGCTACGCCGGCGATCAACCGCTAACGAAAGTGCCGGGGGAGAAGAATCAATTGGAGTACATCCCGGTGGGCGTGTGTGCGGTGATTCCGCCGTGGAATTTTCCCCTGGCGATCATGTGCGGGATGACCACGGCGGCAGTCGTGACGGGCAACACGGTCGTGCTGAAGCCGTCGAGCGATTCGCCGACGATCGCCGCGAAGTTTGTGGAACTGATGGAGGACGTCGGGTTGCCTGCCGGTGTGATTAATTTTCTTCCCGGGCCGGGTTCCGGCATGGGCGATGCGCTGGTCAAACATCCGTTGACGAGGTTGATTGCGTTCACGGGATCGAAAGCTGTCGGTCTGCACATTAATAAATCGGCGGCCGATGTGACATCCGGTCAGATCTGGATCAAGCGCGTCATTGCGGAAATGGGCGGGAAGGACTCGATCGTCGTCGACAACGAGGCCGATCTCGACAAGGCGGCCGATGGCGTGATCGCCTCGGCGTTTGGCTTCCAGGGCCAGAAGTGCTCCGCGTGTTCACGCGCGATCATCGTGGACAGCGTGTATGAGAAACTGAAGAAGAAATTGCTCGAACGGGTGGAGCGGATCACGCAAGGCGATCCGACTGATCGAAACCACACCATGGGGCCCGTGATCAATGAGAAGGCCTTGAAGAGTATGATGTGGTACATCGACAAGGCGCAGCAGGAGGGCGGCGTCATCATCGCCGGCGGCACGAAGGACGACAGCGTGGGGAATTATCTCCGACCGACGATTATTGAAGGTGTCAAGCCGAAAGACACCATTTCCCTGGAAGAGATTTTTGGGCCGGTGCTGGCACTGATCCGAGTCAAGAATTATGACGAAGCCCTGGAAGTTGCCAACAACACGGAGTATGGATTGACGGGCGCCGTGTATTCCAAGAATCGAAAGAAGTTGGAACGAGCCAAGCAGGAATTTCATGTGGGCAATTTGTATTTTAATCGCAAATGCACGGGGGCTCTGGTGGGCGGCCATCCGTTTGGCGGTTTCAACATGAGCGGGACCGACTCCAAAGCCGGCGGCCGCGATTATCTTCTGTTGTTCATGCAGGCGAAGCTGTGGAGTGAAAAACTAAAGTAAACGATCCGTCGGTGGACGGCATTCTGATAAAGGAATGGCATGTCGCATGACCGTATGCTTGCCCGATTACGCGAACGTCTGGGGGAATTGCGCCGCAAGGAAAACCGGGTAGCGTTGCTGGAAGGGCTCGCGCGATTCGTCGCGCTGAGTCTGGCAGGATCGCTCGTGATCGCGGGGTTGGACTGGCTTCTTCGGCCGGACGGTCTGGGACGCTGGGTCTTGAGCGCGACGATGTGGGTCGTCGTGATGGTGCTCGCGTGGAAAAGCTTTGTTCTCCCTCTGGCGCGGCTTCTCCGCCTTCTTCCGTCCGCAGATGATATCGATCTCGCGCGACGCGTCGGCGAACGATTCCCTGCAATTCGGGATCGCCTCGCCAACGTGATTCAACTTACCATGTCCCGTGATTCCAACCAGTCTGAGGCGTTGGTGGAAGCGGCGTTGCGGACGCTGTATGAGGCGCAGGCCGGGTTGGATTTCGCGCAGATCATTAACACACGCAAGCTGATTCGGGCTGGGCGTCAGGCGGCCGGTGTGGTGCTGGCGACGATCGTATTGTTTTTTCTGTTTACGCCGTCGCTCAGTTTGTCGTACGCGCGGCTATGGGCGCCGCATCGCAGCTTCCAGTTGCCATCTTCCCTGGTGTGGCATATTTCGCCTCGGAATACGCAAGTGCTCCAGGGGGAATCGGTGGAAGTCGGAGTCACAGTGGAATCGTCCGCGACGACACCGTCAAAAATCACCTTGCACACGCGAGCCGAAGGATCGGATCAGGTGACGAGCGAAATTCTGTATTCCGACTCGACGCATACTTTCCGAACGACCCTGATGCATGTGAGACAAACGGTACAGTATTTTGCCGAGGCGGAAGATCCGGTCCTTCGACGTGCGTCGCGCTCCGACGAATACACGATCACCGTGGAGAAACGGCCGACGGTCAAACGTCTGGAAGTCGAAATTGAACCTCCCGCGTATTCCGGACTGTCCGCGCAAGTCCTGGACGAAAATGCCGGCGACATCACTGCCCTGAAGGGTTCGCGGATCCGCATACGAACGGAGGCAACCAAACCGTTGCGGGCGTCTGACATCGTGTTCTCCGATTCCACGCGCATTCTCATGACCCTTGGGGAATTTGCCCCGAACCGGAGCGAAGGCCAATTTACCCTTCTGCGCGAGGGATCGTATCACCTGTCGTTCACGGACGTCAAGGGAATTGCCAGCTCCAATCCGGTGGAATACCGAATGTCAATTGTGTCCGACGATGATCCGATGATTCAGTTGTTGGATCCGGGAAAGGACACCGACATCACCGAGTCGATGCAGATTCGACTTCTGGCAGACCTCCGCGACGATTTCGGCCTGACGAGGCTCCTGCTCCATCACCGGCTGGACAAGACATCGTCTTTCCGGGAGACGCAGAAGGACTACACGGTTCTCGATCTTTCGTATCTGCTGGATCGGGACCTGGTTCAGCAAAGCGTCTCGTATGTTTGGAATTATGCATCGCTCGCTCTGCAGCCCGAAGACGTGATGTCCTTTTATCTCGAGGTCTTCGACAACGACGTCGTGTCCGGCCCCAAGAGTTCGCGGAGTGCGGTCATCACCATGCGGTTCCCGTCGTTGGAGGAAATCCTGGCCGAGGTGAACAACCAGCAGGATCAGGCCATCCTGAAGGCGGATGAACTTCTCAAAGAAAGCGAATCCCTGTCGAAAGAACTCGACGAACTGCAGCAGGAATTGCTGAAAGACAAGAAGTTGGAGTGGCAGGATAAGGAAAAGGCCAAAGAACTTGCCGCGAAACAGGAAAAACTCCAACAGGAAATGAAAGATATTCAGGAATCGCTTCAGGAAATGGCCGACAAGATGAGTGAACATGATCTCTTGTCCAAAGAAACGCTCGACAAGTACCAGGAATTGCAAAAGTTGATGCAGGATATCCAGAGTCAGGAATTGCAAGACGCGATACGGAAGATGCAGGAAGCGATGAAGAAAAACCTGAATCTGGACCAACTCAAGAACACGATCAAGAATTTCAAGCTGGATCAAGAGCAGTTCCAGAAGAATTTGGAACGCACGGTCGAATTGCTGAAGCGACTGAAGATCGAACAAACGTTTGAGCAACTGAAAAAACAGGCGGAGGAACTCGGTCGGCGCCAGGATCAGTTGAATGAACTGGCCAAGCAGCCGCTCAAGGATCATGAGCGCGAGGCGCTGGCGAAGGAGCAGAAATCCCTGGAGAACGGACTGGACCGACTGCAACAGGAATCCGAAAAACAAAAGGAGGCGATTCGTCAGTTGGACCCGCAGGCCTCGACGAAGCAGTTGGATGAAGCGATCGACCGGATGAAGAGCCGGGCTACTCAGAAGAAGATGCAAGCGTCTCAGGAATCGCTGAGTCAAAAGCAACAGCAGGAATCGAGCGATCAGCAAAATCGGGATGAAATCGCGCAGGAGCTCGACTCCCTGGCTTCCCAGCTCTCCGGCGCCCAGCAGGAGTATCTGGAACAGCAGAATCGCGCAGTGATGACGGCCATGCAGAAGATCATCTATGATCTTCTGGAAGTTTCGAAAGATCAGGAGTCGGTCATGGACGAGACCGGACTGTTGCACGCCTTGAACCCCAAGTATCGGCTCATGACGCAGCGACAGTCGGAGGTTCTCGCCAACATGGGTCGGATCACGGAAAATATCATTGGACTGTCCAATCGGACCTTCCATATCGGAACGCCGCTGGGAAAGATCGTCGGGTCTGCGCTGGGAAACATGAACACGGCCGTGAAAGAAATGGAGGAACGCAACGCAACCCAGGTGGGTCAGCGGCAAATGAGCGCCATGAACGATGTGAACGACGCCGTGAAAATGCTGTTGCAGAGCATGAATCAGATGCAACAGGGCGCGTCCGGGACGGGCCTGCAATCGCTCCTGCAACAACTGGAACAGATGGCGGGACAACAGGGTGATGTGAACAGCGGGATGGAACAATTATTCGGCAACGGCGGAAACGAGGGAAGCCTGTCCCTGGATCAGCAGGCCGAATTGGGCCGGCGGCTCGCGGAACAGGAAGCCGTGCGACGTTCGCTCGAGAATCTGAAGAATCAGTCTGAGGAACACGGCCAGCTCAAGAACCAGTTGGAACAAATGGGCAAGGAGATGGACGAGGTACTGAAGGACATGCAACACCAGGACGTCAACCGCAAGACACTGGAGCGGCAACGGCGCATCCTTCAGCGGATGCTCGATGCGACCAAATCCATGCAGGAAAAGGACTATTCAGAAAAACGAAAGAGTGAAACCGGCAAAGAGTATGACGTCCGCAGTCCGAAAGATCTGCCCGAGGGTTTGCTGGATCGCAAGGCTCGGCTGCGGGAAGAACTGCTTCGCTTGAAACGCGAGGGTTATTCCAAAGACTACGAAGAACTCGTCCGAAAATATTTCGAGGCGCTGGGGGACATCAAGCAGTAAGGCTATTCCGCGGTATCGACCTGCTGACCGGGGCAAAACTTCCCTTCACGCGTTGCGATAGGTCCTACAAGGCGACGGTCCGGTTCCGCTCGATCCACCACGCCCACAGCACAAAAAGCCACATGGCGTTGCCGACGAAGGCAATGGCTCTTTCATCCGGCGGGGGCGGTCCCAGAATATTACCGACCCAGATGAAGAGGAAAAACACGACCAGTCCCCAAAATGCGTACTGGCCGGTCCGACCGCTTGCACGCGTGGTCCGAAGATACACAGCGATGCCGCCGACAAACATCGCTAATTCAACGATCACGGTGGCGGGCACGTGGTTCCACAAACCCAAACCAAAGAAAGAAGGCGAACCCGGCGCCAGCGGGAGGTCCGGGCGATGGGTGACAAAATCCAGAATCCAGTGACTCAAGACGCACATCCCGACCCACAAAGAGGCACGTCCATCCCGCCGCCAGAGAAAATAGGCTCCACCCAGAACAACTGACCAAACCACAGAAGCGACCAGGCTGTGGGTGTAGGGGTAATTGACAAAATCCAATGGCGTCATCGCCGTGTTGCCCGGATCGATGTGAACCTGTTCGACTCCGAAAAGAAGCAGGACGGGCCACAGGAGATCCATCCATTGAGCGGCAACAAACAGCATGGCGAGGGACACGCTAGGGGCGGCGCGCTTGGCCGCCATCGCCACCGCGTAGTGACCGATGAACATGCACAGTGTCTCCCAAGTGCGTTTGCCGAAAGAATAGTCAATCGGAAGACGGAATGCAAGAAGGTGGCGCCTCCCGTGACGCCATCCCTCCCACAACGGGCCGGGATTCCGGGTCGTTCTAATACGTGAGATTCACGGAGAGATCGAATTGCTTCAATTCCTTGCTCGCTTCGTTCACTTGAAGGCTGTCGTAACAGTAAGAATAAATCCTCCAGTCCACCCATCGATCATGCAAGGTAAAACTCTTTGTCTTGGTTTCCATTTCCGACGCCACAGTCGCCGTACAAACGGCACGGAGGGAATCATCTTGTTTGCCGATTTCCAGTTCGGCACGATAAACAAAGTAGCTCGAGATGTACATTGCCCACCATCGGTCAGAGGAAAAACTCAATGTATTGGACATCCGATGGTCATACGAGAATAATTCCTGGCCATTGGCGGAACAAGTTGTCGTGAGGTTGGCCACCAGTGGAGGGACGTCTTTCTCGATCAAGATTCCCCGGTAATCATCCTTGGTGAATGCGCCCACCAGTTGTTCGGTGGGTTGGGACATCTTGAATGACACGTCGTTGGAAACAATAAAGGAACCAGTTGTTGCCAGATAGGTTGGAGCGGCCAGATAAGGATAAAAAGGATGACCAAATGCGTAATACTTGTTCTCCCCGACATACGACACGGTTCCCACGGCGATCCAATCGAAGTAGTCGCCGGACAGGTCGACAATTGCGATCGAGCTTCCCGGAAGGACAGATACGTCGCCAACTTTTTGAAGTCCGGATTGTCGGGCAAACAGTTTGTCTGATCGATTCGCATTTCGTCCAAAGCGATTGGCCAGCTCAGCGTAGCGCGAAGGCACATCCAGTTCGTAGCCGGCCCCGACATAGGCCGGCTCAATGAATTCGAATGACGGCGGAGGAGAACCGTGCTGAGAGACTGTACCCGTGTCCACGGCCAGGACGTCCTCGATGACACGGGCCGCGAAATCCGTGGAATTACCGTAATATCCGTACGCCAGAATACCAGCTATTTTTCCGTCTGTCGTAAGCACGGGTGAGCCGCTGTCGCCCGCGCCAATTGGAAATCCAGCCGGTGAGTGACACAAGATTAGGCGATGACGTCCACTCACGTATAGCGCATCCAGGCTCACATCGACTTCCCAGATCTCGAAGTCTCTCCGATTGACCCTCAACTTCATCTTGGTGCCTCGCGGAAGGCTTGACAGGTCAGAATAGGACAGGATAGAGGTTGGGTTGTCGGATACGATCTTGTACGGAATGCTGTCCCCGTTTCCTCCACCGTAATAGTAGTAGTTGTTGCCATCGTAATGGTTGTTGGTGTTGTTTTCCTCTGTCGTCTCACAGGACAGGAGACTGACCGTCAGGAAGAAGATCGGAAGGGTCAGGCGGTTAGAGTGCATTTCGTGACCTCACTTTCGTTTGGTTGTCAAGCCCCGGACGGGACCTATCCCGTCTATATCCATAGTGCCAGCGAACCTGAAAACATTACAGGTCATTTTGGAAAAAGTTAACGGCCTCTGCCAGCCTTGCCAAATCGCATTAACAAAAGGGAACATTGGGCCCGACAGCGTCATGGTATAATGGCTACCTCGATGCCTGAATTCGTTTGCCATTTCGTCTCTTCCGCGCTAACTTCCTGACCGAAGTCACATCCGACTTACCAAAGGACGAATCATGTCCGACAACCTCAGCAACCTCTCCGGCCGACAAGGTCTTCAAAACAATCTTCTTGAGAAAATCAGTTCCACCGACGACGTCGACGAGATTCGCGAAGAATTTCTGATCCCGGCCGCACCCATTGTGAGCGCGCAGTCGTTCTACGATCTCCTGCGCGACGAAAACAAGAACAAGAAAGTTTTTGTCTGCAACGGCAGCACATGTATGCTGGCCGGTACGCAGGATCGTCTCAAAGCGGAATTGTCCAAACATTTTCACGCCGACGAGATCGGCGAACTGTGCTGCTTCGGACGCTGTTATGAGAATGGCGCATTCCAGTTGGACGGCGTGAATTATTCCGGGCAATCGCCGGAGTCCATCGCGTCGATCGTCTCCAACGGCAAACGGACCGCACAGAATAGCTATGCGGTCGATTCGCGCGGCAGGCAAATCCTGACCGAACCGCCAACGGATTTGGTGAAGTATTATTCATGTGTCCAATCGCTTCTGGCAAAATCGCCGGAGACTCTGATCGACGAAGTCAAAACGAGCGGTCTGCGCGGGCGGGGAGGTGCGGGCTTTCCGATGTGGATCAAACTCGATACGTGTCGTAAAGTTGAGGACGCGCCCAAATACATCGTGTGCAATGCCGACGAAGGCGATCCGGGTGCGTTTTCCGATCGATATTTGCTGGAAAAGAATCCGCACGTCGTTTTGTTTGGGATGCTGATCGCCGGTCGTATGGTCGGCGCCTCACACGGGGTCGTCTACATCCGCGCGGAGTATCCGGAATCCGTTGTGTCGGTGAATTTGGCCGTGGACGAGTTGAACAGGATCGGGATCCCGTTTTCATTTACATTCAAAGTGATCAAGGCGCAGGGTGCGTATGTGTGCGGCGAAGAGACGGCGCTCTTGTCGTCGATCGAAGGGCAACGGCCGGTGGTTCGCGTGCGGCCGCCGTTTCCTGCTGAAAAAGGTCTGTACAACAAGCCGACTATCGTCAGCAACGTCGAAACGTTTGCGAATCTGCACTTTATTCTGAATCACGGCGGGAAATCGTTCGCCGCGATCGGAACTCCGCAATCGACCGGAACCAAGCTGATGAGCCTCGACTGGACGTTCCATAAACCGGGGATGTACGAAGCCGAGATGGGAACTCCGTTGTCGGTGGTCGTGAACGAACTCGGCGGCGGATTTCGCAGACCCGTCAAGGCGCTGCATATCGGCGGACCGCTTGGAGGACTCGTGCCGGTCTCGAAAATTCCCGATCTGGTTGTGTCGTACGAATCGTTTAAGTCTCAGGGGTTTGAACTGGGCCACGGCTCCGTCATCGGCATTCCGCAGGATTATCCGATGATCCACTATTTGGAGCGCTTGTTTGAATTTTGTGCTCACGAGAGCTGTGGAAAATGTTATCCCTGTCGACTGGGTTCGGTCCGCGGGATGGAAATGACCCGGAAGGCGCGCGAGGAAGATTGCAAAATCGATCGTGAGTTGTTCGGCGATCTTGTGGAGACGATGAAACTGGGCTCTCTCTGCGCCCTCGGCAGCGGTCTTCCCCTGCCGATCCTGAATGCGTTGCATTATTTCGAAGACGAACTCAAACCGTATTTCAAAGGATAGCTATGAGTACGACGGCATTCTTGAACAGCACGCCGTACGAGGTTCAGCAGGGTGAGACGATTCTGAATTTCGTTCGCAGACACAAGGGCGAGGACTTTATTCCCACACTGTGCGACGCCCCTCATCTGAAGCCGTACGGATCGTGTCGGGTGTGTTCGGTCGAGGTTCGCTCCGCCCAAGACGCGCCGGGCAGGGTCGTAGCCTCTTGCCACACGGCCGTTGCGCCAGACACATACGTGTACACGGCCACCGACCGGATCGAACGGCTGCGCAAGAATATCATCGAGCTCGTACTGACGGATCATCCACTCGACTGCCTGGTCTGCGAGGCCAACAACAATTGCAATTTACAAAAAGTCGCAGCGCGGGTGGGCATAACAGACGTACGGTATCCGAAGGGCAAGAATCATCAGCATTATGTCAAGGACAAGAGCCACCCGTACATGCGCGCGGATTTGTCGAAGTGCATCAACTGTTACAAGTGCGTGCGCGCATGTGATGAGATTCAGGGCGAACTTGTTCTGGGAATTGCGGGACGCGGATTTGACAGTCGAATTATCATGGGTGCGGACACCACGTTTGACGATTCGTACTGTGTTTCGTGCGGCGCGTGCTCGCAGGTTTGTCCGACGGCGGCGATTTCGGATATTTTCAAACCGCAGATGCGAAGCGCGACCGAGGTGACGCGTACCGTCTGTACCTATTGTGGTGTCGGATGCAATCTCGAAGTTCACAAGAAAAACAACACCATCCTGGGCATCAAGGCGCCGCTGGACGCGGAGGTAAACATCGGACATCTGTGTCTGAAGGGACGTTACGCATTTGGATTTTACAAACATCCCGAGCGTCTGACATCCCCGCTGATCAAAAAGAACGGCGAATTTGTCAAGGCCACGTGGGACGAAGCGTACGATTTGATCGTTACGAATTTCAAACGCATACTTGCCGAGTCCGGACCCGACGCGCTTGCCGGCATCAGTTCGGCTCGCTGTACAAACGAAGAAAACTACCTGATGCAGAAGTTCTTTCGCGGAATTGTCGGCACCAACAATATTGACGGCTGTGCGCGGGTTTGTCACGGACCGACGGCGCTCGGCATGAGAAAGACATTCGGCACGGGCGCGGCGACAAACTCCATCGAGGATTTGCGATACACAGACTGCATCCTGATCATCGGAGCGAATCCCAACGCCGCGCATCCGGTAACGGGCGCGAAGCTTCGGCAGGCCGCGTACCAGGGCAAGACGGTTATCGTGATTGATCCACGCAAAACCGAAATGGCCCGACTCGCGCATTATCATTTACCGTTGCGACCCGGCACCAACGTTGCCGTACTCAACATGATGATCTACTTCATCGTGAAGGAAGGATGGACGGATGAGGACTTTGTCCGCTCCCGGTGCGAAGGATGGGAGGCGTTCCGCGATAAAGTCCTGCAGTTGAACATCGATGAACTGGAGAACGTGTCGGGCGTCGATCGCAATCTGGCGCGGGAAGCGGCGCGTGCGTATTCGCATGCCCATGCGGCCATGTCCTTCCACGGACTCGGTGTCACCGAGCATTATCAGGGAACCGGGACGGTGATGCTGATCGCAGATCTGGCGATGCTCACAGGCAACGTTGGCAAGCGCGGCGTCGGCGTCAATCCACTGCGCGGACAAAACAACGTACAGGGAATGGCCGACATGGGTGTCCAACCCAACCTGGGTCCCGGCTATCTGGACATGACCGACGAAGCCGTGCGCGCGTCATATGCCAAGGTCTGGGGTACTCGTGTTCCAACCGGCGCAGGTCTGACGAGCCAAAAAATGATCGACGCGGCGTTGGAAGGAAAAGTCAAGTCGCTGTGGATTATGGGTGAAGACCTGATTCAGACGGAGCCGAATTCTCACAAAGTTCGGAAAGCGCTGGGGAATCTCGACTTCTTTGTGGTGCAGGAACTGTTCTACTCGGAGACGGCGAGTTACGCCGACGTGATCCTGCCGGCGTCGTCCTTTCTGGAAAAAAGCGGAACGTTCACCAACGGCGAGCGACGCATCCAGCGAGTCCATCGGGTCATCGATCCGGTGGCGGACACCAAACCGGACGGCCAGATCGTCGTGGAGATCATGCAGCGCATGGGATATGCGCAGCCGGATTACGATCCGGCCGGGTTGCTACGCGAAATCGCACAAGTCGTGCCGTTCTTCAAAGGCGTGACGTGGGAGAATCTTGGAAAGAATGGCAAACAATGGCCTGTCGCCGAAGGGGGACAGGATACCAAAATCCTCCATGCCGAGACGTTTAAGCTCGGCAAAGGGCGTCTGCAGTACGTGGACTTCATCGAAACGCCTGAAATCGAAGAACACCAGGAGCAATTTCCTTTCATTCTGACCACGAATCGCAATCTCGAGCATTACAATTCCGGATCGATGACGCGACGGACGAACAACGTCATTCTGGAGACGGAAGATGTTCTCATGATTCATCCCGACGATGCGAGGAAGAAGGACATTCAGGATGGGGAGAAAGTGCGCGTGCGTTCAGCCCGGGGCGAGACGTTCATTCGCGCGAGGGTCACGCCCGTTGTGAAGCCCGGAATTGTCAGTGCGACGTTTCACTTTCCGGAAATCGAATTGAACAATGTCGGGAGCGACATCAAAGATACCGGCGCAGAATGTCCGGAGTACAAAGTTCTGGCCGTTGAAGTGGAAAAAGTGAGGGATTAGCCGATCTCGTCGAGGAGTCTCTGCAGGATTTTCTTGTCGGCCGCACGGACTTTTCCGTATTCCTCGAAGTGCATCACGGCGCCGAGATAAATCTCGAATGTCTGATCGGGAAACTTGACTTCAAAGGCATCGCGCAAAGTCTTCACTGACCATCGATGATGCCGGATCAGGTGGGCAATGTCCCTGATATCTTTGGGATCGATCCTTCTCCCCGCCGCATAGAGCTTGTTCAAGCATAGATCAAAGTCCGATGCAAGTCGAAGACCCCGGTAGTTGTCGATCGGCTTCCGGTTATTGAATGGAAAGAAGACAAAGGACACTTTGACCTCTTCCACGAAGAAGTCGATGTTATCCACGTGGGTCTCCTCGTGTTCAACAGAGAAATTCTTTCGGAGTTTCGCGCTCACCGCCCGAAAGGAGAAGGAACGTCGTGAAAAGAAATCCAAATCGAAGCTTGCGCGATGGCGGAGCATGATGGCCGTTCCGCCCGCCAAATAAAACCGGGGAAACGCCCGCTGAATTCGTGCACCCAGTCGGGCGAGCTTAGTGACGTTTACTGTCATGCCAATACTTGATCCAGAACCGCACACCCCTTCGCAGATCCCGATATCGTTTGCAGACATCATAAGAGGGTTTCGGATAATTGCGATACGCCCATCGAATATCTTCAAAATTGCCGTACGTGAAAACTCGGACGAGAAGGACTTCCAGTGGAGCCTTGGTCCGATAGTCCCAGAGAAATTTTGAAAAGCGCCGGGGAATCTTTACTACAGCGTTATGTGTCCATGGGATTCGCGCTGAGGGCCCACTAGTCTTCATGTTCTGCTATTTCTTGAATGTCATTGAAACGTAATTTCGTATCGCCTCTCGCGTCGCAGGTTCCTGCCAAAGATTCAACACATACGAGTCGAATACATTCTTCTGCATCCGTTCGAGGAACGGCGCCCGAATCTGACGTTTGGTCATGGCAAACGCGGTCGGCGGCAGCTGCGTGCGCGTCTTGATTTGACGAATAGCCGTAGAAATGAGATCCGTCGGATCTGCAACCGCATCGATTAGCCCGACACGTTTTGCGTCCGACGTTTCGTATGTGTTTCCCCCATAAACGATTTCTTCAAAAGACGATTCCGGTAACGCATAACGAAGGATCTCCAGCGCGGTCGTCGGAAAAGGAACGCCCACGCGCAACTCCGGTACACCAATCCGGCCGCCCGACTGGATGCGACAATCTGAACAACACGCAAGGATGCATCCGCCGGCAATGGCGTGACCGTTGATCGCGGCAACCATCGGCTTGGGATACGCGAACAACGTTTCGAGTGCATGACCCAGCGCGTGCAGAAATTCCGTCAGATAATCCGGGCCGGAATCCAGGATGCGAATCAGGTCGACGCCAGCGGAAAAAATATTTCCCGTTCCGGTCAGGATCAGCCCGTGGATTTCCATGTTGCGGATGGCATCGACTTCGTGCGACAGGGCTTTGGAAAACTCCAGGTCTAGGGCATTTGCTTTGCCGTGCGCCATTCGCAGGATGGCAATATCGTCTTGCTTGGTAACATCAATCATGGGTTCTCCGAAAGAATTGAACGCCTATGTCCGGTGGCAACAAACGAAGGGTCGGCATGAGGGCGACCATCGCCATCCATAGGCCTGCGGATATAAGAATGCTGCTTTTTCGATCGAAGCGCAATCGTTCCCACAGGCCGTGGATGCGTATCGATGGCAAGGAGGCTCGCAGGATCTCTGTCAGTTGGAACCGACGTGCAAGTCTTGCGAGATTGTCCTGGGTGAAGTAGCAGGTGTGGGGCGAAACAAATGACTTCTGCCACATCCTGTCATAAGGACTGATCATGCCCAGGCCCTTCAGTGCGCTAGCTAGTCGATAAATGGTTCCCGTCGATAGTGGGAGATTGATGACAAGGACGCCGTTCTCCTCCAAATGATGGACGCAGGAACGCATTGCCAGTTGCACGTCAGGAAGATGCTCAAAGACATCGTTGAACACAATTACGTCAAATGTCTCGGTCTTCGGGATGGCTTCTGGAAAGAAACCCTTCCAAACGGTATGGCTTTCGGTCGAGGTCCTGCTTAGTGGCCACGGATCAGGTTCAACTCCGTAACAATGAAAGCCGAATTGTGCCGCCTGATCCAGAAACCAACCGTGTGCAGATCCGACTTCGAGCAATCTTCTGCCCGAACATGCTTGAGTCTGATGCAGTAAAGTCAGGATGCGTTCAAAGTTCGATTGACGAAGGTGTTTGAGCGCGGTTTCCCGTAGCGCCTCGTCAATCTCATCCTCCGAACTGGTCTCCGAAATGGATGGCCTCAGGGATGACTTCAAGAATCTGCAAGTCGGGCAAAGAGAGACCCAGTCGGGGTGCGTACGTTCCAATGTAGAATCGCAGACAGGACAAACGCTCATCGCATCATCGGGATTTGCACACGTTGCTCCTTCGCTACGCGGATAGCCTCTTCGTATCCGGCGTCGACGTGACGAATCACGCCCATGCCCGGATCGGACGTCAGAACACGCTTCAATCGTCTGGCGGCCGCGTCGGTCCCGTCTGCCACGACGACCATTCCGGCGTGCATCGAATACCCGATGCCGACGCCTCCTCCATGATGGAGGCTCACCCACGTCGCTCCGTTCACTGCATTGATGGCGAAATTCAAAAATGGCCAGTCCGCGATGGCATCACTGCCATCCTTCATCGCTTCGGTCTCTCGATTGGGCGACGCGACGGAGCCGCAGTCCAGATGATCACGTCCGATCACGATCGGGGCTTTGACCTTTCCGGTTTTTACGAGATCGTTGAAAATCAGACCGGCGCGATCGCGCTCCCCGTACCCAAGCCAGCAGATGCGGCACGGGAGCCCCTGGAACTGGATTTTGTCTTTCGCACGACTGAGCCATCGCTGCAGGCCGGCCTTTTCGGGGAATGCCTCCATGATCGCGCGATCGGTCGTATAGATGTCCTCCGGGTCGCCGGACAACGCCGCCCACCGAAACGGACCTTGTCCTTCGCAAAACAGCGGCCGGATGTACGCTGGAACAAATCCGGGAAAATCGAAAGCGTTGGTCACGCCTTCCTTCTCCGCCTGTGCGCGGATATTATTTCCATAATCAAACACCACGGCGCCCCGCTTCTGGAAATCCAGCATTGCGCGTACGTGGATCGCCATTGACTGCATCGAGCGGCGAGTGTAGTCCTGCGGATTCTTTTTTCGGTACTCGACGGCCTCTGCGGGGGTGATGCCGACGGGCATGTATCCGTTGAGTTCGTCGTGTGCGGATGTCTGATCGGTTACAATGTCGGGGATCATGCCGCGCCGGAGCATTTCGGGGAGAATTTCTGCGGCGTTACCCTGCAAACCGATCGATAGCGGCTGTTTCTTTTCTTTTGCGTCGGTCGCCAAATTCCATGCGTCTTCGAGCGACTCGGCGCTCCGATCGCAATATCGGGTTTCCAATCGCCGTTGAATGCGATGGGGATCGACCTCGACGCAGATCACGACACCGTCGTTGAGCGTCACCGCCAGTGGCTGCGCGCCTCCCATGCCGCCGAGTCCCGCCGTCAGCGTGACCGTTCCCCGCAGACTTCCGCCAAACCGCTGACGGGCGCAGGCCGCGAACGTTTCATACGTACCCTGCAAAATTCCCTGCGTCCCGATGTAAATCCAGCTTCCCGCCGTCATCTGCCCGTACATGGTGAGGCCGAGTCGTTCGTACTCGCGGAAGTTTTCCCACGTCGCCCAGTGCGGAACCAGGTTGGAATTGGCCAGAATGACACGCGGAGCATCTTCGTGCGATTTGAAAACGCCTACGGGTTTGCCGGACTGCACGAGCAGAGTCTCGTCGTTTTCCAATGTGCGAAGCGATTGAACAATGGCGTCGAAACACTCCCAGTTGCGTGCGGCTTTGCCGGAACCGCCGTAGACGACCAGTTCTTGCGGATTTTCCGCAACGTCCGGATCCAAATTATTCATCAACATGCGAAGGGCCGCTTCCTGCAGCCAGCCCTTGCAGGAAAGTTGATTGCCGTGCGGTGCGTGGATGGTTCTCATCAGACTCCTCGTTGAATTCAGGGTAATTTCGCGGACACGGGAACGAAAAACAATTACTATTCGCCTTAGCCCACAATCCACCGACTCCCACAAGTTCTCCTGGCGCATGTGCCCGCCCATGCACGGTTGTGTCCTGGAGTGGCTTGCAGAGGATCGAACCGGTCAGCGTCCCGTCATTTCAATCACCGGCATGATCATCTCATCCATCGACATCCCGCCGTGCTGGAACGTGTCTTTGTAGTGACTCAGATAGTGGTGGTAATTGGTCGGATAGACAAAGTAGAAATCTTCCTTGGCAATGATGTACGACGTGTTGACGCTGCGTGCAGGCAGTTTGTAATCGGCGGGATTCTTGATGGTGAGCGCGTGCTTGGCGTTGACCTTCAGGTTGCGTCCGTATTTGTACCGCAGAGCGGTCGAGGCTTCGCGGTCGCCCACGACCTGCGTTCCGTGCAGACTGCGGATGCTCCCGTGATCCGACGTGATGATGACCGTGCAGTCCAGTTTTGCCAGCTTGCGGAATGTTTCCAGCAGGGAGGAATGCGTGAACCACGACTGACTGAGCGAGCGGTACGCGGCCTCGTCAGGCGCGATCTCCTTGATCACATGCGAATCGCTCCGACTGTGCGCCAGAATGTCCAGGAAATTAATCACGATGGCCGTCAAAGGAGTGGATTCGACATAGCTCAGAATGTTCTGATCCAGCGTCCGCGCGTGCTCCTGCGTCAGAATCTTCACATACCGCGGCTCGCGCGTCAGCGGCACGCGGTGCATCTTGAGCTGATGCTCCATCAATTCCTTTTCAAAGCGATTGCGGCTGGTGTCGTCTTCTTCCCCCGTGGACCAGATATCCGGAAACTGCCTTTCAATCTCAATGGGAAACAAACCCGCAAAAATCGCATTCCGCGAATACGGCGTGGCCGTGGGCAGAATGCTGTAGTAGTACTCCCGGGAAATGTCGAACAAGTCGCGCAGTACGGTCTCAAATCCCATCCATTGGTCCAGTCGAAGGCAATCGATGACAAAGAGAACGACGGGTCGTTTGGCGGCGATTTTGGGAAACACGAAACGCGAAAACACATCCACGGACAGACGCGGAGAACCGTCGCCGCGATCGTGCAGCCATTTGTGATAGTTTTTTTCCACAAAACGGCCGAACTCGACGTTGCAGGATCGTTTCTGATCTTCCAGTGTCTGACGAAGGCCCAGGTCGAAGTATTCGGACAATTCAATATCCCACTGGCACAAGGAAGCGTGAATGTCAAACCAGTCGGCATACCCCAGTGGTTCGGAGATTCGGCGAGAGATGTCGTTGAAGTCGCGGATATAATCCTGCGCGAGTTTCTGGCCGGTGATGTGCCGGCGGTCGAGAATTTGTTTGCACGCCATCAGAATCTGGCTGGGATTGACGGGTTTGGTCAGGTAGGAATCGATCTGTCGACCGATGGCGTCTTCCATCAGTTTTTCTTCCTCGTTTTTCGTGATCATGACGACGGGGAGGTCCGGCCGCCACGATTTGATTTCTTCAAGGGTGGTCAGTCCGTCTTTGCCGGTCATCATCTCATCGAGTAAGACGATGTCAAAATGTTCCCGCTGAATGCGGCTGATCGCGTCTTCGCCGTTGGTTACCGGCGTGACCGTATAGCCGCGGTCCTGGAGGAAGAGAATGTGTGAACGAAGAAGGTCGATCTCGTCATCTGCCCAGAGGATCTTGCGCATACAACTCCTTTCGAGTAAATCAGACGGTATCCAAAGGCGATGGCGTGGCCTCCCGTGTTATACGTCGACCAGATCGGACAACATATCCTGATTGTCCTGCACCCGGTCGAAGTGTTTGCGTGCGTGGATTAATTCCTGCCCAAAGCGCTCGAATTTTTGCTGGATGTCCTTGTCCGATTCGCTTCGCAGGAAGATATCGACAAGTGTCTGCTCAAACGTCTTTTCGGTTTCCAGGTCTCCGAGGATCATGTCGAGTTCTCCGATGACCAGTTCGAACATGCGGATCTTGTTGGCCAGCAGTTCCAATATACGAGCCTCGATCGTATCGGTCACGGAAAGATTAAAGACGAAAACCTCGTGCTCTTGTCCCAGTCGATGCACGCGGCCGATGCGCTGTTCCACACGCATCGGGTTCCACGGCAGGTCGTAGTTAATCACCTGTCGACAGAACTGGAGGTTCAGACCTTCTCCGCCGGCCTGTGTGCTGATCAGAACGTCCTTCGATTGCCGGAACGACTCGATCGCGTGCCTCCGCGCCTGCGTGCCCGCCAATCCGCCGTGGAACAATTCCACCGACAGCCCCTGGGCTTCCAATTCCGTTTTCAACTTCTTCATCGTGTCAAGAAATTCCACAAAGATGATTGTCTTCTCCGGAAATTTCCTAAGAATCTCCATGGTGGCGAGGCTCTTGCGGCTGACGGGTACGGCATCGCACAGCTGGATAAAATAATCCAACCGGTCCTTAATTTTTGCAGGGTAATGTCGTCGCTGAAAATTCTCCAAGGTGTGTCGCGTGGCCTGCGGACTGCTGCAGAGTTCCCGTTGGAGCGTGATCAGGGACAGGGCGTTGGTGTCGGAGGAGGAGTCCCGGCGAAACTCTTCCCGCACGTAGGCGCTGACTTCGCTGTACAATTCTTTTTCCGCGTCGGAGAGGTCTACATGATAAATGGCGGCGCGGCGCGGCGGCAGATTGATTCCCACCTTGTCGCGGCGATTGCGGATCATCACTTCCTGCAGCAGGTGTTTGAGCTGATCTTCGTTGTTGGGCAGACGGGGATCGTCTTTGGACATGAACTTCCGTTTGAACGCGCGGATCGTGCCGAACAGACCGGGCTTCAAAATCGTGATCAGACTGTACAGCTC
Organism: uncultured Bacteroidota bacterium; assembly: GCA_964602985.1. GTDB lineage: Bacteria > CLD3 > CLD3 > SB21 > SB21 > CAYZJB01. Next base: position 88,876 of record CAZRTJ010000006.1, read on the forward strand.
CGTGAGGTCGTTGTGCAAGGGCGTGGCGGTCAGCAGGAGGACGTATTTCTTCTTGATCTGATTGACAAATTTGAATCCGATGGTGCTTCGATGTTTCAGGCGATGCGCTTCATCCACGATGAGCAGGTCAAATTCGCGGGACAGGATGATGTTCGCCGCGGACTTTCGTTTGGCGAGATCAATCGACGCGATGATTTTGGGCGCGCGCCAGTCGTCTTCGTTTTGAGGGGCCGTGAAGTGCTCGCCGAATTTCACCAGCATTTCATCCTGCCACTGCCCGACGAGGGAGGCGGGCGTGAGGATCAGGATGGACTTGGCGAGATTCCGTTCGATGAGTTCCTTGGCGATCATGCCCGCTTCGATGGTCTTGCCGAGGCCGACTTCATCGGCCAGCAGTACCTGTCCCCGCATTCGCCGCAGCGCCTCCAGCGCCGTGTTGATCTGGTATTCGTAATGCGCGATGTTGAGTTCGTTCAGTGCGATGAGGCGGTCGAATCCCGTGATCAAATTGAGCCGCTCGGCCTGCAGACGGAGGCGATATTCCGAGAATCGGTCATAGGATTTGCGGCCGAGCACGGAGGGATACGACATATCCACCTTGACTTCGATGGGCGGCAATTCAATCGCCTCGCGTCGGAAGAAGTCCAGATGCATATCGTTGGTCTCGAAATCGTAGCCGCACCGGAAGCACTCGCGCACCGTTGTTTGGTCCAGCCATCCGCATCGGGGGCATCGTTTGGACGTGACGGCCCGCGCTTCCTTCTGGAATCGCTTTGTAAATTGCTTGGACTGCGGGATTTCCAGCCATTCGAAGCGCTCGCGTTTGGCGGTCGTCGTCTCCTGTGAGGAGTCCGACGAAGGAATGTCGAGTGAGTCGAATACGGATTTAGGCATGGTGGGATTCCGCGACGGGAGATGTCTGCGCAAATGTTCTTGTGTGAAGTATCATGGGAAGCAAGGTATGGCAAGACTGGTAAAAAACCAAGCGAGTCCCAAATACACCAGGCTGATAGAAAACGAATAAGGGGCCAAGAAAACTATTGCGAATTGGACTTAAAGCGTATATAATCCCGCTCCATTGAGGGGCGTAAGCCCGTACATACTACCAAACAAAATGAAGGGAGAGTGTTATGACACTTTCAAGAACAGTGTGCCGTGGAGTGATTTCGGCTTCTCTCGTTCTTACGATGCTGGTGATGCCGGTAGCAAACAACCTCGTCGCGGCCTCCGCATTACCGCCGCAAGAAGGGAATTCCGCGTGTGCAGATGCGGAAGCGCGGGCCAAGGCGGACGTTTCCGGTTCGACGTGGTTTATCATCGGCTGTCTGGGCGGAGTTTTGGGTTGGATCATTGCAGAGGTTGTTGACAGTAACCCGCCGGCGACAGCGCTCATTGGGAAAGACGAAGTGTATGTGGCCACTTATTCCGAGTGTTACAAGAAACAAGCGAAGGGTATCAAGACCAAACAGGCGATTGCCGGTTGCCTAGCGGGCACCGTGGCGTCACTGGCGTTGTATGCGGTTCTTCTCGCTACCGCGCCCAGTGAATAGCGTGTGCGTGCAATTTTGAGAAGTCTATTTCTCACATTGTGTTGCTGTGGAGCACTCCTTTCACAGGAGCGTCTGGGATCTCTCTCTGCCTCTCTTACGATGAAAACGGTTAAGAGATCCCATGTGGACAGCATTCGTGGCGACTTTTATTATATTCCAAATCGTGTGATCATTCGGGTCTATTTTCCTGTCGATCAGTGGTTTGTCGTGGAACGAAATGTTGTATCCATCTATTACCCGAAATCAGGACGTGCATTCGAGTTGGAGAGTGATCAGGCGGTCGCTCTCCCGCTCATTACGGGTCTGATGGCCGCGTCCAGGCCGGATCTTGGGCTTGGTAACATGGGATATTCGGTGGTCGACCAAAGGTTTGAACGCGACACCATCATGACGGAGTGGTCCAGCTCGTCACCGAAACTTGGGAAATTTGAATTGTTCCACGTTGGCGAGCGCCTGGTAGCGTGCAGGTATACAGATCCGAGCGGGATTTCCAGCGCGTACACACAGTACGGAAACCACATGAAGGTTGCCGGCCTGCAGGTTCCGACGCTCATGGTCACGCACTTGCAAACAGATGTTGTTCAATCGTCGGAATTTGTTGCCCTCGACAGTGTTTTGTTCAATGCGACCGTGCCCAATGAAATCATGTACTTCCAAATTCCAGCCCATGCGAGCCTGGAAAAGAAAAAATGGTAAAGTCCTGTATTTGGACGGTACTGCTGGTTTGCGTGGCGCCCCTCCATTCTCAATCCATTTCGAGCGATATTCAGACGATGGTATGGGCGCTTCCCGTTACCGCGTCGGTTGACATCAAAGGCGAAGGCGGATACTCTTCGATGGATGAAAGCGTCGGACGGTCCGAATTAAAGATGGTTTCTTTCCTACTGATTCGGGTTTACCAACAATACATTTCGTCTCAGGATATGTCCGTGTGCAATTTTTCCCCAAGTTGTTCGCGTTACTGCGCTGAAGCGTTTCAGCGTCACGGCCTCTTTCTTGGATCATTGTTGACCAGTGACCGATTGCAGCGATGCAATGGACTCCCCGGACAACAGCAATACTATAGGATGTCCGACGATCGCCGTCATTTGATTGATTCGCTGGACACGCGTCCATGAACGCAGGCTGGCTGTCAGTTGGGCTTCTCCTTTTCTGCAGTGATAGGTGTTATCCACAAGATACCTATTATTCACCAATGAACATTCAGAAGTTCGCAGATCACCTTTTCGAACAAGGTGACTATTTTCGTGCGTCAGGGGAATACCAGCGACTCTACTTCTCTGACAGCGCGCGCTACGGTGAATACGCTTCCTTTCGGCAGGCTCTGTGCGCTTGGCGGCTGCAGCGCCCCCAAGAGGTCGTCTGGCGATTGAATCGCCGATATTCCAGTGAAGGTCTTACGGACTCGGCGTTGATCCTTTCCCAAGTGAGTAGGTTCGCAACGCAACCGGAATCCGAACTGTTACCCCTTGTAACTGATTCCGAATGGCTGAAACGCGAATTCCGTATCCTCTACTTGATCCATGCGATTACAAACGACAGTCTTGAAGTAGCTGAAAGAGAGTTGAAAGATACCACAACGATGTTGGACCCAAGAGGCGGGTTGATTGCGGATTTTGTGAGAGCTCATGCGCACAGCGCCTCCAAATCTGTTGCCGTCGCGGGGGTCCTCTCTGCTGCCGTGCCGGGTAGTGGGAAGATGTACGCCGGACGGGTCGCGGATGGATTGTACTCGTTGGTACTGGTGGCCGGGTGCACATGGTTGGCATATGATGGTTTTTCCCGCGGGGGCCGGACGAGTGCGAAGGGAATCGCTTTTGGATCACTGGGAAGTTTCTTTTATGTCGGCAATGTCTATGGTTCGATTGTGGCCGTAAAAGCCGACCGTCGGTTTTTCAGACAAAAGGTTCATGACACGTTCCTTGTTCGTTTGCAGTATTGGTTTCCTTTTTAGTGTCCTGAACGCGGCAGGACATGATCAGGGCGTAGAGGGCATCCTCGACTTGGCCGACTATTTGGCGGATCAGGACAACCATGCAGAGGCCGTTGCCGAGTATCAGCGCTTCCTTTTTTTCTCCAAGAGCCATCCTCTCCAGGGATACGCCTACTATCGATGTGCGGTAGCCTATGAGAACCTCGGTGAGTGGAGACGCGCATCGGAGTTTTACTCTCTTTCAAAAGAGTTCGTTCCCGAGGCATTGCAGTCTCGCGTTCAGCTTCGACTTGCATTGACGGCTGCCGTCTCTGGTCAGTCGGGCAGATCCGTTCTGGAGTTGCTTCGAACCTTGAGGTTGTCCGCGGTTGAAGAAGAACAAAAAAAATCTGTATTACTGCTGCTCACATTGTATGCCCAGCAACAAAATTGGCATGCATTGGCCAGCGCGGTCTCCCAAGCGAGTCAAGATTTCAAGAAGGATGCATTATGGCTGAATCTGCTCGACAGCATGAACATTGTTGTCGAGAACGCGAGGATTAATCAAAAGTCGCCTTCTAGAGCGCGCCTGTTGTCCACGATTGTTCCCGGAGCTGGCCAATTTTACTCGCAGAACGTGGGCGGCGGCGTCAATGCTGTAGTTTTGAATGCGGCCACTACCTCGTGGCTTGTCTACCTGGCGCGAGAAAGACGGCCAGTGGATTTTGCGCTTGTGTTTGGGCTGTTATGGCATCGATACTATTCAGGGAACCGCCTCCACGCGGCCGAATCGGCACTTCTCCATAATCATGCTGTTTCTTTGGAGGCAGTCCAAAAACTGAATCGATGGATCATGGCACTCGCACAAACAATGCCCGAAGAAAGGAAGTTGACGCGTTCTGACTTCCTAAACTGACTCCCCCTTACTCCCTCACATACAACCTCGTCCATCCGTCATACGCATTGTCGCGCAGGATCAGCGTGTCCCGCGTGACCCGTTCGACAAACTGAATCCGCTTCATGCCCTGAACCTGCATCAACCAGACGGATGTCGTCGAAAAAACGGAAGGTCCTTCATACAGGTGATAATTTCCCTGGAACGTCACGCTGTCACGATCGCGGTAGATCGCCACATGATCGCGGGTGAACGTCACCGTTTGTGCGGTGGTGGAATCCGCCTCGCGAATGGCGCCGAACATCCCACCCGACGAACGCACCCATCGCCACGTCCCCCAGATCGGCTGAGCCGGATCTTGCAAAATCGCCGCCCCCAAGACGACAGTCAGGACAATTCTCATTCGACGGGAACAACTTCTTCCCTGGGCTCCGTCGTCTCCTGCATCGGCAACGCGTGTTTCTCCTTCACCGTGATACCGTACATCACAGGGATGACATACAGCGTGAGGATCGAACTGAAAAACATGCCGCCGATGACGACGATGCCCATCGGAATCCGGCTCTCGGCGCCGGCGCCCAATGCCAGGGCGATCGGCATCGCGCCCAGGATCGTAGACAAACTCGTCATGAGAATCGGGCGAAAGCGCATCACCGCCGCCTCTTCCGCCGCTTCCCAAACCGTGCGTCCCTGCGCGCGCAGTTGATTGGCGAACTCGACGATCAGAATGCCGTTCTTCGTCACCAGTCCGACCAGCATGATCATGCCGATCTGACTGAAGATGTTCAGCGTCTGCGAGAAATACCACAGCGACAGAATCGCCCCGCCCATCGCAAGCGGAACCGTGACCATGATGATGAGCGGCTCGCGGAAACTCTCAAACTGCGCGGCGAGCACGAGGTAAATCAGGACCAAGGCAAACAGAAACGCAAATAGCGTATTGGACGAACTCTCCTCGAAATCGCGAGACGTCCCGGACAGCGCAGTCGCAAACGATTCGTCCAGCGTCTCTTCCGCAATCGCCCGCATCGCGTCGATGCCTTCCCCCAGCGTCCGGCCCTGCGCCAGCTGCGCGCTCACCGTCGCCGACACATAGCGATTGTAATGATACAACTGCGGCGGACTGCTTTCCTCCTCCAGTTGAATCACGTTGTCCAGCTGGATCAAGCCGGAAGTCTGACCGCGAACGAAAACCGACCGCAGATCGATCGGCTCGTCCCGATTCTCGCGCAGAAATTGCCCGATGACCGAATACTGCTTTCCGTCCATGGTGAAGAATCCGAAGCGCTGGCCGGAAAAGGACAGCCGCAACACCTGTGCGATATCCGCGGTCGATACGCCCAGACTCCGCGCTTTGTCGCGGTGAATCAACACGCGAACTTCGGGTCGGTTGAATTTCAAATTGACGTCGACAAACTGAAAGGTCGCATCCTGTTGCGCGGCGTCCATGAAACGGGGCAGTCGTTCGCGCAAGGATTCAAAATTGGGCGCCTGGATCACAAACTGGACGGGCAGTCCGCGTCCACCGCTGACCGCGATCGTTTGCTGTTGAATGACCGACGTACGCGCCGCGGGAAACCGGGAAAGATTGGCGGATAGATACTGGACAATCTGCTCCTGCGTGCGGGTTCGCTGAGTGGGATCGACGAGCATCAGGCGAATGAAACCCGTGTTGGCCGCGCCGCTCCCAAAAAATCCCGGCGACGTCACGCTGATAGCCACCTGCCGCTCCGGGATCGAGTCCACGATGAAATCGACCACCTCGCGGATGAATCGATCCGTGTATTGGAAGGATGCGCCCTCGGGCGCCGAAACGATCATTCGCAGGTTGCCGCGATCTTCGAGCGGGGCCAGTTCGCGAGGCAGGAGACTGCCGACCAGGAAGATCACCCCGATCGCAACCACCATGACGACGCCGGCCAGGTACCTCCGCTTCATGAATCGACGCAGGGAATCCCGGTACGTCTGATTCAGCCAAACGAAGAAGGGCTCAGTCCGCTTGTAGAATCGTGTGTGTTCTTTGGATCGACGAACGAGCCGCGCGCTCAGCATCGGCGTGAGACTCAGCGAGACAAACGCGGAGATCAAAACCGCTCCAGCGATCACCACGCCAAATTCGCGGAACAACCGTCCGACAAAACCTTCCAGAAAGATGATCGGCATGAACACGGCCGCGAGCGTAATCGACGTCGAAATCACGGCAAAGAAAATCTCCTGCGAGCCCTTGAACGCCGCCTCGAACGGCTCCATTCCCCGTTCGATTTTCTTATAAATGTTTTCCGCAACCACGATGCCATCGTCCACCACCAGCCCCGTGGCGAGCACTACAGCGAGAAGCGTCAGGACATTGACTGAAAAGTCCGCCAGATACATGATGAAGAACGCTCCGATCAACGAGACGGGGATGTCGATGATCGGTCGTACGGCGACGATCCATTCGCGGAAGAACAGGAAGACGATCAGAATGACCAGGACGACCGCGATCAGGATCGTCTCCTGCACCTCCGTTACGGAACGTTTGATGTATTGGGTGTTATCGAAATTGACAAAGAGAGAGTATTCATGCGGGATTTCTTTCTTCAGCGATTCCACGCGACGGTAAAATTCTTCCGAGATGTCGATGTGATTGCTGCCGGGCTGAGGAACAATCGCCACGCCGATCATGGGGATGTTGGACTCACGCAGGATGGTCTCCTCATTTTCCGGCCCGAGAATGGCGTACCCGACGTCGCGAAGCCGAACCGTTTTCACACCGTCGGTGAAGATGATCAGATTATTGAATTCTTCCTCCGTCGTGAGTCGGCCGAATGTCTTGACGGTCAGTTCGGTGCGATCTCCGGCGATTTTGCCGCTGGGCAATTCGACATTCTCGCGGTCTAGCGCCGTCTTGACGTCCATCGCGGTCAATCGGTACGAGGACAATTTCGCCGGGTCGAGCCACAGCCGCATGGCGTACCGCTTTTGTCCCCAGATCTGTACCGTACTGACGCCCGGGATCGTCTGCAATCGCTCGGCGATGACGTTTTCAGCGAAATTGCTCACTTCCAGATGACTGTGCGTATTGCTCTGCAGTGTCACCGCCATGATGGCATCGGAATTGGCGTCCGCCTTCGTCACGATGGGTGGACTGTCGATATCGGGCGGCAGGAATCTGGTGGCCTGACTCACTTTGTCGCGTACGTCGTTGGCGGCTGTCTCGAGGTCGATGCCGAGGTCAAATTCCACGGTGATCGAACTGCTTCCGAGATTGCTGGCGGAGGAGATTTCGCGCACGCCGGCGATGCCGTTAATTGCTTTTTCCAGCGGTTCGGTGATCTGGGACTCGATGATGTCCGCATTGGCGCCGGTGTAGGTCGTGCGAACGGTGATGATGGGAGGATCGAGGGAAGGAAATTCCCGTACGCCGAGGTAGCTGAATCCGATGACGCCGAAAATCACGATGACGATGTTCATCACGATCGCCAGTACGGGGCGTCGGATGCAGACCGAAGCAAGACTCATGAACCAGCCTTTCTTACAACGCGGATACTTCTGTGAGTCGGACGTCCAGATTGCTCCCGGGGCGCAACTGCAAAATACCCGTCACGACCAGTGTGTCGCCTGCCGACAGACCCGAGGTCACCTGCACGAGGCTTTCGGTGCGAACGCCGATGGTGATGGGCACGGATTCCGCCTTGCCGCCCCGCACACGCCAGACGCGTTGGCCTTTGAGTTCGGGTACGACGGCCGCGGTCGGGATGAGGATGGCGCCCTCCGTCTGTTTCATCGTGAGGACGATGTCGGCAAACGCACCGGGAAATAGCCTGGAGTCGTGGTCCGTGGTCACGGCGCGGATCGGAAGGGTCCGCGTGGTCGGATCGATCTTGGGTTCGACGGCAAAAATGCGGGCCTCATACGGCCGTTCGCCGCCGGGCACCGTGAACCGCACCGTCTGCCCGGAGCGAATACGAGACGCATATTTTTCCGGTATCGAGAAATCGATTTTCAACGCATTGAGGTTTTGGAGCGAAGCTACGCGGCTGGTTGGAGAAATGTAGCTTCCTACGCTCACGTAGCGCAGGCCGATCTGCCCGTCAAACGGCGCGCGTATTTCCGTTTTGGCCAGTAGCGCCCGTACTTGCTCGATGTCGGCCTTGACCGCCTGCAGTTCGTTCAGAGCGGCGTCGTACACTTCCTGCGACTGCAGGTCCTGCTCACGCAACTGCCGCTGTCTGGATTCCTGGGATTCCGCGACTTTCTTCCGCGCCTCCAGTTTGTCCAACTGTGCGACCAGATCGGCGTCGTTCAGCTTGACAAGCAACTCTCCACGCTTCACCGACCGGCCTTCGGAAAACAGAATACCCGTGATCCGACCGGAGATCTCGCTTCGCAGTTCGACTTCTTCATTGGCCAGGACCGATCCCGTGGCGTGGATGGTTTCTTCGAGGGGCTGCGCCCGAACGATGATCGCGTCCACCCGGGTCGTCGATGGGCGCCCGGATCGTCCGGTGGGCGCAGTCGACTTCCCGGAAAAGACCCGGTAGGCTGTCAGACTGACGACCACCAGACCGATGAATGACCAAAAGAGAATTCGACGCTTCATATCCGCCTTGTTTCTTGGTAACAACCGCCATTCTGGCGCGAAATTCCCACTAGTATACTACGCAAAAAGGTCAGTTTCACGATTTTTCAAGGGCGTCGGAGACGGCTTTTCTGTTGGTTTTCACTGTCGATTCGGCTAATATCTTTCCGAATTGAGAGATGCACGTGGATGATGTGAGTTGGTTGGCGGTCATCGGTCTGGTGGTGATCACGGTCATTCAGCATGAGAGCGGGGTGATCCTGTGGTACAGAAAAATGGAGTCACTCGCTGATACGCAATTGGCCGCGATCCTGTATTCCTTCCTGATCGTGTCGGTGATCGACCTGGTCTGGCTGTGGATCCTTTGGTTGGCGAACAAGAAGGCCGTAAAGGGACTCGCGCATGTCGGCTGGATCCAGCGGTGGATCGAACGAAAAAAGGATAAACGATGGTTCCAAAAGCTGACCCGGGCGTTTGCGGCGAAGCCGTCCTCGGACATTCAGCCGACGGATTCGCGCTTTCGCCGTATGTTGAAACAGTCCGGGTATGTGGGCATTGCTTTGTGCGCCGCCCTGCCGGGTCCGGGACTCAAGGAGGTCGGGATCCTGATGGCCATTACTCCCCGATACCGCCGACTGGGATTTCATATTCTGTATGTGGGCGGTCTGGGCAAGACCATCATGACGATGCTGGTGTACGGCGGGTTGTACTCGGTCTTCGAGAGGATGGTCGCTTGATCAGAAGAGATTGCTGGAAAAATACATACACCCTAAACCAACGGATCATACAGTAGAGATGGACATTCGAACTCGATACGCGCCCAGCCCGACCGGGTTTCTCCACATCGGCGGCTTGCGGACGGCTTTGTATAATTACCTCTTCGCCAGACATCACGGCGGGAAATTCATCCTGCGTGTCGAAGACACCGATCGCGCCCGCTTTGTGGAGGGCGCCGTGGAGGACTTTCTCCACATGCTGGCGTGGGCCGGAATTGACATCGATGAAGGTCCGGCCAACGGAGGTCCGTACGGTCCGTACTATCAGTCGGAGCGACTGGAATTGTACAAAAAGCACGCCGACGAACTCCTGTCCAACGGTCACGCGTACCGGTGTTTTTGCAGCTCCGAACGTCTGGATCAGATGCGGAAATTTCAGGAGAAGTCGAAACTGCCGCCGAAGTACGATCGGTTGTGTCTGCGTCTTTCGGAAAAGGAGATTCAGGAAAAAATCGCGTCGGGCGCGACCTTCACGGTGCGAATGAAAGCGCCGGATGACACAACCATCGCCTTTCAGGATCTAATTCGTGATCGGGTGGAGTTTGCCAGCGCCAATGTGGACGATCAGGTGCTCGTCAAATCTGACGGATTCCCCACGTATCATCTCGCCAATGTCGTGGATGACCATTATATGAAAATTTCCCACGTCATCCGTGGAGAGGAATGGGTTTCCAGCACGCCCAAACACGTGCTGTTGTACCGTTACTTCGGGTGGGAACTCCCGCAGTTTGCGCATCTTCCGCTGTTGCTCAATCAGGATCGAAGCAAGATGTCCAAGCGTCAGGGCGACGTGGAAGCGCGTGCGTATCCGCCCAAAGGATACCTGAAAGACGCGCTGGTGAATTTCATCGCACTACTGGGTTGGAATCCCGGTGACGATCGCGAGATCTTCACCATGGAAGAGTTGATCAAGGAATTTTCGATCGAGCGTGTCCAGAAGGCCGGTGCGGTCTTCAATCTGGAAAAACTCAACTGGCTCAACACCATGCACATCCGGCGGATGTCGGATGAAGAGATCTATCATGCCATCAAGTTGGACCTGGAGCGGGAAGGATATTCCGACTACCCCAAGCAGTACGTCATGCGCGCCATCGGACTCATGAAGGAGCGCATCGGATTCCTGCACGAACTGATGACCTTCTCGTTTTATTTCTTCAAGGATCCGGAGACGTTTGACGCGGAGGGAATTCGCAAACGATGGAAACCCGAGGCCAGGGAGCGGATGCAACAAATCCTCGACAGACTCTCGGCGACGGAGTCGTTTACGCACGACAGCATCGAAGAAATCTTTCGCCAAGCCGCGGAACAGATGAACGTGAAAGCCAGCGAATTCATCCACCCCGTTCGACTGGCCATCTCGGGAATGACGCTGGGGCCGGGGTTGTTTGAACTCCTCGAGGTGCTTGGCAAGGAAGCCGTGTGCCGTCGGTTGGATCATGCGATCCGGCATTTTGAAGAGATCGTCGCGCAGGCGGCCGCATGACCTCGGACGGGAAAATAATGGAACCCGTCCATCTGAACACACATTCCGAATCCCTTCAGGCCTTTCGCGACACGAAGACCGCCATGCGGTGGTCGCTGGGTGTCGGCTTTCTCATGCTGGCGGTGAAGACCGCCGCGGCGATCATCACGCACTCCGCGGCCATCTTGTCCGATGCGGCAGAGTCAGTCGTGCACGTGATTGCCGTAGCCTTTGCCTCCTACAGCCTGTGGCTCAGCCAAAAACCGGCCGATACCGGGCATCCGTACGGTCACGATCGCGTGAGTTTTTTTTCAGCTGGCGTCGAAGGGGCGCTGATCGCCGTCGCGGCGTTCTACATTATCTACGAATCCGTCGAACGATGGATCCGGGGTCTGTACCTGCACGAATTGGAGTTGGGAATGGTATTCACCCTCAGCGCCACCGTGATCAATGGACTGCTGGGCTGGCACCTCATCCGGCAGGGGCGAAAATACAACTCAATCATCCTGATCGCCAACGGCAAACACGTGCTCACGGACAGCTGGACGAGTCTCGGCGTGGTGGTCGGTCTGGTCCTGACGCTGGCGACGGATTGGCTTCCGTTTGATCCCATCGTGGCGATCCTGGTCGCTTTGAACATCCTGTGGTCCGGAGGCCAACTGATCCGTCAGTCCATCGGCGGATTGATGGACGAGTCCGATCCGGAATTGCAGCGAAAGATTGAAGCCATTGTCTCCGAAGAAGCGGTGCGCCGGGACATTCGATTCCATGGCGTTCGTCATCGCAATGCCGGCAACACACTGCATGTGGACTTTCACCTCCTGTTTCATCGTCACGTACCGATCGCGACCGCGCATGAGCAAGCCACACAGATCGAGCAGGCGGTCAGTCGGGCGTTTGACCGCGCCGTCGAGGTCACGACGCATCTCGAACCGATCGAAGGTCACGATGAGGATCACCAGAGATTTCAATGATCCCCCTGAAGGGTTATTGAAAGCGGGGATGCGATGCCCTACCTTGATGGAGTACAAAGGCCGCCCATGATCTTCCACAGAGTCTCTCTTTTTCTCGTCGTTTGCGCGACTTTTGCCTTTTCGCAAGACAAGCACGTCTACGTGATCCGCGGGCAGTTTGGGTCCATGGTGAATGCGTATCGCACGTGGAATTTCCTTCCTCATTCGAGCACACGACCCCTTGAATTGCTCACACCCGTCCGGGCAAAATTCCGCCCCGGTGTCGGGGGTGAATTTTCGTTCGGCTACATGCTCCGCCCTCATCTGCTGGTGTCTTATCAATACGGCGGGTATACCTCCGAGGATCGGGAAGCGGGCGGCAATCTGTCGCAGTCTGTGAGCCTGGCGGTCGGACAAATCTATTTTTCGCAGAGCAATCTTCGTCCGTACGGACATGCGGGAGTGGGCATGACGCATATGGAAATGTCCTACCTCGCGCCCCTGACGGTGCGGCGCAGCAGCATCGACCGATGGTACCCGGTACTGGCGGTAGGCGGTGGAGCGGAATATTCGATCAGCGAGGAAGCGGTCGTCAATTTGCAGGTGACCGCCCACATTCTCTTTGGCGACAAGACGTTTCGGATGAACGATGCCAGTTTCCGATCCGCGTGGACGGGTGCATCCAGTTTTTCCCATTATCGACTGTCCGAGAGCCTGAATTTTCTCGCCATTTCCGGGGGCCTTGTTTTCAAAATCGGGTTCTAATTCTTTCACTGCAAATCTCTGGAGACGCATCCCTCCTCCGGCGCGGGGGCTGCTGTGCCAATTCTTCATGATTCGACGGAGCGTATCACGCAGGGTGAGCGCACCCAATCAAAACCATCCAGAGGCCTCGATATAGCGCCTGCCCCATTTTGGTTTTTGTTTTGACCTTCAGTGGGCATAGCCCTCGCGTCACGTTCGATGTAACTTAGAGTAAATCCAATCGAAGGGGGTACTATGAGAGTCTTTCTGATCCTGTGGATGGTGAGCCACAGTCTGTCGGCCGGAAACACCGGTACCATTCGTGGCGTGGTGAGCGACAAAGAAACGGGTGACCGTTTGCCGGGTGTGAACATCATCGTCGATGGTACGTCGATCGGCGCCGCGACGAATGCCGACGGTGAGTATATCCTACGCGCCGTTCCAGCCGGAACGTATACGATCTCGACCAGCATGATCGGGTACGGCAAGGTGACGATGAAGAAGTTCAGGGTTTTCGCTGACTCGACGATGGCGCTTCATTTTGATCTTGTGGCTCAGGATCTGGGCGGCGAAGAAGTGGTGGTCGTAGCCGAGCGTCCCCTGATTGAAAAGGACCGCACCTCATCGATGTTTGTGTACCGGCCGGACGATTACAAATCGAGTTCGGGTGGGAGAACGAAGTCCCAAGGCGACGCAAGCGTTTCGGTGCGCGGAGGCCGACTCAATGAAGTTGGTGTAGTGATCGATGGATTCGTTCAAGACGAGCTGACCTCCTCTTTCAACACCGAAGAATACGACCGCATATACGAAAACGAGTTCAAAAGCGCATTCCACCATCCGTTGTCCACGTTCTCGATCGATGTCGATGCGGCGTCGTACACCAATACGCGGCGCTATTTGATGAACGGATCGCTTCCGCCCAAAGACGCGGTGCGGATCGAAGAACTGATCAACTATTTCACGTATGACTACGCCGGTCCGACGGACGAGCATCCGTTTGCCGTTCATCCGGAGCTGGCCGAGTGCCCATGGAACCCGGATCATCATTTGCTTCGCATCGGACTGCAGGGTCGCAGAGTGGATCCGTCCGCCATGCCTCCTGGCAATCTGGTGTTCCTGATCGACGTCTCCGGTTCGATGGATCAGCCGAATAAACTGCCGCTGGTGGTGTCGGCGTTTCGTCTTCTGGTTACGCAATTGCGAGCCATGGACCGGGTCTCTATCGTTGTGTACGCGGGGGCGGCAGGGCTGGCGCTCAAACCGACGGCGGGGGATCGCAAGAAAGAAATTCTGGATGTGCTCGATCGATTGTCGGCGGGCGGATCCACGGCCGGTGGAGCCGGCATCCAACTCGCCTATCGAGTGGCGGAAGAAAATTTCATCGCCAATGGAAATAATCGCGTGATCCTGGCGACCGACGGAGATTTCAACATCGGCGTGTCCAGCACGTCCGAGTTGGTCCGCATGATCGAGGAGAAACGGGATCGCGGGATCTTCTTGAGCGCGCTGGGATTCGGCATGGGCAATTACAAAGATGGGCGGCTGGAGCAGCTCGCGGACAAGGGAAATGGAAATTACGCGTACATCGATCATCTCGCCGAAGCGCGGCGCGTCTTTGTCAATCAAATGAGCGGAACGCTGTTGACGATCGCCAAAGACGTCAAACTGCAGATTGAATTCAATCCCGCTCGTGTCAAAGCGTACCGATTGATTGGATACGAAAATCGCCTGCTGGCCGCGGAGGACTTTCACAACGATAAGAAGGACGCCGGTGAACTCGGCGCCGGTCACAGCGTCACGGCGCTCTATGAGATTGTGCCGGCCGGGGCGGCCGTGGACTTGCCGGTCATTGACTCCCTGAAGTATCAGACGCATCGGTTGACGTCTGCGAGCGCGGATTGGCTGACGCTTAAACTGCGGTACAAGATGCCTCAGGATACGACCAGTCGACTCATGGCATCTGTCTTTGACAGACCGCTGTCCACGCGGATGTCCGAGGAAATGGCCTTTGCGTCGGCCGTCGCGGAATGGGGAATGATCCTGCGGGACTCGGAATTTCAGGGAAAGGCGTCCCTGAAGAACCTGCTGTCCCGTGCGAGGAAGTCGATGTCGTTTGATCCGGACGGATATCGGAGTGAGTTCGTCCGTCTTGTGGAAATCACGAAGGACTTGAAGAACGCAAACCCATGAGATCGGATGGGCTGACCGATCGGCGGTTCCATATGTATCTCAAGGAGTAGGCAATAGAAAAAGAATCCATGTATCGACCGGTTCACAACGCTGTGCACGACGAACTAGAACTGCTGACGATCAGTCGTCAGGTAGCGGAGATCGAGTATTGGGATGCCGGATCCTCTCGCAAGGTCGTGACGCGCATCGCCGATCTCGAAATCCGTGGACAGGCCGAGTTCGTCGTGCTGGACAGCGGTTTTCGAATTCGCCTGGACATGCTGAAGTCGGTGAATGGACATGCGGTCGTCGACAACTGATCCCTGCGGTTTTCTGAAACCCGGACCTCCACGCGTCACTTGGCTCCGGCGTCTTTCAGGATCTGCATGATTTCATCGTATTTCCTTTCCTGAGCCAGCATCAGCGCGGTGATCTCACGATCGCCGGTCAGCGTGTCGGTTTCTGCGTAGCGGCGCCACTGCCGACGGGGAAATCGTCTGCTCCGCTTGTTCACGTCTGCCCCTGCGCGGATCAAGTGCTTGAGTGATTCAGAGTTCTGGAATTCGACTGCCAGAAGGGTCGGCGTATAGCCGTGCCACTCGTCTTCGCCGGCGAGATTTTTGAATACATACCCGTTGATGTCCACGGCTTCTTTGAGCAGAGCGTCCATTAGCGTCAGGTTCGTGTCCCGAATGGCCGCAGCCATCAGCCCGCCTGGGCAGAGAAGAGGCAGGCGGGATTCGCCGCTCAAGACCGAATCTTCCGACTGACCGAGCGCCGGCGCGTTCCAGTTCGGAAGGGACATCGAGAATTCGCTGAACGTTGCCTTGTATCCATTGAAGTAGGTGAAATATCCTTCAGGAAGCTTCGCCGGCGGGGGAGGAGATATGTCCCACAGGGACGCGTGCTCCAAG
This sequence comes from uncultured Bacteroidota bacterium, assembly GCA_964602985.1. GTDB lineage: Bacteria > CLD3 > CLD3 > SB21 > SB21 > CAYZJB01. The sequence goes on from CAZRTJ010000006.1 coordinate 104,812, forward strand.
ACTCTCGGCATGGATTCGATAATCGTTCGGGCAACGTCCAGAAAATCGGACGAAGGAAGCGAAGGAGACAGGCGCAGAAAGAAATGCCGACCTCCATGATATCCGATCTTATGAAATTCCTCCGAAAGACGATCGAGCTCACGTCGTAACGTCGGCAGATCCAGTCTGTCAGACACCCTGGGAATAAGAACCCCTGGTGATCGGCGCTGAAAATGAAGAGCACCTCCGTACAGCTCGGACGAAAAGTAACCAGTTGCATTTCCGGCAAGGAGCTTGGCAATACCTGACCCGCGAGCTATTGCAGCGGCTTTCGCTCGCCTGGCCGCGGCCGCTTTGGCCGCAGCGGCTTTTTCCGATTTTGTTTTGCCTTGTTCCCGGACAGGTTCGTCTTCATCCTTGATGTTGGAGATTTCTTCCAGTGAGTAAGGCGTCCGATGAGCGTCGAAGGGCTGTTCCGGTTGCGGCCATGCGACGACCGATTCAAGCGTAGAGAAACTCAATCCGTTTTCGGTGACTTCAATGTAATGATGCACTCCGGTGCGTGACGGAACTACGATTGGGATTTGGATCGTCCTGCCATCCGTGTCGGGAAATTCAAGTCGAACCTCGTTGAGTCGCTGGCGAACGGCTAGTAACCCGAGGCTCCCCAGCGCCATCCAGGGGACATTTCCCTCGACGTGGGCCACCATGCGAGCCGGGTATGTGACGTTCGCATATTGCTCAGTATCGGCAATTGCGCGGGCGATTGTTTCCATCGAATCGCTGAGCGGGGAGGATAGGTTTATGTTCGGCCACTCGCTGACAGGGATCACGGACCCGTCCGCGTAGGTCAGCACGGAGTCCTTCACGATGACATGAATGGTGAATAGTTCAGGCTGTTCCCTCGCGCAGGATGCGGCGAGGCAGGCGATGATGATAAATTTCCATGTATGCATGGGCCTCTCCTCTTTTTGTGATGCGACCTTCACTCCAGTTTATCGCGGTTGCAGTATACTGTGGTCCCGCTTGCGCGAGCAGCCTGAAGGCGAAGAAACACGCAAGTCGTCTGGCGGTGTCTTATGCGATCCAGTCACTCATCACTTCTTGAGGATCAACGTGACATCCACCTTTATCGGCGAAGACTCGACGATATTGCACTTTCGCAAAAACAACGCCTTGTCGGTAACCTGGTATAGCAAAGTATCCGTCGAATTGAAGACAACCGTGTTCGAGTCATGAACACTCCAATTTCCAACCAAGTGAAATCCTGAATCTGGCAGAACGATGATTGTCGAAATGGTGTCGCCCTCAGCTGTCTTGTAATAGGAAGTGTCTCGATATGAAAACTGGCTATCAGATATCGAAGCTGTCCCCGTGAGTCTTGTCCCGCCCTTTATCGCAATCACTGCATCGTCAGGAATGGTTCTTTGGGTCCTACTTCTTAGGTAAGAATCGCCGTCACGAAGGTAGGGACCAAAGACCAAAAGAGGTGAGTTAAATGCGTATGAATCTCGAAGGTCACCACCTTGCCATTGAAGGGGTACAGTTTCATACGGCACATCTTTTGATTGTGTGGGGTCCGTGCTCTGTTGAGCGCAGCCAAAAAAGACAAACATTATGAATAGTGCAACTTTCGATGTGCGTGTGTCTCGCATGACTGCATAGTACGCGCTACCCATCTAATAGGCAAACATGGATTCTGTCACAAAGCGGCCTGACTCCGCTCATTGACACATGAGGCCCAGACGCGCTACTTGGGAGTACAACCAAGGAGGGTCTTATGGAAAAAGTCATTTCCAGGTCGGAGTCTCCGCCGTCGGAGAGTTTCAGCCCGGTGTTCATCGTGGTGGGGTTATTACTGATCATCAACCCTTTTCGGACTCTGTATGTGGCGCTCAGCGTCGTTCTGCCGTCGGCCGAGCGGCTTTCGTACGACACAGAGGCGGTCGGGATTGTGGTGATGAATGCCGCGTATCTCCTTCTGTCGCTGATCGTACCGGTGTTCTTTGTCCTGCGCAAACGCTCTGCTCCCTTTCTGATCGGCGTCGTCTTTCTCGCCAATATCGCCATCGTCGCGATGAACGGGACGATCGCCCAGGCCCTGCCAGACGCCGTTCGACATCGGGCGGATACGATTCGGATGCTCGAGATGGGATTCAGCGGAGTCTTGTTTGTCCTCTGGACAGCCTACGGACTGTCATCGCGGAAGGCGCGGCATTTCTTTGTGAGGTAACGCCCGGGTTCCATTGTGGATGGAAGCGGTCCCGTCGACTTTTTTTAGAGTGGCCCTTGACGCAGGATTCAGGCGTGTTAAATTGACAGCCGTTTCACGCCGAACCGAAAGGACAATTATGTGGGTCATTCTTGTACCGTTGCTGTCGAGTTTTTCTTTTTTTTCCGCGCCCTCCGATAGCGCCGACTACGACGCGGTCGCCCGTCAAATCATGGAAGCCGGACTTCGAAAACCGGTTTCGTACGAATTGCTCCACGAACTTTGCACGACGATCGGCAGCCGGTTGAGCGGATCGGAAGGCGCCGCCCGGTCGGTGGAGTGGAGCCGGAAGAAAATGGAATCGCTGGGCTTTGACAGTGTCTGGCTCGAGCCGGTCCGCGTGCCAAAATGGGTTCGGGGCAAAACCGAACGTTTGCAGATTGTGGAGCCGTCGGGGGTGAGGAAGGAATCGCTGGCCATAACTGCCTTGGGCGGAAGTGTCGGCGCGAAAGGAATCACTGCGGAAGTCGTCGAGGTCAGGTCGTTCGAGGAACTGGCGGCGCTGGGAAATTCGGCTAAAGGAAAGATCGTGTTCTTTAATGTTCCCTGGAATGCGGAAAATTACCATCCGGGATTTGCCTATGGCTCGGCGGTGCGCTATCGCGGGCTCGGCGCGATCGAAGGCGCCCGCGTCGGTGCGGTGGCCGTGATCGTCCGGTCCATGTCGAGCGCGTATGATGACGTGCCTCATACGGGCGCCATGCGCGCGTACGTGGATTCTCTGCCGAAAATTCCAGCCGCGGCGATCAGCCCCGTCAGTGGAGACAAGCTGTCGAAGGCTCTAAAGGAATTTCCAAAACTGAAACTCCGACTGACTCTCGACTGCGAAGACCAAGGAGAGGTGGAATCCGCCAACGTAATCGGCGAGATCCGCGGATCGGAAAGACCGGAAGAAGTGATCGTGGTTTCCGGACACCTCGACAGCTGGGACAAAGGGCAGGGCGCGCATGACGACGGCGCCGGGTGTATGCAATCCATCGAAGCCCTGCGGCTCATCCAGACGCTCGGTCTCCGACCGAAACGAACCATCCGCGCCGTATTGTACATGAACGAGGAAAACGGATTGCGCGGAGCCAGGGCGTATGCCGAAAAAGAACGACCGGGCGAAAAACACATTCTTGCCATGGAGTCGGATGCGGGCGGTTTTGCGCCGAGAGGATTCGGCATCGACGCAGACTCCGTCTATGTTCCGCTCCTGCAACACTGGGCGCCTGTCTTGCGTCTGATCGACGCGGACCGCGTCGCTCCCGGCTGGGGCGGCGCCGATATCGGCGAATTGCGGAAGCGTGGCGTGCCGTGCCTGGGACTCCGCCCGGACCCGCAGCGGTATTTTGACTACCACCACTCCGATCTCGACACGATCGACAAAGTCAACCCGCGCGAACTCGAACTCGGCGCCATCGCGATGGCGATCTTCGCGTACGTGTTCGCGCAGGAAGGTTTGTAGAAATCTTTCGCGTCACCCGTTCGAAACGAGGCCATCCCGGAGCCTAAGGATTCCGGAAACGGGTTACCGCATGCGTCGTGCCGATCCACACGTCGTTCGAATCGCCGATCGCAAGCGTCGTGATCAGGTTCTCAGGGATTCTTGAGTTGTACTTGTTGTACACCGTCCAGTTTCCCGCGTTGTATTTGGCGAGGCCCTCCTCCGTTCCAATCCAGACATTTCCAAGCGCGTCGGAGTACAGGTCGGTAATCTGATTGGACGGAAGGCTGCTGTTGCTGACGTCCAGTTTGGTCCAATTGACGCCATCGTAACGGTAGAGACCCTCCGTGCACGTGCCAAACCAGACGTGGCCTTCCGGTGTAATCGTCATTCGATGCGAGCAGTTCGGCATGCCGTTCGTCGTCGGGTTGAAAAGCGTCCACTCACCGTTTCGATATCGAAATCCGCCACCGCTCTGGCTGCCTCCCCACAGAAAGCCTTGGGAGTCAAACGCAATTCGATCAGGCTTATGGAAGATCTGTGGTTGGGAAATGGCAAACCATTGGTTGTTCGCCCGGAACACCAAACGTCCCCCATGATCGGCCACCCACATCGTGTCGCCGCGGAAGGCGATGCTGTGGACGTCGCCGAGTGTGTCCGGTATGTTGAGCCGGCTCCAGGATGAGCCGTTATAGTAATTAATGGCATTGACTGCAACATCGCCGACGTACACGTGATTCTGACCGTCCACGGCAATGGACTGAATCTCGTTGCTGAGTAGTCCGGAGTTCTCAGCCGTTACGAACTCCCAATCGTTGCCTTGACCCATGATCAGACCCTCATGAGTGGTTCCAACAAGTAACCGGCCGGTCATGTCCACGGCCAGGGCGTTCACCCACGATGTAGGAATGTCATACACCATCCATTGCTCATCTGCAAATCGGAGGCGGACGAAGAAGGAATCGACGACATTCATCCAAATTTCATCGGATGCGACGATAGATCCCCGGTAGGCGTACGCGGTGATCCTGTGCAAGCCCAGCGAAGTGATGTTCATCGATTGTCTGACGTTAGAAGGGATTAGGCCCGGATAACGAAACACCTCTCCGTCCACATCGGATTCCCAACGCTGACTATCAATCTGCGTAAGAGCGCCTGCGGAATCGTAGGCCTCCAGTTGGACAGCGATCAAATTACTGATGTGGAAGATATCTCCCTCTACGGGCGCAAGAATCCTTACGGATAACTTGGCCTCCGAGTCTGAATTTCGATCACAGGCGCAAACGAGCGCCAGCACGAAAGTGAACACAACAGACGTTTTCATGTTCCCTCCTGGTTGAGTTTACTTGTTATACATATAGTGCTTTCAAATCAGAAAACATTACACAGGTTGGCCGTTTTTTTTGCAGACCAACGGGTCATTTTTGCGCCATAACCCGAAAATGGAATTGGGAGGGTTTCGCATTCGTCGTACTATGATCTTGCCCAGGAATAGCGGGCACCGAACGGCCGGGTGAGGATAATGTGAACGGACTCGTGTGTGTGTGTGTCGCCATTATCCCTCGCCCGGTTTTTTATTGAATGGCCAATGACAGGTCACCTCGACTCCCGCTCGGTGACCTCACCTCTTCACCCGCCGGCCTCACCTCTCCATCCGCTGACCTCACCTCTGCAACCCACTCGGTGGCCGGACTCGACGGTCGTTCAGTCGCCGAACCCCAATGTGCGGTCGCCGAGGGGGAGTCGAGCGCCCCTCAGCTTCGCGCCTGAAAGTACGCTTTGCTGACCGGTCGCCGAGCGGGAGTCGAGGCGAAATATGTTACTCGATGTGTAATTGCGGTGTATTTGGTCGCCGAGCGGGAGTCGAGGCGACAGATGTTCACCGTGCTATCGTTTTCCGCCCGATCGGGATTCATTCTTACAAGTCGTGAGTGCTTTCAGTCGATCGAGCTTGCCGTCAACGAGGGCTTGTTTCTTCCCATGGCTCCAATTATGAATCTGTCTTTCACGATAAAACGCGTCATCGATCCGGTCATACTCTTCACAGTACACAAGTTTCAACGGTCGCCGCGCGCGAGTATAGTTCGCGCCAATTCCCAGATTGTGCTCAATCAATCGCCTGTCCAAATTCCAGGTGCTTCCGGTGTAAAACGTTCCGTCGCTGCATTGAAGGATGTACATGTATGGCATTTTTTACTCCCTCAAGTTTGTGAGTCTGATTTACGGTCACCTCGACTCCCGCTCGGTGACCTCACCTCTCCACCCGGTGACCTGGCCTCACCCCTGCAACCCGCTCCGTGACCGGACTCGACAGTCGCTCGATAGCCGAACCCCAATGTGCGGTAGCCGAACGGGAGTCGAGGCGCCGCTCAGGTTCGCGCCTGAAAGTACGCTTTGCTGACCGGTCGCCGAGCGGGAATCGAGGCGACCGCTCGCTGACCTCACCTCACTTCCCATCCAAGAGATTCTTCAACTCGTTCAGCTTGTTCAGCGCTTCGATGGGGGTCAGGGAGTCGATCTCCACGCCTTTCAGCCGATTCTTAATTTCCTCCACAATCGGATCACCGAACATGGTCAGTTGAACCGTCGATGTGGGCGGGGCAATCGACTTTTCGCGATGAGCGGAGAGTTCGTGCGATTCGAGATTGGTCATCACCTCGCGCGCACGAGCGATGACCTCCGGGGGCAGGCCGGCCAGTTTCGCGACATCGATGCCAAAACTGCGATCGCACCCTCCTTCCACGATCTTGCGTACGAAAATAATTTTGTCACGATAATGCCGCACCTGCATGTTGTAATTGCGGATACGGGTGAACAGATTCTCGAGCTCGTTCAGTTCGTGATAATGCGTCGCGAACAGCGTCTTGGGTCGGGTGACCGGATGGTTGTGCAGATACTCGACGATCGCCCATGCGATCGCCAAGCCGTCAAACGTGCTTGTGCCCCGCCCAATCTCGTCGAGCAAAATCAGCGAGCGGCCCGTCGCGTTGTTGAGGATGTTGGCAGTTTCGTTCATTTCGACGAGGAAGGTGCTCTCGCCGCCGGCCAGATTATCCGACGCGCCGACACGAGTGAAAATCCGATCCACGATACCGATCTCCGCCGATCGGGCGGGGACAAAACTGCCCGCCTGTGCCATCAGGACGATCAGTCCGACCTGCCGGAGGTAACAGCTCTTGCCGGCCATATTGGGACCGGTGATGATGTGGACCTGACTGTCCTCGGTTAGGATCAGATCGTTTGGAATGAACGCTTCGCCGGCGGGCAGGATGGTTTCCACTACCGGGTGACGCCCCTCTTCGATGCGAAGGCTCTTGCCGTCGGTGATCACGGGTCGCGAATACCGACCCTGGACAGCCGCCTCAGCGTACGAACACAAGCAATCCACCTGCGCGATCGTAGCGGCATCGTCCTGTATCATCCGCGTACGCTGAACTACCGACGCACGCAGTTGCTCGAACAATTCCATTTCGAGTCGTTCGATCCGGTCTTCGGCGGTGAGGATGGCGTCTTCGAGTTCTTTGAGCTCCGGTGTGATGAACCGTTCGCTGTTTACCAGCGTCTGCTTGCGGATGTAATCCTCCGGAATCTTCGAGCGGTGGGCGTGGGTGACTTCGAGATAGTACCCGAACACGCTGTTGTATTGAATCTTCAGCGAAGGGATTCCCGTCCGGTCACGCTCTTTCTGTTGCAGATCTGCGATGGCTTGCTTGCTGTTGCGGCGCACGGAGCGCAAGTGATCCAGTTCTCCATGAAATCCGTCGCGAATGACATTGCCGTCTTTGATTTGCAGCGTCGGCTCGTCGGTCAATCCCCGATTCAATTCGTCGGTCAAGTCGTTCAGAGGTGTCAGTTGGTCGCGAAGTTGACGGAGCAAGGATGCGGCGAGAGGCTCCATCGATTGCCGTAAAACCGGAATCTGCTCGAGCGACCGGCCGAGGGTGCGCAGTTCGCGCGGGTTGATGCGACGGGCGCAGGCTTTTGCGATCAGGCGTTCCAGATCGGCGATCCGATCGAGGATCTCGGAAATATCCTTGCGACAGGCTGACCGATCGACCCATTCTGCAACCGCTTCGAGTCGCCGATCGATGGTGGATTTACCTGTCAGCGGACGGATCAGCCATTGGCGAAGCAGACGAGCTCCCATCGCCGTGCGTGTGAAGTCCAGAATCCTGACGAGTCCGCCGGATGGAGAATCCAGGATTTCCAAATTCCTCATCGTCACGGCGTCGAGCAGAACGACGTCGGCCGTCTGCAGATGTGAGACGCGATGAATCTGTGACGCGTCTCCCTGCAGTGTTTCTTTGAGATAATGAATGGCCGCTCCGGCGGCGGCGATGGCCGATGTCTCGTCGAGGCCGAATCCTTTGAGCGAATGCGTCTTAAAGTGCGCGAGCAGTGTGTCGCGGCCGTATTCCCCGGCAAAGAGCCAATCCTCGCGCCGCGTCCACACGGGGGTCCAGGCCGAAGCCGCAAACCGTGACGAAAGCTCCTGCTCGCGCGAAAACGGTACGACGATTTCCGCGGGCCGGTACGAATTCAACTGATCTTTCAGTTCAGATTCCGAGAAGTCGCCCGCGCCGAATTCCCCGGTCGAGGCATCCACGATGGCAAACCCATATCGCGAGTCCACGGGAGCGATGACGGCCAAAAAATTATGGATCTTGTGATCGAGAATTTTATCGGACAGTGTGGTGCCGGGCGTGACGATCTCGGTCACATCGCGGCGCACGATGCCTTTTGCCAATTTCGGATCCTCCACCTGCTCGCAGACCGCGACGCGGAATCCCGCGCGAATCAGTTTGGGCAGGTAGGACTCGAGGCTGTGGTAGGGGAAGCCGGCCAGCGCCACTTCGGCAGCTTTTCCGTTGGCGCGTTTGGTGAGCGTAATGCCGAGGATTTTGTGGACGGTGCGGGCGTCCTCGTCGAACGTCTCGTAGAAATCGCCCATGCGGTAGAGCAGGATCGTGTCGGGGTATTTCGACTTGATGTCGAAATACTGGCGCATGAGGGGGGTTGAATCTTTGGACATGATTTTCTTGTGATGGTCGGAAGTAAGCAAAATTTTGCGGGGAATGCAAACAAGCACGCTTCGACAGGCTCAGCGTGACGAATGGCGGAGCCATGGCAGAATGCGAACGTCGCACCGGCGACGCAGCCGGATCGAGTGACATGCGCGTCCTCATCCGACGAACGATACGGGTCAGAAACGAAATTTCAGAAAGGATCCCATTAGCACCTCCGCCCTTGAAAAGCCGAACGTCCTGGAGTATGTTATTCGAGGGAGGAGAGCCTATGACACTCATCATTGTACTGGTTCTGATCGGTATCGTCCTGATGATCGGAGTTCTGTCTTTCAATCGGCTGGTGCGGGGGCGTAATCTGATTCGCGAAGCGTGGAGCGGCATCGACGTGCAACTGAAGCGTCGCTATGATCTGGTGCCCAATCTGGTGAAATGCGTCGAGGGGTATGCGCAGCACGAAAAATCGGTGATCGATAATATGCTGGCATCTCGTCAGGCCGCGATCGGCGCCGCATCGATTCCGGATCAGGAGCGTGCCGAGCGGCGTTTCCACGAATCGATCCGCGCGGTGGTTGCGTTGTCGGAGCGATATCCCAATCTGAAGGCAAATGAAAATTACCTGCAGTTGCAGAAAGAACTGGCCGAGATCGAAGACACGATCCAACTGGCGCGTCGCTATTACAACGCGACCGTGCGCGAGTTCAACACGAATCTGGCCACGTTCCCGACTGTCCTGTTTGCCCGCACGTCTGGTTTTACCGAGGAGCCGTTCTTCTCGATCGACGGCAACGAGTTCCTGGAAGGCGGCACGCAACGAGAAACTCCGAGGCTGTCGTGAAGCGCGTGTGGGTGTGGACGTGGCTGATGCCGGCGGCGTTGTGGTCGCAGGAGGGGATCCGTACGTACGATGCGGCGATCCGCGTGCAATCCGACGGATCGCTCGAAATCACCGAGACGCTCGTCGTCCAGGTCGAGGGCAACAAAATCCGCCGTGGAATTTTCAAGGACCTGGACCGTCTGGATGAGTTTGCCGTCCTCTCCGTCACGCGGAACGGCGCAGCCGAACCGTACACGGTCGAGGACGTCGAGGATTTCCGCCGCATCCGCATCGGTGACTCCGAGAAGCTTCTTTCGATCGGCGAGCATACCTACACCGTCCAGTACCGCTGTCACCACGTACTGCGGTTCTTTAATCGCCATGACGAGTTGTATTGGAATGTGACGGGCAACGGGTGGTCCTTTCCGATCGATCGGGCCACGGCCATGGTCGTACTGCCGCAACGCGTCGTGAGCGGCTTGCAAGTGAAAGCGTACACCGGTCCGAAAGGATATGCCGGTACCGATTTCAGATCCTCTGCTTCCGGCAATCGGGTGTTTGTTGAGACGACACGGCAATTGTTGAGCGGGGACGGCCTGACGATCGTCGTCGGATGGCCGCCGGGTCCGGTGCAGCGCATCGAGGAGAAAATTTTCGATCTGAACGTGGACATGCGGCTGGACAGCGTCGGGCGTCTCACGGTGTGGGAGGAACTTACGGTGCAGGCCCTTGGGGTGCGATTGGACAGCGTGTTGCTGCATCCGGTGTGGCATCCGGACATCGTCCCGCAGACCGCTTCGGTGGACGGTCGAGAGGTGGCGATGGCCCGGGTCCAGGTGGATGGCGACGACGTGATCGAGATACGTGATACGGCTGTGTTCCGGCCCGGACTCCGGCACGTGCGACTCGAGTATGGATTGAACAACGCCGTGGCCTTCGGGTTGGATACGGATACGTTTACCGTACGAATGCTGGGCAAGTGGAATATGGAAATCGATCGGGTGCGGGTGCGTCTACGCGTGCCGGATGGGATCGACATCCGTACGTCGATCCTCGACGCGCTCACGCTGATCGAAGAAGACGGGCGGAATCCGCGCGTGGTGTTTGAAGGAGAGAAGAATGTGTTGACGGTGAAGTCCGAAGAATATCTCACGCTGCGCGAGGATATTCAATTTCGTTTTTCCTGGCCGATGGGGTCGATCCAGAACGGTCAGTCCGGATGGCGCTCCTTGCGGCAGACGTTGCGGTTATCTCCCGGCGGGACTCTGTCGGTGCGGCAGGAGATCGGTGTGGTCGAAGAGTCATATGATGAGAAACACTGGAATCTGACCGTGTACAAGACACCGGTGGAGCGATGGAACGATCCAAAGGCATGGTACTCCTCCACACCGACCCGAAATATTTCACTCCGTAATCTGTCTGTTCTGGTGGATGGAGAGCCTGCCAAGACCACAACAGATGCCTGGTCTTCCGCCGTGCAAATGAGCATCCCACTCACTGATACGAAGCGCGGGGCGCATCGGATGGACTGGTCGTACGAGATCAGCCGGCAGGTGTGGGAGTCGGACACAGCGCAATCGGTTTTCTGGCTGGCGGCGACGAAGGAAGAATTGGGCCACATGGATTCGCTGACGATCGAGTTTGGTTCGGACGTGCCAGCGAAAAACGTTTTTCTCGGTACGCGGTTCGTAGACGGGACCCTCGCGCTCACGCCGATTGCATCAGAAGACGGAGTCACCTCCTATACCTTGCGCAATCTGTATCGCCTGTCGGGTTTGGACGAAGTGTGGCTCCGCGCCGATTTTCCTCCGGGGTCGATCGACATGGGTTCCCCGATTCTCAACACGATACTGGATCATCGACTTCACCTGTGGTGGGCTCCCATCCTCGCGTCGATCCTGATTTTTCTTGTTTTCTGGGTTTTTGTCGGGCGGGATCCGCAGATCGGAACGATCGTTCCCTCGTATCAGCCTCCGCGAGGGATGAGTCCTGCCGCTATGCGATACCTCCAACGGCCGCATCGCGATCCGTTATTGATGGCGCTTGCGCTGGTGCACGCGGCCGTTCGCGGAAAAATCAAAATCAAAGAATCGGCTCCCGACCGATACGATATCACCGTTCTCTCGGGGCTGGGGGATGAATATGACGACGAACATTTGAAGGCTGTCCTGTCCAAGGCGGGAACGGTCCTTCGTCTGGACGGCAAAGCGAACGCGTCCCTGGCCGCGGTCCGTCGGCAAATCGAACAGGCGATCGTGGATGCGTATGGAAAGGAATTCAAGAGCAATATCGGATGGTGGTTGCTCGGCGTCTTGATGAGTGGGGTACTCATGGTCGCGGCGCTTATGTTTACTGAATTGCAGACCCTGTCGGAGAGTTATCTGATGGGCAACTTCGTTCTGTACGGCGCCATCATGGTCGTGGTGTATGGCGTTTTCCTACGGTTGTTGGCAAGACCTTCGGAAGTGGCAACGACCTTGCGGCGAGAGATCGAGGGGTTCAAGATGTTTTTGTCGGTGACCGACAAGGACCGGTATGAATGGATGGGGACCCTGCGCCTGGACGAGGCTTTGTTTGAGCGGTATTTGCCCTACGCGATGGCGCTGGGGATCGAAGACAACTGGGCGGAAAAATTCCGTTCGATCATCCGGTTTGAAGAGTACAAGCCCGCATGGTTTGACGGAGACTCGCGGCGGTTTGCGGGAGCGGGTCTGCATGCGCTGACGCGCAGCATGCGTTCGTCCGTCGTTCAGACGGCCAAGGAGCCACCACCACCGCCCTCCTCATCGGGCGGATCGGGATACAGCGGCAGTTCCCGCAGTTACAGTTCATACTCCAGCAGCCGATCGTCCGGATTCTCTCGCGGGAGTTCGGGAGGCGGATCGGGAAGCCGTGGCGGCGGCGGTTGGTGAGGCGATGTCGGATGACCTGGTTCTCCTGCTGAACATCTTCAGCCTGCGCCGAGTCATTCCTATCATGCAACCCGCTTCGGGTCACGCAGAATGACCGGGCTGTGAAATTTGTTCGGGTGGGCGGTGATCGCCAGGGAACCGCCAGACGCAGTCGCGGAAATTCAGTTTTTCTTAGCCGAATTTTTCTATATTGCCCGCCACAGCGAAGGAGCGTACATGGCGGACAACAATAAGATCATTTTTTCCATGGTCGGCGTGGGGAAGATCCACAAGCCCAACCGACAGGTTCTCAAAGACATTTATTTGTCGTTTTTCTACGGGGCGAAGATCGGTGTGCTCGGACTCAATGGAGCCGGTAAGAGCACGTTGCTGCGGATCGTCGCCGGAGTCGATCAGGACTATGTCGGCAAAATCACCGCCGACAAGGGCATTACGTTTGGATACCTGCCGCAGGAGCCGGAATTGGACCCTGCGAAAACGGTCAGGGAAATTGTCGAGGAGGCCGTCCACGATACCGTGCGTTTGCTGCGTGAATTTGAGAAAGTCTCGGAGCAAATGGCTGACCCGAACGCGGATTTCGATTCGCTCCTCGAAAAGCAGGGGAAACTGCAGGAGGAGATCGAACACAAGAATGCGTGGGATCTGGACAGCCGCCTGGAGATGGCCATGGATGCTCTGCGTTGCCCCGAGCCTGATACGCCCGTCCGCGTTCTCTCCGGGGGCGAACGTCGCCGGGTCGCGCTGTGCCGACTGCTCTTGCAGGAACCGGACGTCCTTCTGCTGGACGAACCGACCAACCATCTCGATGCGGAATCGGTCGGCTGGCTGGAGCAGCATCTTGCGCAATACAAGGGCACGGTCATCGCGGTCACGCACGACCGATATTTTCTCGATAACGTCGCCGGATGGATTCTGGAGCTGGACCGCGGGGAGGGAATTCCGTTCGAAGGAAATTATTCATCCTGGCTCGAACAGAAACGAAAACGGCTCGCCGTCGAGGAGAAGCAGGAATCGAAACGGCAAAAAGCGCTCGCCGAGGAGCTCGAGTGGGTGCGCATGAATCCGAAAGGCCGTCACGCCAAGAGCAAAGCCCGCATCGCCGCGTACGAGAAACTGCTTGCCGAAGAAAACGAGAAGCGCAACGAAGAGATGGAGATCTTCGTTCCTCCGGGCCCCCGCTTGGGCAATCTCGTCGTCGAAGCAACGGGACTCGCGAAAGGATACGACAACCGCCTGCTGTATGAAAATTTGAATTTCTCCCTCCCGCCCGGCGGGATCATTGGCGTAATCGGTCCCAACGGTGCGGGGAAGACGACACTTTTCCGTATGATCACAGGACAAGAAAAACCCGACCAGGGCTCGATCAAGATCGGGGAGACAGTCAAACTGGGATACATCGATCAGAATCGACCGCTCGACCCGGCGAAATCGATCTGGGAGGAAATTTCTGGCGGAGAAGAAACGCTGATGCTGGGACATCGGGAGGTCAATTCCCGTGCGTACGTGGCGCGATTCAATTTCAGCGGAACCGATCAGCAGAAAAAAGTCACTCAGCTGTCCGGAGGCGAGCGCAATCGCGTCCATCTGGCCAAAATGCTGAAAGAAGGCGCCAATGTTCTGCTTCTGGACGAGCCTACCAACGATCTCGATGTGAACACGTTGCGTGCGCTGGAAGAAGCCCTGCAGGCGTTTGCGGGCTGTGCCGTGATCATTTCCCACGATCGCTGGTTCCTGGATCGTGTCGCCACGCACATTCTTGCCTTTGAGGGAGACAGTCAGGTGCAGTGGTTTGACGGTAATTACAGTCAGTACATCGAAAACTATCGGCAACGCATGGGCATCGACGCCGAGCGTCCGCATCGGATCAAATACCGGAAACTCGTCCGTGAATGAGCGCGCGTTCCTCGGGTTGGTGTTGCTCAGCGCCGCCGCGTACGGTCAACGGCTGTCCTTCGAACAACAACTGCCGATCGCGAGGGGCGCATTCTTCCCGCAGGTGGTTCGTCATGCCGAGGAACTGGACGCGGGTGTGTATCGAGACACTTCTGAAGGCTCCTGGAAACTCCTGATCGTGAATCACTTTGCCGATTCATTTACGGAGAGCGTGTACACGTGGAACGACAGCGTGCGCGCCTTCTGCTATGGCGGCGAAACATCGCTCGTCGAACTGGTGGGCCCGATTCGTCCAGACTGTTCCTCCATCGTGTACTTTCAACGCAAGCATATGTCCGACGGCCGCCTTCGCGACCGGATGATCTTCCGCGATGCGCGAGGCGAGACGATCTATGAGCGCCGATAGAATCACGATCATCGGACACCGCGGGAGCGGGGCGGGAACGCATCCCATCGGCGGAAGGGAGAATTCGTTGCGTTCGGCTCGTCACGCGTTTGACTCCGGTGCGGACGAGATCGAGGTGGATCTGGCCATCACGTCCGACGACCGGATTGTCCTGTATCACGATCCGGTACTCTCGCAATCGCGCCGGGCAGTCGAGCACGTCCCGTTTGCAGACGTTTGCGCCGAGGAAACGGAAATGGCAACTCTCGAAGACCTTCGGTCGGCATTTCCGACCCGATCTTTGATCGTCGAACTGAAATCGTACACGCCCTATCGCCGCATTGTCGACGCCCTGATGCAAACGGATGTATCGAACGTCCGGTTCATCTCCTTTTCGCGGGCGGCCCTGGAGTATGTGCGCAGTCGTCATCCGTCAGTGTATTGCAATTTCATCGCGACCTGCGTCGATGAGCGGTTTGAGCCCCTGGTGAGGCGAGCGCATCTGGATTGGGCGGCGGAGTGGAAAATTCAGGAAATCTCAGGCCATTGGTGGTTGTTCACCACGACGATGATCCGTCGGGCGCGCGAACAGTTTGTCGTTGGATTGGGCATGATCGATACACCGTCGCGATTGCAAAAATGCAGGCGTCACGGGGTCACCCGCGTGTACACCAACCGCGTGCGGGAGGTTGTGTCGTGGATGCGGTGAGAGGGCAGAATGGCGAAGTGTCCGGAGATGACAAAGAGCTCATGCACCGGTCACTCCTTGCGTTCTTGTCGAAATACATTGAACTCACAGAGGACGAGAAAGACGCAATCATGTCATTGAATGCGTTTCGAACCGTCAAGAAAGGAACGGTCCTTCTCAAGGAAGGTCAACGCGCACGAGAGAGCTACTTTGTCTTGCAAGGATGCCTCCGAGTGTTTTACGTGGTTGACGGAGAAGAAAAAACAACTGCCTTCTACACGGAAATGGAAAGTCTCACGCCAAAGGGTGTCGCCAGCCAGGATCTCTCCGAGTATTTCATTTCCTGTGTGGAGGATTCCGTCATCGCCATCTCCACGCCCGAGATGGAAACTGAAATGTTCAGGAAATTCCACCGATTTGAAACGCTTTGCCGTGTGCTTTCGGAAGATCTCCTCGCCAGAAGTCAACAGAGCTTGGATGAATTCAAAACTTCCTCTCCCGAGCAGCGCTACGTGAATTTGCGTGAAAAGAGGCCAGACTTGATCCAGCGTGTACCGCAGTATCAATTGGCGAGTTATTTGGGGATTACTCCGCAGTCGTTGAGCCGCTTGCGCGCCAGGCTGAAGGAAAAAGAGCGAACTTTTTCTTACCGTAAGTGAATGACTTTTCGCTTCCTTGCCGGTTACCATGGCAGGGCCATGCACATCGCATGAAGGAAGGATATGAAGAGGAACTGTCTCACGCTTCTCGTTGTTTTGATGCTGATCCGTTTCGTCCCGATCCAGGCGCAAGACGCCCGCCAGGACAGTCTGGATCGGAGAAGAATCGTTGGCAGCACCTTGTTTGTGTTGGGTAATTTGGGTTCGAAGAACAGACCTGACTTTGCGCAGGTCAACCTGGGGTATCGCGTCACAAGCAAGGACGCAGTTTCTCTGGAACTGAAGACGTGGAAATACGCCTGGCCGCTGGGCATCCCCTATGGGAAATCATTTGAAGCTCCGGAAGAAAAATTTCCGGGATACATTCGAGAATACGGATTTGCCCTCGTGTATCAGCGATTTTGGTGGAAGGGCTTTTATACGGGTGTTCACGTGATGAATGCCTGGCAGGTTTTTGTTGATGATCGCGGAAAGAAAATAGACAATGGCTTCCAGATTTTTACTACATACAGGATGGGGGTTCACTTCGCGTTTCGCAAAGACAGAATTTTTATTGAACCGTCTATTGCAGTTACGCATCGTCCGTATCATACTCCCATGCCGGAGTCCTTTAAACGATTGGATGAGAAATGGTCGAAGTTCTTTTTCGGAGAGCCGGGTCTTCATTTTGGGTTCCATTTTTGAATTTCATGACAAATGATCTTGGGTGCGACGATGAATGATCTTCCGTTGCGACGGGCGTGGCAGGCCATCGAAGATCAGCGATGCAGGATCATGGAGGCCCTCCGCCCTCTTCCGGTCGGGCAGTTGCGCAAGCGGCCTACGGCAGACGCCTGGCATGTGGCGGACGTACTCCAGCATCTGCAACTGGCCGAAAACGGTATCCTCCGTCATGCGATCCACAAACAACGTGCGCGCGCCTCTGCTGTAACCTGGCGCGCAAGGATCCTCTACCGGATCATGCAAGCTCATTTTGCCCTTCCGATGTTCAAAACGAAGGCGCCTCCGAAAGCCGTGCCAGCCGAAGACACACGAACATTGATTCAGATCGAATCAGACTGGGAGCAAGGAAGAAAAGATTGGCTGGAGTTTTTGTCCGATCTGACTCGCGAAGAATTGCGCAGAGGGATTTTCTACCATCCGATCACCGGCCCCCTCACGCCATTGGCGACGGTGCGGTGGATCGCGATGCACATCCATCATCACGAAAAACAGATTCAGCGGATTCTGCGGGTTATTTGTTAAACAGCTCGGGGTACAGCTTCACCTGACAGTCGCGGCACAGACCGTGGGTGAATTCCGCGTCCGAGTGCTTGCTGATGTACGACTCGATCTGGTGCCAGTAGCCGCTGTCGTCACGGACTTTCTTGCATGATGCGCAGATGGGAAGCAATCCGCTGAGTGTTTTGACCTTGGCCAGGTTCTCCCGCAATTCTCCGATCAGTCTTTCTTTTTCTTTCTCCAGCAAATGTTGCTGGGTCACATCCTGGGCGTACCCGATCACAAACGAACGTCCACCGGGATCGTTGTGTACGCGATTGACATAGGAGAGGATGAGCGACTTGCCGCTCTTGGACTTCAATTTGAGGTATCCCTCCGCGTATCCCTGACGACGGATGATTTCCAAATATTCCCCAAAAAGCGTCCGCGCGGATGGAGCGATGAATTCCTCCAGGGAATGTCCGACCATCTCGGGTTCCGTGTATTCGAACAGCCGTGCGCTGGCCGGATTGATCGACAACACGCGTCCATCCATGTCGTGGGTGCAAATCAGCCCGGCGCTATAGTGAACGAGATCGTGATACAGTTGCTCGCTTTCCCTAAGAGCGAGTTCGGCCTTCTTTCGTTCCGTGACGTCGTGGGCGACTCCGATGACCAGGCCCTCCGGTCCGAGCGCATCCTGCCACACGAAATGGCGAAACGTGCCGTCCCGGTGGACAGCGGTCTGCTCGTAGGGACCTTCGCGGATCAATTGCCCACGCGAGGCGGTCGCCTCGATAGCCGCGCGCTCGGTCCGGCGAGTGTTTTCGGAGTGAATGGTTTCCCACCAGCCATTGCCCAGTATCTCTTCGGGTTGATATCCGAGCATGGGCGTTACCGAAGGACTGACGTAAACGATTTCTCCCGTCGGGGCGGCCACGAGTACCAGGTTGCTTACGTTGCGCAAAATGGAATCCGAGAGACGCAGTTGTTTCTCAGCTTCTTTGCGCGCGGTGATGTCCGACACGATCCCAACCGAGCCGATCACCGTGCCTTCCGCATCCCGCATGGGCGCTCCTCCCATCTGCGTCCACAGCGCTTGACCGCTCTTCTTTCGCAGACGAATCTCATAGTGGTCCGAGATGCCTGCCCGACGCAATTGGTTCTTTTCCTCGATGACCCGTGCGTCTGCCTCATCAAACACGAGAAAATTCTTGGCCGCTCTTCCCATCAGTTCATCCCGTGAATATCCGACCATGTCGCAAAAGGCGCGGTTGGCATACGTGATGACGTCCTCGTTGGTGACGAAGAGTATCCCCTCGGACATGCTTTCGGCGAGCGTCTCATACAGCCGCTCGCTGGCCGCCAGCGCCTTTTCGGACTGCACGCGCGAGGTGACGTCCCGGTAGATCCACAGATGCCCGCGAAACGTCTCATCGACAAAGAGAGGGACGTAATCCCGCTCGAGGTGCTTTCCGTCCGTTCGCTCCAATGGCTCGGCCACGACAGGCTCACGCGCTTCGATGATGCGGGCTATTCGGCTGGCGAATTCCGACGAATTCCTGAAGAGAGCCGCTGACTGTTCGGCGGCGGCCGCGCAATCGATGCCGACCATCTCCTCCGGGGTCATCGGGAGTTGGAACAGATCGCAGAATTGTTGATTGACCAGCGAGATTTTTCGCTGTTCGTCTTCCACGAGGACGCCGGACGGGATGGTCACGATCAGCGACTCCAGTCGTCTGGCCGTCAACGCAAGATGCGCTTCTGCGGCGTGCTGAGCGGTGATGTCACGGGTGATGCCCTCCAGAAAGAGCGGGTTGCCTGACGCATCCTTGACCAGCCGGATGTCTTCCGAGATCCACATCGTCGATCCGTCCTTGCGGTAGACCTCCGCTTGGAGATTCTCCACTCTGCCGAATTCGTGCATCATCCTGAGCATCTGGTCGCGTTGTTCGGGCTGCACGTACAGAGATCGTGTGTCGCGGACGCTCCCCAGCAGTTCTCTCGTGTCGCCGAAGCCGTACATCCGGGCCATGGCGCGATTGACGGACAGGAAGCGGCCGTCCAGAGTGCTTTGGAAAACTCCGTTGATCGACTCCTCGATGATCTTTCGGTATCGTTCGTCCGTCACATCGCGCGCGACGGTGTAAATGATCTTTTCCGCAGACACCGGCACGGCGGTCCACGCCAGAGAACGATACGAGCCGTCCTTGCACCGATACCGATTTTCAAATCGCAGGATCGATTCTCCCTCCGCCAGAGCGTCCGCGACTTTGCGGGTGGCCGGCACATCCTCGGGATGGATAAACTCCGTATACGGACGGGCCAGCAGTTCCCCCATCTCGTATCCCAGCAAGTCGCACCAGGACTGGCTCACGCGAATGAAGTATCCGTCGAAATTGGCAATCGAAAGGAGGTCGTGCGACAACGAGAAGAATCGATCCAGATCCTTCAGCCGTGTTTGTTCCCACGTTGTGTCTCTCACGCAGGTGAGCGCGCCGCGAATGTCCCGCCCCTCAAAAAGCGGGGACAGATGGATCGCAAACGAGCGCGAGATCCCGCCGATGGAGTGCGTTTCGTCAACCGTAAGAGTCCCCCCCTTCAAGATCTTTTCATACCGCGGTTTCCAGATCCGCTGCAGGGGATCGGGCACCTGGTCGAATAAGGAAATTCCGATCGCGGGTTCCCGTCCCGTCAGCGCGGCAAAATTTGTCTGAAACGATCGGTTGCCCTGGACGAGTCGATACTGAAGGTCGACTGTCCAAACGGCCTGTTCCTTCATCGATGGGGCAGATGGTGTCACGTTCGTCGCCAAATCAGACGGCAGATGTCAACTCCATTCCAACATTCTCTGCAGGGGAACGAGCGCACGTTGGCGGATGCCCTCGTCCAGGATAATTTCCGGAGACCGATGCTTCATGCACTGCAGCAGTTTCTCGAGCGTGTTCAGTTTCATGTGCGGGCATTCATTGCATGCGCAGTTGTTGTTGGGGGGAGCGGGCAGGAAAGTCTTCTGCGGGCAGGCCTTTTGCATTTGGTGGATGATTCCCGGTTCCGTCGCGACGATGAATTCCGATTCCCCTGAGGTTTGGACAAATTTCAACAGGGCGCTGGTCGATCCGACGAAGTCAGCAAGTTGCAGGACGGACGCCTCGCACTCCGGATGCGCGATGATCCTTGCGCGCGGGCGCTGTTCCTTCATCTGGATGATCTTTTTCTCGGAGAAAATTTCGTGCACCATGCACGTTCCCGGCCACAAGAGCATGTCGCGTCCCGTCTTTTTTGCGAGGTAGGCTCCGAGGTTCTTGTCAGGTGAAAAGAGAATCGGACGATCGGCCGGAACCTGCCGAATCAGTTTTTCCGCGTTGCTCGATGTGCAGATGAGGTCCGACAGCGCTTTGACTGCTGCCGAGCAATTGATGTAGGTGATGGCGTAATGATCCGGGTGTTTCTCCCGAAACGCTTTGAATGGATCCGGGGGACAACTGTCGGCGAGCGAGCATCCGGCGGCCAGATCGGGGAGGAGCACGGTCTTGGTCGGGTTCACGATCTTGGCCGTCTCCGCCATGAAATGCACGCCCGCGAAAACGATGACGTCCGCGTCGGTCTGTGACGCGCGGCGCGCCAGCTCCAGACTGTCGCCTACGAAATCCGCCAGATCCTGGATCTCGGACTCCTGGTAATAATGAGCCAGCAGGACGGCGTTCATTTCCTTCTTCAGCCGGTGAATTTCGTCCACCGGATCGAGGATGGATGTCGTGGATTCAGCAGGTTTTGACAGCAGCATATACATCCTTTGCTTGCCGCGTGCGGTATTTCTGGACAAACTGAAAAACGGCGATGCCGTACGCGACGGCGGCATTCAGAGATTGTTTGGTTCCAAACATGGGAATTTCGCAAGCCCGATCGCATTCGGCAATCGTCTGGGGCGTGATGCCTTCCACTTCGTTGCCGATGACCAGCGCGATGGGGAAGGGACACTCCATCTCCATGATATCTTCCGATTCCTCGCAATGTTCGAGAGCGATCACCGTCACCCCTTTGGCTTTGAGATAGGCCACGGCTTCCGGTCCATTTGCAAAATGTCTCCACGGCACCGTGTCGGTCGCCCCGAGTGCGGTTTTTTCAATTTCCTTGCGAGGCGGGCGGGCCGTGTATCCGCAGAGGATCAGTTCCTCGACACACGCGGCATCGCTGGTCCGGAAGGCCGCGCCGACATTGTACATGGAACGAATGTTCTCGAGAACGACGTAGACCGGGAATCGCCCGGCCTGACGGATCGAGTCGGCCGAATGCCGACGGGACTTGATTTCCTCGTATTCCAGCTTGCGCACGGCGCAATCTACGCATGCGGCGAGAGAGAGTCAAACGCGACGCTGGAACCTCTGTCTTCCCCTGACCGCAGTTCGAATCTTCCTGAAACGACAAAACGGACTGCGCAAGAGAGGTTACGCAGGATGCAGCTCATGACGATCCGCACCGTCCCGGCCAGAAAAGCCTTGTGCGCATGCGGCCGTTTTGGTTACTTTCCACCCAACGAAAGAGCGTCATGTCCCGATCCCGACAGGGTTATTCCATCCGTACGAAATTATTCGTCCTGTTCAGCCTGCTGATCGGAGCGATTTCGATTTTCATTTTCATTTATTTTCCCGCGCGTCTCGAAGAGCGAGCCATGAAGTCCGTGCTCGACAAAGCCGAAAGTCTCGGCGAAATGACGGCGTTCGGGCTGGCTCCCGCACTGGAAAAAATGGATACGCTGACGGTCGGTTCCACGGTCCGGCTGGCTCGCCAAAACGCAGACCTAGTCTACATCGTGGTGATCAACAACGACGGGCGGGCGCTTGGATATTTTAATCGCGAACGCGCCAACGAACTGGAATTTGACAATCCGCTCCGCTTCAATGTCGTATCCCAGGACGGAGAGATCTTTCAGGGCATGACGATCATCAAAAAAGAAGGCGGAAAAATCGGACGGGTATTTCTCGGACTCAGCCTGGCAACGATTCCCGTCGAAATTAGACAGGCACGGGCCACTGTGGCCATCGTCAGCGTCGTGATCTTCATCGTCGGGATTGTCCTCGTCTTCATGGTGAGCACCGCCGTCACCCGCCACCTGAGTCAGATGGTCGAGACGGTCGAAAAGGTCGCCAAAGGAAACATGTCCGTGCGCGCACCGACCTACTACAGCGACGAAGTTGCCCAGCTTGCTTCCGCGTTCAACGGGATGATCGATAACCTCGAAGCGGCTTACAAAGAACTGGGCGAGATCAACCGCAATCTCGAAAAACGCGTGGACGACCGCACCGAGGCCCTGCGCAAAGAGATTCACGAGCGCAAAGGCGTCGCCGAAGCCCTGCGGAAGAGCGAGCAGCAGACGCAGGCCCTGCTCAACGCCATCCCCGACCTGATGTTTCGCATGCGCAAAGACGGATACTTGTTCGATTTTCGCGTCCCCAAGGATTTCGGTTCCGTCGTGACCAGCGGTGAAATTCTCTCTGCGGCGCAAAATCACATGCACTATGTGCAACGAGCGCTCGACACGGGCGAAGTGCAGTTCTTCGAATATCAGATCATGGCCGACGGACGCGTGCGGGATCACGAAGTGCGTCTGGTCGTCAGCGGCTCAGACGAAGTGCTGGCGATCGTACGCGATATCACCGACCGGAAACATCTGGACCGCGAATTGATCGCGGCCCGCGAAGCGGCTCTGGAAGCGGCGCGATTGAAATCGGAATTTCTGGCCAATATGAGCCACGAAATCCGCACGCCGATGAACGGCGTCATCGGCATGACCGGTCTGCTCCTCCAGACCGACCTCTCGCCGGAACAACAAAGCTATGTCGAAACCATCCGCGGAAGCGGCGAGACCCTGCTCGCGATTATCAACGATATCCTCGATTTCTCGAAAATCGAATCCGGCCGCATGGAATTGGAAGAACAGCCTTTCGACATACGAAATTGCGTGGAGGACACGTTTGATCTCTTTGCATCGACCATGTCCGAGAAGAATGTCGAACTCCTGTGCTGGCTGGATTCAGATGTGCCGGAATCCATTATGGGCGACGTGACCCGCGTGCGCCAGGTCCTCGCCAATCTGACCAGCAATGCTCTGAAATTTACAAAAGAAGGAGAAATCTTCCTCCGCGTCCGGGTCGTCAAACGTGATGACCACTCCTGCGAACTCGAATTTGCGCTCAAGGATACCGGGATCGGGATTCCGGCCAACCGCATGGATCGCCTGTTCAAGTCGTTCTCGCAGGTGGACTCTTCGACGACACGACAGTATGGAGGCACGGGACTCGGTCTGGCCATCAGCAAGCGGCTGGTGGAAATGATGGGCGGCGATATCCGGGTCGAGAGCGAGCAGGGCCAGGGATCGACGTTTTACTTCACACTCCGCGCGGGACTGGCCGAGCGTGAAGGGCCGCGGCCGCCCAAGCCGGATTCGCTGGCTGGCAAAGCGATTCTCATCGTCGATGACAATGAAACGAATCTGAAGATTCTCACACATCAGTTCAAGCTCTGGGGAGTCACCGTGGAGGCCTTCGCCACGCCCCGCGAGGTGCTGGCAAGACTGAAGCAGGGCGCGCATTTTGATCTCGGGATTCTCGACATGCAGATGCCAGAGATGGACGGACTGCAACTCGGACGGGAAATCCGCAAGATACGCGACACGGCCGACCTGCCGATGATCCTGCTCACGTCCCTGGGTCGCCAGGAAAGCAGCGTGCGCAAAGCGCGGGAGATGTTCCAGGCCTACGTCACCAAGCCGATCCGGCAATCGCATCTGTTTGACACGCTGATGAATGTGCTGTCCGGCAAACAGGAGATGGAAATCGTCGAGCCGACAACGACGACCGTGGAGAAGCTGGCGGTACGGATGCCACTGCGCATCCTCGTCGCCGAAGACAACGTCGTCAATCAAAAAGTCGCCTCCCGCATCCTGCAACAACTCGGATACCTGCCGGAGGTGGTCAGCAATGGACTGGAAGCGATCGAGGCGCTTCAGCGTCAGAAGTACGATATTCTCTTCATGGACATGCAGATGCCCGAGATGGACGGACTGGAAGCGACGCGCTACATCGTGTCCCACTGGACGAATGCGGAACGGCCGCGGATCGTCGCCATGACCGCCAACGTCATGTCAGGGGATCGCGAGAGATGCGTGGAAGCCGGGATGGACGACTACGTCAGCAAACCGATCCGGATCGAGGAAATTCAGAATTCACTCAAGCGCTGGGGAGGACCGGACGACGGAGCGCGCACGGCTCCGCCTGTCGCCAGCGTCCCCCTGCTCGACGTCGGAACCATCGAGGGACTCAAAGGTCTGTGCACCCCGGACGATCCGACATTCTTCCAGGATGTCATCGGCATGTTCCTCCGACAGGCGCCGACCCTGCTTCGCCAGCTTCGGAAACTCGCTGCGGACAATGACGCGGAGGGCATTCGGCAGGCCTCCCATAACCTGAAGGGGGCGTGTGGCAACCTCGGGGCGAAACTGATGGCGGACATCTGCGAAAAGATCGAGACCAAAGCGCGGACCCGCGATCTGGACGGCGTGGATACTCTACTCGTCGATCTCGCCGCCAGCTATGACGACACGATCCTGCATTTGGAGAAACTGGCGTAGGCGTCCGATTGCTCCCCACGCCACATTGCCAACTACTTTTTTCTCCAGAAACTCGATTCATGAGTGGTCGCACAATAGGCGCAGAGGGCAATCCCGTGTACGCTTCCCATAAACCGCCGATCAAATAGACCGTCCGACTTCAACCAACATTTCAATTGCCCACTTCCATCCTTGATTTTTGTCCCAAAGCACGGTACCCTTTCGCCGCCTGAAGTTGACCCATACAATTACATACCAAAGGAGTCTGATATGCAAACCCGATGGATCCTGCTGGCGCTGATACTCACCGCAAGCGGGTGGTCTCAACAACAAGGAGCTTCCATGAATGTCGATATTCCCTTCCAGAAATTCGTCCTGGACAACGGCCTGACGCTGATCGTTCATGAGGATCACAAAGCCCCGATCGTCGCCGTCAACGTGTGGTATCATGTCGGCTCCAAAAACGAGAAATTCGGCAAGAGCGGATTTGCCCATCTGTTTGAACACCTCATGTTCAACGGATCGGAAAACATGGACAAAGACTATTTCCAGGTGATGGAGCGCATCGGCGCGACCGACCTGAACGGTACGACAAACGAGGACCGTACGAATTATTTTCAGAATGTCCCCACGTCCGCCCTGGACATCGCGCTGTGGCTCGAATCCGATCGCATGGGACATTTGCTCGGCGCCGTGACGCAGGCCAAGCTCGACGAACAACGCGGAGTTGTGCAAAATGAAAAACGCCAGGGTGAAAATCAGCCCTACGCGGTGGCGTACGATCTGAGCACCAAGAGCACCTGGCCCGCTGGGCACCCATACTCCTGGACCGTCATCGGTTCGATGGAAGACCTGAACGCCGCGTCGCTGGACGACGTCAAGGACTGGTTCAAAACCTACTACGGCGCGGCCAATGCCGTCGTCGTGCTGGCCGGTGACATCGACGCGCAAACGGCCCTGGCCAAAGTGAAAAAATATTTTGGCGACATTCCTTCCGGACCTCCCGTTTCGCGCCACACATCCTGGATCGCCAAGCGTACCGGCACCCAGCGACAGATGGCGCATGACCGGGTCCCGCAAGCTCGTCTCTACATGGCGTGGAATGTCCCAGCCTGGGGAACGCGCGAATCGAACATGCTCGACCTCGTGACCGACGTCCTGGGTTCCGGCAAGACCTCCCGTCTCTACAAACGACTGGTGTATGACGATCAAATCGCGTCGGATGTGGCGGTGTACGTCGACCTTCGCGAAATCGCAGGTCAGGTCAACATCGAAGCGACAGCCAAGCCGGGCATCGAGTTGGCGAAACTCGAAACGGCCATTCAGGAAGAATTGGCCAAATTCCTAAAAGACGGACCGACCGAACGCGAACTCCAACGCGTCAAAACGCAACATCTCGCCGGATTTACACGCGGCATCGAACGCATCGGCGGTTTCGGCGGGAAATCCGATATCCTGGCTCGCAGCCAGACATTTGGCAATCGCCCGGATTACTATAAGACGAATCTTGAACACGTCCAAAGCGCTACGGTCGCCGAACTGCAAAAGGCCGCGCAGGAGTGGTTGTCCGACGGAGTCTACATCCTCGAGATTCTTCCATTTCCGGAATTCAAAACGATCGCTTCCGATGTGAACCGCAAAGCGCTTCCGGAGGAAGGCAAAGCCGTCGGCGTGGAATTTCCGAAGCGTCAACGCGCCACCTTGAGCAATGGCTTGAAGGTGATCCTGGCCGAACGAAAGGGCGTGCCGATCGTCAACATGCGTCTGCTGGTGGATGCGGGATATGCATCGGATCAGGTGGCGGTTCCCGGCACGGCCGCGCTGGCCATGGGGATGCTGGATGAAGGAACCAAGACGATGACCTCGCTCCAGATCAATGAAGAACTGGCGATGCTCGGCGCGACGCTGGGCACGGGTTCCGATCTGGACATGTCCGTCGTGTCGTTGTCCGCACTCAAGAGCAATCTGGATGCTTCGCTGAAAATTTTCTCGGACGTGATTCTCAATCCTTCGTTCCCTGAAGAGGATTTCAAACGTCTGCAAAAGCAACAACTGGTCGGCATTCAACAGGAAAAGGCTACGCCCATCCAGATGGCGCTGCGCGTCTTTCCGAAATTCCTGTACGGAGCCGCGCATGCGTACGGCAATCCGTTGACGGGTTCCGGATTTGAATCTTCCGTGTCCAAACTGACGCGACAGGACCTGATCAAATTCCATCAGACCTGGTTCAAGCCAAACAACGCGACGCTGATCGTCGCCGGCGATGTGTCGCTCAGCGAACTCACCGCGAAACTCGAAGGTTTGTTCAAGGCGTGGAAGTCGGGTGACGTGCCGAAGAAGAACGTGGCCAAGGTCGAATTGCCCTCCAAGCCCGTGATCTATGTGCTGGATCGTCCGGGTTCTCTGCAGTCGATTCTGTTTGCGGGTCACGTCACCGTGCCGTCGTCGAATCCGGATGAGATCGCCATCGAGGCCATGAATAATATTCTGGGCGGCGATTTCACTTCGCGCGTCAACATGAATTTGCGCGAAGACAAACATTGGGCGTATGGAGCGTTCACGTTCATGTACGGCGCCCGCGGACAGCGGCCCTTCATTGCCTACGCACCGGTGCAGACGGACAAGACCAAAGAATCGATGATGGAAATTTCCAAGGAACTGAACGACATCCTCACCACTCGTCCCCCGACGAAAGAGGAATTCGAAAAGACCCAGAAGAACCAGATCCTTCAACTGCCCGGAAGTTGGGAGACCATCAATGCGGTACTGGGGTCTTTGAACAGCATGGTCCGGTTTAATCTCGAAGATTCGTACTACGACACGTACGCGGAGCGCATTCGCAGCCTGAAACTCTCCGACATCGTGAGCGCCTCGAAGAAGGTTGTTCAGCCCAAAGCGTTGACGTGGGTCGTCGTCGGCGATCGCAGTAAGATCGAGACCGGTCTGAAAGAACTCGGCTACGGGGAAATCAAGTACATCGATCCGGATGGGAATGTGATCCAGTAGTCACCGGATCCATCGAACGTAGAAAACGCCCGGCGGATCGTCGGGCGTTTTTTTTATTTCAACTCTGAGAGAACGCTCTCAAAATCGGGCGGGAGGGGGGAGTCGAACGATAAATTTTTCTTGGTGGTCGGGTGAACAAAACCGAGCGTCTTGGCGTGCAAGGCTTGACGAGTCATTCGCTCGAGCAGATGAGCGGCCTGTTGTCTTTTCTTTTGCGCACCGGCCAGTTGTTCGTTGCGTCCGCCGTACACCGGATCTCCAAAAATCGGATGTCCAATGGACGCGAGGTGGACACGAATTTGATGCGTCCGTCCGGTTTCGAGTCGCAGGCTCAGCAGAGACAGGAAGTCCAGGCTCTTCAGGACATGGTAATGGGTGACCGCACGTTTGCCGTCGGGAGACACGGCAAACTTCTTTCGATCCTTCCTGCTCCGTCCGATGGGCGCATCGATCGTGCCGGATTTGTTTTTGAACGCGCCCCATACCAGGGCATGGTACTCGCGGTCGATGTCGTGATGACGAAAGAGATTGGCCATGTACCGATGCGCACGGTCGTTCTTGGTGACCATCAGCAACCCGCTGGTGTCCTTGTCGATCCGGTGAACGATCCCGGGCCGGAGTGTTCCATTAATGCCGGACAGGTTGCGGACGTGATAGAGTAACGCGTTGACGAGAGTTCCGGTCCAATTCGAATACGCCGGATGGACGACCATGCCGGCGGGCTTGTCGAGAATCAAAAAGTCTGATTCCTCGTGCACGATACGGATCGGTATATCCTCCGCTTCCATCCTGACCTTTTCGGGGATCGGAAGTCGAATTTCGATCCGGTCGTGCGGCCTTACCGTGTAGGACTTCGGTTTGACAACGTCGTTGACGAGAATCAGTCCGGCCTCGAGGAGTTGGTGGACGCGGGAGCGCGACAGATGTTCGACTTGTCTGGCGGCAAAGGAGTCCAAACGCTCGGGACGCTGATGGGCCGTTACGACGACGCGGTGAATGCGCATGACGTGGATGGATGAAAGAGCGGTTGAAACATGTCTGTCTTTGTGCTAACATAGCCAAAAGCACACGTTTTATCAATTTCCAAATTGTTGCAGGTTCCGATTCGCATCGCTCATTCCCGTCTGTCCCTCAACCGGCGGGATCATTTTGAATGTTTTGGCAGCACCGAGTCCATCACTCAAGCCGCCATTACCGTGCTGCGCGACGAGAGGACAATCTCAGTACGCGCGGAAGCAGCCGACGAAGACAGGCTGTCGCTGACCCCCGCGGACGCGATTCGTTTGGACATTCGTCCGGAAACCATACTCTCCGCGCAACGCGTAGAGTTTCTGAGGCTCTCGCTTCGGCTTCAATGTCGCGGAAAGGAAATCTCGTATTCCGGTCAAATACTTCTGTTACCGAGACGCGTGATGCTGAATGATTTGGATCGGGTAAAACTACCGGATACCGGGACAGTTTTCATCACCGCCGATAAGGGTCGCGCGACTGTGTGGGGAGATGTTCTGATCGGATCGACAACTGGATCCAGCTATGCGGAAATTTCCCCGGAGGAGGCCGCATCTGCTTGTCTGAAAGACGGGGACCTGACGACGGTTGTTCACCGTGGCGTTCGGTTGGAGGGTATCCCTTCCAGATTACCGGAGCGCTTTGCGACTCCACAGTCGAAGGGGAGGGACGGGAGGATTCTCATTTCGGAAAGTCAGGTCTGGCGGGCCATACGCGAGCGAAAGAAAATTTTCGTTCCGAAGCAGGCTATTCTCACGCCCGCCGCGCGGGAATTGGGCAAGAGCCGCGGTGTGTTTGAGTTTGAGTCGTAGAGGTTATCCGTACAGCGGAAACATCCGCGTCATCGACTGAACTTCTTCGCGGATCTTCCCCAGCATCGACGCGTCGTCGGCGAAGCGGATGGCGCGTTCCATGAACCCGCCGATCGCCTTCATCTCGCTCTCCTTCATCCCCCGCGTCGTCAATGCGGCCAGTCCCACGCGAATGCCGCTCGTGACAAAAGGGCTTTGCGTGTCAAACGGAACCATGTTCTTGTTGACGGTGATACCGGCCTTCTCCAGCGTCTCTTCGCCCTTCTTCCCGGTCACGTTCTTGTTGGACAGGTCGATGAGCAGCAAGTGATTGTCCGTTCCGCCGGAGACCAGATTGAATCCGTGGCGCAGGAGTTCTTCGGCCAGCGTCTGTGCATTGGTGACGATCTGTCGGGCGTAGTCGCGGAATTCAGGCTGCAGCGCTTCTTTGAAGGCGACGGCCTTTGCCGCGATGATATGCATCAACGGGCCTCCCTGGATGCCCGGCATGACCATGCCGTCGAAGATTTCGGACATCTTCCTGGTGCGCCCGCTCTTGGGCGCGACAATTCCCATTCGGTTCTCGAAATCTTTGCCCATGAGGATCAGACCCGCACGCGGTCCGCGCAATGTCTTGTGTGTCGTCGATGTCACCACGTCGCAGTGCGGCAGAGGACTCGGATGAACTCCGGCCGCAATCAGTCCGGCGGGGTGGGCCATATCGGACATGAGGTAGGCCCCGATCTCGTCAGCGACTTCACGGAATTTTGCATATTCGATGAAGCGGGGGTACGCGCTCGCGCCCGCGACGATCAGCCTGGGTCGATGTTCGCGCGCGACGCGCACCACTTCGTCGTAGTCGATGCGTCCCGTGTCACGTTTGACGCCGTACGAAACAACTCGGTACATCTTGCCAGAGAAATTGACCGGACTTCCATGCGTAAGGTGGCCGCCGTGCGCGAGATTCATCCCCATGATCGTATCGCCGGGCTTGAGGAGGGAGAAATAGACCGCCATATTGGCCTGGCTTCCAGAGTGGGGTTGCACATTGGCATACTCGCACTGAAAGAGTTGTTTGGCCCGGTCGCGCGCGAGATTTTCCACGACGTCTACGTGCTCGCATCCCCCGTAGTACCGATTGCCCGGATATCCTTCCGCATACTTGTTGGTCATGATACAACCGACGGCTTCGAGGACGGCGGGACTAACGAAATTCTCGGAGGCGATCATCTCGAGTGTCAGATTCTGGCGACTTTTTTCGTTCAGGATGGTCTGGTGTGTTTCCGGGTCGAACGCGGCAAGGGATGGGTTCATGGTTGTTCTTTGGGTTCTGCGTTTTGGGTGGAGTGGTTCTTGTTGGAAGCGAACTGGCCCAAGAGGGCGTTTGTATGTCGAAGTCGCTGGGCAAACGTCATGCAAAAGGCCCACAACACTTTTCGCGCGAAAGCGTCGTCACCCATAATGAGTTTAATAAACGCGCTGTTCCGCACTTCGAGGAACCTCGTGTCGGCGGTGGCGATCACCGATGCGGATCGGGGCTCTCCGTCCAGCAATGCCATTTCCCCGAAATAATCACCCGCTTTCATGGTCGCGACGACTTCCAGGCGGTCTCCCGGCATCTTCTTGCAAATTTCCACCCTGCCATCGATGATGACATAAAAACAGTCACCGGGATCGCCTTCACGGAATACGGCCTCTCCGGAGGCAACTTTTTTTCCGGAGGCGACTTTCAGAATCTTGTTCAGGTCGCGAGTGTCCAGGCCTTGAAAGAGATCGACGTTGCGGATCAGGTCCTCGAGGGATTTCGTGTCACCCATCTACCGGTTCTCGTAGTTTTTCTTCATGAATTCGCGGAAGGCGATCTGCTTTTCTTTGATGGATCGCCACCAGGCTTCGTTGCGGACATACCATTGGATCGATTCCACGATGGCTTCCTCGAAGCGATATCGCGGCGTCCATCCCAATTTTTTCAGTTTCGAGCAATCGACGGCGTACCTGCGATCGTGACCGGGCCGATCGGCGACGGGTTTGATGAGCGAATCCGGCTTGTGGAGCGTTTTCAAGATCAGGGTGGTGATGTCGCGATTCGTCTTCTCATTGCCGCCGCCGATGTTGTACGTTTCGCCCGGCTGTCCGTCGTGCAGGACGTGATCGACCGCCTCGCAATGATCGAGTACGTACAGCCAGTCGCGCACATTCATCCCGTCCCCGTACAAGGGGAGCGGCAGGTTGTCGATCGCGTTGGTGACGAAGAGAGGGATCAGCTTTTCCGGGTATTGATACGGTCCGTAGTTGTTGGAGGCCCGTGTGATCATCGCGGGTACGCCGTAGGTTTTGAAATACGCGCGCACCATCATGTCGCCGCCGGCTTTGCTGGCGGAATACGGACTGTTCGGCTGCACGGGACTCTGTTCGGTAAATTCGCCGTCTTCGATCGATCCGTAGACCTCGTCAGTCGAAATCTGGATGTATCGCGCGAGGCGGTATTTCCTGGCAGCTTCGAGGAGAATTTTTGTACCCAACACGTCCGTGTGAACGAAACCGGCCGCGTCGTGAATCGAGCGATCAACGTGCGTTTCCGCGGCAAAATTGATCACGGCATCGACATTGGAAACCAGGTTGTCTACCACCGTGGGGTCGCAAATATTGCCGAGGTAGAAGAAATATCGTGGATTTTTTTCCAGGTCCGCCAGATTCTCCCGATTCCCTGCGTACGTCAGGGCGTCCAGAACAATGACCCGGTACGTCGGATACTTGTTCAGGATGTGTCGGACGAAATTGCTGCCGATAAATCCGGCGCCCCCTGTGACCAGTAATGATTGCAAGAGATGGTTTCCTTTCCTTGTTGATTTTCCTTATGAGACGACGTCAGGATGCATTTAGATCTTGTTTGCGCTCAGCAAATACAGGACGGCCATGCGGACCGCGACGCCATTCAGCACCTGATCCAGGATGACGGAATGCTCGCTGTCCGCCACGTCGCTGGTCATCTCGATTCCGCGATTGATCGGGCCCGGGTGCATGATGGTCAGTTTCCTGTTGGACATGGAAATTTTCTCACGTGTCAGTCCGTACCGCGCATGGTATTCGCGCACCGTGGGAAAGAGCGATGCGGTCTGCCGTTCGACCTGAATCCGCAGGACGTTCAGTACGTCCGCAAACCGAATGGCCTCCGCCAGATCATAGAAGACGCGAACCGGGTACCGGTCGATGTTGTGAGGCATGAACGTGGGGGGGCCGCACACGGCCACTTCGGCTCCCAGTTTGGTCAGTCCGTAGATATTCGAGCGGGCGACGCGACTGTGTGCGATGTCACCCAGCAGGACGACCCGTACGCCTTTGAGGTCCTTCAGCCTTTCCTTCAGGGTGAGGATATCCAGCAGCGCCTGCGTGGGATGCTCATGCGCCCCGTCGCCCGCATTGATCACGTTGGCGCGAAGCCGCTCGGACAGAAAGTGCGCGGCGCCCGGGGAGCGGTGGCGAACGACAACCATCTCGACCTTCATCGCCTCGATATTCCTTGCAGTATCTTTCAGCGTTTCGCCTTTCTGCGTGCTGCTCCCGGTTGTCGTAAAATTAATCACATCGGCGGACATCCGTCGTTGCGCCAGTTCAAATGAAATCCGCGTCCGTGTAGAGGGTTCAAAAAAGAGGTTCGCGATGGTGTATCCCTGCAGAGTCGGAACTTTTTTGACGGGTCGATCCAGAACTTCTTTGAATGAAAGCGCCGTCCCACAGATCAGGTCGATCTCTTCGCGAGTCATGTCCTCCAGACCGAGGAGGTGACGGCTATGCAATTTCATTACCCGTAAATCACGCAATGGTGCGGCTTAATCGCGCCAATATAGAAGGCATGTCCGCCATTAGCAAGCAATTCTAGCGGGGTCAGCGTCGCGGGAGGATGGACTGCCCCTGCCGCGCGGGCAGTCACTGTTCCGATCGCCAAGGGCGATGGCCTCTGACGGAGAGGGGCGTGGGATCGGCAGGCGCTCTTTGACCCATGAAAGACCTTGTGAAACCGTAGGATCGTCTTTATCTTAGAAAAGCCTTGCAAGGCGCAGGATATGAAAGACAGTCCTCAAATCGCCGAGCCCGTCGCGTCTCTTGGCACGGGAAAGAACGCGCACGCGGAGTCCACCGCACCGGCCCGAGACCGCGCTTTTTATGACAAACAATTGGAAGAACTTCTGACGAGAATTCAAGAGTACTCGCCGACCGCCGATGTCCGGCTCCTTCATGACGCGTACGAATTCAGCTTCCACTCGCACGAGGGCCAATCTCGTCGGTCCGGACTGCCGTACTTCGATCACATCATGGAGGTCGCCAAGATCCTGGTCGAGCAGAAAATGGATGTGGTCACGCTCGCCGCGGCTTTTCTGCACGATGTGATCGAAGACACGTCTGTGAAACTGGAATCGCTGCGCGCGCGGTTTGGGGACGAGATCGCGTACCTGGTAGACGGCGTCACGAAGATCGGCGGAATCAACATCGGCAGTCTCGAAATCCGTCAGGCGGAGAATTACCGCAAGATGCTGTTGTCGCTGGTCAAGGATGCCCGCGTGATTATCATTAAGTTCGCCGACCGCCTCCACAACATGCGCACGATCGATGCGCTGCCTGAAAAGAAACGGGAGCGGATCGCGATGGAAACACGCGACGTGTACGCGCCCTTGGCCCATCGCTTTGGGATGGCGCGGATTCGTTGGGAACTGGAAGATCTGGTGCTCAAAGTCCTTGATTCGGCCGCTTACTGGGAACTGTCGTCGCTCGTCAACGCCAAACGCGAAGAACGAGAGCAATACGTGGCCGAAGTGGCCAATCCGCTGGAAGAGAAAATGACCCAGTCGGGAGTTCGATCGCAAATCCACGGCCGCGCCAAACACTTCTTCAGCATTTACAACAAAATGAAGAAGCGAAACAAGCCGTTTCAAGAGATTTACGATCTGCTTGCGATCCGCATCGTCGTGCCCGACGTGGTGGACTGTTACAAGGCGCTCGGAATTGTCCACGGCACTTACACGCCGGTCACGGAGCGATTCAAGGATTACATTGCCGTCCCCAAGCTCAACGGATATCAGTCCATTCACACCACAGTGATCGGTCCCGACGGGCGCATGGTGGAGATTCAGATCCGCACGCAGGAAATGCATCAGATCGCCGAAGAGGGCATCGCGGCGCACTGGCTCTACAAAGAGGGTAAGCTGCAGATGGGGCAACTGGATCGACAGATCGGGTGGGTGCGACAGCTCATTGATCGTCAAAAGGACTTCAACGATCCGGGAGAGTTTCTGGAAGACTTGAAAATCGACTTGTTCCAGGACGAAGTCTTTGTGTTCACGCCGCGGGGCGATCTGATTCCCCTTCCCAAAGCCGCGACGCCGATCGACTTCGCGTTTGCCGTCCACTCCGAAGTGGGCCTGCACTGTATCGGCGCCAAAGTGAACGGTCGAATTGTTCCCTTACACAGTGAACTGAAGAGCGGGGATCTGGTGGAGATCATCACATCGGAACAACAGACGCCAAGCACGCACTGGCTGGAAATCGTGAAGACGTCCAAGGCCAGAAACCATATCAAGCGTCACTTCCGCAACGTCGAATTTGAGCAGAGCGTTTCCCTGGGCAAGGAATTGTTGAATAACGAGTTGCAGGCGCTGTATGGTCGCGGATGGACGGCCGAGCTCATGGACACGCTGCGTAAAATCACGGCGGATCTGCGGCTGGAGACGACAGACATGTTGTTGTCGTCCATCGGCAGGGGCATCACCTCGGCCAAGAGCGTGGCGGGCAAGTTCGGACTGCCTCGAAAGAGCGGGACGGCGGACCAGTCCTTCTTCAAGCGCTGGATCGGTCGAAGCCGGCCGGAGGCGGCAATCGTCATCAGCGGCGTCGAAAACATGATGATTCATTTTGCCAAGTGTTGTCTGCCGATCCCGGGCGACCCCATCCTGGGGTACGTGACCCGCGGCCGCGGCATTCATATTCACAAGAGCGATTGCACCAATGTTCAGGAGGCGTTGAAAAAGGAACCGGAACGGAGCATCCAGGCGCGGTGGGACGTCGACGATCAGCAGACGTTTACCGTGCAAATCAAAATCGTGGCGTACGATCGCAAGAATTTTCTATCGGAAGTGTCCCAACGGATTTCTTCCACGAATACGAACATCGTGAGCGCCGATATCCGTACGGCTGCAAACGAATCGATCAGTCATTTTGTCGTGCAAGTGCGGAACATCGCTCATCTGAATTTGATTTTAGATCGCATCCGGTCGATCCAGGGGGTGATTTCTGCGGGGCGCGTCGATTACGTGAGTCCTGTACGCAATTGATCCCTTCCTCCATTCATATTCGATTTTTGGGAACGGGCACCTCTCACGGCGTTCCTCGCATTCTCTGCGACTGCGCGACGTGTGCATCGACGGATCCGCGAAACAAGAGACTGCGGACGTCGGTGTACGTGACCGTGGAGGGCCGGCATCTCCTCATCGATACCTCGATCGATCTGCGTCAGCAGTGTCTGACGTATGCCCTGCCGCGCGTGGACGCCGTCTTGTTTACGCATCATCATGTGGATCATATTTTTGGACTGGATGATCTGCGCGTGTACAATGCACTGCAGAAGACGAAAATTCCCTGCTACGGAAGTCCGGAGACCATTGCGAACATCCGGCATATTTATTCTTATGTATTCGAGCATCCGGACTTGCCGGGAGGCATTCCGCAAATTGATTTGCTTCCGGTCGAGGCGTCGTTTGAGGCGCTTGGCGTTTTTGTGACGCCGATTCCCATCCTGCATGGACCGATGCCCATTTACGCGTACCGGATTGGAAATTTCGTCTACGCCACGGATTGCAGTGCGATTCCGGCCGCCTCGGAACCTCTGTTGCGGGATGTGGACGTTCTGGTGCTGGACTGTCTGCGCCGGAAGCCGCACCCAACGCACTTCCACGTGGAAGCGGCGGTGGATGTGGCCCGCCGGATCGGCGCTCGGGCGACGTACTTTACGCACATGTCCCACGACATCGAGCACGCAACGGTTTCGCGCGATTTGCCGGCTGGGATTTTCCTGGCGTACGATGGATTGGAGTTGACGTCCTCATGAGAAAATCGATCTGGTTTTGTATCCTCGCCGTCTTCGCGGGCTCCGGATGCGCGTTTTTTAACACGTATTTCAATGCCCGCAAGAACTATCTCCAGGCGCAGGATCAGATTCGGAAGATGGTTCGGGACGGTCAGAAGCGCAGTACGGGCGGAACGCTCTCGCGGGATCGTCTGGATCCGGAGCCGAATGCACTGCCGGAAAACATTCGCCAGCAGATGGATGTCGTGATTGAAAAGGCAAACAAGGTCGTGGCGTTGCATCCGGATAGCCGATGGGTCGACGAAGCCATTCTGTTGATGGGGAAGGCTCTGTATTACCGCGGGGATTATCTGGATGCGCGCAATCGGTTTGAAGTCTTCATGTCACAGTATCCGGACAATGAGAAATTCGCCGAAGCGCGCCTGTGGTATGCGCGGACCTTGATCCGGCTGAACCGCATCTCGGACGCGATCGAGCATCTCCGGGCCGTGTCGGAGGAATCGCGTGACGCCGGAGTCCGGGCGCGAAGTGCGATCCTGAGCGGCGATGCGGCGATGGAAGAGCGTACGTATGAGCGGGCGGCTCAATTTTACAAATCCGCGGCAACCATCGCGACCGATCTCACGGTGCGGCAGGAGGCTCTCTACAAGACGGCGTTTGCGCACTGGACCGCGGGACAGTATGCCGCCGCGGAACGGGTGCTGGGCGACCTGCGACGGACCTCGCTGGATCCGGAGGAGGTCTTTGATTTCACCCTGATGGGCGTGCGGTGTCTGAAGGAAATGGGCAGGTATGACGAGGCGTTGCGTCAAGTCAACCTCCTGCTGGCGGATTTTCGGTATAGCGCGTACTTCGCCGCGGCGGAATTTGAAGCGGCGGACATCCTGCGACGAAAGGGGGAAACCGAGTTGGCGGTGGAACAATTGAAAAAACTCATCGCGGGCGGCAAGGCGCCTGCCATCAGCGGGAACGCGTATTATCTGCTCGCCCTCCTGCATGACGAAGGAGAACCCCGCGAGAATCTGGATCTGGCCAAGCGATATTATTCCCTGGTTGCGAACAAGCACACGCAAGGCGAACATACGCAGGAGGCGCGATTGCGTTTTCAACAACTTCAATCGATGGAGTTCCTGCGAGGGTACATCCGCGCGGACCAGGACCTGCTTGCACTGATCGATCAGAGACTCGCCGGAGACTCAGTGCAGGCGCCCGTGGACACCGTGCAGGAGGAAAATGGCCTTGGGTTCGATGCGGAGACATTGCGAGACCTCGCGCGACAGGACAGCATTCTGAAGGCCGGAGGAAAATTGGATGAATCCGATTATGCAGAGGTCGACGAGAACAAAGACCGTTTCGAAAGCAAT
Organism: uncultured Bacteroidota bacterium; assembly: GCA_964602985.1. Taxonomy (GTDB): domain Bacteria; phylum CLD3; class CLD3; order SB21; family SB21; genus CAYZJB01. The sequence continues at coordinate 142,923 of CAZRTJ010000006.1, forward strand.
CAAAGCTCAGCGGACGAAGTCTCCTCTGTCGATGTCGAGAACAAGGAGTTGAAAGAAAAATTGGCCCAGTGCGCGATCGTTCGTACGGAAATCCTTTCCATGACGGACCGCGATGCGATGCTCCGAAGAAGGGAAGTCATTCGGATGAGCGTCGCTGACGGATATTTTCGTCTGGCCGAGCATTTTCATCACCGGCTGCACGATATGGACTCCGCGCGGATCACTTATCAGCGGATTGCGGCCGAATTTGCGGGGACATTTCAAGAGGAACGCGCGCTCTACGGCGTGGCCGGTGTGTATCAGCAGCAGGGAAGTTCCGCCTGGCGTCCCATCGTAGAAGATGTTCTCGCCCGATTTCCAGATGGCGCGTATTCCTTTCTCGGTCGTCAATGGACCGGATCGATATCGTCCGGCGGACGAGAAGCCGATCTTCTGGCGGAAGCGGAAAAGCAGATGCTGGAAGGACACTATCCACGCGCCATTCCATTGCTCGAAGAAGCTGCGCTCTCTGACACGCTGACGCATAAACTGCGCGCACTCTACACGCTGGGTCTGATCCACGAGAAATGGATCGACGAACCGCGAACCGCCATTCGGTATTATCATACACTCACACTGGTGGATGGTTCGTCGGCATGGGCGACGTCTGTACGCCCCAAAGTCGAAGCGTATGGCCGGGAACGTGGATTGTCCGATTCGGCCATGATCGACTTTGTGGACGGACGGTTTTTCAAGAAACTCCAGGAGTCTGTCAAACAAGATTCGGCGATTCAGCTTCTGGCGGACACGGCCAGCGTGCCCGTCGACACCGCGCGCGCGGTCGTGCCTGACACCGCGGGCATTGTCGAGCCGGATACCGCAAAAACCCGGTTCATCCTGGACGAAGACGATGAACGAATCCGAATCAACAAACAACGGGAGAAAAAGAAAAAGAACATCGAAAAGGAAGCGCGCAAAGAAGATGATCTGGAGGAATAGTCTGCTGCTGATCGCCTGCTGTGCGGCGTGTGCTCCCAATCCCCGATACCATCGCGGAGACAGACAGATCCGCGAACAGCACGCGTCCTCGATCGAGGGGATTGCATCGTACTACGCGCACGATTTTCACGGGCGCAAGACCGCCAGCGGAGAGACATTCAATATGCATGCCATGACCGCCGCTCACCGCGAATACCCATTTGGTACGAGGTTGAGGGTCACCAATCTCGATAATGGAAAGGTCGTCGAGGTCGTTGTCAACGACCGGGGCCCGTTCGCAAAGAATCGCATCCTGGACCTTTCGCTGGCCGCGGCGAGGAAACTGGACATGATCCGGTCGGGAACCGCGCGCGTGCGGATCGAGCGAATTCCCTGACAACCGTTCTTGACATGAGGAGAGCTTTCCTTTAATTTGACGTAACAATGATCCGATCTCACCTGAGCGATTTTCTAGAATATCTTGGTTCCGAGCGTCAGTATTCTGACAAGACAGTAGAAGCGTATTCTATTGATTTGACAGAATTTGTCGAATTCATAGAAAGTCGATATGATTCCAAATCGTTTGAGGCGGGGGAAATTGCAAAGAGTGATATCCGTGCCTTCCTCGGGCATTTATCCAAGAAAGGGTTGTCCAAAAAGTCACTGGCGCGAAAACTGTCGGCCGTGAAGTCGTTCTTTCGATACGAGACCCGGATTGGCGCGATTCCCGCCAACCCTGCGAGGTTGATCCGAACACCCAAGTACGGCAAGGCGACGCCGGAATTTCTAACGATGGAACAAATGCAATCTGCGCTGGACGGCATCGCGGCCGTCACGCATGTCGATCTGCGCGATCGTGCGATCGTGGAACTGCTGTATGGGACGGGAATTCGTGTGAGTGAACTTGTGTCGCTGGATCTGGCTGATGCGCGGCCGACCCAGGATACGATACGGGTATTTGGGAAAGGCTCCAAGGACCGCATTGTGCCACTGGGATCCAAAGCCGCCGTGAGTCTTCGCGCGTACCTGGCGGTTCGGGAGACGTTGTGTGGGACGCTCATCGATCGACAGGCGCTGTTCATCACTCCGCGCGGCAGGCGCGTGACTCCTCTGGCTGTGCAGCGGCTGGTGCGTCGGATTCTGCGGACGGTTTCCGACGCCAGGAAACTCAGCCCGCACGTACTCCGGCACAGCTTTGCGACACATCTGCTGACCAACGGCGCCGACTTGCGGGCCGTCAAAGAACTGCTTGGACACGAGAATCTCTCCACCACGCAGATTTACACGCACGTCACGATCGATCGACTTAAGAAAGTCTACCGCAACGCGCATCCGCGCGCAACCCAAACCGAATAAAGGAGGACTCCCGCAATTGCTAGAACTTCAGGTAACGTGAAACGTCGGACTTTACAAGGAGAAACCATGAAAATTCGCATCACGTCACGTCACAAGAAACTCTCCTCTTCGCTGAAGGACTATGTGGAAGAAAAAATCGAACGACTCGAACGGTATTACGACCGTATCCTGGACTGTGAAGTCGTCCTCGATTCCGAGAAGACACGGGAACTGGTCGAAGTCAATATGAAGGTGTACGGCACCGTCCTCAACGTCAAAGTCAAGGACTCGGATGTGACCAAAGCGATCGACAAGAGCATGGACAAACTGGAAGTTCAACTGAAGAAATTCAAAAGCAAAATCCGAAAGAAGACTCGTGTGCGCATGACGGAGGTGCTCGCCGCAGACGAAGCGATGTAACCTTTGCAAAAGTAAAATACTCTCCTAAATTGACAGGTCAGACACAAGTCTGGCCTGTTTGTTGTACCCTCATCACCCTCGACTCATGGACGACTTGCTACAGAGTTATGATCTCAAACGCCAGATCGGATCGGGCGGTATGGCCACGGTTTTCCTGGGGACACACCCCATGCTCAATCGCGACGTAGCAGTCAAAATCGTCAAGGGCGACAACAAGGAAAAAACCAAACGATTTGGCCGCGAAGCTTCCCTGTCGGCCTCTCTGAAACAGGAAAATCTTCCCACGATCTACGACTATTTTGTGGACGGAAACAAGAATCACTGCCTCGTGATGGAATTTGTCGATGGGGTGGATGTCAGCGAGATTCTGAAGAACCGCGGCAAACTGCCGCCGGTCGTCTGCGCCATGATGATGCGGGAAGTGCTTCGCGGGCTCGAACATATCCATTCCAAGGGGATCATTCATCGCGACATCAAGCCCAGCAACGTCCGGCTCACCACCGAAGGCGGCATCAAGCTCATGGACTTCGGAATTGCCAAAGAGGAAGGCGAGGCCGAACATCGCAATCTCACGGCCACGGGTATTATCATCGGTACCCCTTCGTACATGTCTCCCGAACAAGCGACGGGGGACCGCCTGACGGTGCAGAGCGATCTCTTCAGCATGGGCACGATGATGTATGAGCTTCTGTGCGGAACCAAACCTTTTGCCGCAGAGACCAATCTCGCCCTGGTCACGCTGATCGCCCAGGGGCGATACGTTCCTCTGGATGAGAAAATACCGGGTCTCCCGGCTTCTCTTGTGCGGATTGTGCATCGCGCGATGCAAAAAGACATGACCAGGCGGTATGCATCCGCCGGTCAGATGATCCATGACTTGAATGCTTTCCTTCGGAATCTGTCACAGTCGGACATGACACGGCACCTGTTGCAGTTTTACCGCGCCGTACAGGCAGGTCCGTATCTGGCGTCGGATTTTGAATCCATCCTTCCCGAGGAAGAACCGACGGATCCCGATCCCATCCGGATATCCACGCGGAAGTCGGGGCGAACCTGGCTCTGGTGGAGCGCCGCCGCCGCGGTTCTGGTTCTGGTCGGTTGGGCCGTCCTGCACGGAATGGGAAGGGAAGAATTTGGCCGCGTGGAGGTTCAATTGAAATCCAAGGATGCCGAGTGGCTTAAACACGTGCGTGTCTTTGTAAACGATGTCGAGGAATCCATGGGCGACGCGCGCATGTCTCTGCGGCATTTCTCCAGAGGACGGAACACCATTCGCATCCGCTACCCCGTCACGATGCAGACGTTCGAGTGGCATATTCTCCTGAACGACATACAGGAGCGGCGTTCGATCGTGATCGCGGTGGACTCCCTCATTGCAGCATACCATCGCAACGCTGCGGTTTTTTCGGGAGTGACCAATCCGGCCGGAGCCCGGGTGTTTGTCGATCAAGTTGCGCGGGGTGCGGTGGGGAAGACGCCGCTGGCCTACTCGTCGGACGAATTCCGACACGGATCGCACGACGTTTTCTTTGAGAAGGAGGGCTTCACGTCCTTTGGACTGAATCGCTCGTTCCTGCCGCAGCACACGTATGTGTTTTCGATTGAACTCGATTCGTTGAAGAAGAAATGACCACCGTGTCCGAGACGGTTCTCCGAAAGGGAGGAGAACTGGAAGTGACCATCGATTCCGTTTCGTATGGAGGACAGGGCGTCGCGCGCTGGCAGGATCGGGTGATCTTCGTTGCCGGCGCATACGCGGGCGACCGGGTGGTGGCGCGACTTACCAAAATCAAGAAGACGTTTTGCGAAGCTCGCGCCGTCCGCATCCTGGCGCCGTCCCCGGACCGCGTCTCCCCTCGTTGTTCCCACTTCCGTGTGTGCGGCGGCTGTACGTTGCAGGACCTTTCGTACGAGGCCCAACTTGAAGTGAAGCGAACCAACGTCCGAGACGTCTTTGAGCGGATCGGAGGATTTGCCAACATCGACGTTCCCCGACCGCTCCCCTCGCCGCAGATGTTTGGCTATCGAAACAAGATGGAATTTACGTTCGGTGATCGTCGCTGGAAAGTGAACGCCGACGAGGCGGAAGACGACTCCTTTGCCTTGGGCTTTCACGTTCCCCAACGGTACGACAAAGTCGTCATGATCGACGAGTGCCATTTGGCGTCCGACCGTGTCAACGCTCTGCTCACGTTCATCCGCGAGTTTGCGCGTGCGAGCGGCCGCCCGCCGTATTCGGTCCGCCGGAACGAAGGCTTCTGGCGATTCTTGGTTCTTCGAGAATCCGCGCACTGCGACGAACTCATGGTACACGTGATCACGTCCGAAGAAGACGAGCGCATCCAGGGCCAGTTGGCAAAAGAAGTCCGCCAACGATTTCCTTTTGCCACGTGTCTGGTGAACGGCATTCGCACGCGCAACTCTCAGGTGGCAGTTGCGGAGAAGGAAGTTGTCCTTCTCGACCGGGCCTCGATCCACGAAAAGCTCGGTCCGTATCGATTTCGCATTTCTCCTGCATCGTTTTTCCAGACCAATACGCGTGCGGCGGAGGTGTTGTACGAGACTGCGCGAACGTTGGCCGACTTGCGATCCAGCGACGAAGTGTGGGACCTGTACTCCGGGACCGGCGCGATTGCGATTTACCTGTCGGGTCACGTGCGAAGCGTTGTGGGCATAGAATGCGTCGAGGATGCCGTCCGCGATGCCAGGCAAAACGCCGAGCAAAACGGCGTCACGAATTGCACCTTCCACGCCGGGGATCTGAAAGACGTGATTCGCCGCATCCACGAGGCTCCCGACGTCGTGATCGTCGATCCGCCGCGGTCGGGCATGCATGCCGATGTCGTGGAGACGATTGCGGAACGAAGACCGCGAACCGTCGTGTACATCAGCTGCAATCCGGCCACGCAGGCGCGGGATGCCGCACTTCTCTGCCGTCATGCGTACCGCCTCGATGTCCTGCAACCCGTCGACCTGTTTCCTCACACGTACCATATCGAAAACATCGCCAAATTTGTACGGATCGATTCATGAAACCGGTGATTCTGTTTGTCGATGACGAGCCGATGATTCTGAATGCCCTGGAAAAGCTTTTTTCGGCTGAGTATGAAGTGTTGCTCGCGGAAAGCGGGGAAGAGGCGCTGGAGAAGTTGACTACGACCGAGGTGGAGGTCGTCGTCGTCGACCAGAAGATGCCCGGCATGGACGGCGTCGAGACCTTGCGGGCCATCCGTCAGGCTCATCCGCTGACGGTGCGGGTGGCCCTGACGGCGCATGCGGACGTCCAGACTCTTGTGGAGTCGGTCAATTACGGTCAGATCTTTCGGTACGTATCGAAACCGTGGGGCGACGACGAACTGAATCGCACCCTGAAAGAGGGCGTGGCGAAATACAGGGCCGATCGCGCCGCGCTGAGTCGGCAAGAGGAACTGCAACGGCTGGCCAATGAAAAGGCGCGACTCGAGCAGGAAGTGGTCTTCCTCAAATCCGAAATCGAACGTGAATTTTCCCTCGACAACATCGTCAGTGTCAGTCCGGAAATGGGGCGGGTCCGGCGCATGATTCGTGCGTCGGCGTTGAATGATGAGACGGTCTTGATTCAAGGCGAGTCGGGCACCGGAAAAGAACTGGTCGCGCGCGCCATCCACTACAACAGCAAGCGACACGCGGCCAAGTTTATCGCGGTCGATTGCGGAGCCTTGTCGGAGACGTTGTTGGAAGGTGAGTTGTTCGGTTACCGCCGCGGCGCGTTCACCGGCGCAGTGCGCGACCAGAAAGGTCTGTTCGAGGAAGCTGACGGGGGCACGGTGTTCCTGGATGAAATATCGAATACCAGTTTGAAATTACAGTCCCGGCTGCTTCGCGTGATTCAGGAAAAGGAAATCCGTCGGATCGGCGAGATGCAGCCGCGATTTGTGGATGTGCGGATCCTGGCGGCGACGAACCAGGACCTCCGCGCCATCGTGCTGGAAAAACTCTTCCGCGAGGATTTGTATTACCGCCTCAACGTCATACCGATTCAGATGCCGGCGCTGCGTGACCGACCGAGTGACATACCGATCCTGGTCAATCACTTCATCAACCAGCACAATCTGCAATCCGCGAAGAAAATTCGCTCCATCTCCCGTGAGGCATTACATGTCCTGTGCAAGCGCACGTGGCCCGGCAATGTTCGAGAATTGAGAAATGCTGTCAACCGAATGCTGGCCTTTGCCAATTCCGATCACCTAGATGTGAATGAGATTCCCGAGGAGGAGCACTCCATCATGGAACGTCACGGCGTGAACGACGCAGGAATGAGTGCGGACTTCCATCTGCAGGAAATCGTACCGATGGATGACGTGGAGCGCAGGTACATTCAGCATGTGCTTGGGCACACCGCCGGCAACAAGACCGAGGCGGCAAAGTTGATGGGTGTGAAGCGGACCACCCTGCTCATGCGGATGAAGAAACTGGGTCTGAATTAAATTAGACAAGTCCTTTCCCGGAAAATCCAAATACATGAGGAGGATACCATGAGACGGAAATGCGCCGCGACAGTCTTCTCCATGCTGCTGCTCACGTTGTCATGCACGAAGCCCGAAACGGGTCCCAAGTCTGAAAGCGGCACCGAGAATGAAATGAAAATGCTTCGGGAAAAGTTCCAGACGGCTCAGCTCCCGTTTGGTAACAAAACAAGTGGAAGTATACCCACGAAGGCAAATGCGAGAATATTATCTCGTCAGCTGAAAGCAATTTTATCCCAGTCGCGACCGGCGGAGGTCCGGGATGTTCTACTTGTTCCGAATCTCACCCCGGGCGAAAACCACTATGTGTTGCCTGCGAAAAGTTACTTTACGGTGGATACGCTGGAATTGTCCGACGGAGATATTGACTGCCTAGTGAGGTTGAATACGGGTAAGAACTTTGAAATTCTCATTTTCAGAAAATCGGGAGGGTTTCAACACAAAGCATACGACATTCTCTGCACGATGGACACGTCCGGAAATCCGATTGGTCATGTCCAGTTGGGATTGTATGAGGCGGGGTATGGATCCGGTAGTGCACAGAATATCCCCTATGAAGCAGCGTACATTGTTCAGCCGGATATGACCATTCGGGTGTCAGAGCTTACATCCTACAGCAGGAAATTCGAGGCTCCAGCATGGGATAAATCATTTTGGGATGAACGCGTTTTTGAAATTCTATCGGACGGAAAAATCGTCCAAAGAACGGGTCCAACTTTGACGGGATCCTTGGACAACACGTACGCGGGAAAAATTGACGGCCGATTCGACATCGTGATGGGCCTGTATGTAGCCTTCGCAGACTCGCATGTGTCCGGTAGCTATTATTACAAGGCGTCTGGAGAGAATATTCCCCTTTCCGGCCTGATGTATCCGAATGGCGTGTTCGCAATCGATGAATTGGACGGCTTCGGTTTCCACGAAGCCAGCTTCCTTGGCAAGCTTGTCGGTAATCAAATGCATGGTCGATGGATATCGAAGAGCAAGAGTTTTTCGTTTCATTTGGCGGAAGCGGACTCTTATGAAGGTCATGAGCCGGTATGGGAACAAGAGAAAGTCCTGTCTCTCTTTTCGAAAGTGTACTGGTCTGAGCTGGGCAAGAAAGGAGGGCAGGGCGAGTGGGTTTCCATTAAGAACCATCATATGACTGTCTTGTATGACCGGGAAAAAGAAGTCGCGGAACTTACGGGATATTTGGGCGGCGGGGATAGTTTTCGTGATCGGATTACCCGGGCATTCAAGGAGTATCACGAATTTGTTTTCATGATCGATTCAGGTCCAGCCTATCGCGTCTCCGTTGTTGACAAGAACAAACGAATTTTGAGTTGGACAAGGGACTGGGGTGCTTCCTCGTCTGTCTTCTATACGGTTCATGCCGACCATAACGTTTTTCCTGAGTCCGATGGATACTAGCCACGTTCGCGGCGGTAGGTGACCCTGTGTCCAACCGGATCATTCTCTTTCACAAGCCTTACGATGATCTGTGCCAATTCTCGAAAACCACGGATCGCCCCACGCTGGCGGATTTTGATTTTCCGAAGAACGTGTATGCGGCCGGGAGGCTCGACGCCGACAGCGAAGGCTTGCTGTTATTGACCAACGATGGGGCGCTTGCGCACCTTCTCACCGATCCGAAATTTGGGCATGAACGCAGTTATTGTGTCCAAGTGGAAGGGATTCCTGGCGCAGAGGACCTGCGAAAATTGGAAAAGGGTATTATCTTGTCCGGAAGGAAAACCAAACCCGCGTCTGCGAGGTTTCTGGATCCACCACCGGCGTTCCCCGAAAGAAAGAAACCCATTCGATATCGGATGAACATCCCAACGTCCTGGCTGGAAGTTACGCTGACAGAGGGACGCAACCGGCAGGTGCGCCGTATGACGGCGGCCATCGGTCATCCGACATTGCGGCTGATCCGTGTGCGGATCGCCAATCTGACGTTAGGGACCCTCACGGCGGGGGAATGGCGAGACCTGCGGAGGGAAGAGATTGCGAACCTGAAAAAACTTACAGCCCGGGCGGCGTCCCGTTGATTTCGACGGCTCCACGGTGGCATGTGTAACAGGTGATCACCTTTCCGTTCTTGCGAAAGGCCTCGACTTCGTTGAGGCGTTCGACCAGCAGGATCATGTCCCGTGTGTACACTTTCTTTTCTTTTTCGTCGCTGGAATAGTCATCCTCATTGTGACAGTATTCGCATTCCACTCCGATCCCGAGTGTGAAATTGCGCATGTACTCCTTGATCTCTTCGACGGTCATGTTCTTGTCCTTTAGCATCTTCAGATTCTTCGGCTTGTTGGTTTGACAACTGACGGCGCTGTAATACAGGACCACGGCTATGAGCCCGCCCGCCAACGAAAGTAGCCATCGCATAAACACATCCTTTGTTCATGAAAGTCCTGGCAATCTATAAACGAGCTCTCCGTTTGTCAAACTAGCGCGCGCTATTCTGTTTGGTTATTTCCTCGAACAGTCTGCGCAAAGGGATTCGGGGCATTGTGGGATCCGCGATGCGTTGAATGCCTGCGAGGCGTCCTTCGTACGGTCCAATCGTCCAGCAACGCGCCACCGGAATCGCCTCGATCGGTTCTGTGGTTTCATTGAGAGGGCAAATGTCTCGCATTTCCTGATCCTCCTCCGCGATCCAGCGCAGTGGCAACCCCTGCGTGCGGCACACATAGGGCCGATGTTCGTATATCCTGCACGCGCCAGTGCCGTCCAAAAACGCGCAGGCTCCGACGGGATGCGGTGGACCCTGAATGTGTCGAACACGTTGCCGGATCCATTCTGCTTCGACCTGAAACACCGTGAGGCCATCGATGCAACAATCGATGCACCCCAAACGACAACGCAATCGACCCTCATGATATTCCCGCAAAACGCCGGTGTCCCGGTCGATCGATCGATAAAATTCTTCGAGGTCTGGAGTCATGACGACATCCCGTGCTGACGCACTTCTTCCGAGGTCAACCCGAAGATCGGTGGCGTGGGGACTTGCAAGATGGAAAGATATACGTACAGTTGACCCCGGTGGTGAATTTCATGTTCGATTTTTGCGCGAAGCCACTTCCACACGGGGATTTCCGCGTTGCCGGGCGTGCGGCAGGTGCGACCCAGATCGCCAGGGGTTAGTCGAGAGAAGATCTCTGTCGATTCCGCGTGACGGTCCAGGAAGTACCTCACGACGGCGTCATACCCGTCGGCGAGAGTCCTCTCGTGTCCGGGATAGCAACTGGGTCGGCCCTGGACGGTTTCCGCCCACATGTACCGTTCCATGGCTGCCAGATGCCTGATCAGATCCCCCAGGGTGAATTTCCCCGGCGCACAGGACCACTCGATGCGATCCCGTGGAACGCACTCGATCACCTTCCGCGTGCGCATGTGGATCCGCGCGTCGTATTCGAGAAATGATTCAATCGATGACAAGTCCATCCTACCACCCGCTGTACGTATGAATGTTCATTTCAAAAACTGAAAATGCAATGTTTCATCTCTTTTCAGATTCTGCTACATTTGCTGGATAAAAAAATCTACACGTTTATCAACATCCCATCCGTTCAAGGAGAACCGACATGACCCAACGAATGATCCTGAAGATCTGTGTGTGCGTTTGTCTGCTTGTCGAACGCGGATTCAGCGGGGAGGGAATGTTTCCCATCTCCATGGCGACGCGAATTGGCTTGACCGAAAAAGGACTGAAAATGAATCCGCTGGACCTTTTCCGAACGGACTCGGTGAGTCTCGCGCATGCGGTCGTGCGGCTGGGCGGATGCACGGGATCGTTTATTTCTGACGAGGGATTGATTCTGACCAACTACCACTGTGCATTCGACGGTATCCAGCAGGCCTCCTCCGTGCAGAACGACTACATCCGGACGGGATTTCTCGCGAGAACGAGGTCTGAAGAAACGCAGATCCGAGGCGAGCGGGCGCTGATCCTGGAGGACGTGAGGGACGTAAGCTCCGACGTCTTGCAACACACGTCCGTTGACATGCCGTCCCTCGAACGTCTTCAGAAGATTGCCGAAAATCGGGCGGCCTTGCTGAAGAAAGCGACAGCTGAATTTCCGGGCAAGAAGGTCGAGGTTTCCGAGATGATGGTGGGTCAATCGTATTATTTGTTTGTCTATTTGGAATTGCGGGATGTCCGGTTGGTCTATGCACCGCCACGGTCGATCGGTCAATTTGGCGGCGAGATGGACAACTGGGTGTGGCCGCGGCACACTGGCGATTTTTCCATGATGCGCGCGTACGTCGCACCCGACGGCATGCCCGCCGATTTTTCGCCGCAAAATGTCCCGTATCATCCCAAGCGCATTCTGTCGATCGAGCCCGCGGGCGTACAGGAAGATGATTTTATCCTCGTCATGGGATATCCCGGACGGACTCATCGCCATCGTCCCGCCTCGTTCATCGAGTTTGAACTCAAACGGATGGAGGTGGTCGGGACGCTGTGGGAATTTGAGATCGCCCTGATGGAGGAAGCGGGAAAAGTCGATCGGGCCGTGGCCATCAAATTGCTTCCTCAAATCGAAGGCTTTGCGAACAACACGAAACGCTGGCGGGGACAACGCAAGACTCTTCACGCGGAGAACTTCATCCAACGAAAACGGCAACAGGAATCGGAGCTGATGAAGTTCATCGGCGCGGATGCGGAACGATCCCGGCGATACGGAAATGTCCTGAGGTCGATGGATTCGGTTTACGCGGAGATGAGCCGGACGGCCGAGAGGGATTTCCTGCTGGACCGGCTCTTTTCGGACGTTCGGATGCTGAGGATTGCCAATCGGATCGTGCTCGCAGGAGCGTCCGAGAAGATCGACACGGCGGGCATTTTTCAGAATATCCGGGATATCATGAGCGGCTATGAAGACGCAGTCGATCGCAAGATCTGTCGGGAGATTCTGCGGCGTCTGTCCGAACTGCCCCAAGGCCAGGCCATGGCGGAAATGGAATCGCTTTTTGAGCGCGGAAATACGAAGGCTCTGGATCGATTTGTCGAGGGTCTCTACAAGAGCGGCAACATGAGTCGCGAATCGTACCTTCGTTCCCTTCTGGAAAAACCGTCCAAAATCGCGTCCGATCGGGATCCGTTTCTGAAACTCGTTCGTACGTTCCAGTCCTTGCGGTTGTCCATTCAGGATAAGCGAAAAAAATGGGACGCGGAACTCAGTCGGCTGTATCCCCTCCTGACAGAGGTGAGACAGCAATTTCTAAAGACTGATTTTCTTCCCGATGCGAATTCCACCATGCGCCTCTCCTACGGCCGAATACGCGGCTATGCGCCGGCGGATGCCGTGGTGTACCGACCGATCACGACGTTGTCGGGATTGATCGCAAAGACGGGAGAGGAGCCGTTTGATACACCCGCCAAACTGATCGAGTTGCATCGTGCCCGGACATTTGGCCGCTATCGTTTGGCCGGGACGGAAGACGTGCCCGTCGCGATCCTGTACGATTCGGATACCACGGGCGGCAATTCCGGCAGTCCAGTCGTCAATGCGTACGGCAAGTTGATCGGACTCAATTTCGATCGCGCCTTTGAGGCGACGATCAATGATTTCGCGTGGAGCGATTCGTATAGCCGGTCCATCGGCGTGGACGTGCGATACATTCTGTGGGTGATGGAATATTTTTCCGGGGCGCAGCATTTGTTGAAGGAAATGAAAGTCGGCGCATAAGAAGGGAAATCAGATGATTCACCGATGGCCCATTCTGAAGGAACTCGAGGATACCGGACGATTGACCGGCGTGTTGCTTCTGGCGGGAACGGCTATCTCGATGGTCCTGGCGAATGCCGTCCCCGGGTATCAGGAACTGTGGGAGTGGAAGATTGGCGCCGGTCCGCTTCACAAAACGCTCCATCACTGGATCAATGACGGCCTGATGGCGGTGTTCTTTCTTCTCGTTGGATTAGAGATCAAACGGGAAGTGTTGGATGGCGAATTGTCCAGCGTCCGAAAAGCGGTTCTTCCTGTCATCGCCGCGATGGGCGGCGTGATCCTGCCTGCCTTGATTTTTGTCGTCTGGAACGCCGGCTTGCCGACGGCCCGCGGTTGGGCCATCCCGATGGCCACCGACATTGCCTTTTCTCTGGGTATTCTCTCCATGTTGGGATCGGCCGTGCCGACATCGCTCAAGATTTTCCTAACGGCGCTGGCGGTGATCGATGATCTGATCGCGATTCTGGTGATTGCGTTCTTCTACACACAGGGATTGGCCACAGAATACTTGTGGATGGCGGGGATCGTTTTGCTGGGTCTGATCGGACTGAATCGTTGGGGCGTGGTGAAACTGCTTCCCTATCTGGTGGGCGGCGCACTGTTGTGGTTTTTCGTACTGAAATCGGGTATCCATGCGACGCTGGCGGGCGTGATGTTGGCCTTCTGCATTCCGGCTGCTGTCCTGGAATATCTCGAGCACGCGATCGCACGTCCTGTGAATTACGTCGTCTTGCCGCTGTTCGCACTGGCCAATACGGCAATTTCGTTTTCAGGAGTTCGTCTGTCGGACTTTGGAACCCCGTTGAGCCTGGGGATTATGGTTGGACTGGTGGGAGGAAAGACAGTCGGTATTTTTGCTTTCACGTTTCTTTCGGTCAAGACGCGATTGGGCGTGCTGGCCTCCGAACTGAGGTGGTCGCACATTGCGGGCGTCGGGGCGATTGCCGGCATAGGATTCACGATGTCGATCTTCATTTCACTGCTGTCGTTCACGGATCGGCTATGGATCGATCAGGCGATTTTGTCGGTGATAGTGGGCTCGGCCATTTCGGCGCTGATCGGTGTGCTGATCTTTCGGTTCAATCCGAAGACCGGCTAGCGGAGTTTCAGATCGTCGATCGGACTGGAGACGGATCGGGGCAAGGTCACATGCGTATAGATCATGGTCGTGCGGACGTCACTGTGGCCGAGAAGTTCCTGCACCACACGGATGTTATGCCCATTCTCGAGCAGGTGTGTGGCAAAGGAATGGCGCAGGGTGTGACAACTTGCCGCTTTTGAGAGCTTGGCAGACTGAACGGCAATTTTGAACGGCCGCTGAAGGAAAGTCTCGGAGCGATGAAAGAGCCGGACGGCGCCCGTCAAAGGGTCTACGGAAGGCTTGTCGGAGGGGAAGACGAACATCCAGGCCCAGTCGTACCGGGCATGGGGGTATTTGCGATCCAGAGCGGGCGGGAGTGCGACGCCGGGGAAGTTGTCCTGAAGCCACGTGGAATGTTTTATTTTCAACACAGCGAGGTGGCGGTCCAGCGGCTCGGTCAGCGAATGCGGGAGGGGCACGCTGCGATCCTTGTCTCCCTTGCCGGCGCGAACGGTAATTATTTTCCGCTGGAAGTCCAGGTCTTTGACGCGGAGGGCGAGGCATTCGGTCAGCCGCAGACCGCATCCGTAGAGCAGGGAAGCCATGAGTCGGGGCTCCCCTTTGAGGCGAGAGAGGAGTCTGGCCACTTCTTCTTTGGTGAGAACCACCGGGAGGCGTGTGGGTCGGTCCGAACGAAGGAAGTCAATGTGGGCGAGCGGAGTGCGGAGGACGTCCCGGTAGAGGAAGAGGATGGCTTGCAGAGCCTGGTTTTGTGTAGAGGGCGCCACATGGCGCTCGTTTGCGAGAAAAGTTAGAAAAGCGGCGAGGTCCTTTTCGCCGAGAGTTTCGGGGTGACGCTTTTCATGGAAGACGATGAATCGATAGATCCAATCGAGATAGGACTTTTCGGTCCGGTATGACAGTTGCCGAACCCGAAAGACCTGACGCACCTTTTCGAGGAAGGGCGATTTTTTCATCGATACGAGAAATTAGGTGATTGGCTAAGAGATAACACACGATATTAGCGTGTTATCCACACACGCGCAACCTATTTCTTTTGTGGCGGGGACTACGTATCATGTGGGCGGATAATTGAAGTTATATAGCGCTACAACATGCTGTCGAGATTGACAGGGTAAATCATGAATAGGCCAACAGTCCTTAGAACAGCAGCCGTACTGTTCGCAGATGACAATACGATTGTCTCTCCTCGCAATATCCACAAGAAAATTGTCGAAAGTATGTTTCTGAACAACAATAATGCGGAGATGTCGATTCATGAGTTAATAGACTGCATAAAAACAAATCTTGAACTACTATTTGATGAAAAAGAAATTAATGATTTGGTTAATTCCAAGCATGGGCACTTTCAGGTGCGGTACGATGCCAAAACGCGTGCACCTCATTTAAGGCTTGTTACGCAAAGGTTCACAAGCCTTCAACAGAGAGCCGAAACGAATAACCTCTCAGCATTCGTGAGTGCTTACGTTAGCAAGCACTATATTGGAGAACTAGCAAAAGATAAGATTGAAGATGTTCTTTACAGATTCCTTTATGAGCTTTTAAACAAGAACATCAACGCGTTTCGCAAGATAATCGCCAATGGATGCAAAGCCAACGAGATCTCTGTTGATTCAAGTCAATTCACTCCTTCTGAACGGCAGGCTATCAATGGATTCATTGATTGGGACAATCCTGATAAGAACAAAGCGCTGTATAGCTTGATTAGCTATGCTGTGGAATACGGGCTCATTTCAAACAATGTGACTGCCAATCCGCACCTTGGTAGTCTGAAAAAGAAATACTTCTACTTAGATAATAATGTTGTTTACAGAGCGATTGGAATCAATGGCGACGATAGGAAGAACAGAATTCGTGATTTCCTGAGACAGTGCATTAACAACGGACAGTCCTTGTTGATCTCAAAATACACTCGACAGGAATTCAAGGAAACAGTAAAGCACCATCTTGCAAATCTCCAAAAAGTTCCCTTTCGCAAAATCAACCCACGATTGTTTTCACAATATGCGGTTAATCCTGGCTTCTATGAATTTTATCATAGGTGGCGTGATGGCAGAACGAGCTACGGCTTCACAAATTTTTCTTCGCACATTGACGTCCTATACGATCAACTACTCGAGACATTCAACATTACAGAGGACTTCAGAGACTGGTTTGATGAATCAGATAGTTCAGTCAATGCGACCATCGATAAGTATGCTCATGACATAGAGCAGTTTAAACGAACATCACAACAAAAGAGCCACCGTTTTGATGCATTGAACACATATTTAGTCGAAACAAAACGAGGAAACCATAAGATTACAATTGCTGAAACGAAGTATTACTTCGTTTCAGTGGACCAAAGGCTACGAGATTGGGACTTCAATCGAAATGATTGCCAACCAATTGCACTATTACCAAGTCAATGGATGACGATCTTGCTGAGATATTTCTCGCGATCGGATGACGATTACAAAAGTCTCGTGGGATTTCTAAAGTTGCGTCAAGAAAAATCGCTTTTGGAGGAGGAACAACTTCAGTATGTTGTTGCAGGGATTAGTGAGACAACCGAGGATTTCGAGAAGCAAACAACAATTTTCGAGAAGATGGTGGAAAACAAGTTTGAAGGCATTCTCGATCAACAGGATCCTGCGAAGATCGCAAATGCGGCAACCAAGTTCGCTAGAAAAACCCTTGATGTGAAAATCTCCAAAATAAAGGAAGAGGCTGAAGAGGACTTGCGACGTGTTCAAGCGGATCATGAAAAAGAGAAGCGGCGCTTTCAACAGCAGTTGCTTGACGAAGCGAAGACGTCCATTAACAACCTTCTGAATCTAAGAGACATTAGCGATCGTGAGGTTGTCAAGAGAAACAGGAATCACCTCTTCCTTTTATCGCTACCAATTATCGTGTACATCCTGATTATGTCCCTATTAATCCACTATGTGTCTTGGAACATCATCGAACCAATTGTCTTCATTTTCTCGCCATTAGTTCTGCTTGGCCATTACGTGTATTTTGCGATAACAGGCAAAAGCTTTGATTTTAGAGGATATTTCCTTGAAAAACGATCTGAAATTCAGAGACAAGTCTATAAGCAAAACAGGTTTGACGAGCAAATGCTAGACTCTGTGATTGCGAGGAGAGACGAACTTCAAGAAACTCTTGATTCCCAAATTGAGCGACGGTGAGAAATGAACAGTCGCGCTATATAACTCAGCGGCTTAAGCGGACGTTGAAAGTATGAGCGAAACAATCAAATTAGGTGCGGCGCCGCTTAGCCGCGTTGTTATACGGCGTTTAAGTGACTGCGATGATTGAGAGTTTAAATTACTACTGGGGTTTGTTCGATGCGCCAAAACGTGCTTCGGCCGATGCCGCCTTGAAGCGTGCTCGTTTCGATTCGGTGGCCATTTCACAGGCTGTTTCCGAATCGTTTGAAGAGGAGCGCATTGCAGACCTTTCGGGTCAGTTTGGCGCACCAGGCGTTGGTCATCCGACCGAAGTCGACCACTTGGAGTACACGATTGGCGGCAAGACGCGGACCATTCGAGTCATCAATCGAGGGTTTTGCATGTTTCACGAAGAGACGCCCGAGTTGATGCGGCTGCATCGGTTTTTTTGCGTTTTGCAAGATCACTGCATTGAAGAAGAATGAAAGTCTATTGAACGCCGTATAACTCAGCGGCTTAAGCGGATTCGCTGACGCTCTCCGCTTAGCCGCGTTGTTGGGCTTCACAGAAACAGACGATGATGGGAGTAACGAGCGATGCAATACGATGACCTCGAACTAAAGCAACCGCAGCAATGTGACGATTACAGCGAATGCTCGGAGTTCGTCACAAACGCCATCGAGGCCATCATGCAAGCGGCCATTGATACTGGCCAAAACCAAATCATCATCAACACAAATCTGAAGCTCGGTCTGCCGATGGAGAACATAAACAAGATCGCCGGGCCGATCGTCGAGGCATGGGCATACGAGACTTTTTACGACGTGATGGAAGACAAGACCAACGAGTACCATCTTATCAATGTAGAGGCCCAGCAGCGGCTTCACATGGCCGACGTGATACTCCAATTCAAGAAAAAGCGGAAAGTGGAATCCGGGGTTACGGCAGAGGTTGACGTTAAGGCTACATCCGAGGATTTTGAATCAAGTGGCAAATCACCCAATATCACATCCTTCAAGAGAATCAGAACGGCCTACGTCGAGGACCCCGACTACATATTCATCATCCTGTCTTTGAAGCACCGGGTGTACTCCACGAAGAACGATGAGACAGGTTTGATGGATGGGATCATGGAGGTCGTGGCCCACAATGCCTACGATCTCAAGTTCCTTTCGAGCGCAGACTTGAGCTATAACCCGGCATTGGGCAGTGGACAGCTTCAGGTTCGCGATATCCATTATGTGAAACTTGAAAAACGCACTACTTGGGAGTTCTGCCAACTGCTTGACAGGAAGTTCATCAATTCCCGCAAGGGATTCGACGAGTGGCTTGCACTGGCCAAAAAGAATGATTGGATAAAGACTGATGACTGACATCCAAATTATCACCGGAGAGGCTGTTCAGGAAATGCGGAAGCTGAATGGCGCATCCGTCGACCTTGTGATCGCCGATCCCCCGTACAACCTCGGGAAAGACTATGGCAATAACCATGACATCAAGGGATTTGACGAATACCTCGCATTTTCCCGCGACTGGTTGCGTGAGGCACACAGGCTCATGAAGCCAAATGGCACGCTGTATGTGTTCATGGGATTCCGCTTTATTTCCTATTTATATGACATTCTTGATCGTGAGTTACAGATGTTCTTCAGCAACTGGATCGTCTGGCACTACACCCAAGGCATGGGTAAGACCAAAGGATTTTCGCCGCGCCATGACGATATTTTGATGTTTACGAAGTCGGAAACACCAAAGTTCAATCTCGATGCCGTTCGTGTCCCGCAGAAATACTACCGAGAGAGAAATAACATGCGGGGAGCAAATCCCGGAGACGTATGGGAGTTCTCCCATGTGCATTACTGCAACGAGAACCGACAGAACCACCCAACTCAGAAGCCAGAAGGTCTTATTGAGCGGATGGTGCTTGCTTCTTCGGATGCTGGCGATTTTATTCTTGACCCGTTCTCGGGAAGTGGCACGGTGCTCCGTGTTTGCCAACAGCTTGATCGTAAAGCAATTGGTATCGAGATCAATCCTGAATACGTCAGCATGACTAAGGACCGTTTGGGACAGATGTTCTCTGGCTTTGACAGTGTTGACCCAAGAATGGAGCGAGTGCCTTTAGACCTCCGACGGGCCGATGTACGTGAAGAATACCTTGAGAACCACAAGAAGTGGTTCTTGCAGCATCATGAGAATGCTGTGAACAAATTTGAGGATTCAGTTGCCTCTCTCTACGGTCAAGAGGGTAAGAAAGCGTCAAAACAGATGACTTTTTTTGAATAACGTGCGGAATATGAAGCCCAACAACAGCATGCAGCGGACGGCGCTGCGCGCCGCCGCTGATGCTGGGCGTTAGG
>CAZRTJ010000007.1:0-121606 GCA_964602985.1 uncultured Bacteroidota bacterium
TCAGTTGGTAGAGTGCAACCTTGCCAAGGTTGATGTCGCGAGTTCGAGTCTCGTCTCTCGCTCTTTGCCGTGTAATCCAGATGAATCTACTGAATTAAGTAGACGAGAATGACCAGTATCCCGTGGGTACTGGTCATTTCTATTACAGTGCAGTTTTTTGACAAGTTGCTCCTCGTGAGCTCGGATGGCGGAACTGGTAGACGCACAGGACTTAAAATCCTGGGAACCCGTAAAGGTTCGTGCCGGTTCGATTCCGGCTCCGAGCACGGTATGGACTCGTAGCTCAGTTGGTTAGAGCGCTACGTTGACATCGTAGAGGTCACTGGTTCGAATCCAGTCGAGTCCACGTAATATCGGCGACGTAGCCAAGTGGTAAGGCAGGGCTCTGCAAAAGCCCCATCGACAGTTCGACTCTGTCCGTCGCCTCCAAGGAACTTCAGGAAGTTCTTGCAGATTTGAACGACGCGTATTACCATACGCGTCCAAATTGCCGGGAGGCATACCTAACTTACCCGCGCAGCTACTGAGGCGCCGGTTAACAAAAACTTAGGTGATTGTTTGTCTGATATTCATGTAACGTTCCCCGATCATTCAGTGCGGTCCTTTCCATCTGGAACCACACCGCTGGCGATTGCTCAATCCATCAGCCGTGGTCTGGCTGAAAAATGTACGGTTGCCGAAGTGGACGGTCGATTGCTCGACCTGGCGCGTCCGCTGGTTACGGACTGCTCCCTGAAACTGCACACGACAGATACACCGGAAGGCATGTCCGTCTTCTGGCACACCTCTACACACGTCATGGCGCAGGCGGTGAAGCGTCTTTGGCCGGAGGCCAAACTGGAAGATGGGCCACCCACGGAATCTGGATTCTTCTACGACATCCTTTTCCCGAATCCGATCTCGCAGGATGATTTTGCCAAGATCGAAGGGGAAGTTGAGAAGATCCTCAGGGAAAAGTACATCACTACCAGACGTGAACTCTCGCGTGAAGAAGCGTTGGAAATCTTCCGACGCAAAAAAGAAGACTTCAAACTGCCGATTATCGAGAGTGTTCCGAACGGGGACGTGATCAGCACGTACACGCAGGGGGAATTTGAAGATCTGTGCCGAGGGCCTCATCTTCCAAATCTGGGTATGATCAAGGCTTTTAAGATCATGTCCGTTGCAGGAGCCTTCTACAAAGGAAATGAAAACAACCTTCAACTGCAGCGGTTGCGGGCGGTCAGTTTTCCGTCCAAGAAGCAGTTGGACGAATACCTGCGCATGTTGGAGGAGGCGAAAAAGCGTGATCACAGGAAATTGGGTCAGGAACTTGAGCTATTCTACCTGACACCGAAGGTCGGCGGAGGATTGCCACTGTGGCTTCCAAACGGAACGATCCTTCGGGAGACACTGGTCGAATTCCTAAGGCAGGAGCAGTTGAAGCAGGGATACCTGCCGGTCGTAACTCCTCATATCGGAAACATCGACTTGTATAAGACCAGCGGTCACTATCCGTACTACAAAGAGAGCCAATTTGCGCCCATCACGATGGAAGATGGAGAGCAATTTTTGCTCAAGCCGATGAATTGCCCCCATCACATCCAAATCTATGCCTCCAAGCCGCGTAGCTACAAGGATCTGCCCCTGCGTTTGGCGGAGTTCGGTACGGTCTATCGGTACGAGCAATCCGGCGAGCTGACAGGCCTCACGAGAGTTCGCAGTTTCACGGTCGATGACTCCCATCTTTTCGTTGGGCCGGATCAGGTAAAAGAAGAAATGTGTCGTGTCATCGGACTGATCCAGTTTGTATTTCGCACACTGGGTTTTAAAGACTTTCGGACGCGGTTGTCCTTCCGCGATGACCGGGTGGAGAAGTACGGCGGTGACATCGCTCTGTGGGAAGTTGCGCAGCGGGATCTGAAGGAAGCGGCGGATGAGATGAAGCTGGATTATTTTATTGGTTTGGGTGAAGCTGCGTTCTATGGACCGAAAATAGACTTCATGATAAAAGATGTTTTGGGCAGGACGTGGCAGTTGGGTACCGTGCAGTTGGACTATGTGCTGCCGGAACGATTCAAACTGGAGTTCACAGGATCGGACGGACAGAAGCACCGGCCCATTATGATCCACCGTGCTCCCTTCGGTTCGCTGGAGAGATTTATAGGCATCTTGATCGAGCAATATGCCGGAAACTTCCCGGTGTGGCTGGCGCCCGTACAGGTCAGTCTTCTGACGATCGGGGATGCTCATCGTGAATTTGCCGTTGCCCGAAGGGAACACCTGCAGTCAGAGGGCGTTCGGGTTTCGCTGGACGATCGCAATGAGAAGATTGGATACAAGATCCGCGAAGCGGAAACCAGGAAAATACCGTACATCCTTGTCATCGGAGACCGGGAAGTGGAAACGCAGACGGTGTCCGTGCGCCGGCACGGGGAGGGTGACCAAGGGACGATGAACTACGACCAATTTGTTGCATTGATCAAAGAAAAAATCGTTTCGAAATCGCTGAACTAATCGGTAGGAGGTTGTCATCGCTAAAGAACTACAAATTCGCGTGAACGAGCAGATTCGGGTCGCCAAAGTGAGACTCATCGGGTCCAATGGCGAACAGGTGGGAATCGTCGATACCATGGCAGCTCTGCGCATGGCCAAAGAATCCAATTTGGATCTACTCGAGATCGTTCCCAATGCCGAACCTCCGGTTTGCAAAATTCTTGATTTCGGAAAGTACCGATACGAACTGCAGAAGAAGGAGAAGGACCAGCGGAAGAAGCAGACGCATGTCGGCGAGGTCAAAGAACTGCGATTTCGGCCGGCGACGGACGATCACGATTATCAGTTCAAACTGAAACACGCCGTCCGGTTCATCCAGGAAGGATACAAGGTCAAGACGGTCATCGTCTACAAAGGACGAGAAGTGGCCAACCGTGAATTCGGAATCGAATTGGCGGAACGCCTGGCGACGGATTTGGAATCCGTGGCGCGTCTAGACGGCGAGATGAAGCTCGAAGGCAAGCACATGGTTATGATTTTTGTCAAGAAATAAAGGAGAAACATATGCCCAAAATGAAAACCAACAGCGGCGCGAAGAAGCGATTCCAGGAAACTGGAAAAGGCAAATTGCTCCGGAAGAAATCAACCGCCCGGCACTTGTTGTCGAGCAAGTCCAACAAACGTAAGCGTCATCTGGCTGGGAAAAGTCTGGTGGACGACAGCGATACGAAGCGCGTGAAAGCGTTGCTGGGATTGCGCTAAAAACAAATCGGTTCTTTGTACCATTACCTGAAGGAGATTCATCATGCCGAGAGCAACCAATAATCCGGCATCCCGTGCCCGTCGCAAAAAGATCATGAACGCGGCGAAGGGCAATTTTGGGAACCGCAAGAATGTCTTGCGGAACGCGATTGAGACGGTCGAAAAAGGGATGGCGTATGCCACGGTTCACCGCAAGCACAACAAGAGAAATTTCCGCGCACTGTGGATTGTCCGGATCAATGCGGCCGTTCGCGAACACGGCCTCAGTTACTCCCGATTCATCGCGGCGCTGAAGAAGAGCAATGTCGATATCAATCGCAAGGTGTTATCGGAGCTGGCCATTCATGACAAGCCGGCCTTTGACAAGCTGATCGAAATTGCAAAGTCCGCCAAGTGATCCGACTTTCCCTGCTTGACGGTGGGCAACGGTTCCCATGAAGCTGGAAGAAATCGAGCGGTTGTTTGACGAAGAGTGCGACGGCCCCATGGATCGTGCGAGATGGGACGCCGTGCATGTTCGTTTCCTGGGTCGCTCCGGGCTGTTGACGGAAGCGACAAAGGCGTTGAAACAACTGTCTCCGGCGGAGAAGCCGCTTTTTGGCAAGCAGTTGAACCTCTTGAAGAAAAAGATCGAGGACCATCTGGCGGCCGAAAAGGGGAAATGGGAGGCGGCCGACACGGCGACATTTCGCTTGGACACGACCCTCCCGGGGCGATCCCGCTTTGTCGGACATGTTCACCCAATCACGAGCACACTGACCGAGATCTCGAATATTTTTGTCAGTCTGGGATTCACCATCGAGGACGGTCCGGAAGTGGAGTTGGACTACTACAATTTCGAAGCCGTGAACATACCGAAAGACCATCCCGCGCGTGACATGCAGGATACATTCTTTGTAAGCGATCGGGTCGTACTGCGAACTCACACTTCTCCGGTGCAGGCGAGGGTCATGGAGAAGCGACAGCCGCCGATCCGGATGATTTGTCCCGGTCGCGTGTATCGCAAGGACACACCCGACGCGACCCATATGCCCTTCTTTCATCAGGTGGAAGGGTTGGTTGTGGATGAACGGACGACCTTTTCCGATCTCAAGGGCACTCTTGCGACATTTGTTCGACGGATGTTCGGTCGGGAAATACGGACAAGATTTCGACCGTCGTTTTTTTCGTTTACGGAGCCGAGCGCCGAGGTCGACATGATTTGCATCTTCTGCAAAGGCAAGGGCTGCCGGGTCTGCAAGCAAACGGGATGGATCGAAATCATGGGTGCAGGTATGGTGCACCCGAATCTGTTTCGTCATGCCGGCTATCCGGAGGGCCGCTACACGGGATATGCCTTTGGCATGGGAGCCGATCGCATCGCCATGTTGCGATACGATGTGAACGATCTGCGTGTCTTTTTTGAGAACGACGTGCGATTTCTCAGTCAATTTTCTTGAAAGGGATAGGATGATTTTGCGTTACTTGCTGCTGGCGATCATCGGATACTTCGTGGTCACGCTTCTGAAGAAGTATTTCTTTGGCCATTCGTCGCAGCGCCCGTCGGCTCGTTCTCCGGAAAAAGAGGTAAAGAATGCCAGTTTTCGGGAGGATGACATCCAGGATGCCAAGTTCAAAGACGTACCATAAACTGCCGGGATCATCCGGAGAGGATCATGAAAAAACTCATTAACAGCAACAAGACTCCCGCGCCTATCGGACCCTACAATCAAGGCGTGGTTGCCAATGGCTTTCTTTTTACGTCCGGTCAGATCGCACTGGAGGCCGAATCCGGTTCGCTGATCGAAGGTGGCATCCAGGAGCAAACCCGGAAAGTATTGTCCAATCTGGGCGGCATTCTGGAAGCAGCCGGATTGTCTTACTCTAGCGTGGTCAAAACCACGGTGTTTCTGAAGAGCATGAATGATTTTCCCGCGATGAATGAGATCTACGCGCAGTTCTTTACTGTCGACGCGCCGGCGAGATCCACCGTCGAAGTTGCACGACTTCCCAAGGATGTGCTTGTGGAAATAGACTGTATTGCCGTGCTGTAGCCGTTCATGGCGACCCATCTTCTGGTAGTCAATCCCGAATCCAATCGAGGCGATACCCGGTCCAAGATTCCGCATCTGCAGGCGTTGATGGCCAAGGCGGGGATCGAGGTCGATATGGTCTTGACGCAGGAGCCTGGCCACGCCACGACCCTGGTCCGCGAAATGGGCGCGCGCTATCCGAGAATCATCGCGGCGGGCGGGGACGGGACAATTCACGAGATCGTGAACGGCCTTCTTGAAATCCCGGAATCGCAACGTCCTTCTTTGGCGATCTTGCCGATGGGATCGGGGAATGATTTCATGAAGACTGCGAGTATTCCGAAGGACTATCGCAGAGCCGTTGATGTTTTGTCAAATCCCCAACTCCTGTCGTTTGATATCGCGAAAGTGGTTGTCGATGATCGAGTGCATCGGTATGTCGACAACAATGTTGGGATCGGGTTTGACGCGTATGTGAATGCGGAGAGTCGTCGAATTACCTGGCTGCGCGGGATGGCCATTTATTTGTTTACGGCCGTCAAGGCCATTTTCGAATATCGCCATCCCTTTGTCTCGTATCGATCCGACAACGGGGAACGTTCGGCGCGCGTCCTGATGATCACGGTCGGGAATGGATTCTCATCGGGCGGGGGATTCCTGCTAACCCCGGACGCGAAGATCGACGACGGCCTTCTGGATGTTTGCTGTATCGATTCCCGCAGCCGGTGGCGAATGATTTTCGACATGGCAAGAACGATGAAAGGCACCCATTTGAGTCGACCGGGCGTGCATTATTTTCGTACAGAGAGGATGACGATTGAATCTCAGGAGGGTCTGCCGGTTCATGCCGATGGGGAAATCCTGGCGGTGGCAGCGAAGAAAATCGAGGTGGAGATTCTGACAAAGGCACTGACCCTGTTGACGAGTCAGGTACATCGTGACACACGAGGCCGGGGGTGATGCAAAGCATTGCTTTCGCGACGCGAAAAACATAGATTGAACCGCTTATCTCAACAACTTCTAGGAATTCCGTTTTGCGACCCATTCAATTCAGAATCGTAATGTGCGTCTTCCTGGTGAGCCTGGTGGCATGCGAAACGCCAAAGGCCCCGGAATTTACCACCCAGGTCGGTCTCCCGCTCAGTAATGATTTGTTTACGATTGCGGATTTGCAGGAGGAGTTGGCAGACAAGAACGACTCCCTGAATCTGGAGATTGTGCAGGACTCGGTCGTGCTGGTTATATCGGATCGAGAGGCGTTCGGAGTGAGCGACGATCTGGCCGAGGATCCAATCGTGGACTCGACGACTGCTGTTTTCAATAACAATATTCGACTGCGAGACTCCAGCACAGCCACCTATCGGTTGGGAACGCTTGCGCCGACGTCTGTAGACACTCTTCACGGAAAGACAAATCGTGTCATACCTGCCTTTACAATTTCGACGGTACAGCAAAACCTGACCTTTGGCTCGTTTTCGTCCATGACCGTCGATTCCGGATCGATGCGGGTTGTGGTGACCAACAACACCCAGACAAGAGATAGTCTCCATGTCACGGTATATCGGTCGAACAATGTCCGCATTGATAGTTTTTATACCGGTCCTTTGACGACTGGACAGGCCGTAACGCGCCTGGTTCCGACCCCATTCAGCGGCGGGTCCTCCATCACGACGCCAATCCTTGTTCGAGTTCGCGGTGGATCGACCGGTTCCTCAGGAGCGTCGGTTCCGTTGGTCGATACGAGCCTGAGCGTTACTGTCCGAGTGGTTTTTGATGTAAAGAATTCGTCTGTTACCGGCACATTTCCCGCGCAAACTTTGGCGAGGTCAGACTCGGTAAAATCATCCTCCAATAGCGTCCTGGATACGGGATACGTCTCGCGTGGCAAAATGTATATGAAATACACGAACATCAATTTGCCGGTCGCGTCCACAGTCACTTTCATTTCGAACGACTTCATTGATCCTGCAGGGAATCCACTCAGCCGAACAAAGAATCTTCCTGCGGGAAACGGCCAAATTGTACAAGACACAGTCAATTTGAGCGGGTGGCAATTACGGCCGAAATCGCTGATCCCGCAGACTTTGAGCATTGGTAATCAGCACTTCCTGTACTCGTACGACGTTGTGACATCGTCCGCCACATCCTCGCAGACGGTTGCTAACGGCGCCGGTGTGAAGGCAAATGTTACCCTGGACACGCTGTATTTCAGCAGGGTGACGGGCTTGATTACACAGGAGACTGTGAATTTGGACGAGCGATCGGAGGATATCAATATCGATCAAATCGACACGATCAATTTGTCGCAGGCCTATTTTGAAGTGTATACCGAACACCGGATTCCATTCCCTGTGTCGCTGGATATTTCCATCAGCGGGAGGTCCAAATCCGGAACGATTCGCACGACCACTTTGCAGGGAGACTTGACCAAATACACAGGAACTCCCGGGGGAGCCCCTCAGCGTGACACGCTGAGGACACCGGTCGCGAAGTATGGCGAGGTGGCCGGGGTGTTGAGTCTGCTTCCGGATTCGATCAAGCTGTCCGGGAGTGCGGTGGTGGGAGACAATCTGTCGAAAGGCGCTGTCATAGGAACCGACAGTCTGTCGTTCCGTGTGTTTCTTCGAGCTCCGCTGGTGTTTTCGCTGCCGAATGCACCGACGCGCAACTTTATCCGGACGAAGCCCAATGAACTGGCGATTGATGAGAAAATAGAGGATCTCTTGAGGGAGGATGTCAAACGCCTCCACATCACGGGACAGGTCACGAATTCCTTCCCCGTGCCGATTTCCGTTCGGTTCCTGGTCAATAATATCGCCCAAGAAGACTCGTTCTACACTTTCCTGACGCCGGATACGACGTTCTTGTTTCCAGACACAGGCGCTCTGGTGATAGACAAGGCGCCGACCGGTGCGAATGGCATGGTGACGCAGCCACGACTGGTGGATCTGGATTTTCTCATTCCGGACAGTGCGTTCACGAACATGTTTCGAACTAAGCGCTTTCACAAGAAATACCGTGGGCTTCAGGTCCAACTTCTCAGTACAGGCGGCACCGTGCGAGTCAGCGCGGCTGATTTCGCGAGGGTCGTGAGTTCCATACAGGTTGAACTTCTGGTTGATGAATCATTGACGGATTAAGAATCATGACACGATGGGCTATTTTGGGAATGCTGATACCGTCGCTCGTGTATGCGGGCGGGGAGGACGACGCGCGTGCGGTGGGTATGGCCCGGGCACAGGTCGCGATTACAGAAAACACCGAAGCGCCGCTCTGGAATCCCGCCGCGTTGGGAATCGCCTCGCGAAATCCGGGGAGATTTGTCGTTAACTTCCTTTCCTTCGGCGTGCGAGCCGGAAACAATATCCTGAGCATACCGCAGTATAACAAATACAACGGCGCGGTATGGGACGAATCCGACAAACGAAAGATTGTGAAGTTGTTTGACGGTGAGGACAGGTTGTCCGCTTCCGGTGACGGAGTCGCACGGGCCCTCTCGGTTCAATACCGACAATTTGCTTTCGATATGTCATTCGTCTCGGCAGGGCACGCGGAAGTACCCAGAGAGGTTGCCGACTTCTTTCTGACGGACTATGTGGTGGGTGAAGAGACGATCAGTCCCAATGGCCAACTGCGCGGCGACATGTTCCTTTCCACGGGACTCAGCGCCGGTCTGTCCTTGAAGAAGTGGATTCGGGTGCCGTGGCGCGAATTAGCGGGCGGCATTACACTGCGATACTACCGTGGTTTCCAGCATGCGCATTCCAAAGAGCTGGGCGCCCACATCGAGGAGTCGGACAGCATTATTTCCCACGGCTCCTACGATCTCGTGACTGCGAAGGGCGGCAATGGATTTGGCGCGGACATTGGCTTCCTCGCAGAAATCAATGAGCAATGGAGCGTCGGTCTTTCGGCACAGAACATCATCAGTACGGTGTCCTGGACTCAGGGTGCGGAGCGGAGAGTGGGCGAATACCATGTGCGGTCGAGTGGCGTGATTCAGCT
The DNA here is from genome assembly GCA_964602985.1 of uncultured Bacteroidota bacterium. Lineage (GTDB taxonomy): Bacteria > CLD3 > CLD3 > SB21 > SB21 > CAYZJB01. The sequence continues at coordinate 9,255 of CAZRTJ010000007.1, forward strand.
TGAAGACGATTGGGAGTCGAGCGATTCCACAGTCAGTACGAAGTCGTTTTCCTCCACACTGCCTGCGATCCTTCGTCTGGGAGCAGGGTACCGTCTGAATTCTACGACGCTGTTTGCGGGGGATGTGGAGGCGTTTTTGAATTCCGTTAGCGGCAAGACTACCCCTCGTGCGGCGGTGGGAATGGAGTATCGGCCACAATTTCTGATCGCCTGGAGGACAGGTTTCTCGATCGGTGGCGACAATCGCGGATTCAATTGGTCCGGCGGCGTCGGTTTCTACACCAAGAGGTTTCGCATCGACTTGGCGACGAACAATCTTGAGGGTCTGCTAACGCTCAATCGATTTTCATTCGCGTTTGGCTTCAAGGGCTACTTCTGAGCCGGGCGAAAAACCCGGATCACCGATTCGTTGCACTCGATATACGGTCCCCCCAACAAATCGATACAGTAGGGTACTGCTGGAAATACGGCTTCGAGGCATTCCCTTATGGACTTCGGCTTTCCTGGCAAATTGATGATCAAGCTGGAGCCCCGTGTCCCGGCGGTTTGTCTCGAAAGGATGGCGGTCGGGACTTGCTTGAGTGAGGCCGCCCGCATCTGCTCTCCAAATCCCGGTAAGATCCGATCGCACACGGAGTGCGTAGCCTCTGGTGTCACATCCCGTGGCGCTGGGCCGGTCCCTCCCGTGGTGATGATCAGACAGCACTTGTGCTGATCGGACAGTTCGATAAGTGTCTCTTCGATAAAGGGCCGTTCATCGGGCACCAAACGGTACAACTCTTCCCAGGAAGATTGGAGGAACAACTCAAGAGTATCCCGAATCGCTTTGCCTGAAAGGTCCTCGTACACGCCCGCACTCGCCCGATCACTGACGGTGAGAATACCGATCCGAATACTCATGGACTGGCGCTTTCCCTTTGACTACTGACTTGTCTGCGAAACAGCCAGAAATTCCGGCTAGGTCCGTGTACACGCTACTCAGAGGCATTGTTTCGCGTGCGAAGATGCAAAAGAATTCGTATTCGTGCAATACGATTTTGTGCGCTCGACAATGGTCGTACAGACGATCTTTTCTGCCTACACCCACTGATGGGTGGGCGCCACGTTGACATACGACAGTCTTTTTGCTACTATATGCGCGATGAATTCTGAAAAGATAACACGTATCTATCTCGATCACAGCGCCACGACTCCTCTGGACCCTCTCGTTTTGGAGGCCATGGTGCCCTACATGACGACCGAATTTGGCAATGCCTCCAGTCTTCATGCATTCGGACGGTCGGCAAAAGTGGCGATCGAGCACGCACGGGAAACGATCGCGGAAGCGATTCATGCGCATCCCTCCGAGATTGTTTTCACGGCTGGGGGAACCGAATCCGATAACCTCGCCATTGTTGGTATGGCGCATGCGATGCAGCGGCGAGGACGACATCTGGTCGGCAATCGTGTTGAACACCATGCGGTGATTCATGCCCTGGAACACCTGAAGGAAGAGGGATTCGACATTTCGTACGCCGAATGCGACACGGACGGTCGTGTATTCCCAGAAGCGGTCGTCTCGTGCCTCCGGCCCGACACGATTCTCGTGTCGGTCATGCATGTCAACAACGAAGTCGGCACGATCAACCCGGTCGCGGATGTCGCCACGCTCACCAAGAAGCGAGACATCCTGCTTCATGTCGATGGAGTGCAGAGTCTCGGTAAATTGCCTCTGGATGTCCACGGGATGGGAATTGATCTGCTCTCGGTCAGTGCGCACAAACTGTATGGACCGAAGGGTGTCGGCGCCCTTTACGTACGCAAGGGTCTATTGCCAAGTCCGTTGTTCCACGGGGGATCGCAGGAGCGAGGGCAACGGGCGGGAACGGAAAATGTCGCGGGAATCGTCGGTTTTGCAAGAGCCGTGGAATTGTCCGTCCAACAGATGGACACTGAATCCATCCGACTGACCCAGCTTCGTGATGCCATGTGGAACGACATTCAACGGGAGATACCCGGCTCGCACCTGAATGGTTGCAGCAGACATCGATTGCCCGGTCATCTGAATATTTCGTTTGAAGGTGTAAACGCAGACGAGGCACTGGTTCTAATGGACCTGGCGGGAATAGCCATTTCCACGGGGTCGGCGTGTACGTCAGGCAGTGTGGTTGTCTCGCATGTGTTAAGCGGGATGCACGTCAACCCGTCCCATGTTCGTGGGGCCATTCGCATCACGATGGGGCGGTCCACAACGGTAAAAGATATTCAGATTGCCGTTGCGGAGTTGAAAAAGAGTGTTGAGACGATTCGGAAATCCTAGCGAACCAGAAGGATCTTTCTTACCGCCGAAAAACCGTTCAGCGTCAGGCGGCAGAAATACATGCCGGATGCGACGCTCCTTCCATTTTCGGACCGGCCATTCCAAGCTACTGTCTTTTGTTCTCCCGCCTGCACAGGGGAGGCGTGCGCAAGTGTAGCCACACGAGCCCCAAGCGTGTTGTAGATATCCATACGAAAAGAGCCTGACTCCTTCGCCCGAAAGGAAATGGTTGTGGAGGGATTGGCCGGGTTGGGATAGCTGACCAAATTGGAAAATGTGGAGCGCTGGGGCAAGTCGGGATCATCGTGAATCAGTCGCATTGCGTCGGGAACGCCCCAACCCGCGACGGGATCCGGATCGATCGAGAAATGACCGCTTCGCAGAATGGCTGTTCGAAGTCGACTGACCGACCATCGCGGATTGGCTTCCAGGGCCTGAGCCGCGATGCCTGCAACTAACGGAGTGGACAGCGAGGTGCCGGAGAGATTCGTATAGCCGGATTCGCCTTCTGCTACCCGGACGCCCACGCCCAAGGCGATCACATCCGGCTTGATGCGTCCGTCCTTTGTCGGACCTCGTGAACTGAAGTCGGCCACCGTCGAGTCTCCATACATGGCGCCGACGGCAATCATGTTCTTGCCATCGGATGGCGTCCCCAGAAATTTGGCTCCGCGACTACCCAGGTTTCCGGCAGAATTGAATACCAGCATCCCTTTCTCAAAGGCGATGTCGGTGGCAAGTGTTGTCAGGGCAGTTTTGCCATCCAGGTCGCTCAACGTGTAGTCATCGCCGGGATCGCGGAAATCATCGAAGTAGCTGATACTGCTGGTTACTACATCCGCTCCCGAGGCTTCCATCCATTCCAGAGCGGCAATCCAGGCGTCTTCTTCGGCTTTCAAATCCGTTCCGTCGTCATCTTCGGTCCGCGCGAGCAGGAATTCAGCGCCGTATGCCGGGCCGATCAGACTCCCCTCCGCAAAACCCGCGATAACAGATAGCACATACGTTCCATGACTGCTGCAGTTCTTGTCCGAAGGGACGCACTCCCGTACCTGGCCGTCGTGATCGACAAAATCGCTGTCTGCAATGACGTCTGTCGACTGTAGCGCCGGATGGTTAAGGTTGAAACCGGTGTCCAACACGCCAATGCGGATTCCATTTCCAGTAAGCCCCAACGCGTGCACAGCCGGAACCCGAAGGGTCGCGTTTTGCTTGAGCGAGGCGCCGTAGTCCGGTATGGAGAATGGATGGAGGGTCGATTTTTCGCCTTTTGCAACCGGACGAATCAGTTTCACAAAAGGCAGTTGGCGGATCTTTTTCAGTTGATCGGTCGAGGCATCGATTGAAACCGCGTTGAACCAGCGCGATTCGTGACGGATGCGTACGCCGAGAGATCGGAGGATGTGGGTGTAGGCTTGAGACACCGGCCAGTCCAGTGAGTCCGAGGACGAAAGGCCGCGGGTCAGCCGGCGCTGCAGGGATGCCTGCGAGATGTGAACTTTCCCGCCGGACGGTTTGTCGGAGAAGAATATCCAGGAGGGAGACTCCTGAGCCGGCAACGCACCGGTTATCAGACCGATCAGGATTCCAACGGAATATCGCACAGGGCCCAGATTTCAGAATCCGTGAGGACGGTGGGGGAAGATTTGGCTCGTTGAAAGATCTTTTTCACCAGTTCGTCCGTGGGTTCGACGTTACGCCGTCGCAGCCAGTAGATGACGTTCGATTCACCGCTCATCGGACCGACTTCGACGATCTGTTCCAGGCCGAACATCCCGGCGGGAACGCTGGAATAGACCCGGTCGACCAATTCCATGTCGCCCTTGTTCAGCGACTTTAGAATGGCAGCGGCATGGACACCCGTTCCAGTCCGAAAAGCGTCCTGTCCAAACACGGGATAGGTGACAGGGATGGCCACGCCGGTGTATGTGGAAGCACGTTTGCAGTATTCCGGTAGTTTTCGAACGTCCTGATCGATCCACTTCTTTAATTTCAGGTTGACGATGAGTTGATCCATGGGAACATTACCGACTCGTTCTCCGATGCCGAGGGCCGTCCCGTGGATGCGGTGAGCGCCGGCCTTCAGGGCCGCCAGCGCATTCGCCACGCCGAGTCCCCGGTCATTGTGGCCATGCCAGTCGATTTTCACTTCTGCACCGGTCTCAGCGATCACGCCGGTCATGAACGTCACAAGGCGTTGTGCTCCCTCGGGAGTGGCATGTCCAACGGTGTCGGAAAGACAGACCCGGCGTGCTCCCGCCCGAATGGCCGTCTGATACAAACGACGCACATCATCGGGGTGGGCGCGCGTGGTGTCTTCCGTGACAAACATGACGTCCAGGCCATTCCTGGTCGCATAGCTGACGGCGTCGTCCGTGAAGGACAGGAGTTTGTCCATCGTCCATCCCTCTGCGTATTGCCGAATGGGGCTCGACCCGATGAACGTGCACGCTTGAATGGAAATACCCGATTTTTGTGAAGCTTCGATGATGGGGTCAATGTCGGCCTTCACAGTCCGGGCCGCGCAGTTGGGTTGGATTTGCAGTTTCTTCTGTACAATTTCCCTGGCCAGCGTGACCACGTCTTTCAGAACATGCGGACCCGCGCCCGGCAGTCCGACATCCGCGGCGTGAATGCCCAGGTCGTTCATCAAATGCAACATCTCGAGCTTTTCTTCGATCGACGGCGCACGTACGGAAGGCGATTGAAGACCATCGCGAAGCGATTCGTCATTCAATTCAAATGGTTGTGCGGGCTTGTCCTGTCCCTCCGACTCCTCATTCCAGTCATAAATTAGGTGATCTAACGCCATAGATTCTCTCAGTTAGGTGGACTCTCATAAAGCACTTGATAAACATCGACGGGGATCGATTTCCCTTTCACCAGAACAGCGTCCAGTCGCTCGGAAGGGATTGCGGCAGGCAATTTTTCCTGCGTGGCCTTGGACATGAGGATCTGCCGGCCTTTCGCAATTCCCTGCAGTCGGGACGCTACGTTCACCTCGTCGCCGATCGCACTGTACTCCATGCGCTGGTCTGAGCCGATGTTGCCGACGATGACGGGCCCCGTATTGATGCCGATCCCGACCTCGATCCGTGGCAGTCCGAGTTGATCCTGTTCCAGATTGAACGCAACGATCGTCTTTTGCATTTCGACGGCCGCTTCGACGGCCGCCACCGCGTCGTTGCCCGACGATTCCGGCGCGCCAAACAGGGCCATGACCGAGTCGCCCATGAATTTGTCCAGCGTGCCGCCATATCGGAAAATAATATCGATCATTCGGGTGAAATATCGATTCAGGATTTCAACCATCCGTTCCGGGCTGAGTCTTTCTGCAAGGCTGGTAAAACCCCGAATGTCGGAAAACAAGACGGTGATTTCGCGCTTCTCAGGTGGGAATCGGATTTCCCCGGACTCGTCGTTGGAAATGATGCGCTCAGCGATCTGACGGGAAACGTACCGTTCGAGCGCGGACTTGAGATGCGCACGCCGCCGTCTCTCTTCGTACAATTTCGCGTTTTCAAGCGAGATAGCCGCGTGATTGGCAAACGCTTCCAGCATCTCGACGTCGTTTTGCGAAAACAGCATGGTGGTGAGGTTGGAGCCGACGTACAGGACACCCAAGATCTTCTGATTCTTGTTTCGCAGGGGAGCGCAGATGACGGACCGGATTTGGTTGGAGATGATGCTCCGTCCCTGGCGAAAGCGATCGTCCGTCTGTGCATCGGATGTCAGGATGCTGGTACCGGATTCGGCCACCTGTCGAGCGATGGTCAGGCTGAACGTGGCCGAAGATGCGGAAAACTCGTCGGCTTCCATCTTCCGGGAAATGCGCGGCACCAATTCACCGGAAGGGTCGTACAACATGATGAATCCGCAGTCCGCATTCATCACTTTCAACGCCAGGTCGATAATGGTTTGGAGGAGTTGATCCTCTTCGAGGATCAGATTGATGATCTTGCCAACTTCGTAGAGCGTATGCAATCGCTGTTGAAACCGCTCCGACTGCTTCAACTGGTCGTCCAGGATCTGAAACATCTTTTCCAATTCAGTGATATTGCGAACGATCGCAGGCCGGTCCGGTGATTCGGAAATGACGAGTTGTCGTACAGATTTGAACAGATCGGAGAAGTGCGTGGAGTCAAAGTCCTTGTAATCCAGATTCGCCACCTGGCTGACAGGGGCCTCGACGCCGTTTCGCGTTTTTTCCACAATATTCACGGGCACATTGTCATTGGCTTGGAAGATGAATTCGACGCCACCGATGCTGATTTGATCGTTGTGTCCGATCGGTCGGGATTCGTTCAGCCGCACGCCATTGACAAACGTGCCGTTGGTGCTGCCCAGATCCGTGAGGACGAAGGACTCCGCCTCCTGCCGGACTTCGGCGTGGTGAGCGGAGACCATCATGTTGGAAACGAGAATGTCGTTATCGGGGCGTCGTCCGATTCGCAGACGAGCCTTTTCAAGGGGATAGCGTTGACCGGGTTGGTTGCGGTCAATGAGAATGAGTGCCGGCATTACTTGCGAAACTCCCGTTGCGCTTGTTCGTACAGCGGTGTCCATACCGGATTCCCATACTCCGCCTTGTCGAGTGCGAATCGAGGATCGATTTTCAGGGCGGACAGAAACGCCTGCCTGGCCTCTTCGGGGCGCTTCAGCAATGCGTAGGAAAAAGCAAGCAACTTGCACGCCTGTACTCGATCTGGAACGGCGGCATCCAAGCGTTGGGCCACCAGGGTCAGATAGGAAAGGGCCGCTTCGTACTTGCGCTCCTTGTAGTGGCGCTGTCCCATCTGCAGCAACTCGGCGACGGGTAGTCGACGCAGACTGGCCAAGGATCGGGCTCGTTCGTACGCGGGCATCCACGTTGGATTCCCCATTTCCGCGGATTCCAGCGCAAAGAGAGAATCCAGCTCGTATGCGCGTCCGAATTCCATTTCCGCCAGTGTGTCTCTGCGCTGAATGGCGAAGACAAAAGCACGAACTTTGTGCGCAACGGTCTTTTGGCGCGCGGCAGCGTGCGGCGACTGAGTGAGGCTGTCCAGCGTCGCGAGGGCACGATCGTATTCACGAGATTTATAAGACGTGAGTCCGCGTTCGAGTAGCGGGTTCATGTCGGGAGTCCTCTTAGCGGAGCGCATCGCACAACTCGCAATGGTCCACGTGGCGGCAATTGTCCATAACCATCGTGTGAATCTACTTAAACTCATGTTGCAAGGTCGTCGTCGTTCCCGCCTTTACGGTGATCATTTTCCGGACGGGCGCAAAGGCAGGGTTCTCCAGTTGAATTTCGTACGTTCCTGGTTCCAGTGCGAGATTATCCAGGGGCGGTGTGGCGCCCTGATTGCGGCCATTCACAAACACAGTCGCCCATGGATCGACCAACAGCCGAACGATTCCAATCGAAGCCTGAAGCGACACGTGCGTCTTGGCCTCCCGGTTTTCGTCGACGAGCACGCGCTTGACTGAGAACAGTTGACCCTTTTGAATCCGGACCAGATGAACGCCTGCGGGGAAGCGATCATCCCGAAATGGGGTCACACCGATTCGTTTGCCGCCGGTGTATATCTCTGCGCCGGGAGGATCGCTGGAAACAACCAACGCGCCGAAAATGGGTTCAAGGGAAATCGTTGGACGAAGGGTGTCTTGGTCGTTGATTTGCAGAGGCCGGCTCAGGGAACGGAATCCTGTTTTCTGGAAAGTGACCTCGTGATTTCCGACGGGGATCATCGCAATTCCAGAGTTGCGTGTGGGCCGGTACGCGATTCCCTCGATGAGAATCTCCGCACCCTGAGGTTGCACACCGGCCATGGACAGGGCGCCTTTTCGGAAATCCAAGACGGGTCGCAACTTCCGCTCACCGCGTTTGCGCAAATCCAATTCGAGCGTCTTGTTGAGATAATTATCCCGACTAAACAGCAACGTGTGTTTGCCGGACGGGAAGGGGATTCTATGGAGCGGTGTGTAGCCGATCAAACGTCCCGTGGTCGTCAAGACCCGCACCACCTCGGGCACTGACGTGACTGTGAGATAAGCGGTATCGATCCCTTCGGGTATGCGCACCGGGGCGAGTTGAAGTTCGATTTCGAAGTCCTTGTTCTCATGTTCAGCGAAGAGAAGTCTCGTCTTGTACGGCCGGTAAGCTTCATGAGACACGACCAATTCATATTCACCGGCGGGGATGTCGTTCCATTCCACTTTCTGATTGCGGATCTCCCGGGGAAGAGAATCCAACATAACCGTTCCTTCGAGGATATTGGTTCGCAAAGTCAGGGAGGCCGTTCCTCCCGGCAACAGTTTCTTTTTCTCGCCGGTGGGACGAAGGAAAACGTATCCGACCGCCAGTAGAAGCGCGACGGTCCCGCCGACAACCCAGGGATGTTTCCACCAGGATGGTTTGGCTGATCCGGACGGCTTGTCTGCCGCGGCGGTCATGATCATCGTTGCCTGCGTAGGATCGTTTAGGATCATCGTCGCCTGGACGTCGGCAGCCGACATCACCTGCGTCTCGCTCATACTGGTCGATTTCAGGTGTCGATGGGAGACGATATCCGCGGCCATTTCGGAGGCCGTCTGGTATCGATCGGCCGGATTCTTGGCCACGGCTTTTTGAATGATCAATCCAAATTGCGCGGGTGCAGACATGTTGACGACGGAGAGAGGCGTAGGATTCTCATGAACGACGCGGTACATCACCGTGGTGATGTTGTCTCCGGGAAAGGCCTTTTCGCAGGTGAGCAATTCGTACAGGACAGCCCCCGCGGAAAAAATATCCGTCCGATGGTCTATCAACTTTCCTGTGATTTGTTCGGGGGACATGTAGCTGGGGGTTCCTACCACCATTCCGGTCATTGTAGCGGTTGAGGAGGAGAATTTGGCGATGCCGAAATCGGTAATCTTTGCGACGTTGGCCGTGGTGAGTATGATGTTTGCCGGTTTGATGTCGCGGTGAATAACGCCCTTCTTGTGCGCATAGTCCAGGCCTTCACAAACCTGCGTCATGATGTGGACGATATCGTCAATCGAGAAAGGATGTTTCTCCGCGATCAGCGTACTCAGCGGAAGGCCGTCGAGATATTCCATCGCGAAGTAGGCCAGGCCGTTTTCTTCTCCATAATTATAAATCTGAACGATGTTGGAATGAGAAAGAAGTTCGGCGGATTTCGCTTCTTGCACGAAGCGACGCTTGAAGTCGTTTCGTTGTTCTTCCGACAGCGCCGGATTGGCTCGCAAAGTCTTGATGGCAACGGATTTGCCGGTCGTTCCATCCAAGCCTTTGTAGACGGTTCCCATGGCCCCCTCGCCAAGAACATCCTCAATCCGGTACGGCCCAATGTGAGTGGGAGTCATGTGTTGAACCTGGTCGCCATGCAGCAAAAAACTTATTGCAAAGGCGGGCCAATAGCAAGTGACGAAGCGGTTGCATCCTACCGGGAGTACGGTATATTCGTCTCTCGATGGGCATGGATCGTGATCTTGCAGAAGGGTATCGAGTTTGTCACCGGATCGCGCGGGAGAGGCGTGAGAATTTCCTGGTCCTGGGACCTTTCACTCGCCCGGTCCTGCGAAAGAGCCTGGCGGCCTTGTATGCATACCTGCGTGTGTCGGACGACATCGCCGATGCCAACGGTGCGGTCGCAGAAAAGCTGAATCGCCTCCTCCAATGGGAAGCGTCGGTGCGCAGTTGCACCCGCGGAACGCCCCGTCATCCAATCCTCAAGGCGTTGCAAGACACGATTCGTCGGCACGATCTGCCCATGGACATTGTGCTGGGTCCGCTGCAGGCGTTCAAGGTGGACCTGCTGAAGAGCCGGTACAGGACATTTTCGGAGTTGGAGGAATATTGCCGTTGGTCGGCCAATCCCGTGGGGGAACTGATCCTGCGAGTCTACGGTTACCATACCCAACCCTCGTGGAAGTCGTGCCTGCAGGCGTCGGACGCCATCTGTACGGCCCTCCAACTGGTCAACCATCTTCAGCACCTACTGCGCGACCGCTCGCTAAATCGGTTGTACTTCCCACTGGATGAGATGAACGGATTCACGGAAGACGACTGGATTCACGGCCGCACGGGCAACGGCTTTCCTGAGTTTCGCCTGTCCCAGCTGACGCGCATTCGCGCGCTTCTGACGGCAGGCCGTCCACTGATGTCTCTGACGAAGGGTTTGCTCTCTCGATACGTCAGAACGGTGTGGAACGCGGCCCACATGCTCGCAGACAAGATCGAAGTTCATGATTTCGCTGGCTTCCCGGACGGGCCGGTTCGGACAAAACTCGATGCAATGAAATTGATTTGGCGGTCCTTCACATGATTACACCGGAGACGCGAAAGAGCCATTTTTACCTGCCCATGCTGACGCTGCCGTTGGATCGACGCCAGGCCCTTTTGTCAGTCTATGCTTTTTGCCGACACGCGGACGATCTGGCGGACACGGCAAAAATTAGCGCAGAAGAAAGAGTTCATTTGTTGTGCGAGTTGGAGCAGAAATTCCGACAGACGTGGCGAGAAGGCACAGGCGGTGGATGGTTGCACGCAGTGGCGGTGGCGGCAAGGCAATACGATCTGCCGTGGGAGTGGTTTCAGGACTTTCTTTGCGGGATTCAAGGAGACATTGTGGGCTGGCGGCTTCGTACGGATAACGACGTACGTGAGTATTGTCGCAAAGTCGCCGGGACGGTGGGGTTGATGAGCATTCGCATCATGGGCCGGCCGGAGGCTGAGGACTATGCGGTGGGATTGGGTGAGGCGCTACAACGCACGAACATCCTTCGCGACTTTCTGGAGGACACACAACGCGGTCGAGTTTACTTCTCCGAAGAGCGACTGGAACGGTTTGGTTTGACACCCGATGCGGTTCTGCAAAATCCGGATACCCGTCAAACGTTACAACTGCTTCACGACGAGTGTATGCGAGTCGAGAAGCTCTATGACGCGTTGGAAAGGACCTATTCTGTACACCGGGCGAAGTCTTTGTTGTCCGCACGATTGATGCACGGGATTTACAAATACGTTTTCGATAGGATCTGCACGAACCCGGGATTGGTTTTTACCAAGCGCATCCGCATGAGTCGTTGGCGGCAGATGCAGACGATCAGCCGGATCGTCTTCAGAGAGTGGGGTCTGGGTTGGTCGTGATCATCGGAGCCGGTGTGTGCGGACTGGCCACCGCATCGATGCTGGTCAAAGCAGGAGTCGAGTGCACGCTTGTGGAAGCCGGGTCGCGACCGGGAGGGCGGTTGCACTCGTTCCTCGATCACGCTTCGGGCCGGACCTTGGACAACGGTCAGCACGTTTTGGTCGATGCCTGCCAAGAGACGTTGGATTGGTTAGGTGAGATCGGTGTGGCTGACTTTCCATTTGATCGCGTAACTTCCATCCCATTTCGTTCGACGACCGGCCGACAAGGTGTCCTGACGACCATGCACTCGCTGAGCCTTTTCACCGGATTGCTGGGTTTTGGATTACTGCCAATATCCGACCGCCTTCAGACGATTCTTCACTTCGTGCAATTACGTCGCGTACATGCGTCGTCATTGCGAACAGCGTTGCATGGATTTGGCGCATCCGGCGAGAGCATGCGGTACGTATGGGAACCCCTGTGCCGGGCTTTTTTCAGCCGAGACCTGGAGGAAGTGGACGTTGTTGATTTCTCCCGACTTCTCGACGAATTTGTTCGACGCCCGACGCTGTTGATGCCGACAAAATCTCTGGAGGACACATTCATCCGTCCGGCGATGACTTTTCTGACGCGGAATAGGGTACGAATTCGGTACGGTTCACGCGTAAGGAAATGGGTGGTTCAGAACGGGTTCGTCCGCCGAATTCTGTTGTCGTCTGAAAATGACATTCGATGCGACATCGTTGTTTCAACAATCCCTCCGCGATGCCTGGCAGAGATTGATGCCAATCCGATGGAAAGTCGTTCCTCGGCGATCGTATCGGTTTATTTTTGGTGCGACCATTTGGAAGCGCCTCCCGCGACGGCGCTGGTAGACTCCGCAGGACAGTGGCTGTTCAACAAAGGAGGCGGATTGTATCAGGTCACCATCAGTCGCGCGGACCGATGGCTCGACTTGGCGAATGAGGAATTGATGGCACTCTTGGTCCAGGAACTGAACCAATGTGGAATCGCTGTTCCACACGGCGTGCGATATCGCGTGATCCGCACACGTCAGGCGATTTACCATGGAGTTGGCGCGTGCGCGTCGTATGCCAATCTACACGTCGGTGGAGACTGGACGAACACGGGTTTGCCTGGGTCGATCGAGAGCGCCGTTCGGAGTGCGCGTCAAATCACGAAGAACATCCTGCAGGGAGACATCGAATGCTAAAGAAGGGACAACGGGTGACGGATTTTCGATTGGTGACCTCCACCGGAGCCGCCTTCGGTATGGATGAGCTGTCCCGTTATCGGGCGACGGCGCTGTTTTTCTATCCGAGGGACTTCACGACGATTTGTACCGCACAGGCCTGTCATTTCCGCGATCGGTATCGTGAAATCCAAGAGTTGGGCGGGAGGGCATTTGGAGTCAGTACGGACGGGGATGATCGTCATACTCAATTTCGAGAGCGACACGCCTTGCCGTTTGAATTGGTGCAGGATGAATCGAAAACGCTGGGTCGCTTATTTGGCGTGTTGCGGATGGCGGGATGGTTTGGACATAAACGCGCGACGTTCGTCCTGGCGCCAGACGCCACTCTTCTCGACGTGATTCACAATGAAATGAACGCAACCATTCACGCCGATCGTTTCATAGACGTCCTGAGGTCGCTGAAGGCTTAAGTCCGGTACATGCGGTCGCTGTATTCGGCGACCATGCGGTCGGTATTGTACACCTGGATGAGGGTAATCATGGCCCGGCGAATGCGCTGGATCCACGCGGAGGGAATACCGTCGCCATTGCGGTTGAAGTAGGCGGGGAGAATCACCTCCGTCAATGTCTTGTACAATTGTTCTTCGTCTACCTTGTCCTGCGTTTCGACATCGGGGATGGAGTAATCCTCTCCGATGGCAAATCCATTCGTCTGGTCGTAGGCCTCACGCCACCAGCCGTCCAGTGTCGAGAAGTGCAGGCATCCATGGATGGCTGTCTTCTGTCCCGACGTGCCGCTTGCCTCGTGGGGCCGACGTGGGTTGTTGAGCCAGATATCGCAACCCGATATCATGTGACGGGCGACGTTAATGTCGTAGTTTTCCAGGAAAACAACTTTTCCAAAGAGTTGAGAGTGCTTGGTCAGTTCGACGATTCGTTTCACCGCCGCCTTGCCGATGTCATCTTTGGGGTGCGCCTTGCCGGCAAAAATGAACTGAACAGGGCGGTCGATGTCGTTACACAAGCGAACGATTCTTTCGAGATCCGAAAAAATCAGACCCGGTCGTTTGTATGCGGCAAATCGTCTGGCGAATCCGATCGTCAATGCGTCGGGCGAAAGGATGGTGTCGATGAACTTACTGGCCGCAAACGTAGCGGCCTCTTGCACGTGGAGTCGCCGGCGGACAAACTCGACCAAGTCCCTCCTCAGGCCGTACCGAAGCGCCCAGATTTCTTCATCTGAAATAATTTCCGGATCGGCGACCCGATTCCAGAAATCCGGCTGCATGATGTGTGTTTCCCAGTCCTCTCCCCAAAATTTTCTCCAAAATTGCCTCGTACGATGTTGCATCCAGCTCAGAATGTGGACGCCGTTCGTGATGTGAAGGATGGGTACGTCTTTTTCCGATTTGTCTGGGTACAGTTCTTTCCACATGTTGCGCGTCACCTGACCATGAAGTTCGCTGACCGCGTTCGAAGCGCGGCTGTGCTTGAGGGCAAGGACGGTCATGCAGAAAGTCTCATTCGGGTCGGACGGATGGACGCGGCCAAATTCCATCATGCGATCGATGGATATTCCGCTCATACCGGAATAATGCGCAAACGCAAACGCCATCAGGTCTCTGGAAAATCGATCGTGACCGGCCGGAACAGGCGTGTGTGTGGTAAACACGCACCGTGGTCTCGTCCATGCGATGGCGTCATCGAAACTCTTTCCGGAGAGCAGTTGCTCGCGAATCAGTTCAAATATGAGGAAAGCGCTGTGACCCTCATTCAGATGATACACGGATGGGTCGATATTCAATTGGCGCAGCAGTCGGACGCCGCCGATGCCGATCACCATTTCCTGACAAATGCGGGTGGTAATGTCTCCGCCATACGTACGTGCCGTGAGATGGCGGTACAGTTCCTCGTTATCGGGATGATTGCTGTCAAGCAGGTAGACTTTGTTGCGACCGACAGACACTTCCCATGCCGCGAGGGTCACCATGGAATGTCCGATTTCCACCCGAGTGAGGACAGGACTGCCGTTGCGATGGACCACCGGGCGAATCGGCAAACGTTCTGGCAAGTTTTCCGGGTAATTCTCAACCTGCGTCCCTTCGACGGCCACGGACTGCTGAAAGTATCCCTGGCGATAGAAGAGTCCAATGCCGATCACTCCCAGGCCCAGGTCACTCGCGGATTTCATATGGTCCCCGGACAAGATCCCGAGGCCACCGGAATAGATCGGCAGACACTCGTGGATGGCAAACTCCGGACTAAAATAAGCGACCGGATGGATGGACAACTGCGGGGCGTGCGTACGGCCCCAAGTTTTTTCGCGGGCCAGGTATTGGTCAAATTCGTCCAAGACGTCATTGGCCAGTTCGCTCAGTTCAGACTCTTTCAGTCGGGCGTGCAGTTCCTGATCGCTGACCCCGTTCAATACCGCGACGGCATTGTGATAGGAATCGCGCCATGTTTGCGGGGCAAGGGTCTCAAAAAGACTCTGAGCCTTGGGATTCCAAGCCCACCACAGATTTTTGGCAAGGTCGTGAATGAGTTGTACGCGCTTGTCCACGGATTGTGTCTGTTAGGTTGCGTTGAGAAGATGAGTAAAATGGGAATCAATTTGAAGTCCAATTTTATTCGCGTCGTGTTGGGCGGAAACGTACTCGCGCGCTCGTGCGCCCATTTCCGCTCGAAGGCTTGGATTTGCGATTAAGCGATCCACATCGGCAATCAACTGTTCGAAAGAGCGGGAATGAAAGCCCATCTGTTGAGTTTCGAGAAGTCCATCCGGATCGCAATCCAGCGTGACGACGGGCGTTGCGTGGATCCAAGCCTGCAGGTACGTGTTGGGAAACCCTTCGCGGTCGGGCAGTGAGGTGTTGACAACGATCGAGGCGCGTGCGAACCAATTTTGCGATTCGTCCCAGGATAAGGGACCCACGTGAACGATGTTTGGAGTTGTCCTCATGAGTTCATCTATTTCGCTGCGATAGGAAGCATCCGGAACCGTTCCGGCTGCGACAAACCGGACACGATGATGCGACAATGCGGCCGCCAATCGCACAAATATTTCCAGCCGTTTGCGCCGACCCGCGTGCGCGATCCACAGGACGACGGGGGGGGTGTCCTTTGTTGCGGAATGCCGAGGAATCTCGATCGGCGATCGCACCAATTCTGCATTTCGATGAAACGTTTGTTCACAACGAACGCGCTGCCATTCCGTCTGAGCAAAACGCAGTGCAGCGCTACGGATGGTCATGTCAAAGAGTTTTCGCTTCAGCAGGTTCTGACATCGCATCAGGAGGCGAATCGGCCAGGGAGATTTGTGAAAATGATCGGGTAGAAAAATATTCGGATCGAAATCACTGTCTTCCGCGAAGTGATACACGGTCGGAAGGCGCAGGATATTCGCGGCAATCCATCCCACGAGGGAGGCGGTCAGGTTGGATCGTCCGCGTTGATACACGAGTGAAGGTCGGCGACGGCGCAGAATCCGCAGGATGTCCAGACGCACCAGGTCAAAATACCTGGATCGACGAACGTACTCGCAGTGCGGATCGTAGGGGGAGTCCGCCGGCGAGGGAGCGGTAGCGATATACCATATTTGCCACCCTCGACTGCGGAGTTGTCCCGCGATTCGGTCGATCTGCATTTCAACACCACCGGTTTTCTGACTGGCGATACGCGTGGCGAGAAAGAGGACAGACTTTTGCGTCGTCACGCTCCCGGCCCCAGGGATGCAAATACAGCGCGCAGTCCCTGTGCAAAGTGAACGGACGGTTCGTATCCCAGATGAGCCCGGGCTTTGTCAATGCTGGCTAGAGAGTGGAGCACATCACCCGGTCGCGCAGGCTCGAAAGTCAGGATGATCGCGGTTTTACAGATCTGATTCAGATGTTGCACCAGATCGAGTAGTGTAAATCGTTCTCCGCACGCAATGTTGTACACCTGTCCGGCAGCCCGAGGTTGGTGACAGGCAAGCACGTTTGCCTCGATTACATTGTCAATGAAGGTGAAATCACGCGATTGTTTGCCATCTCCGTAAATGACAGGGGTGTGTTGAAGTTTCATCATCTTGGCAAACTTGATAATGACAGCCGAGTAGTGTGAATCGGGGTCCTGACGCGGTCCAAAGACATTGAAGTATCGCAGACAGACCGTTTCCAATCCGTACACGGAATGATAGATCTGACAATAGCGTTCCGCTGTGTACTTGGATAACGCATAGGGGGATAATGGTTCAACTTTCATGTCTTCCGTTTTGGGCAAGGAGGGGTTGCTGCCGTACACCGAGGAGGAGGAAGCATAGACCACGCGGCGAATGCGGAACTCGCGGGCGGCTTCCAGGACATTCAGCGTGCCCAGGATATTCACGTCGTTTGTCGTGATGGGATCCTGAATCGAACGATACACAGAAGGCAAGGCGCCCTGATGAAACACAAAATCGATATCGCGCATGGCCGCCCGAACAATATGAAAACTTCGAAGGTCGCCCTCCACCAGTTCGAAATTCTTATGCGCGACAAAGAAGGCCGCATTGGTTCTCTTCCCGGTTGAGAAATTATCCAGAATGCGGACGCAATGTCCGTCGCGAAGCAGACGATCTACCAAATGAGAACCGATGAATCCGGCTCCGCCGGTCACGAGATACGACGCCATCCTTTTTCTTCCCTGTCTTTTTTTCTATTTTGTCAAAACTAACGCCACCCGATCCATTTTTCAACCACGCCTTCGCGATTCTTGCGAATCTGCAACGTTTTGGCTAAGTTTTACGCGACACCGCACCCATCAGGTCTTGCACATGACAATACAAAATTCCACTGAAAAGAAGTATACGATTCTGATCGTCGATGACGAAGAGCTCAACGTCAAATTTCTGAACACGTTCCTGACGCGCAAGGGCTACCGAATCGTGTCCGCCCCAACGGGCAAGAAGGCTCTGGCCACGATTGAACGCGAACTTCCGGACGTCGTTCTCCTGGATGCGATGATGCCGGAAATGGACGGCTTTGATGTTTGCAAGGCCCTGCGAGCGGATGAGCGCACGAAGTCTTTGCCGGTGATCATGGTAACGGCCCTCCACAGCGTCGAGGATGAAGTGCGCGCCCTGGAGTCAGGAGCCGACGATTTTCTTTCCAAACCGATCAACAACCTGGAGCTCATCGCCCGGCTTCGCTCGCTGTTGCGGATCAAAGACCTGCATGATCTGCTCCGTCAAAGCAAGGACGAGGTCGATGCAAAGAATCGGCAATTGCTCGAGTTGCAGGGTTTTCGGGATACCCTGACTCAAATGATCGTCCACGATCTCAAAAATCCACTCACCGGCATTATGGGGTGTGCCGAACTGCTGACGATGACTCCGGAGAGTCTGACTGAAAAGCAGATGACCATCATCAAGAAAATGGAAGAAAGTGCGTCGACCATTCTGAAGATGATCACGGAGCTGCTCGACATAAGCCGAATGGAAGAGAACAAAATGGTCCTTCGCAAAGAGCCGCTGAATCTCGGCGAACTGATCGAAGCCAACGTCAATGAACTGTCCGTGATGATGATGAAATCAGGGATATCGTGTCGTTCTGCTGTAGAACCGAACGTGCCGCCGATCCTGGGCGATCGCGACCTGATCTCGCGTGTGATGGCCAATCTCCTGCACAACGGTATCAAACATAGCCATCGCGATGGCGTGATCGAAATCGAAGTCGGCGTAGAACCGATGCTGCATCAGGTGGAAGTGACTTTCCGCGATCAGGGCGAGGGCATCGCCGTGGAATACCGCGAGAAGATCTTTGAGAAATTCACACAAGCTGACTTGAAGAAATTGGGATTGAAAACCGACAGAGGACTGGGGCTGACGTTCTGCAAGCTGGCAGTCGAAGCGCACGGAGGAAAAATCTGGGTCGAAAGTGAGGTCGGCAAGGGCAGCGAGTTCAAGTTCAGTCTGCCCCTGGGAACTCCATGATCCTTGCGGCCATTCCCGATCTGCTCCTCTTATCACGGGTCAATGCCGCCGCCGTGCAAGCGGGGGAATCTCTGCGAAACGAATCGGCTTCCCTTGAACAATTCCTGCTCTGCGTGCGGGATACGAAGCCCCGTTTGATTGTTTTGGACCTGGATAGAGTGTCGTGGAATCTGAAACTCCTGATTTCCCAAATCCGACCTCATCCTGCGATCATAGTGGGTTTTGGATCCCATGTTCACGTCGAGACTCTGCAGGCGGCGCGTGACGCCGGGGTGGACGCGGTTGTCTATCGCTCACAACTGTTCGACGAACTCAATCGTCTACTGAGTTCATAATGCGCGCCTGGATTCGTTCACTGCTTTTGTTTTTCTATCCTTCCGTTTGCGGACAGTGCCGGGCGGTTGTGGATGACGGTGAAGAGTTTTGCCCATCGTGCTGGTTGCATTTGGTACGGGCGGCTCCCGATGCGCACACCGGCATCCGGGAAGCCGATGCGATCGATGAGCTGGCCTTTGGCTTCGTGTACAATGACTTTGTTCAGCATGTGATTCACGCTGTGAAGTATGAGCAATTTCTAAGCGGTGTCGCCGCTCTGGCGAACCACTGTCCACGACCCGATTTTGTCGGGCCCGAAGCCATTCTTGTCCCGGTTCCCCTGCATCCTGCGCGGCTGCGGGAGCGAGGATACAACCAGGCGGCTCTTTTTGCAGAGGCTTTGGCCGAGCGTTGGTCGGTGCGATCCGAGACGGACATGCTGTGCCGGAAGGCAAACAACGAATCGCAGACGGTGATGGACTCTCCCGAAGAGCGCAAGAAGAACGTCGAAGGAATATTTGCCGTGAGGAACAAGTCCATGGTGGGGCGGGACATCGTGTTGATCGACGACGTGGTTACCACTGGAGCAACAGTCAACGAATGCGCCAATGCCCTCAAACGCGGAGGGGCGCGAAGGGTCTTTGTTTTTGGCATTGCCCGACCGGAATTTCAATGATCCGTCGGGTTGCGCTCTGTCAATTTCCCTGCGATTCAGAACTGAACAGCGATCGGGTGGGTCGGATCGAGGCCCTGCGGCCAGACCTTGTCTGTCTGCCAGAGTATTTCTTCATGCATGAACATCGGACCCATCAGGCGGAGGCACGCTACCGGGAGGAAAATATCGCTGCGATTCGCGAGTTGTCGGAGCGCTTGCGTTGTGCCGTGATTGGCGGCAGTTTGGTCGAAGAGAGGGATGGGAGATATTACAATGTCTCTTATCTCGCTGATCGCGGCGCCGTCGTAGGGTCGTACGTGAAAAATCATTTGTTCCACGCGGAAGAGAAAGCCGGGATGACTGCAGGGACAGGGTGTAACACGTTTCACGTGGGAAATGCCGTGATCGGCATACTGATCTGTGCGGACGTCTTGCAACCATCGGTTTGGAAACACCTCGCGAAATTTCACTGCGATATTGTTTTTGTCCCAACGACGTCGCCGAAGAAAGTAGAAACGACAGAAGAAAAATATCGTCGGGACGAGGAGATCTTTGTCAACGGCGCCAGGGTCAGCGGAAGTTACGTCGCAAAATGCTGTGCCGTAGGGACGATTTTTGGGAATCCCCTTCAGGGGCGTTCTCTCATCGCATCCCCAGACGGCATCCTCGTCCGTGCCACTCCCAACCAGGAGGCTGAGGAATTGATCTTATGTGCGGACTTGGATCTGGCAACTGTGTCACAGTGGCGTGAAGAATCATGAAAATCGGGTTCATTATCAATCCGCACGCGGGAGTCGCACGTGATTTGGAGGGCGAAGTTCGAAAATGGGCGAACGTCCATTTGCAGGCCGAAGCGTCTTTTGCCCGCACGGAAAAGAAAGGACACGCCACAGAGTTAGCCTCGGAGATGGCCGCTCGCGGGGTCGAGGTCGTCGTGGCGGTCGGCGGGGACGGTACGGTCAATGAAACGGCACGCGGCCTGCTGGGATCCTCGGCGGCGCTCGGAGTGGTTCCATGTGGTTCGGGTAACGGCCTGGCTCGAGGGTTGGGAATTCCGCTGAGCATGCGGAAGGCCGTGGCCGGTTTGAAGAACCATCGTACCAGCAAGATCGATGTGGGCATGATCACGAATGGCTCACACAGGAGATTTTTCTTCGGTTTCTCCGGAATTGGCTTCGACGCTTATGTGGGCAGTCAGTTTAACAAACGCAAAGGCCGACGCGGTCTTCTGCCATATGTCTTGCTGTCTCTCCGCGGGTACTGGAAATTCAAGCCGGTGCCCCTGCGCGTTACGCTCGACGACCGGCTGGTCGAATCTCGTCCGTTTGTCTTGGCGGTTGCCAACACGCGGGAATACGGGAATGGAGCCATCATCGCCCCGGCGGCAAGACCCGATGACGGCCTGCTCGATGTCAGCATCCTGCGAGAATTCGGATTTCTGCATGGCCTGTGGAATGGATGGCGCCTCTTCAATGGGACCATCGACCGAATCCCGGAGATGTCCACGTACCGCGTGACCCGTGTTCGCGTTGAGTGCGATCGTCGATTTCTGTTTCACGCAGACGGCGAGGTGGAGGAATCGGACGGACAGGTTGAATTCGAAATTCACGGAGAGCAACTCCGAGTCGCGCTTCCCGGTTAAGGAATCGCTGTTGCGGCAATCCATCGATTTGACTACATTGCGCCCATGTCATCAGGAGTTTCCCACACCGAACGCGCCCGCTTTCTGAAGCGGGTTCCGATTTTTTCGGAACTGGCGCCCAAGGATCTGGAACGAATTTCGGCTGTTGCGCATTTGCGCACGTACTCACGGGACCAGATGATCCTGATCGAAGAGGATACGGGCCAAACACTATTCATCCTGATGTCGGGACAAGTCAAGATCTCTCGTATCAGTGAAGAAGGACGCGAAGTCATCCTGGCGGTTATGGCCGAGGGTGATTTCTTCGGCGAGCTTTCTCTGCTGGACGGACAATCTCGTTCGGCCAACGTGACCGTCATCAAAGAGGCAGAAATTCTACTGATTCACCGTGAAGATTTTCTCAACTTGTTGAGCGAATTTCCCACCATTGGGATCAATCTCCTGAAAGAATTGGCAAGCCGGATTCGCAAATCAGATGCCCAAATCAAGAGTTTGTCCCTTCGCAACGCGACCGGCAAGGTGGCTTCCACGCTGCTCCGATTGGCCGAGGATATCGGAGAGCCGTCCGGAGTTTCCATCAAGATTGCCAATCTGCCGACCCAGCAGGATTTGGCCAACATGGCCGGCACTTCCCGTGAGACCATCAATCGCGTCATCCAACGCCTCATGACCGACGGGTATATTTCGCGTGGCACGAATGATCTCACCATCGTCAATTTGCAAAAATTCAAAGAAGATTTTGCCTGATGTTTTCTGCAAAGAGTCTGCTGTATGGCCAATCGGAGGTTCCGGTTGGCTTTCGTATTTTCGAACCGTTGAGGTAATTGCGTGACCGGTGTTCCGTCCCGCGTATTGTTGTGTGAGATCAATCGCAAGAATCAGGCAGATGTGGCAGCTGCGTTGACGGATCAGAATCATACCGTCGATGCGGTGACCGATGGCCACGAAGCCTTGGACGCTGTGGCGGCGCGGTCATACGACTTGGTCATCTTGGCCGCAGACATTCCATCGATCGACGGCTACCAGGTTTGCAGGCTGATCAAAGAGTCCGACCGTACGCGAAACGTGCCTGTTATGATCATGTCTTCGGATATGGACCATATGACTCGCGTGCGGGCCATCGAATCGGGCGCCGACGAATTTCTCCTTCTTCCGCTGAATCGCGTTGAATTGGCGGCTAGAGTTCTTACACTGGTTCGCCAGAAGGCCCTGCAAGAAAAGCTGGAGCGCCAAATCGCCGAGAATGAGGCCGAACGCGCCAAGCTGGCGAGGAAGAATACCGAACTGCGGGTACTCTCGGAGGTCGCCCGCTTTGTCCTCTCGGTCAAAGATCAACGAAAAGCGCTGCGCGACATGCTCACGTTGATAGCCTCGGAATTTGAGTTTGGCGGATGTTGCCTTTTCTCCTGTGATTTGCAATCCTGGCGGGTGGAAGCGATTTCGGAATCCCTTCCGTCGGAATTGGTGGGCAAGCTGTTTCCGCAGGTCGAGATCCTGGACTCCTGCAGGAAACAGGAGAAGCCCATCTGGGTCGATGATTGTGCAAGAGACGCCCGGACTCCGCGGGAATTTGTCCAGCAGTTTGGAGTAGGGATTCGCTCCATGATCTCCTGCCCCGTCTCGGTTCGTGGAGAGACCATCGGGATCTTGCTTATGGTTGGGAAGACAACGTACAACGTGGACATCGGCCTGTTGATGACATTATCAGGACAAGTGGCGCTCGCGATGGAGAATATCCAGCTGTTCACCAAGTTGTCCGACTTCAACCTGAATCTCCAGAATCAAATCGGTGAATCAACCCGCGCACTGGAGGAACTGACCCAGTTTAATGATAGTATTTTGCAGAGCATCGGATCGGGCATTATGACGGTGGACTCAAACGAGATAGTGACGTTCCTCAATCGTACTGGTGAAAGTATTCTTTCCACGACCAGCGAGGAGGTTGTCGGACAGGCGCTGTCAGCGATTTTGGGATCGGTGCCCGTGTCCAAGGTGCTTTCCGCAACCAGCGAGGACTCGATACAAGGCGCTGAGTTGGAACTACGGTTGCCCGCCGGCAAGAGAATTTATCTGGGATTTCGCACGAACAAACGTCTCACGCGCGAAGGCCAGGAGGCGGGATACATCATCCATTTTCGGGATATTTCCCAAGTGCGGGAAATGAGAGAAACGATGTATCGCATGGACCGGCTCGTGTCTCTGGGTATGCTGACCAGTGGGATCGCGCACGAAATCCGGAATCCACTGGCGGGGATTAAGACGATGGCGCAGGCGTTGGAGAAGGAAATGCCGGCGGATGATCATCGCACCGAGTACGTGCAGAGAATTGTCAAGCAGATCAATCGTCTGAACGATCTGTTGAAATCGTTTTTCTCGTATGCCCGTCCCTTGAAACCCAACCGCGAATACTGCGATTTGCGCTCCATCGTTGGGGACATTACCACGCTTTTGAAATCACGAATGGTCAATGAGAACATAACGATTGAAGAATATTACGATCCAAAGATTCCGCGGTTGTATGTCGATGGAAATCAGATTGAACAAGTCCTGATGAACCTCTTCATCAATGCGCTCGACTCGATGAAGCCATATGGAGTGTTGACGTTTTCGGCGGTTCGCAAACAGCGCAACATTCCGCCGTATTTCTTTGACCCGCGCGACGTGGTCGAAATCACGGTTCACGATACAGGCGCCGGTATCAAACAAGAACATCTTTCGGCGATCTTCGATCCGTTCTTCACAACCAAACCCAACGGTACGGGCTTGGGTCTTTCCATTGTATATCGTATCATTCATGAGCACCACGGACATATCGAGGTGCAAAGCGAACTAGGAAAAGGAACGACGTTTCTGATCTGTCTGCCGCTGACTGAAAAGGCGATGCCGACGGATTCGCTTGAGACGCCAGCAAAGGCAGGTGAGTCATGAAGAAAAAAGTACTGGTCGTGGACGATGAGGAAGACCTCACGTGGAGTATTTCGAAGAATCTCTCTCGTGACAAGGATAACTTTGAAGTCATCTGTGTGAACAGCGGCGATGAGGCTCTGAACTTGCTGGCCCAGGTACCGGTCGACCTCGTCGTGTCGGACATTCGCATGCCTGGAATCAGCGGCCTGGATTTGCTCTTGGAAATCAAGAAGGAATATCCGAACACCCGCGCCATCATTATGACGGCGTTTGGTTCAGCGGATGTCCAAAAGGAAGCAACGGAGCGGGGAAGTCTCTTCTACATCGAGAAGCCGTTTGAAATCGACGATCTGAGGGGAATCATTCAGAAGGCGCTCAGCGAAAAGAAGGGATTTGACGGCAAGGTGACGGATTTCCAACTGAGTGACTTGATCCAGATGAATATCCTCGGCCGTATGGTGGCCGCCCTGATCGTGAACAAGGACAACCAGCAAGGCATCATCTACTTCAGTGAGGGCAATATCACCCACGCGATGTGCGGGTCTTTGAAGGGCGATGAAGCGTTTTACAGGATCATGTCCTGGGAGGACGGAAAATTTGAATTTCGCAAAGGCGAGATTCCGGAAGAAGAGTCCATCACCAAAGGCTGGCAGAGTCTGTTGCTGGAAGGGATGCGTCGAAAAGACGAGGTCAATCCGGAGTCAAAGACGCAAATGAAAGAGGACTCCCGCCAAGAGAGTCTGGAGAAGGTCCGGAGCAGCCTGGCCGATTTCACGAAGATCAAAGGTGTGGACGTCGTGGCGGTGGTTGACGAATCCGGTTTTGTCCGAGCCTCCGCAGCCAACGACAAGAAGCCGGATGCTTTTGACCTGACCCTGCTGGCGAATTTCTACCCGCAAGCGGTTGAGTTCGTCTCCAAGACGGACAAGGAAACCGGAGGGGGTCAATTGCGGTTCATGACGATTGAGTTGCAATCCAGGACACTGTTCATGATCGCCATCCCGAATCGCAAAGAAACGCTGTTTGTTGTCACCGAACCGGACGTCAACCTGGGCGCGATTCGTCTTGCGTCCAAGAAGCAAATACCAATCCTCGCAGAATTGATTTGAGCGCAGGTACCGCCGATCTCCACCTCCATTCCCGTTTTTCCGACGGGAATCTGACGCCAACCGAAATTGTCGCGCTCGCAAAAGAAAAGAACCTGGCCGCGATAGCGTTAACCGATCACGACACCGTGAACGGAATTCCCGAAGCGATGCGGGCTGCGGACGCGTGCAATCTGGAACTCATCTCGGGAATCGAGTTATCTGCGACGTGGGAAGGGAAGGACATTCACGTTCTCGGATATTTCATCGATATAGGCTGTCCAGCGCTGCTGCAGGCTCTTCAGCGCTTTGTGGCGGCACGAAGAGAGCGGGCGGAGAAGATGGTGCGAATCCTGCAATCAGAGGGAGTGGAGATCGGTTTTGATGAGGTCATCGCGGAAGCAGGAGAGGGAGCTTTCGGACGTCCGCATATCGCCACCGTCCTCATGCGAAAGGGGTACGCCAGGAACGTCTATGACGTCTTCAAAAAGTATCTCGGATACGATTGCATCGCGTACGTAGAGAAATTTTCTGTGACTCCAGCCGAAGCCATTGAATTGATCCACAGTGCCAATGGGCTGGCGTTTCTGGCGCATCCGAGTTTCTACATGAAGGAAAAACACTACATGCACGTGATCGAGTCCGGTATCGACGGAATCGAGACGATTCACCCAAACCATTTTCCCAATTCCACCGAACACTTCAGGCGCCTGGTCCAGCGATATCACCTGTTGGAGTGCGGGGGTTCAGACTGCCACGGGCGTGCTGATGCGCTCCAGATTGGCGAATTTCCCGTGCCGTACGAAACCGTCCTGCGAATGAAAGAACGATTGGGCCAGTTCCCCACATGACAACCGTTACCGCGCCGATCATGGGCACACATCTGAGACAAATCACTGTCAGTGACCTGGAGGCCATTCGTACGGTACTCTCCGGGGATTCCGTCATTGACTGGTTTCGGCTGAATTTTGAAACCGCTCATGAGGTGGAGTTGTTTCTTCGCGTCAACGGATATGACGTGCACAATGTATCGGATTTGCATCGATTGCATCGTATTCGCCAGGATGCTGCAGCCTTCCTGCACCAGGCCCTCGGATACGAGATACCGGATTGCATCACGGACCCTGCCGTGACGATCGTGGACATGCTGCTGCGGGCTTCGCGCAGTCGGCGGCGGGATCCTGAGCAGAGCATCACCTGTCTGCTCCTGAAAGTCATGCACACAGTTCATCATCTGGATGCCCGGGAGTTGCAACATCGCTGCGAGTTGAGTGAGTCAGAGGTCTATGGCGTGGTCGTGAAACGGGTCGAATCGGCGATTGAGACGATGAGACGGGAGAATTTTCATATTGTCGAGTATTATGGCAGTCACAAGGACAAAGCCTCCACGGTGACGAAGTTGTTGGCCAAAAAGGAGAACCACGCGGCCGCCATCTATGACAAGATTCGCTTTCGCATTATCACGCAAACGCAAGCGGACATCCTGTCGGTCCTATTCTTCCTGGGACGCACCGTGTGTCCGTTCAATTACGTTATCCCGGGAGCTTCTCACAATAACCTCATTTCCTTTGCGGAGATGGCCGGGTTGATCCCGCGGTTTCAGCATTACGCATCGTACGTCCGTCGAAAGCAACGACAAGAAAAAACAAAATCGTCCGACAATCCTTTCACCAGCGACGCATATCGGGTGATCAATTTTGTATCAGACATTCCCATTCGTGTCGACGAGATGTTGTACACTCCAGATTTTGTAGAACTGGGTCGCATCATCTTTGTTCCAGTTGAGTTTCAGGTATTGGATGCTGATACGTATCGGCAGAATGAGTCTGGAGAGGGAAGTCATCATCAGTACAAATTCCGTCAGGTGGACGCGGTTCGCAAAAGACTGGGAATCTGATGGTCCGCGTTTCCGTTGTGATTCCCATTCTGAACGAGGCCGATCGGATCGAGCGGTTGGTTGAGTGCTTGCGGGCGGCCGGGCCGTGGTACGAAGTGATCTGCGTGGACGGGGGTAGCACGGATCTAACGCGTGAGCGGATCGGTAAAGTCGGCGGAGCCATCAGGCTTCTGCACGATCCGTCCGTCCGGGGCCGCGCGAGACAAATGAACCACGGCGCTTCTTTCGCCACGGGAGATGTGCTTCTTTTCTTGCATGCTGATTGCGAGTTGCGGCCAGGATCCTCTGCAGCCGTGGAAGAAGCCATGCGCATTCCGGGCGTCATTGGCGGGGGATTCGTGAAGAAATACTCCCATGAGACGTGGTTCCTGAGGCTGTATCGGATGCTGGTGAACGGCGTACGGACACGACTTCTCGGCAATCTCGTGGGGACCAATGCCATGTTCATACGCCGCACGGAATTTCTGAATCTCGGCGGGTATGCCGATATTCCCATTCTGGAGGACGTTCTTCTGTGCGATGCCATGAAGCGTCGTGGCAAGCTCCAGTTTCTTCGGCCTCATGTCATTTGCAGTTCCCGACGCTATGAACGGTCCGGATCGTGGAAGCGGATGTGGATTGCGTGGAAGATTCTGACTATGTTTCGCCTCGGTCGTGCCTCGTACGAAAGGCTCAAGTCGATGTACCAACGGGAATCTTCATGAATTCGGGGCTTCAAGCGGTCCTATTCGACTTCGATGGCGTTCTGGCCTCCACCATCGAAGATCACCATCACTCGTGGAATGAGATCTTCAAGGAGTACGGCGTGCAGATCGGATGGGAGGAGTTTGCCCGTCTGGAGGGTCAAAGTCTGTTTTGGATCAGCGAGCGATTGTGCGCTCACCACGGTATCGGCGAAGACGCAGCACGGGACATCGCAGTTCGCAAGAACGAACTGTACAAGCGCACGAAGACGCCACGATTCTATCCCGATGCAAATGGGGTGTTGGATCGATTGCAGGGACGGCTCCGGCTGGGGCTGGTCACCGGTGCGCACGCAGATCGATTTGTCTTGTCGACCAGCGACTCCTTTCGCTCGCGTTTTGGAGCGATCGTCACGGCTGATGACGTCGTTGAGCGCAAGCCCCATGCACAGCCTTATGAAAAAGCCATGGAGCAACTGGGGGTCGAACCCGGAGGGGTTATTGTCGTTGAGAATGCACCCTTTGGGATTCAATCGGCGATCGCCGCGGGGGCGCGTTGTGTCGCCTTGCGTACGACGCTTCCCGATGACGACTTGCAGGAAGCGGACTGGATCGTAGACAACCTGACACAGGCGGAACTCGTGATCCGAAGGGAAGCGGGATGGTAGAATCTCGTTCGTATTCCAGCATCGCAGCGATCTATGACCGCATGATGGAGCATGTGGATTATCGGGCATGGACTGCCTATATTCGAACACTTTTTGATCGACACGGCCTTCGGCCGAAGAGGATATTTGAAATGGCGTGTGGAACCGGATCGTGTGCGGTAGAGCTAAGCCGTTGTGGGTACGAGATGTCATGCAGTGACGTTTCGCCGGAAATGATCGAGCAGGCAAGAAGGAAAGCCGAGGCGGCGGGTTGCGAGATTTCTTTTCAGATTGCCGACATGCGATCGGTCGACATTCCTCGACAGGCCGACTGTGTGATTTGCCTGTATGATTCCATCAACTACATGACCGACGCCGCATCCGTCGGAGGGGTACTGTCGAATGTGCATCGAAAATTGCGGACAGATGGATACTTTATCTTCGACATGTGCACGCATAAGAACTCGATGGACAATTTCAAGGGTCGGTACGAACAAGACTCCGACGTCGGTTACACACGCGTAAGCACCTATATGGAATCTCAGCGAATGCAGGTGAATGAAATTCGTCTCCGGGATGGAGGAGCCATCTACTGCGAAATCCATCGGCAAAAGATCTACCGACTCAGGGAAATGAAGGCGATGATTCGCGATTCGGGGATGCATTTGGAAAACTGCTACGCTGATTTGACGCTGTCGCCCGGAACGGAGAAGGCTGATCGAATTCATTTTGTGGTTAGAAATTCCGCATGATTCCTTCCGAAATGATTATCCGCAAACGCGATGGACTCAGCCATACGTCGGATGAAATCCGTGAATGGATTGACCGTTTTACGCGCGGGACGATCGATGATTCCCAGATGGCCGCCTGGCTGATGGCGGTGTATTGGCGCGGCATGACCCGGGAAGAAACGCGAACCCTCGTTGCCGCGATGCGAGATTCCGGATCCCGTGTGGACCTGAGTTCCGTATCCGGAAAAAAAATCGACAAACACAGTACGGGCGGAGTTGGAGACAAGACATCCATCCTCTTGGCGCCCTTGCTCGCATCTCTTGGCGTCCGAGTCCCCATGATTAGCGGAAGGGGATTGGGTCACACCGGCGGTACCCTGGACAAACTGGAATCCATTCCGGGATTTCGAGTGCGCGTGGAGATGGACGAGTTCATCCGGCTCGTCAGGACAGTCGGTACCGCGATGATCGGACAGACCGCAGACCTGGCCCCTGCCGATCGCAGGATGTATGCTCTGCGGGATGTAACTGGTACCATCGAATCTCTGCCCCTGATTTGCGGCAGTATTCTAAGCAAGAAGTTGGCCGCAGGAATAGACGGATTGGTTCTGGATATCAAGGTTGGGAACGGCGCCTTCATGAAAACGGAGTCCAATGCGCGCGAGTTGGCGGAGTGGCTGGTCGGAATTTCCGAATCGATGGGGGTTCGGACCGAGGCGATTTTGACACGAATGGACCAACCTCTGGGTCAGGCCGTTGGTAATTGGCTGGAAGTCAGGGAGTGTTTAGACATTCTGGAAGGCGGTGGACCTGATGACGTTCGGGAATTGACACTCGAGCTTGGGCGCAGGATGTTTCAGATCGCATTTCCCGAAGAGAGCGCGGACCGGGCAAGGGAACAGTGCGAGAGGAATTTGCGCAACGGTCGTGCGATGGATGTGTTTCGCCAGATGGTGAGCGCTCAGGGAGGAGATCCCCGCGACTTGGAGCAGGACTATCCCCTGGCGGATGCAGTATTCGACGTGCCTGCTCCGGACAGCGGGTATCTGGGACGCATGGACACATACGGCATTGGAATGATGGCCGTGGAGCTGGGGGCCGGTCGCATGCGGGCAGAAGATGCCATCGATCCACGGGTTGGAATGGTGTTCCTGAAGAAACTGGGTGATCCTGTGCAAAGAGGGGAACCTTGGGTCCGTGTAAGTGCTCCCTCGCATGCGGATCCAAGCCACGTTGCCGTTCGACTGAACAGCCTCCTGCAGATTGTGAAGGAGCGGCCCGTTGTTCCCGGACTCATCATCGGCAGTTTGAACGCAAGTAATTTGTCTGGAACAACTTAACGATATGGCCGTAAGAAAACCCAAGAAGAGCGTATCCGCCCCTGTGCCCGAAAAGAAACTGGCAGAAAAAGCGGTTCTGGATGAGCAGGAAAGGCGCGAGCGGATTCGGAAAGAAGACTTTGCGCTGGTGAAACGTGCCGTTGCGGGAGAACAGAAAGCCTATGAAGAGCTGGTCACGAGATACCGGGGTCCCCTCCAGAATGTCATGTACCGGATGGTGCGCTCTATGGAAGAGTCCGAAGACCTGGTTCAGGAGGCTTTCATGAAGGCCTTTGCATCATTGTCAAATTTTAATTTTGAGTATTCGTTTTCCACCTGGCTCTATAAGATCGCAACAAACAACTGCATCGATCACCTGCGGCGGAAGAAACTTCAGACCACGTCCATTGATGCGCCGATCGAATACAAAGACAGCTCCTACACATTCGAAATTCCGGATCTGACGTATTATCCGGACAAAGAGATGATGCGAAATGAGCGCAACTCGTTGATTAAGAGAGCGATTGACAGCCTGCCGGAAAAGTACAAGACCGTGATTTACCTTCGTCATTCCGATGAGTTATCCTACGAGGAGATTGCGGAAATGCTCAAAGTCCCGATCGGTACGGTCAAGGCGCGGATTTTTCGTGCGCGCGAGATGTTGAACCGGTTTCTCAAAGGAAAGGTTGAACGAAATTGAAGACCTTGTTGCTCACCGGCTGGCTCCTGATCACGGGGGTTCTCGTCGCGCAGGAGGGGGTCCGGAGAATCGATCGGACGGATGAGAAGGAAGTAAAGATTCGACTCACGTATGCGGCCGGGCAAATCAAGGTCGGACGCGTGGAGGCAGATGCGCTCGCTGAGGTGATCGCGTCCCGTTCCACGCTGAGACCCAGTGTAAAGTACACCAAGTCTCGTGAAACAGGGTACCTGGATATCGACATCGCGGACGGCGACGATGTGGGAATGGCTGAATTTGGTGAACAAGATTGGTTTGTGGGTGTCACCGAGCGCATCCCCACGACGCTGAAATGCGACTTTGGCGCCTGCCGCGGCGATCTCGATTTGTCTGGCCTGCGTTTGCAAAATCTCGATATTTCGGTGGGCGCCAGCAAGATGTTGGTTCGTTTTGATACGCCCAATCGTGAAACCATGCACACCATGAAGATCGAGGCCGGAGCATCGAATATGCGTCTGGTGGGGCTGGCCAACTCCAACGCCAAACGGATTGAGTTTGAAGGAGGGATCGGTTCTTTCCTGCTTGATTTCAGCGGCTATCTTCAATCCAGCATGACTGCCAAGATCAGTCTGGGCGTGGGCAAAGCCAATATCCGAATTCCTCAGGATACAAATGTCCGGATTCGGCTCACGGACAATATCTTTTCTGTTTGCTCCATTGAGTCTCGCGATTTTGATCGGCGTTCGGATAATGTGTACGTCAGCAAGTCGTTCAATGACCAGGCTCCGATCCTGGATATTGAGCTGGAAGCTGGATTTGGCAAATTCAAAATCGATGTGGATCGATGAGATCGCTCTTCCTTTTGTGGATTTCCGTCTTTTCAGTTGCGGCCCAGACTTTTGAGCGCGAATTGGAATTGGCAGTCGCTCTGGAGAGAGACGGCCAACTCGAAAAATCCCTGACGATCTATCAGAAGCTCTACCGTCTGGACTCGGCGCATGTCCAGGTGCTTCAAGGGCTCAAGAACGTTTACAAGAGTCTGGGCTACCATGATGCACGACTGCGCCTGATTGAATCCATTGTAGCCAGAGATACCACCCAATTGGTCAATCGTATCGAAAAAGTGGACGCGCTCTACCGGGCCAAGCTGGAGCGAAATGCCAAAGCAGAAGCGATACGGGTGATCAATCTGTCCACCGCGACAGAGCAGATCTATCGACTCCTTGCGTCCACGATGATTGAGAATCGACAGTTGGATGATGTCGAGGCGGTCTATCAGCATGGACGAGAACGTTTCCGCAACGAGGGTCTGTTCACGCTGGAAATGGCCCGCTTGCACACGTACCGCGGAGATTACTACCGTGCGACGCGGGAGCTGATCCGATTCTTGGGTGGACAGGAGGACGTTTCCTATCTCGAATCTCAGATCGGCCAGTTCCCCGAGGGCAAGAATGAAACCGAACAAGTCATTCGTGCGCTGAGGGAATACCTGGCCACGCAGCCCAACCACGTTGGTCTGCATCGATTACTGCTTCGCATCTTGATCGGCGCGGGACAATACGAGCAGGCTTTGGACTTGGCCACGATCCTGGACAAGAGACTCAAACGGCAGGGCGTGGAAATCCTGCTTTTTGCAGATCAGGCTCGCGGGGCCGGTGAATACACTTCTGCCAAGAGTGCCTACGAATTTTTCCTGCGGCAATATCCCAACAGTCCGCAAGCGGAACTGGGGTTGGCGATTTGCTATGAATTTCTGCCGGATACAAGACGGGAGGTCGACCTGGCAAGAGATTCCCTGCGCAACGAGCGACAGGTCCGCGATGAGGCCATTCGAAGGTATCGAGAACTGGCGCAACGCTATCCGGGAACAGAGTGGGGTGCCGAAGCGCGAATTCGCTGTGCCGACCTGTATCTGCTTCACTATTTCGATGTGGATGCGGCGTTGTTGCAGTATCGACAGATTGTGGCGGAATATCCGACCAGTCCGCTTCGAATGCGTGCATGGCTCCGCATTGCCGAGTCTCTGATCATGACCAACGATCTCGCGG
Organism: uncultured Bacteroidota bacterium; assembly: GCA_964602985.1. Lineage (GTDB taxonomy): Bacteria > CLD3 > CLD3 > SB21 > SB21 > CAYZJB01. The sequence continues at coordinate 42,432 of CAZRTJ010000007.1, forward strand.
GCGCGGAGCAGGAGCTGACGAAGGCAACCAATCAATTGAGCCGGAAGGACGAATCTTCGGATGATATCCAATTTCGACTGGCAGAGATTGCGTTCTACCAAGCGGACTTCGCAAAGGCCAAGGACATTCTGAAACCCTTTGTCGGGAAAAAGCGGGGGCGTGTGGTGAATGACGCGTTGTCGCTGCTCCTGGTGATTCAAGAGAATCAGAAGGATAAGGCCGATTTGGAGGCCTTTGCCAAGGCGAAGAAGCTCGCGGTGCAGAAACGCAATGGCGAAGCACTGGCCATTCTCGACGCGTTTCTCAAGTCACACTCTCTGGCCCCGCTGACCGATGACGCTCTTTTTTTGCGTGCTGAGATTCTGACGGAACAAAAGAAGTATGCCGACGCCGAGAGATCGTATGAATTCCTTAGCAGCGGTCTTCAGTCTCCCCTTGGAGATCGAGCGCTGTTTCGAAAGGGAGAAGTCGCCGAGATTCAGCGGGACTATCGATCCGCGATTCGAGCCTATAAGGATCTTCTCATTCGCTATCCGCAGAGTATTTATGGTACCGAGGCCAGAAAGCGGATTCGAACACTCGAAGCGAAGATTCAAAGCTCATCGTGACCCGACACTGCCCTCCGCCAATTTTTCCCTGGCGAGATCCAGTCTTCGTTTCACTTCTTCCGATGGTTTCAGCCGCATGGACTTAGAGAGATACTCTACCGCCTTGGCGTAGTTCTTCGCTTTGAAATAACCCCAACCCAGGATGTCCGTCGATTCAAGATTGTTCGGCTTCATTTCATCGGCAGCGTGAGCGAGCTTGAGGCCCCACTCGTAGTCAACGTCCTTGTCGATCAAAGCCCAGGCAACCGAGTTGAAATTGCGAAATTTGTTGCCCGTCGGGCTTTCAAGAACCTGGTTCAGCAGGTTCTTGGCCTTGGTCTCCTCACCATCTTTCCACATGGCAACCGCGTAATTTACGCGATTGGATGCTTCCTCCGGCTGAATCTTTGCCAGCGTGCCAAAATACTCGGTTGACTTGGAGTAATTGCCGACAGCAAAAAACAATTCGCCGAGATTATACAGGATGGTAACATCGTCCGGGCGGAGTTCGGATGCTTTCACGTATTGTTCAATACATTTCGCCGTCTCAGACCGGTTGTTGTACAAGAAACCAAGAGTCGTGTGGAGGGCAAAATTACTGACTCCCAGTTCTTGCGCTTTTTCCAGTTTTTCCTGTGCGGGGTCGTACTGATTCTCTTCGAACGCAAGAATGCCCAGAACGTAAAACGCGTAGCCCTCGTCCGGCTTGGACTCTAGCGCTTGAGCGACATACGTGCGCGACTGTTTGAACATTTCGTCGCGCATTTTCGTGTTGTTGGTCGCCTTGTGTCGGATACCCGCCATCGCGTAGGCTTCGGCCGCTTTGGCGCTGGCATAGGAGAACGTCCCATCCATGTCAACCGCCTTCAAATACAGGTCGAGGGCGGATTCCAGGCGTTGTGCGGCCAGGGAATCATCCCCCTGCTTGACCAAGGCGACGGCTTGTTTGGGAACACCCGGAAATTCACCTTTCTTGCATCCGAACGACGCCACTCCGAGTACACAAGCTCCGAGGATCCATGAACGCAGTATGCGGCTGACCATTATTAAACTCCTTTTGCAGAAAATGAGTGGTTTTGCATCTTATTTGGCTTCCAACCAATTGTCACCGACGCCAAGATCTACCTCAAGCGGCACGTGAAGCGTGGCGGCCGATTCCATCTGGACTTTCACAATCTCTTCCAATTCGTCGACCTCGCTCCGATCGGCTTCAAAAATCAGTTCGTCATGCACCTGAAGGATCATTCGGGATTGAAGTTTTCGTCGAGAGAGTTCCTCATGAATACGAATCATCGCGATTTTGATGAGCTCGGCCGCAGTTCCCTGAATTGGAGTATTGATTGCCGCCCGCTCTGCATTTTGGCGGACGGCGTAGTTGCGGCTCTTGAGATCGGGGAGAAACCGTCGCCGTCCAAACAGCGTGGTGACATAGCCATTTGACTTTCCCTGGTCCAACGTCGTCTGGATGAATTCCTTGACACGCGGATATTTGGAGAAGTAGTTTTGGATGAATTCCTTGGCCTCTGATTGGGACATGCCAATGCGAGACGCCAATCCAAAAGGAGAAATACCGTATAGGATCCCGAAATTAATATCCTTCGCCTTGCGACGGAGTTCGCGTGTCACCTGGTCTGCAGGGACATCAAAAACAAGGCTCGCCGTGCTCGTGTGAATATCCTGACCGGCGGCGAAGGTGCCGATCAGATGGGGATCGCCCGACATGTGGGCCATGACACGTAACTCGATCTGCGAGTAGTCCGCAGTCAGTATGACATGGCCAGCCTTCTGTGGACCGAATGCCTTGCGGATTTCCCGCCCGATGTCTGTACGAACCGGGATGTTTTGGAAATTCGGATTGGAGGAGGACAGGCGCCCTGTCGCTGCGACCGTCTGGCTGAAGGTGGAGTGAATCCGGCCCGTGCGCGGGTGTATCAACGGCGGCAAGCCATCGACATAGGTGGATTTCAGTTTGGTCAGCTGGCGATAATGCAATATCGAGTCCACGATCGGCAGAGATTGGTACTCTTCCAAAACGCGCACATCGGTGGAGTATTGGCCCGTTTTGGTCTTGCGGGGTTTTTCCACACCGGCAATCTTGTGTATCTGCAATTTGTCGAAGAGAATGTCACCCAGCTGAGACGGGGAATTCACATTGAAGGAAAGACCGGCTTCCTGGTGAATTCGACTTTCCAACTCCGCGATCTTCCGTGAGAACTCCCTGGACATTTCCGACAGGATCGGTGCGTCGAGCCAGACGCCCGTCCGTTCCATGGTTGCCAGAACAGGAATCAAGGGAATTTCAATTCCCTGATAGACATCTGTGGAGTGAATCTCCTCCAATCTACGGGTCAGAATCGGGTGCAAGCGGTGCAACGCATGTGTCTCTGCGACGACCGCCTCCGCCGTTATCGAGGGATTCGAGTCGTCGTACGACAATTTGCCGTTTTCTATTTCAGATGTGGTCGTTGGCACGGACTCAGACAGGTATTCTTCTGCGAGGTTTTGCAACGTCGGGTTGCGATCACTGGACAACAAATGACCCGCAATGGAAACGTCAAATAGGGGCCCCTCGATCCGTGCGCCACACTCTCCCAATAAGATCGCGGATTGTTTGGCGTTGAAGAAAATCTTCTGATGTTCTCCGATGAAAAGCGGAGCGAGATTCGGCATCATCGATTCGGCCGGACCTGTGAACGGGACAAAGAAGCCGCTTCCGTCTCCTCGGGTCCAAGCCACGCCGCGCAGTTGTGCCCGCATGGGCTCTACCGAATCAGAGACAAGCGTGCACGAGACTGATCCAGACGATGAATCCCACGCGGTGCGCATGTCTTCCGGCGTTGGCAGGATGCGAAATTGCGTGTCGCGCCGTTGCGGTTTGTTCGAAATCGTCTTCTGAAGACGAGAGATCAGGGAGTGAAAGCCATACTCCGTCAACAGCGCGACCAGTCGATCGTCAATGTGCGGCCGCAGAGTCAGTGTGTCCGGACGGACATCCAGGGGAACATCCGTATCGATAACGGCCAGCTCGCGCGACAGAAACGCGTTCTTGCGATCCGCTTCGACGTTTTGCTTGAGTTTTCCCTTGAGCTTCTCCGTATTTTCGTATAAGGCGCGGATGGAACCGAATTCGGAAATCAATTTGGCCGCTGTCTTTTCGCCTACACCTGTGACACCCGGAATGTTGTCTGAAGAATCACCCATCAGGCCCAGAATATCCGGGACCTGCGCGGGTCCAACTCCGAATTTCTCAACAACACTTGCTTCATCCAGAATCTCAGGGTTTCCGTCTTTTCGAATCGGGTTATAGATGAAAACGTGAGGGGAAACCAGTTGCATGAAGTCCTTATCGGCCGTGACCATAAATACATCCATCCCGTCCCTGGCAGAACGAACGGCCAGGGTCCCGATGATATCATCTGCCTCGTACCCTGGTACTTCGAGAATCCGGATGCCCATGGCTTCGGTAAGCTCTTTCAATCGCGGGAGTTGGGGGCCGAGTTCTTCCGGCATCTTCTCACGGGTTGCCTTGTAGGATTCGTATTTTCTGTGGCGGAATGTGGGTTCCGGCGTGTCGAACGCGACCGCAAGATGGTCGGGTTTTTCGTCGTTCATGATTTTCAGTATCGCATTGGCAAAACCAAAAATCGCGCTGGTATTCTCGCCTTTTGAATTGCGCAAAGGATTGTTGATGAAGGTGAAAAATGCGCGGTAGGCGATGGCCATACCGTCCACGAGGAATAGTCTGGGACGAGCGTTTGTCATTTGCGGCGAGCAAAGTAACATCCGAGTCGCTAAATAACAAGCGCCAAAAAGGGTTGTAAGCGTCGGTCGCCCCGTCTATATTCCTCAGCAAGTTCGAGAACCCACGACATCATTCTTGGATTGAGGTTGTATGCAATTGCATTCGAAAATCCTGCTGGGGCTTGTGATCGGGCTCGCAGCGGGAATTGGCACCAACTGGATCGTCTCCGATGTCGTCGAATGGCGCGAGGCCGTAGAATTTGTCATTCGCAACGGGACCGATCCCGTGGGTCAGGTTTTTCTTCGCCTGTTGTTCATGATCGTTATCCCGCTGGTGTTTGCATCATTGACTCTCGGGGTATTTCAGCTTGGCGATCTTCACAAACTGGGTAGGATCGGCTTCCGTACGATTGGTTTCTTTGTTGGTTTGACTGTCGTGGCGACTGTCCTCGGACTCCTTTTGATCAACATGGGCCACCCGGGAAAGGGATTTGATGAGGCCACGCAAAAGCACCTGATGGAGTTGTATGGTGGGAACACCAGCACGGTGATCGAAAAGAGTCGTTCATTGGAATTCACACTGATGACCTTTATCGATATGATTCTGCCGCGGAATCTGTTGAGGGCAGTCGTCGAAATGCAGATGTTGCCGCTCATCCTCGTGTCGATCCTGTTTGGCTACGTGATGACGACAATGCCGGCGAGTGTGTCCGGTTCTTTGTCCCGCGGATTGACGGGCCTGAACGAATTCAGTATTCGTGTCGTCGGCATGGCGATGAGGTTGGCCCCGTACGCCGTTCCGTGCTTGGTATTTGGGATCACGGCGCGTTTCGGGTTCGCCATTCTCAAGCCGTTGGGCATGTATGTCATTCTGGTGTTTCTCGGGTATGTTCTCCATCTTGTCGGCGTCTATTCGATCGTTTTGCGGCTTCTGGCCGGCGTTTCGCCATGGAAATTCTTCTCCCGAATCAAACCCGTGATGATCACGGCATTCTCCACTTCATCGAGCAGTGCGACTTTGCCGACGACCATACAGGTTGCCGAAACGGATTTGGGCGTGTCTCCCACATTAGCCGGGTTCGTCTTGCCGCTGGGGGCAACCGTCAATATGAATGGAACGGCGCTGTATGAGGGCATGACGGTTCTGTTCATCGCAGAAGTGTTTGGCGTCGACCTCAGCATCGGTCAGCAGGCGTTGGTCGTCGTGATGGCGGTCTTGACAGCGATCGGCACGGCCGGAATTCCGGGAGGATCCTTGCCCCTTATCGTTTTGGTGATGCAGGCGGTTCACGTGCCCGCAGAGGGGATCGGCATCATCCTGGGCGTGGATCGTATCCTGGATATGGGCCGCACCGTGCTCAACGTCACCGGGGACGTTACAGCTGCCGCGGTGATTTCGCACTGGGAGGGGGAGACGTTGCGACTGGACCGGAAGGTTGCGTCTTGATCGCGCGATTCGTATGTTCCAGAAAAAGGAGTTCCCTTGCTTACACCACGTAACAAAGTTCTAATCGGGGTTGCCTTGGTGGTCGGAGTGTTGTCATTTCTGGCCTACACCGGGTTTGATGAGGGAAAGTCGTACTACAAGTTTGTCGATGAATTGAAGGCAATGGGACCGGACGTACACACCAAACGTCTGAAAGTACACGGCAACGTCGTCCCCGGAAGCATCAAGAAGGAGGGCTCGAAGCTCGAGTTCTTGTTGACCCGTAATGGAGCCACCATCCCGGTCAAGTATGTCGGCAAGGATCCGGTTCCCGATACGTTCAAAGATGACTGCGAAGCGGTCATCGACGGACGCTATCTGGAGAGCGGAGTCTTCGAAGGAGAAGTCATCCAGGCCAAATGCGCTTCGAAATACGAGGCGGACTACAAAGAACTAAAAAAATCGTAATCACAGTTTCTTGACGCGCTCGGGATGCGCGGCGACAAAGTCTTTCCAGGATCGCACACGTGACCGGGGAGTGAGACTCCGTCGGGCCTGACAGAGAGCCAGTGCGAGCGCGTCTGATTCGTCTTCCTGCAATTTCTTCCCGATCTCCAGCAGCTGACCCACCATAAATGCCACCTGTTTCTTCGATGCGGCTCCGTTGCCGACAATCGCGAGCTTGACTTCCCGTGGCGAATACTCTGTAATCCGGACATTTGCGTGGACGGCAGCGAGGATGCAGGCGCCGCGCGCCTGACCCAGTTTTAACGCGCTCTGGATGTTGCGACTGACGAAAATGTTTTCTACCGCACATGCATCCGGCGGATATTGCCTGAGGAGCGTGCTGAGTTCTGCGTAGATCTTCTCCATACGCACCGGCAGGGGATCGGCACTGCGCATCCGGATCGTTCCGCTCGCGACGTATTGGACGCGGCCGTTGTTCCGTGTGACGATGCCGTATCCCGTCACCTGACTTCCCGGATCGATCCCCACGATCGTCATGGCCGAACCCGGAAGTACGCCTGACGCTCTCCGGAAAAGCGCAAAATCATTTGCGAGAAATTCAGTTCCTCGATGACATAACTGAAAATAATCTCCGGTGGGGAATCGCCTGTCGTCAGGTAGAGGATACCGGCATCGATGAAGTAGCTATAGGTCGAGTCAATCCCCAGGCTCGGGTTCACGATGTGGACATCTTTGACAGAAGAAAACGTCAGGGTGATGGTTTCCTGCGTCACCGAGTTGGTGTATTGCCACATGCCGACAATCAGGTCTTCATACCGGAGGTCCGTGGTGTCGCTGAGGGATTCCCGACAGGCAGTCGCGGCGAAAATCCCCGCGACGAACAAAAGGCTCACACGGCTCATGGTCGCGACTTTCGTGGAGAAACTTCCTCTTTGCAGTAATTCGACAAAGCGTCATACATGTTGGCCATCTCCGGAAAATGCTCCCGCAGATACTTCGCGTGCCGTTCAAGAGTTTCGATGTCGCCTCGCCTGGCAGGACCTGTCAGGGACGGAGCAATTCCCATGCGGGTCATGTTTTCCAGTGTCTGCCGGACGATCGGTGCAACCAGGTCGAGCGTTTTATTTTCGGAGAATCCCAGGGAACTGTACAGGCGAGCCGTCATGTGATGGAGCGCCACGAGAAAGTTGGAAATGACGACGGCCCCGAGATGGTAGGGCGTCTTCGAACCGGTCGGAATGGGCACGGCATGCGCTTTCAGAATCTTCACGAGTCTTCTTGCGATGCGGCACGCCTTGGGTTCGCCTTCAATACCGAACCAGATACCGGCAAGGGGAGGGAGTGGGTTTTGACTTGCAAACGTCTGATAGGGATGCATCGAACCCCGGCTAATGATCGAACTCTCCGCGAGGGCATCCGACGACAGAACACCGGACGTGTGAAGAAAAACTCGTGCGCACTTTGATAGTGATGAACGAACTCTTTCGGACACACTCCCGACATCGGCGTCCGGAACGCAAAAAACGATTACATCGCAGGTCTCCAGGATCTCTGGTTTGGCTCCGACACGCCTACTCTTCGTCATCTCCCGAACTCGCAGAACATCGGATTCCCGACGGCACAAGACCGCTTCGAGGCGATTTCGATTCTTTGCCAAATGACAAGCTAACGCTGTACCCACTTTCCCAGGCCCCACGAGTCCGATTTTCATGAAACGAAACTACGCACCGCATCCGCGAAAAACAAGGTCACAAAAGGGGCAGTTTTGTTGTTGCTTTTCGGCGGGGGTCGTGGTTAGATTGATCACCCTTTGGTAGGAGAACGCATGGACGCATACTACGATGACGTCGTCAACGAGGACTTTCAAGAGATTGCCGAAATATATTTCAACAACTACTTGATTCAGTGGTGTCAGGCCAATCACGTCGATTCACGATCCCAGGAACACATCAAGCGCGTGCTTTCGGATTACTCGGCTTTCTTTTTTGACAGCTTGATGCACCGGATGTATGACGGAGAACAGGGTCAGGATGATTTGAAGAATTGATGCAACGCATTCATGCGCGCCATTTTGCGCTGGAGGAGGCGCAAGCTCTCTTGTGCGTTTTGAAGGAAGACCTGGAGCGGATGGTTCGCCTCCATGCCGCGCTGATTCACTTGAATTATGACATCTATAGACATCGATACTTCGGTGGCCGGGGACCCAATGGGGATCATTACCATCCGCAGGAATTGGAAGACTTGGTTCAGATTCTCCGCCACGTGGAAATAAACGGTGTTATTGTGAAGAGCATTTCGGAAGGCCTTGTTGATTTTCCGGCACTGCGAAAGGAAGAAGAGGTTTACCTGTGCTGGAAGGTGGGAGAAGAAGACATCCAATATTGGCACAACGTGACAGACGGGTTTCAAGGGCGAAGACACGTATCCGAGTTTTGAGGAGGATGCATCGTGGATGGCAGGAAGTCTAGAACGGTCCGTCGATCGCCTGCGGCTTCGACGAGGCGTGAGAGCGACTTGTTCAATTTCTACTCTGATCTCGCATATACAGAAGGAAGATTTCATCAGTACATTCGCCGATACAAGTATTCTCGAAGAGAAATCTCCCTCATCCAAAAGGCCCTTGAGTTCGCCAAGCTGGTCCACAATGGACAACAGCGTGTGGAGGGAGGGTTCTATGTTCTTCACCCGATCCGGGTCGCCAATATTCTTCTGCACGAATTGTCCCAAATGTCCTCGGACATGGTGTGCGCGGCTCTGCTCCACGATGTGATCGAGAAGTCGGGAATTTCCACGCGGGAGCTCAAGAACAACTTCAATGAAAATGTCTCTCACATGGTCAAACAGTTGAGTGTCGATCCCAAGGTCGAGAATTCAAAAGCCGTGTACGTGCAGCAAATTGCCAATGCCGGAGACGGTGTCCGAATGATCAAGCTCTGCGATCGATTGGACAATTTGCGAGCGCTCCGCTATCAGGACAACAAGACGCGCATTCGCCGGTACACGCTCGAGACGGAGAAGAAATACCTCCCCATGGCGGAAAAGACGGCGCTATACTTGTTTCGGGAGATGCGTGGCGAGATTCATCACGCCAAGGCAAAGTTGAAGAAATGAAACCCTGTCCGGAGTGCGTGGATGAGGAGATAGGAAGGCGCATGCTGTTCTGCAAGGACTTCGATTTGACCTGTTTTTCGCTCCTCGATCCACAAAGGTGCAAGCAAGGAGTTTCGGTGTATCTGGGAGGGAGGGTGTACTTCACGCAGCCGATCCAATCGATCTGCCCACTGTCGGACCCCATCCCGGACGACAGCCTTTCGTAAGACTGGATTCTGTCAGAGTCGCGACAAAAAAGAACGAATCGTTTCTTTCGATGGCGCCTGCGGCGTTTGTCGGGTCTTCAACGTTCCCTCAAAAAAAGCGGCGACAGATCGGGAGCGCGGGGGAGCGGCTCGTCGGATCTCCATTCCAAGAGGTCCGAGAAATTCCGTGATGGTCAGGTATTGCTTGTCGAAGAACGTACTCACCGGATTTGCATCTTCCAGGGCCTCGGGAGGATGTGTGGCCCGAAAGAACTGACGTAAAAGTTCTGCCGCGATTCTTGTCTCCGGAAATTCCCTGATCGGCTTCATGAGGAGGAAACCTCGGTCTGGAATGCGCGAAAAGCATCGAGGGGCGACAGGGTCTTGGCCCGCAGGGACGTCAGACGGCTCAGCGTTTCCGTGGTGTCCAGGAGAAAGGAACAATTGTTGTATCCGTCGTGCTGACACGTGATCTCACAGCACCCCAGTTCCATCTCCGAAATTCGTCCGAAAATCCCGGCGAAGAACCCCGCATACAACTCACACGAGGTCGGTCGTTCCTTGGGCAGAACTTCAGCGGTGGCGGAGGAATGCAAATCAACAAAGAGGAAATCATCCCGCTTGGCCAATTCGAAATGTCCCCAACCCAGCGCGGACAGATGTTCCGTGAACAGTCGCTGAAAGTCGGCCATGGATAAATCCCGAAGGTTCGGCGTTTGCGGAAATACCGTCCGCACCAGACTCTCAAGATACATGAACGCCTGATGTCCCCAAAGATACCCCATCCGGTAGAGGACATCCGCGCTGTCTTGCTTCCACACGCCCGTGACATGAGTCGACAGCGTTCGCAGGAAGCAGGCGTCCACCGCAAAAATGCGTGAGGATTGATTCAAGAAAATCTCCGCCGTGACGGGCGAGAACTTGATGTACTGGTCTGGTAATAGACTCATGTGGCTTCCAATCGGTTAGGCTATGGCGGCTGTTCTGACGAGCAAGGTTCGAATTTCTCGAGCAATCTCCCGGTACGCCAGCAATCCTGGTGAAGCGTGCCGAAGGTCCATCAACAGTTCCTTCAAATCGTCGTATCCGGCAAAAAGAAAATTCAAATGCGGATCTCTCGGCACCACCGTCCGGAAGACCAGTTCGCGCTGGAAATGTTGAAACACCTGATCGCGTACGGCAATGGACATCGGGCTCTCCTCGTCGAACATCGTGAGCACAATGCCGAGCATCTCCAATTCAGAATGAGCGCGACTCCGAATTTCCAACATTTGCTGAATCAACTGGGCGACGGTACGCAGACTGAGCGGCTCGCATTGCAGCGGCAGGAGGACATGGGAAACCGACTGCAGGACGGCATCCGTCACGATCCCTAGGCCTGGCGGGCAATCGATCAGAATCAACTGGAAGTCGGTCGCGGCGGTTTGCAAAGCCTCTCGCAGAAGACCCGGCGCACGGAATACCTCTTCGAACAACTGCGCGTTGTGTGAGGTGTGCTCCAGACCGGAATCGACAATAGCCAGGTGATCGACAAACGTCCCGTGGGCCACTGCCGGAAGATCTTCTTCGCCAGCGAGTACGTGGTAAATCCCTTTCCGAGCGCGAATCCGCTGTGGGTCCTGCAAGCCGTGGATGACTCCCCCTTGCGGGTCCGCGTCCAAAATGAGGACAGACACCCCTTCCTCCGCCAGTCCCAACGCCAAGCCTACGGCCGAAGTGGTTTTACCGACTCCGCCTTTCTGACTCACAATGGCGACACTCGGTATCATCACGTTGCGATCAGATGCGGGTTGTCATAGGCGGCCGCGATGTCTGCAAAAGAATCTTGGTCCGTCATGTGCTGACGAAGTTGCGACGCAAATTCGTCGGTCGTCAGGAGGTAACGCACGTCCGACTCGTGGAATATCGGAACCACAGTCAATTCTCTTTCGGACACCGATGAAAACAGGCCCGCAAAGAAGCCAGACATGAGAGCGTTAGTCGCAGGTCTCATCGCGGCATCCATCTGGTCGAACGGAGAGTTCCTCAAATCGACGACGTAATACCGATTGGCTTCCGTGATCCGGAACTGACCGAGACCCGAGTAGCTAAAGAAATGATTCAGATGTTCGACAAATTCATCTTTGATAAAATCCTTCAGTCGGTGGGCGGGGGCTGTGGGAGATAACGCAATTTTCGCTTCGATTCCGGCGGCCATCTGGCGGGCCCAGGAAATTCCAAAATCATAAAACATATCCGCGCCGTGTTTCGGAAGTCCGGGTATTTCAAGAACGGCCTGAAAGAGACTCGTCAGAAACCCCGGGTCAACCAGCATGGCCCTTTCCGCGAAGCCGGTGAACGCGTTGTGGATTTCCAGCCGTCCGGTTTCCTCGGCATAGTTTATCCGTTGGAGTGATTCGTGCACGGGATTCCTTGTGAATAACCTTCTGAAATCAAACTATTATTTTCGAGTGTGTAAATCAAGGTGCGCTTCACTCTCCTCGGCGGGATTCACGAAGATAGGCCAGGGCTTCCGTGGGATAGTCCATCGCCTCACTGATCCTGGCGCGCAAAATCATAACCGGGTTGGCGGGGGACTGCACAGTGGACAAGACGACGGATGCCTCGTCATACAGTTCAAAAGACATCAGCAACCGAGCCTGCAGGCATCGATAAGCGGCCGAAGTGGTATCGTCCAATAAATCGCGCACGAATCGCTCTTCTCTTTCCAGGGAGTCGAGCTGAGTCGCGGTAAGGACACGAAACCAGACGCTGGCGCCCAAGGCGGTCGCGTCAGAATACAACACGTTCCAGTGAAAGACCTGCCCGGGCTGGACGTCGCGCGTAACGCGCGCCAACTCGACTCGATTGCTTTCCGTCGTGTCGTCCCATCGGAAGTCAGTCTCATAGCATCTCAACGACACATGAAACGGTCGACGCGGCGAGCCGATCCATTCGAGATGGTCCGGGGAAGTCCGGTACGCGCTGTTGCGGGGCCGGGTGGGTACCAATTGCCTGGCGCTGTCGGATCGGTAACGCAATTGTCCCTCGGCGTCTGGCAGCCATCGATCGATCGTCTCAGCCGTCTCCAGAATGCGCACGACACCGGGGTGCGGCCGTAGGCCAGTACGGACGATGCGAACCGATCTCGTGAACTCCTGAATGTCGCCCCCGATGGTGAGAATGCGGACCAAACACTGCTTCGGAACATACAGACTGTCCTGATCGAACAGCAATGCTCCTTCGACGGCCTTTTCTTTCGCACGAGATCGGTGGAGGATCACATTGCCCTTTGCGTCCATGATCAAACCAATGGGCTGAGACTGGCCGTAACCGGATGTCGCAAGAATCGCCCCCAGGATTACCACGATCAGAGTGTTCACAGGTCCCTCCTCATTTTTTCTTCAAGATTAGTATCGTAATATCGTCCGATTGCTCGGCGCCATCTACAAAGTCTGTAACCTCCCTTGACAACCGATCAAGCAGCTCGGAAGCGGTCAGTTGACGATGGGCGATGCAAAAAGCCTCCAGCCGCTCGTCATCGTAAAACTCGTCATCCGGATTGGCCGCCTCCGTCACTCCGTCGGTAAACATAACAAGGAGATCGTTGGACTGCAGCACCGTCGTCTCTTGTTCGTATGCATCGAATTCGACCATCCCGAGAGGGATACCTCCCGCCGTCAGTTTGGACATCTTGCCGTCGCGTATCAGCAAGGGCGGATTGTGTCCGGCATTCACGCAGCGCAGTGCGCCCGTCTTCGGATTCAGGATCGCGAGAAAAAACGTGATGAATTTGTCCTGCGTCGAATTGCGGAGGATGACACGGTTTAGCTTGGCCACGAGATCGGGTAACTGCCATGGACTTTCCAAATAGGCGTGCATCGCCGCGTGCAGACTGGAGACGAGCAGGGCGCCGGGCACACTCTTGCCGGAGACATCAGCGATGACCAGGGCGACTTCACCCGAAGGCAATGCGATCGCGTCATAGTAATCTCCGCCGACCTGCCGGCTGGGATCGTTCTTTCCGGCGATTTCATACCCGGGTGGTTGGTCAATCGTCTTGGGCAGAATCATGCGCTGGATGGTCGAAGCGACTTCGAGTTCCTTTTCGATGCGTTCCTTCTCGAGGGCCTGTTCATGCAACTGCGCATTTTCAACCGCAATGCACGCGTCCACCGACAGGGTTTCCAGGAACCTCACGTCATCGTCGTCAAAGAGGCCGTTCTTCTTGTTGATGATCTGAAAAACTCCGACCATGCGCGCATTCCGATTCTTCATGGGCATGCACAGCATGGTTTTGGTGCGGTATCCGGACTTCCGGTCCACGTCCGGGTTAAATCGACTGTCTTCGTACGCGTCCTCCAGCATCACGTGCTCACCCGACTGGGCCACGTATCCGGCAATTCCTTGTCCTACGGGCAGTCGGATTTCAACCTTCATGTCTCCCTGCAGAACCTTTGACCAGATCTCCTCTCGCTGCGGATCGATCAGATAGACGGTTCCGCGATCTGCGCGGAGATTGGAAACGGCGGTTTCCAAAATGATTTCCAATATTTTGTCCAGATTGAGTGTGGAGTTTAGCAGTTTCCCCACCTCCACAACGGCCATCAGGCGAATTGCCTCATCCGTCACTTGCTTGAGTTTTTCAGCCAAGTCCATTTGCAGATTCCAGAAGTTTCATGAGTTGGGAGTGCGGAAATCCTGTTACGGACAGCCCGTCGGGGGCAATGACGATTTCACATTCGGTCGCGTTCTCCACGTCGGAGTTCTCCGTGGGTCGGTATCGGTCTGTGAGAAAGTGTACCGTCTGGTTGGCCGAGCTGCGCCACAAAGAAGTGATGATCTGATCCTTTCGGAATTCGCCGTCGACAAGGATATCCAGACAGGACAAGAGCCGGCGATCCCTCTCAGGGCGACGAAGGAGGTCATCGAGAGTGAACCCGGAGAACGCCATGAAAGTCAATCGGGGGTGGAGAAGCGCCGCGAGTTCTGCCAAGGAGGGTGCTTGAGAAAATGGTTCACCTCCTGTGAATGTCACGCCTTCCAATTGATGCCGGTCGGCGTCTCCCAGAATGCGCTCTGCCAGCGAATCGATCGCTATGGGATTGGACTTGTCAAAAGGCAGGAAATCAGGATTCCAGCAGGCCGGACATCGTTTCGGACAACCTTGGACCCAGATGACCGCTCGTCGTCCGGGCCCATTGACTTCAGAAATAGGTTCATAATGGGCGAGATAAAGGAGAGTATTCATCAGATTGTCGCCCCGGATCTATGCGTCGATTACGCCCCGGCCTGTCTTCTGGATTTTGCCCGCCTTCCGCAGTCTTTCGAAGACGGCGTCGAGTATGCCGTTGATAAACTTTGAAGATTTCTCCGTACTATAGCGCTTGCTGATCTCAATGACTTCATTGATCGACACTTTCGGCGGGATGTCATCACAATTCAGGAATTCATTGATCCCGATCCGCATCAGAATGCGGTCAATGAGCGCTATGCGTTCAAAATCCCAATTGTCCGAGTGTTCCCGAATGAGTTCGTCCAAGGCATTCCTCTGGTCGATGACTTGCCGGACAGACTCTCGAACGAATTCCATGGCGGAATCGGAAAAACGATCGCAAACGTCCTCCGTGATCTGGGAGGGGGTGGCGGCTGTGAATTCGTATGCATACAGAATCTGCAAGACCGCCTCCCGGGCTTCTCGCCGGCTATTGCGGGGCGCCGTGGGTTCGGTAGAACGTGTGTCATCGCGCAGAAGTGGATTCATGAATCTTGATTAGAACCCTTCCAGGCGACGCATGATCGTCTCGGGTCGGCTGACGTATCGCTGACGCAGACGGCCTACCTGACGAATGCGTTCCTCGGCAATTTTGTTACTCGCCACATGCGTCGGCACTTTCTCCCTGTCCGCATAGTCGAGGATTCCTTTGACAATGTCGAAGATCCCCTTCGCCTGAGACAACGCTTTCTCCTGATTGTATCCCTCCAGTTCGTTGTACACATTGATCAGGCCGCCCGAATTGATGACATAATCGGGGGCGTAGATGATGCCGCGCTCCATCAACTGCTGACCGTGTTTGTCTTCGTCCGCGAGTTGGTTGTTGGCCGCTCCGGCGATGATCTTGAACTTGAATTTGCCCAGTGTTTCGTCATTGACGATCGCACCCAGGGCGCAGGGTGCAAAAATATCTGCATCCACGGAATAGATCTTATCGTCTTCGATGAACTCCGCACCAAATTCCGAGGTCACGCGCTTCACTCGATCGGTATCGACATCGTTGACGATCAGCTTGACGCCCTCATCGTGCAGATGACGGACCAGATAATAGCCGACGTGGCCGAGACCCTGCACGGCCACCCGCAATCCCTTTAACGACTGTGTGCCCGAGAGTTTTTCGACGCAGGCTTTTATCCCGCGGTAAACCCCCAGCGCAGTCACCGGAGAGGGATCACCGCTGCCGCCCAGCGCTCGTGAAATGCCCGTGACATATCGGGTCTCCATACGGACCCACTCCATATCCGTCACGCTGGTACCGACGTCCTCTGCCGTGATATAGCGCCCGCCAAGGCCCTGAACAAATCGCCCAAACGAGCGGAACAGAATTTCATTCTTATACTTCTTGGGATCTCCGATAATGACGGATTTACCTCCGCCCAGATTCAAACCGGCCACGGCCGCCTTGTAAGTCATCCCTCGTGAAAGGCGCAATACATCGTGAAGAGCTTTTTCAGTAGAATCATACGGATACATCCGACATCCCCCCAGCGCGGGACCCAGCGTACTATCGTGAATGGCGACGATCGCGCGCAACCCGCTGCGCTTGTCGCTGAAGAAGACGACTTCTTCATGCTCTTTTTCTTCCATCATTTCAAACGGTTTCATCTGTCGCTCCTGCTTTAGGCGTTCAACACACTGCGTGCGATGACCACGCGTTGAATCTCCGACGTTCCTTCATAAATCTCGGTGATTTTGGCGTCTCGCATCATTCTTTCGACCGGATATTCCTTGGTATAGCCATATCCTCCATGCAACTGTACGGCCTGGGTCGTGACCCACATGGCTGACTCTGATGCAAACAGCTTGGCCATTGCGGCTTCCTTGCCGTACGGCTTCTTCTGATCACGCAACCAGCAGGCGCGATGGAGAAGCATCTTCGACGCATCGACGCGTGTGGCCATGTCCGCGATCTTGAATTCGTTGGCCTGAAATTTTGCAATCGGCTGACCGAATTGCTCTCGTGTCTTCGAGTACTGGATCGCCTGCTCCAAGGCGCCTTCGGCGATCCCGACCGCCTGAGCGGCAATGCCGATGCGGCCTCCGTCGAGGGTTTCCATCGCGATCTTGAATCCGAGACCTTCCTGGCCCAGGATGTTCTCTTTGGGAACCATGCAATTTTCAAATACGAGTTCCGTCGTGTCGGAGGCCCGGATGCCAAGCTTGTTTTCCTTCTTGCCGACCTTAAACCCGGGGAAGGACTTTTCCACAATGAAGGCCGTGATGCCCTTCGTCTTTTGGCTTTTGTCCGTTCGGATGAAACAAACGACGTAATCAGACGAAGCCCCGTTGGTGACCCACATCTTGGTCCCATTCACCAAGTAGTGGTCACCCTTCTTTTCCGCAAAACACTGAAGGCTCGCGGCATCGCTGCCACTCACGGATTCCGATAGACTGTATGCGCCGAGCGCCTTGCCGGTGGCCAGGGGACGCAGGTATTTTTCCTTTTGGGCGTCGGTTCCGTACTTCTCGACGTTAAAACAAACCAGCGAGTTATTCACACTGCAGATGGTCCCCACAGAGGCGTCCACCTTCGACAATTCCTGGATGACCAGTACGTAAGTCTGTGTATCCAACCCGGCGCCGCCCCATTTTTCGTCCACCATCATGCCCATGAAACCCAGCTCCCCCAGTTGGGCAACCGCCTCTGTCGGGAAAGCCTGTGCTTCATCGCGCTCCTGTGCATGTGGAGCCAGGTGTTCCTGCGCAAAATTCCGCGCAGTTTCCTGGATCATGAGTTGCTCTTCCGTTAGAGAAAAATCCATGATCAAGAATCCTTTGTGCTTTATGAAAAAATCATGATTTCTGAAGGCCGAGCAATATAGTCAGGCACTCCAGAATAATCAAGTTTGCAATCGCCGATTTCGCGCATCCGTGATTTCCAGAGGCAGAGCGGTCGCGCTCCGGTGTGACATGTCCCCTGGAGACTCCGCTCATACACGCCGGCGAGTCGGGATGGAAATACGCCTTCAGAGGGCCGACGCGGCTTGTCTAACCCGTTCTTGACATTTTTTGGGCCGTTTGATACTTTCAGCCCGCTTTTTTTAGAGGGCTAAAGGAGACGTATGATTCGTGTAGAAAATCTCGTCAAGGATTACGGAACCGTGCGGGCATTGCACGGGATCAGTTTTGAAGTGGGAGACGGGGAAATCGTTGGCTTCCTCGGACCGAACGGGGCAGGGAAATCCACGACCCTGAAGATCGTCACATCGTTCCTGGCTCCTACGTCAGGGAACGTGTATGTCGATGATCTCAACATCCTCGAAGACTCGTTCGAAATCCGGCGACGCATCGGATACCTGCCGGAGCTAAATCCGCTCTATGCGGAAATGCGGGTGTATGACTATCTGGAATTCGTCGCGGCGACCCGGGAGATTCGCGGAAAGGATTTTCGCAAGCGACTGGGCGAAGTTATCGACATGTGCGGCCTGAAAGGCGTGGTCCACAAAGGGATCGCCGAGCTGTCCAAAGGCTACCGCCAACGAGTGGGTCTGGCGCAGGCCATCTTCCACGATCCGGAAATCCTGATCCTGGACGAACCGTCCACCGGACTCGATCCCAATCAGATCGTCGAAATCCGCGAACTGATCAAACGCCTCGGCAAGAAGAAAACGCTCATCATGTCCAGCCACATCCTGCAGGAAATCCAAATGACGGCCAATCGAATGATTATTATCAACAAGGGCCAGATCGTCGCCAACGGAACCACCGAGGAACTCATGAGCAGTTTCCAGGGCAAGACGGTTGTGCACCTGGAATTGCAGAACGCACCCGAAGATGTGGTCCGTTCGATGAGCCTGCCCGATGTGCGAATTACAAAAACCGCGGCCGGCGGCGGAGCCGTGAGCGTCAGCCTCGAATTTCCGAACACGGTCGATCGACGCAAGGAAATCTTCGAATACGCTGTCTCGCAGAAATGGATCATCACGGAAATGACGCGCCATCGAACCAGTCTGGAAGATATCTTCCGAACGCTGACGGTAGAAGGAGAAACGACCCATGCATAACATCCGACTGATTTATCGCAAGGAAATGTCTGCGTTCTTTCACAGTCCCGTTGCCTACATCGTCTTGTTTGTGTTTGTTTTCATTACGGGATGGTTCTTCTCTCAGTTTTTCTTCTTGTCCAATCAGTCCGACCTGCGTTCGTTGTTCGAAGTTGTTCCGTGGGTCCTGATTTTCTTTGTACCCGCCATTACGATGGGACAGATTGCCCGGGAAAGAGGGGCGGGGACGCTGGAGTTTTTGACCACCCTGCCGGTCACGGATTTGCAAATCGTGCTCGGTAAGTACTTGTCCGCTGTCGTGATGATCGGAATTGCCTTTTTGTTCACAGGCATGCATCTGATGACCCTGTTGGCGACGGGAACCAATGTAGACATAGGCGCTACGCTCGCGGGCTACCTGGGGCTCTTCCTGGCGGCAGCCGTTTACTCGGCCATCGGCGTGTTTGGGTCCTCGATAACAGGCAATCAGATCACAGCTTTTCTGATCAGTTTTCTGATCATCGCGATTCTCTGGTTCCTGGAAAAACTGCTTCTGTTCATGCCGGGATTCCTGGTCGGCGTTCTGCAGTACATCAGTATGGATTACCATCTGAGCAACATGTCCCGCGGGGTTCTGGATACGCGAAATCTGATTTACTTTGGATCCATGATCGCCTTCTTCCTGCTCCTGAGCACACGAATTCTTGAAATGAGGAAGTGGAGATAACATGCAGATTACAAATAAGAATCAGTTTTTGAACTACCTTCTCCTAGTCGGAGGAATCCTCGTATTGCTCAATCTCGTCGGCCGGACGAGTTTTCTGCGCTGGGATATTACCGACGGCGGCATTTACAAATTATCCAGTTCCAGTAAGGACGTGATCGGTCATTTGGAGGAATCCCTGACGGCGAAGGTGTTTTATTCAGGCGATCTGCCAGGGCCGTACGCCAATTCGCGTCGATACCTGCAGGATCTGTTGGAGGAATTTGAGGCCTATTCCGGCGGGAAATTCCGATTCGAATTTATCAATCCCGATAAAGATCCAAAGGCCCAGGATCAGGCACGCACCTACAACATCCCTCCGGTCCAATTGCAGGCGCTGGAGAACGACAAGATGGAAATCAAGAACGTCTACATGGGCATGGTATTGAACTATCGCGACAAACGCGAGACCCTACCCGTCATCCAGGGCACGCAGGGATTGGAATACAACATCACGGCGACCATCAAGAAGGTGACCGCCAGCGGCCTGAAAACCATCGGGCTAATCAGTGAAGAAAACGAGGAGATTTCCACACAAAATCTGAATCAATTCCTCTCGCAATTATACACCGTGCGGCGTGTGAATCTACACGTCCCTGTCGATCCCCAGGTGCAGGTCCTGTTGATGAATGGCGCGACCGATTCGATCCGCTCCGAAGGCCTGTATCATCTCGACCAATTTCTCATGCGCGGGGGTAAGCTATTCATTGGTCAGACGACGATCCGGGACATGCTGCAGCAGGGATTTGCCCTTCCCATCCAGTCGGATATTTTTTCGTTTCTGGAACACTACGGGGTGCGGGTCGGCACAGACCTGTTGATCGATCGCTCCTGCAGTCAGATCCAGGTTCAATCCCAGCAGGGCATGTTTGTCTTTCGAAATGCGATCGACTATCCGCCCTTTCCTTTGATCAAGAAATTCAACCGGGAGCACATGATTTCTGAAAACGCTTCCATAGCGCGGTTGTTTTTTTCCAATGAGCTGACGAAAGCGGAATCTTCGGATCCGGGCATCCTGTTCACGCCGCTGATGTATACATCCAGTCAGACGGGCATTCTGCAGCCCCAGCAGGGTTCGTTTTACATGATCAATCCATCGCAAAATCCGATGATGCAGGTGTTTCCCTTCCCGTCCAAGGTGGTTGCCGCAATCGTGGAAGGCAAGGTCAAGAGCTACTTCGAAGCGGACACAGCCTTCAGCAAACGACCCGGCTTCATCTCCTCCTCCCAGTCGTCTTGCGAATTCGTCATCGTTGCTGATAATCAATTCTTCAACGACCGCCGTGCAGGAGGGGCGGAGGAGAACGTTAATTTTATTCTGAATGTGGTGGATTATCTTGCGAACGATCGTGAATTGATCGCACTGCGAGCGCGGAACATCAAGATCCAACCGCTGGAGAATGTCAGCGACGGCGCGCGGCAGACGTGGAAATGGATCAATGTCGTGATCCCGGCGGTCCTGGTGTTGGTTCTCGGCGCATGGAATTGGCGTCGACAAAAAGCAAAACGAAAATCTTTGGAAGAAATGTATGGATAAAAAACGAAATCCCTGGCTGCCGTACCTCGCCATTCTGGCGATTCTGCTGATTTGGTTTGTATACAATCAGTTCAGCGGGAAACAGTATGAAGTGCAAATCCTTCCTCTCTTTGACATCAAACCCGACAAGGTGACTCGCGTTGTGATTTCCAAAGATGGCGAACGAGTCACCCTTGTCCGCATGGACTCCACCTGGACTTTTGCCGAGCCGGACACGGGACGGCCGGCCGAATTCAGGATCGAACAATTCGAGAAAGATGTGCTCCGCGGTGAACGGGAAGGATCGATTACGTCCGATACAGCCGCGTACCGCTCATACGGAGTCGCGGACGATGCGATGCATTTGGAAATTTGGGCGGGTGACAATAAAGTGGGCGGGGTCCGGGTCGGGCGATCCGGAAAAGACTTCAGCTTGGAATATGTGCGATACGACGAGGATCCACATGTCTATCCAAGCCGTCAGCGAATGCTCAACAGAGTCGGATCGACCGCAGACTGGTGGCGATGAAGAGATTCTGGTTTCCCTTTTCGATCGGCTGTTTCCTGATCGTACTCCTGATGGTATTCAATCTGCATCTGTTGTTGTACCCTGCGGTGACCACTGAGAAATTCGCAACGCTGTATCCGATAGTGTCCAGCCTTCTGCTGACCGCGGTGGTTGTCGTGACGAGTTGGGGAGATGTCGTAGCGTACAGGGCGTGGTCTCGCGGCGGTTCCCGCATCCTTCTACTGGGACCGGTTGCGGTGGCCGGTGTGTTCGTCGGGTTCGTCCACTTCGTGCAGGTTCCCTTGCAAACCGCGCGGGCTGTCGAGGCGGGCCTCTCTCTCAGTGTTCGACATGAACATCACACTTGGATCGTGTGGGCGGGGTCCGTCGCGGTCTGGGGGTTGACGTTCGTGGTCACTCGCGCAGGTGGGGGGCATTCCAAAAGAACTGCGTAACCCCGGCATTGGTGCCAAACCAAACGTAATCTCCATCCAGCGCAATACTTTGAATCTGGTCGCCCGCCAATCCATCCTGCGTGGAATAGAAGTACCATTTCTGCTTTTTCCGCAGATAACGGAGAAGCCCGGCATTCGTGCCGATCCATATGTTGTGTGGGTCGCATTCCATCGCGTTCACTCCGGATTGGAGAAACTGGATGTTGACGTTCACAGACTCCCATTTCTGGGATTGTGGATCGTACGTCACCAGGCTCCTCTGCGATGCAAAAAAGATCGTCCGTTCATCGGCGGCAATTCCACCGACCGTCGATGGGGTGAGCGTCCGTTCTCCGATTGAATTGCCAATCCCGTCGTAGTGAAACCACTGGCCACGCCGCTCGTCGATGCAGTAAATCCCGTTGTCCGTTCCGAGCCAGATCGCATCATCTTTCAGGAGAATCTTCAGAATCGCGATATTCCGGATGGCAGAAATCTCGACAGGGTGAATGATCCAGTCTTTCTCTCCCTGTGTCAGGACATTGAGACCGGAGGAAGTGCCGACAAAGATACGCGTCCCATCGGTGGCGAGGCTGAGGATCGCGTTATCGGACATTCCGGCATTGCGGCCGTACACGGTCCAGTTTTGCATGAACTTGTCTTTGCGAAGAAGGCCCTGGTCCGTTCCGGCCCACACGTTGGACGTATCGACCAGCATGCAGGTGACGGTTTCGACAACATTCAAAGGGATATACGTGAAGAGGTCTTTTTCCTGATTCCATGACGTGACCGCATGGCCGACGGGTGAAAGACTGCCAAACTGGCTTCGTCCACCAAACCACATCGTCTCGTCGCGAATCGCGATGGCGCGGACATCGCCAGAAGCCACGCCGTAGGGAAGCGGTCGGGCGGCCAGCGTCACTCCGTTCACCAGCCAGCCTCCTGCGCCGTAGGTGGCCACCCAGAAATTGCCCTGATTGTCGGTTGTGTACGACACAATCGGAAATTTTCGAAATTCCCGATCGACGATCGAGGAGGATGCCAATTCATAGAAATAACCGAATTCTTGTCGCGGCAGGAAGTGGGGAAGCTTCTGCCGACTGGCGAGTGCGCCCTGCCAACTGACACCGGGATCGGGCGACGCCGTTGCGCGAGACGGACTCAGAGCGGAAGTGGGAGATACATAGAATCCCTTGGTCGTTTGAATCCATGTTTGCGAAACATCAAACCCAATCGACAAGACGCGTTCATTCAGATCGATCCCGCTGGCCGCATACACGCTCTTCATCATGACTTCGGCCTGTGGATTGTACAGATTGAACCCAAGCCGTGTGACAACCCACACCCAGCCGGTTCGCGGATCAACGGCGACCAAGCGAACTTCATTGTCGAGAAGGCCGGAACTCGTCGTGAGGGGAAATGAATACTGATCCGATGTCCAGTTGTATCGAATCACTCCGCCGAGCGTGCCGATATACACATCGCTGTAACTGACGGCAATCGATGTGGCCAGCTGCGTTTCACCGATCGTGATCCAGTCTCCTGGACGGTAATTCAACTGAAAATGCATGCGATCGCCCTGCGCCTGCACAGCGCACGCCGTCAGTAGGATCGCGAGGAGTCGTTTCATAAAATCTTTCGGATTCGCTCGTCGGCGTCACGAAGACAGTCGGCGGAGGTCTTCTTCCCGTACAGCGCTTGTTCAACTTCGTCTTCGAGAATTCGCTCGATCGCCTGCCACTGAGGATGAAGCGGGGACGGCCTGGCATGCCGCAGTTGCTCCAGCAACACTCGATCGCCTGGATGTTCCACAAAAAAAGAATCCGCCGCCGCGGACCGATCCGACGGCACCGTCACGCGCGACAGCACAGACAGGCGCATTGCGCGATCCTTGCCAAGCAGGAAGCGGATGAACTCTTGCGCCACTGCGGATCGTTCGGATTGGGCATTCACGGCGAGATACTGGCCTCCGAAAAAACTGATGCCGCGGTCCTGTTCAGATTCTCCGGGGAAAGAAATCACCGCATAGTCCAGAGACGGATTTTGCAATTCGATTTTTCGCAGCAACCACCCACCGGATATGACCACACCGATACGGCCCTCTGTAAATCGCTCATCCAGAATTTTCTGACTTTCGAGCAATCCATGTTTGCAGAGTTCCAGATAGAAATTCAATGCGCGAAGATTGGCTTCACTCTGCACCGACACGGCGCCGGACGAATCCACCACGTCGCCTCCTGCCGTCCAGAAGAACGGCAGAAATTTCTTATACAGCTGATGCGGTTCTCTCTTCGTACTGCCAAATCCGTATCGCTCCTGCTCCGGACGATGTGCCGACTGTACGGCGCGGAGTAATTGCGGCCATGTGCGAATCGAATCTGCGTCGGGAACGAGCCGGCGATTGACAAACAAGGCCCGGGTACCCAGAAGCCACGGATACGCATACCGGCGTCCGTTCAGCGTGGACAATGCCCACCCGTCATGTGAGGCGAGCAGGTCGTCGGTTTCTTGGGTGACATCGCGCAGTACGGAACGCGACGCGAATTCGTAAATCCAGTCCGAACCCAGCTCGACGACATCCGGCGCGCGACTCGCCGCGAAAGCGGTTGCGATCTTGTCATGTCCGCTCTGCCATGTAAGTTCGCTCGCCTCGATGGTCACTCCCTTGTGTTGAGACTCGAATTCCCGGATCAGTTCCTGCACAACGGGTTTCTGATACGGCTCTGCCCAAAAATGCCACCAACGGAGCGTCTGTGCTTCCTGAGGGCGGCCGCATGACAACGCGAGCAGGAACAGGGAAAGGAGTCTATTTGGAAAGGTCTTCAATAGTCTGGCCCACCCGGAAGCACAGGCTCTCGTCAAAGAAATTACCGATGACTTGAATTCCAATGGGCATCTTGTCTGAGTCAACGCCGACGGGCACGGACAGGGCCGGCACTCCCGCGATGTTGATGTTCACGGTGTAGACATCCGAAAGATACATGGCCAGTGGATCGGCGACCTTCTCGCCGAGGCGGAAGGCGACAGTGGGGGACGTGGGCGCGACGATGCAGTCGACCGCCGGATCGCCCGTGAAGGCATTGACAAAATCTCGCTTGATCAGCGTGCGGACCTTTTGCGCCCGTCGATAGTAGGCATCGTAATATCCAGCGCTCAGAACATATGTGCCGAGCATGATTCGCCGCTTCACCTCGGAGCCAAATGCTTCCGAACGCGATTCGACGAAAAGCTCTTTCGCGCTGTCGGACTTCTTCGCGCGGTGTGTGTATCGAACACCGTCATATCGGGCCAGGTTTGAAGACGCTTCGGCCGTGACGAGGATGTAATAGGTCGCAATTCCGTATTCGGTGTGCGGCAATGAAATGTCGCAAATCTCCGCTCCTTGAGCAGCCAGACCTCGTATGGTTTGTTCAATCGCCTTCTGAACGGCGGGTTCCATGCCCGAACCGAAATATTCCTTTGGAACGCCGATCCGAAGACCCCTGACGCCGCCGCCGCAGAAATTTACATAAGTCGGCACCGCTACCGGTGCGGTCGTACTGTCGCGCGGGTCCTGACCCGCGATGACCGAGGTGATGGCGGCCGTTTCTCGGACCGTTTTCGCCATAGGGCCGATTTGATCAAACGACGACGCGAATGCGGCCAAACCATATCGGGAGACACGACCGTACGTCGGTTTCAATCCGACGACGCCGCAAAATGAAGCGGGGAGGCGAACCGATCCGCCCGTTTCCGAGCCAAGCGAACCGTTACACATTCCCGCGGCGACTGCGACAGCGCTTCCGCCGCTGGAGCCACCGGCGACCCGCTCGGGATCGATCGGATTCCGGGCCGGACCGTAGGCGGAGTTCTCATTGCTGGAGCCCATCGCGAATTCGTCCAGGTTGGTCTTTCCGATGATCAGGGCATCGGCCGCGCGCAGCCGTTCAATGACCGTCGCAGAATAGGGGCTGATGTAATTTTCGAGAATCTTCGACCCGGCCGTCATGCGCACGTCGGCAACGCAGATGGCGTCTTTGATGCCCATGATGACGCCGGACAAACGGCCGGCATTGCCATCGTGGGCCTTCTGGTCAATGGCGTCCGCCTCACGGCGCAACGTGTCTGCGTCGCGAACGGTCAGAAAGGCATTCAGATTCTGTTTCTGGGAAATAGCGGCGAGGCAAGCCTCAAGATTCTTGCGGCAGGACATTCGACAGAGGCTACTTCTTGTCCGAGCCTTCGGTCAATCCCTTTTTGATTTCGTCTTCCGTGTCACGCATGGCGCGTTTGAATTCGCGAATTCCTTTTCCCAATCCCTGGGCGAATTCGGGAATCTTCTTTGCGCCGAAGAGTATCAGCACCGCGACACTGATGACGATGATTTCCGGCATTCCGAGATTCATGTTTCCTCCATGGTAACCGCATCTTGTCGATGCGGGATAGTGCTGGAACGCAGGGATTCGAACCCCGATTAATGGATCCAGAGTCCACTGTCCTACCGTTGGACGACGTTCCAATGACGATGGGTAGATAAAGAAATTTTGCGTTTCATGCAACATTGAAATGGCCCCCAACCCCTCCCATCTCCCTTCCCTTACGCACATGGAAATCTCGGGTAGGTCAAATCCGAGTCGCGCAACCCCTCCCATCTCCCTCCCTTACGCGCACCGAATCAGGCGATACGTAAAATCTGACTCGCGTAAGGGGAGGGCAGGGTGGGGTTATATCCGCCTCACGCACATATGATTGCTTGGCGCAAGATCAACATCGCGTAAAGGGGACGGCAACGTCGGATTGGGTGGGTTAGGTTGCACGGACAAGGCTTGCGCATCCCGCTATCGAGTAGCGGCAACCTTCGATTCAAATCCTGTCTTCTTATGCGAACCGTCGCAAAAAGGCTTGTTCTCGCTGCGTCCAAGGGGCCCGTTGTACTCACAGTCAATTTCATGTCCGGTATCGCCGGCCCCTCAGTGGTGAATTGTAATGGAATCGCGCGTCAATTCGACCACATGGCTCGTTTTTAGAGCGTCCGTCACTGCCCTAAGGTGGTCCGAGAAAATCTGCATCAGCTGACTGTTCCGTATATTGCCTGTCGTCACAAGAAGAAGCTTGTAGGGCTGTCGGTGAAGAAGGAATGTGTCCAAGAAATCGTGGTCCTTCGTAATAACGACTCTCCGTTGTTGCATTGACAATCTTATGATCCGGGCGTCAGTCGTCAAATTCTTCTGAGGTAGCTCAAGCGTATGGATTGCATCATGTGCCTCCTCCCTAAGGAACTCGGCAAGCCGCAAGGGAAGTTGAGCATCAACCACAAACTTCATGAAACAAGCCTATGCACCGTCTTCACACGAGTGAGACTTGAAGCATAGGACAAGGCGGCCAGGATGTCTTGTCTGTCGAGGTCAGGATAATCATTGAGAATCTCGTCAATGGTCATCCCGGAACTGAGCAGTTCGAGGATATTCTCGACCGGATATCGCAGGTTGCGAATAGTTGGCTTGCCGTGGCAAACGTCAGAATTGATTGTGATTCTATTCAGTAAATTTCTTTTCTTGGCCATATCAAACCTCCACATGCAACATAAGGAAGTGAACGGACAAAGACAAAAGACCGTTTTTTTGGTCCAACCCCTCCCATCTCCCTCCCTTACGCGCATGGAAATGTCGGGTAGGTAGAATCTGAGTCGCGTAACCCCTCCCATCTCCCTTCCCTTACGCACATGGAAATGTCGGGTAGGTAGAATCTGAGTTGCGTAACCCCTCCCATCTCCCTCCCCTTACGCGCATGGAAATGTCGGTCAGGCAGAATCCGAGTCGCGTCAACCCTCCCATCTCCCTCCCCTTACGCGCACCGAATCAGGCGATACGTAAAATCTGACTCGCGTAAGGGGAGGGCAGGGTGGGGTTATATCCGCCTCACGCACACCTATGATTGCTTGGCGCAAGATCAACATCGCGTAAAGGGGACGGCGGTGCGATGTTGCGCGGCCGGTGCATTCGACAAGGAACGAACATTCGTTCCTCTACACTGTCCTTGAGCTTTTGCCTTTACGGATGACATGTCTGCGTCAACCCTCCATCTCCCTCCCCTTACGCGCATGGAAATGTCGGTCAGGCAGAATCTGAGTTGCGTAACCCCTCCCATCTCCCTCCCCTTACGCGCACCGAATCAGGCGATACGTAAAATCTGACTCGCGTAAGGGGAGGGCGGGGTGGGGTTGGCAGATCAACTCGTGGAAAAATAAAAAACCCCGACCGAAGTCGGGGTTTAATGGCAGAAGAAAAACTAGATTAGAACGTAAGCGTGTCGCCATTCGGATCGATACCGTTACCGGCCAAATCCGTCAAACCATTTCCAATATCCAGAACATCGCCACCGTCGATTGAACCGTCTGTGACGGTCAGCCGGACTACGTACTGGTTCGTGAAAATTCCAACGCTGGTATAACCGTAGTACACTGCCCCCGAAATGACCGTCGCAACTCCGCCGCCGGCATTATCGATGCTGTAGTTACCAATGGTTTCGGCATCGGCTTCATCGATGGGCTCGCTGAACGCGACGTACACGTAATCACCGTTTCCGGCAAGAACATCACCCTCTGTATTAAGGTCCCAAGTTCCATCGAGAACGGGCTCGACAGCATCGTCCACTGTGATCGTGTTGCTTGCGGCTCCGACGACCAGATTCACGCTGACCGCACGAACCTGATAGGAAACATCCAGCGCGCGACGTGGGTCGTTACCGCCCGTATGCAGTGCGCCTGTGTTGTCCGTGTAGTAAGTCTCAGTAGTACGGTCGATTTCGTCAAACGCCGTCTCACCAGCGGCTCGTCGGTAAATGATGAATTCTTTGACCGCGATCGAGCTCTCGTCGATCGTCCACTCGAGAGTTACGTTACCGCCAGTATAATCGAGATCGACTGACGTCGGATCTTTCGATACGACTGGAGCGGCCGGCGCAGTCGCCGAGCCCTGGGTCGTGAAGTCGAGGGCCTCGAAGTCACCCGTGATATCAGCATTGTCCACGGTACCATTCCCAGCTCCGTCCGTGAAATTGCTGATCGCGGATGAGAGATCGAAGGTGTAATCCGCATTCGGAGCAAGAGCCGTTCCGGGTGTGAAGGTCAGAGTAGTATTTCCGTTGGACCAGGCGGCGGTAAAACCAATCTCGGCAAAGGACTTCTTCAGACCATTGTAGGTAAAAGAAATATCGTCGAGGAAGGTGTTATTGCCGATCGGGAGAGCCGTATTGGTATACGCATTCTGTTTGATTGGCTCACTGAAGGTAAACACAATCGCCGTTGCGGTGGCGACGTCAGCGTCGTTTTCCGGAGTGATCGACGTCACGAAGGGCTCAGTATTGTCGCGATTCGACAATGCCAACCGCTCGGCCGAGACCTGAGTCAGCAGCATCGGATCCTGCCCGCAAGTAAGGCTCACGGAGATGTTATCCGTGAAGATTTTCGTCGCATCCCATGCTTCGATCGTCAAACCGCTGCGGCCGTTTTCGACGTTCGTGAACGTGTAGTTGCCGTTTGCGTCTGTCGTCGTCGACTTGACCACATACGTGTTACCGATGCCGTTGCTGTGCTTCAGGAGAACTGTAGCACCAGCCGCAGCCGCGTATGTTTGTCCGTCCACAACCTGACCCATGATGGTCGTATTCAAGGCGCCGACTTCGATGTCCGTCATGCTGGACACGATTCCATCAACCGGCGTGTCCGCACCAGAGCCAGACTCGCCGTCTGTGCCAGCGCTGTTATCCCCGTCATTGAGATCGGCAAAATACACTTCGACGTAGTCCTCGTAAATGTCCGGGTACTTCAGCGAATCCGGCTTATTCTTGTTATAATCCCGGAAGTCCATCAGAACCTCATATCCATCCCAGTACGTCCAATCGCCGTTGCTGTAAGTGGCTTCACTGGTGACGGGCACATCACGGAATACGAATTCACCGTTTGAATTCGTCGTGACCTCGGACTTGCCAGCCAGGTTGACCTTCACGCCCGCAATAGGGTGTCCGGAACAGCGATCGAGCACGCGGCCCAGAACCGTTCCCAGGAAATTCTTCGTTGACGGATTCACGCTGGCGATGTCTTTGTTGACATCGTCGCAACCCAGGCCGCCCACGAAGAGGCTCAGCGCAACCAGCGCCAAGAACTTGACGTTCTTCATCGTAACCTCCTCTAAGTTAAAGGGTAATGTTTAGGGAAAATATTCACGACAGAGAGTAGAAACAGAATTTTTAAATCAAGTAGTAACAATTACTTAATTTGCCTCACCGTTGTTGGTTTCGTATACGTTTCATAATGCGACGAACCAGTTCGCATTGTAGGGCACGGGAGAATAAGCAAAAGTCGACGCCATGTCAAGCCCATGTTCTTTTTTTCTTAGGTTTATTACTGGACCCACAACCCCTCCCATATCCCTCCCCTTACGCACTTGAAAGGTCAGGGACATAAAATCCGAGTTGCGTAAGGGGAAGGTCGGGGTGGGGTTGCGTCCGCTTACGCACATCGATGATTGCTTGGCGCAAGATCAACATCGCACAAAGGGGATGGCAGCGCGGTGTTGCGGCGCTGGCGCATTCACAAAGAGCGATCATTCGTGCCTCCGGAGTTACAGCGTCCTTGGGCTTTCGCGTTTACGGATGACATGTCTGCATCAACCCCTCCCATATCCCTCCCCTTACGCGCACCGAATCAGGCGATACGTAAAATCTGACTCGCGTAAGGGGAGGGCAGGGTGGGGTTGGCAGATCAACGCGGGGAAAAACAAGAACCCCGACCGAAGTCGGGGTTCTTGATCCAAGGATATATGGATTAGAACGTGAACGTGTTGGCGTTCGTATCCATCGCATTGCCCGCCAAATCCGTGACGCCGGATAGGGTGAGGACTTCCGTCGCGACAACGGACGCATTATCCACCGTCAGACGGACACAGTAGCCGTATCCGAATCCAGGGACATAAAATCCGAGTTGCGTAAGGGGAAGGTCGGGGTGGGGTTGTATCCCCTTGCGCGCACGGAACTGTCGCGTAGGTAGAATCTGAGTCGCGTAACCCCTCCCATCTCCCTCCCCTTACGCGCACCGAATCAGGCGATACGTGAAATCTGACTCGCGTAAGGGGAGGGCAGGGTGGGGTTATATCCGCCTCACGCACACCTATGAGTGCTTGGCGCAAATTCATCATGGAAATTCTCCACCAAACAGTATTAGCTTCGACTGCCAGTAGGCAGCTATCGACATTCCGTGCGCTGGCGAAAGGGTAACGCACTTCATCAATGAATTTTTGAAATGGTAAACGTATGAGAACCGCAGAAATCGTGGAAAGCCTGGCCCAACGGACCGAATCCAAGATCGTTTTGCTCGTCCTGGATGGGTTGGGCGGCATTCGGACGCAGAAGGCGCCGAAGACTGAACTGGAGTTGGCCAATATCCCTAATCTGAATCAACTCGCAAGGAATGGAGTGTGCGGTCGGATCACGCCCGTTTCGCCCGGAGTTACGCCGGGAAGCGGGCCGGCTCATTTCAGCCTCTTCGGATATGATCCCACCGAGGAATCCATCCAGATCGGACGGGGTGCGCTCGAGGCACTGGGATTGGGCATGGATCTCAAAGCCGGAGACGTGGCGACCCGCTGTAACTTTGCGACCATCGACTCGCAAAGCCGTCTGACGGATCGCAGGGCGGGCAGAATCCCCACCGAGGAATGTGTCCGATTGTGTCAATTGCTAACCAGGTCCCTCCGTCGCATCGACGACGTGGACGTCGTGATCGAACCCGGAGAGCAGTATCGCTTTGTCGTCGTCTTCAAGGGACCGGGTCTGGGTGGAGAAATCGAGGACACGGATCCACAGGTGACGGGCGTACCGGCCCTGTCGGCCGTTCCGCGCAACGAGGCCTCGCGCAAAATGGCCTCCCTTGCAGACCGCTTCATCGCGCAGGCAAACGCCCTGCTCGCAAAGGAGACGAAAGCCAATTCCATCCTCATGCGCGGCTTTTCTGCCATGCCACACGTGCGATCCATGTCTGACCGGTGGAAATTGCGCCCGGCCTGTATAGCGACGTATCCGCTGTACCGCGGGGTCGCCCGAGTCGTCGGGATGGAAATTCTGCAAGCGGGGACGGAGATTGCAGACGAATTCGCCGCACTGGAAAAGCACTGGAATGATTTCGATTATTTCTTCATTCACATCAAGAAGACCGACTCCTACGGCGAAGACGGCAATCCGCAGGGAAAGATCAAGATTCTGGAGGAGGTTGACGGCCACATCCCGATGATTGAAAAACTGAACCCAGCCGTGATCATGGTCACGGGCGACCACTCCACGCCGCCGCCGATGAAAAGCCATTCGTGGCATCCGGTGCCGTTCTTGTTGAAAGCGGAACACTGCGGCATCGACGACGCGGCGGCATTTGCAGAAGCGGAATGCTCGAAGGGTCAGTTGGGTGTCTTCCCATCCTATCACATCACGGAACTGGCCCTCGCCAATGCCGGCAAGCTGAAGAAGTTCGGCGCTTGATGAAATCGGCTCGTCAGGTGGCCCGGCAGTTGTGGCGCGAGAAGATTCGGCGATGGCGCAGGGAGCGCAGGCGTTTGCGGTCGCGCGTGACGGAGGAAGCCATTCATGAATTTCGCGTAGCCACGCGTCGCCTGCGGGTTGCGCTGGGAGTATTTGCACCGCTGACGGCTCACCCGCCAGTCATCCGCGATCTGCGCAAGCGGCTTCGTGCGGCGGCATCCGTTCTCGGTGCGGCAAGAGATGCGACGGTCCACGGACAACACCTCACGCGTCACCTGAACTCTCTCCATCTGCAAGAGGTCCTGGCGGATTGGATGTCCATCCGTGCGCATGAAAAGGCCAAGTTATTCCAAGCCGCGGCCGACATGGACACCGCAGAAGCCGAACGACGTCTGGAAGCCTTCGAGCGATATCCGCACTTGTGTCATGAGTCCGGATCGGGAGGGGAGTACCTTTTGCACCGCACGCGTGAGGCGTTGCAACCGGTGGCCTTGTTTGAGAATTTTCGCGAATCGGTTGGCGATCCGCACCGGATGCATGATTTGCGGATTCGAATCAAACGATTTCGCTACGCGTTGGAAATGCTGAATTCCATCCGGGAAAACGAGCTGGAGGAAATGGTTCGGACCACGAAACGATTGCAGGATCATCTGGGCATTATCCACGATCTGGACACGCTGGCAGACCGTATCCGTGCCGACGTGTCGTGGCTGAATGACGAGTCGCGCGTGGCGGACATCCTGCGCACGCCCGCCGATGACGACGACATGCGACGACTGACACTCGAACTGTCCGTGAAACAAACCGGAGTCGTGCGCGACGCGTTGTTACGCCTCTTCACGGCGATGATGGAGGAGCGACAAGAACACGTGAAGGCGTTGCTGTCGGACTGGGCGCCGGCGATGAGTCAGTTTTCCAAAATCATGGAGGATGAATGAACCTCTACATCTTGCGTCATGGTATGGCCACCGAGGTGGGTGGCAAGATCAAGCGTGATTTTGACCGCCCGTTGTCCGAAGAGGGAATCGAAAGCCTGAAAATTTCAGCGCGAGCGATGAAACGACTCGACGTCAAGCCGGACCTCATTCTGAGCAGTCCGCTGGTTCGGGCTAAACAAACCGCAGAAGTCGTCGCCACAATCCTCGACGCCGAAGATCGGATCGAGATTTGCGAATCACTCGGGATACCGTGTGATCACACGGCTCTCGCCGATCGATTGGGAAACATTTCGGACAGGCAGACGCTCATGCTCGTGGGACACGATCCGGATATGAGCCGGTTGCCGGGATGGTTCGTCGGCGTGCCGGAACTCGTGCTGCCATTCAAGAAGGGAAGTTTGTGCTGTCTGGAAACCACGTTGCACCGTAGAAAATTCACCGGCAGCATCCGGTGGTTCCTGCATCCGAAACAGCTTAAGTTGATGGCGTAAACGACGGAAGGTAGAATGAGGAGCAGAAGCCATCCGTATTTAGCGGCGATTGACATCGGGACCAATTCGTTTCATCTGGTCATCGTCGAGATGTTGCCTTCTGGGAAAATCAAAATCGTTGACCGGGAGAGAGAATCCGTTCGTCTCGGGCATGGCGCGAAGGACATGAAGGAGATTTCCCCCGAGGCCATGCAACGTGGGATCGTGGTCTTGAGGCGATTCCATCACCTCATCGACAGCTACAAGGCGCCGGTCCGTGCCGTCGCGACCAGCGCCGTGCGCGAGGCATTGAATCAAAAAACGTTTCTGCAGCGTGTCCATCGCGAGGCGGGCATTCGCGTCGAGGTGGTATCCGGAACGGAAGAGGCGCGTTTGATTTATTTGGGCATCCTGCAAGCGCTGCCGGTTTTCGATCAGCGCGTCTTGCTGATCGACATCGGAGGAGGAAGCGTGGAATACGTGAACGGTTACAAAGGCGAGCCTCGATACGCGACGAGTTTGAAACTAGGATGCATTCGTCTGACACAGAAGTTCTTTGGGAAGACCACACGCCCCAAAGATATCAAGGCCTGTCGGGAATACGCGCGTGGATTCTTGGAAACCGCCCGGCGCGAGATGCGTCGTCTCGATTACGAGTACGCGATCGGTAGCAGTGGGACCATTCAGAATATCGGCAACATGATCCGTGCGGCGCGGGGCGAGATCCTGACGGCGTCTTTGAATAACGTGTCTTTTGAACGAGCGGAACTGGACCACATCGTCGGGGAAATCGTTCATGCCCGCACGAGACGCGAGCTTTTGGCGATCCCCGGACTCGATCCGAAACGCGGCGACATCATCCTGGCGGGTGCGCTCGTACTGCAGGAATCGTTCCGGGTGTGGAAGATCGATCGGATGACGATATCCGATTTTGCTCTTCGGGAAGGAATTATATTCGATTTCCTGAAGAACCGCCTGGCCAAAGAAGGATCCGAACATCTGTCGAATTTGCGGTACCAGAACATCCGCAGGCTGGGGGAGGCCTTTCACTACGACAAGGGGCATGCGGACCATGTGACGCGGCTGGCCTTGCAATTGTTTGACCAGTTGGGTTCGCTCCACGAACTCAGTCGGCAGGAAAGGGACGTCTTGGAATACGCGTCGCTGCTGCACGAAATCGGTTTTTTCGTTTCCCATGCTCAGCATCATCGACACTCGTATTACCTGATCCGAAACGCGGAACTCATGGGGTTCACCGATACCGAGAAGGCCATCATTGCCAACGTGGCCCGCTATCACCGCAAGAGTCATCCGAAAGCGAAACACGAGGGATTTGCAGACTTGCCCATGCGGGAGCGGGACGTGGTTCAAAAGTTGGCGGCCATGTTGCGTATTGCGGACGGGTTGGATCGATCGCACATGGGTCACGTCAGAGACGTCAGATGCAGAATCGGCCGGAAGGAGGTCACCGTGCTGGCCCGCACCAAACAAAAGAACATCGATCTTGAGATTTGGGCGGCCAATCTGAAAAAGGGTCTGTTTGAAGAAGTCTACGGCCGGTCGATCACCATCCGCAGGACAGCGACGAGGAAGACCTAATAGGCTGCTGAAAAGTGGATTTGCGCACGCGTCGAAAGCGGATGAACATGTGTCATGTTTAGTGTAACACCATAGCTCACTGTCACAGGAGCCACCAGACGGTGCGCGGCAGAGATTCTCGCCCACCGGTCATATTCAACTGCATTTCTCAAGAACATCGAATCGCCAACGACCATCCGTTGCGGCCATTGCGTGAGATGGTTGCTACGTTCGCCCTCGTTGTGAAGTGAAGCGTTGAAGAAAGGGGTTTGTTATCCGAATTTCTTCAAGACCAGGCGTCAATCCTCGACAGACGAATCCGCCGATCCTTTGCGTGCGTTTCGTAGCCGCGCGTAGAATTCCTGCAAGTATACGTTCGCCACTTCCCGGTCGCGCAGAACAACGAAATTCTCGTCGTTGCTCAGATTGGCATTCTTGCTGAAGTTGAAGGAGCCGGTGATCAGAACAGGAATATCTTTGGAATCGGGATTTTCCGCGTCGATCAGAATATACTTATGGTGCAATTTTCCGTCTTCATTCGACAGCAACGCCTCGACACTTCCTTTCCACGGCGCCGCGGCCGAGGCTGTGCCAGCCATGTTGTGATAACTGCTGAACCGCTGCTTCCCAAGCGTATTATCGAAGACGGCCTTTAGATCGACGCCGCGCGTTTCAATCTTCTCACGAATCGCATCCTCCAGGTCTGTTCCAGCCGTAAAGGAAAAGGCACAAATCCGAATGTCGTGGTCGGCTTCGCGCGTCACCAGGTCGGCCAGGACATGCAGGAAATTGGGTTTCTGCTTCCCCAGATCCATGGGCGCGAATGCCACGTAGGCCTCCCGGTCTCCCGTGATTCGTGCGTTGGATGCGGATACGGGAGGCTTGGATGCATGGAATTTGGATTTGCCCACGTCCGGCTTGTCTTGCGATCCACCCCACAGGATCTCAAACTCCTCCGTGTACAAGGAGGCCAATTCTGCGCTTCTTATGTACAAGAGATTCTGCGCGCTGATCATTCCGGAAATCGTGAAATTGTACGACCCCATCCAGACGACATCGTCCTCACGTGATTTCGACAAGCGATCGATCACCAGGAATTTATGATGCATGTCTGCATCGTAACCGGACAGTCGGCCTTTCTTGTCACGGATCAATGGAAAGCCAGAATCGTCCAGATAGGGAACATCGTACTTCGCCAGCAGGCGTTTCGCCTGATTCCACAGTTTTTCGTTGTTCTTGTAAGAAGCTTCATGATCGACGACCAGACGCACGCGCACTCCGCGCGAGCGAGCCTGACACAACGCGGACACGATGTTCAGACTCGTCAGTTCGTACGCCGCCATGTCGATGCTGGAGTTCGCCCCCGCGATCGCATCGACGACGCGCTGTTCCAGATTTTGCCGACTGTGCGCGAAGTTTCCGGGCAAGGCTTTGGAGGAATCGACTGTTTCATTGAAGAAAGCCGCGACACGCCCGCCCATGAGAAAACGCACAGGCCCCGGGCCTTGCGTTTGTCCGAGCACTTGAAGAGCCGGCGCCAATATGGCAATCATGACAAAATGACGCATCATCTTTCCAGTTTTGCGCCATTCCGTCGCAACTGAGATTCTGTGGACAATGTTAATGCATTGTTTGTAAATAACTTGCATAAGTACGACATGCAAGGCATACAAGTTGCCCTGTGAGAATGCGTAAAATGTTGAAAAATCGTAACTTTTGATGAACAAATATATTGAACTCGAAGGAGGACAGCAATGGCAAAAGGCAAAGTAATCGGAATTGATCTTGGGACGACTAATTCCTGTGTGGCGATCATGGAAGGCGGTCAACCTACCGTAATTGCAAATGCGGAAGGCGGACGTACGACGCCATCGATCGTTGCGTTCACGAAATCGGGAGAGCGTCTGGTCGGCAATCCGGCAAAACGGCAGTCGATCACCAATCCCAAGAAGACGATCTTCTCGATCAAGCGATTCATGGGACGTCGGTATGATGAAGTCACCGGAGAACGGGCTCGCCTCCCATACGACGTGATCAGCGGCGAGAACGACAGCGCGCGCGTGAAAATCGATGACCAGATATTCT
This sequence comes from uncultured Bacteroidota bacterium, assembly GCA_964602985.1. GTDB lineage: Bacteria > CLD3 > CLD3 > SB21 > SB21 > CAYZJB01. The sequence goes on from CAZRTJ010000007.1 coordinate 79,985, forward strand.
CACCGCCGGAAATCTCTGCGATGATCCTGCAGAAGATGAAACAGACCGCGGAAGATTATCTCGGTCAGAAAGTCACCGATGCCGTCATTACGGTCCCGGCCTATTTCAACGACGCCCAAAGACAGGCGACAAAGGACGCGGGAAAAATTGCCGGTCTGAATGTCCTGCGAATTTTGAATGAGCCGACGGCCGCCGCGTTGGCGTACGGCCTCGATAAGAAGTCGAATGAAAAAATTGCCGTCTACGATTTGGGCGGCGGAACGTTCGACATTTCGATTTTGGAAATTGGCGACGGCGTGTTTGAAGTTCTCGCTACCAACGGCGACACACATTTGGGCGGCGACGATTTTGACGATCGCATTCTGAACTGGCTCGCAGACGAATTCAAGAAAAACGAAGGCATTGACCTGCGCAAAGACCCCATGGCCCTGCAACGTCTGAAAGACGCCGCGGAAAAAGCCAAAATCGAATTGTCCTCCAGCCAGCAAACGCAAATCAATCTGCCCTACATCACGGCCGTCGACAGCGTGCCCAAACACCTTGACATCGTGCTGACGCGTTCCAAATTTGAACAACTCGTCGAAGACCTGATCCAGCGAAGCGTGAAACCTGTCGAGCAGGCCATGAAGGATGCCGGTTTGCAATACTCGCAAATCGACGAGGTCATCCTCGTCGGCGGTTCCACGCGCATTCCGAAGATCCAGGAACTCGTTCGCTCTCTCTTCAACAAGGAACCGCACAAAGGAGTCAATCCGGATGAAGTCGTCGCAGTGGGAGCGGGAATCCAGGGAGCGGTGCTCGCCGGAGAAGTGAAAGACGTCTTGTTGCTGGATGTGACGCCGCTGAGTCTGGGAATTGAAACTCTGGGCGGTGTGTTTACGAACATGATTGGACGGAACACGACGATTCCGACCAAGAAATCGGAAATCTTCTCGACGGCCGCCGACAATCAAACGGCAGTCACGATTCGGGTCGGACAAGGCGAACGCCCGATGTTTGCGGACAATCGCGAAATCGGCCGGTTCGAATTGATCGGCATTCCTCCGGCGCCTCGCGGCGTACCTCAGGTGGAAGTGACGTTTGACATTGACGCCAACGGCATTCTCCACGTGACCGCCAAAGACAAGGCGACCGGAAAGGAACAAAGTATTCGAATTGAATCCTCCTCCGGCCTGAATAGTGACGAAATCGAACGCATGGTGAAACAGGCCTCCGAACATGCGGATGAAGACAAGCGATTGAAAGAAAAGATCGAAACAAAGAACCTGGCCGAGAATCTGATCTACCAGACCGAGAAGGGCATGACCGAATGGGGAGACAAACTGGATGGGGATTCAAAGGGACGGTTGGAAGGCGAAATTCAGAAGCTCAAAGACGCCATCTCTGCCGATGACCTGGGTGGCATGAAGTCGAGCATGGATTCTCTGAACCGCACGATGCAGGAGATTTCCACCAAGATGTACCAACAAGCCGGCGCGTCCGGACAGCAATCCGCGCAGGGCGGACAGGACGGTCAGCAGGATGGTCAGAAAGTGGAAACCGCCGATTACGAAGTGGTCGACGACAAGGACAAGAAATAGGAGGTCGTATGCCCACCTACGATTACGAATGTCCGAGCGGTCATGCCTTTGAGGAATTCCAAAGCATGAGCGCGGAACCCGTAGCGGTGTGTCCACACTGCGGCAAGCCCGCTACGCGAAAGATCAGCGGCGGTTCGGGATTGATGTTCAAGGGATCGGGATTCTACATCACGGATTACAAGAAGTCAGGCGGGAATAGCGACAAGAAATCTGATACCCAGTCAGATACCAAAAAGGAATGACATGATCAACTCGATCAAAACGTTTCTCTTTCTCAGCGCGCTGACGGCTTTGTTCATGTGGGTTGGCCACATGCTCGGCGGTCAGAGCGGGTTGGTGATTGCCGTGATTCTCGCGGCGGGAATGAATTTTGTTTCCTACTGGTTCAGTGATCGGATCGTGCTGTCGATATATCGCGGGCAGGAAGTGGACGATCGAACGGCGCCGCAGCTGGTCAGCCTTGTCCGACAACTGGCCCATCAAGCCGATCTCCCCGCGCCGCGGGTCTATGTGATCCCGTCCGATGCAGCGAACGCTTTTGCGACGGGCCGCGATCCGGAGCACTCTTCGGTTGCCGTCACGAAAGGAATTCTCCATCGACTGAATCAGGCTGAACTCGCCGGGGTGATCGGGCACGAACTCGCGCATATCAAGAATCGGGACATTCTGATTAGCTCAATCGTCGCGACTTTTGCCGGCGCGATTTCGTATCTCGCATCCATGGCACAATGGGGATTGATGTTTGGATTTGGCCGTTCGGATGACGAGGAAGGCGGCCATCCTATCGGGATTCTTCTGATGGCGATTCTGGCGCCCATCCTGGCGACACTGATCCAGTTGGCGATCAGCCGATCGCGCGAGTATGCGGCTGATCGAGTCGGCGCGGAGATCAGCGGTCAACCGCTTGCGTTGGCCAGCGCCCTGGTCAAGCTGGAAAATCCGAATCGCTCGACGGTCGCTACCGGTGGCGAAGCCACAGCGCATCTTTTCATCGTCAGTCCTCTGAAGCGAGGTCTGAGTGGTTTGTTTCGCACCCATCCGCATACGGAGGAACGCGTGGCGCGATTACAGCAATTTGCGTCCTCACAAGGACTGCTGGCGTAAGGAATGAAGGACTATTACCAAATACTCGGCGTGTCCGAATCGGCGACGACGGCGGAAATCAAAAGCGCCTACAAGCGTCTGGCCAAACAATTTCATCCCGACAAGAATCCGGGAAATCGGTCGGCGGAGGAGCGCTTCAAAGAAATTTCCGAGGCATATAACGTCCTGTCCGACGAGAAGGCCAAACGGCAATACGATGCGATGAGACGAACCGGCGGCCGCGTGGATGCGGACGGGTTCGATATTTCTGATCTCTTCAAAGGATTCGGTTTCGGGCGTCAGTATGCCGGAGCGCGCAGCGGTTCGTTTGGAGACATTTTTGAGGATCTGTTCGCGGGTCAGTCCCCAACCCGAGACGACGCATATGAGGCGTCCATCCCGTGGGAAAAGTCCATTCACGGCGGAGACATTGAATTTGAGATCGGTGGGCGTCGCGTCAAAGTCAACATCCCGGCCGGGGTTGAAGACGGAGCGAAACTGAACGTCCGAGGCCCTGCGGGGACCTTCATTCTGAACATCCGGGTCCAACCGGATTCGCTTTTCACGAGAAGGGGTTTCGATGTGTACTGTGAAATCTCGGTGAACATTGCGCAACTGGTTTTCGGAAGCAAGATTCGACTTCGAACCGTGTACGGGAACAAGATCGACGTCCGCATCCCGGCCGGTACGCAGCCCGGGACGAGTCTGCGCGTGTCGGGCGCAGGCATCCGAGATGCACGTGCCTCGGGCGATATGTATGTGCGGCTCCAGTTGACGATCCCAAGAAACCTGACGGAGAAGCAGAAGTCCCTGTTGGAGTCCTTCGCGGAGTCCCTGGAACTGAAATGGTAGACAGATCGTTGGATCAAACTCACATAAGGAACAAGGAAGGATAATCAAAATGAACGTTTCCAGATCTCGCAAGGTCATCGTCGGCGCAGTCTTGATCCTCATCGGCGTACTGGCCGGCATGTTGATGACGGCCAACTTCAACTGGAGCTACCTTGGGAAGGCCGGCGCCGAAGACGAGGCGCGAGCGAAATTGGAAGAAAAAATGTCCGCCATGCTGGAATTCAGTGAGGGATTTTCCGCTGTTGCGGAATATGTGACGCCAAGCGTGGTGACGGTGGAAACGGAGAAAGTCGTACGAACCCGGGATCCGTTTGCTGACTTTTTTGCCGATGATTTCTTTAACCGATTTTTCGGAGGTCCCCGATCCGGAGGCGGACAGGAACAGCAGATTCGAGGCCTCGGTTCGGGCGTGATTGTCAGCGAGGATGGGTACATCCTGACAAACAATCACGTGATCGATGAGGTCGACAAGGTGGTGATCACGCTTTCGAATGGCAAAACGTACGACGGCAAGCTCATCGGCCGCGATGGCCGGACCGATCTGGCCGTGATCAAGATCGATGAGAAAAGACTGCCGGCCATTAAAATGGCAAATTCCGACGATATCCGCGTCGGCCAATGGGCGATCGCCATTGGAAATCCTTTTTCGAAATCTCTCAGTCAAACGGTGACTGCAGGCATCATCAGCGGGATCGGACGATCGACGGGATTGGATTCCGACGTAGATTTCCTGCAAACCGATGCGGCGATCAATCCCGGAAATAGCGGCGGCGCTCTGGTCAATCTGAAAGGCGAGTTGGTCGGAATCAACACGGCCATTGCCACGCGCACCGGCGGTTATCAGGGCGTTGGATTTGCGATCCCGTCCAACACGGCCCGAAGCATTATGGATCAAATCATCAAGAATGGCAAAGTGACCCGTGGGTACCTGGGTGTGATGATCCAGGACATCAACGAAGAAGTCGCGCGAGCGATGAAAGCGCCATCCGCCAAAGGCGCCGTGGTCACGCAGGTGGTGCCGGGAAGTCCGGCGGACAAGGCAGGGCTGCGGGCCGGCGACCTCGTCACACAGATCAACGGCAAGGCGGTCGAGAACACAAGCGCATTGCGCAAGAGCATCGGACGCAACGCGCCCGGGTCGAAGATCACGTTGACGGTCTTGAGAGAGGGAAAGTCGAGCGAACTCACGGTTACGCTGGGAGAGGCCCCCGATGAAGACGTGGCGCCCAAAGACGAGCGCGAGAGCGAGTCGGCATCCAAACCCGCCGCAGAGCGACTCGGCGTGGACGTGGCGAAACTGAATTCCAACCTGGCTTCGCAATATGGACTGAATGCGGCGGACCGCGGCGTGGTGATCACACAGATCAGTCAGAATGGACCTGCGTATCGCGGAGGTCTGCGGATAGGAGATTTGATCAAACGGGTCGGCAACAGGGACATTGAGAGCGTGAAAGATCTGAACGACGCGCTCGAAAAAGTCGGACGCGGCGAAACGGCGCTGTTCTATGTGAACCGCCGCGGATCGCTGATGTTTCTTGCGTTTACCATAAACTAACAGGCCAAGGGAATTCACAACCTGATGACAAAAACAACGGAAGAGACTTTGAACATCGAGAAGAAGACGAAACACGCGCTTCCCGATTCCCTGCCCATTATCCCCCTGCGGAATACCGTTTTGTTTCCACAGCAGATCATGCCTTTGTCCATCGGTCGGGACAAAACGCTTCGACTGGTCTCGGATTATTCTGACACGAATCGAATCGTGGGCGTGGTGGCCCAACTGGACAGCGGCGTCGAGAATCCAAGCCCAAAAGAGATGTACGATTTCGGCGTCGCCGCGACCATTGTTCGCGTGTTCGACATGCCGGACGGGAGCAAGAGCGTTATCGTCCAGGGCATCAAACGAATTCGCCTGGTCGGATTCGAGAAGGAAAATCCGTACTGGATGGCCCGTATCGAAGAGTTGAAAGAAACGGTGCCCGACCCAGGTGACCTGGAGGTCGACGCGCTGAGCCTGAATATCAAGAATCTCTTCCAGAAGATGGCCAATCTGGCTCCGTACATTACGGCGGAGCAAACGTCCATGATTCTGAATATTCAGCAGGCGGGCAGGATCGCAGACATCGCGGTAAGTTCGTTGAATATACCGACGGCGGAAAAACAAGAGATCCTGGAAATTCTCGACGTGCGGGAACGTCTCAAAGCCGCGCATTTCACTCTCAATCGCGTGTATCAAACATTAGAACTGGGAAACAAGATCCAGTCCGAAGTGCAGGACGAGATTGGCAAGACGCAAAGAGAATACTTCCTTCGCGAACAACTAAAGGCGATCCATCGGGAATTGGGGGAGGCGGAATCTGCCAATCCAGAGATTTCAGAGTTGCGTGAGAAGATTGCTGCAGCGAACATGCCCAAAGAAGCCTTCGATGTGGCGAACAAGGAACTGGATCGTCTGGGAAGAATGTCCCCGATGGCGGCAGAATACACGGTTTCACGCACGTACATCGACTGGCTGATCGACGTGCCGTGGAATGTCGTGACCGAAGATACGCTCGACATCGTCAGAGCCCAGGACAGTCTGGACGCGGACCATTACGGACTGGACAAGATCAAGAAGCGAATACTGGAGTACCTGGCTGTGCGAAAACTGAAGAACGATATGCGAGGACCCATTTTGTGCTTCGTCGGACCTCCTGGAGTGGGCAAGACCTCACTCGGTCGGTCGATTGCGAAAGCGTTGGGTCGGAAGTTCATGCGCATGTCGCTCGGGGGCATTCGCGATGAGGCGGAAATTCGAGGCCATCGACGGACTTATATTGGCGCGTTGCCGGGACGAGTCGTGCAGGGTTTGCGAAAAGCCGGATCGTCTAATCCGGTCTTCATGCTGGATGAGATCGACAAGGTCGGGATGGATTTCCGCGGGGACCCGTCGAGCGCGTTGCTGGAAGTATTGGATCCGGAGCAGAATTTCGCGTTCTCGGATCATTATTTGGAAGTGCCGGTGGACTTGTCCAAGGTTCTTTTCATTGCGACCGCGAATCTGGCTGACCCGATTCTGCCTGCGCTTCGTGACCGCATGGAGCTATTGGAACTGCCCGGATACACGGAACAGGAAAAACTTCAGATCACCAAGGAATTTGTCGTACCGAAGCAGATGAAGGAGCACGGTCTCGCTTCCAAAATGGTTCGGTTTAAGGACGAAGCCATCCGAACGGTGATCCATGAGTACACTCGGGAAGCCGGACTTCGGAATCTGGAACGAGAAATCGCTGCCATTTGTCGCTCTGTCGCCAAGGACGTGGCCGTTGGCAAAACCAAGAAGACGGTCATTGACAGTCAATGCGTGACGCGTATCCTGGGCAAGGCGAAATTCTATTCCGATGCGGCCGAACGGATCAAGAAGCCCGGTATCGTGACGGGCTTGGCGTGGACCGCGGCGGGCGGCGATATCCTCTTCATCGAAGCCACCAAAATGAAGGGAAAGGGTCAACTCACGCTCACCGGCCAACTGGGGGATGTGATGAAGGAATCGGCCGTCGCCGCTCTCAGTCAGATTCGTTCGCAGGCCGATGCGCTCGGTATTCCGGATAACTTCGAGCAGATTGATTTGCACATCCACGTACCGGCGGGCAGTGTGCCGAAGGACGGTCCCTCCGCGGGAATTACCATGTACACGGCGATTCTATCACTGCTCACGCAACAAGCCGTCCGCAACGATACGGCGATGACCGGGGAAATCACGTTGCGTGGTGCCGTGCTGCCGATAGGCGGAGTGAAAGAAAAAGTCCTGGCAGCCCATCGAGCGGGGATCCGACACGTGATCCTCCCAGACAAGAACGAAAAGGACCTCGATGAGATCCCGCGCCAGATCCGGGATAGCATGGCCTTCTCCTTTGTCAATGAAGTCAGCCAGGTGGTACAAGCCGCGTTTCGCGTGCAGGCCAAACGTCACAATGGACGGCACAAGGCATCGGTTCATTCTCGCAAAAAGAAAGCGGTTCGCTAGATGAACAAGCAAAAACTGCAAATTCCAATCATTTTGGGAATCCTCCTGCTGTTTGTCATGTTGAATCCCATTCTGTTCTCGCCCAGTCAGGATTTGGAAATTTCGTACAAGGAATTCCGCGATCGACTGGCGGCGGGGGAGGTCGACGAGGTGCAGATCACCGGCGACAAGATTCTCGGGAAATTCAAACTGGACAGCACGACAGCCGCGGAAGCCGCCAGCGTCCCGGAAGAAAGTCCGGGGAGAATCCGGATCGGAACTCTTTTCGAAAACGCATTCAAACGGGATCCACGGAAGACCTTTACTGTGGTGGCCCTGACGGACGACAAGCTGGTGGAAGACTTGCAGAAAGCGGGGGTCAATTACCGTGGCGTGATTGACAACAACTGGCTCGAGAACGTGTTGTTCTACTGGGTGCTGCCGCTCGGGCTCTTATTCCTGCTGTGGAGTTTCTTGTTTCGACGGATGGGGGGCGGCGCCAATGTGATGAGCATCGGCAAGAGCAAGGCCAAGATCTATGCGTCGGATCCGAAGACGCGTGTGACGTTTCGCGATGTTGCCGGCGTCGACGAAGTCATCGCGGAAGTGAGTGAAATTGTAGATTTCCTGAAAAACCCGAAAAAGTACACCAAGCTGGGGGCCAAATTGCCGAAAGGCGTTCTGTTGGTCGGACCTCCGGGTACAGGAAAAACCCTGCTGGCCAAGGCAGTTGCAGGGGAAGCAAACGTGCCGTTCTTCCACCTGAGCGGCAGTGATTTTGTCGAGATGTTCGTCGGCGTCGGTGCGTCGCGCGTCCGCGATCTCTTTGCCGAGGCGAAAACAAAAGCGCCGTGCATCATCTTTATCGACGAAATCGACGCGATCGGTCGAAGTCGCGCAAAAGGCTTTGTGATGGGCGGGCATGACGAACGCGAGAATACCTTGAATCAGTTATTGGTCGAGATGGACGGCTTTGCCACGGACAAGGGAGTAATCATCGTCGGCGCGACCAATCGCCCGGACGTGTTGGATCCCGCCTTGTTGAGGCCGGGCCGGTTTGATCGGCAGGTGGTGCTGGATCGTCCGGACCTGACTGCCCGTATAGAAATTTTCAAAGTCCACACCCACGGCATGCCCGTCGCAACGGACGTAGACTTGAAGGCGCTCGCCGCCCAAACGCCGGGCTTTGCGGGCGCGGAAATCGCCAATGTCTGCAACGAGGCGTCCCTCCTGGCGTCCCGCAAGGACCACGAGCGGATCGGAATGAACGACTTTCAGGAGGCCATTGAGCGGGTGATCGGCGGGTTGGAGAAGAAGAACAAGATCATCAGCCCACGGGAACGCCGAATCGTGGCGTATCACGAATCCGGGCACGCCATTGTCGGCCACTCGCTGGAGCATGCCGACCCCGTGCACAAGGTGTCGATCGTTCCGCGTGGAGTGGCGGCTTTGGGATACACGCTCCAGACTCCGTTGGAGGATCGCTATCTGCTGTCCAAAGACGAGTTGATCGAACGTCTCTGTTCGCTGCTCGGTGGGCGGGCTGCCGAGGAGATTGTATTTGGCGAAATCTCTACCGGTGCGTCGAATGATCTGGAACGCGTCGCCGAGATCGCCCGACGGATGGTCACGACGTACGGAATGTCCGAGAAGCTGGGCAATCTTTCTTTCACAGAGACCGGTGAGCAGAATTTTCTGGGCGGCGCCCAAATGAGGTCCTACAGCGATGCGACCGCCCGGCTCATCGATGAAGAAATCAAGCGAATTGTCGACTCGGCGTATGACAAGACGAAGGCTTTGCTTGTCGCAAAACGCGGGAAACTGGAAGAAATGGCCCTGCGGTTGCTCGAAAAGGAAGTTCTCGACAAAGCGGACATCGAAGCGATTCTGGGAATCAAACCGAACGCCGAGGTACCCGCCGAACGATTCAACGGAGGACGCTAGATTTGTGATTGGCGGCGGGAATGAGTATGTTGTCGCGCCAAATAGAATTCCATGAAACTCCGAACCGCGATAGCGCTACTGATTTCCGCCGTGTTCCTGTTGCCATTGGGATGGATGGTGGTCCAGTCTGTCCGCGACCCTTCCGGGGCCGCCTTCAGATTGGTAGAGAATTACGCTGAGGTCTGGAATTCCGGTTCCTTTGGGCGCTATTTTCTGAATAGCCTGATCGTATCCACTGCGCTGACCGTTGGTGGATTGACTTTCTGCAGCATGGGCGGTTATTTCTTCTCCCGATCTTCCGTTCGGGGGAAGCCTCTTCTGCTGGCAACCGTTGTGATCACGCTGATCATCCCGGCGCAGATCAGCATGGTCCCTCTGTATGCGATGATGGTCCAGTGGGATTGGATCGATACATATTGGGCTTTGATCATCCCGTGGGTGGTCAATCCGTTTGGGATTTTTCTGATGAAACAATTTTTCGATCAATTGCCGAAGGAAATGGAAGAGTCTGCCAGGATCGACGGCGCGGGCGATTGGCGGATCTTTTTTCGTGTGGTGCTCCCGATGGCGCGACCCGCGTTGGCGGTGGTGGGGATTTATCTTTTCGTGGCAAGTTGGAATCAATTTCTGTTTCCCTTTTTGTTTGTCGATAGTGATTCCATGCGCACGTTGCCGGTCGGTTTGGCGTTCTACAGCGGGTACCAGGATGTGGATGTTCCTCATTTGATGAGCGGTGCGGTGATTTCGGCAGTCCCGATGATTGCGGTGTTCTTCGTGTTTCAGCGGCATATTTTGACCGGACTTACCGCGGGAGCATTGAAGGGATGAGAATGGGTATCTCCACAGGCGGCGGCGACTGTCCGGGATTGAACGCGGCGATTCGAGCCGCCGCGCGATCCGCGATCGAGAATTACAAGGCCGAGGTGATCGGAATTCAGGACGGCTTTGATGGCCTGTTGGACCTTCGGAAAACCCGACGCTTGGAAATCAAAGACACGACGGGTATCATCGGTCTGGGCGGAACGATCCTGGGCACCACCAATCGCGGCAATCCATTCAAGTATCCCGTCCACGTGGACAGCGCGACTGAACTTCAAGACCTGTCGGGGCAAGTACTCGACGGGATCAGGCAGTTGGGTTTGGACGGAGTGATCGTCGTGGGAGGGGACGGCACATTGACGATCGCCAGAGATCTGTGGAAAATGGGCGCGCCCATTGTCGGGATTCCAAAGACGATCGATAACGACCTGCTGGCCACGGATACGACGATCGGGTATCAGACGGCGGTGACCATAGCGGTGGACGCCATCGATCGCCTGCACACGACGGCGCGCAGTCACCATCGGGCCATGGTCGTGGAAGTCATGGGACGGTACGCCGGGTGGATCGCACTGGAGGCGGGAATTTCCGGAGCCGTCGATGTGATCTTGATTCCTGAAATTCCGTTTTCATTTGATTCGATATGCAATCATCTGCGCCGCCGGATCGATTTGGGCAAGCAGTACAGTATCATCGTGGTTGCGGAAGGGGCCCGCGAGAAGGATCACGACTACGCCGTTTTGGAGACGGCTGCGCAAAACGTTGGCGGTACGGAACGCCTCGGCGGGATCGGCAGTATCGTCTGTCGCGGCATCGAAGAGCGCACCGACATTGAAACGCGCTGTGTCGTACTGGGTCATCTCCAGCGCGGCGGTCCGCCCGTGCACTTTGACCGTTTGCTGGGGACCCGCATGGGGATTCTGGCGGCCGATTTGGCTCATGACAAACGCTTCGGGATGATGACCGCGCTGAAAGGCAAGGCCGTGATGCCGGTGCCATTGGACGATGCTGTCCAACAGATCCGATATGTCCGCCCAGACAGTGAAACCGTAGTCGCCGCCCGGAAGATCGGCATCAGTTTCGGAGAGTAGGTCTTGCGCATCGCGATCATTTCGGATATCCACGGCAATTTAGAAGCCCTCGAGGCAACCCTCCTCGTGATCGACCAACTGAGTGTGGACACCATCATTTGTCTGGGAGACGTCGTGGGATACGGGCCCGATCCGGACCCGTGTGTGGATTTGGTCAAGGAGCGCTGTGAAGTGGTGCTCTTGGGCAACCATGACGAGGCAGTGGTCGTCCCGGAAATCGCGGAGAGGTTTAACGACTATGCCAGGTGGGCCGTCGAGTGGACTGCGGATCACTTGTCGGCAGAGAATCGCGAATACCTGAAGAATCGTCCGCGCGACTGGGTGAACGATTCGATTCGATACGTGCACGCCTCTCCAAAGAGCCCGGAGCGGTGGACGTACGTCTTTCACACCGCGGAGGCCGCGCGCCAGTTTGAGGCGTTTGCAGAGCGCATTTGCTTCATCGGCCACACGCACCACCCGGCCATTTTCTGCGACAATCCCGACGCCGAAACGTTTTCACAGGCCGACCGATTTCTCATCAACGTTGGCAGCGTGGGACAGCCCCGGGACGGCGACCCGCGGTTGTGCTTTGGCTTGATGAACACGGACACTTGGGAATTCCAGCACGTGCGGGCAGACTACAGCGCGGAGCGGACGGCACAGAAGATCCTCGACGCAGGATTGCCTCCGCTTCTCGGACAACGACTAATTCATGGAAGATAGGAGTATATCGATCGAATGATTACAGGACTGCTGAAGAAGGTATTCGGGACAAAACACGATCGCGAAGCGAAGAAACTCTTGCCCATCGTCGAGGCCATCAACCGCTTTGACGAGGGGTTTGCATCCCTGTCCGTCGAAGACTTGCGAAACAAGACGATGGAATTTCGACGACGGATTCGGGAATCCACAGTCGACGAGCGAGCGGAATACGACAGACTGGCGGCTGCCGTACGGCAAAACGAGGATCCCAATCAGGCCAAGGCTCTGATCGACGATCTGAAGGCCGCAGAAAAGCACCTGCTCGACGTGGAACGTGAAGTCTTGGATGAGATCCTTCCCGAGGCGTTTGCTTGTGTCAAGCAAGCGTGTCGGAGGCTAATGGGAACGTCGTATACCGTGTGTGGACGCGAAGTCACCTGGGACATGATCCCGTACGACGTGCAGATGATCGGCGGCATCGTGCTTCACCAGGGCAAGATAGCGGAAATGGCTACCGGTGAAGGAAAAACGCTGGTGGCCGTCGCTCCCATCTATCTCAACGCCCTGACCGAGCGCGGCGTACACCTCGTCACAGTCAATGACTACCTGGCCTTGCGGGACAAAGAGTGGATGGGGAAAGTGTACGAGTTCCTCGGTCTCTCGGTGGGTGTGATCTTGAATGATATGAATCCCTCTCAGCGGCGCGAGGCATACCATGCCGACATCACATACGGCACGAACAACGAATTTGGTTTTGACTATCTCCGCGACAACATGTCCGTCTCTCCAGACGACGTCGTTCAGGTGCGCGGTCACTACTACGCCATTGTCGATGAGGTAGACTCCGTGCTGATCGATGAAGCTCGTACACCACTGATTATCAGCGGAGCGGTGGACGCTCCGACCAATCAAAAATACGAGGAAATGAACGGCCCGGTAAAACGCTTGGTGGATCTGCAGACGCGCCTGGTGAACCAACTGGTTGCGGATGCTGAATCCCTGATCAAGGTCGACAACTGGAAGGACGCGGGCGTGAAACTTCTCACCTCCAGCCGCGGTGGCCCAAAGAACAAGCGCCTGATGAAATTGCTCAAGGAAGAAGGCGTGGCCGTCGCCATGCAGCAGACGGAAAATGAATATCTTCGCGACAAGAAAATGGAGCAGATCGACGAGGAATTGTATTTCGCCATCGACGAAAAGAATCATTCGATCGATCTGACAGAAAAAGGACGTACGACATTGTCGCCATCGAATCCCGAGACATTCATCATTCCGGATTTGTCGGAAGAAATTGTCAAAATCGAGTCGGAACACAGCGCTTCGGAGCATCAAAAAGCCGTCAAGAAGGACGAATTGGGAAAACTCTTTGCCGAGCGGAGCGATCGGCTGCACAGCATTGAGAAATTGTTGACGGCTTATTCGCTGTATGAAAAGGACGTCGAGTACGTTGTTCAAGACGGACGGGTACAGATCGTGGACGAATTCACCGGTCGTATTCTGTCGGGACGTCGATACTCAGACGGGCTGCATCAGGCGATCGAGGCCAAGGAAGGGGTCAAAGTCGAGCGCGACACCCAAACGCTTGCGACCATCACGCTGCAAAATTACTTCCGACTGTATACGAAGTTGGCCGGTATGACGGGAACAGCCGTAACCGAAGCGACCGAGTTTTGGGAGATTTACAAACTGGACGTCACGGTGATTCCGACGAACAAGCCTGTGGTCCGCAAAGATGCCGACGATCGTATCTATATGACGCGTCGCGAGAAATACAACGCCGTCATCGATTGGATCGTTGAAAACCACAAGGCCGGAAAACCGACTCTCGTTGGCACCACCTCCGTGGAGGTTTCCGAGACCTTGAGCCGTATGCTGACGCGCAAGGGAACGAAGCATGAGGTGCTGAATGCCAAACAGCATCAGCGGGAGGCCGAGATCGTCGCCAAAGCGGGGCGGGCGGGCGCCGTGACGATCGCGACGAACATGGCCGGACGCGGTACAGACATCAAACTGGGCGAAGGCGTGCGGGAGGTCGGCGGTCTTCAGATCATCGGCACCGAGCGTCATGAGTCGCGGCGCATCGATCTCCAATTGCGCGGACGGAGCGGTCGGCAAGGCGATCCCGGTGCATCGGTGTTCTTCATTTCTCTCGAAGACGATCTCATGCGACTGTTCATGTCCGAGCGTGTCGCTCGAGTGATGGACAGACTGGGGTCGGAAGAAGGAGAGGTGATCTCGCATCCGTGGATCACCAAGGCGGTGGAACGAGCCCAGAAGAAGGTCGAGTTTCGCAATTTCAGTATCCGAAAGCGACTGCTGGAGTACGACAACGTGATGAACCAGCAGCGCGAAATTATCTATTCGCGCCGTCGTCGCGCATTGATGAATGAGAATCTGAAAACGGAATTCTTGGAAATCCTGGACGAGTTCGTGGAAATGCTCTACGACAAGTACACGATGAAACAGCAGCACGCCGAAGATTGGGACCTGGACGGCTTGCAGGAGTTGCTGTTGCGGGTGTGCGGGATCGCCGTCCGGAAGGAGGACTTCTACGCGATCCAACTCGAACAGTTTACCGGCAAGGTGAGAGAGCTCTTGATTCAGCGTTATCACGAGCGCGAGAATGTCTGGACGCCCGAAAACATGCGGCGTGTGGAGAGGATCGCCATCCTGAAGACGATGGACGAGCGCTGGAAGGAACACCTTCGTGAGATGGAGGAGTTCAAGGAAGGAATTCACCTTCGCGGATATGGACAGAAGGATCCATTGATCGAGTACAAGCGCGAGGGATTCGAGATGTTCGTTCAACTGCTGGATCGAATCACGACCGAAATCGTAGAATTCGTCTTCCGTGCCGAACCGGCCCCGGAAATGGAAAGGCAGTTAATGCGCCGGGCGAAATCCGTGAAGACCGTGCATGCGGCCTCGGATGGGATGGGCTTCTCCGGTCAGCAGGAAGAAAAACCCGCCACGCAAGCGCCCGTGAAGGGAACACAGAAAGTCGGGCGCAACGATCCGTGTCCGTGCGGAAGCGGCAAGAAATTCAAACACTGCCACGGTCGCTAATGTCCGTCGTACGGGAAACCCATTTTCCGGAGCTTTCGCTGTTTCGACGCGGCAAGGTGCGCGATGTCTATGACTTGGGCGACCAATTGCTCCTCGTGGCCACGGATCGGATCAGTGCGTTCGATGTCGTCATGAATGAACCGGTTCCGCAGAAAGGCGAGATCCTCACCCGAATCTCTGCGTTCTGGTTTCAAAAGACACAGGGAATCATTCCCAACCACCTGATCACAACGGATGTGTCGCGTTATCCGGAGCCGCTGCAACGGCACAAGACGATCCTGGATGGCCGGTCCATGCTTGTTCACAAAACAAAGGCACTGCCGGTCGAATGCATCGTGCGTGGATACGTGAGCGGGTCGGGATGGAAGGATTACAAAAGGTCCGGGAGAATCTGTGGAATTGAATTGCCCGTCGGTTTGCAAGAGTCGGAGCGCTTGGCGGAACCGATTTTTACGCCGTCGACGAAGGCCGAATCCGGACACGATCAGAACATTTCCTTCCGTGACGTCGAATCGCAGATGGGCGGCGACGTTGCACGACGCGTCCGCGATACGGCGATTCAAATTTATCTCGAAGCCTGTCGACACGCGGAGAGCCGGGGGGTGATCATTGCCGACACGAAGATGGAATTTGGGATCCGGGACGGACAGCTTGTCCTGATCGATGAGTTGCTCACTCCGGATTCATCGCGCTTCTGGCCGGCAGATGATTATCAGCCCGGTCGCGCTCAGCGAAGCTTCGACAAGCAATTCTTGCGAGACTATCTCTTGTCTTTGGATTGGAACCAGATGCCCCCTCCGCCGCCTTTGCCGGGCGACATTCTCACAAAGACGATGGAAAAGTACATGGACGTCTTCCGACGACTGACGGAGTAACTACTCGCCCGCCATTTTCATCAATCGCTTCCAGTGCTCCGCACTGACGGGAATCACCGACAGGCGGGGAACGCGTACGAGCTTGAGATCCGCAAAATGGCCGGAGGCCTTAATCTCGGATAAACTGACTTCCTTTGCTGTCTTGCGAATCCCGCGGATGTCCACGACGACCAGACGCTGGTCCTTCTTCTTCGGATCGGGGTACGGATCAGAAATCACCTCCGCCAAACCGACGATGCATTTCCCCACAGTGCTGTGATAGATCAGAATCGGATCTCCGGGCTTCATCGATCGAATGTTACGGAGCGCGAACGGATTCTTGACACCGTCCCACGTCGTCGTTTTGCCTTTCAGCAAGTCATCAAACGAGTAGGTTGACGGTTCGGTCTTCAGGATCCAGTAGTTCATGCCACCTCCTCATCGGTAAGGAAACGTACTTGCGATTTGAGTTGAATCCGAAAGGTCGCGCCGCGTCGCTCGACACTCTCGACTGTAATCTGTCCGCGATGCTCCTCGATGATATTCTTCGCAATGGCGAGTCCCAATCCCATGCCGGAACTCCGCGTGGAGAAGTGGGGCTCGAAGATGCGGGGCATGTCTTCCCTTGAAATTCCCGGTCCGTTGTCGGCCACCTCAACCCAGGCTCCATCCGTCGTTTCTCCACTCCGCATGATGATGCGTCCGTCCGATTTGTCGGCCACAGCCAGTCGCGCGTTTTCAATGACGTTCACGAGGGCTCGTCGCAAAGCCTCCCGATCCGCTTCGATGGTCATAGGAGCGCCACACTCCAGGTGAATCGGCAGTTTCGCGTACATGGACGCGATCTCACGGAGCAGATCGTCCAATGCAAACGGACGAAAATGCATTTGAGGAAGCCGCGCGAAATCAGAAAACTCCATGGTCAATTGCCGAAGATTGTCGATTTCTTCCATGATGATTTGCACGCTTTCAAGCAGAAGGGTCCGGTAACGGGAATCCGATCCGTCGTAGGCGTCCCGAATTTGCTCAATCGTCAGTCGTATCGGGGTGAGGGGATTCTTGATTTCATGGGCCATGCGCTGAGCAATCTCCTTCCAGGCCGACACTTTCTCAAGATACACCATCCGCTCTTGCGAAATGCGAAGCGACTCGGCCATCAGGTCAAATTGCTTCTGGAGATTCACCCATTCGGAGGTCTCTGTGGCCGATCCCAACCGAAAATCAAAATTTCCAGTTTGAACCTGAGCCAGTGCAAATTGCACTTGCTCGATCCTGCGCCGAACAGAAACCGACAGGGAATGAAATCCCGCCCCAAACAAAACAGCAACGCCCAGTGCAAGTAAGCCGGCCCACCACATCGGCGAAAAGGAGGTTGGCGGTACGGCCGTCTCATCTCGCCCCTGCCGCTCGAGCCATCGGTAGTCCGCAGCTAAGGCAGTATCGATCCCCACCACGCCCAGAACAAAGGCCGAATCCGCCAAACCCTGTATTTTCACTCCGCCCACGAGACAGCCTTCACGGGGTTCAAAATCCGTCCAGGAGGACTGTTGGATTGAGCGATTCACCCATGCAGAGTCGCGTAGAACGCGCAAGCGAGACATTCGACGGGGATTGCGATATTGCGCGAGCATTCGACGACCGTCATACAGGGCGGCCGACTCGATGGTTGAATTCAAGAGGAGGCTGTCGTCTGTCTCTGGATCCGATGCGACCGCACGCCTCAGACGAAAGAGATTCTGTTTCAGTACGACATTCGCAGAGACGGTGTTCAACTCGCGAAGGAATCCAGCTTTGGATCGGACCAATGACTCCTCGGCAAACCGGCGCGCAATTCCTTCCATCCTTATCCAGCTCGCAGAATGATTGATTTCCCGCTCCGTAGTCTGCCGCAAGACCAGCCACGATCCCAAGAAGGTTACTGCGAAACTGGCAAGGCCAAACGCAATCGGGGCTGTGCGAAGGGACAGTCTCATCTGTGTTTGCCAACTCCTATCTTCGGACACCGACCTTCGAATGGGCAGAGTGAACAATGAGGCGACACTGGTTTGCATAAGTTTTGTCCGAATGCCACCATCAGATCGTTGTAGCGTATCCAGTGCTTCTTGGGCAACTTCTTTCGCAACGCGCTTTCGCTGTCATCGGGCGTGCGCGTTTGAATGTACCCGAGACGATTCGAAATTCGGTGAACATGCGTGTCTACACACATCGCGGGAATGCCATATCCCAGGATCAACACGAGATTGGCCGTCTTTCTTCCAACGCCGCGGAATGTACAGAGCGTTTCCAAGTCAGCGGGGACCTGTCCTCCAAATTCCTTGATGAGGCGACGGCAGGTGTCCTGTATCGTGCGCGTCTTGTTTCGATAGAATGCGACGGGATAAATCGCTCGCTGGACCTTTTGGGCAGGCAAGTCAAGCATCGCATGGGGCGTCGTGGCCAGGGCAAACAACCGATGCGCTGCCGCCGAAGTTACCGCATCCTTGGTTCGCAAGCTCAAGAGGGTCGAGATCAGAACTTTGAATGGATCCATCCCCTTGCTGGCGACCTCGCTCACAGACGGGAGGTTCCAGTCACCGGCCAGCCTCTCCAGCGTCGAAATAACTCTCCCGATTTGTGCGTTGTTCATTAGGAAACGATATTGCAAACCCAACCGGTTTTTGTTATTATCGAAGCATAATAGAAACCGGGTGAAGAAGATACAAGGAGAAACCCGCCCATATCTCACGAGAAAGGGGAGCACCGTACCTTGTCGTTAGAGGCAGAAGTTGCTGACTTTGGGGAAGAATCCCGTCCGGAGGCCGCAACGGCACCTGGAGCGTCTACGCAGGTGATGAGCTGGACTGTTCGGATCGTTACAGGCGTGGTGGGCCTGACGGTATTCCTGGGCGCACTCAATCACTTCTTTCTGAGCCATCGATTACTGTGGAATACTCGCATTGCCGGCGTAGAGGTGGGTGGAAACACTGTAGCCGACGCCCGCGAGTCCATTCGCGAAGAGATTGCAGAATTTCAACGCTCCGATCTGATCCTGCAGACTGACAAAGGTGATTTTTCCATCCAGAACGCGGACTTGGGCGCTCACTTTGATTTGGAACAGGCCCTCATGGAGGCGTTCACGCATGGTCACAGCGAGGATCCCATTGAGAATTTTGAATCGCGATTCGGTTCCATGTTCAAATCCCGCACGGTGGCCTTGGCCCCTCGCGTAGACGCGGAGCGTTTCCACGCGCTGGTCACATCCCGGATTCCGATACTCAAGAACGACCCGCCTGTCGACGCATCCGTTCGATACGAGGACCGGAAATTCACGGCGTATGACGGCAAGCCGGGCATGACATTTGACGCCGAAACTGCTTTTGACGCGTATGTTTCTTCTGTGGGGGAATTGAAACCCATCACAATTCCGATTGTCATCATTTCCAAACAGCCGGACGTCAGCCTTCCCTCAGCCGTGGATGCGGCCGACCTGGCAAACTCAATGTCGCGGCGATACTTGTCCATGACCTACACGTACGACGGATACAATTACGACCGATGGTCGCTGTATCTGATAGAAGTCCGAGATTGGTTTGAATTTCGGAAGACATGGGATGGTGAGACGTATGGCTTGTCGCCAGTACTGAACACCGAAAAGCTTAGAAATCATTTACACCGCCGCATCGCCCCGTACATGTATCTGGCAAAGGAAGACATCCGGATTGAAAATGATAACGGTACGCCCAAGGCAGTGGGCATTGCGAAGGACGGTTATTATCTCAATGTCCGCACGTCGGTTGTTGCCATCAATGAGGCCCTCATGGCCCAGAAGAAAGACTCCGTCGGCAATTACGTGGCCATCTTGGAAGTAGCGCATCTGGTAGGAGGGATCGAGAATCCGGAAAACGAATTTCACATTTCCGATGTATTGGCCACCGGGGTGACAGATTTTTTTGGTTCACCTGCAAACCGTAAGTATAACATTGCCCATGCTTCCAAGCGTTTTCAGAATATTTTGGTTGAGCCGGGTGAGAAGTTCTCCTTCGTGAAGAATATGGGCCGCGTGGACAGCACGACTGGCTACTTGAAAGAACTGGTCATCGTCAACGGGGACAGTTCAGAACCACAGTGGGGAGGAGGAATTTGTCAGGTGTCCAGTACGCTTTTCCGAACGATCTTCTTTTCCGGTCTCGACATTACGCAACGCGTGAATCATTCCTTTGAGGTCAAATACTACCGACCCGTCGGCCTTGACGCCACCGTTTTTGATCCCTCGCCCGACCTGCGCTTCCTCAACGACACCGAGCACCTGGTTCTGATCCAAAACTACGTGGACCTGAAGCGTACGAAGATGTATTTCAAACTTTTCGGAAAGAAGGACGGACGACGGGCGATGTTTGAGGGCCCTATCTACGGTGGAAAGATGGGCGCCCAAAACGACCGCTACCAGTATACGTGGCATCGCACCGTGGAATTCAAAGACGGCAAGAAACGTCGGGACACCTTCCATTCCTACTACAAGAACAAGGACCTCGTCAAACGCTACGTTCCACTCGATTCGGTATTGTATCTGGACAGTCTCGCGAAACTGGCGAGGCTCAAGTCCGACTCCCTAAGCCGAGACTCTTCCTCCTCCGTTTGGCCGCAGGAGAATTCGAACTAATCAGCCGAATGACCCGCGCATTTGCGGCAGGAAAAGCGTATTTGTCAAACCCCGCTTTCTGAACCCAACGAAACGGCGCTTGCGGACGGCATTTTCCACGGAGGACCACGCATTCGAAGAAGTGCAGATGGACACTGTAGTGAGAGTAGTGGTGGACGAAATCGATAATCTTTCCTTTGACTGCAACCTCCAAGCCGGTTTCCTCCAATACCTCGCGAATGCAAGCGTCGGACGGTTTTTCTCCCGGATGGACCTTCCCACCGGGAAACTCCCATAATCCCCCGAGGATTTTTTCCTCGGGACGCTTGAGGATCAACGTGCGATCGCCACGCCGGATGACTCCGACCGCGATCACCAGGGGCCGCTTGCGGCGGATGGGTCGTTTCTTCACCGGCAGGGTCGCGGGATTGGTCATGGTCCCGTACGCACGACAATGCTTTCGCACAGGACAACGCGGGCACTCCGCATGGGTGGGTCGGCAGATCGTTGCACCCAACTCCATCAGCGCCTGATTGAAAATACCCGGCGAGCGGCGTGAAATGAGTTTCACCAGCGCGGGCCGAATTACATGGTCGATCACCACCCGATCCGGGTAATTTCTGATAGCTAACACGCGGCTCATCACACGGATGACATTGCCATCGATCGCGGGTAGAGGTTTACGATGAATGATGCTGAGAAAAGCAGCCGTCGTGTATGCTCCAAAACCCGGCAGACGAACCAGGACGGCCGGATCGTGTGGGAAGGCCCCTTGCCATTCCCGAAGCACATGCCTGGCGGTCTCGTGCATGTGCTTCGCCCGTCGATAGTAACCCAGACCCTGCCACATGCGGAGTAACGAGTCGTGACGAGCGCGAGCCAGACGGACGACAGTTGGAAACCGTTTCATGAATCTTCGGTAGTATGGGATGACCGTCTCCACGCGTGTTTGTTGGAGCATCATCTCTGACACCCAAATCGCATACGGGTCCTTCGTCCTTCGCCAGGGAAGGTCACGGGCAGCTCTGGAGAACCACTTCAGCAGGGACTTGCGAAAGACCGCCGGATCAGACTTCACGTGCAGTTGTTGAATTTAGACCGATGTTGTGATATATTGCGCAGAACTTTTATCACCAGCGATCGAAACTTACTCAACATGATTCTTACCGACAAACAGATTCTGCAGGAAATTGCAGACAAGAGGATTGTCATTGAACCGTACCGTCGCGATTGTCTCGGTTCTAATAGTTACGACGTTCATCTGGGCAAGACACTGGCCGTTTATCAGGACGACGTATTGGACTGCCGTAAGGAAAACAAGATTGATTGCTTTGAGATTCCGGAGGACGGATTCCTTCTCCTGCCAACGAAACTGTATCTGGGCGTGACCGAAGAATACACGGAGTCACATGCCCACGTGCCATTCCTGGAGGGCAAGTCGAGTATAGGCCGCCTGGGCATCGACATTCATGCAACGGCAGGCAAAGGCGACATCGGCTATTGCAATACATGGACGCTGGAAATTTCCGTCCGTCAGCCTGTGCGGGTGTACGCAGGAATGCCGATCGGACAGTTGATTTACTTCCAGGTGTCAGGCGAAACAGAAGTTCCATACCACACCAAGGGATCTGCGAAGTACACACAGCGTTCCGATCGTCCCATCGCCTCGATGATGTTCAAGAACTATGATCCCGGCACAGGAAAATGGAAGTAGTCGATGAATGATCCCCTCGATCGGGTCGCCGCGGGAGTCCGGGCGGCGGAGTCGTCCTACTATCGACAGTTCCCCGACGGCGACTTTGTCGAAAACCTCAAGACCCTGCTACCAGCGTGGCAAGCGGCCTTTCCCGATCATTTTCAATTCCGTCTCTTGGGAGAGTCCTCTGAAATGCCGGAAGTGCCCGACCAGTTGCTGATGCGGGAAGACGCTTTGCGTGACAACCGCGCTCTTCGTGGCCAATACGTCACCACGGACCGAACCTATCATTTTGTGACCGTACCGCTTCACGCCGCCGACAGCACGCCTGTCGGAGCCGTTGCGATCATCGACTCCCAAAGCAGCCTTCCGTCCCTATTCCTTGAATGGATGAGGCTCATACGCACCGCGCAAGACGAGCCGGAGATGATTCGCACTGTGTTGCAACATTTCTCGCGGGCGTATCCGGATGTGGGCGTCATCTGTCGGATCGGAGAGGAACAAGATGTCTTTGCCTATCGTCCAGAATTTCTACGGAAAGAAGACCTCGCCATGGCGTGGAATGCACTGAAGACGTCCCTGGATCCATTCGAAAAGGGGGATTCCAACATGCATGTTCGCGCGGTTTCGATGGAAGCCCATCCGGACAGGTTGGGAATGATCGTGATGTCGATGGACCTTCGCCAGCAGGAATCCGTTGCACGCGCGCAGGACGGGCTTGCCGGCTTGTTGTCTGTAGGCCTCCGGAAATACTTTGGGAAGCAAAGACAGGATTTGAATTTCGCCGATTTGTCGCTGGTCGCAAGGACGTACGCCCAAGCGATCATCCAACTGGATCAAAAGCAATTGGACTCTGCGTTCCTGGACGCCGCGCAATTGCTGGGTTCGATGCTGAAGACGGGGACAGCGAACCCCGTGCTGCCCACGTGCGATCTGCACGAGTTGATGAGTGAGTTGGCGAACTTCTACCAATCGGAAGCGTCGCGTGAGGTCAGACGGAGCGGCCGCGAGAAAGGGGTTTCTGTGTGTGGACATCAGGACGATCTGCTGACAGCCATACAACTCTTCGCGACAACGTTTGGAGATTCGAAGGTTTCCATAGAGTCGGCTGTGTATTCGGACACCGTCCAAATCCGAATGGACGGAGGCCGGGTAGTCGGAGGCAGTGTGTTGGCAGACCTGTTGCTCGCGGCATGTCGGGCAGAAGCGGTCGTACGCGAAAAGTCCGTGTGCATCGATCTGGGGCGGGATCGATCGCAGGATACGATGGTTTTGCAACTGAAAGATGCCGCAGGGAGTCGCGTCCTCGTCGTCGATGATGACGATACGCTCCGTGATTTGCTTCGGGATATTCTGGAATCCCGGCAAATGGAGGTGGTCGATTGTGCGACGGCGGATGAAGCCTTCGCAATTCTCCAATCGACGAAGGTCGATTTGGTCATGTCGGACTACGGCCTCAGTGGACAAAACGGATTGGAATTGGCGCGAAGGGTGAGGGCAGACCGACCGGGCGTGCCGTTTGTCCTCATTACCGGGTGGGGCAAGGACCTCCAGCTGTCGACAGAAGAGCGTCAGTGCATCGACCAGATCATATCGAAACCGTTCAGTTTGCAGGAAGTGATCGAGGTACTGGACGCTTGTTTGGCGGAGGTCTCCGGACATGCCTGATCGTCCTGCTCTACTGATCGTCGATGACGAGAAACAGGTGCTGCAAATCCTCAAGACATTGCTGGAGGAGGACTATACGGTGTACACCGCGGGTGGGGGAATGGAGGCGCTTGGCGTCCTGCGACAAGAAGTGATTCAGGTGATCCTGACGGACGAACGAATGCCTCACATGACGGGACTGGAATTCCTGGCCAAGGCGCGGGAAATGAACGGCGACACCGTGAATATTCTGATGACTGCGTACTCCGACATCCAGGTGGCGATTGATGCGATTAATCAGGGACTGCTTTATCGGTATCTTGTCAAACCCTGGGAATCCGACGTTTTGGCGACTACCATTCGACAGGCGTTTGAACGCGAGCGCCTGCAGATGCAAAATCGTTCCCTCACGTCTGAATTGATCCGAAAGAACGAATCTCTGCAGTCCCACATTGTGGAACTGGGCGAAGCCCAAAAAAAAATCTCGCAACAAGAGCGCTTGACCACTCTGGGACAATTGACGGCCGGGCTGGGACATGAGCTAAAAAACCCGCTGTCTCGAATCAAGTCTGCGGCCGATCTACTGGAACATCTCATCGAATCCGATGACCCGGAAATCCAGCATTTACTCAAGATTGTGCAGAATGAGGTCCTGATTTCCAGCAAGATCATTACCGACTTGCTCGATTATACAAAGAGCCGTGAACCGATTCTCAGTCTGACGTATTTAGACGACGTCATTGATGCCGCATTGTCCAGGACTCCGGTCCCGGAGGGTGTCGAGGTCCAGCGCAACCGCAAGGCGCAGCCGGGCATGGTCTTGATCGACGCGGGCCAGATCCAGCAGGTCGTGACAAATTTTGTATTCAACTCGGTCCAAGCGCTTCCGGAAAAAGGCGGCTTAATCCGGGTCGATACCAGCGAACACGACGGCGGAGTGGAAATGGTGGTGGAGGATAATGGTTGCGGGATGAGTGAAAAGGTCCTCGAACGGATGTTTGAGCCTCTCTTCACCACCAAGACAAAAGGCATTGGACTGGGAATGTGCATCGTCAAGACGATCTGCGACCATCACAAAGCGCAGATTTCCGTGAAGAGCCGAGAGCAGTCGGGAACGCGCATCAGCGTGACCTTTCCAAAACTGCAGGACTATTATGGGCATTGATACAAAAGCGGTGGAGTGTCTGTCACGAGGATGCGTGGACATTATTCCGGCAGGCGGCCTCGAGATCAAATTATCCACTGCCGCGAAGGAAGGCCGTCCTCTGGTGGTCAAGCTGGGATGCGATCCTTCCCGCCCGGACCTGCATCTCGGGCATTCTGTGGTTCTTCGAAAACTTGCGCAGTTTCAGCGACTCGGACACCAGGCGGTCTTGGTCGTTGGGGATTTCACGGGAATGATCGGAGATCCCAGTGGAAAAAGCAAAACACGCCCGCCACTGACCCTGGAAGAAACCCGGAAAAATGGGCAGTCCTATTTTGAACAGGCCGCCAAGGTACTGGATCCCTCCAAGACGCGCATTGTCTACAACTCCGAATGGCTGGGTCAGATGAGCTTTGCGGACGTGATTCGACTGGCCAGCCACTATACGGTGGCTCGCATGCTGGAACGAGATGATTTTGAGAAACGCTATCGTGCCAATGAGCCCATCAGCATTCATGAGTTTCTCTATCCTTTGGCGCAGGCGATGGATTCCGTCGCGCTCAAGGCAGACATCGAATTGGGAGGGACGGACCAGAAATTCAACTTGCTGGTGGGACGTGACATCCAGAGAGAATTTGGTCAGGAAGCTCAGGTGATCCTCACGCTTCCCGTTCTCGAAGGCACGGATGGAACCCAGAAGATGAGCAAGTCACTGGACAACTACATCGGACTGACCGACGCTCCCTCCGAAATGTTTGGGAAGATCATGTCCATTCCGGACAAACTGACATACAGGTATTTTGAACTTGCGACGGATGTGGAGGACCTCGCGTCCATACGGACTCAACTGGAGGATCCGGGAAACAACCCTTCCCTTCTGAAACGCCGTTTGGCAAAGACCCTCATTGCCATGTATCATTCCGACATCGACGCGACCACAGCCGAAGAGATGTTTGACAAGGTTTTCAAGAAAAAGGAAACACCCGAGGACATTCCGGAATTTCGAATCCGCGAATCGGAGATGCTGCTCACGAAACTACTGGTCGAGTCGAAATTGGTAGCCTCTGGCAATGAGGCGCGCAGACAGATTGTCCAAGGCGCCGTGGCGGTTAACGGTGAGAAGATCTCTGATGAGCGGTATCTACTGCGGATCGACGATGAAACCGTGATCAAAGTGGGGAAGAGACGATTCCTTCGGGTAGTCAGGCGGGGTTAGTCTATGGCCGGTATGTCTTCGACATCAGCGGATCCGGCCGACCCGGCTCGCAGCGCGTCGTAAATCGTCCGGACGATGCCGGTCAGGATGAACGCAATCATGCTGGGGAAGATGGCTCTGGAGGGAAACAACAGGACCACGGGAACTACTACCGCTAAAATGACAATCTTTGCGATGTCCGCATGCTTCTTTCCTGAAAAGTTGGGCATCGATTCGTAGCGAAACGTACTCACCATGAGTACCGAGACCACCACGGTCAGGGCAGCCATGATCACGGGATGACGAAATTCCCCAAATACAGACATCTCAAATACGACAAAGGATCCCAAGGTAATCGCAGAGGAGGGAATCGGCAGTCCTTTAAAGAATCGATCCTTTTCGGCGATGTTCACGAGTTCTGCGTTGAATCGGGCAAGGCGGATTCCTCCAAACACCAGCGGCATGAAGCTCAGAATGACGCCCAATGCACCCCAGGGTTCAAAGTATACCTTGTAAATCAAGATGGATGGGGCAAAGCCAAACGAAGAAATATCCGCGAGGGAATCCAGTTCCACACCAAATTCGCTGCTGGACTTGACCAAACGGGCAACTTTGCCATCCAAGACGTCCATGATCGCCGCGATCACAATCAGCCAACTGGCTGTCAGGAAGTCGCCTTGGATAGAGTGGATGACAGACAAGAAACCGGCAAAGAGATTTAGGGAAGTGACAAAAGAGGGCAGATGACGCTTGGGAGACTTCTTCAAAGGGTTGACTGCCTTAGTGACGCGATGATCGTAGAACCGCCACGAACAATATCGCCAACCTTCACCCGGATGTCAAAGGATTTCGGAATCAGCAAGTCGATGCGAGATCCGAATTTCATGATTCCAAACCGTTCGCCTCTGCTCACCTTGTCATTCTCCCGCACACAGTAGACGAGTCGTCGGGCAAGAAGTCCTGCAATTTGCTTAAAGAGAATGCGAACGCCGTTGCTCTCGATGCCGATGAGGCTTTGCTCATTGCGGATGGAAGCGCGGCGATCAAACGCGGCCAGGAATTCTCCCTCGTGATACTGCACCAGGCGCACGATACCGGAATACGGAATTCGATTGACGTGAACATTGAACACCGATAGAAAAATGCTGACCTGGACGACTTCATCCTGAACGAAGATATCCTCGCGGACCGGTTCGACCAGTATCACGCGACCGTCAGCCGGAGACACCATGTCCGTCTCCGTTCCGCTTGCTACCCGATCGGGATCACGGAAAAAGGAGACGACGAGCAGCCACACCAACGTGAGTGGAACGAGGACCGCCGCCATGACCGCCGGCCGCGCTTCGATCCACACAAGCGCCAACGCCACGGCCGCTACCACGCCTGTCGCGAGGCCAATCGTTAGGTACCCTTCGCGTGATATCCGCACAAATCGCTCCAGAGGTTAGGGTCGAGGCAGAATGAAGCGGGCCTTCATCTCTGTGTACAACTTCGTAATCGCGGACTCTTTGCCTGCCGCAAACTCGCGGTCCAAACGACGACCGGAAGAGGCTTCGGTAATTTGCAGCGTATCCAGAGAAATTTCATCCGCGACAAAGATACGATCCTTCATTCTTCCAAATTCGAGTGAAAAGCTGGTCAGCAGAAATTGGCGCCTCTCGCAGAAGTTCTTCAGCACGGCATTGACCTTGGCCGTCAACCGTTGAATCATCCGAACCTCGTCCTGGTTCGATACTCCAAAGGCGTACAGATGATACTCGTTGATGAAAGGAAAATTAAGTTTGGAATTCTTCAAATAAAACTCAATGATCGGGGCGGGGAGCACGGCGCCCTCTTCCAGTTTGAAATCGCGCGCAAATTCCCCGGTGGCAACATTGCGCACCTTGACAACCAGGGGGATCATCTCGAGTCTCCTGACAAGCAATGACTTTTCGTCATGCTTACGGATGAAATGAGTCGGGATCTGATAGCTTTCAAGAAATTGAAAGGCATAACTGGAAATATCGGTATTGACCTGAGCCTTCCCACGGATTCGATACGCTTTTCGACCGGTCCCGATGGGATGGTCGTTCTTGAATTCCATCAGCACGTGTTCCGGCTGATTGGTCAGGAAGATTTTCTTCGTTCGACCTTCGACCATCAGGGACGATCGTTGTGCTTTCTTGAGACTTGCGTCCACCGGACCTCCTGCTCTTGTCGTTCGCGTGTTAGGCGAGTCCGACTCGTTTAAATATCGTTTCCACGTTTTTCATGCTCATGGCAATATCGAAGCACGCATCCAAATCCTCTTTCGACAGCAACCGCCGCACGCTCTCCTCTTGCTCGAGCAACGATCTCAGTGTGAGCGTTTCGTCCTGCCACACGCGCATCGCGCAAGACTGTACAATGCGGTACGCTTCTTCCCGCAGAAGACCCTTGCGCGTCAACGCCAGCAAGACGGGTTGGGAATACACCAGCCCACGGGTTCGGTCGATGTTCCGCTGCATGCTCTCTGGATACACGATCAATCGCTCCGCGATTCCGGAGAACTGATGAATCATGAAGTCCAGCGCAACAGTCGCATCCGGCAGGATGACACGCTCGACGGAGGAGTGGGTGATGTCGCGCTCATGCCACAGAGCCACATTTTCCAGCCCGGCGACGGCATAACTCCTTACGAGTCGAGCCATTCCCGCCACTCGCTCACTCTTGATCGGATTACGCTTGTGCGGCATCGCAGAGGATCCTTTTTGACCCTTGGAGAAAAACTCTTCCACTTCCAGAATCTCCGTTCTTTGCAGATTCCGGATTTCGGTGGCGAATCTCTCCAGCGAGGAGGCGATGATGGCAAGTGTAGCGATGTAATCCGCATGGAGATCGCGGGGGACAACCTGTGTGGCGCTGATGGGCCGCAGGGACAGGATTCGTGCCGTGTGTTCTTCGACAGCGGGGTCCAGGTGCTCATACGTCCCGACCGCCCCCGAGATCTTGGCGACACCGATTGCCTCAGTGGCGGTTTCCAAGCGTCTCAGATCGCGCCCCAACTCGTCGTACCACAGAGCCAGCTTCAGGCCAAATGTGACCGGTTCCGCATGGATGCCATGGGTGCGACCGATACACGGGGTCTTGCGAAATTCCTTTGCCCGCCGTCCCACGATGGACCGCAATTCCATCAGCCCTTCTTTTAAAAGGCCAGAGGCCTCGCGAATCTGCAAGGACAGCGCCGTGTCCAGGACGTCATTTGACGTCATCCCGAGGTGAATGTACCGGCTGGATTCTCCGACGTGCTCGGCTACATTGGTCAGGAACGCAATGACATCGTGGTGCACTTCACTTTCTATTTCGAGCACACGTTGTGTTTCAAACGCTGCCTTTTCCCGAATGACCTTCATGGCCTCCGCGGGGATTGAGCCCAGTTCAGTCTGGGCCTGACATACGGCGATCTCCACATCCAGCCACTTCTGGTATCGGTTCTGATCGGACCAGATACCGGCCATTTCCGGTCGGGAATAGCGTTCGATCATTTCAGCTTGTTGTACGTTTCAAACGCTTTGGTGGCTTCTGCTTTCATCTGCAAATTGGTATACGTCACAAAGAGCATGTTCCAGGCATTCTTGTGGTTGGCGTCCGCTTTCGTCGTTTCCTTCAGGAACGGAAGCGCTTTCTCGAAATGGGGTTTCTGCAACTTGATCTTGTCCTTGTTTTCGAGATTGTAGTTCAGATCCCCAACAACCTGTGCGGAGTAGACATAGAGTTTGCCGATTCGGTAGTTTGTTTCTGCCGCATTCGAACTGGTCGCCACAGAGGGGGTCAGCAGTTGGATCGCGTCATCCATTTGCTTGAGACAGTCGTCCATGGCCGACTTGAGAGTTTCGGTAACCATTTTCATGTCTGCCTTTTCGCCACCTGCCTTTTCAATTTCGACGCCACGACGTGTCTGATAGGAGATGAAGGTCTCATCCGCAACGACATAAGCCGTCTCGACGTCGTCGGGCCGCAGCGCCTTGACAGCACGCAACTGCTGGAGCGCCTTTTCGATTTCCTTTCTGCCGAGGTAGAGCCGCGCCAGATTGAACAGCAAATCCGCATTCCTGGGATCGGCCTGAATGGCCTCCTCGTAGACTTTGATCGCATCATCCGGTCTCTTGAGGGTGTCGAGGATCATTGCTTTTTGAGCAACCAACTGGATTTTGACGGCTTTGGCCGCGCTGTCAGAGGCAGTCGACTGCAACGCCTTGTCAATCCATTTCATCGCCTCGTCTGCGCCGCTGCTCAGAATGTAGAGGTTGTACAAGATCGACACGTTATTCGGATCGAGTTCCGACATCTTGCCGAGGGCATTCACGGCGTTTTCCCGCGCTTCCTTTTTCTTGGTGTCGTCCGCATACAGATTCTGCAACTGCAAGCTGGCATTGGCGATCATTCCGTACGCGTTGACTGCGTATTCCTTTCCGTTGATCGTCACTTTCGGGTCCCAGGAGAGAGTTTTCTGAAACTTCGCCACGGCCTTTTCGAATAATTCCGTCATTTGGCCTGCATTGCCCTGAGCGCCGAGAGCATCGTTGAATGCTTTGTTCCCTTGGTTAAATGTCTTGAGTCTGATGTCGTTTAGTCCGTCCTGAACCGAGAAGAGCATCGTGCCGCCGCTGAGCTTCACACCTTCCTTTTCAAACCGCTTGCCCAACGTGAGCGTCTTCTGGAAAGTCTCCCAGGCCTTGTCAAAGTCACCCTTGCGGTAGTAGATATTGGCAAGATAGAAATGGGTCTCCTCCCGGTCCTTATCCTTCTTATCATTGGGAATATTGTTGTTCATCAGAAGGTCAAGCGCTTGCTGAAGCTGTTCGTCTTTGTCGGAGGCGTTGGTCTCCGAGTTAATGATGCGCTGTTTGCATCCGTTGATCACCGCTGAATGGGACAGCGTCTGCGAGATTGCCTGCTGCGAAGTGAAAGCAACAACCAATAAAATGAGGACCTTTTTCATGTTAAGAAACTCCTTATGTGTTTCATAGTGGCCTACCAAAACAATACTCCGGACCGTAGGTAATCCCGGTCTCCGTGATGACGGCGGTAACCAGATGGCCGGGAGTGACGTCAAAAGCGGGATTGTAAACAGCGGTTCCGTCCGGCGCGGTCTGGACGGAGTGGAACTCGGTCACTTCCGCGGCGTCGCGGATTTCGATGGGGATGTCTTCTCCCGTGGCCAGAGTCGCGTCGATCGTGGAGGAGGGAGCGGCAACATAAAACGGAATCCCGTGATAATGACAATTGACGGCCAGGCCATAGGTGCCAATCTTGTTGGCCGTGTCGCCATTCGCCGCAATGCGGTCCGCTCCAACCAGGACGGCGGTGACCTTGCTCTGTCTCATCAGCGAGGCCGCCATGCTGTCACAGATGAGCTCATGGGGAATACCACATTTTTTCAACTCCCATGTTGTCAGGCGAGCACCTTGCAACAGCGGTCGCGTTTCATCAACATACACCGAAAATGCCTTTCCTTGCGCGTGTGCCGTTTTCACGATCCCTAACGCGGTACCAAGACCGCTCGTCGCCAATCCCCCTGCATTACAATGGGTCAAGATACGATCACCCGTATTGATAAGTGTCTGGCCATGCATGCCTATGCAACGATTCCAGTAAATATCTTCATCGAGAATCGCCTGTGCCTCTGTTGAGACGCTCTTGGCAACATCAGTTGCCGCATGAGCGACTCGCAGAACACGCTCCACTGCCCAGCGCAAGTTTACAGCAGTTGGCCTCTGATCGATCAATCGCTTTCCAGTTCGATCCAACTCGGACAGGATATTCTCACGATCATCGTGTTGCAGCCTCATTGCCTCCAATGCGATTCCGAAACCGGCGGCAATTCCAATTGCAGGGGCGCCACGAACTTCCAGCCTTCGAATTGCCTCACACAGCCTGTCGATCGACCGAATCTCAACATACTCTTCATGATGTGGCAACCGCGTTTGATTGAGTATTCTAATCGAATTCCCAGACCAACGGACTGTTTCAATAAGGTCAACCAGAATTGGTATGCAATTACTGTGTAAGTATCGTAAAAACAATATGTTTTGCTCGCATTGAATATACGAAAATGCATTTTCAAAAATCAAGGTCTAAGTCGCTTGAGCGTCTCAAATAGCGCATTCCGTCGCCATTATTCCACGATGAGGGTATTGTTAATTTTGCTTAGGAAAACGTATTTTTAATGTATTGCAAACTATTAGTTTACGTACTATCTTCCTGCCATTAAGAGAGGTTAGAGTCCTATGCGTTGTCTTTTCGCTCTGATTGGAATTTCCGCATTCGTGTTCTTCCACGGTCCGGTTGTAGGTCAACAGAAGTCGTCCTCGGATCACTTCCAAAAGGCGGCTTCCTTGATGAAGGAGTTTGAGGGTCTGCCGGCTTCGGTAAAATTCCTCTCGAGGTTCTTCGGCGACAAACTTCGTCACGCAGAGACCGAATTGAAGTCGGCAAGGGAGAAGGACCCCGGAAATTTACAGGGGGAGTTCCTCTGGGGTGTCTTGATGAAGAACAAGCTGAAGCTCGATGAAGCCGAAGCCTCCCTCCGCAAAGTGGCCTCCGAGGATGGGCGATTCAGCAGCAACGGTTTTGCGAACGTGTGGCTGCAACTCGGTCAAGTCTACAGAGAATCGAAAAAGTACGATTTGTCTATTGATGCCCTCAAGCAGGGGGCCGTCATTGATCTGACCGACACCTGGCCGCTGAACGAGCTGGCGATGGTGTTTCTGGAATTGGGACGAACGGAGGAATTTACCGAAGCGTTTATGGCCAGCCTAAACGATGTCCGTGACTCCGTGAAGATCCAACGCTTGTTTATCGATGCGCGAGACATTGCTTCGAAACGAGAGATGGCGGTATGGGACACGTTGAAATTAGATTCCATTCGTCTGGATTTTCTGCGGACGTTTTGGCGGAAACGGGATCCCAATCCGATCAATCCGACCAATGAACGACTCATCGAACACTACAAGCGGTTGACTTTTGCCAGACAAAACTATGGTCAAGCGCTCTCCCCCTGGTATGATGAAAGGGGATCGATATATATCGCCTTGGGGAAACCGGATATCGTGTATTACGGCCGGTCGCGCCAGGCGATTCGCGAAAACGAATCGTGGCTGTATGATCGTATCAAGACGGGCCAATCCTTCGATTTCGTCAATATGAGTGGCGTCTACATCCTGACGTCGCTGATCGATGCAGCGGAACAAAACGCCCGCTTCGAGGACGTATATGAATTATTCAATGAGCGAGCGCATCTCAGCGGATACTATCAGCAGACGGCGATGAAGATCCGAACCTCCGCGGACGTACAGATGATCCGGGCGCAAGATCAGCTCAACAGCGCAGGCTCTGCGGGGCGCAGTGAACTGCTTATTACCGCGTTGGAACGAGTTACCCGTGCAACGTATGCGTCTGACTTTCTGCGCACCACCGATACAAGACAAGATGTGGTGGACAATTTTGCGGCGGCATCCCGACAGCATTTCGTTTTTACAACGGGTGCTCCTCATCTGCCGATGAATGTGAATTTCGCGGCCTTTCAGTCGGCTGGAAAGAAGGGCTCGCGATTTGAATTCTACTACATGGTCCCGTTCAAAACCCTGAGTTTTCTTCCCGATGCGACGCAGTTGGGTAAGTACAATTCGAACGTCGACCTCGATGTGAAGTTTTTTGACTTGAAGTACAACGAAGTCGCCGGATTTACACGTTCCGCGGCGCTGAGCGGAAATTCCAACGAAATCCAGTCGCATTTTTTCCTGGATCAAGTCACGCAAGATCTTGCGCCCGGCAAGTACATCATGGCCGTGGAAGCCCGTAACAATGAGAAGGATCGTGTCGGAATTTACCAGTTTGTCGTGAATGTGAGGGACTATTCCGGCGACACGCTGACGGTCAGCGATATCCAACTGGCTCAATACGTTGAAAACACGCTCATGAAGGACAAGTTCGTGAAACCGCAGTCAACGTTGAAGGTCATTCCCAATCCTGCGGCGGGCATCGTGCGAACGAAACCGATGACGGTGTACTACGAAGTGTACAACTTGAGTCTGAACGATGCAGGGAAAAGCTCGTATCAAGTATCTTATTCGATCAAGTTGTTGGAAAAGGACGAGAATTTCCTGTCTTCGATCGCCGGGATCTTCAAATCCTCGAAGGACGCGTCCACAAGTTCCGTCACAGCCAAGGAAGGCAAATCGAGAACCGAGCGCGAGTACATTGGCTTTGACATTTCGGAATTGCCAGCCGGCCTGGCCAGGCTCGAAATCCGTGTCAAAGATCTGCTAAGCGGTGCAGAAACAGCCTCCGCGATCAATCTGACAATCGTCGAAGATGAAGACGCCAAGACAACGGTGGAGAAGCAGTGAATTTGGCGATTGCCTGGTGTGTGTGCTCATCGCTTGCCGTCGCCCAGGTGGCGGATCAGAAATCCGTTCCCAAGGCTGTGCTCTTATCGGTGGCCATTCCAGGAGCCGGACAGGTCTATGCCCAGAAATCATCCGAGTCGTGGATTAAGGGAATGCTCTTTGCCGGGGCCGAAATTGCCATCTGGACGGTATTTCTTGCCAAGCGAAGCGACGGCCGGAAATTCGAAAAGAAATACGAAGGATACGCTGACGCCAACTGGTCTGCGGACACGTATGTTGCGTTCTTGGAACAAACGAACGGATTGCCTGTCGGATATCTCGGACGTGAAGCGACGGGCATCGATCTGGCGCTCCTGCACGATGCAGAGACCGACTGGGCGCGGCAGAGTGGAGCCGCCGAACATCATCTGTACGAGCAAGGCCGTCAGCAGTACTACGAGATGATCTACAAGTACCCGGAACAGTTCGGACAGGGGTGGTCTGATGCCAACCCGGGACTGATCGATCC
This sequence comes from uncultured Bacteroidota bacterium, assembly GCA_964602985.1. Taxonomy (GTDB): domain Bacteria; phylum CLD3; class CLD3; order SB21; family SB21; genus CAYZJB01. Next base: position 115,120 of record CAZRTJ010000007.1, read on the forward strand.
GGACAATGGGCTCAGCGGATACACGCCGGCGAATCTCACCGATGCGATGTTGTACTATCGATCTGTGCGCAATAAGAGCAACTCAGCTTTTGCAACTGCCCGCACCATGACAGGATTAATGATTGCCAATCGGTTTTTCAGCGCCATCGATGCGGCTTGGACGACTCGCCGGCGCAACCGGGAACACCGTGTCTCCTTTGGCTTCCGACTGACTCCTGCCTGGTCGGATCGGGGACTGGAGGTTATGCCTGGACTTACCGCCACTTTCTAGTTCAACAGAGGACACCACGATGACAAAAGAAGGAAATTACATTGTCGACGACCTGAAATTTGCGGTCGTCGTGAGCCGGTTCAATTGCTTTGTCACCGAAAAACTGCTCGAGGGAGCGATCGACTGCCTGAAGCGGCACGGTTGTGAGGACCAGGCCATCGATGTCGTAAAGGTGCCGGGTAGTTTTGAGATTCCCGTAACAGCGTTGCATCTGGCGAATAGCAAACAGTACCATGCCGTCATTTGCTTAGGTACGATCATTCGAGGGAAGACCGCGCATTTTGATCACGTCGCGAGTGAGGCCGCCAAGGGGATTGGGGCCGTGGCGCTGCAGACAGGGATCCCTACCGTATTTGGGATCCTGACGACGGATTCTCTGGAGGATGCCATCGATCGGGCAGGCGCCAAATCCGGAAACAAAGGATGGGACGCCGCGCTGACCGCCATTGAGATGGCCAATCTGATGAAAAAAATATCGTAGCATGTAATACCCTCGTTCGCTAATTTCGTCCTGACACTTATCCGTCACGTTCTCCTCGCATGCTCAGCCGTCTGCAGATCAAGAATTTTGCGCTTATTGAAGACGCGGAAATCGATTTCGGTCCCGGACTAAATATCATCACGGGGGAAACCGGAGCCGGGAAGTCCATTCTGCTCGGCGCCCTGACCATGATTTTGGGAGAACGCGCCAGTACGGACTTCATTCGTACGGGTTGTGAACGCGCGATCATCGAAGGAGTCATCGATTGTTCCCGCCAGTCAGCTTCCGAATGGGCCCGACAGTACGGCAGTTCGTCGCTCCTCATCAGACGGGAGTTGTCGTCCAAAGGGCAGAGCCGGTGCTTCATACAAGATGGCCTGGTTTCCGTCTCGGAGTTAAAGGAGTTCGGTGACGCCATGGTAGACCTCCACGGCCAGCACGAGCACCAATTCCTGCTCCGCCAGGACGTTCACATCGATATTCTGGACGATTACGCCCGGTTGGAAGAAGACCGGAAATGGCTGATGGGTCAATTCGAACAGGCCCGAACGTTGGAGAAGAAGCTCCAGGATCTGCGCGACCGAAAGCAGGAATTCGAAGAGAAGAAAGACCATTATCAATTCCTGCTGAAAGAAATAGACGATGTGTCACCGCAAGCAGGCGAGGATGATACTCTGCAGCAGGAGGAAAAACTGCTGGGACATGCGGAAAAGCGCTTTGCGCTCAGTCATGAAGTGTTCGGTAAGCTGTACGATTCCGAAGGCTCGGTCACGGGGGTTCTGGCCGATGTCGAAGCCAGGCTCGCAGAGTTGGCGTCCATCGATTCATCATGGGGTGACCAGGTCGCCCAATTTCGTGCTGCACGGATTTCTTTGGAGGACATCAGCCGCCTCTTGGGAGATTACACCAGTCGAATCGTCTTTGATCCTGATCGACTGGAGGAAATTCGGCAACGCCAGGTATTCATCCAAAGGCTCAAGAAGAAATACGGGACGCTTGAGGACATCCTCCAAAAGCAAAGTGAATACCGGGACTACGTGCGGTTGGCGGATCGATTTGATGACGAGATTGCCAGGATGCAGCAAGAAGTCCAGGGCGTCTGGGATCAGTTTGACCAAAGGGCATCTGCGGTGGCTGCCCGGCGCAAAGCCTCAGGGGAAATCTTGGCGACGGCGGTATCACGAGAACTCGGTCATCTCGGAATGGCGGACGCACGGTTTGAGTGCAGGATCGAGGCCATCGACAGAACCCCGAAAGGTCAGGACCGGGTTGAATTCATGCTTTCAGCCAACCCCGGAGAACCTCCGAAACCGCTGGCCAGAGTCGCGTCGGGGGGAGAAATTTCGCGCATCATGCTGGCGATCAAAACGGCGTTGGCGGACTCTGACCCGGTTCCGATCCTCGTGTTCGATGAGATCGATGTGGGCATATCTGGCCGTATCGCACAGAGCGTCGGACGGGCGCTATTGGCCTTGTCCAGGAACCGTCAGGTGATATGCATCACACACCTTCCTCAGATCGCATCGATGTCGGAACATCACTTCCGAGTGGAGAAATCCACCCGTTCAGGCAAGACCACAACTGACATCACTCCGGTTGACGAGGATGGCAAGATCAAGGAGGTCGCAAAACTGCTCGGCGGCGATAGTCTGTCTTCAGCCAGCCTGGAAAACGCGCGTGAACTCGTTAATTCAGTCCGTTAGTCGCACATCTCCGTGGCACGTATGCGGGAGCAGGGCCCTGTGGGTGTGCTCCGCCATTCTCACGTGCATGGTGGCATGTGGACCATCGGACTATGAGAAGAGAGTCCTGGACATCAGGATGGAAAAGGACGCGGCATTCAGTGATACATCAGGTCCAATTCCGGATCCGTCCCACTTCCAAGGCCTCCGATACTTCGATCCATCACCAGAGTATCACTTTCTGCTGTCTGTACAGAGGTTTTCTTCGACAGATACCGTGGTTATGGCGACATCCACAGGTAGGACAAGACGGTACGTTCGCTATGGGAAGGTTGCTTTCGACGTGGATGGTCAGCAAGAGCTTGTAATTTATGAGTCTACGGATGCAAGCCATCACCTCTTCCTGCCGTTCAAAGATGGGACGAATGGGCGCGAGACATACCCGGGAGGGCGGTACCTGGATGTCGGACTCCTCAAGACGGGGGATGTCGCAGTCGATTTCAATCTCGCATACAATCCATACTGCGCGTACAGCGATCGCTACGATTGCCCATACCCCCCGGCGGAGAACCATTTGCAGGTCCGAATCGAAGCAGGAGAAAAGGCCTACGTTAAGAACCCTTAGATCTTGACACGCATCGGACGCTGTCCCTGGCAATTAGTAGTTCCTCGTTCGTGGGAATCACCCAAAGCCCCAGTTTGGAATCTGAGGCCTGAAAGGCTCCTTCCTTGCCCTGTATAAGGGATTCATTCATCTCATGATCGGGTCTTATCCCAAGCGAACGGAGCTGGGAACACACGCGCTCTCTTATCAGCGAGGAATTCTCTCCTATACCTCCCGTAAAAACAATAGCTTCGCAGTCTGGCAATATGGCCAGGTACGAGCCGATACACTTGGCTATTCTGTAGCAGAATATTTCTATGGCCAGCTTTGCCCTCCGATCATCATGTTCAATAGCTTCGGCAATAATCTCTCTCATGTCATGAGTGAGGCCGGAAAGACCCAGCAGACCGGATTGCTTGTTCAGGACTGTGTCCAGCTCGCTTAAACTGAACCCCTCCTTCATGCTGAGGAAGTGCAGGATAGCTGGATCGAGGTCCCCTGAGCGTGTTCCCATCACCAGACCCTCCAATGGGGTCAGCCCCATGGTCGTGTCGATCGATTGGCCGGCGTGGATGGCGCACGCAGAGGCTCCGTTCCCCAGATGGATCGTAATGATACTGGTTTTCTCCTTGGGAAGGCCCCTCAAGGTACGGTACCGATACGCCAAATACCTATGGGACGTGCCGTGAAACCCGTAGCGTCGGATCTTATATCTCCGGTAGAACTGGTAAGGAATGGCATACAAAAAGGCCCGTTCCGGCAACGTGTGATGGAAAGCCGTGTCAAAAACGGCGACCTGGTTGGTTGCCGATCCGAGCAGGTTGCGGATGGCGTAGATGCCTTTCAGATTGGCCGGATTGTGGAGAGGGGCAAGTTCAATGCATGCCTCGATTTTCTTGATAACGTCGTTCGTGATGAGAACGGACGACGTCAGCTCTTCCCCGCCGTGGACGACTCTGTGGCCCACAACGGCGACGTCGCTGAGCGATCGCAACCCGTCGACGCCAGATTTCAGCATCCACTTAAGGACGACATCGACAGCCATCTGGTGATCGCGAATCGGCGCGGTTTCCTTTACAGAATCTCGTCCCTCCACGGACCACGTCAGGATCGCCTCATGGCCAATCCTCTCAATGAGCCCCGATGCGAGCTTTTCATCGGAATTGCTTGCGATACGCTCCATGTCTGTCCGAATCACCTGGAACTTCAGTGACGAACTGCCTGAGTTCAGAACTAACACGTTCATGGGTCAATCCTTATATGGGTCAAATACGTCTTCGCCAGCCATGGCAACCCCAAGGGGACGCAGGGTGTGGACGATTCGTATGGAGTTCTTATGGTGAGTCAGTACGTCGGTGAGTCTCTTGTAGCAATGCGGCGACTCGTCCACGCCGCCGCCACGGAGCGTCACGCCTTTTTCACGAATCCAATGCAACATTTCATGGGCGGACACTTGTCCGCCTTGCCTGGCACGTTTTCCTCGCGCGTTGCGAGTCCATCGACCGGCCGCCGCGCGGCGACTCATTACGCGGCCCGCTCCATGGACAGTCGAGTAGTATCCTCGCCGGCTTTCTTCATGTTCCACTCCTTCGACGATCACGGAATCATCGCCCATCGACCCGCCGACAAATCCTCTCTGGCCCGGATAGGCAGGCGTGGCGCCTTTTCGCACGACAATGACTTTCTCTCCTGACCAAGCCTCTTCCCATGCAAAGTTATGATGATTGTGGACAACTTCCATTTCTCGCGCGCCCAGTATATGTAAGACCCTGTCACAAACCCAATCACGACCGGCATAGGCATACTCTCCAGCCAGAATCATGGCCTGCCAATAATCCTGGCCTAGCGACGAGTCGAGACCCAGCAGTGTCGCGGGGGCATCCATGCTCTCGCGCGGATGATCATCGAACCGCAAGTCGTGGGCGAGATTCATGAATCCCGTCGCGATACGATGCCCGAGGCCCCGGGAACCAAAGTGATTCGCAATCCAAACGCGGTCGACCTCATCGACCAGAATGTCTACAAAGTGATTTCCACTCCCGACAGTCCCCAATTGCTCGCGTGCCATCTTGCGGAGGGGGGTGAGCCGCGGTACGTCTGTCCAAATCGGACTGTCGAACACCCCATGATCCACGCGATCCTTGTTGCGGCGACCCACACCAAAGCTGATAGACGAGAAAATCTCGTCCATGATTCGTTCGATGTCCCGATCAATGTCGTTCGCGAGTAAGTCGGTCCGGACCGCTTTGTTGCCGCACGAAATGTCGAATCCTACGCCGGATGGCGATACCTTATTTCGGTAGACCACGACTCCGCCGATGGGCATCGAGTACCCTTTGTGGTGGTCCGCCATCAAAGCCGCGCCGACGACTCCTTCGTCGGTCTTGCATCGCCTGATCTGGCTTAACGCCCCGGGGTCGGGTAGGTTCCAGACCGGAATTCCATCGATTATTTCCAACACAGTGGAATGTAATCCTTCTGCAGAGAAATTCCATGACTCCGCTTCGTTGATTTGCGGCCACGCATCGAACGTCCTGCGTAACCTTTCCTTGCAAGGGAGTGCCCGGGGGCGTAAGTTCTTCAGGAAGAAAGGCAGGGACAGTGTGAAAGTCCGAAAATCAGTGGGACGGTCGTCCTGCAACCCGATTCAGCAAATGTGGGCGCTGTATGAGTTTCTGAAACGAAACGGCTTGTGGAGGTCGTTGAAGACGGATGAACGAATACGAAAAATTGTTGGTCCTGCTGACCCGAAGCGGCGTTGATTTCATTACCGTTGGGGGCATGGCGTGTGCGTTCAATGGATTTGTTCGCGCCACGGAAGACATCGACATTCTTGTACGGCGTTCTGCGAAAAACCTGGAGCGGCTTCTTCGCGCGTTGGCCACTTTTGGGGAGGGCTGTGCCCGTGAACTGAAGGTAGAGGACTTCGCGGACGAAGAGGGAGCCATCCGAATTGTGGAAGAATTTCCGCTGGACGTTTTTGTCAGACTGGATGGGCAAACCTACGAGCAGCTGAGTTCCTTCATCCGCCACGCGGAGGTGGCCGGCGAGTCGATCCCGTTTTTGGACAAGGAAGCGTTGATCCGGATCAAGGGGCGCTCACTACGGGAGATCGACAAGATCGACGTCGCACAATTGAAAAAACTGAAGTCGTGATGACTCGAAATGCAGAGCGTTGTCAGCGAAGATCTCTTGATAAATCCACTGTCGATATTTAACTCGCCTTCTTCCTTCTTTATGCTTGTCCTTGTCAAGTTCGGGTGTGTGTGAGCATGTTCACGTGCTTTTGCCGGGGTGGGACCAGAGTGTGATGCGAAGGCGATACGGGTTTGAATCAGCCCCGAAAATGCGACAGGCAGGCGCTGATACCGCCTGCCTGTCTGGTTACAAACGGGAGCCTTCCGATGTCCGGCAACTTGCATTGTCGAACGGGCTTTTTGTTTGCGCGC
>CAZRTJ010000008.1:0-120276 GCA_964602985.1 uncultured Bacteroidota bacterium
CCGCTCGAGGCCTTTGTTTACTTTCAGCGCCAAAACTTGCATTCGTTTGCGGCTTACTAACGAAATCAGGCGGCCGAAAAGAAAGATCTGAAGCAACCTGGGCAGAGAACCTCCCACCGTGATGTACACACCGCCCGAACGCAATGCGGCAAGGTAGGAGAAGGCCGATCGATCCGTTCGCACATCCAGGATAACGTCGTATGTTTTTCCGCGCTTGGTGAAATCTTCCTTGTTGTAATCCACTGCATGATGCGCCCCCAGTTGCTGTAACGCATCGAGTTTCGAACCACGGTCCACAACCGTGATTTCAGAATCAAATTGTTTGGCGAGTTGAACTGCGAACGTACCGACACCGCCGCCCGCACCGTTGATCAGCAAGCGCTGACCGGTTTGGAGCGTGGCCTTGTCGAGACCCTGCAGGGCTAGAAGTCCAGCCTGTGGAATCGCCGCCGCTTGTTCGAACGTCATCGTTGGAGGTTTCAGCCGGATAGTGTCTTCACGCGCGCACACATACTCTGCAAAACCGCCCCACGTGCCGCTCAGATCGCCAAATACCGCGTCCCCGGTTTTGTATTTCTTCACGTTTCGCCCCACGGCTTCCACGCGTCCTGCGACATCCGAACCCAGGATGCGTTTCTTGGGTCGGGTCCAACCAAATATCATTCGATTGATCCACGGCGTCCCGTGCAGTGCACCCCAATCCCACTCATTGAGAGAAACCGCACAAACGCGGACAAGAACTTCGTTTCCTTCTGGCTCGGGTCTTTCGATTTCTTGCAACTGCAGCCGATCCGGTGACCCATATTCGCTGAAAACCACCGCTCGCATCAAGTTCCGTGTCATAGACACCCCCCGTCAGACTTTCTAACATCTGTCATGCTCCGTTCTCGCCGGATGAGTCATCGCGCCGAATCACTTCACCCCCGCACCGATCGCACTTGCCGAGCGCCGATACGATCCGTTCCGACTCTTCGTCCAGAGGCTCACCGCATTGCGGACAGCGTATCGCGAGGGTCTTTCGCGCGCGCTGCAGTCGATAGACCCTCCATCCAACAACTGCCGCAAACAGCCCAAAGGTCCCGAGCGGTATGAAGATGGAGCGATCGGTGAAAGAATGGTCAATCCAACGGAGAAACAATATCGCGGCACCGCCAAGCAGTATACTGACGAGAGCAGCAATGGTGGACTCGCGTTGGACACGCTTTCTGGCACTTTCCCTCAGCATCGCGAATTCCTCGCGCGTGTAGGCTTTGCCAGATGTGAACATCGCTATCCTTGTCATCACCAGGCGCCCACTTCGTATCGTCTCACAATGTCCCAAATGGATTGAAATGCAGGCGCCTCAAAACGGCCGCCTGCCTTTGTGATCGCCGCGGTCGTAGTTCCATCGCGAAATGTGATCACGACCGAGGCGTAGGATTCGTGCTTGGAATTCGGAATGATGACGTTGTCGCTTGGTTTATCGGCAATTTCGGATACGGCTTTTCGCAACGCCTCCATGTCTTCCGAAGACACGTTTGATCTGCTTTCAAAAACAAAGGGTGTTTTGTCGCCGCCCGACAGGTGGCCGCCCACGATCGACGAATCTGACCGCACCGTTTTGTGCGCATAGCCCCACCCCTGAGGATGGGATTCGATGCGAATTTCTGCGAAATCACCGGGAACGACTCGTAGATCGGTAGACTTACAGGCGATCAGGCAAACGATTACAGCAAATCCGACACGTTTCATCGATGATAAGGCTCCATAACCCTTGCCATCTTCATGAATCCGGAATCTCGGCCTCGACCAGCTTGGCCAACAGCGTTAGCGATTCCTGCCACCCAAGATAACACGCCTCGGGAGGAATCACGTCTGCAATTCCCTCTTGAGTGATACACAAATCCGTACCGCACGAAACCGCCTTGAGCTCGACCGTCAAGTGCATCTCACCCGGAACGTTCGGGTCGTCAAATAGGTCGGTGGAGCGGATTTTTTCGTTGGGAATCAACTCAAGATACTTTCCGCCAAAAGAATGGCCCTTGCCCGTCGCAAAATGGGTGAACGTCATCCGGAAGGAGCCGCCCACGCGAGCGTCGAGATGGTGAACCTTACAGGTGAATCCATTGGGCGGATTCCATTTCACCAGTGCGTCGGCGTCTAAGAACGCACGGTAAATTCTTTCGGGCGTCGCCCGGAGGACGCGATGGAGTCGAATCGTGCTGGGCATGGAGTCTCCTTTCACGTTACATCGAAACTGCGGTTTTGATCGTCTCGGGACGCTTTGCCGCTCCTAACGCGTTGACGATGGTCTCGATCGTGTTCCAGTTGCGTGTAGTGAGCGGAACCCCAAAAAACCTGTCCAGTTTGCCCAGATAGGAAATGACTCGCAGGTCTCGTCGATATACGCCGAAGACAAAGCGACCCTCGCGCGCCAGCACGCGCAGAAACCAGCGTCCACGCTCTGGGATCCGTATCGGCAGTGTGGGATTCATACGCGGCCGTCGGGATAGAATACTCACAAAACGGATCGTGCTTCGCCCAGCGGCGTCGATCGTGCGGTGTTTCCACCTGCATCGACGGATTTCCCTCCCGTCACAGATGATCATTTGGAGTTCGAACGGAAAATGTTTTGCGATCTCGGACCGGAGTTTCGTGCGGGAGATGGCTCGTCGCACGACAAAGGTTCCCGCGGCGCCGATGTTGATCATTCTCAGATGCCCGAGTTTTTGACACAGGATGGACGGTCGAAATCTTCTGTGACCGCCGACGTTAACCCCGCGCAGGAACACAACCAACGCCATTTGAGCGTGCTTCCTTTCTGATACTGCAATCGCACGGTTCCAACGCGTGAGGTCAAAATCCCTTCCAGTAATCCACAAATCCCTTCTTGCAAAGGAGCCACGTCGATTGAAATTCCTGATTGATATTGGCTACCGTTCCTTCCACCTGTGAGACGTCTTCCCGAAGCATCACCCAGCACTTGCTCTTGGGCACATAAAGAGACGATCGGTAACCCCACTGCTTCATGAGTATGTCCATACTCTTGTTTGTGTGGAAGGCTGTGTGGACGGGCGGACGCAAGTAGAACCATTCCGGATCGGGAGGGACACGTTCGCAAACCAACGTATGGATGATCAGGCAGCCATCGGAAGCGACGAGGTCGTTCACTTGATCCAGATCCCGCCTGGTCAAGACGTGTTCGAACATTGCAGAGTTGATAACAGTCTGATATGTCACCAAATCGGCTTGGGTGATATATCGAGTCGGGTCTCCATCGTGAACATACGGATCAAATAGTTTCAACCGCACGTCGTAATACTTCGCGAGCAGATTGCTCAAACAGCCGTATCCTGCAGCGTAGTCCAGCATGTTGTCCGTGCGGAGGATGCCATTTTTCCCCAGAACGGCGATCATCATGGCTTGCTCGGGATAGGGAGGTTGATTGATGTCTTTTTGCAGATGGGATCGTTCGTGATAATGATGAAATCGTAGATTCAACTCGTTCCACCGTTCTTTGTCCAGTTCAACATGTGTTCTGGATTGCACAAAACCGCAGCCCTGACACCGGTGATAGTCGACCTTCCTGATGTCTCGCATGAAATGATCAAACGGGGATTCGGTGTAGACTTTCGAAAAATAGTAATCACTGCTTGAGTCGCAGATGATACACTTCACGTCTGTTCCTCACGAGTGAATGGCGAACATGGCAGGATCGCGGACCGGACCGGTTCTACCCGCGTGACGAACGGTCATCGGGATCAGCCATTCCTGGGTTCGATGAGACGGCTGATCTCCGAGATCACGCGTTTGCCAAAATGCACCGAGATGATCTCGCGGCAGGTGGACGCAGGGTAACGATCGGGTTGATTCAGAAATTCGCTGTACGAACAAGCGACTTCGATCTTGCCGGCGGTCGGATTTTCTTCGACTTCTTCACCGGTAATGACCGACAAATCGGTGAGCCGGCAATAATAGAGAATCCCGGCTTTTGACTTTTTCCACTCTTTTACGACGCGCATGAACCTCCCGACGACCGCATGCATTGTACATCGGACGGCCGAGAATATCCACAGAAAAGGCGCGGCGACAGCTCCCTACTTTGATTGCGCCGCGGCGTCCGTCGCACGGCAGGTGCGTATGCCGAACGGGACGTACATCGGGCACCATGCAATGAACGCGGTTCCGATGGGTATGATGCCGAGTGCGCCCCACCACGATTGATAATAATAACCGGCCGCCAGGGCGCCGGCTCCGATGAGTAAACGAATCACTCGATCCATCACTCCCATGTTCTTGTTCATGACCGTCTCCAAAGAGGTTGTTCAACGTGTTCTTTCGGTAAACGCTTTCCGGTCCGGCCTATTCCCTCAACCGTTCTTTTAGCCTCTCCAGAACTTCGATGTTGACCGGTTTCTTGATGAATTCAATGATCTCGGGATACGTCTCGACCCTTTTTTTATCGGCCTCGTTTTGAGTAGCGGATTGCAGGAAGATAAACGGTTTGTCCTGATACGCTCGCAGCCGAAACGCATCGAGAAACTCCCAGCCGTTCATCTCGGGCATGTTGATATCGAGGAAGATGACTTCGGGCCACGTTCCTTCCTCCAGCGCGCGGTCCAGATAGGCAAGGGCCTCACGCCCGTTCCGGCACACTGCGATTTCACCCGCAAAATCGGCGGCATGAATCATCTCGGATTGGATTCGATTGGTCATCGGCTCGTCATCGATCAGGAGCACACGATAGAACGTTGTCATACCGGTTGATTTGAATCAATCCACCTACGAAACCACAACTCGCATACAAAAGGTAGGAGGAAGGTAATGGAAGAAGGCCGCTGTTGCAATTGGTCAAATTCATCCCGCACTCTGGGTCCGTCGAAGTATGGTCGTTGCAGAAAGCTCGTCGAGTGAAAGATCGCTCGCATCCTCTCCCGTAGCGGGCCCTCTTTTTGCCACGCTGACTCGGGAGTGGCAAAGCCAATCTTGTCCTTCCGACCCAGGATGGAGTGTGGAATCACGCCTTTCAAGGCTTCGCGGAGGACGTGTTTGCGAACGCCATTGCGAATCTTCTGCAATTCGGGCAGTGCCAGAACGTATTCCACGAGGCGAACATCGAGAAACGGAAGGCGTGTTTCGATGCTGAACGCCATGGAGTTCTTGTCTTCATAGGACAACAGCGACCGCAAGATCATGCGAAAATCCGACACGGTTTGCTCACGCAAATCGTGATCGAGCGATGCGGCCAGAGCGCCTCTCATGGTATCGCCAAACTCTCGGGACGCCAAGGATGTGTTTCGTTCCAGCATTCGATTCTTCCAAGCGACCGCAGTCGTTTTGGGCAGAAGACTCAGCAAAAGCGTGATATAGTATCCTGCCGGAATTTGCTTTCCGGTTGCGCGCAGGGCCCGCATCGACTTCATGATCTCCCACACGCGACCGTGACGCAATTGCGAGGCCCAGTATCCCAGATACGACTGATTGTACCCGGCCAGAAGTTCGTCCGCACCTTGCCCGTCCAATAGAACCTTCATGCCCTGTTCGTGGGCGATTTGCATGACCGCGTACTGAGCGTAGATACTGGTTGAGCCAAACGGCTCTTCCTGATGCCACAATAGGCGATCCAGATCCACATCCAGCTTTTCCACAGTCGGGAATACGCGATGACCGTCGATCCTTGTTTTTGCTAGAACGGCATCGATGTACGGCCGCTCATCGACGGACGGATCCTCCCAACAGGCCGAGAACGTCTTCTGCGTGAAGCCGTCGTCCGCAGAAAGAAGTTGCTCCATCATGCACACGACGGCAGAGGAGTCCAGGCCGCCGCTCAGACAGCTGCCGACCGGCACGTCGCTCCGCAATCGAAGCCGAACGGAGTCGCGAAAGATCTCGAGAAATCTCTCTGCAGGACGATCCGGTGCATGATCCAGATTGATGTTCAGGCTGTAATAGCGATGGAGGCTCATCCCTTCCTCACTCACGACCGCATAATGTCCCGGCTCCAACTGCCGAACACCGTCAAAGAACGTCCGATCGCTAAAATCGCGACGCTGAATCACCAGAAAGTTATAGAGCGACACAAGATCGGGCTTCCGTGGCCGATCGTCCACGGCCATCAGAGCCTTGATTTCGGAAGCAAAAAGAAAGGAGCCGCCGTTCCATATGTAATAGAACGGCTTGACGCCAAAACGATCCCGTGCGCAAAAAAGCCGACGCTGCCGCTTGTCCCAGATCGCCATCCCCCACATGCCGTTGAATCGGCGCAGGCAGTCTGCTCCCCACGCCTCGTACGCGGCCAGGATCACCTCGGTGTCGGAGCGACTGCGGAATTGAAAACCGAGCCGCTTCAGTTCCTCCCGCAATTCCAGATAGTTATAGATCTCACCGTTGAACACGATGCAGAGGTTGCCGTCGGCGCTGACCATCGGCTGATGACCCGCCGGAGATAGATCCAGAATGGCGAGGCGTCGGAACGCGAAGCCGAGGTGAGCGTCGGTGAAATAACCTTCGTCATCCGGGCCCCGATGAACAATGGCATTGGCCATGCGCGTGAGGACGGACGGATCGACGAGGCGCCCGTCACGATGAAAGATGCCCGCGATCCCGCACATCAGGTCATCCTCGTCTGGAGTAGGGCGACAAACTGATCAGCGCGATGCTTCCAATCGTGTCGCTGTGCCTCGTTGCGAGTACGATCCGCGTCATGAGAGCAGGCGAGAGCTTCCTTGACCATTGCGACAAATTCGTCTGCCGAATCCGCCACCCGAATCACGTGCGACAACGCCCGCAGTTCATCGGAGAGACTCATCGTCACAACGGGTTTCCCCGCCGCCATGAATTCATAAATCGTATTCGGATTCGCTCCAAAAGAACGCTTGTTGAACTTCGCCGGAAAGATGCACACATCGGCTTGCGCCACGTATTTCGGCAACTCATCATGTGGCTTTGCGTCAACCAAAAAGACCCGTCCTTCCCGGGCGAAGGCATGCAGCGCCTGGCTCGTGGCTGCGTCCTTGTGGGGCCCGACAATCACGAGCGAAGCCTGCGGAATCTCCCGATGAATTCGCTGAAGCAACTCGACGTCGAACCACTCTGACACGGCGCCGCTGAAGAAGATCACGGGCTTCGACGCAGGTGGAAAATCACCGGGTCGAATCGCAGAATTGGAAAACAACGATGTGTCCACTCCGTTGCCGATGACGACGATTCCTTCGGTCCGGACTTTCCTGAGTTCGTCCGCCAACCTCGTGGAGACGGTCGTGACCACATCGGCTTCCTTCGCCGTTTGCCAAAAATACCTGTCGACGATCGGCAGCCGGGCCTTGAAACCGAGCGGATAGTCGTTGCAGTCATAAACGAGAAACCGGCGTCGCAGGCGGCAAATGATCCGGATATAATAGACATTCGATGTACACACAACACGATCTGCGGATGCGAATCCCGTCATCCGCAGAAGGAGACCAATCCACAGATACGCCATTGCGTGAAAAAGAAATTGCCCCAATCGACTGCATTGCAGACGATTGACGATGGCATACGGTGTCCCTTTGAAGAAGGGGACGGTGGCGTACGTCACGGAACCGTCACGACGAGGCCAGTATCGGTTGCGTGCTCCCTTCACGACAGGTTCGATGAAGAGGACTTTCCAATCGGGAGGGAATCGACGGATGATCTGTTGTTTCCGCGTACGTAGGTACGACCACTTGATCTCACTGAACCAGACAATATTCATCTTACTCGGAAAACAACCCCAATTGATCGTAGCCGTGTTGTATGAAGGAAGCTGTCGAGAGGGCAGGCTCTGGTCGATTGAGCGCGTATCGGTCGCAGAATATCTTGAATACTCTGGACACGTGACGGGCGACTTCGCCCTCGCCTGTGTGACGCTTTCCGAATTCCGGATGATTCAGCTTGCCGCCTCGCGAATCGCGAATGGAATGAAGGACCTTGGCCGCGCGAGTCGGATACTCTCTTTGCAACCAGTCGGCAAACAGTTCTGGAAGTGATCCGGGCAAACGAACCAGTGCGTATCCGGCTTGGGTAGCCCCTGTCTCCGCGGCGTGTCTCAGAATCTCGGGCAGTTCGTGATCGTTCAGTCCCGGGATGACTGGGGCGACCATCACGCCTACGGGAATTCCATGCGACCGCAGTTCACGGATTGCCTTCATGCGGAGTTGCGGAGAGGAGGTGCGCGGCTCCATCCGGCGCGTCAGTTCGCGGTCCAGCGTGGTCACGGAAAGGATCACTCGCACAAGGTTGAGCGCGGCCAATTGTTTCAGGATATCCAGGTCCCGAATAATCAGCGCATTCTTCGTGATCACCCGAACCGGGTTTCGGTAGCGGAGGAAGACTGTCAGCAGGGCGCGTGTAATTCCCAACTTCCGTTCGATGGGTTGGTAACAATCTGTGTTTCCGGAGAGGCAAATGACGTCCGGCTTCCAGGTTGGCTTTCGAAATTCCTTCTCCAGAAGCGCCGCCGCATCGGTTTTCACAAAAACCTTCGTCTCGTAATCCAGTCCCGCCGAAAGACCGAGATATTCGTGACTGGGTCTGGCATAACAATAAATACATCCGTGTTCGCATCCGCGATACGGGTTGATGCTGTATGTGAATGGGATGTCGGGTGAGTCGTTTTTCGAAAGAATCGACTTGGACTGATCGTTCAGAAACTGCGTAGGCACTGCGTCCGCAATCATGTCCGGTTCCCGATGCACATGTTCAAATCGATTTTTTGGATTGAAACCGGATGCACGCCCGCGGACAGCGGGGGTCAATTGATTTTCGGGGACCTCGTCCATATATTCCACCCGCGCGGGATCATCGATGACAGTCATGTTCTTCCTTGCATAGCAAAAAGTAGACGCTTTGGGAAGAAGACGCAAGAGCGAATAATCGCAAATCAGGAGCTTGGATGACACCGATTCGAACGATTGCCGTCGTCGGCGCGGGGACCATGGGAAATGGAATCGCCCACGTGGCCGCACAGGCCGGGTACGACACCACGTTGGTTGACGTTTCGGAAGACGCTCTGCAGAAGGCCCGCAAACTGATCGACTCGAATCTCCAGAGGGGCGTGGAACTCGGCAAGCTTAACGCCGGAGTAAAAGAGGACACCTTGCGTCGCCTCCACACCACATCCTCGATCGAACAGGCGGCGAAGAATGCTGACTTCGTCATCGAAGCCGCTCCGGAAAAGATCGACATCAAAATCCAATTGTATTCCATACTCGACGCGCATTGCCCGGCGCAAACGATTCTGGCAACCAATACGTCTTCCCTCAGCATTACCGAAATAGCGGCTGTAACGAGGCGCCCGGCCCTCTGTATCGGAATGCATTTTTTCAATCCGGTGCACAAAATGAAACTTGTCGAAATTGTCAAAGCGCTGGAGACCGACGAGGCAACGATCCGCACGACACAAGAGGTTGCCCAACGAATGGGCAAGGAATGCGTGACGATTCGGGAATCGCCGGGTTTCATCACGTCACGGATCAATGCGATGATCGGCAACGAGGCGTTTTATCTGCTCCAGGAAGGAGTGGGAAGCGCACGAGACATCGACACGGCGTTGAAACTGGGCCTGAATCATCCGATGGGGCCGTTCGAAATGGTGGATCTCGTCGGTCTCGATACGCGATTGAGTATCTTGGAATACCTGCATTCCTCTCTCGGCGAGAAATACAAACCCTGCCCGCTCCTGGTGCAGTACGTAAAAGCCGGACGCCTCGGGAAGAAGGTCGGCAAAGGCGTCTACGATTATGAATAGCCAGACCTCTCGATCCTCGTTATTCCAACCCCGTCCGAGCGGATGACATCGCGACTCTCTCAGTCCCCCGAACCGTATTTTGATCTGGACGCTGCGTTTTCCGTGGTGGACGTGGAATCGACCGGTCAGAGCACCGAGTCGCATTTGATTGAAATCGCCGTTATTCGAATCGAGCGGCGCCGCATCGTCGATTCCTATCAGACGTTGATCCGCCCTCCTGTCGGTGTGCCGCCGTTCATTTCTGCCATGACCGGGCTGACCCATGAGTCCCTGGCAGAAGCGCCGCGATTCGAGGAAGTGGCGGACGAAGTGTGCCAGCGTCTGGAGAATTCGTTTCTCGTCGCACACAACGCGGAGTTTGATTATGGCTGTTTGAAAACAGAATTCGTCCGGCTCGGAAGGCATTTTTACATGGAACGGTTTTGCACGGTCAAACTCGCCAGAAAGCTGTTCCCCGGTAATCGAAGGTACAACCTGGACGCCGTCTGCAGGCGAATGGAGATCCACACGGAAAACCGCCACCGCGCCATGGGAGACGCCCACGCCGCGGCGCAGATTTTTCTTCATGTGCTCGCCCACCCGGACGCAAGAGAATGGTTGACGCGATTTGGAAAGACATTTGACCATCGCGAAAAGTGGGCGGAACGATTGGAGATGGAAATCGCGAAACTGCCCGCCTCTCGAGGCGTCTACATTTTTCGCGATGCCATGGGCTTGCCGCTCTATGTGGGCAAGAGCAACAACATTCGCTCGCGGATATTCAGCCACCTCCGCGACGATCGTCTCCCCAAGAAGAAACGGCTGTTCAAATACACCGAGTCTTTCGAGGCTCAGGTATGCGAGACCGAGTTGGAAGCCTTGTTATTGGAATCGCGATTGATCCGTCAACTGCGTCCTCCGTACAACGTTCAGCAGAATCATCCGGACCGGAGCGCCTTCGTGCGAATCAGTCGTGAGGAATATCCGAAAATCTACTGTGTGCGCGAGCGAGTCGATGACGACGCGGAATACCGAGGTCCGTTCCGCTCCTTCAAACTCGTCGCCACGATCCTGGAGCGCGCGCAAAAGCGTTTCCTCTTGTGCCCGGATTTGATGAAAGCGCGAGGCAAGCCCAAGGGGTTTTGTTTCAGCTATCAACTCCAGCGCTGCTGCGGGGCCTGCGGAAGAGCCATGCCGGGTGAGGTGTATCGACAGCGTGTTCTGGAGGCGGTAGAATGGATGGAGACGGCTTTGTCGCTTTCCACCGAGACGGCCATCGACAAATTTCTGAAGAGTCGGCAATTTCGCTCGCCGGAACTGACGACGGTTCGTCAGGCGCTGAGAGACACTCAGGAAAACATGCGACGAACGCCGGACATGTTTGCGAAGTGTTTTCTGATCGTGGATACGAGAGATCACATTGGCTACCTCGTCCGCGAAGGGAAACTGCTTCGCATTTTCCACGGAAGCGAGTTGGAAGAAGATGTAGTGCACGAAGCCGCTTCGCATAATGTGCCGTTGTTCCAGGATGCGGAGCAGAGTCGGATCATCCAGAATTTCATCAACAACAATCGCCAGAGGATCGAATTGCATCCCATCGACGTGGAACGAACGGACACCTGACGCCGAAATGGATGCGCCCGATCGTCGCGCCCACAGACGCGCATGTCTCAGGAATTGAACCGTTTTCTTTTCTGTAACGTGCTGAAAAGGAGTAGATGATGAAAACCTTTCACTTCGGCGCCGGAATACTGGCCACCGCTTTCATTGGAATGTTCTTTGTCTCGACGCTGGGTGTGGAGATGTTGGGGTCGGACCAGGATGTGGCGCTGGTCAAACACCTGATCGTCACTCCGGGGCTTTTTCTGCTCGTTCCGGCCATCGCCGTGACGGCGGGCACAGGCTTTCGATTGGCGAAGTCCAGAACGACCCGCTTGGTCGAGACGAAGAAGAAACGCATGCCGATTATTGGGTTGAATGGCGTGCTCATTTTAATCCCTTGTGCGGTGCTGTTGGATCATTGGGCGTCCGCAGGAGCCTTCGACACATGGTTTGTTTCGATCCAGGGACTCGAACTTCTGGCAGGAGCGGTTAACCTAACATTGATGGGATTGAATATCCGGGATGGACTGAGAATGAGTGGTCGATTCCGCGCCGTGCGCCAGTCGTAGAAACGACATCCGTCACAGATCGTGACATTCGCTGCAGGCTTTGATCTTCCATTCGTCATCGACATCGACAGGGTGGCGATAGTCGACACCTTCCAGGCTGACCCGTCGACTCCCTTTCTCATATTCCTGCGCCAGGATAACGTGGCAGGCCGAGCAGTCCTTCGTCAGGACTTTGCCATCGTCTGACCTGTGCTTTCCGTCATGACAGCGAAAGCAACCGAGGGAGTACATGTGACCGATGTTGTCGGGAAAGGACCTCCAACTGACACGCATTTCGGGAAAGAAATTGCGCGAATAAATCTTCCATGCTTCGTCAATGGCCTGATCAATCTGACTACGGCGCGACCGATAGACTGCCGGGTATTGGGTTTGGTAGAATTCCGTGATTCCGATGCGAATGCTGTCCCGGGCGACCTCTTGCGACGCAAACGGTCTTTGCAGAATTTCCACAGTAAGATTCTTGATGAAGGGAAGCGAATCATCCACACGCCCTATACTCAAGACATGGTTCATGGAATTCGCCGGATGATGGTAGATGTGCGACGGACGGTTATGGCAGTCGATGCAATCCATCTGTCGGGTCTCGATGCTGTCCAGTTGTGAATCGGACAGCGGCACCTCCGTGCTTCGATAAACGGTTTCGCGGCCGTCGGCATGGCGCACCTGGACCCACGGGATGACCTGCCGCCCTCGATCGAGAGGGGCATACGTCACCCGATTGTCGATATTCATATGCCAGTGGATGCCCGAGGTTGGACCTTCATCGGTGTGCCCTCCACCAATATGGATGGCGAGGGTCAAATTCCATTTCGTGTTCGCCTCATCGTTCAGGTAGTACTGATACTTCTTCAATTTCTCACTGAAAAAGTGTTGTGGCCAATGACACTGTTCACACGTTTCTTGAGCCGGACGCAGATTGTCAATCGGCGTTTGAATGGGTCGGGAGTATTTATTGAACAGGACGGAATAGACCTGGTAGGACCCGGAGATCTTCGCTTTGACAAACCATTCTGCGCCCGAACCGATGTGGCACTGTGCACAACCGACACGCGCATGAGGCGAGTATCGATAGGCCGTATACTCCGGACTCATCACCGAATGACATAGCTCGCCGCAGAATCGATCGGAATCGGTGAATTCATACGCTTTGTAACTGCCAAAAACAGACAGCCCGAGAAAGAAGACGGATCCGAACGAGATCAGCGTAAAAGCGCGACGGTGTCGGGAGTTGTTGAGATCGATGATGGGCAGCGTGCCTTCGGGCAGGCCCTTCCGACGGCGGCGATTCTCCCGGACGATCCCCCAGAAGACGCCAACCAGACCAAACAAAAGAACGATGGGAAGAACGATAAATGTCAGAATTCCAACGTACGGTTTCGACTGTTCTTCCGTCAGTTCGAGGATAAACAGAAAGACGATGATCGAAAGACTCAGTAGGCTGATCGCCGCCCCGATCAGCGATCGGGTGTTGTAGAAGGACGATGGAAACCACTTTTTCATCTATACTCCGCGAATCAGTGTTCTTCTGATTCGCTCCCTTCCTTCAATGCGTTGGATTCGGCCGCTGCTCGAACGCGTTCCTCTTCAGTTTTGATTCGTTCCAATTCGAGCCCATGCTCTTCCGCCATTTCCTTTTCCGACATCATGCCCGTCAGCCACGAGAGGTTCATCGGGTATACTTCCGGATTGAAAATCACGAAGTAGAAGTGCCAAACAACAATGGCGAGCGTGGCCAAAACGGCCTCATAGAAGTGGATCGCTCGCGCCACGTCCCATCCTAACTTGGTGAAGAGCCCCATGGAAGCATTTTCGAACCAGAGAATCACGCCGGTCACTCCCATCACGACCGTTCCCCAGACCAACGCCCAGTACTCCAGTTTCTCGATATAAGAAAATCTCTCCAATTTCGGACGATGAGCACGCAGACCAAGATTGAACCCGATCAACGCGATCGCGTCCGTCATGTCGCGCCGCCGGAGCATGAGATCCCTGATCAATTGTCGTCCGCGAAGGGTGAGGGAAACATATCCAATATGGAAGAGCGATACAGCGATCAGCGCCACTCCACTGATGCGATGAATCCAACTTCGCCATTCGAACACGCTGTCAGACAGACCGCGAATCCCGGCGACCCACCAGGATTCTGGATAACGCAGCATGAAACCGGTGAGCACAAGGAGAATGAAGCTGATCGCCAACAACGCGTGTTGTAGGCGCTCCCATCCGCTCATACGCAAGTAGAGCCGGTGTCCGTGAACTTCTTCGAGAATCAAGCCCTTCTGGATCTGCACTTTTCGGCGAATCTTCCTGATCAGGTCGATGGCATTGTGAAACAGCATGCCTCCGACAAGAACGACGATGAAGAGAATATAGAACGTCGCTACCCAATACAAGAGCGGGTCGGAGGCTTCGGATTCCGTTGTGGAGTGCACCTTTCCGATCACGAAGCGTTCATTGGCGCCGGGATGGCACTTGCCGCAGGTTTCCACCAGTCGTGCCTTGCTGACCGTAGAAGAAGAATCCTCAGACGACTTAATGTTATGCGACCCGTGACACGACGCACAATTCGCTACTTCCAGGGCGCCTGCCTTCATGGCCAATCCGTGATAGCTGTCCGAAAAAGTCTGGAAGCGATCGGCCGACAATCCGTACTTGTTGATGAGTCGCAGCGAGGCATGGCAGTTTCCACAGACCTGTTGGGAGAGGTTTGTCGCAGAAACGGGCGATCGCGGATCGGTATGCTCCAGGATGTCGTGTTCGCCGTGACAATCCGTACATGCAGGTGCGTCTTTGTTGCCGCGTTTCACCGATTCACCGTGGACGCTTGCTGTGTATTCTTTCGCGACCTGATCGTGACATTGCGCGCAGGTTTCGGCGATGTGAAGCTTGTTGACCTTTGAGGTGGACACCACAGATTTGTTCATTTCGTGACTGCCGTGGCAGTCCACGCAATTGGCCGCTTCGTGGTTGCCTCTCAGGAGTGCGGATCCGTGAATGCTCTTCTCATACGAGGCTATGAATTTCGTTCCCAGCAGGGTTTTGCCGGCAACTTCGGGCTTTTCCAGATGACAGGAGATACACATCTTCTCCTGGGCAATTTTCAGCGCTGTGGAGTCCTCTCCGGCAATATGTCTGGTCACGTTACCTGCATGGCATGTCAAGCAATTCGGCGCTTCAGGAACGCTCTTCGCGAGGGCCTCGGCGTGGGCGGACGTTCGGTACGCCTGAGCGGCATCCTTGTGACAGTCTCCGCAGCTCTTGGTGAGGTTGGAGATTCGAAACGGCGCGCGGTCATGGTCGGCCGCCAAGACATTGTGTTCACCGTGGCACCCCTTGCAGTTAGCGTCTTGGCTTGTCCCCATCCCCCTGGACGAAATGATTCTTGGATGGAAAGAGTGCTTGGTCAGTTGTTTGTTGTGACAGGAGACGCAAGCGACGGGGGTGATTCGCTCCTTGTGAGGAATCTCCATCGGATCGAGCCCAGTGTGGCAGGCGATGCAATTCACCTTGGCGTGGGCCGACCTTTTGATCAGGGCTTCGTCCGCAAAGAGCGATATTTCTTTTCCCCTCCTGGTGGTAGTCAGGGACTGATCGGCATGACATTCCAAACACTCCTGATTCGTCTGTGCCCGCCCGGTGGTCGCAAGGAGAAAGACAGCAATCAGGCTGTGCAATCGATGGCGCCCATGACTCATAATCAGAATTCCTGATTGAACCGGTGGAAAGTGCGAAGGATGTGATTAAAATGAAATAGCAATCAGCAGATCGCCTTCAATAAGACCCTTGCCAAGGAACAAACAACCAGCTTCACCACCCATGACGGCAATCATGTTTTGATTAGAGCGATTTTCGGTGATCCGCTCACCTGCCCTGTGGAAAAGCAATTGCACGCGAGGAATAAAAATTCGCTGTGAATCTGAACGACTTTTCTTACACTGTTTGATCAAAAGAAAGGAGCCTGTCATGGGTCGCGTCGATGATTTCATCGCCTATCGCCAGAAAATGAACGAACGCATTCTGAACGAAGACAACAAGGTAGTCAAGCGTTTTTTTTCCGTGGATACATTGACCTATCAGCCCGGAGCGCTGGATGTCAAAACCAAGGAAATGCTCGGCTTGGTCGCCTCGATGGTCCTTCGGTGTGACGACTGCATTTCGTATCACATCAGCAAGTGCAAGGAAGCGGGTGTGACGCGATCGGAGATGTTCGACATCTTTTCAGTGGGTTTGGTCGTGGGCGGCTCGATCGTCATTCCTCACATGCGTCGGGCGGTGGAATTTCTCGATGAGCTCGAAGGATGACCATTCCATTCAACAAGCCGTTTCTGGTTGGCAAGGAAAATCAGTACATCGCCGAAGCCGTGGCGTCGGGCAAAATTTCAGGCGATGGCGTTTTTTCCAAAAAGTGTCATGAGTTTTTCGAAAAGCGATACGGATTCCGCAAGGCCCTCCTGACAACATCCTGCACCGATGCGTTGGAGATGTGTGCGATCCTGCTGAACATCGAACCCGGTGATGAGGTCATTCTTCCCTCGTACACGTTCGTGTCGACCGCCAACGCCTTCGCCCTGCGCGGGGCGAGGCTGATCTTTGCGGACAGCCGCGCCGATCATCCCAACCTTGACGAGCAAACGATCGCCGCCTTGATCACACCGCAAACCAAAGCCATCGTCGTCGTCCACTATGCCGGGATGTCGTGCGAGATGGACGCTATCCTGACGCTGGCAAGAGAGCACAACCTGTTTGTCGTAGAGGATGCCGCGCAGGCGATCGAGTCGTTTTACAAAGGCCGCCCGCTGGGATCGATCGGACACCTTGCCGCCTTTTCCTTTCACGAAACAAAGAACGTCATTTCCGGCGAAGGCGGGATGCTCGTGGTCAACGATCCGCGCTTTCTCAAGCGGGCGGAAGTGATACGGGAAAAGGGCACGAATCGATCGGCGTTTTTTCGGGGGGAAATTGACAAATACGGATGGGTCGACCTCGGATCGTCCTTCCTCCCATCGGACATCATCGCCGCATTCCTCTACGCGCAACTGGAACATCTGGACGGCATTCAGTCCAAACGACGATTGTTGTGGGACGCGTATGAGTCGGGACTAAAGCCCCTCGCGGCATCAGGGAAGTTGCGCTTGCCGGCGGTGCCGGACTACGCAACCAACAACGCGCATATGTTCTATGTCATCTGCCGCCATCTGGAAGAGCGGACCGCGCTGATTCGTCACATGAAAGCGTCCGATATCCACCCGGTTTTTCACTATCAGGGTCTGCACCGCTCTCCCTACTACTCGGACAAACACGACGGCAGAGCGCTGCCCCACTGCGACCATTACACAGACGCTCTCCTGCGCTTACCGATGTACTTCGAGTTGACGACCGAGGACGTTCATCGCATTGTGGGGATCATGACGGAATTCTTTGGTTGAATTCTTCTCGCCTCAATTCGCGTCCTCCCCCCTTGGAAACAATACACCCCCGCCTTTGGCCAGCAATTGGCGAAACGAATAGATCCGCGGCCACATCTGTACGACAAACAGAACACAGCCGCAGAGCCGGCAGATCACCGACGCCTGCAGATAGAGAGCTTGGCCGAGAATTCCGACGTTGATGAGCGTTACTGCGATCCATGTCACGGTCGGTCGACCTCGTTCCGGTTCCTCCGCACGACGCGGTAAGATCCAGTAGGCCGTTCCAAACACGAGATTGAGCAGCCACCCCTCAAGGGACCAGGCAATGTGGATCTGACGGAGTTTCCACAAGTCAGGCCAGAACACCAGAGCCTTATCGACCAGCAGCAACGCGCCAATTGTCACACCGGCAAGAAAATAGACCAGGGCGAGACGAATCATGAACCGACTGATCGAAGGCATCAGCTTACCCTGCGCCAGATAATAACGACATACATAAACGCTGCAATCCATTGCAGAAGGCCGGACGCGACCAGAACAGGAGACATCCCCCATGTACCGGGAGGGACCGTCTCTCCGATAATTCTCAAAATGAGCCCCACATTGACCGCAACCAGTAGGATCAGCAAACCCGGGGCGCCTTCTTTCTTTCGCTGAGGAAACATCCAAATGGAAACACCCATGATCATCTGCGTGACCCAGCCGAATACCAGCAAGTGATAATAAACCGGTTGCGGCACGATGGCGAATGCCCAAAGAACGCCGGCCACGGAGCCGGCAACGAAATTCACCAGACTCGCCCGAATCAGGTATCTTGAGATGGGAGGCATATGCGTTCAAATCGCGCTGTGAAGTGCCGGAGAAACAAACGCTCGTACGTAATTCTCAATCCCGACGCTTGATCCCGTTTCTGAACGAGGCTTTCAAAAACCTCTATGACGTAATCAATGTGGCTTTGGGTGTAGACCCGGCGCGGGATGGCCAGACGCACCAGTTCCTGCATCGCCGGAATCAGTCGCCCGCTGCTGTCGTACTTGCCAAACATCACCGAACCGATCTCCACTGCCCGGATACCGCCCTCCAGATAGAGTTCGCAAACGAGCGCCTGCCCCGGGTACTGGTCTACGGGAATGTGCGAGTACAGCGTTTTGGCATCAACATAGACAGCGTGGCCTCCGATCGGCATGATCACCGGTACACCCAGATCATGCAGATGCTTGCCAAGGTATTCGGTGCTCTTGATGCGATAAGTCAGGTAGTGTTCGTCGAATACCTCCTCCAGTCCTTGGGCAATTGCCTCCATGTCCCGACCGGACAATCCGCCGTAGGTCGTGAAGCCTTCTGTAATGATGAGCAGATTCGTACATTCATCGGCCAGTTTCTCGTCCCGCAGGGCCAGAAATCCGCCTATGTTGACGAGCGCATCTTTCTTCGCGCTCATGATGCAGGCATCGGCCAGAGAGAACATCTTTTGTGCGATCTTTTGGTAGGTCCAGTCGCCGTAGACGGATTCCCGATGTCGGATGAAGTACGCATTTTCCGCGATCCGGCAACAGTCTAAGATGTACAGAATCCCGTGCGCCTTGCAAATCTCGCCCACTTCAATGGCATTGGCCATGCTGACAGGTTGGCCACCGCCGGAATTATTCGTGACGGTGAGGATGACGCCGGCGATATTCCGCGCGCCGTGTTCCTGGATCAACTGCTTCAGCCGTGTCGTGTCCAGATTCCCTTTGAATGGATGTTCTTCCTCCGTCCGACGCACAGCCTCGATCGGGCAATCCATAGCGGCCGCGCCTGAAAATTCGATATTCGCGCGGGTCGTGTCGAAGTGCGTATTGCTGATGAAAATCTTTCCCTTGCCGCCGATTTGCCCGTACAGGATCCTCTCCGCGGCACGGCCCTGGTGCGTGGGCAGGATATGAGGCATACCGGTGAGGTTTTCGATCGCACGCCGCATCCTTTCCCAGCTCGACGCGCCGGCGTACGACTCATCGCCTTCCATCATCCGAGCCCACTGCATGGAGCTCATGGCGGAAGTGCCGCTGTCGGTCAGCAGGTCGATGATCACTTCATGCGAATGGAGCGAAAACGGATTGTAATGCGCGTTCTTCAGAAAAACTTCGCGCTGGGCTCGGGCCGTCAGCGCAATTGGCTCCACGACCTTGATTCGGAAGGGCTCAATAATGGTTTTCAAAACGGAATTCCTCTCACTAACATGATAGCGCACGCCAAAACGGCGAGCGCCAGGAGTAGATTCATACGGCCGATCCAACTGGCGGCCCGTCGAAGGCGGCTGGACTTTTCAGGTGTGAGCCTCCACGTTTCCGTCGCACGCGGACCGATGACGAAATCATGGATTGCGGACAGCAGAAGGATCGCTGAAAAAAATGCGAGCTTGTAAGCCAATGCCTGGCCAAAATATCCCCGCCACATCGAAGCGCGGAAGAAATCGCTCCACCCAAAACCGCGATATAAGAGATTGGTCACTCCGGTAACCAACAAGGTCAGCAAGACGATCCAGGAAATGGTACGAAATCGAATGCCCATCCATTGTACAATCTTGGGCGCAAAGGAAACAAACTCCGACTTACGAACCAGGGGTACCGCCACGAGCGCAAAAAAAATCAAACCACCGATCCAAATCGTCGCCGCCAATATGTGAAGAAACACAGACAGATGGTAGCCCGGCATTACAGATCCCTTTTCACGAAATGGCGTCTGGCGAGAAGATAGGGGAGCGCAACCCACGCGCCGATGATCCCCATCAAGATCCAGGACTGGCCTTGTAACAATTTCTGAAAGACCGCTCCGGTATATCCCATCAGAGCGGAGACATCCAGTTGCATCATCATGACGACACGGACCAGGTCGATCGGGTTTAGAATTGTCGTTATGGCGATCGCCGACTCCAGCGGGTAATCGGAAAAGAAATACACCAGCAACAGGATGATGCCGTCGTACAACACAGCCAGACAAAGCCACAGAAAGATGGCCATACCGATTCCTTTCGCCTTGTCCGGCGTTCGCACCGCGATCCACAACGCCAGGGCGGTGAAGATGAAGGTCAGAGCGATCGCAAACGCAAGCAGAAGCCACACGCTCCCACCGCCTGCAAAACGGTGCAGCGCCAGGGGAACCGATACGCCCACGAGTAAGCAGGAGCTCAAACCACCGGCCATTGACAAGTACATCGAGGAGAAGATCGTCGTTCGTCGTATGGGCTGTGAAGCCAGCAACTGAATGAACTCGCGGGAGTTGTAGAAATAAATGCCTCCGAAGACAAGGCAGACCAGTGGAACGATCAGAATGACAACATTCATCAGACTCAGGATCGTTTTGGCATCGGCGCCGAGAAACCGGATCAGGCTCGTGGTCGCAACCAGAAAGAAGATCGTGTACGCGAGGAGCCACCGACTCCGGATCAGATTGTGAATCTGATAAATTATGATTTGACGTTTTGCGGCCACAATTGGCTTCCCTTCATTAGTTGCGCCACGGCCCGTTCCAAATTGCGCTCCCCGGTCATCGACAACATGTCTCCGATCGTACCCGTGAACATGACCGAGCCCTCCAATAAGAACAGGATTTGGTCGGCGAGTTCTTCCAGATCGGTCAAAATGTGTGACGTGATGAGGATGCCCTTGCCCCCCTTGGCTTCTGACAGAAGAAGGTCCTTCAACTGGCTGGCTGCGACCGGATCCAGGCCGGCCGTCGGCTCATCCAATACGAAGTATGACGGATCAAACGCAAATGCGATCAGGGCGAGTACTTTTTGGACGTTGCCGCCAGAGAGAGTCGAGATGGGTTTGTCCATTTCCGCATTCAATCCAAACGCTTCCGTATGCAGAACCGCCTTCCGACCGCGGATATCTGCAAGCATGTCTAGGATCTCCCGAGCGGAGAGATTCTCAGGCAGTGCAGCGCGCTGGGGCATGTAGCCGATCATCTCGCGATAGTTTTCATCGCGATCGTCCGCGATCCGATTCCCCACGCGGATGTCGCCGCCGTCCGGTCGCACCATTCCCAACAGCGATCGAATGATCGTGCTTTTGCCCGATCCATTGGGACCGACCAAGCCGACGATCGAGCCTTCGGGCACGTCGAGCGAGACGCCTTTTAGGATCGGACGGGTGCCGTACGTCTTGGTGAGATTTCGGATTGTGATCATGCGGGTTTCATTTGAGGATTGCGATCTTCCAGATACGGCGGGGTCAGAGCCGGCATGATACGCTCGGCGACTTCGAGAAGATCCTGAAGCAAACTTCGCAGCAAGATACGCGATCCGGGATACAGATCAATCAAGACGGAAAAAAGCCGCACCGGTCGATGCGGAATGTCACCCGTACCGTCCTTGTTCAGGTCATATCCCCTGTAGTCGCTCCAGTAGTTTCGGTCAAATTCATTCGATGTGACGTTGCGGCTGTTGGTACTGACTTCAAACGTATTGGACACGAACGAGTTGGACACGAAGCGATTCTTCTCGGAGTTGGCCATGATTCGAAGCGCCCAGCCGTTTTGCGCAAAGACGTTTCCCTCAAATACGTTGCGCAAGCACCCTTCGGAGTAAATGCCGATCGAGTTGTTCTGAATGCGGTTGTCGGAGATTCGACTACCGGAAATGTCCTTCAGGAGGAGGCCGTACGAAGCCGACCCCCAGTTGTCGGCAAACCGGTTGCGCTCCATCACGAGATCTCTGGAATACATCACGGCCACGCCAGCGCTGTTATTCGAAAACACATTGTCACGGTACTCACAGCTATCAGAGAACATGAAATGCAGACCATACCGGAGATTGCCGGTCGCCTCGTTGCGCTCGATTCTACTGTTGCGGACAAATTCAAAATAAATGCCGTCGCGATGACCGGAAATGCGATTGCCGACAATCTCGATTCGATTGCAATACCAAAGATGGATTCCGTTGCCTGAAGCCGATTCACTGCGAAGCGCGGATTGAAACCGATTGTCACGAATGACACAGTCGGATGCATTGGACAGATAAACCGCGAAGAAATTTCCGACAAAAAAATTGTTTTCGACAACACAGCTTCGGGAGGAGTTGATCTTGACAGCGGCGTTTTCCTGGACATAACTGATTCCGCTTCCTCGGATCTCCAGGTCCCGAATCACCACCGAATCGGACTCCACCGTGAAGACCTCCCCTTTGCCCCCGGCATCCACGATGGCGCCGGGTTCTCCCACGATCACAAGGGGTCTGCGAATCCATATCTGTGTTGTGGCGTGACGTCCTGCGCCAAGGAGAATGGTATCATGCCTCGCGGCTTCATCCACGGCGTGTTGCAGATTCTGTCCTGGCCGCACACGCCAGGTGCCTGTGCTCCCGTGGACCGTACACACCATCACAAACATATATATGATCCATCTCATTTGGAACATGTGGATTTCATTTTGGGGGAATATGGGCATTCGGGAGGAGGGAGGAAATCAAAAAGAATTTCAATCCTTTCGGGGGAGTTCGCTCCAAGACAATCGCTGACCGGAATGCCTGCTCACTGCGCTATCAGCGTCCGCGGCCGTCACATAGGCAGAGAGGAAGCCACCCATGGGGCTCGGAAGACTTGAACTCTTCACATAGAAGGCCTCTTGCGCCCGGATCCAGCGACCCGGTTCGATGTACGATGTCACCCACATGGAGTCCACATCGGGAATCTCTTCGTGATGGACTGCCAGGCACTCGATGGAATCAAACTTGTATATCTTCCCGTGTCGATTCATAGCCTGAGCTGCAAATCGCGTATCGGAAATGATCATTCGGCAATGAGTGCATTCGTCTCGTCCAATTTCAATGGCAGATGGTCCCTTCGCGCAGCCCACGAGAATTCCCACAATCAGCCAGCGCGCTCGCATGCTGCCTGTGGTTCCTATTTCTTCCATGGTCTCGATATCCAAAGCGCGAGAAACCCCAGCATCATGCTGACCCCGATCGCTACCCCGCCAATGTGGGGCAGTGAGGTCGTACGCATGTTGAGCAATTGCTTCGTCCCAATCAGAGGAGGCTGATACGACATGCCCGGAACCTTGATCGGTGCATTCGGATTCAGGTTGTGACCGTAGTCATACTCCCATAAGTAGAAATCGATCAGTCCGCCAAAGAGCAAGAGCAGCATCACAATCACCCAGGCCAGCATCACTCGTCGTTTTCGGGTCACCGCCGCGATCAGACCAAATGCAATCAGGAACGCAACGATGTACGGCATCAGTTTCAATTCCGGAATGGACTCCGGAGTGATTTCCTTCATTCCGATATAATGATTCAAACTATTGATCGTGTTCAAGTCGGTGGGTCGCTCGCCGGTGACTTTGTTCAACCATATGTGCAGGCCCATGCCTTCCGGATATTGAGGTGCCGCCAGTTTGATCTGCCAGATTGGGGTGAAATAGCTCACCGCCATGAGCAGCGACGCGAGAATGAGAAGTTTTTGTGAAAGCGGCTTCATAAAGACTCCAAAAAAGAAAAAGGGGGAGTGACCTCCCCCTTAGAACTACTTCGCGCCCGTACTGAAGGAGAGAGGTACGTTAGCATTCGCCGCGGAGACCCGGACATAACCCGACATCTCCTGGTGAAGTGCAGAGCAGAAGTCCGTGCAGTAGAATGGGTATATTCCGGTTGCGATCGGCGTCCACTCAAACGTGCAGGTCTCCCCAGGCATGACCAGTAATTCCGCCTGGCGGCCTCCTTTGATGGCAAAGCCGTGCGGAATGTCCCAATCCTGTTCAATATTGGTCATGTGGAAGTACACTTTGTCGCCCAGCTTGACCCCTTCGATGTTGTCCGGAGTAAAGTGCGATCTGGCCGCGGTTAAGTACACATGGACTTCATTTCCCTTGCGTATAACCTTGGCTTCCTTCTCACCTTTGGCGACATACGGATGTTGATTCTTGTTGATGTCGAAGACGCGGACTTCATGCTTCTTCACCAGGTCTGCGGCAATTCCTTGCGCGTAATGCGGCTCCCCGATGGTGGGGAAGTCCAGCAAGAGCTTCATCTTGTCGCCTGTGATGTCGATCAGTTGGGCGGACTGCGTGAGTTCCGGGCCGGTCGGGAGGTAGCGATCTTTCGTGATCTTGTTCATGGCAAGCACGTACTTGCCCCACGGCTGGCGACTGTCGCCGCCCGGGATCATCAGGTGACCCAGGGAATAATACGTCGGTATCCGATCAACGACTTCCCATGTTCCCAGTTTCCACTTGACGACCTCCGAGGACAGGAACATCGATGTATAGGCAAATCCCTTTCCGTCAAATTCCGTGTGCAGCGGGCCGAGCCCTGGCTCCTGCACTTCGCCCGCAATCGCCGACTCATACTTGACGACGGGAATACCGTCGATCTCTGTCTCGAATTCTTTCTTGTCGATAGCCGCCTTGAGTTTCGTGAAGGAAAACACGGGAATGACCGTCGCGAGTTTGCCGCCGCCGACGATGTATTCACCGCTCGGATCGACATCGGCTCCATGCGGGGATTTCGGACAAGGAATCAAATACACCATGTCCGGACAGTCCTTCGGATCCAGCATCATCACGGATTTCATCACATTGGACGTCGCTGAGTGTGTGTTGTCGTCGTAGACGTTATGGTAATACTCGGACTTCCACTCCTTGGCTTTTCCCTGAGCAAGATACTCCTCGGCTTTTTTCCAATTGACTGCAAGGATGAAATCCTTGTCCTTCTGGCTGGCATTGATCTCCAACAGCGTGTGCGCCTGCTCGGTGTTGTACGACGAGAAGAAGAACCAGCCCGAAGACGGGCCCTTGCCGCAGTGGCTCAGGTCGTAGTTGAAGCCCGGAACTAGAATCTGAAAGGCGATACTCATTCTGCCTTCCTGACTCACTTTCACAAAGGATACTGTGCCTTTGAAGTTTTCCTTGTAGGTGGAGATCGGCACATCTTTTTCAGGAATCGGTATGCTGAATCGGGTGGCCGCCACGACGTATTCCGTATTTTCAGTCGCAAACGGAGAAGCGTGATTGCCACCGCTGTTCGGGATTTCAATAATTTCCGTGGTGCGGAAGGTTCCCAGATCGATACGGGCGATCCGGGGCGTGTTGTTTGAATTAATGAAGAGCCAGCGTCCGTCCGGGACATCGTCCGTCTTGGACAATTCCGGATGGTGACTGTCGTCCCACGGGATGAATCCGTGGGTGGACATGAGCATCGGTGTGGTTTCCGGCGTGTAGCCGTAGCCGTTTTCCGGATTCTGAGCGAATACGGGGATGACTCGCAGCAGTCGGCCGCTCGGCAGGCCGTAGGCGGCTATCTGTCCGCTGAATCCTCCGCTCAGAAATGCATAAAACTCATCGTGAGATCCCGGCGGCACGTACACCTTGGAGGCAGCGTCGCCGGTGCCGACCATCTCTTTCGTTCCGCAACCCCACATCAATGCAAGGGTCCCGGCGACGACACAGGTCAGCACAAGCCAGGGTTTTACATTCTTCATGGATGACTCCACTCGGTTAGTTGATCAAATGCGCTCTTCAGAGCGTCATTTCTTCTCCGTTGCGGCCTGACGCAGGTACTCCAGCAAGGCCATCGCCTCATCCTTCGAGACATTCTGGAACGTCATCGGCGTCATATACTCCGCGAGCAATTTTTTCACTTCGGGATGCTTCTTGGTCATTTCATCCGGATTCAGAATCATGTTGACCACAAACTCATTCGTGCGGCGCTTGGTCACGTCACGCAGAGCCGGTCCGACATACCGTTCGTCCATACGATGGCAGGAAAAACACTTGGTTTCAAACGCCTTTTCTCCCGTCTTGGCCAGAGCCTTATCAATCGGGCCAAGTTTGAGTTCTTCCGTGATGGGCCCAATGCCGTTCTTCAACTGAAACTCCGTCAGGGCTCCTTCTTCTTTCTTTACCGTGGTCTTCTGCGCGTCATTGGTCTTCGTGGACGTATCCGATGATCCACAGCCGATCAGCACGGCGAGAACGAGGGGGAAAATGATTCCTTTCATGAGGTCTCTCCTGGTGTAATGTTATTGGGTGAAATGTAATGGTTTCTTATCACGTATCTTCTTTTCAAGCGCAAGGGTTTTCGGAAAGACGATGTTGTTTTCCAGATGGACATGGATGTGGAGTTTGGATTCAAACTCCTTCAGTTCGGTGTACAGGTTTCGCAAAGCTGCGGAGGCGCCTTCGGGGGCCGTGTATTGCGTGGTCAACCGGCGGATGGTGTTGACCATCTCGCCAGACATCTCATGTTCAAACTCCATCACGGAAATGGGGTTGCGAATGGTTTGATAAATGGGTGCAGCGGGCGTTGTTCCTGCCGTCTGACTCCGTACCAGTTCGCGAACGTACGGAAAGACCAGCAGTTCTTCCTTCTGTATATGGGTCAGCAACTCCTGGGTCGCGTGGGCAAAGAGCTCCGCAACACGCGGGAGGAATGCAAAGGCAGATCCCTCCGCTTCGCAAACGAGCCGCAGATGTTCGGTCAGCACCGGCACCTCGGTACGGAGATAGCCATGGCACTCCTTCTCGATGTAATCACAAAGAGAATCAATGTCCTGTTGGTCAAAATTCTCACCCGACCCGGCCGGACCCAGATCGAGCAGATCGTCAATGACGGCGCCGGAGTCTACCTGCCGTTCTTCGCACGCGTCCGCCAGCGTACGATCCCCGTGACAACTGAAGTCCAATCCGTGTTTGTCAAACACCGAGGCAACCCGAATATCGCGGCGTACCAGATCGGCAAGTGTAATGTGAAGATCCATCATTCCCCCATTCCTCAGTGTTTGATTCGAACGCTTTTTTCTTTGACTTTGCCGCCAAGTGCTTCCAGCGACATGTCTTGCAGCGTCGCACGCAACTGGTCCCGCAGTCCCAGCATCTGGTCATGAACGGCACATGGCTTGTCAAATCCACAGTTGGGCAGTCCCAGCACGCAAGTGCGAAATCCCTCCAACCCATCGGTTGCGCCAACTATGTGAAAAAGACTGATCTGGTGCGGTTCAGCGGCCAGGCGAATTCCCCCTTTGGCGCCACGCTCAGATTCCAGAATATTCTGCTCTGTCAAAGTTTGCATGATCTTGCTGAGAAAATGAAACGGAATGTCCAGCTCTTTTGCAACCTCTTTGATGGAAACGAAATGCCGCCCACTTTCGCGTGATGATAAATAAATCAGGGCTTGGATTGCATAAACACATGTTTTTGATAGAAATAACATATTTCAGACCTTCATATCTGAATTAAACATAAACACGCGTTTTTGTCAAGCATTTTTCACCTTACTATACCGTCTCTACGACTTGGTGGAGCTTCAGGGTGAGAACCGGGCAGGAGGCTATTCTTAATACATTCTCCGTGGTCGAACCCATGAGCAACCGGTCAAATCCCGTCAAACCATGAGTCGCCATCATGATCAACTCGCAATGATACTGCTCGGCGGTCCGCGCGATCTCTTGCACGGGCCGTCCCGTGATCACATGATAGCTGGCCGGAGGAAGCGGACCGGGAACATCTCTGTAAAAAGTCTGGAGTTCGTGACGCGAACGCGCATGAATCACTTCGAGTTTTTCCAAAACAACTGTCTCTACGCTTTGATAGAACGCCGGATACGTCGGCGTTTCGAACACATAGAGCATGTGAATAGTCGCACCGACTTTGTTCGCCAGCAATTTCGCTTGCTGGAGCGCATGTCGAGAATACTCAGAGAAGTCGACAGGAACCAGTATGTTTCGAATCTGTTCCACGGGGGTCGCATGCGGCGTTCGGACCGTCATCACGGGACATGGCGCCAGGCGCACAACTTCTTCCGCCACGCTTCCCATCATCAAGTGTCTCAGTCCACGGCGGCCGTGCGTTCCCATCACGATGAAATCGATGTCTTGCTCCTCGGCATACTCCAAAATCGCACTGGTCGGCGAAAAACTCCGTCGATGGGTCTTCACTACCTTTCGGTCCGATCCGAGACTCTTCATTCGTTCCTGGACCATGTCCCCCAGACGTCGTACAACGGCGTCAGAATCATCCGTACCGCGACCCTTTTCACCGGCTTCCTCGTCATGCAGAATCGTGGCATGAAGAAGATGCAACTCAGCCTTTGCCAATTCTGCATAGGACGCCGCATAATCAACCGCCAGCAATGAGCATTCAGAAAAATCCGTCGGATATAGGATTTTCTTTACATCCAGCATCTTCTAAACTCTCCGAAGGTGGTTCGACATAACCTATGAAACCCCTGCGGGCGAACATATGACATCGGTTAGGTTTCCCGTACGACTTCCCCTCAGAGAACGCGGATGCGCGCATCGACTATTGTGGACTCAGACTTCCCGGCAACGGACATGAATGGATTAATATCCAGCTCTGAAATGCGAGGATGATCGCTGACAAGCCGGGACAATCGCAGCAGTGTATCGATGATGGACTCCAGATCCACCGGCGTTTGACCCCTCACACCGCTCAGGATAGGGAATCCTTTGATCGAACGCACCATCTCCTCCGCCTCGGATCGACTCAATGGGGCGATATTGAAACTGATGTCCCTCAATACCTCGACATACACGCCACCTAAACCAAACATGATCAGCGGTCCAAAATCTTTGTCCAGGTGCATCCCCATGACCAGTTCTTTGCCCTTCCGCATTTGCTGGACGAGAATCGCTTCCGCACCAATGCCTGTCTTTTCCGCGATGGCCCGGAACTCCACAAATGCGCTTTGTAAATCCTCTTCTGTGCGAAGATCGATTCGAACTCCTCCTGCCTCTGTCTTGTGGATGAATGACCTGCCAACTAGTTTGGCCGCCACCGGTCCGTGCGCCTTTTGGAATTTCATTGCCTCCTGCAGAGCGTCGAAGCCAAATAGACTCGCGGGCGCCAGCGGAAATCCATAGGCGGAAAGCACTGCGTGTGTCTGACTCCAATCCAGATACTCACCCGGGGCCGCTGAAGCCAGGGTCTTCTCCACACAGGCAGAATCCACTGTCAGCGTCGGCACGGGAATCTCCGGCTTGTCGCGCCACCGCCGATACCGATCCATCATGGACAGTGCATGCACTGCCGGCTCGGGAAAGGAATACACGGGGATGTGCCCGGCCTTGAGCATCTCGATCGCAGCCATGGCTTCACGCTGCGCCATGAAGCAAGCGAGAATCGTCTTCGCCGGAAACTGCCGATGGACATCCACGATGGCGCGTGCAACTTCGTTCGCATTGATCATGATCGGCGGTACAAAGATCACCAGAACAGCGTCCACGCCGGGGTCCCCAAGGACAAGCTGCAGCGCCTCGCAATACGAGGACTCGTCTGCGCTGGCGATCATGTCCACGGGATTGTTCACACTCGCTTCGGGAGGGAGGAATTCCTTGAGCCTTCGTTTCGTCCCGGCGTCCAGCGTAGCCAGAGTCAGGCCTGCGTGTACCAAAGCATCCGTGGCCATGATGGCGGGTCCTCCCGCATTGGTCACTATGGCGACACGGGAATCCTGTGGCAGAGGTTGTGCATCGAATGCAATCGCCAGGTGAAATAATTCATCAATTGTGGCCACCCGGATCACACCACACTTCTCCAGCAGCGCATCGACCGCCACGTCCAGAGACGACGCCAGCGCTCCCGTATGCGAACTGGCCGCGGTTGCCCCTTGTGCCGTACGCCCGGACTTGACGCAAAGTATCGGCTTTCGCTTCGACACTTCGCGGGCGATACGTGTGAATTTCCGGGGATTCCCAAAACTCTCCAGATACATCAGGATCAATTTCGTCCGCTCATCGTCCTTCCAATACTCGAGCAGGTCATTGCCCGACACGTCCGTCTTGTTGCCCATACTGGCAAACATCGAGATGCCCAACCCGATCTCTCGTGCAATGTCGAGAATGGCCACGCCCAGCGCCCCGCTCTGGGACATGAATCCGACGTTCCCGGGAATGGGCACGGTCGGTGCGAAAGTGGCGTCCAAACGGAATTCTTCTTGTGTATTGATGACGCCCATGCAGTTGGGTCCGACCATGCGCATCCCATACCGTCGCAGGATTTCGAGGAGATTTTCCTCGCGCGTGCGACCTTCCGGTCCGATCTCTTTGAATCCGGCGGAAATCACCACGAGTCCGCGAACACCCTTCCGCCCGCATGCCTCCGCCACGTCCAGCACCTGTCGGCTCGGCACAACAATCACAGCAAGGTCCACTGCGTCCGGTATTTCCGAAACCTCCGGATAACACTTGATGCTGTGAACCACCCGGGCATTGGGATTGACAGGGAATACCGTTCCCTGAAACTGGTTCGACACCAGATTGCGGACAATCTCCTTGCCGATCGACCTGTCCTTGCTGGACGCGCCAATCAGGGCGATGGATCGGGGACGAAAAATGGCATCTAAGGTGTTCATCGTGCCCTTATCGATACGTGGCCTTAAACCATGTCCGGGGACCCCGATCCACGTCGTCCTCACCGTAGTATCCCCACCCAACGATCGTATAGGAAGAGTCCGTAACCGTTTCGTAGAAATATTCCTTTTTCAACGGACTCCGCTCGTCTCGAGTCCAAACAATCGTGTTCGTGCCTACGCGGCGTCCTTTGTGACGTATCCATTCATCGGGTTTCTTTACGATACACCATAACTCGCCCGCCTCGACTTTGTTCACACCGACACTCACTTCGTCCCGATCTTGATACTTGTCGGTGATGGTCACACGCTGAAAGTATGGCGATTCCGACACATACACCTGAATCACAGTCAGCGAATCCCGCAAGACTTTGCCGCTCCAATCTGACAAATCGTCGGGAGACGACGGATGGGTAAGAAACAGCGTGTCCTCATATCGATAGAAGACTCCAGTCCACTCACCATCGAGCGACTTGAATACGTCGGCGTGCGGCTGATCCTCCGCCGTAACCGAACCCCGGCGGAGAGGGTCCTCACAACCCGAAACAAGAAGCCAAACCACGAGAATTGTCCGCATCATCCGTTCCTCTCGATATGTGCGGAATCTCGCCCTTTGCCGGCATTGATTCAACAGGCGTTTTCATGGATTCCGTGAGTTCCGTAGCTATGACCAAAGTCATGACACCTTTTTTCGATGCTCGATACCTTGGCATGGATTCAATGGAAGGACCAGCTGTGAGCGAAAAATTTCTCATGATCGATGGCAACGAGGCCGCCGCGATGGTGGCCCACAGTGTGTCGGAAGTAGTCTGCATCTATCCCATTACGCCCGCATCTACCATGGGTGAGCTTGCAGACGCATGGAGTTCGTCCAACAGAAAGAACATCTGGGGTCACGTTCCCGCGGTCGTAGAGATGCAGAGCGAAGGAGGCGCGGCGGGAGCCGTGCACGGATCGATCCAGACGGGCTCCCTGACAACGACCTTTACGGCTTCGCAAGGTCTGCTCCTGATGATCCCCAACATGTATAAGATCGCGGGTGAACTCACACCCCTGGTGATTCATGTCGCGGCACGTTCTCTCGCCACGCAAGCATTGTCTATTTTTGGGGACCATAGCGATGTGATGGCGGCACGATCCAGCGGTTTTGCCATGCTGGCCTCTGGATCCGTGCAGGAATGCATGGACCTGGCGCTTGTGGCGCACAATGCTACCTTGGTCTCCCAAATTCCATTCATACACTTCTTCGACGGTTTTCGCACCTCGCACGAGATTCAGAAGGTTGTCGCCGTACCGGATGAGGTCATCCGAAGTATGATCCCCTCCGATGCCGTGACTCGGTTCCGCGGGCGGGCTTTGAGTCCCGACCGTCCGTTCATCCGTGGAACTGCGATGAATCCGGATGTGTACTTTCAGGCCCGGGAGTCTTGCAACCCATTTTACGACGCGTGTCCGTTCATCGTCGAGTCGGCGATGAGAGCATTCCAATCGCTTACTGGTCGGACGTATAATCTGTTTGATTACGAGGGAAGCCCGGATGCCGATCGACTGATCGTCCTGATGGGATCGGGTGCGGAAACGGTCAGTGAAACGCTGAGGCATCTACTGTCGCAAGGCGAAAAGGTTGGTGTGCTTCGCGTCAGACTCTATCGCCCTTTCTCTGCGAGCCGCCTCATCCAGGCAATCCCGCCTTCTGTCCGACGCATTGCGGTGTTGGACAGAACGAAAGAGCCCGGCTGCGTCGGTGAACCGCTGTACCAGGATGTGCTGACGGCGCTGGCCGAACACGGAGCGCTCGGAGACCGCGTGGTGATTGGCGGACGGTATGGCCTGTCGTCGAAAGAATTCACGCCCGCGATGGCCAAGGCGGTCTATGACGAGTTGAGAAAGAAAGATCCGAAGAATCACTTTGTCGTCGGTATTCGTGACGACGTCACACACCGGAGCCTTGATGTTGATTCCGGCTGGACCGTCGAAAAACGGGAGGCCTTCCGCGGCATCTTCTATGGTCTCGGCGCTGACGGGACGGTGAGTGCCAACAAGAATTCGATCAAGATCATTGGCGAGGAAACGGATTTCCATGCCCAGGGGTATTTCGTCTATGACTCGAAGAAATCCGGATCTATGACGACGTCGCACCTGAGATTCGGCCGACACCCGATTCAGTCGCCCTACCTTATTGAAAGAGCCAATTTTGTCGCGGTTCACCAATTCGGCTTCCTCGCTCTTTTTGACGTACTGGAGAAGGCCGAGCCAAACGCTGTCTTTCTTCTGAATGCACCGTATTCATCCGACACGATCTGGAATCACCTGCCGAAGAAAATCCAGAAGGTTATTCTCGAGAAGAAACTGGCACTGTATGTGATCGATGCATACGCGGTGGCTCAGGAAGCAGGCATGGGGCGGCAGATTAACACCATCATGCAGACGTGCTTTTTCGCCATTTCGAATATTCTGCCCAGGGACGAGTCCATCCGCCTCATCAAAGATGCGATCCAGAAGACCTATGGCAGGAAAGGAGGCGAAGTGGTCGAACGCAATTTCATGGCGGTGGACCGGACCCTCGCACATCTGCACGAAGTCAAGAACATTCCGTCGACGGCCGACGGTTGGGAATTGTCACCGCCCGTGCCCAACGAAGCGCCGGATTTTGTGCGCCGTGTTCTGGCTGAGATAATTGCCGGTCGAGGAGACCAAATCCCAGTCAGTGAGATGCCGGTGGATGGCACGTATCCCAGCGGCACTGCCAAATGGGAAAAACGAGATATCTCGCAAACGATACCGGCGTGGGATAAGGATGTATGCATCCAATGCGGAAAGTGCGCGCTCGTCTGTCCACACGCCGTCATTCGCATTAAGGCATTTGACAGAGATTGCCTGAAAGACGCGCCGGCCGACTTCCAGTTCACATCCGTCAGGGGAAAGGAATGGCCGGAAGGTACCCTCTATTCCATCCAGGTTTCCCCCAGGGACTGCACGGGCTGTGAGTTGTGCGTGGAAGCGTGTCCCGCGAAAAACAAGTCCGTCACGGGCCGAAAGGCTCTCAACATGACGGAAAAAGAACCCGTGCTGGAACGCGAAGTCGCAAATTGGAATTACTTTGTGCAATTACCCGAGTTTGATCGCGCCACACTGGCCTTCTCCTCCGTGAAGGGATCACAGTTCCTTCAACCTCTTTTTGAATTTTCAGGGGCATGTGCCGGCTGCGGGGAGACGCCATATCTGAAATTGGCCACGCAGTTGTTTGGAGATCGGATGATCGTGGCCAATGCGACTGGCTGCTCTTCCATCTACGGCGCGAACCTTCCGACGACGCCATGGAGTCCAAACCGCGAAGGACGAGGTCCGGCGTGGAGCAATTCGCTCTTTGAAGACAACGCCGAATTCGGATTGGGATTTCGTCTCAGCCTGGATCAGAAGCAGTCGCAGGCAAAAGAGATGATCCGGGAAATGGCGGGCGATCTCGGCGATCCCTTGGTCTCAGACCTTTTGTCAGCCGATCAATCCTCGGAAGCGGGCATCCGGCAGCAGCGCGAGCGTGTACGTGAACTGAAGCAGAAGCTCATTGCCTTGGGATCGGATCAAGCGGTTCGTTTGCTGGGATTGGCGGATGATCTCGTGCGTCGGAGCGTGTGGATCATTGGAGGAGACGGCTGGGCGTACGACATCGGATACGGCGGGTTGGATCACGTCCTGGCATCGGGTCACGATGTGAATATCCTTGTTCTGGACACGGAGGTGTATTCGAACACGGGCGGACAAATGTCCAAGTCGACACCACTCGGAGCGGTGGCGAAATTTGCCGCCGGAGGCAAGGCCACCGCAAAGAAAGATCTCGCCTTCCAGGCTCTCTCGTACGGCAACGTGTATGTCGCACGCGTGGCCATGGGAGCCAACGATTCCCAAACGGTGAAGGCTTTTGTCGAGGCCGAGGCCTATCACGGACCTTCGTTACTCCTGGCGTTCAGTCACTGCATCGCACACGGATACAATCTAAAATACGGACTGCGCCAACAGAAGCTTGCGGTTGAATCGGGTTACTGGCCGCTCTTTCGGTACCACCCCGAGGCGGCGCAGCGTGGCGAGAACCCGTTCCAACTGGACTCCAAAGAACCCAAGCTGCCTCTTGCCGACTACGCTTACAATGAGACTCGCTTCAAAATGCTGACCAAGGCCAACCCAAAGGTCGCACGGGAACTGCTGACACGCGCACAAGCCGATATTCGGATTCGCTGGCAGATGCTCGAGAAGCTGCATCTCTTGTGGTCCAACAATGAACCAAAAGAATGAGGATGTCATGGATGTCCGTACCCAGTACCTCGGATTGCAGTTACAAAATCCGCTTGTCCTATCTGCGTCGCCGTTGTCGTACGATCTGGACACCGTCCGCAGAGCTGAAGAAGCCGGCGCATCCGCTCTTGTGATGTATTCGCTCTTCGAGGAGCAGATCAATCACGAAGTTGCAGAGGTCGATCACTTTCTCAATATCCATAACGAGAGTTATGCCGAGGCGATCAGCTATTTTCCCGAGCCGGGAGCGTTTCACAACCTCTATGCAGAGGAATATCTCGAACATATTCAGAGGCTGAAGGCCGCGGTGCAGATGCCAATCATCGCCAGCCTGAACGGTGTTTCGGTGGGCGGATGGATGAATTACGCCAAGAAGATGGAGGCCGCTGGCGCAGACGCGATCGAGCTGAATGTCTATTACGTTGCAACCGACCCGCAGATGTCTTCCGCCGACGTGGAAGAAGTGTACATCCAGGATTTGCGTTGCGTGAAATCCAGCGTCCAGATCCCCGTAGCGATCAAACTGTCCCCGTACTTCAGCTCGTTTGCGAATTTGGCGACGCGTTTGGATCAGGCCGGCGCCGATGGCTTGGTCCTGTTCAACCGATTCTACCAGCCCGACATTGATCTGGAAAATCTCGAGGTCGTTCCGAATCTCAAACTCAGTTCGTCGTTCGAACTGCGCTTGCCCTTGCGGTGGATTGCCATACTGTATGGCAAAATCCGCGCGAGTTTGGCCGCGACCAGCGGCGTGCACACCGCCAGGGACGTTCTCAAACTCGTCATGGCCGGCGCCGATGTCACCATGATGGCTTCGGTCCTGATCAAGGACGGTGTGGAGAAGATCTCATCGATCTTGACCGATCTGAAGAGCTGGATGGAGGAACATGAGTACGCATCCCTTGCGCAAATGAAGGGAAGCATGAGCTACCGCAATGTCTCCGAACCCGCGGCTTTTGAGCGCGCCAACTACATCAAGACCCTGCAGAGCATTCACTAGCTGCCGACGCGCGCCTGCCGCCGATTCATACGGTTCAGATATCGGCCCATCTCAGGAAGAATGC
Organism: uncultured Bacteroidota bacterium; assembly: GCA_964602985.1. Taxonomy (GTDB): domain Bacteria; phylum CLD3; class CLD3; order SB21; family SB21; genus CAYZJB01. The sequence continues at coordinate 36,000 of CAZRTJ010000008.1, forward strand.
GGTCAAAAATGCTGGCGGTCTCCGCCAAACGCATGATCATGCGCTCGTCTTCCAAACGTGTGCCGTGCTCGATACCGGCGCAGATATCATCAAGGTCTTCCGCCAGATGTCTCAGCATCAGATTGTAGTACTCCAGATTCCGGAGAAGCGTGGGAAATGTCTTCCGCTCGGAAAAGTTCACCGTCTTGAGACTGACACCGAGTTCATCGAGACGATGGATCACATGACCGACTCGTTCCGCCGTTTCCTCAATGTCCAATTCCCGCTCGCGCTTGTTCTTCCGATTTAACTTCGTCACCAACTGGTTCATCTGATCCGACAGGCGGTGTGCCTTCTCGGCCAGTCTGCGACTGGACTTGCTTATCACAAACTCACCCCCTTTCGCAGCGTTAGGACCGGAACTCGACTGAAATTTACAACATCTTCTGCCGTGCTTCCCAGGAAGGTCTTCCGCACGTCGGTCTGTCCATGCGTACCAATGGCGATCAGATCGGCAGACTCCGACTGCGACAGACGGTCGAGTCCTCCATGTACCGAACTGTGTGCAACGATTTCCGTGCGAAGGCGCACCCCGCGCAGATCGAAAGAAGACAGGAAATGACGAAACGACTCCTCGACCACGCTTTCTTCCAACGCCTGACGGTCGATGTGCGCCGCGATCAGATCGGCGTCGAACTCCCGCGCCATGGCGAGAACCGCCGGCATGATCGCCTGACTGACCGACGAAAAATCGACACCAAATAGAATTTTGCGAAATCCCTTGAAGGCACAGTGCTCACGCACCGTGAGGACAGGCTCCTCTGCATGCCGGACGACCCGCTCCGCATTGCTTCCCATGAAGAAACTCGAAAGATTCGATCGCCCTCTCGTCCCCATGACAATGAGATCTGCTTTCTCGCGCTTGGCCGCCTCGACGATTTCATGGTAGGCGCGGCCAACCGCGTGGACGGTCCGGATGGTCAAATCCGACGGGAGTGTGCGACGGAGATCATTCAATTGATCAGCCGATACATTCCGAATCTCGTCCACGAGATTCTGAGGTCCGCGATAACCAAAGGCAGCGGATTGGCTGATCATATGAGAGTACTCGTCACAGTGAAGAACGATCAGGGTCGCGCCATATCTCCTTGCAATGGAAACAGCATAATCCAAGGCCAGACGCGCAATGGGAGAAAAATCGGTGGGATACAGGATGGTTCGTATCTTCATACGGCCTCCTTTCAACCCTAGAGTATGCGAAAGAGACGATCCGTGACAGGACTTTCCTCAGGAAATGGGAAAGGCGGGCAAGTCTAATCGGATATATTGGCGGCTTCCAAAAGACTGCTGGAGTCGAGAATGCGAATCTTCTTGCCTTCGAGTTCTATGAGGCCGCCGCTCTTGAAGTCCGAGAGGAGTCGAATGACAGTTTCTGTTGCAGTCCCTACGAGATTGGCAATATCCTCACGCGACATAGTGGCCTTGAGCGTCTTGCCGTCGCCGTCCACACCTGAGAATTCCTTGAGCATGAGAAGAGTCTCTGCCAGACGCTCGCGCACCGTGTGATACGCCATGTTGAGCAGACGCGACTCAGCTTCCAAGGTGTCGTGCGAAAGCAATTCCACAACCTTGATCATCAGAGAGGATTTCGACTGAACGAGATTCATGAAGACTGTCCGGGGGATGAAACATACCGTCGTGTCCTCCAGGGCGGTCGCCGTCTGAGAGTAAGACGACCCCGAGAGGAGTGACGCGTGACCCAATGCGCTTCCGGCTTTGGCAAGACGGACAATTTGCTCTTTGCCGTCTTCGTTGATTTTTCCCAGTTTGACCAATCCCTGACTGATGCAGAAGAGTCCGGTGGGAGTCGTTCCTTCGTAGAAAATCACCTGACCCTTCTTGTATACGTTGCCACACTTGTTGGCAGACAAACTGGATAGCTCGCCCGTCTGCAAGTCCCCGAAGAGAGAATTCACCCGCGACTGACAGTTCTGACACGCAGGAAATTCGATGCGGTGCTTCATCGCTTACTCCACGACAAAAAGGACTTGGCCTTTTTCGACGTTTTGACCCTCCGTGACCAAAACCTGCCGTACGACACCCGATACGGGACTCTTCATCTCATTTTCCATTTTCATCGCTTCCAGCAAGACCACCCCTTGTCCTTCCTGGACTGCATCGCCTTCACCTGCAAGGATCTTCGTGACCAATCCAGGAATCGGTGCCTTGGCCTCACCTGCTATGTGGACCTGATCGACACCGATCAGTGTCCGCATCATGAAGGTCCGCTCGTCCTCTACATGGAATGGATATCGGTAACCACGCATATGCACGGCATATTCCAAACCCTTCTTGTCAATGATAACGCGATAGGATTCGTGACCCACCAGCATGGAGTACACAGAACCACCCACATGCCGAAAATCGACGTCGAACTCTGAATTCTGTCCAACTCTGACTTTCAGGCGATCCCCGACATCCACTACCTCGATATCCAGGACCTGACGGGAAGATGAGACTTTATAATTCATAGCAGAACGAAATTTGCCGATTAAACTAATGAACATTAGCTTTCGACACAACGAAAATAATTGAATTCCCCGGCAATTATTGACAGATTACCCGATCTTAAATAACAAGGCAGGCAACCATGAAGTGCGCTGTTGGTCTGGACCTGGGTGGCACCAGCCTTAAGTATGGATTGGTATTGGCCACTGGTGCCGTCCTCCGGAAAGGCGAACGCGCTGTACCGGTGGATGCGGGCAGGTCAGGCGTATTCGATTGCATGAGGGGCGCTATGGAGGATGCCTTCGGGTGGGCGCGAGACGAATCTGTGCAGATTGTTGGTATTGGCGCTGGGTGTCCCGGCACGATCGATGTCCAACAAGGTATTTCACTGGGTCCGACACCACACCTGCCCGATTGGGAAGATGCGCCAATACGGTCGATGTTACAGTCTGCTTCTGGCCTTCCCGCTTGGATTGACAACGATGCGAACATGGCCGCCTATGCGGAGGCTATGACTGGAGCAGGTCGCGGCCATCACACTGTCGTGATGTTGACTCTGGGGACTGGGATCGGGGGGGGTATCGTGCTGGACGGTCAGGTATATCGAGGCGCCATGTTCAATGGAGCTGAGTTGGGACATATTGTGATTGAGACGAACGGACGCCCCTGCCCCTGCGGAAATCACGGATGCTTGGAAAGATATGCTGGAGGAAAGGCTATGGTCGATGACGCGGAACAAACGATCCTTGAAGGTCATCCTTCTTTACTAGTATCAGGACAGATCACACCTCTCTCCATCTTTCAAGCCGCCGGTTTGCGAGATCCCGTCGCCAAGGAGATCGTCAAACGAGCGACGTCCAGCCTGGCCGCGGGCCTGTCCACCATAGCCAATATCCTTAATCCAAACATCCTCATCCTCGGGGGAGGGATTTCCAACGCGGGAAGTGATCTTCTGCAGCCTGTTTGCCATGAACTTGAGGGTCGCCTGATGAAACCGATGAAGAATAGGATGCGTCTCGTTCTTGCACAGATGGGAAACGATGCGGGAATCGTTGGATCGGCACTCATGGCGTTTCGTGAACTCGGCATATCACTGGAAGGATGAGAGCATGAAAAGGGTATCGTTCATAATTGCATTGCTTCTGGCATTCGTTGCGGGATGGAATGGTAACGATCCAACCATCACGCGAGAGTTGATTGCCGGCGCTGAGACGATCATTGGTTTGCGATTTTCCGACACCCAGCGGGATTCGATGATGCAAGACCTGCTGGAACAGAGAGCCAGTTATGAAAACCTTCGCAGGCATACACTCCCCAATTCCGCTTTTCCATCCTTGTTGTTCGATCCGATTCCGCGCGGGTGGAAGCGCCCGGAGGGGCCTTCTGAATTCAGAATGACCGAGGCGAAAGCAGTCGATCTTCCTCGCGATCCAGACGACCTGGCTTTCTATTCGGTGAAGGAGCTTGGCTGGCTGATTCGGAACAAGAAGATCAACTCCCTGCGACTCACTGAATTCTATCTCGATCGCTTGAAAAGATACGGCCCTAAATTAGAATGCGTGATTACAATAACAGAGGAACGTGCTCTCCAGGAAGCAAAACGTGCTGACGCTGAAATTGCAGCGGGGAATTACCGCGGTCCTTTGCACGGAATTCCCTACGGGATCAAAGATTTGTTTTCCACGCGGCAATATAGAACGACTTGGGGTGCACGACCATACGAAAATCAGATGATCGATGAGGACGCGGCGGTCATCAGGAAACTGGAAGAAGCTGGCGCAGTCCTCATTGCCAAACTCTCTCTCGGCGCTTTGGCGTGGGGCGATGTGTGGTTTGGCGGCTTCACTCGCAACCCATGGGACTACAGCCAGGGATCAAGTGGTTCGTCGGCGGGGTCCGCTTCCGCCACGGCTGCAGGGCTTGTCGCTTTCTCGATTGGGACGGAGACGTGGGGATCGATCGTCTCGCCAGCCACTCGGTGCGGAGTGTCCGGACTGCGACCAACGTACGGGCGGGTCAGCCGCTCAGGAGCCATGGCGCTTGCGTGGAGTATGGACAAAGTCGGGCCAATCTGTCGAACCGTCGAAGACTGTGCAATTGTGTTCCAGGCAATTCATGGGCCGGATGGACTTGATCCATCGGTATTTGATTTTCCATTTCAGTACGATGACCGCAAAGACTGGAGGAAATTGAGAATTGCATATTTGAGATCGGAATTCGAACTCGACACGACCAACAGAGAGATGAACGCTCGCACCTTCGATTGGATACGCCGCCAGGGTGTGGAACTCATTCCGTTGGAACTTCCCAAACTGCCGTTTTCAGACCTGGCCTTCATGCTTTCTGCAGAAGCCGCCGCCGCTTTTGATGATCTCACCCGGTCCTGCCGTGACACGCTCATGGTTCGTCAGGTTCGTAATGCGTGGCCCAATGTCTTTCGGGCCGCCCGATTCATACCTGCCGTCGAGTACATTCAGGCGAGTCGACTGCGCAGAGATCTAGTTGATGAGTGGAACAGGACCCTTGAGGGAGTCGACGTTTATCTTGCTCCCAGTTTCTCGGACAATCTGCTTCTGACCAACCTAACGGGGCACCCGTGCGTTGTGATGCCGCAGGGGACGGATTCCACAGGTAGGCCGGCAGTGAGTATCTCACTTGTCGGAAGGTTATTTGGTGAAGCGGACCTTTTGCTCGTCGCAAAGCGCCTTCAGGAATCCTATGGCTTGTCTGGACGAAGGCCGATTCTTCGCATGTGAGGAAATTCGGCTAGTGATCTGCCTGGTACGGGCCCGCCAGTTAGCCGCAATGACCAACTTCAAGCTAGATGGTATGCGTGCACCGCGGGATAGACGCGCAACCACAACGTCCATAGCAAATAAAAACAACTACTAAAGCCATGGAGCAGGGACAATGTCGATTGCGTCGTGGTTGGTACCGGAGAATCTTTGGAACTATTCGTTTGCGGGGCGACAACTTATTCGTTAGATTTTGCGCATGAATTACTTCAGTGTCAATACTGGGTGGATTGAAGTAATCGCGGGAAGTATGTTCTCCGGTAAGTCTGAAGAACTCATCCGGCGATTGCGTCGGGCTGAAATCGCCAGACAGCGGGTACAGGTTTTCAAGCCAGCCCTTGACAATCGATACTCTGACAGCCACATTGTTTCCCATTCCGAGCTTCGAATGCCTTCTGTGGCGATTGAGACCGCCCAGGACATTTTGGACAAACTGGATCCCCGAACGGAAGTAATAGGCATCGATGAGGCCCAGTTTTTCGATGCCAACCTTGTTGCAGTTTGCAATCGCCTGGCAGACATGGGAAAGAGGGTGATCGTAGCGGGTTTGGACAAAGACTATTTAGGTCAACCATTCGACCCAATGCCCCAACTTCTTGCAATAGCAGAGTACATAACTAAGACTCAGGCAATTTGTGTGGTGTGTGGTAATCCCGCTAACTACTCTCAACGTGTAATAGACAGTGAGGATCGTGTTCTCGTGGGTGCTACGGGAGTGTACGAGGCCAGGTGTCGAAAGCACTTTGACCCACACCCTGTGGAATCGTCGAGTAAGTAACTATGTTTATTGACTTTGCTAGCGTTCGCATTAAGGCCGGCAATGGAGGAAAGGGTTGTATATCCTTTAGGCGTGAGAAGTATGTTCCCAAGGGAGGGCCGGACGGAGGCGACGGAGGCCGGGGAGGAAGCGTACTCTTTCAGGCAGATCGAAATCTCCACACCCTACAGGACATCGTTCATCATAGGACATTCAAAGCGACAAGTGGCGGAAATGGCTCGGGAAACAACCGGCACGGGGCCGATGCCGATGACATCACTATTAAGGTCCCTGTGGGGACGATTATCAGAGATGAAGAATCGGGGGGAGTCATTGCCGATTTGGTTGTACATGGAGATTCCGTTGTAGCTGCCAAGGGTGGCATTGGGGGACGTGGCAACACCTCATTCAAGTCTGCCACTAGGCGCACGCCTAGACATGCGGAGCCAGGGCGGCCTGGCGAAGACAGATCGGTCTCTCTGGAACTCAAGGTCTTGGCTGATGTCGGACTGGTCGGTTTCCCTAACGCGGGTAAGTCCACACTGCTATCTGTCATCAGCTCCGCCAGGCCGAAGATCGCGGAATATCCCTTCACGACATTGACACCAAATCTCGGAATAGTCAAACTACCGGGCTTCAAGAGTATTGTTGTTGCGGATATTCCCGGGCTGATTGAGGGCGCACACGCAGGCAAGGGTCTGGGAATTCAGTTCCTCCGACATGTCGAGCGTACGCATTTGCTGACATTCCTGATCGATACTCAGGCTGAGGATATAGAGCACGATTATTCTATTATTAAAAAAGAACTTAGAGAGTTCAATTCTCGACTGCTCAGAAGGAAGAGAATTGTAGTCCTCACGAAGAGTGACCTCACAATCGTACCGACCAGGCGCCGCAAGATGAAAGACGGGACGGCGGTGTATACGATTTCCTCCGTCACGGGGAGTGGAATTGAAGAGCTGAAGCGCATTTGGTGGAAGATTATTCATAGGTCGTGAAAATCTTCGTAACAGGGGGCACCGGATTTCTCGGGCGCCAGGTAATAGCCAAACTCAATCAGCTGGGACATATAACTGTCATTGCCACAAGGGGCGGACATACCCTTCCCGAAGGGCGAACCATACACTGGGACGCACGGAGCCTGGGATCTTGGACCAGCGAGTTAGAAAAATGTGACGCTGTCGTCAATCTGGCAGGCGAGTCACTGGCTCGCAAGCGATGGAATCCGCGATTCAAGGATACCCTTCGCTCAAGTCGCGTGGACGTGACACGATTGCTGGTAAGAGCTTGCGAAAATTCCAATGTCAGAACATTTGTCACAGCCAGTGCGGTCGGGTACTATGGTCATTGCGGCGAGGAGATCGTTACCGAGTCTCATCCGGCGTCGTCGGATTTCCTCGGGCGCCTCTGTGAGGACTGGGAATCCGCCTCGGCCGATTTTCGACATCGACTCATTCAAATGCGAATCGGCATTGTCCTTGGCCGTAACGGTGGCGCATTGCAGGAACTTCTTCGCCCCTTCCGCTGGTTTGTCGGTGGGCATCTCGGCTCGGGGAGACAATTTTTCCCATGGATCCATATTGACGACGTGGTGGGAGGGCTGATTTACCTCTTGGAATCCCCCCATATGTCTGGCGCGTTCAATTTCTCCGCCCCCAACCCCGTTCGCATGAGCGAGTTTTGTGCGCGTGTGGGTCAGCTCATGGGGCGCCCCTCTTGGGCCCATGTCCCAAGTCCGGTCTTGAGGATCCTCGTGGGAGAATTCGCAATGGCGCTGTTGAACGGGCAACGGTCTGTCCCTAAGCGACTCTTGGAATCCGGATACCAGTTCCAATACGCAGAAGTGGACGCGGCCCTCCGCAACCTGCTTACTCGTTGACTGGCACCATGATACGCATCGCGGGCAAGGACTTCTTCGGCGATTCGGAAAGCTTTTCTTTGTTCAGCTTGTAGATGCCTTGCCATTTTTCCTTGTTTCCATACAGCTTTTCCGCGATGGTCTCCAAGTCCTCACCGGCCACAACGTCGTAATACAAGAACTCTTCAAGTTTTTCTTTGTAGCCCTGCTGAACGGTCAGCACAACAATGGTCTGTCCGACCAGAATAACATTTGGATCGTATATCTTTCCTTCGTTTGCAATGAAGAAGTCTTTCCACTTGAGAGGATCGCCCAGGAACTTTTCACTCAGAGCCCAGAGATTGTCCCCCGTCTGGACCTTGTACAACTTCAGATCAAAGCCTCCTGCGCGTGCGGATCTGGCTGCTTTTGCTTCGAGGTCGCGAATCTCCGCTCGAATTCTTTCACGCTCGCTCTCGGATGTGGCCCGCTCCAGCTCAATGTTCTTCTCTGAAATCAATTGCGCCAGGGACTGTGTTTGCTTCCTTCCCGATTCTATTCTTTTTACGGCGGCTTTTTCCTGGAGCAATCGCGCCTGATTGACTGTCGCTTCGTCCGCCGCAGACTTCGCGGCTGCCGCATACGCCTTCTCTGCGTCTTCAAACCGTTGGGTCTTTTCCAAGACGGAACCGAGGCCTATTTGCGCCTCCGCGAGAAGCGGGCTGGCCGGATTCTGTGTGATGAAGGACTCGTAACGCTTTTCCGCTTCCTGATAATTTCCTTCGACCTCGTACGACTTCGCCAGCAGCAGCTCCGCATCATCCGCCCACTCCCCATCCCCGGCGCGATCCAACACGTCAAGATAGATCTCCCGTGCCTTGTCGTAATCACCTTGTTCCAGGAACTGACGGGCGCGTTCAAATAACGCCTCCGATTCAGCGCTGACTTCAAATAGCTTTCTGCTGAACGTGGACTCCTCTTCTGCTGTGGTTTCCTTGTTGCCCAGGCTGAAGATACCCCGCTTGCTCCCAAACCACGTTCCGTGTTTCGGATCACTGACGACCGTGCGAATGTCATTGGTCAGGAGACCCTCTTTCTCGGTGTAACGAGTGACATCGGACCGCTGAAGCCCGCCTCCTGCCGATCGCGTAGACTCATTTTTCGCAATCCTCGTAATCCCCGCATTTGTAGCGACCCATACTTCTTCTGCCGTCAACTCGACATCGCGCACAAGATCCGACGTCAGACCGTCAGAGAGTTGAATATGCGACCACTTTCTATCTCCATCCCATATCGCAATGCCCGCATACGTGCTAAACCAATAATTTCCAGCGCTATCCTGTGTCACGCTCTTTACGTGATTGGCTTTCAAACCGTCCTTTTCGCGAAGATGCAGGTCGTCAAAACGCACCACCCCTCCGGTCATGGACTCATATCCCTTTTCCGGGGCCAATGCGATCCATAACCTGCCTCTGCGGTCAAAATACAAATCGTTTATGTAGTCAAATCGGTACTTCTTACGCAAATCGTGGAATTCGAGCTGGCCTCCATAGAAACGCGTCACGCCCGCCTCGGTACCGATCCAAATGCCGCCCTCAGGATCTTGAGCGAGCGCTCTCACTGTGGCTCCTTGCAGGCCGTTAGCAGGTGAGAAATTTGCAAATGTCTCACCGTCGAAATACGACACCCCGCCCACCTTACCCGGCGACGTCGGGTCAAATCCACCAAACCACTTTCCGCCTGTCCGGTCCGTAAGTATGGAGAACACATTGTCCACGACCAAACCGTCTTTGGAATCAAATTTCTTGTACGAGCCGTTGCTGAGATTCCATCGGAGAACTCCCTTCGATGTCCCCAGCCAGAGGTAGTTGCCCTCAAAGATCATCGCGTTGGTGGAGTTCAATTCCGTGACCCCGGAACCCGCCTTCAGACCTAAGGCAGCGGACTGTTGAAGCTTCGCCATGCGGGCCTCAAGTTGAGGTCTGAGGGCCTGAAACTGTCCAGTCTCCAACAGTCCACGAATGTACTCGCCCGCTTCCTTCATCTGCCCCTGCTGCTCACTCCAATCCGCGAGGAAATGGAGATTGGCACACAGATTCAATGCAGTCTTGTAACCTATTGCTCGAACGTAGATTCTCGCCAACTTGCTCTTCACGACAGCGGTGGTATCCGATTGGTCGATCAGTTGCTGGAGCGCAAACATGGCTTCTTCCGGAATATTCAGATAGTCCATTTGCACAGCGCGCACCCATCGGACTGCCGCATCGGAATTGCCGCGTCGCATCCACTCGGCAGCAACTCGTATCAAGGACGCAGGAAGTCGCTTGATGCGCTCATTGCCTTCCAGCGACAGATCCAGTGGTTGCTTAGGATCCACGCCGGTTTGCGTTGAGAAATTCCTTGCGAGGAGCGATACGGCTGTTGTTGCCTTCTCGTGCTCACCTGTTTCGTCCAGGTTCATTGCCGCTAAGTAGACGGGGACTTCGTCCAGAAAACTGCCGCCGACACGCTTGTGGTCATGAAGCAAACCAAACGCCTCCGTAGCCTTGTCCTCCCGCATTAGTATCTTTGCAGTTGTCCAGACAACGTAGTCGGCGGTCTGAGGGAGCCGCGCCCACTTGCGAATCTTCGCGCGGATTCGGCCGGGTTGGTCTCCAATCAATGCCGTCTGGACCTCCCTGTCAAGCGCATCAAGAAGACGAACGGTGTCCCCTGCAGTCTCGTGCGATATCCACGCTCCGTTCCGTCCGATGAAAACCCGATACTTGCCGCATCGCTGAAAGTCAAACAAACTGTCGACGGCGGACTCTACCTCATATTGTATGTCCCCAAGCTCTCCGCGCCGATGGATGAAGCGCCCGTCGGTTCTCCACTCGTCTCCTTCCGGTCCCAAGCCGCGGGAAAAAGTTCGCTCGGTGCCGATCCGCACAAACGCACCATCGTCGAATCGATAGTAGCCGCTGTCCGTACTGATCCCTTTCTCACCAGTCACCTCAATGCGAAATTGAAGGACACGCGGCCGTCGATCTTTGTCTGTCTCTACACGAGAAAGTTTGTTGTCCGCATAGACGGAAAGCGATGTGTCACCAGCCAGCCAAATCCTCCCCAAATTGTCTGCACGGCAAGTCGAAAACGATTGACCTTTGAGAGCATCTCTCAGTCGGAACTGCGGATTGGTCTTGGATGAGGAAACAAAGAGCCCTCTGTCGGTCAGGCAGTAAATCGCGTCGGCAGTCACAGCGACAGAAAGGGGAATCACATTTCCCAAACCATGACGAGACTCGTAGACCGTCCACACACCATTTGCTTCGCTGACCAGACCGGCCTTCTCTTTCACATCCCTACGGCCTGTGCAAATCCACACCTTTCCTTCCGAGTCTATTGCGATGTCATTGATATGGTCACTCGGTAAACTCGAAGCGCCTCGGATGGTCTCGATCGTTCGATTCTCGACGTCGATTTTCATCAGACCGGAGTCCGCGGTACCCACCCACAACTGGTTATCGCGCACGACTGACCTTCGAGCCGTGCCTTCCCACGTCATCACGCGCGGCTCTACACTCGCCGGAAACCGATCGTGGACTTGATGCCGCACGTATCCATCATAGAAAAAGGCTATCCGTCGGAGCGACTCCAGATTGGTGGAATGTTGAAACAGGTCCAGGGCGATCTCGAATGCGCGCGTGCTGTCGGCGGATCGCAACACGTTGACCGTTTCACTTCCCGCCAACGCTTGAACCAAACCGGGTTTTCCTCTTAGCTCGTCAAGTCTCGATGAGCCTTTCAGATATGGCCATGCAGAAATCACGGTTGTGGGTTTCCTGGACGAAGTGGCCAGTTTGGCAAACAATTGCAACGACTGGTCCGACGGATGCAAGGAAATGGCAAGGCCCAATTCGCCTTCTTCTGATCCCGGCGTGATCTCGAGAGCCTTCCGGAAATGGCGCGCCGCCGTTTCACTATTTCCCGCGGTCAAGTGAACCTGACCTGCAAGCAAATGGCCATCGAATTTGTCTGCGCGCCAGGGAAAAGATCCGATCAACCATTGCAAATTGCGTCTGGCACGGTGGATGTCACCCAAGAGAAAATATTCGTGAGCGGAATTATACAACAGTTCTGCGCTTAGAACGTCGGATGAATCCGGGAGCAAGCTCCTTAATTCTGAATGGCCCAACAGAATTCTGGTACCCGAAGGAAGCACGCGTAGACCACGAGATTCACTCAGTCCGGTCGTTTGTTTTCGTGAGACCTGCCACTTCTCCTGATGATACTCCAAGCGAAGGAGCTGCGTTTCGGCGCCTGAAACAGTTGAAAGGCACCAGACATATCCTGCAGGATCCGACGCCACCATGGATGGCATAGCGGGAGCTTGCGGGATTGCTTGAATTGCATCCGGGCCGGACAGGTGGTAAACGCCCTGTCGTGTGCCGGCCACAACCAGTCCATTTGGGTTGGTAATTACGCTCTGGACGTTTTGCAACTTGATGTCGCGAAAAAGCCCATCCATCCACCACCAGAGCGTGCCGTCCACAATTGCCAATACTTCCGAACCGGACCGAATCGCGATATCGGAAATTTCCTTTCCATATGTTTCTGCAAAAAACTGATAGGTCGATCCGGACATGCGCGCCAGACCTTTGTCGGTTCCGATCCACAACGCGCCGTCCACGGAAACACGGATCACGGTAACGCGATCGCTTGCCAGGCCGCTTCGTTGATTCCAGCTTTCCGCAATCGCGTCATGGTGAACGCGAAACAACCCTGTGTTTGTAGCCACCCACAGACTCGAGTCCGCGGATTGAGCAACCGAGAAGATTTGCAACGGCAACCCGGAAATATTCAGAGGGAGTGCCGGCCCCCCGCTTCCCAGAGAGAGCCCCAAAAGACCGCGCGTGTCCGTGGCCAGAATCAACGTTTCATCCCGGACGATCACATCGTTCAGAGGCGACTGGAGTGGAATCTGCGCCGCGAGAGCGGCGGTCGAAAAAAGAAATAGGGCCAACCGCTTCATCGCCAGTCTCCCACAAGCACAAACGGGCTCCAATAGTACGGATGATTGAATTTCGCACGCACCGCTTTCTGGGCCTCGCGAAGAGCCTTTCCCTTGGGCAGGCTCTGCAGATTCAGGTACAATGTCCTCATCTGCAAGGCCGTCGATTCGTCGCTGACCGGCCATAAACTGGATATGAGCGAGGGAGATCCGGCATAAATGAACGCCCGACTGAATCCGATCAATTCATCGCCTTTTAGTATCTTGGACAGTCCCGTCTCGCAGGCGGATAGCACCACGAGTTGGGCTTTGTCCAGCTTCATACCGAAGATCTCGCGAACGGTCAGACGTCCGTCGTTTTGTTTGTCGCGCGTCAAATAGAGGGCCGATTTTTCGGGTTCAGTCAATTCGAATTTTCCATGACACGCAAAGTGGATGATCTCTTTGTCACCTGTCTCTGCATACACCACAGTTTCCGTGGCTTGGTCACCGACACGAACATTCTTTTGCTGAAAGAACTGCGCGATGGTGGCAACCTCTTCTTCGGCCCCCGGCAGCGGAGTCAACTCCGGCACCTTTGGATTCGCCGCTGCAAACAAATCAGACTGCGCGAATCCCAAGCCTGTCTTCCTCTTTTGGGAAACATATTTCAACAGGCTCGCGCTGGGTAAATAGGAAATTTCATACGAATCGATCAGGAAAGTCCCGGCGCTGTCCATCAGGGCCCCGAAGGGTATGTAATGAAGCTTTCCATGTGGAACGATAATGACCTTTGAGGTCCGAATCGCTGATCGGATGGGATTGAATATCAAATCGTAGACTTTACGAGCGGATGCCTCGTAGCGATTTTTCCCCGCTTGCAGGAGGTTTTGTCGGAACTCCAACGCCTCAATCAGAATGTTCAATGATGGTTGAGCAACGATTTCGCAGCGGATGTCTGTGCGTGTGACAGAGAAGATCGATGTGAAAGACGGGGTGACATAGTACTCGATCAACGTCACGTCGGGATCCAACAGTTCCTGAATCTCATGAACCTTGAGAGGAGACACGGAAACCAAAGAGGAAAGCTCCTCATGGGTCGTATTGAGATCATTCAGAAGTTGCTGACGTCGAGCGCGCCACTGAGGAACCATCGACATTTCGTATTCGCTGAGGGCCAGACCTTCCTTGTATTTTTCATCCACGGCCGCCAACTTCGAATCGATGGAATCTAACGATTGAAGAATAGCATGGTCCTGTTGCTTGGCGGCACGGGTTCCCAGGATGTCGAGGAAACTGCGTCCGCGGGAACTCTCCACGGCTTGGAGAGCTTCTGCAAAAAGCCCTTGGCGCACGAGAGAAGCGACCAGGTCGGTATACACGAAATCCTTGCTTTCAAAATAACCAATGCGAAACTGCTCCGATTTCAGATCCACACGCTGATTCTCAATCAACCGGACTGCGGATTGATAGGCGCTCACGGCATCGGCATGTTGGGCCATCTTCTCGTACGTCTTACCCAGCCCATACAAGGTCTGCCATTGCAACGTGGTTGCCTGCAGTTGCTCTGCCAGAGTCGAGGCCTCTTTCATGTACGACACGGAGCGCGCATAGTCGCCTTGCAATCGGTAATATTGGCCGGCGTAGCTCAATGCTGTCACTTGTCCGTACCGATCCTGGAGTAGTTTTTTCTTTTCGATCGCTTGTGTAATCGTTGCCAGTACGTCTTCATCGTTCGTTCGCTCTCTGGATTCCTTTCGGTTCAACTGAATGGCCGCTAACTGGATCAGGTCATTGGACTCGCCACGAACGTCGCCCACGCCCCTCCGTATTTCCAAAGCTTCCCGGAGGTAGGACTCCGCCTTCGCAAGGTTGTTCTTTTGCCAGGCGATCGATGCAAGAACGGCCAAGTCCGATGCCAGGCCGAATTGGTCCCCGATTCCTTTTTCGATACGGATGGCTTGCTGGATGTGCTTTTCTGCTTCCTCAAGATCGTTTACTGTCAGATAGATCAGTCCAATGTTCGTCAGATCTTTTGCCATGGATCGGGTTGATCTGGACGATTCATGAAGTTCAAGAGCCTTACGATACATGTCCAGCGCCAATTGGAATTGCCCCTGATTATGATACACCGTTCCCATACCCACCATCGCATCCGCATACCCCGTTCGATGACGGACTCTGTCGGCGACTTCTGCGGCCTGGCGGTAGTCAGCCAGAGCCTTGTCATGCCGCCCCAGATAGCTGTGCCGATTACCGGAATAGAGCCACAATCGCGAAAGGACGACCCGGTCATCGTTCTTCAACTGAAATGCCTTTTCCAAGACCGTGCCCGAGCTGTCATACCGACCGAGCTGCATATACGCCAAAGCCATTGCCGCTAAATCAGAGGCGACCATATTGTCATCGCTCGGCCGCATCTCCAGGGCTCGACGAAGAAGAGTCAGACTGCCTGCGTAGTCATTTCTCCGCCCACGCAACGTCGCATAGTTGGAAAGCATGTTGGCGAATTCTTTGCGTCCAAGCGACGTGTCGGATTCAAAGATCGTTTGACTGCTGAGGAAATACCTCTCCGACTCTTCGTAATTTCCAAGCTCCCCCCTCCACTTCCCCAAGGCCGAACAGGCGGCCGACAGTGAACGATTATTCTGCAACCCCCGAGCCAACTCCATTTGTTGACTCAGGTACGTCTCGTACCGAGCCGAATCCTGCACGGCGCGACTTGCAAGAGCCAGGTTTTCCGCCAACACGAGAGCGGCTTTTCGCTCACCCAGCGCGATGAAGAGATTGGATGAACTCTCCCAGAAAGAGATCGCGCTGGGGTAATTGCGGACTTTGAATTCGGCATATCCCGACTGCAAGAGTGAATCCGCAAGGCTCAACGAATCTTTTCTTGATTGCGGACACACGCAAATCGAGCCGAAGCATAGCAACACCAAAAGTCGCAAGGTTTGCTCCACTTTCAGCATGGGTCATGGTCAATATAAACATTCTTGCTTGTGACCGCAAAGTGATAATGTCCAACTGCAGGACTGTGTTGAAGTCTCTTGCCCGTGAGAGAGTTGACGACTTCGGGGGAATCGCAATCCGGACATTTCATTCTTAAAAACTCATTCTGGCCTTGACTTTCAATCACTGAAGGCATAAATTCCCCGTCCTTAAGAATATGAATCGGAGACTATTGTGAAGAGAACGTATCAGCCGAGCAATCGAAAACGAAAGAATAAACACGGCTTCCGCGAGCGCATGAAGACCAAGGGCGGCCGCAGGGTCCTGGCATCTCGTCGAGCGAAAGGGCGCAAGAAGCTCTCCGTATCCGACGAATAGGAATTTGACACATCCTTCAAGGACAAGGGCTTCTTTCAGGACTGAAGGAAGCCCTTTTTGCTAAAACGGTCTGCCACAAGATGATAAGCAAGTTGCTCACCCACATCATGGTAGTTATTGTCCAGCTATATCAATTGCTCCTGTCTCCCATTTTGCCGCCCGCGTGCAGATTTCAACCCACGTGTTCGTGCTACATGATAGGGTGTCTCCGCATTCACGGGCCGTGGCGTGGGTTATGGCTGGGCTTGAAACGCGTAGCAAGATGCCACCCTTTCGCAAACGGCGGGTATGATCCCGTTCCTGAAACCCACTCTCGAAATTAGGAGATTGAATGGATCGAAATAGTATTGTCGGGATCATCTTGATTGTTCTGATCATGATCGCATGGCCATTCTATGCCAAACTCGTTGCTCCGGAAGAGAGCCCCGTTCACAATGTTCCTTCATTGTCCGACACCACACGGTCCGCTGTCGTACATGCCGACACAACCAAACATCAATCCGTCACGAAAGTCGCCACGTCTCGCCAAGTCAATGCTGACACGAACCGGCGTTACGTGTCGCCTGAGAAGCAGGTCTCTCTCTCGACAGACCTGTATCATGCGGTAATCTCGACGCACGGCTTGTCCTTCCGCCGTTGGGGCCTCAAGAAATTTCAAGATTTCGCTGAAAGCCCTGTAGAGGCCATAGACACCGCAAGAAATCTCAACATTCAATTCGCCCGGGCAGGCAAAGAGTTCAATTCATCCGATTTGGAGTGGACACTTGACGGTCCAGACACGGTCTTGGCGTGTTCCGGTTCCGAAGAACGACAACTCCGCTTCTTCGCGAACGTCGACTCGGCCTCTCGTGTATGGATCGAGTTCAAGATTCGCGGAAACAGATACGACATGGGGATGGACGTTAGGCTGGAAAATTTTACAGAAGCTCTGACTGAGTATCAGGTTCAGTGGCTCAACGGGCTCCGACCAGTTGAGAAGAACATTTCCGAGGAGCTTACGTACCAAAGGGGATACACCTACCTGGGGGATGACAAAGAGGAATACGACCTCAGTGACGAGCAACCGGTTTCCTTCACCGGCATGACAAAGTGGATAGGAGTTCGGAACAAGTATTTTGTTCTCTTTCTGATTCCTCAGCAGGCGGATGGTATTTCGTCCACTTTTGCGGGAACCACGACGTTGAGCGGTGATGTGCCCATCGACAAGAAGATATCCATTGGACTGGGTATGAAGCACCGATCCAACGCGACCGATCAGTTTCTTCTCTACCACGGACCAACGGACTACTCTGTGTTGAAGACGTATGACGAGAATCTGAATGTCATTCTGGAATGGGGATGGGCTATTTTTCGCCCCTTCACGAAGGGGATCTTCTACACATTCAATTTCTTGTATGAATACATCCCGAACTACGGAATCGTAATCATTGTATTTGCATTCCTCGTGAAGTTGTTGCTGTATCCTCTGACACAGAAAAGCTACGTCGGGATGCAGAAGATGAAGGAGGTTATGCCCCGGCAAAAGGCGCTCCAGGAGAAGTACAAGGGCAATCCACAGAAGATGCAGCAGGAGATGATGAAGCTGTACAAGGAGGTGGGCTATAACCCGCTTTCCGGTTGTCTGCCCATGGTGATACAAATACCGATCCTTTTCCCAATTTATCAAGTCTTTCGGGAGTCGTTTGACTTGAGGCAGGCTTCGTTCTTTGGATGGATCGACGACCTTTCTCTGCCGGACACGATTTACACCGCTCATACAGGACTACCCTTGATTGGCGATTTCAACATCAATCCCTTGCCAATCCTAATGACGATTCTGACGTTTGTTCAGCAGGCCGTGGCGCCAATGACACCCATGATGGATGGCGGTGATCCGGCACAGCGATTCAACCAGAAGTTCATGAAATGGGGAATGCCGGTCCTTTTCTTCTTCTTGTTCAACAACTTCTCCTCTGGTCTCGTTCTGTACTGGACTGTCTTCAACGTCCTGACGATGTTGCAGCAGTTGTACCTGATTCCGAAGTCAACGAAGTCCGCATGATCGGCGAGGACACGATTTCTGCGATTGCGACTCCGCCGGGAACGGGAGGGGTTGCAATCATACGGATCAGTGGGCCTCGCTCGATAGAAATCGCTGATAAGATATTTCGTGGAAATGCGACGGTAGGGCAATTCGAATCGCACCGGCTCTATTACGGATCCGTCGTCGACGAAGCCGGTGAGGCTGTCGATCGAGTCTTGGCGACGTGGATGAAGGGGCCACATAGCTACACCGGTGAAGACGTTGTTGAGTTCCATTGCCATGGGGGTTTGATAAACAGTCGAAAAATCCTCGAAATCACCTTTCACTGGGGTGCTCGACCGGCATCAGCGGGCGAATTCACCAAACTAGCTTATCTGAATGGCAGGATGGACCTTACGCAAGTCGAAGCCGTGGCGGACCTCTTGACCGCCAAGACAGAAACGGCACGGAGAGTGTCTGCATCTCAATTCATGGGCGTTCTGGCGGGCTGTGTCAGGCAACTCCGGAAATCTGTCATTGAAACATGTTCCCTCATTGAACTTGATTTGGATTTCGCTGAAGAGAACTTGATCAACGTAAAGCGGGATAAGGTCGTCCTGTCCATCGAACAAACCCTCGAGGCCCTCCAGAGACTGCTGTCAACCTTCACCCTTGGCCAAGCTCTTCGCACAGGCGTTGTCGTGAACTTACTGGGTAAACCCAACGTGGGGAAGTCGAGTCTTCTGAATGCCCTAAGTGGAAAATACCGCGCGATCGTGAACGACCTTCCCGGCACGACCAGAGACTACATTGAGGAACAGGTTGATTTAGCTGGGATTCCGGTGACCCTGCGCGACACGGCGGGAGTCAGGCGACCCATTAACTCCATCGAGGCAAGCGGTATTGAGATGACAATAGAACACTCGCGGTCCGCAGATCTCAACCTGCTCGTTGTCGATCTGTCCGCGGATCAAGATGAAGATGATGCACGCAGTCTCGAGCTTGTACGAACCTCAGGCATTCCGTTCTTGCTGGTCGGTAACAAGGCTGATATTGCGATAACGAATCGAATTCCCGCGGCAATCTGCGTCTCCGCGAGGACGTTGGAAGGAATGGAGAGCCTAGTCGAAAAGATCGTCGAACGATTTGCAACGGATGTCGATTTGGATGAGCCGCTGATTACCCGGGAGAGGCACAAGGTCGCACTGGAGACTGCTGTCGACCGACTCAAATCCGCAAGAGACACATTGGTTTCTGGCGTGCCTCTGGAGTACGCCACGCCTGACATTAGAGAATCTGCATCCTCGATGGGGGAGATCATTGGAGAAGTCTCATCTGAAGAAATACTAGCCAGTGTATTCGAGAATTTCTGCATCGGAAAATAGTTCCACGTGGAACAGTCAGAACCAGCAACGGGAGCATGTTTCACGTGAAACATTGCTAAGTTATGAATAAATATGATGTAATGTACGACATTATCGTTGTGGGGGGTGGCCACGCTGGGTATGAGGCTACGTTTGCATCATGCCGAATGGGGTGTTCGGTACTCTTGGTCACAATGGACGAAACCAAGATCGGAGCGTTGTCCTGCAATCCAGCTATCGGCGGGACAGCAAAAGGACATTTGGTGAAAGAAATCGATGCTCTGGGCGGAGAGATGGCTTCGATTACGGATGAGGTCGGAATTCAGTTTCGTATCCTCAATCGCTCTCGTGGCCCGGCTGTGTGGTCGCCTCGCGCCCAAGTCGACAGGCAGGCATATCCGGATTCGACTCAGCGCCGACTAAGACGGCTGACGAGCCTTTCTATCGTTTCCGGCACTGTCAAGGACGTCATAGTTGATCATGGTCGCGCGGTTGGGGTCCTTATGGACAATGGCGATCTCATCCGCGGACAAGCTGTGATTCTCACTTGCGGGACTTTTCTAAACGGTATCATCCACATAGGCCTGCAACAGCAAAGGGCCGGAAGAATTGGAGAAGCGTCGGCAACCGGGATCACGGAATCACTCGTTCGCCTGGGATTCGAAAGCGGCAGATTGAAAACCGGAACTCCTCCAAGAATTCATCGAGATTCAATCGATTTCTCAAAATGTGACGTACAGTTGGGCGATGAAATCCCCGAACCTTTTTCGTCGCGTACGGATCGCCTTCATGTCAGGCAGTTGCCTTGCCATCTGACGTACACGAATCCAGTTACACACGACATTCTCCGGTCCGGCTTTGATCAGTCCCCTATGTTCACCGGCAGAATCAAGGGAGTAGGGCCCAGATATTGTCCGTCCATCGAGGACAAGGTTAATCGTTTCGTCGACAAGGAGCGCCACCAGGTATTTCTCGAGCCGGACGGCTATTCGTCGGTCGAGTACTATGTGAATGGCTTCTCTACCAGTCTGCCTGTCGAAATCCAGCAGGCCGCTATCACAACGATCCCCGGGCTTGAGAAGGCGCAGATGATCCGCCCGGGTTATGCAGTAGAATATGATTTCTTTCCTCCCCACCAGGTTAGCCTTAACCTGGAAACCAAGTTGGTAAAGGGACTGTTTTTCGCGGGCCAGATTAATGGAACATCTGGTTATGAGGAGGCAGGCGCACAGGGTCTTATGGCTGGAATCAATGCGGCCTTAACGGTGAAGGGGATGGACCCTTTTCTCTTGAGACGTCATGAAGCATACATCGGCGTTTTGGTTGATGATCTCGTGAATAAGAGTACTCTCGAACCATATCGGATGTTCACCTCACTGGCAGAATACCGCCTGCTTCTCCGTGCAGACAATGCGGATCTTCGCCTGACTGACTATGGACGCAGCCTGGGATTAGTTTCCGACCGACAATTCGACCGTTTGCTGAGGAAGAAGAATAGCATGGGAATCGCTGTCTCACGGCTGAACGAAATCAGGGTCAGCCCAAAGCAGGTGAACGACTACTTGCTGCGTCAAAGCTCGGCTCCCATCGAGGAAAAGACTCCACTCTTTCAACTGCTTCGACGCCCGGAGGTCACGATAGCGAGCCTTCTGGAAGCGGGTCTTCTGGATGAAGAAACGACCCATGCACTGGAGGACGGAGATGTCATGAGGGAGGTCGATACGACCTTGAAGTACGAAGGATATTTGAAGTCCCAGTCACAGCAAATTGAGAAGTTCCTCCGCATGGAAGAAAAGAAGATTCCGGAGTCTTTCGACTACGATCGTGTGAAGTCTCTGTCCAAAGAGGCAAAAGAAAAACTCTCACGCGTGAAGCCGCTAAGCTTGGGACAAGCAGGCCGAATCTCCGGGGTCACACCGGCAGATATTTCCCTGCTGATGGTGATGTTGGGGCGCTGATGGATGCTTCCGGGTTCTTTTCCACATTGCACGATTCTGGAATCACTGTGGATGCCCACCAATCAAAATCTCTGGAGTTGTTCCACACATTGATTACTCAATACAATCAAACGATCAACTTGATCTCGCGACAGGAAACGGATGTATGGGCGCGCCATTTCCTGAACTGCGCGTGTGTCGCAAAATTTCTTGATCTGAATGATCAATCGATCCTCGATGTAGGATCGGGCGGGGGATTTCCCGCACTGATACTCGCCATCCTGTTTCCGCGGTCCACAGTTGTTCTGACAGAATCCATTCAGAAGAAGGCGAGTGCGCTGCGTGACATTATTCATCGGCTGGAGATTGGGAACGCAACAGTCGTTGCGAATCGAGTGGAACGCATGGAACCTGGAGCCAGGTTCGATTGGATTACTGCGCGGGCCGTCGCCAAGATCGATGAGATCATTCGGTGGAGCCGGCCACATCTAAAACTGTCGGGATCGTTTTTGCTCTGGAAGGGCCGCCGGTACCGGGATGAACTGTCGACCCGCTTGCTGAAGAATTGCCGCGTATACGATCTTTCGGAGGTTGATTCGTCCCAAGATGGCGTCCTTCTTCGGATACAAAACAAATGACCTGTTTTTCACCTGCCTTTTTTGTTGAATGTAAGCTCGCAGTATCTGTATATTTGCCCGTGCTGAATTCCCCGGAGAAGCCCATCGCCCTTTTCTACTGATCTCTGTTTGAGTTGATTTGCAAGGACATAGTCTTGAGAGCGTTGTCGATTTTAGTTGTTTCGATCGGCTTCTCGTGGTCGCTTCATGCTCAGGAGTCGGCAGACTCCTCGGGAATGGCCGTACAGAAAGTCCTCGAGGGAATCCTCACTTCAGCCAATTCCTTTTTCGGGTTGAACGGTTCGATCGAAGACGACCTTCAGACGGAGGTGGAGGATGCGTCTGCTCGGCTGGGGTCGGGATCCGCGATGACAACTGCCTTTCGTCTCTATCCGTTCTTGAACTACGGGCAAATCGGTCTGGATCCGAATCAGAACTTTCTCCTGACGCGCGGGCCGATGATGGATTTCTCGCAGACCCATACACTTCTTCCCAACTATCGGGTCATTGCCCGATACGACTCCGTCGAAGGGTATGTTTTCGAGGACCGCTTCGGCGGGCGGGAAGGAAGTCTCAAGAGCCTCACGGTGGTGACCAAGACCGACTATCTGCGATCCAGTTTCGGCGATCAGTCTCGCAATTTGTTCTCCAGATCTGTTGCTGCGGAATTGTCCCGAAGTGAAGAAAAAAGGTCTGGTGCGGTGCGAATCTTCACGACTTCGGTGACCACCAACGAGACGTTTCGAAAGATTTTTGGCGGCGATCAGGTCGCTGTGGACGCGACAGGTAATATCAACCTCAGTGTTTCCGGCCAAAGCGAAAAGACGTCCTCGCAGAACCTGATTACAGGCAAACAAAGCGATTTCACACCGAAATTCGAGCAGAAACAACAGTTCAATCTCCGCGGAACGATCGGAGAGAAAGTCGAGATTCTTTTTGACCAGGACAGCGAGCGTGAATTTGATTTCGAAAACAACGTGAAGGTGACGTACACGGGGTACGATGATGAAGTCTTGCAGAAACTGGAGGCAGGAAACATCGACCTCTCATTGCCCGCCACGGAATTTGTAACCGCCAGCTCTCAAAACAAGGGGTTGTTTGGGGTTAAGTCGATCTTGCGGTTTGGCAACCTGAACATGACCACGATTGCGAGCTTACAGCGTGGTGAAAAAACAAAATTGAGTTATAAGTCCGGTTCGGGACAGCTTACGGCAGTCTCACGCGCTTCCTATGATTATGCCAAGAATCAGTTCTTCTTTCTGTCAAACTCGTATCTCACCAACTACGAACAGTATTTCGGAGACCGTTCCCATACGTTCAATCCCGATCAGCAGATCATTGAACTCAGGATTTACCGAGGCTCGGAAGCCAATCGAACAACACCAGGCGCCGTCCTGGGAATCGCGAGAACCAGTCCCACTGATCCGGCTCCCGTCAATTCGTATTTCATTGAAATGAAGAGAAACGAGGAGTATACATACGACGACAGGCTCGGGGTTATCTACTTGCGTTCTGCTCTTTCCATCAGCGATAACCTTGCCATCTACTACCAGACACAGGATGGTACTGTGGTTGGAGATATCTTGCACGCCGGCACCGAGAATGATAAGGTGCAATTGCAGTTGATTCGGCGGGCGAACCCATCCCCGACCGATGCCACATGGAATCTGGAGATGAAGAATATTTACGTGCTTGCCGCGGCGGGCCAGTTGTCGGAAGAAGATGTGAAGACGATCAAGATTCGCTTTGATGACCAATCCTCAAGCGTCAAGAACAAACCAACGTCTATCCCGGACAAGAATGGACAAACGCGAACGATCATGGAGATTGTCCACCTGGACGAGCGTGGTCCATCATCGACAGGCGCCGACGATATTGTCGACCAGAACTTCATCGACGCATCTCGCGGACTACTTGTTTTTCCACGGCTTCGCCCTTTTGATCCTCCGGCTAATTCATTGGGTGCCGGTTTTGGTGAGGAGGTTTACCCCACAGACACAACCTATCGTTTCCCATCGTTCTACGACGGCGACAGATTGGGTCCGACGGAAAATCGCAACCGGGGACGATCGCAGTTTGTAATTGAATTCCAGACGGCCAGCCGCTCCACCTCAATCAATCTGGGCATCAATGTTCTTGAAGGGAGTGAGGAAATCAAGCTGGACGGGCGTCCATTGGAACGCAATGTGGGATATACAATTGATTACTTCTCTGGGGCACTGGAGATCCTGGATCCGGGTTTCGTTCTCTCCGCCGATGCCACCCTGGAAGTCAGTTATGAGCAGGCTCAACTATTCCAGATCGATAAGAAGTCCATATTCGGAGCACGGGCGGAGTATAATCTGTCGGAGCACGGCTTTGGGCAAAACAGCTTCATCGGAACGACTGCTTTGTTCCAGAGCCAGTCGACGATAAACAAGCGAGTTCAGGTCGGCGAGGAGCCTTTCCGGAACTTCGTGTGGGACGTCAACACGAATCTGGATCTCGAAGCCAAGGCATTAACAAAAGCCGCAAATTGGATTCCTATGGTCTCAGCCACCCAACTTTCCAGGATCAATTTCCGAGCAGAGTACGCCCGTCTTGTTCCGACACCCAACACATCCAACGGGTTGATGAGAAATGATGAAAACGGTGTCGCGTATTTGGATGATTTTGAAGGAGTTAAAAGAACATTCCCTCTGGGCGCTATCCGCAAGACGTGGTCTCTCGCGAGCACACCATCAGGTAGAGACTCAACGAGACGTGGTCACTTGATTTGGTATCAAATTCAAACCAAGCGTCAAAACATCTCCCCGATTGCGCAAAGTAGTGACAACATATCGGCCTTGGGTGTCGCGTTCCAACCAGACAAGACTGTGCCTCTCCAATCCTGGAACGGGATCATGCGGGCGTTTTCGGCACAAGCCGAAAACGAGATTGCGACATCTCAATTCATGGAAATTTGGATCCGAAACGAAAAGAACCATGCGGCCAAACTGCACATCAATATCGGGCTCATCTCGGAGGATCAAAACAGTGATGGTCGCCTGAACAGTGAAGTCAAGTCAGCGTTCACACCTGGCATCAGCGAAAAGGAGGATATTGGTTTGGACGAACTGACTGATGAGCAGGAGGACTCAGTCCTGACCGCCAATGGAATACCCCCAAACACATCGACTCTTTCTCTTGACCAAGAGATCGTTCTTCGAAACCTATCTGCGCGTTATCCATGGGGGTTGATCAACTTCGCCCGCTCCGGCCCCTCTGAGGATCCGTTCGGTGATTATTGGATCGAGTCTCACGGTAGGACCGTAAATAACACTGTCTCTGGGTTTATTGGGGATGCTTTGCGTGCGAACAACATTTCCAATCTCAAGCCAAACGGGAGTGAAGGCAGTAGGGATGATGGTGACCGTCGGGGAGATACCGAAGACCTGAATATCAACGGTGTTTTGGATGAGACGAACTCGTATCTCACATACTCGCTATCTATTGACACACTCAGTCTGGATACATCGCTGATTATTGGCAGAGGTCGGGATGGTTGGAAATTGTATCGAATTCCCCTCGGTCAGGCGGATGGCACTGTCGGCGCTCCCTCCCTAACGAACATACGAGCCGCGAGAGTATGGGTTGAACCGGAAACTGGCAACACTGATGTCATTTCGTTCGAGTTCACAGAATTCCAGTTCATCAACGCCGAATGGACGCGCCCTATTGATCTCTTTGCGGGTGGAGTGATTCTTCCAACCGGGATGCCGCCTCCGCCCAAGGAAGAGTTGGAGAAGATAGTTGAAATTTCTGCCGTCAACACCGAGGAGAACGACTTTTACAATCGTCCAAAGGATGTGCGCAAAGAAAAAATAGAAACCACTTCGGGGCGAGGGATTCAGGAGGTTCGGGAACAATCGCTGGCCCTTATCCTCAACGAACTCCCCGCAGGTGCGACCGCCATCATCACCAAGAGCCTCCAACAACCTCTCGATGTGCGTAATTACAGCCGACTGCGGATGTTCGTACATGGAGACACGACTCCAGCGTCCTCCATTATCCTCCCGGGTTCCGCCGACGCCTCAGACAGCCCCCTTCGGTTCTTCTTCCGTTTCGGTGCAGATATCAATAATTATTTTGAAATCGAGCAACCTTTGTATCGCAACTGGACGGAGGAAAGAAATAACATTGATCTAGACTTATCGGATCTCAGTCGGAAGAAATTCTCCACCGTGGAGCCAGACGCCCTGCAACGCAAGGTATTTCATGATCCAGAGACCGGTAAGACGATTCGGATCAAAGGCAACCCATCACTGTCGAATCTTCGGAACTTGTTTATGGGTGTGATCAATAACGATCCTTCGCAGGAATATTCCGGACAAATCTGGGCGGATGAAATGCGTGTGAGTGGAGCCCAGGACAAACCAGGCGATGCCGCCAAAGCATCGCTCTTTCTCAATATGTCCGATCTCCTCAATCTCAACGGGCTTATTCAATATCGATCCGCTGAATTTCGAACCGTCGAGCAACGATTTGATGCAAATGGCGGCAATACAACCAATCTTGGTATCAACGGCTCCTTAAGCCTTCACAAGTTCTACCTGGAGCGATACGGTGTCGCCCTGCCCTTGGTCTTCAATTACAGCCAATCGATCACCGATCCAAAATACGTTCCCGGCAATGACCTCCTTGTCCGGGATGCGCGGACACAGAACAATGACAATCTCTCTCAATTGAGTGATTCACTTGCCATTATTGTGGATTCATTGCAAGCGCTCCGCTCGACCGGTGGAAGTCTGTTTGACATTCAACGATTAATGTTGGACAGCGGCCATGTGGACACACTTCGCGCCTTCGCGGCGACCTTTGACGACCGTATCCGCACAGTCACAATCAGCAGGGGATTCACCTTGAATTTCTCAAAGCAGAAGAGGGCGGAGAATTTCTGGCTGACCCGATATACCCTAGATAATCTGACATCCTCGCTCTCGTATGCGCTCCAGGAATCCAGAAACCCTCAACAGGTAATCAACCGTGTCGCGACGTGGACCACCGCCGCAACGTATCAAATTGGATTTGAGCGGAAATCGTTCAAACCGTTTACCTGGATGCCGCTGCAGTCTGTGCCAGTGATCGGCAACTTGTTTTCCAGTTTCGCAAAGTCAGATTTCAATTACGGAGTCCTCACACGAGCCAACACAGACTTTTCACTCACAAAAACCGAGACCGATTTGGTCGAGCGGGACGCTCTTGGAAATCCTGTCAAACGAGTCATCCAGCCGACGTTGACGGCGCAGCGGGGTTATGGATGGGAACTCAGTCCCCTGCAGGCTCTGACGTCCTCCATCAATGTGCGATTCCAATCCGACTTGCGGGGCCTCTCGGCATCCCAAATCGCCAAGGGCGTCGCCAAAGGCCTTAATCCGCTCGACGGCTTCAATGACTTCACGTATGCTCCAGCCATTGACACGATTCGGATTGACTCCACAACCCAACGTTTGATTCTTAATCGTGACTTCGGTGCAGCCAACACTTTTTCTCTTACGTATCGGCCGGAGACGTTTTCGTTCCTTACCCATTCTCTTACGTACAACGCCAACCACAACCTCAATCGACAACGACCCTCCCAGAGCGTCTTCAACAAAGGATCCCAACTGTCCAGGCGCGTTCAAATCGACGCGACATACAGCTTGCGAAACATGATTGGGTTGGTCGGGCAGGGAGGGCGCCAGGAATCAACAGGCGGCAAATCCCGTCGCGACCGATTCAAAAGCCTGAATCCCAGCCATGGAGGAACAGAAACAAAAAAGGACACGGCGACGGCCGGAGAAAGCAAATTCAGGTTTGTCACTCGAAAGATTGGTGGAGTCTTTGAAAAGGCGCTCAACACTGTCAATGACCTGCGGTTTACGATTAATTTTGACGATAACATCACGATGAATGGGCTTCCCCAGAATCCGGACGCCGCGTTTTCGTGGTTTGGATATTCCACAACAGACTCCCGCTCCTTTCTCGGCCATGTGTTTTCCTTTGACCTCGACACCGTGAATCAGATCGGCCGGGACAGCATCGAATCGAGTCGCGGACTCTTCGCGTACAGCGCCAGAAAAACGATCAATTACGGGTTTACGTACGGGTTCAATTTCAATTTCTTCACCGTTGATTTGCGCTACGACGTGAGTGAAACCCGCAGTTTACAGACCAATCGCGAAACCCGTTCCGAAACGCGCTCGGTACTTTTCCCGTGGCTCAAATCACTTCCGGTTCCCTTGTTCTACGATATAACGGTTCGCGCGAACAATATCGGTCGATGGCCGCTATTTAATTTGATGGCGGGAATTACGCGCAGCATGAATCTCAGTGTCACATACAATTCCAAACAAACAATTAATCGCAGTCAGTTCAACGAAGGGTTCTACCGCGGGATAGACTCCACATTGGTGCCGATCATTCGGCAAAAAGATCGGTCTTTCCAGGCGGATAACCTGAGTCTACAGCGCACATTCCCACAGGTTGGCTACGATATTCAATGGAAAGGAGGGGTGTCACAAACGATCACATTTACGAATACAAACCAGAAGACTGTTTCGTTGTCGTCAACGCAGAACACACAATCAATCAACATCCTGACCAATATCAATTATACAAAACGCGGTGGTTTTCGAATTCCTATATGGTTCTTAAAGAAGAAGCAGATTAACAATGAAATTCGTTTTGCGGCAACTGCCGCGTTGACGCGAAGAAAGAGTTTTTCCAAGAACCAATCCGGCGGCGTAACGCTAGCCAAACAAAAAATCGACGATGCGACCACTTGGTCGGTGGAGCCTCGTTTTGACTATTCGTTCACTAATCGACTAACAGGGGGTTTGTTCATGAAATACGAGTACAACAAGAGCCTCCAAAGCGGAAAAATCACACGTCTATTAGCCGGATTGAATGTGAATATCTCAATTGGCAGTTAGCGATGATGTGGATAAAAACCTCTGTGGTGGTTGAGAAGTTATATCTACCTAAGATTTCACTTTCTTTGACTGAGTACGGTGGGTGTTTTCCACATATCACCCATTTTTTTGTTTATATGTAATGTTTTGTTTTTTATATGTTTATGTTTTGTAATTCACATAATCCGATTTCAATACGATGATGACAACTAAATAAATAAATAAATAGATCCATCAATGCATGATCATTTAACATCCTGTTTGCGTTTCCTTCTATTATTGGATATGTTCGTTTCATGAATTACATGTTTCATGAGATGCGGGCAGTTCTTGGAGAAGTTCGGAATTGGAAAAGACTGCCAAACGCCGCATTGACTTTAACATCTTATCTGTTGACGCGAATATTCGGCTCACCTGTGGTTCTTGGTTATCCGTTTATGATGATGATCGAGCCAACAAACATCTGCAATCTTCGTTGTCCGCTATGTATTACAGGCAGTAAACTCATGACGAGGGAAAACGGAATGATGGATGTGAGGCTATTCCAGAAACTCATCGACGAAGTGAGTCCCTATGTGATGCATTTGACCTTGTGGAGTCAGGGTGAGCCTTTTGTAAACCGAGATTTTTGTAAGATGGTTGCGTATGCCAGTTCAAAAGGAATGAAGACCGTCACATCAACTAATGGACATTTTCTCAAAGAAAATGCGGACGACATCGTTCGTTCCGGCTTGGGAACTCTCATCATCGCGATGGATGGCGTCAGTCAGGAAACGTATGAAAAATATCGGGTCAACGGGAAATTTGATAAAGTGTATGACGGTCTGCAAGCCGTTGCCGCGGCGAAGCGAACACATGGGAGCCAAACCCCTGAGATAGAATTGCAATTCATCGTTATGAAACACAACGAACACGAGATCGACGACGTCCGCACCCTCGCCACGGAATGTGGAGTCCAGGTTGTGTCATTCAAGACCGCCCAAGTGTACACCGCCGAACAAGCGCGAGAATTCTTACCATCCACACAGAGATTTCGGCGATACGAGTTTGACGAACATGGAGAAGTGAAAACGAGAATCTCGGAGAGGAATTTCTGCCGATGGGTCATGCTCTGTCCCGTCTTGAATTGGGATGGAACCGTGTCTCCTTGCTGTTTTGACAAGAACGCAGATTATCCATTGGGAAACGTATTTCGTGACGGCGGCTTGAAGAGAATCTGGAAGGGCCCGCCCTATCGGGATTTTCGGAAACGAATTCTGTCCGAGCGAAAAAAGATTCCAATTTGCACAAACTGTTCAGAGGGTTTGAAGGTCGAAGTTTTCGAAAAAGAGCGCGTGCCTCAGCAAACCCGGCCCCTGGCCGCAGAGAGGAGAGATGAAGAAAAAGTTACGGAAGAAATCGAGTCCTGATAAAAGGAAGAAGGCCGAACGAAAAAGAGCGAAACCGGCGAAGAAAACCAAGTCCAAGCGTGCGGCGAAGCGGTCGGTCAAGAAAAAGACCCGGACAGGTGTTCGAACCGACGCCAGCCGAACATCCTCCGGTCTTCACACAGCAGTGAAGACGAGTGTCTCAAAGTCCAAACAAAAAACGCTTCGCATACCCAAGCCAACCCCGCAGGAAAATCTCGAACGGCCGTTCAATATCCTTGAGAGTTATATGGGAACATATGAGTTCAAAGACCTCTTTTCTGTCTTGTTTGTTTGCACAGGCAATATGTGCCGAAGCCCAATGGCGGAAGGGATCCTGCAGTCCAAAATTATCCAGGAGAATCCGGACATCGGCAATCGCGTTTTGGTTCAATCTTGCGGTACGTATGCGATGGATGGGAACAAGCCCTCGCAGAACGCAATTGCCATCAGCCGCTTGAACGGCGTAGACATAAGTGGAATTCGGTCCAAACCACTGAATCGAGTCCACGTCGAGCAGAGTGATTTGATCTTTGCTTTGTCTATTGATCATTACAATTTCATTCACGAGAACTATCCCTCCGCTCGAAATAAGACCTTCCTGTTGAAGCTGTTCAACAAGAACCGTGCGATTACATTGGCCGACAGTATTCCGGATCCCATGGGCTTTCCGGTTGAGTTCTATGAGAAGACGTACCGGGAAATTCAATCCGCTCTCGACGAGGCGTATTCCGCGATTGTGGATAGGGCGCGTGCGAAGTTGAATTTGGACGGTAGTCCTGCCCGATGAGATTCCTTTTCTTGGTTCTTGTTCCATTCAGCGCTCTGAGCGCGCAAATATCGCTGCGCACCATTGAGAATCGAGCTTTTAAAGTTGGAGAGCGATTGACGTTTTCGATCGGCTGGGAGTTCATCAGCGCGGGTACTGCGACACTGGCGGTAGAATCCATCGTCCAGCAGAGCGGTCATCAAACGTATTACATTACCGCGACAACAGAGTCTAACGCGTTCTTTTCTGCACTGTATCGAGTTCGAAACAAACTCGAAACATACGTCGACACGGAAGGAATTTATCCTGTGCGTTATGTGAAGCGGACGAGTGAGGGTGGAACGAAGAGAGATTTCACGGTAGATTTTGACCAGGCCGCACATCGGGCGACGATTGTAGACAAAGACTCCGGACAGTCGGTGCTTACCGTGCCGGCGTTTGTTCAAGATATTATCTCTGCGTTCTATTATGTCCGGACCCTTCCGTTGGAGGGCGGTCAGCGCTTGGAGTTGTCGACGTTTGACAACGGAAAGTGGAAGACCGCATCGGTCGACATTGTCCGGAAGGAAACCATCACCGTTGATGCCGGCACATTTTCTTGTGTGGTCGTCAAGACGCCGATCGGGCCTTTTCAAAACAAGTCCGATCTGCTGATTTGGCTGACAGACGACGAAAGGAAAATACCAATACTGATGAAGAGCAAGATTGCCGTCGGCTCGGTACGAGCGGAACTTGAAGAACTCGTTAACTAGAGGAGAGAGGGTATGGATCACTACGAACACGCATGGCACAGCGATCGCTTAAACAAAAACATGAGTTTTCATCACTTTGGCACACGTGGCGCACCCGTTGTGGTATTCCCAACCACTCTGGGCTCCCATTGGGAGTTTATCGACCGCAACATGGTCGACCCGATTGCCTGGAAAATCGAACAAGGACTCATCCAGTTGTTTTGTGTGGACTCATATAATAACGAGAGCTGGTACAATGATCACATTCCTCCCGCTGAAAAGGTACGCAGGCATGTTCTGTATGAGGAGTATCTGATTCACGAATTTCTTCCTTACGTGAGGCACAAGACTGGCACCGACTTTCTGATATTGATCGGATGTAGTTTTGGAGGATATCATGCGGTCAATTTTGCATTGAAACACCCGGAAATGGTCAATCGCGCGATCGGGCTTTCCGGTTCCTATACCATCGAGGGTTTTTTGGACGGCTATTATGACGACCTTTGCTATTACAACAACCCTGTGCACTTCGTGCGCAACTTGAGCGATCCGTTCTACCTGAACCAATACAACACACGAACCGAACTGACCCTGGTGACAAGCGATCTCGATCCCTGCCTTCAACGGAACGAATACATGCACCAAGTTCTCCTCGACAAGGGCATTCGCCATCAGTACTACTACTGGGACAATGGAGTTGGACACGACTGGCCGTATTGGCAGCGTATGATCAGCCATTACATTTGAGGGTGTCGGATGAATGTTGCCATTGTCGCTTCTGAGGCCGCGCCTTTCGCAAAGACAGGTGGGTTGGCTGATGTCATCGGGTCCCTGCCGAAGTACCTGGCGGAACTCGGACACGATGTGCGCGTGTTTGTGCCGAAGTACCTTAGTGTAGAGGAAGGGGACTACAACCTGCACTATGAGGCTACGATCGGGGAGATGGTTATTCGACTCGGACGACACGAACGCGTCGTCCATGTGCAAACGTCGACTCTTCCAGGCTCATCCGTTCCCATCTATTTTGTGGACTGCCCGCATTACTACTTTCGTCGGTACATCTACACCATGGATCCCGACGAGCACGAACGGTTCATCCTCCTTTGCAAGGCGGTCATCGAGTCGTGTCAGCGGATGCGGTGGAAACCGGACGTCGTTCACTGCAACGACTGGCAAACCGGTTTGCTTCCGGTTTACTTGAAGGACAATTATAACTGGGATCGAATGTTCGACCAAACAGCGACGGTTTATTCCATTCACAACATCGCCTACCAGGGACGTTTTTCAGAATCTGCCATCGGAGTGGCCGAACTGCGCCGGGAAGATTACAGACCGGGTGGCCCGGTGGAATTCCACAATTCCGTCAGTTTCATGAAACTGGGAATTCTGTACAGCGAGTTGATTACGACCGTCAGCCACACGTATGCTCGCGAGATTCTCACTCCGGAATTCGGACTGGGCATGGAATCAGTATTGATTCCACGTGCCGCCGATTTGCGGGGCGTACTGAACGGAATCGACGCTCATGTATGGAACCCTAACAAAAACTCGCACATTCCTTACCCGTACACATCCGCCACACTGGGTGACAAGGAAGAAAACAAAAAATTTCTTCTTTCGAAGACCACGTTGCCGTATGCTCCAGAGCGGCCGCTGATAGGCATCGTCTCCCGAATGGTGAAGCAGAAAGGATTTGATCTGTTCGCTCAGGCGGCTGCCGAGCTGATGTTGTTGGATGCACAATGGGTGGTTCTGGGTAGCGGAGAAGACAGATTCGAGCAAATGTTTCAATCCATCAGCCACAGCCTGCCGCACAAGATGTGGTCGTATATCGGATACAGCAACGAACTGGCGCATTTGATCGAGGCGGGCGCGGACATCTTTCTCATGCCGTCCTTGTATGAGCCGTGCGGGCTCAATCAAATGTACAGCCTGGCGCATGGCACCGTGCCTATCGTGCGACGCACGGGTGGACTGGCAGATACAGTCCTGGATATCGATCATGCCCGCAGTCTTGGAAGAAAAGACGGCAACGGATTTTCATTTGACGAGCCGTCCGGTGTTGCCCTGTTTTCAACGGTTCGGAGGGCAATCGAATACTACCGCAACCAAACGCTTTGGAAAGAGATTCAGAAGAACGGGATGGACGCAGACCATTCGTGGGAGCGATCAGCGGAAACGTACTCTGATCTGTATGCAGAAGCCAAAAGCAAAAAGCTTGGCCGAACATGATCATCGTAACCGGAGGCGCAGGTTTTATCGGAAGCGCAATCGTCGGCCGTCTGAATGAACTGGGGTACGACGACATTCTCGTCGTCGATGAACTCGGGGAATCTCCCAAGTGGCGAAATCTGAACGGGAAGAAGTATTCCGACTATCTTCACAAGACCGCTTTTCTCGAAACTCTGAAAATACTTGGGCCAGAGGTTCAAACCGTATTTCACATGGGGGCCTGCTCCTCGACAACAGAGCGCAATCTCGATTTCCTGATCGAGAACAACTACCGATACAGCCGCATTCTGGCAGACTGGTGTTTCCAGAAACAAATCCGGTTCCTTTATGCAAGTAGCGCTGCGACGTACGGTGACGGGTCAAGCGGATTCTCTGATGACCACAACCAGTTCCATGTCCTACGGCCGTTGAATCCATATGGATATTCGAAGCACCTGTTCGACTTGTGGCTCCTTCAAAACAGACCCGGTGTCTCTTATGCGGGATTTAAGTTTTTCAATGTCTTTGGTCCGAACGAATATCACAAAGACGATATGGCCAGTGTGGTCTTCAAGGCCTATCACCAGATTGGCTCAACCAACGAGGTTCGCCTCTTTAAATCGTACCGATCTGATTTTGCCGATGGTGAACAGAAGCGCGATTTTGTCTATATCAAAGACTGCGTCGACGTCATGATGTGGTTCCAAGAGAATCGCGATGCGAACGGAATTTTCAATTTGGGAACCGGTCAGGCCCGTTCCTGGAATGATCTTGTCCGAGCCATCTTTCGTGCAATGAAGAAGCCCGACCAGATCACCTACATCGACATGCCGGAATCCATCCGCAACGCCTACCAGTATTTCACTCAAGCGGACGCTCGCAAACTTGCGGCCAGCGGCTGTCCGGTGAAATTCCGGTCCCTGGAAGACGCGGTGCGGGACTATGTCGTGAATTACCTGGAGGGGGATCGGTACTTGTAGGCGTTCGCGGTTCTACATGCCTCGGGCTTTTGCTTCATCCCAAAAAACATCCATCTCCTGCAGCGTCGCATCCCGCATGGACTTTCCGGATTCCTGAAAGCGCCTTTCCACGTGTCGGAATCGACGCGTGAACTTGTCAATCGTCCGTCTTAAGGCGTCTTCTGGGTTCACACCCAGAAAGCGAGCGACATTCACGATCGAAAAAATCACGTCCCCGAGTTCTTCCTCTATTCTTTCAGTGGGAAGGTCCCGGGTCGCGGCCTCGAGTTCATGGAGTTCTTCGAACACTTTGGGCCAAACATCCTTCACGTGGCCCCAGTCAAATCCCACCCGTGATGCTTTTTCCTGGACACGCGTGGCGCGAACCAGCGCCGGAAGGTTCTTGGGCACTCCGTCCAGCACCGATTTCCGACCCGACTCCTGCATCTTGATCTGTTCCCAGTTCTGGAGCACTGCATCGGCCGTACCGGCCTCCACGTCGCCGAATACGTGGGGGTGTCGGCGAATCAGTTTGTCATTGATGCACTCGAGTACATCGGCCAGGTCAAATCGCTTTTCTTCGGCGGTGATCCGTGAGTGAAAGAGAACCTGGAGAAGCAGGTCGCCCATTTCCAAGCGCAGGGCGTCGTACTGCCGCTCGTCCAATGACTCCAGCATCTCGTAGGCCTCCTCCAGGAGATAAGGGCGCAGGCTGTCATGCGTTTGCTCGCGATCCCAGGGACAGTGGGCACGCAGCTCCCGCATGATGTTGTATAGGCGGCCGAATTCCTGTCGCACGATTTCAGAACGATTGTCGTCCGCAGGCCGGATATCTTTCGTCTTCATGCGTTCACCGGTTGCCTTGGAGGAGTTCTAACACTTCCTGTTGGAATTTCTGGCGATACTGATCGATGAGAAGTTTGTAGTCCGGATCAGTTCGTAGCCCATCAAACGCCGGGTCCTTGTCCAAGCCTGAAAAATCACGAAAGCGTTTTTCGAAAGCCTGTTTCAAGAGCGTGATCGCAGGTTTTGACTTCTTCTGGGCTGCATTCCACGCAGCCAGATGATAATACGGCGTGGCGGCATTCGAATCCAGCATCCGCTCTTTCTCAAACTCCGCATACGATTCGTCGTACCGGTGTCGGTAGAGGAACGTCTGGCCGAGCCAGCCTGTCAGTTTGCCATGATCGACGCCAGGTAGACGCATGGACAGACGGATTTGGTCTTCCGCCGCGACATAGTCACGATTTTTCAAGTACGCCTCCGACAATCCCTGCGCCGCCAGAGTCTTGGTAGAATCGAGAGAGAGGGCTTTGCGGAAAACAATGATAGCGCTGTCGACTCTTTCGAGGGAAACCAGGGTTCGCGCAAGTTCCACATATGCATCCGTGTAGGAGGGATACACCCGGATCGCCCGCTCAAACTCCATCCGTGCTCGTTGTGGTTCCTGATTGCCACGCATGGCCAGACCCAGAAAGAACGATGATTCCGCATTCGGGTAAATTCGAACGCTCTTCAAAATCTGGAGTTGAGCGTCCAGGAATTTGTTCTGCTGAAGGAGGATCTTGCCGATTTGGAGATAACAGCGGCCGTAATTGTAGCTGTCGTTGGCGTAGGGCGCATACCGCTCGTAATTGACCAGCGCAGACTGGGATTGACCGAGTCGGTACTGGGCTTCTGCTGTAAGGAAGTACAATCTGGAGGTCTTGTATGGAGACATCTGGAGCAGTTGAAACTGTGCGAGCGCTCCGGATACGTCGTTTAGGTAATACAGCATGAGGTATCCGGTTGCGGCCCTGTATGCGAAGTCAATTCGGGCGTCTCCATTCCCCTCCAACAGCCGATCGTTCAACGAATCGACCACCGCCTGCATGCGTGAGACGTCTTTCTTTGGACCTGCCAGCAGATGAAAGATTTGAATCGGGTTGGTGTTGGGATTCTCGAGTTCCGGCTTCTGCAAAATCGCGATCATGTAATGCGGTACTGCATCCACCATCCGGCCCTGGTAAAACAAAATATTGGCCAGGTTCAATCGGGCGTACGCATCGACAGGATCGATAATGAGCACTTCCTCGTATAGCCGTCTGGCGTGGTCCAAGTCGCGACGAATTTCATAAATTCGAGCGAGATTCCGCCGCGCGGAGGCCTCATCGGGATTGACCTCGCGGGCGCGCTGGAATTGCTGGATCGCGCGAGCGGTGTCGCGCTCGGCCATGGCCAGAAGCCCAAGCAGATTCAAAGCGCCGGAGGAGCCTGCAAACGTACGTCGCGGATATCGTGCCGTCCATTCCCTCAGGGCCTTCTCGGCGTCCCGGCGTGCAGACGGCGGGTCCTTTCCAATGTGGTGACTGTACGCGATTTGCACGAGACTGAGCGTGGCCAACGGTCGAGCTTCCCGTTCTTTGAGGAATTCTGTCCTTGCCGCCGCCGCGTCATTCTTCTCGTACAGCAGGAGGTCGCCGATTTTGTGATGCAGATCGAACCGTTTTGGGTTCAGCGACAATGCCTTACGAAACGCCTCGATGGCCTCATCCTGCTTTCGGAGGACGGCCAAAGCATCTCCCTTCCATTCCCACGCATCCTGAAAGGCCCCGTCCAGCTGGGTCGCGGACTGCAGGAGAGTCAGGGCCGTGTCCGCTTCGCCGGCATTCAGCCAATGCAATCCGTTCAACGCAAGCTCGTATGCCTTGTCACTGGGTGTGATGTGCACAGAATTCTTAACCAGATCAAACAGGCCACGATCGGGCAATTTCAGGGACTTGGCGACGTCTCCGACCAGCCGCTCCAGAATGTCCGGAATCTCCGAGGCGTTGGACGCGGAATAGGTTGCGCGGGTCTTGAGAAAAGACCGATGTCGAATCGACGCGACCGTCACGGTCCACATGGCCTTTTCCTTGACAAAGGAGGAGTTGACGGAAATGACCGCGTCCCACGCAGCGTGCGTCGTCATCCATTGATCTTCTGGTGGCACCGCCGAAAGGTCCGTCTGGACTTCCTCAAAACCGCTGAGGGCCAGGACTTGGCGCAAGGCGGCCGCCGCCGCCGATGCGGGCCAGGAAGAACTCTCGTGAACGTAGATGCGGCATCGACCCGGGGCCTCTTGGGCGAAAGCCGAAGTGATTGCGACAAAAAGAACGAATACCATTTTCATGAAAGACCTCGTTAGGAGATAGCCTGACTGACGAGCTGGAGAGACTGATCGTAGCGATAATTTGTGCTCATGTGTCCATCGTCAAATTCTTCATACCAGAATCGTACATGTTTCCCGCGTAACTTGTCAGTGAAAATTCGCGCTCCGATGTGAAGGTGATACTCATCGCGAGAACCGCATTCCAAGAAGAGATGTTCGATTTGCTTTGCCGCCTGCACATGAGAATCTTCGTCGATCATCCGAACAGGGTCAAAAGCGAGCCACTTTTTCCAGACGTCGTTCCTTAGTTCGCCTGATGTTTCATCAAAAGGGAGATCGAATCCGAACGGCGAGGACGGATTGGGCGAATAGCTGGCCGCCATCGCAATGACATTGATCGCATCGAGCATTTCCCTGGACTTCTTCGGAGCTTCAAAAAAACCGTCCAAGAAAGGCCGCAGACCGCCCACACGAAACACGGCATTGTAGCATTTGGGGATGTCCGGAAGATAGGAAAAATCGAAATACAAATCTCCGGAGGAGCAGAATACAGCGGAGAACAGACTGGGATGACGCAAACCCAGACGGAGTGCGCCGAAGCCACCGCTTGATTTGCCCATCACAGCCCGATGCCGTCGATCGGCCTTCGTGCGGTACGAGCGGTCTACGTGCGGGACAATTTCCGCGGTCAGGTAGTCTTCGTACGGCCCCTGCGCGGCGGAATTGACATATTGACTCCCACCATACTTGGTGAAGCAGTCCGGCATCACCACGATGCATTCTCGCATCCGTCCTTCGCGAATGAGTCGGTCGCATCGCTGATCCATAGAATATCCCCATGCCTGCGGAGCCAAGTACATCGTGCCGAAGCCCATGAAACCGCTCAGCAGATAGACAACCGGAAAGCGATCTGCGCCCGTGGCGTAGGATGGAGGAAGATAAACCGCCAACTTCCGGACAAATGGATCACCAAGTGGATTGTCTTTCAGCAATACACTTTCCACATCCTCGACCACAACGGTTCCGTTCTTCATGGTCGATAGTACGAACGTGGGGAAGGAAATGCAACGGTCAAGCGGCCAGCGATTGCCCGGGTTCCCCTTTTGAGGACGCTTTCGGCAATCCTCTCCACGTGATCACGACTACAGCGGTGATAATCACGAGCGACGAAACAATGACGCGCGTTGTCAACGGCTCATCGGCTACCAAATATCCAAGAAATACGGCGACGAGAGGATTCACGTACGCATACGTGGCGACCTTGGAAGGGGCGACGTGCCTGAGTAGCCACACGTAGGCTGTAAATCCAACCAGCGAACCAAACACCACAAGATAGGCCAAAGCCATCCAGGACGAAATCGACACGGATGCCACCGAAAACCCAGACCATTCTCCAGTCAGTCCACTGACGACCAGCAGCAGGATCCCGCCACCAATCATTTCCATTGCGATGGCAAGTAAGACAGACGAGGGCAAGGGTGCACTACGCGAATACAGGGAGCCTGCCGACCACGCGATTGTCGCCGTGATTAGGGCAATTGCGCCCCCCGCATCGATCCGACCTTGTCCCATGAGGGTTTCCGGACCCAATAGAATGGCCAAGCCTGCCATACCGAGCACGATACCCACATAGATTCTCCGTCCGGGTTTCGTGCGATCTCCCCATTTCCAGTTGAAGACCGCAATCCACAGCGGTACGGTGGCCACGATCAGCGCAGCCAGTCCCGAAGGCACCCACTTCTGTGCAAGGGTTACACCCCCGTTGCCTCCAAGCAGCATAAGTCCCCCAATCACGAAGGCGGATCGCCAATGGACACGAATCGGAAAGGAACCCGGACGGAGCCACGCGTACAAGATGATCCCTGCAAAGAGATGCCTACACCCAGCCATCAGGAAAGGCGGGAGGGTTTCTATGCCGAAGCGAATCGCGAGGTACGTCGAGCCCCAAATGACATAGACAGCCGCAAATGCGACGATTATTCGAACGCCCACGCTTCTCACCTTACTGCACCGTGGGGTCTACAAATCAACATGTCACGTAACAGGTCACGCATAGACCGAATGATATCAAAATGTTGTATGCAGCAACAGAACCACATCCAAAGAGAAACCCGTAGACCGCTTGTTGTTTTGAGTGCGGGTCGTGATCTCGGAGGCCGGATTATTGCCTTGCAAGGTAGGATTGCAGGGTTTCGTTGTCGAAGCAGACAAATAGAGCGGTCCTCGGGTAATCCTGTTCACAGGATCCCACGATTCGGACCGCAATTTCGCATGCACGCTCCCGGGGAAAGCCATACACGCCAGTGCTGATGGCGGGGAATGCAATGGTGGACACGAAAAGAGACTTGGCCATCTTCAGGCATTCCGTGTAGCAAGAGGCGAGCAGATAGTCTTCGTTCTTCGTGCCACCTTGCCACACCGGCCCCACGGTGTGAATCACGAACTTGGCTGGTAGGTCATAGCCACGAGTGCTTCGCGCTTGTCCAGTCGGGCAACCTCCCAAAGTCCGGCATTCCTCCAACAACTTGGGCCCAGCCGCGCGATGGATGGCTCCATCGACTCCGCCACCTCCGAGGAGCGATGAGTTGGCCGCATTGACGATGGCATCGACGTGCATCTTTGTGATGTCGCCTCGAACGGCCTCCCATTTCATGGACTACCCTTGATAGGCGACTTGATTTCTCCCCTGGCTTTTGGCCCGGTATAACTGATCGTCCGCTTTTTGTACCAAGCCCTCCGCTTCATTGGCATCGTCCGGGAAAGTGGCGACTCCCAAACTCAGAGTAATCCGACCCGCAGGCTGAGTCTCCGCATTTGGAAACTTCTCGTTTTCAATCAAGGTACGGATCTTCTCCGCGAGTTTGATGGCGGCGGACTTCGGAGTCTCTGGCAGGACGAGCACGAACTCTTCCCCACCGTAACGCGCCAGAATATCGCTGGTTCGCGTTGTGTCCTTGATGATGTCCGAGACACGCCGAAGAATACCATCCCCGGCCGGATGTCCATGCGTGTCGTTATACATCTTGAAAAAGTCGATGTCCATCATCACCAATGACGTTTTGTACCAATGACGCTTGGATCGCTTGAGTTCGCGCTCCAGATGATGGTGAAAATATCGGTAATTGAACAGCTCTGTCAATCCATCTGTAATGGCCTGTTTTTCAGCGAGCATGTATGCTTCCTGGGTGTCCTCGACCAGCTGGATATTCTCCAACGTCAGTCCGACACTGCGGACGAAAGACTGAATCATCTGCCGCAGAGAGTCGCTCCACCGGCTTTCCTCCAAGCCGATCGCCAACACTCCCTTCAAGGTGTACTGGCAACAGTTGAAATAAAACTGGCTGACCTCACGCAATTCCGTTTCGAAGGCCAGACCCGACGCGTCCAGTTTGTAAATTTTCTTGTTCCACCATTTGCCGTCGTGATTCACGAACGCCTGGCAATCCTGATTCTCGCAGGAAAAGTCGCTTTCGGCTTTGGGTCGTCCGATGATGGGGAGAAAATACACCGCGTGCGTATGAAACCCCCGGAACAGCGGCGTCGTGCGTTCGACCAGAGTCTTGTCGGCTCGCTCC
Organism: uncultured Bacteroidota bacterium; assembly: GCA_964602985.1. Lineage (GTDB taxonomy): Bacteria > CLD3 > CLD3 > SB21 > SB21 > CAYZJB01. Next base: position 77,784 of record CAZRTJ010000008.1, read on the forward strand.
GCGGCCACGAGCCAGTTGTAGTCAATCAGACAAGGCTCTTGGTAATACACCAAATCAAAAAAAGGCGGCTTCGAAAAGGGGATCCGCTCACACTCCGGAGTCAGTGTCAATTGACAATGCGAGAACAGGTCCAAACTCAGGTCCAATTCGTTGACCACATACACGCCGGCGCTGGCAAACCGCAATTTCTCACAAATCAACGACGGAAGATCCTGATACAGGATTTCTCTCTTGGAATATGTGAGCAATTGGTTGGCGACGTCGTTGAACTGCATGAGATCGGCGTTCGCCGCCTTGATCTGTGCAACAGACGAGTCCAGCTTTTGGTTGGTTTGGACAAACCGCCGGTTGGATTCCTGTAGTTCCTGAATCTTGTCGGTCAATCGTTGGACCAGCCTTCCGGTGAACTTCCTCAATTCCGCCGACTCGTTTGCTACTTCCAGACGGAGGTCATCATGATCTTGTTTGTTCAGAAATTTCGTGAGATACGTCGAAAACGCTTCAAAATCGACCGGTTTGGTGAGGAATCCGGTGCAACCGGAGATGTAAGCTTGTTGTCGATCAGACGGGTTGTTATTGGATGTAATAGCGATGATGGGAATGTCTTTGAGCGACTCGCTATTCTTGAGCTTGATCGTGGCCTCATATCCGTCCAGACCGGGCAGGTGAATATCCATAAGAATAAGATCTGGTTTTTCGGCGTATGCCCTCTCGAGACCCTCCTCACTGCTTTTGGCTGAGGTGATCGCATGCCCCATTTTTTCGACAAGTTTTGAAATCACCGCCTGGGATACGGGATCGTCTTCGATGTAGAGAATTCGTTTCATAGTCAGAGTTCTTCGACACTCACGGTCATTTGTGCCAAGTTCTTCGGAATCAAGGCTGGAAAAAAGGCCACAATTTCCTGCGGTTTGGGTCTGCCTCCCGCAAAACCCGTCACCCCCGGCGGACCGCTGGTTACAAGCGGAGCGATCTCTTTGCCGAAACGATCTACTTTGTGACGATTATCGTCTTTGACTCCCAGCCGCAAAACAACTTCGTTGACCTGTTCCGGTACCGGTACGATGCCGTCGTGGCAACTATTGACACCCAAAAATTCGACGCTCTTGTCCACAAATGTAACCCCGGCGCGCTCCAGTCGCTTCCAGACCATCTCGGCGCACAGTTTGGCTTTGGCCAACGCGTCAGGTCCACTGATCGTAAGCTGTCCGGTGGCTTTGTATCCCTGCAAGTAGCTCGCACTGACTTTGTAAAACTCCGTAGTGGCGGATCCTCTGATTCCGGATACTCTTACGCGGTCCTGCCCTTCCTGTTCCAGTTGGATCGTGGTGAAATCCGCAACAACGTCGGGCGTGATGTAGGCCTTGGGATCGCCCATTTCGTACAGCAATTGCTCCGATACGGTATCCACACTCACCACGCCGCCCGTATGCTCGTGTTTCGTGACGACGAAAGTTCCATCGGGAGCCGCCTCGACGATCGGATAACCAACATTCCACAAGTCCGGCACCTCACTCCAACGGGTGAAATTGCCTCCGGTGCACTGCGCGCCGCATTCGATGATGTGACCGGCGACGGTGCCCGCCGCCAGACGGTTCCAGTCATCCCAGGACCATTGGAATTCGTGGATCATGGGAGCCATGGCCAATCCGGTGTCTGTCGTACGGCCGGCGATGACGACGTGGGCTCCCTGGTCGAGGGCCTCCACAAGAGGCTTCGAGCTCATATACACATTGGCGCTCAAGATCTCCCTGCCCGATGCTTTCAGTTCCCGCAGACTCGCCCGCGTATCCATGTGCTGCAAATCGATACCATCCAAAAACCAGTCATCGAGCCGATCCAAAATATTGTCCCCTGAAACAGTCGCCACTCGCAATCCCTTCAGACCCAGTTTCCGTGCCGCACGGAACACCGCCTCCCGACAGCCTTCCGGATTAACACCGCCCGCGTTGGCGATCACGCGAATTCCCCTCTCCAGAATCGCCGGCAAGATGCTTTCCATCAAGCTGACAAAATCCGTTGCGTATCCCGTTTCCGGATTTTTCCGTTTTTGACGTTGCATGATGGACATGGTAACTTCGGCAAGGTAGTCTAGCGTCAGATAATCGAGCGGACCATCCTCCACCAATCGGATGGGCGCATCCGTGCTGTCTCCCCAGAAACCCTGTCCATTGGCGATACGGATATTACTCTTCATGGAAATTCAACAGCGATTGTGTGTTCTGTGTAAGTCCGAACGATTCGGAAAAGACGTCAGGACCCGGATTGCTTTGCGCGGATCGTACTCTCAGATTCCTTTTCGTAATATTCCGCCGTATTCTCGGAGCGGCGAACCTCACCGATCTGCTCAAAGATTTTCGATACGTCCGCACAGGCGGCGCCCTTGATGCCGTGAATCGTATATTCGACGGAGCCGTCCTGGAGAATGGTGAATTCGATTTCTTCCAAATGGGTCATTGCCATTTCCTCAACACCAAACGGATCTTGTTGTCCGCCACCGCTTCCTTCACCAGATGAAAGCCGCTTTTCTTGGCCAGATCCACAACCCGGTGATAGGCGTACCGTTGCGTCAGTTTTTCCAGGAAATCACCGCTTTTGGCAAGAATCATGTCGTCCCCTGCCAGTTCGAACCGTCCGTTCCGCTGGACAAACCCGACCGTACCAAACTTGGTTGTGGCGGCCAGATCGACATCAAACGTCCGTTGGAGAAGGGTTTGGATCTTTCGGGTCTTCAAGAGTTGACAATCCAAGTCTTCCAACGCACGGACGAGATAATCGCGTTCCACGAGCGTTGTCTGAAGAGAAACGAATTTCGACATGGCCTGCCTTTTTCCGAACATACAATTTTTTTTTCGTTCCCACAATAAGAAAGCCGTCCTTGGGATCGGAGTCGCGTGCGCCTTGACTCTGAAGGACGGCCTGCGTACTATAGGCTCGCTCGAATGAGCGCCTATGCGACGACACCGACAGAACGACCGACGGAATGGCTGATCCTGTAAAATCGACACCGGTAGATACGGGGACAGCTGAAGACGACCTCCCTCACCCTCCCGAAAAAAGTCACCGGCTACAATCAGAACTGCACAAGCTCGAGCAGAGGATCGAGACGGGCATTCGCAAGTACTCGCCTGCGGAAATCACGATTTTTGGATTTACCGCCGCGATCGCTCTTGGGTCGGTCATCCTCTACGCTATTGAGAATATTTATGGCGCCGGTCTTTCCTTTGTCGACGCCCTCTTCACCTCGGCCAGCGCCATCTGTGTCACAGGTCTGACAACAATCGACTTCAGCCAATTGTCTTTTGCAGCACAAGTGACAACGATAGTCTTGATCCAAGTCGGGGGATTTGGAGTGATCACCGCCTTTCGACTGTTGTGGCTTGGACGAGGTGAAGATCTTTCCAGCGGATCGGCGCAAACCCTGGGGACGGTTCTGGATTGCGACAATCGGCAACAGTCCGTTCTTCAAATCCTGGCGTCCACCGCTAAGATCACGCTGGCGGCGGAGATTCTCGGGTGTCTCGTCTTGTATACCCTCGTCCAAGAGGAAGTGACGAATACCTCTCCGCTGTGGTTCAGCATTTTTCACACGATCTCGGCCTTCAACAACGCGGGGTTTGGCCTGGCCTCAGACAGTTTGATGCAATTTCAATCGTCGACCCTGATTCAGGCGACTCTGTGCTTCATGATCATTTTGGGGGGAATCGGGTATCCGGTCCTGCTCGGGATTGAACGGCTTGTTTTGTTGGCTTTGCACCGCCTGCTGGGGTTCAGCGAAGCCTTGATGGAAATGGTCGCGATCCGACGGCCCGACAAACTGAAGTGGGTGGAGCCGTTTTATAATTTCGTCGACCGCTTGTTTCTACGATCGAAGAAAATCCGGGAAGAGCTGCAGGGCGTCGCCACTCCCTTGCAGTTGAAGGTGGTCGTGATCGGAACGGTGGTATTGATTGTGACCGGAACCGTCTTCATCCTCGTTGCCGAGTGGAGCAATCCTGCTACACTGGGTCTGATGCCCTGGCAGGATCGCGTGATCAATGCGGTTTTTCAGAGTGTCAGCAGTCGGACCGCCGGGTTCAACACCATCGACATCGGTCTGATGGAAACGCGAAGCCTGATCTTGTTGATTACGTTCATGTTTATCGGTGCGGGACCTCAAGGCACCGCGGGAGGAATCAAGATCCCTACGTTTGTCACCATGCTTGGATACTTGCGCTCTTCGTTTCGAGGCCGGGCTCGCGTTTCCATTTACGGCTATGTGGTTTCGAAAAGCTCAGTAGGTAACGCAGTGAAACTCTACGTGATGAGTTCGTCCTTCGTGCTGATCAGCATTCTGCTCATCTCGACCATCGAGGTTCGATTCACCCTGACGCAGTTGGCCTTTGAGGTTGTCAGCGCATTTGGAACGGTCGGATTATCCATGGGGATTACTTCCAGCCTTTCCGTTACAGCCAAACTGCTGATCGTGGTAGTCATGTTCTCGGGCCGTGTGGGCCTGCTGACGATCGGGAGCGCCATCCTAAAACCTGTGGAGGGATCTGTTCGATCGGGAACGGAAGACGGGATGAAACTGCAGATCGGATGAGGTAACGGGGAGGTCGAACGACCGTAGGACGTCTCAGGATGGACGGACGACGGTGGAAAATTCATGTAGTTCGAGAACGTCCGCCTCATCTACCATCATCACCGGAATCCCCTCCTTGACCGTGTAGCGTCGCCGGCAATCGGCGTTGGTGCAAAACAAAAAGTCTCCCGCTTCCATGACGGGAGACTTGCAGGCGGGACACGCCAAAATCTGCAAGAGATCTTTCGAAATCATGCGTCACCCAACCAGAGCGCCGCAATTCCCGCAAAGACGGGCTTTTCTCTCCAGGAATTTCCATGCCCCTGTTTTTTCCGAAACCTTGGATTCCACATACTTGGCATACGATACCGTGGTCTCCTGTTTGCACGAGGGACATTGGACCATGTCGGCATGCGCCTTCACCTTGGTCATTTTGTCGACAAATGTCTGCTTTTTTGCCATGGGGCCCTACTTTGTTTCTTTGTGAAGCGTGTGCTTCTTTTCATACCGGCAGTACTTCATCACTTCCAGACGCTCGGCATTGTTTTTCTTGTTCTTTTCGGAAGTGTAGCGGGACACCCCCGGAACATTGCTGTCTTTACACGTCGTACACTCGACGGTAACGACAAAACGATTTCCTTTTTTTGCCATATCGTTCCTCTAAAGAGTTATAAAATATACATCTAGTTTCATATTCCCAAAATGGGGTCGAATATAGATTCAACGACGGCAATTGTCAATAGCCAAGACAAAAAACCCCAGAGACGGTACAACAGAAGCGTAACGTCTCGCTTATTCGGCCAAAATCCGATGACTGTATGTTACATGTATGATTGCTGAGATTGCTCCGGTCGAACACATGGACGATGTGATCCTTCGAGCCAACCTGACAGAAACGAATATTGTCCAGATTCTGCAACTCATCAAGATGGCCAAACAAAATGGGAAGCTCGTTCTGATCAGCGATCAGCGTCAAGCGGAGATCACGATTTGCGGAGATTTCATCGTTCGTGCGTCATCACCGGAAGAGATCCTGATTGGCGAATATCTGTCCAATGAGGGTCTTCTTCCCATGGAGAATCTGACCCATGCTTTGGAAGTTCAACAGCGCATGCGGTTTCCGCTCGGTCAGATTCTCCTGGAGTTGGGTTACATCACGGAGGATCGAACCGCGTGGGGGCGATTGCTGAATCGTTACCTTCGCGAGGTCGTGTATCGAATCATGAAATGGACCTCCGGGGATGTCTTTTTTGTCCGAAAGAATGATCGTGACCTGACCGATCCGTATACGGTCCAATTGCCGCTGGATTTTCTCCTGCTGGAAAACGCCCAGCGGGTCGACGAATGGAGGTCGATGGCGCGAGACATCACCTCCCTGCGATCGGTGCCTAAAATCAATCGGGCCCTTGTTCATGAGCAAAAGGAAGTCACATTGACCGCGGATCAGTTCCGTGTGCTGTCGTACGTCAATGGACGACGAACCATTCTTCGAATCCTGGAGAAGATTGCGCATGACGAGACGCACTTCCTCGAAGTGATCAACGACATGATTCGAAACCGTCTGATTGTCGAAAAGCAGGTGGAAGCGATGAAACTGATCATTCCGGGCCGTGTCGCGATCGATCGATCGACACGCGAAAGACATTTTCCAGCAAAGTATTCAGCCAATCTTGTGTACAAACAGATCAACGGACGTCGTTCGCTCCTGGAGATCGCTCAACGCCTTCACTTTGAGCTGACCGATGTTTGGGAGGACCTGTGTCTGCTTGTCCAGAGTCAGGTTGTCGAGATCATTGGGGGTCGTCGGGAGTTTCAGAATCTGCGGGAGGAGATGTAGGTGGTCAGAGATGCCGATGCACGGCTACTCCAGGTTGGGTCCGCCATGAATAATGAATGCAAACAATAGCAACAGTACCACGGAACCAGCTAGTACGACGGCCGGATGTATTCCTTCTCTTTCGACGACAAGAAGACTTTTTATCTGTGAAATGGGTATTGTAATGCGTCTTCCTTCGAAGCTGCTAAAAACAATTGTGGAATCGTCGATGACTCTCAGTCGGCCCCAGTCCGTATGATCCTCATCAGATGAACTCGTGCCAAAGAAGACAATTACAGTTGAGCCGCGTGAACTGACGCGAGCCACAACTTCGTGGCCAACATGTCCTGAGCTGTCGCTGATGTAACCGGCTGTTTTGGTTGAGACACAACCCACCATGAGCAAGGAACACAGGAAGGCATTTAGACAGACGGTCTGCAATAAGACTCCGTTGCTGACGCTAAGTGGCTTCTGCATCCAGAATTTTACCCGGATTGCAAATTCCCGCCGGATCCAGTACGGCTTTTAGCTTTCGCATCAGATCGAGTTGTTCCGATGGACGCTGGAGGGCGAGCAAGTCTTTCTTGAGCAGACCAATCCCGTGTTCGGCACTGACCGTGCCGCGGTATCGTGCGACCAGCCGGCACATCTGCTCGTCCCAGGCGCGCGGGTCAAAATCATCCCGCAGGGCCCGCACGTTGATATGGATGTTGCCGTCGCCGATGTGTCCGAAAAGATAGGACTCCAGTGTGCCTTCTCCGATTCTTTCCAATTCCGCGAGAAAATCCGGCAGGACGGAAATGGGAACCGCGACGTCGTTCTTGTGTACATTTCCTTTTGCGAACAAACTCTCCGAAATGGATTCTCGGTATTGCCAAAGGCGTTTGACATCCGCGGAAGATTGAGCCAGCACGATATCGGCCACAGTCGGTTCGTCGGCCATCTGCTCCCAAAACGATGTGAAGGCGTCCTCGGAAGCATCTGCCTCGACGAGCACATAGCAGGCGGATCGCTCGCGAAAAGGATCGGATAATTCTGGACGATACTGAAGTACGGATTCCAGACAGGCCGCGTCGAAAAACTCACATGCCAGTACATCCAGACCCGACCGGCGAAGCGCCGATAGGAGTTCGACCAGATGCGCAGGCCGATTCACCGCACACAATGCCAATCGCGGAGACAGGGGAGGCGACACCACGCGCAGGGTGGCTTTGGTGATGACGCCCAGCGTTCCCTCCGCGCCGATGAAGAGTTGTTTCAAGTCGTATCCGGAATTGTTTTTATGCAAGCGGTCGTGGAGGTCGAGGACGATTCCAGTTGGCGTGACCACTTCGATCCCCATCACTGACTCGCGGGTCATTCCATACTTGACGACACGCAATCCACCGGCGTTCGTCGCGATGCATCCCCCAATCTGACAGGATCCGCGTGACGCGAAATCAATCGGGAACAACATCCCGTGTCGCCGGACTTCCTCCTGTACGTTCTGCAAAATGGCGCCTGCCTCCACCTCTACGCATCCGTCAATCAAACTGATCTGGACGATTCGATCCATCTTGCTCAATGACAGAACCAGTTCCCCGTTGGCCGCCACGGCAGCCCCCGCATAGCCGGTGCGACCGCCCGACGGGACAAACGGCAACCGATGGTCGTAACAATACCGAACGACCTCGCGCACCTCTTCCGTTGTCCGGGGAAATACGACCAGGGAAGGACGAGGCGCAAAGACGCGCGTACGATCTTGCCCAAAGTCCTCCAACACGAATGGGTCGTCGGAAACACGGTCGGAGGAGAGAATGGATTCGAGTTCCAATCGATGCGAGGTCATGCAGTCTCCGGAGAAAACCCAAATTGAAATTGCGACGATCCGTTGCTATACTCGGCGTCGAAAAGGTATGTGCGAATTCTGATGAAATCCATTCTTTCCGGCGTGGCCGCGCTAATCGGCCTGGTTCTGGTGGTCACTCAGATTCCGACGCTCTTGATCCATCTGGAAAGGCAATCCTGGAGAGAAGCGACGGCGATCGTCGAGTGGAGTCGGGTGACGGGCCGACGTGCCTTCCATCCTGAAATCGCGGTGCGCTACGAATGGGCAGGCGAGACGTATCGAGATACAATCGAGTGGGAGGTCCCAGGTTTTGGTTCCAAAAGAAACCGATTTTCTGTAGCCGCCGCGCAGGTGGCGGAGTTACCCCCCGGTGACAGCCTCCGTGTCTTTGTCGATCCCGACAATCCGTTGCGCATCGCGGCAACTCGCCGGTTCACCTATTCCTTTTATCTTGTCGTCACAACAGGGATTCTGCTATTCGTGGGCGGGGGCTGGATGTCGATCCGCAATCGACGATCAAAGTCCGAGCGCTGACGCGTTTTCCTGCATGGCCGCGAGGACAAACGCGATGTGCTCGTCCAGGTCGACGCCCAATTCTTCCGCGCCTCTCCGGATGTCCTCACGACTGACTTTCGCCGCGAAGGCTTTGTCCTTCAATTTCTTGCGTACGGATTTGACTTCAACTTCGAGCACGGTTTTGTTGGGTCGGACATAGGCGACGGCCGTGATGAAGCCGGACAGTTCGTCGCACGCAAAAAGCGTTTTTTCCAACCGGGAGGTTCGCAAGATACCCGTGTACTCGGCATGAGAGAGAATTGCGCGGCGAATTTCTTCAGACACGCCATGCTCGGCCAGTATGCGGGAACCGATGTAGGGATGACCATCCGGAGGGGTTGGGTCCGGATAGCGCTCATAATCAAAATCGTGGAGTAGGGCTGTGACGCGCCAGATCTCTTCGTTTTCTCCGAACTTGCGCGCGTAGGCGTGGACCGCGCATTCGACGGCCAGTGCGTGCTTGCGGAGGCTTTCGCTTTGTGTGTATTCACAGAGAAGATCCCAAGCCTGCTGTCGGGTCATGTTGCATTCCTTTTGTGGGCTTTATAGTTTGCTGGTATGTGGGCAAACGTGATTCTGATCCTGCATGTCCTGTATGTGTCGTTCGTCATTGGCGCGTGGCTGCTGATTTGGATCGGCGGGCCGGCGAAATGGCAGTGGATTCGGAACCGAAAGTTCCGGCTGATCCATCTTGGCTGCATCGGTCTTGTCGTGGCGGAATCGCTTCTGGGGATCACTTGTCCATTGACCTTTCTCGAAAACACCTTACGCGAACAGCCCTACGAAATGGATTTTGTCGCGTTCTGGTTACACGAATTGATCTTCTATTCCGCGCCTTCGTACGTATTTTCCATCGCGTACACGGCCTTTCTCTTGACCGTTCTCGCGGCGTGGGTGTGGTTCCCGCCTCATCGGCGATCGCCAAAGGACCGATAACTCCAATACAATGCTATCCCGAGGATCATGCCGACGAGAAACCCGTACGGTAACGTCGCGGCCATCACTCCGACCAGGATGGCGATGAACCATTCGCGTCGATCGTCCGCTAAATCATCCATCAGCCGAATGAGCGCCATGCCTTCAAAAAGCAGAATGACGCCCAGCACGGGTTTGGGAAACAGAACCAGCAATCCCGAAAAATGCGAGCCGCAAAACAATCCGGCGAGGAGAAACATCAACCCGTATAGAATCACGGAACCACCGGTACGACCGCCGAAAGCATAATGCCCCGCCATACCACCCGAACCATGACAGACAGGGATTCCTCCAAGAACGGACGAAACAATGTTCATCAGTGAATAGGTGAAGCCAATTTTTCTTACACCAACTCTTCGTTCCGGGAAATAATCCGCGACGATTTGGTGGGTTGCGTAAATCGAATTGCCCAGAGACAAGGGAATTTGCGGCAGAGCCAGGAGGACAAAACCCGTCCAAATCGCGTCTGCCGTCGGAATGACGAGGGTCGGATGGGAAATGGATATCTCGAGAGTTCCGGACCATTGGATCGCAAAAACACCCGCGTACAGAATACCAACACCGATCACGATGAGCGCGGGGGGGTAGCGGCGGTGATTCATCAGTACCAGGACGATCGTCAGACACACACCGGCAAGAAAATATCCGGGAGTCCCTTCTGCGGGCACATAATCCCTGAGCGCAACGATCGACAGACTGAGGCCCAGACCGAACTGGATTCCGCGGACGACGGCTTTGGGAATAACCCGCCCGAGGACATCGAGCAAGCCCGTTGCCGTGATCAAGAGCATGACAACCCCGATGGCAAGACCGCCCCCTGTGATGATGTCGGGCGGAGTGTGCTGCGTCAGGACAATCAGAGCGACAGCCTTGAGGGGCTGGACGGGCATCGGAAGGCGATAGAAAAATCCGGTAAGCACCTGCATCAGACCAAACACAATCAGGACTCCAGCCGGATGGAGCGGCGTGGCGAGTAGAATTCCGATGACCAATGGCAGGTCGGTGCCAAGATCTCCAAAGGCCCCGGACCATTCTTGTCGATTAAAAGAAATTCGCTTCATGTGACGGATAGAATCTCCCTTGCCGCTTTGCGCAGCCGATTCATGATGGCCACTCCGAGACCCACTTCGGGGACGCTGCGGATGTAGATGACCTCGATGCCCCGCTCGTCGGCGGCTCTCATGACGGCAAAGAGCCGCCGCGCGACGTCGGCCAACGATCTTCCCATCGAAAGGGCTGGAGCCGAGACGGCGCCAAAGTCCAGCCAGACCGACCTGCCGCGCGCTGCGCGAAGACGCTTCCGGATTTCAGCCCGTGCCTTGCTTGCCGGTCCGACGACGAGAATGAGTTTTGCCTTGGGTGAATAGTGGCGGTATTTCATGCCCGGCGCGCGCGGACGACGTGTATTTCTCAAACGTCCGGAACGCTCCCCGAGAACGCGGAGTACTTGAGATTCGGAAACCTTTCCCGGGCGGAGAATTACGGGTTTGCGCACAGAGAGGTCGACGACGGTCGATTCGATGCCAACCTTGCTCGCGCCTCCGTCCAGGATGAAATCGATCCCGTGGCGGAGGTCGGCGCGGACATGAGAAGCGCGAGTCGGGCTTGGGCGGCCGGCTCTGTTTGCCGACGGAGCCGCGATCGGCAATCCGGATTCCCGTATCAATCGCAGGGCAACCGGATGCGACGGCATTCGAATTGCGACGGTTTCAAGACCTGCCGTCACTTCATCAGGGACGCACGGGCGCCGTCTTACTACAATCGTCAAAGGTCCCGGCCAGAATTTTTTCATCAAGCGCCGTGCCCGCGGTGTCACGTGCGCCACACGCTCTGCCATGGCCACGTCCGCTACGTGCACGATCAGAGGATTGTCTGCGGGTCGACCCTTGGCTTTGAAAATCTTGCGAACCGCCCGTCGGTCCAGCGCATTGGCCCCCAACCCGTAGACGGTTTCGGTCGGAAACGCCACCAGACCGCCCACACGGATGGCTTCAACTGCCGATGCAATGGAGGATTCCAGGCGGGCCGGGAGGATGAGTGTCATGGAGTGTGGGGCACCGGATTCACGTCAGCCATTCCGCCTCCCCCGACTGCGTCTGCATATCGCGAAGTATCTTCTCCGGATCGACACCTTCCATTTCCCGAAGGGAGAGAATGTCTTCCACATACGAGCGCCTCCGCATGCCAACCAGTACGGACGACACACCCGGCAGTTGACGAATCAGTTGGACGGCGATCTGACTGAGGGTAAGTCCCGATGAAAAACCGGCTTGCTCCACTAACCCGCGAATGTGATCGGACATGTGTTGCGACGAATAGGCCAAATATCGCTCGATGCTGTGGATGGAGGACTCGACATGGTGGACAAACGAATGCTTCCAAACCGTCCAACCGGGCTGATCGCCGTATTGCTCCTGACTGTGCGTCAACCACTGCCGCAAAGGAGGAACGACGTAGCGTAACAGCACAACATCCCAGTGTTCCCGCGACGGCACATCGTGGGCGATCATCTTCAAGTAAGCCGCGGCGCCCTCTTCGTGTTCACCGAACATGCTGCCGCCGAAGCGATACAAGAATTGGTTTTCGGACTCCTCCAGGCCGCGCAGTTCGTTATCCAGAAAGTCGGTCTCCAGCGGTACTTCGTCCGGACGAATCCAATCTGCGATCCGATACATCTTGTCCTGAAAGAAAGCGTTCAGAGGCCGATTGGTCAGTACGCCAATGCCGTGATGCCGGCAGAACTCCAAAGCTGTTTGGCCGTCGTGAGAGGCAAACAGGACCCCGCCCGGCTCAAAAAGATTCAGCGGAAATTGAATGACGCGGAAATGATGATCGATTGTCAACCCCTCGGCGATCTTCCAGCATCGCGACAGATCCGTCCGCGCACGGTCCCGCTCATGAAATCCAAAATTATTGGAACTGATGCCGTAAAAGCGGATCTGTCCGGACGCAACCCGGGATTCGAGAAAGTCAAACGCCATCCGGATTCGCCGGTAGTATTCGTCCAACACCTCGTCCGTGATCGCGCCGAACTGCGCACAATGATTGACGTAGTATTCCGGATTGTGAAGCAGGTACACATCGATGGTAGACTGTTTCATGCGCTCCAGGGATGCGTCCAACTGCGTCTGCAGGAAATCCGGGTGGATGCAATGCCAGAGATCATCGGAATATGGAACAACATCGGCAAACTGGCATCGTCGGGCCATTTCTTGATTGCGTCCCTGAATGTAACCGCCTTTGGTCACCAGAATGACATCGTCGCGTGAAACTCCGTCCATGACAATCCCGACCAACTTTTCCGAGGAGCCGTCGGAATAGTTGGCGCTGGTATCGATGAGGTTCCCCCCCCGACCCAGATACATGCGCAAGGCCAATTCGTGTTCCTCGTGATCGTGGACGATCCGATAACCGCCAAAGCCTACCGATGAACAGAACAGGCCGGTATTTCCGAGGGGACGTTTAGGCACCATGATATTTTATGGTAGCAATTTCGCCTGCAAAATGGAAGAGCCTCGATGGACGCGTTGAAAATCCAATTGACTTTAAAATGGCTTTTCTGTAAAATTTTCAGGAACAATCTGTTATTCCGTTTGGATTCGATCAAGATTTCAACTCAGGAGGACTTCGAATGGCATCACTGGATGCATTGGGTATGGTGGAGACCAAAGGACTGGTCGGCGCCATAGAGGCGGCTGACGCCATGGTGAAGGCGGCCAAGGTGGAATTGATTGGCAAAGAGAAGATCGGCGGCGGCTACGTGACGGTGATGGTGCGCGGTGATGTCGGTGCGGTGAAGGCCGCGACGGACGCAGGCGCGGCGGCGGCGGAAAAAGTCGGAGAGCTGGTTTCCGTCCACGTCATCCCACGTCCTCATCCAGAGGTGGAAATGATCCTGCCGAAGAAGGGCAATAGCTAGCCATATGGAAGAACGCGCGCTCGGTCTGGTCGAGACGTTTGGTTTGGTCGGCGCCATCGAGGCCGCCGACGCGATGATCAAGGCGAGCAACGTCCGCCTCATCGGACGCGAAGTGACCGAAGGTGCGATGGTGACGATCAAGGTCGTCGGAGAGGTCGGAGCCGTGCAGGCATCGGTCGCGGCCGGCGAGGCCGCCGCACGCAAGGTCGGTCAGGTTGTCTCCGTCCACATTATCCCGCGACCTGACGCCATGACCGAATCCATCGTCTATGACGACGAGATCCCGGCTTCCAGAGAGGAGCCGGTAAAAAAAAAACTGAATTAACGACTCTCGCCCAGCAGGAAATTTTCCGCTCCGTCAAAGAAGACGAATCCCTCCTCAAGAAAAAGAAGCTCATCACCCCCGACGAGGACTACCACCGCTTCAGCGTTCCGCAGCTGAGGAAACTGGCGCGATCGGTTCCCCATTTTCCTCTGACCGGACGCGAAATCAGCAAGACCCGGCGAGAAGACCTGTTGCAGCTTCTCGATGACATCTTCAAAGACAATCCCTGATTCCCATGCTCGGTAGCGCCAGACTCCGGATTCGCATCGCGGTGTATGTGAGCGTCGCTGCGATTGCCGGTGCGGGTGTCGCGGCCGGATATTTTCTCCTGGTCGAATCCTGGGGACCTGCCATCAGCCTGGCGGGAATCGCCGTGGCGGCGGTCGTCGTCGCGCTCGGCACGCGGCAGATCCAACACCAAATCGACGTGCCGATCCGCCGCTTCATCGACAGCGCGAAGCAAATCGCCCGAGGCAACTTCGACCACAAGATCGATGTGCGGGCGAGCGAAGGCCTGGATCAACTCGCGCGCATCTTCAATTACATGACGATTGAACTCAAGCGCATCACCGACTTGAACATCAATCAAATCATCCGTGAACAAATCAAGACCGAGACCATCCTTCGGAACATCGCCGACGGCGTGATCGTCGCCGGTCCATTTGATGAGGTGCTGCTCGTCAACAACATTGTGGAAAAGTGGTTCCACATTCGCGAAAAAGACATTCTGGCGTGCAGCCTGACGTACTTCATTCCCGACCTCAAGCCCCTGCTGGAAGAGGCCAAACAAGCGGAGCCGAGCGCGGTGATCCGCCAGGAGATATCCACGCCCGAGTATGCAGAACAAAATCTAATTCTGGCCGCGCATGCCAGCAAGGTGATGGATGACCGGGAAGTCATCGGCATCGTCATCGTTCTTCGAAACGTGACCAAAGAAAAAGAAGTGGATCGACTCAAGACCGAACTGGTGTCGGTCGTGGCCCATGAATTGCGGTCTCCCCTTACCTCCATTGCGGGCTTCAGCGAGGTCGTGGCGCAACAGAAAGACTTGTCCCCCGCACGACGCCAGGAATACATGGAGATTATCCGAACTGAATCCGCCCGACTGTCCGACCTGATCGATAAATTCCTGAACATCAGCCGCATAGAAAGCGGCCAGACGCCGATCAATCTCATTCCCCTCGAACTCAACTCCGTGGTGTCGGGGGTGCTCGACATTCACAAAACACAGGCGGATCAGAAGAACATCCGTGTCGAATTTGAAGCCGACCCGGACGTGCCGCCGGTTCTGGGAGATCCGGATCTCCTCGGGCAATTGGTGCTAAATCTGTTTTCCAATGCGGTGAAGTACAGTCCTCCGGAAACCACGATCCGGATCATTGTCACACGGACGGGGGAGGCGGCCCTGGTCAGAATTCGCGACGAAGGATTTGGCATGTCCAGAGACAATCAACGCCGGTTGTTCACGAAATTCTTCCGCGCCAAAGATGACAAGCGATTGACTGATATCGATGGAACCGGATTGGGCCTGGCCTTTGTCAAAGAAATCGTCATCCAACATCATGGCCGCATCACCGTGGATAGCACCCTGGGGAAAGGCTCTGTCTTTACGGTCTACCTGCCGTTTGCGGAAGTGTCCCACTACGCCTGAGCGAGTTCCTGCTCCTGATACTGCAATTGATACAGTTTCCAGTAGAGACCGCGCTGGGCGAGAAGCTCATGATGCGATCCCTCCTCGCGGATTCGCCCCTTGTGGAGGACCACGATACGATCGACATGTCGGATGGTGGACAGCCGATGCGCGATGATCAGCGACGTGCGGCCGATCATGAGTTGCGCGATGGCCTGCTGGATCAGCAACTCGCTTTCGCTGTCGATGTTGGAAGTCGCCTCGTCGAGAACGAGAATGGACGGATCGAAGACAAACGCCCGCGTCAAGGAAACGAGCTGTCTCTGGCCCGCAGAAAGCGTACTGCCGCGCTCCTGCATCGGTTCCAGATATTGTCCGGACAAACGGCGGATGAAGCGATCCGCGCCGGTTTTCTCCGCGGCGACGCGAACCTGTTTTTCAGAAATATCCGTCCGACCCAACCGAATGTTATCGAGGATCGTACCGCTGAACAAGAATACATCCTGCAAAATGACCGCCATGCCGCGCCGCAGACCGTGCTTGTTCAGTGTGCGGATGTCGTGCCCATCCAGGCGGATCGCCCCTTCCTGGATTTCATAGAACCGAGACAGGACGTTGATCATGGAACTCTTCCCGGAGCCGGTCGCACCCACGAGCGCCAGGCTTTCGCCGGGTTCAATGGTCAGTCGGATGTCCTTCAGTACGTACTCCTCGCGTGTCGGAACCTGTCTGGGATGATAAGCGAACCAAACGCCGTCGAACTCGATCTTGCCGCTACATTTTTCCAGCACGATTGCGTTTGCGGGATCCGGAGTCTCATCGGCCACGTCCATCAGGCCGAAAATTCGCTCGGAAGACGCCATCGCCGTTTGCAGGATGTTGTACTTGTCGCTCAGATCCTGAATCGGACGGAAGAACATTTGCGCGTACTGAACAAATGCGATCAGTGTGCCGAGCGTGATGGTGTCCCGCAGGACCTCTCCGCCGCCGTACCACACGATCAGTCCGACCGCCACGGCGCTGAACAAGTTGATCAGGGGATAGAACCACGCGTAGTGAAAAATCGACCGCAGATGCGCGTGGGTGAGCTCACGATTGATCTCGTCAAACGCATGGAAATTTCGGACCTCGCGGTTGAAGAGCTGTACGGTGCCCGCGCCGGTCAGGTTTTCCTGCAGATTGGAATTGAGCGCGGCGATTTTCAGGCGGACATCGCGGTACGTGATACGAACGTATTTCTTAAAAACCACCGAAATGTAGAAGATGAACGGAATGACCGCGAGCGTAACCAGGGTGAGCGTGACGTCCATCGTCAACATGAAGATGATGATGCCGCCGAGTAAGAAGACATCTCCGAACACATAGACCAGCCCGGAGGTAAACATTTCGTTCAACGACTCGACGTCCGAGGTCACGCGTGTGATCAGACGGCCGACCGGGTTGCGATCGAAAAATTGCAGATGCAGATGCTCGAGATGCCGGTACAACTTCACACGCAGATTGTAGATGATCTTTTGCCCGGTCCACTGCGTAAGATAGAGAACGGAGTATTGGATGAGAAATTCCAACGCGAGCAGACCCAGAAACGCGGCGACAAAAAGGTTGAGTTTTGCCGTGTCTCCCGGTGTGATCGCATCGTCGACTGCCATCTGCACGATCTGCGGTCGGTACGCCCCGATGGCCTGCGTCATCATCAACAGAACCACGCTGGCGATCAGCGAGACCCGATACGGCTTGGCGGCCTGCAGTAAGCGACGCATCAGGCGCCGGTCGTACGCCTTGCCCATCACCTCATCGTCGTGCATCAACAGCTCCGCTTTCGAGGCTCTGGACCGAGCGATCCGTGACCCTAGCAAGCTTCCTACGTTTCATGGGGTCGATGAGCTCGCCGTTCAGTCGTTGTAGAATTTCAGGGATTTGTAATCGGCGCCGATAATGACGGTGACTTCGACAAACCGTTGGGGATTCTTTTGCTGGATCACGCCGGATTCGCTGATGCCGAGCGCGGTCGCAACCTGGACCGCGTTGGGGATGTTGCCGATGCGATCCTGCACGATGGATTTCCGATAGTTGGTGTGCGGCGCGTTTCCCGTTTGCACAACATCGAAACCTTTGGACTGCAGGAAATCTTTGGCCTTGGCGGCCAATCGCGGCACGCCGCTGCCGTTGAGAACCTCGACGCGAATGGCCTGGCTTTTGACCTGGATCGTTTCATCCTGATTCTGGGTCAATTCGCTTTGACCCGGATCTTCATTGATAATCACAGACTCGGGAGCGGTGGAATGAAGCCGGACGATGAGGGAGATGATGAGGACGACGACGACCCCAGCCAGGCCGGCGATGGTGTAATTCAACGCGCGATCCAATCGTGTCGCAGGAGGTCGCTTGACGACTTGGCGCGAAAATGTAACGGTGGTTTGAGTTTTTTCCTGAGGTTCGTCCGAACGCGTTTTACGCTGCATCATCGTGGTCGAAACGGCGAAACGAAAACCGGCTATTGTCCGCCGAAGGTATAATTCTCGAACGTACCGGGTCCTCTCCGCGCAAACGGACTTTCATACGGTGCGTATCCACCATACAGCGGTGTGGAAGAGTAGCCGACGTTCATTTGGAAATGTCGGGTCGGTTTGTAGATCAACTCCGCCCCGTGCACCAGTTGGGCGTTGTCGGGAGCGTTTTTCGGGCCGCCGAAAGGTCGGTGCAGTATGCCCGTGTTGACGCGGAGGAACAACGGATCCGACAGCCGAAAATCCATCGTGTTGGTGTACAGACCGATGGAACCGCTCTGTCCGCCTCCGGAAAAGAACGTCATGCCGTAACTGTGCGACATGTGAAATCGGTCCGGAGAAAAAAGACTCGCCAAAGACCAACTGTTGGCCGGACGAGTGATTCCTCCCAGGACATCCAGTGGCGGTTTTTCGGTTTGCGTCTTCAGTTGCGCGACTCCGGACAACGAAACCAGCATCAAGAAGACCACGGCCTTAGACATAACGATCCTTTCCGTTACCGATCCATAGTAGGAAATGCCGATTCCAAAGTCAAGGTGAGGACGCGTCGTGCCAACGCAAAATAGAAAGCAAACCAAAAAGTGTGGATTGATTTCGCCCTTTCAGGGCTTAGCCGTTTTCGCGTTTGGTCGCTTGGGGCGTTGCCCCAAGCTCGGGAGTATCCGACCCTTTCAGGGTCGCAACCGATATTGTGACAACGTTCAAGGAAAACGAAGCCCCGAAGGGGCGTAATTCGACAAGGTTGGGGCATCGCCCCAACCGCGATAGTTTCGATAAGGAGAAAAGCCCTGTAAGAGCGAAATTACAATAACCCATTATCCTCTATGTCTCAAAGCCTCGCAACAATCTACATTCACATCGTCTTTTCAACCAAAAACCGGTACCCATTTCTGGTCGATGAAAATATCCGAAAAGAAATGCACGCCTATTTGGGCGGAACATGCAACTCCCTCGCCTGTCCCGTGATTGCCGTTGGCGGAGTCGCCGATCACGTTCATATACTCTGCAATCTGTCGAAAAATATTGCCGCGGCCGATTTTATCGGGAAAATCAAGCAGAGTTCGTCGAAGTGGGTAAAGACCAAAGGAAACATGTTGGAGAAATTCGGCTGGCAGAACGGTTATGGGGCTTTCTCTGTGAGCCAGTCTCAGGTACAGACGGTTCGCCGATACATCGATGGTCAGAAAGAACACCATGAGAAAAAGTCTTTTCAAGACGAGTTTCGGTTGTTATTCGAGGAATATGAGACTGGGTTTGATGAAAGGTATGTGTGGGATTAAATACGGGTATTTCGCCCTTTCAGGGCTTTTGTCGTTCGTTTCGCTTTGGTCGCCTGGGGCGTTGCCCAGGCTCGGAAGTACCCGACCCTTTCAGGGTCGATTGACACAGTGCCGCCCCTTTCAGGGTCGATGATTCGGGATTGTGAGCGCGAAGGGGCGCGACAACATGGGCTGAAACGAAGTCCGACCAGGCAGGAAATTGTGAATGAAACCTACGGAATATTCGACCTCTCAGGGTCGCAACCGATATTGTAACGACGTTCAAGGAAAACGAAGCCCTGAAGGGGCGTAATTCGACAAGGTTGGGGCATCGCCCCAACCGCGATAGTTTCGATAAGGACAAAGCCCTGTAAGGGCGATATGAAACTCGCTTGAGTACTTGATAAAGCAATTAAATTTCTTGTTCTTTAGAACGGGAGATGTTTATGCAGCCGAAGATCAACTTGCCAGCCCGTGAATTACAGGACATCTGCCGCCGCCACGGCATCCGGAAGCTGTCCGTCTTCGGATCGGCGATTCGCACGGATTTCCGTCCGGACAGCGATGTCGATGTTCTTGTCGAATTTGAGGATGCCCGCACGCCCGGTTTTCTGGGACTCGCTCAAATCCAGCGGGAACTCTCTGAGCTGCTGAGTGGTCGCGCGGTCGACCTGCGGACGCCGAAGGAATTAAGCCGTTATTTCAGAGAGGCCGTTGTGGCCGAAGCCGAAGTCCAGTATGAAGCCGGATGATCGTATCCGTCTGCGGCATATGCTCGATGCCGCCCAAGAAGCGGTATTTTTCGTCAAAGGGCGTAGGCGAGAGGACCTCGACATCGATCGAATGCTCCTGCTTTCTCTGATCAAAGAACTCGAGATTAGGGTTTGAAATATCGTACACGTTCGAGGGAATCGTCCACAAATATCGGCCGGATTTCATCATTCGCCTGTCTACCGGAACATTTCTCGTGCTCGAAACAAAAGGCCAGGACACACAGCAAGACCGAACGAAACGTGAGTTTTTGGACGAATGGGTTCGTGCCGTCAATACACACGGCGGTTTCGGACGCTGGGCGTGGGCTGTCTCAACGCATCCAAAGGACGTCGGAGATCTGCTGCAGGAGACGCCTTAAAGGCATTCAGCATTGTGACGGGCCCAGCCGTCGAAGCAGCTGGTCATCGGGAAACTGTCGCCCGACTTCTACTTCTTCGCCTTCAACGAGTACCGTTCGGCCGCGGCGATTTGCGTGCGCTTATCGAACGAAAATTCCACGAAATCAGATTCCTCGGCCTTCTTGTTCACGGATGTAAGTTGACGTCCGATTTCCTGATTGTTTTTGTCGAGCATTCGCAGGATCAGCTGGCCGTTGAAATCTTTGTTGAAGACAGTGTAGAGGACGATGGTCGTTGTCTGAGTCGAATCATTGTATCGTTTCCCGGCGCGGCCGACTTCCAATACAGGCTGCAGTTCCGCGTCCACATCCACGACAACTTTTTCCAGACTCTCGTTGAATCCCTTGCTGACGCCTTTGAACACTTCTCCAATTCCTTCGCTCAGGGATTCAGCAGCTTTCTTGCCTTCGCCTTGCAGGCCTTCTCCAAGTCCCTGCAGTTCTTTCGAAGTCTTATCGGCCTTGAACTTGCCTTCCTCTTCCGCTTCTTTGAGTTGTTGTTCTTTGCTCTTACAGGCTGGAAGCGTCAGACAGACGAATAACGGAATCAGCGAAATTAGCTTTCTCATAGTTCTTTCCTCTCTTCTGGATGGACCAAAATATTCACGCTACACAATATTTTCAAAGCAATTCATTCAGACGCCGTCCGACATCATAGACTGTCCCTCGATCGCATACGCGAGGACCTCTAAGCCATGGAAACGGATCTGATTGCGAACTGCTTTCTGAACTGCCCGTTTTGCATGGAATCCGACCCCAAATCCTGCCGCTTGCAGCATCGGTATGTCGTTGGCGCCGTCTCCTATCGCGATGACCGAGGCGGGGGAGAGGCCGGTCTCTTCCAATATGGAATTCAGCTTGTCGAGCTTGAGGCGCTTGTCGATGACGTCGCCAATCACGCCGCCCGTGAGTTTTCCATCGGCCTCTTCCAGGACATTTGCAAAATGTTCATCAAACCCCAATCGTTCAGCGATTCGTCCCGTAAAAAACGTAAATCCTCCGCTGATGAGGACCGACCGAATATTTCGGCGACGCAGGGTTTGCAGGAGAAATTCCGCGCCTTCCTGCAGGCGGATTCTCTCGTCATAAACCTGTTGAAGGGCGGAAACCGGCAGTCCTTTCAGCATCCGGAGGCGTTCCAAAAGCGCCTGTCGGAAGTCCAGCCTGCCTTCCATTGCCGCGGCCGTGATGGCGGAGATTTCGGGTCTCTTTCCTGCCATGTCGGCGATTTCGTCCACACACTCACATGTAATGATCGTCGAATCCATGTCGGCAAAAAACAAACGCGGCGAATGGCCGTCGTGGAGCAGGTAGTCGATCTCGTGACGGATCAGGAAGTCCAAACACTGTTCGGAAGGCAATTCCCCGGTCCGAATATGAAGTACGTTCGGAGGTATGTGACGATGGAAGTTTCCCGGGAAGAATGTCAGTACTTCATGGAAGGGAAGGTCGGAGTTCCTGGTTCCGACGAAGGTGGCGATCATCAAAAGCGGAGGATCATGGCGCGGAGTACATTCGGGACGGCGCGAATGTCCTGCAGGAGAGAATCCGGCACATCTGTGTCCACAGAGACGATCGCCACCGCGCGCGTGCGATCGGCATTCCGACCGAGATGGAAATTGGCAATGTTGACGTGCGCCTCCCCCAGCAGATTGCCGACGTTGCCGATGAGACCGGGTTTGTCCTGGTTCTCGACGTACAACATGATCGGATGCAACGTCGCCTCGAGTCGAATGCCGTCAATTTCCACGATTCTCGGTTTGTGTCCGTCGTAGAGCGTGCCCGTGAGCGAATGCGATCCGGAGTCCGTGCGGATCTTCAGTCCAATGACGGTCTTGTAATCCCCCACGTGCGAGGAGCGCACCTCCTTGAGTTCGATTCCCCGCCGCGCTGCGATATGCGGTGCGTTGACCATGTTCACGGTGTCACCGAACACGGAGAACAAACCCTCCATCAGGATCAGACTCAAAGGTCGCGTGTTCAATCGCGTGATCTCACCCTCGTATGTGATTTGAATTCCGGTGAATCCTCCCGAAGAAACCTGTCCGGCGAGTTGTCCCATCTGTTTCGCCAGCAGGAGATACGGGCGCAATTCGGCCGCTTCCGATGCCGAGAGATTGGGAAAATTCACCGCATTGGTGATTTCTCCGCGAAGGAGATACGACGCCATTTGCTCCGCAATTTGAATGGCGACGTTTTCCTGCGCTTCGCTTGTCGACGCGCCGAGGTGTGGTGTGCAGATGACCTCCTCCATTCCGAAGAGGGCGTTTTCCTTGGCCGGCTCCGCCTCGAAGACGTCTAGCGCCGCTCCCGCCACATGACCCGAGGCCAGCGCGTCTTTCAACGCCGTCTCGTCCACCAGTCCGCCGCGGGCGCAGTTGAGGATGCGTACGCCTTTCTGGCACGCCTGCAGAACATCCCTGTTGATCAGGTGTTTCGTTGACTCCGTCAACGGCGTATGAATCGTCACAAAATCGGCCGATTGCACGGCTTCCTTCACGGTCTCGACCTTCGTCACGCCCAGACTGGCCGCTTTGTCCGTCGACAGATACGGGTCGTACGCGATCACTCTCATCTGTAGACCCATGGCGCGATTGGCCACAATGCTGCCGATGTTGCCGCATCCGAGAACGGCCAGAGTCTTGCCCGCCAGTTCCGTTCCCATGAATTTCGACTTCTCCCACTTGCCGGCATGCGTGGACGCATTGGCTTGTGGAATTTGCCGGGCAAGGGCCATCATCATCGCGATGGTGTGTTCCGCCGTGGTGACGGAATTTCCAAACGGCGTGTTCATCACGACGATTCCGCGCGCTGTCGCCGCCGGCACGTCGACGTTATCGACTCCGATGCCGGCGCGCCCAATGACCTTCAGTTGGATTCCTGTTTCCAGGATCTTTCCCGTCACCTTGGTCTCGGACCGAACGGCTAAGCCGTCATAGTCCGCAATGCACCGGAGCAGTTCGTCCGCTCCCAAACCCGGCCGAAAGTCCACCTCGATCCCCTGCGCCTTCAAGATGTCGGCCGCACGAGGACTCAGTTTGTCGGAAATCAGCACACGAGGCATCAGCGCACGTCCTTTCGGGTTGTTTCATAGGCCCAGTCGATCCACGGAAGCAGGAATTCGATGTCGGTGGCCTCGATCGTCGGGCCACACCAGATCCGCAGACCAGGGGGTGCGTCGCGGTAGGCGTTGATGTCGTGCGCCACCGATTCTGTCTCAAGCAATGCGCAGATCCCCTTGGCGACAGCGGACCGCGCGTCCGGGGTCAATGCGACGTCCTTGAATTGCAGACAAATAGACGTGTGGGATCGAGCCCGAGGTTCCTCGCACAGAAATGCAAACGAGTTGGACCGCGCGACCCAATTCTCTATGACTCGAAAATTCCGATCGCATCGGGAGATCATGCCCTCCACGCCGCCGTTGGCCGCGATCCATTCCAGCGCATCCCATGCATCCGCCGCGCAAAGAAGCGACGGAGTATTGATTGTGCTTCCGGAAAAAATTTCCGAATCCACCTTTCCCTTCTTCAGGAGTTGGAAAAGCTTCGGAATGGGGATGGTTGGCGGGTCGCTTTCCAGTCGAGCCACCGCCCGCGGAGAGAGGATCAACATGCCGTGCGCCGCTTCGCCCCCCATGGATTTTTGCCAGGAATAGGTGCCGACGTCGATCTTGCGCCAGTCGATC
Source organism: uncultured Bacteroidota bacterium (assembly GCA_964602985.1). Lineage (GTDB taxonomy): Bacteria > CLD3 > CLD3 > SB21 > SB21 > CAYZJB01. The sequence continues at coordinate 102,018 of CAZRTJ010000008.1, forward strand.
GGCATCCCAAACACAGCGGACGTCCCGTCGCAGATGGTCAGACCGTTGCGCGCGTCCGGAATCCATTCGCCGCCGCCGACACACACACCCGATGTGGTTCCGTTCCATGCGAACACGACATCGCCATCGAAGTTGGCTTGGCTGAGGTCTGGTAATTGGCCAAATTCTGCGTGGAAAGAACGGGCGTTGGGGATCTTCAGTTGGCCGAGAATGTCCGTCTTCCATTGTGCGCTGAAACTTTCCCAGGAAAAAACGTCCACGCCGTGCTGGGCGGTGAACCGGCCGGTGAGCAGGTTCCACAATGCCATTTCCACGGCGCCCGTATCCGATCCGGGCACAATACCGATCTGGTAGTCGGCCGGCAATCGCAACAGACTTTTCGAGCGGTCGATGACGTCCTGGAGCAATTTCTTTCCGAGTGCGGACCGATGCGAGCGCCCCAGTGTGTCGAGCCTCAATCGCTCGGCGCTCCACCCCGGACGTTTCGCGCAGGGTCCGGACGAGAAATTGCTGTTCTTCGGCTTTTGGTGCGGCTTTTCGGGCATATTCTCCCTCTTTCGATTGGCTCAACATGTTGATTTAGTAAGATTTTTTCAATATCATTTTCGCGATTCAAAAAAGGACTGCATGGTTTCGTTTCACGACATTGTCCAAGCCTACGAGCGCGTTCGTTCCGTCGTTCACAAGACCCCGATCGTCACGTCAAAGGAACTGAACACGATCTGCCGCAACACCCTGCTGTTCAAATGCGAAAACTTCCAGCGGGGAGGGGCGTTCAAAATCCGCGGCGCCTACAACAAGATCAGCCGTATGGACAACGGCGCGATGAGACGCGGGGTCGTTGCGTACTCGTCCGGGAATCACGCGCAAGGCGTGGCGCTGGCGGCGAAAATTCTTCAGACGAACGCGAAAATCGTCATGCCCAACAATGCTCCCAAGAGCAAACTGGAGGCGACTCGAAATTACGGGGCCGAAATTGTATCCTACGATTACCAGACGGAGGATCGGGAGGAAATCGGTCGCCGGATCGCATCCAAGGAAGGTCGGACCCTTGTGCCGCCTTTCAACGACGACGAGATTATCGCGGGTCAGGGGACGATCGCGCTGGAGATGTTTGATCAATTATCAAACCTCGATTATTTTTTCTTCCCGGTCGGAGGGGGCGGATTGATTTCCGGAAATGCCGTCGCCATCAAACACCTGTTTCCCAACATCCGGATTATCGGAGTGGAGACGGAGGCGGCCGATGATGCCAATCGTTCGTTCCGGGAAAAGAAAATTGTCAAAATCAGTCCTCCAAAAACCATCGCGGACGGCATGCGCACGCTGTCCCTGGGAGATAAGACCTTCGAACTGATCATGAAGTATGTCGATGGCATGGTCACGGTTTCGGACGCGGAGGTGATTCGCGCGATGGATTTGATTTTCGGGCGGATGAAACTCGTCGTGGAACCAACCGGCGCGGTTCCTTTTGCCGCGGTTCTGAAAAATGAATTGGGCCTGACCAACCAACGTATCGGCATCCTGCTCAGCGGGGGCAACGTCGACCTGGATGTCTTCTTTTCACACTTGAGGGAGTCCGCATGATCACCGATGAACTGCGCCAGTACCTGGTCGCCTCCAAGCGTCCGAAAATTCTGGTCGCCGGGGATATTGTTCTGGACAAATTCATCTGGGGGCGGGTCGAACGCATTTCGCCCGAAGCGCCCGTCCAGGTCGTCAGTGTGGAACGGGAAAACATCGCACTCGGCGGCGCAGCCAATGTCGCGAATAACCTCGTGCGCATGGGCGCCACCGTCACCATGATGGGTGTGATCGGCTCGGACACAAGCGGGGACATCGTGCGGATGGAGTTTGACAAGATGGGCTTGGCCAAGGAGGGACTGTTCATCGACGTCCATCGACCGACGACAGAGAAAACCCGCGTCATCGCCGGCCATCAGCAAGTCGTACGCATCGACCGCGAGACAACGGCTGCAATTTCGGACGACATCGAAAACAGAGCCATCCAGTTCTTGTCTCAACGAATCTCCGAATGTGAAGTCATCGTCATCTCCGACTATCACAAAGGATTCCTGACCGATCGTCTTTTGCAGATCATCATCCAGTCGGCCCGCGACCGGAATGTCCCCGTCCTCGTCGATCCGAAACGGTCCGATTTTGCTCCTTACAGCGGCGCCACATTGATCAAGCCAAATGCCAGGGAAACCGAAACCGTGGTGGGACGTCCCCTGCGTACGTATTCGGATTTTCTGGAGGCAGCGCGCGAGATCCGTCGCCGCTATGCCTGCGACAACGTCCTGATCACCCGAAGTTGCGACGGCATGGTCTTGATAGACAATTCCAGGCATTACGAAATTCCCGCCACGGCGAAAGACGTTTTTGACGTCACGGGCGCCGGGGATACGGTCACCGCGTTCTACGCGATGATGCTCGGTCTGGGTGCGTCGCATTTCGACGCGGCGCGATTGTCCAATGTCGCCGCCGGCCTCGCCGTCAACCGGGTCGGGACGGTGACGGTTTCGCGGGCAGAGGTTCTGCGTGAACTGGAGAGCCTGACCAGCGGTTCCGGAAAGATCATTACGCTGGAGGAATGCGAAACCGTTCTGCCGCAGATTCGACGGGACAAGAAAGTCGTGTTCACCAACGGATGCTTCGATATTCTGCACGTCGGTCATGTCAGCCTGTTGAATCAGGCCCGGGCCCTGGGCGACGTCCTCATCGTCGGCGTCAATACCGATGCGTCCATACGGCGTATCAAGGGTGAGAAGCGGCCGATTGTCCGCGAAGGCGAGCGAGCCCACGTCCTTGCTGCCCTGGAGGCGGTTGACTACGTGGTGCTGTTCGACGAGGATACGCCGATTCGACTGATCGAATCTGTCAAGCCGGACATCCTGGTGAAGGGCTCCGATTACCGGCCCGACGAAGTCGTGGGCAAGGAGATTGTCGAGAAATACGGCGGCCGGGTCGAATTGGTTCCGTTAGTCGAAGGCTTTTCAACGACGAACATCGTGAACACGATCCTGAAGCATCACGAGCCGTCCCATTGAAACCCTGCATAGCGATTGTCGGACCGGCCCACCCGTATCGCGGCGGCAATGCGCTGTTCGTCACGCACCTTCACAAAGCGTTGTCCGAAGACTTTGAGGTGACGATCGTGAATTACTCACTGCTGTATCCCGGATTTCTCTTTCCCGGATCGACACAATACGATCTCAGCCATCAGACCCACCCCGTGCCATCACGCCGGCTGGTGAATTCGATCAATCCGTTCTCATGGATTCGAACGGCTCGATTCTTGAGGAAGTTGAACCCCCACGTGATTCTCTTTGATTGGTGGAATCCGTTTTTTGGTCCGTGTCATTTTGGAATTGCGATGTGTTTGCCGAAGCGATTGCGCAAACGAATCGTCGTGGCGACCGAAAACGTCATTTCTCATGAAGGCCGTTGGGTCGACCGATTCCTGACAGGGTTTGGACTGCGATTCGCCGCCGCCTTTCTCTGTCTGTCTAGGAAAGTCGAATCCGATCTGCAGGCCATCCGTCGATCCCGACCGGTGTATCGGTCTGAGCTGCCGGTGTATGACGTGTACGAACAGGAAAAAACGTCGGGCAAGGATCTCCAGTCCGAATGGCAACTTCCGGCTGGGAAAAAAGTCATTCTCTTCTTTGGGTATATCCGGGCGTACAAGGGCTTGGATTTGCTCATTCAGGCGATGCCCCGCGTTCTTCAGGCGATACCGGAATGTCATTTGCTGATCGTCGGCGAATCGTACGAACCCATTTCGACGTACGAACGGCTGATCGATACGACGGGTATCCGTTCCTCCACGACGCTGATCAATCGCTTCATTCCCAATGAATACGTCGCTCTGTTTTATGAAGTCGCCGATGTCGTGGTTCTGCCGTATCGCGAGGCGACGCAGAGCGGAATTTTGAACATCGCGTACGGATGCCTCAAACCCGTGATTGTCTCCGACGTCGGCGGGTTGGCCGAGTTCGTTGAGGAAGGCAAGACCGGATTGATCGTAGAACCTGAGAACCCCGACGCGCTCGCCGACGCCATCGTGCGCTTTTTTGGGATGGAGGTTCCCTTTGCCGAACATATCCGAAGAAGAGTGTCCGAGAATTCGTTTGGCCGCATCGCGAAGCTGTTTCACGACATCTGCGAGGATCTGCGATGATCCTCAAGGCCGACTGTCGTCATTTTCCCGGAGATCGGCCGTGTCGATTTCACAAAGCCACGGGCGTTCACTGCGATACGTGCGGCGACTATTCGCGTGCGAGCCATCGCATCCTGATCATCAAGTTTGATGCGCTGGGAGATGTGCTCCGGACCACGGCGATCTTGCCGTCGATCAAAAAGAAGTATCCGGATTCGCACATCACGTGGCTTACCCGGCCGAACGCACGCGACCTTTTCATCAATAACCCGCTTGTGGATGCGGTATGGTCTTCGGACGATGCGTCGGTTCCGGTTCGTCTCGGAACGCTGCGCTTTGATGTATTGATCCACCCGGATGCCTCCAAGGCGAGCGCCGCCTTTGCGGCCCTCGCGCGGGCCACAGACCGATACGGATACGGACTCGACGAACGTGATAGCATCGTTTGTTTCAGTGACGAGGCGCACGAGTGGTTAGAGATGGGCGCTTTCGACGATTGTAAGAAGAGAAACCTGAAAACGTATCAGCAGGTGATTCATGAGATTGCCGGTTTGCCGTACGACCGGTCTGACATTATGGTGAATCTGACGCCTTCGGAAATGCAGTGGGCTGAGGAATTTCGAAATCGACATCATCTTGGGCGATATCGACATCTCATCGGGCTCAACACGGGAGCCGGTGGCCGCTGGCAGTTCAAGAAGTGGCGGCTGGACGGATATCGAGACCTGATCCGCAGACTTGATCCTTCCTGTGGGGTTCTCCTGTACGGAGGTCCGGAAGAGGTGGAACGCAATGCCGTCCTTGTCAGAGAGTCTTCCCATGTGATCGACACGGGAACGGATAATTCGATTCGTCAATTCTTTTCGCTGGTTTCCTTGTGTGATGTGATGGTGACTGGGGATACGATGGCTCTTCACGTCGCGACGGCGTTGCGCAAGCGGGTCGTGTGTCTCTTCGGTCCGACTTCGGCCAATGAAATCGAATCGTATGACCGGATCGTCAAGGTCCAGCCGGACATGGATTGTCTCGTGTGTTACAAGATGGAATGCGATTTTGTTCCGAACTGCATGGACGAGATTTCCGTGGAGGACGTTTTGGCGGCCGTCCGGTCGTGTCTCACGTGATCCGAGCGATCCGAAAGTGGGCCCTGCGCCCATACAAGTTTGATCGGGTCGGAGACGTCCTGCAGCGACCCGGCGCCTGCGTTTTGGACGTTGGCTGCGGCAACCATTCTCCCTCATTGACCAAATCGTATTTTCCGAGCTGTCGATATTTTGGGATCGATATTCTGTGGTACAACAACGACGATTCAGACCGGACCGCCATGGAGCGATACTGGGAAATGGACATCGACGTCGTCGAGAACCTGACTCAGATCGAAGACGACTTTTTTGACTGCATTCTTTTGAATCACATCATCGAGCACACCAAGAACGGTTTGAACATTCTGACGAAATTGAGCCGCAAACTCAAGCCGGGCGGAGTCCTGTATGTAGAAACTCCCTCGGAGAAGAGTTTGAAACTGCCCTCGATGAGGGGGACGCTGAATTTCCACGACGATCCCACGCACGTGCGCGTGTACGGTTTGCAGGAAATGCGTGATGCGATGAAACATTCTGGCTGCGACATCCGTGGGACAGGAACGCGACGGTCGGCCAAACGGATTGGGTTGTTGCCGTTCTACGCGGCGGCCTCTTTTGCTCGATTTGGTCACCTTCGGGCTGTCGTGTTATGGGATTTGTTGGGGTTTGCCCATTACATCATCGGAGTGAGAAAATGAAGTATTCGATTTTGATCCTGCTGGCAGTGGCGTGCGGCAAAGCGCAGGATCGCCCGAGGGAAACAGTGGTTTCTGTGGGGAGCGACAATCCCATCGTCAAAGGAGCAAGAAAATTTGTTAAACGACCGTTTGACTACGACCTGTCCATGAGTTACCGTCCCACGGTGTATCGAGATGGACAGAACACCGGCGCGCTGGTGTACCCAAACGGTGACATCGATCCCACCATTGGTGTGTGCACCGACCTCATCGTTCGCGCGTTCCGCGAGGCGGGATATGATCTGCAACAGCTCGTTCACGAAGACGCTCAAGCACATTTTACGGCGTATCCGTACTCGCGATACGACATGACCCGGACCGACGCCAACATCGATCATCGGCGCGTGCCGATGCTGACGACGTTCTTCAAACGCTTTGCGCTTGAATTACCCACCGACCTCTCGGCGGACTCTCTGGATCAGTGGAAGGCCGGGGACATCGTAGTTTGGGATCTGCAGGGAAACGGCAATCTGGACCATATTGGAATCGTCTCCGACAAGCGACTCCGCAATCGCCCTCTCGTCATTGACAATTTTCCCGATCCCGGATATGTGTACGAAGGCGATCGGTTGGACCAGTGGGTCATTCGGCACCACTTTCGATTCCCAAAACCGTAAGGCGCAGGAGGTACTTTGACCAAAAGCATGTCATATCGCGATGCCGGCGTTGACATTTCCCGCGGCAACGAAGCCAAGAATCTGATCAAGAAGCTCGTGCGCCGGACCTTTGGCCGACATGTCCTATCGGACATCGGTCATTTCGGCGGTCTCTTTGAAATGCCGAAAGGCTTTCGTGCCCCCGTCCTTGTGTCAAGCACGGACGGCGTCGGTACGAAACTTCGGATTGCCTTCATGACGGGGCGTCACGACACCGTCGGCCAGGATCTGGTCAACCACTGTGTGAACGATATTCTCGCCTGCGGAGCGAGTCCGCTTTTTTTTCTCGACTATCTGGGTCTGGGCCGGGTCGAAAATGTTGTGATTCAGCAGATTGTCGAAGGACTGGCGAAGGCGTGTCGCGAAAACGGATGTGCTCTGATCGGGGGCGAAACGGCACAGATGCCGGGTTTCTATGCCGAGGGCGAGTACGACATGGCCGGCACCATTGTCGGAGTTGTCGAGAAGAAGCGGATCATCACCGGAAAGTCGATTCGGAGCGGAGACATCATGATTGGATTACCGTCCACAGGTCTCCACACGAACGGCTACTCTCTTGCCCGTGCGGTGCTGTTGGAGAAATACCGACTCGAAGAACAAGTGCCGGAGTTGGGATGCACATTGGCGGAGGAGTTTTTAAAAGTTCACAAGTCCTATCTGAAGTCGGTTGGGGCAGTCCTGGGGAAATTTCCGATAAAAGGGATTTCCCACATCACAGGCGGAGGGATGGTCGAAAACACCGAGCGCGTTCTCCCGAAGGGACTGAAGATGAAAATTGACTGGTCCGCGTGGGAAATGCCGCGCGTGTTTGAGCTCATCCATGAGATTGGCAACGTCGCGTACCCGGAGATGATTCGCACGTTCAATCTGGGCGTCGGCCTGATCCTGATCGTGTCTCCTCAGCACGCAGACGGTGTGCGGCGATGTCTCCAATCAAAGAAACAAAGCAGCTTCATTCTGGGGGAAATTGTAAAGTAACTGCTACGTGCGCGATGAACGGGGGGCGCCGCGCTTCTGTTTCTTGCGAACAGTCGCGACTTGTTCGTTCGCGGACGGTGGAGTCAACGTCTTTCCATCGTAAGGGCACACGATGTTCATCAGGCATTCCGGGCACTTCGGATCCTTCGGACGGCAAATTTCACGACCGAGAAACGAAATCGCCATGCCGGCGTCGTTCCAGTATTTGCGCGGAACCCGGCTCATCAGGTCACTCTCCATACGGTCCGGTCGGGTGGACGTCGTTAGACCCAGTCTGGGAGCCACACGCACAACGTGAAGGTCGACAATGATCCCTTCCGCCGGATCTCCCGATTCACGTAGAATCACGCCCGCACTCTTGCGTCCGATGCCGGGCAGCTCAATCAACGCCTCCATGGAATGCGGAATCTGTTCCTCAGAGCCAAGTGTGCGGGCGATCTCCAGAATCCATTTGATCTTATTGCCGAAATTGCGCACGCCTTTCAGCAAAGGCATGAGGTCCTCGAATTTCGCATTTACGAGCGCGCTTAGCTTTGGAAAAGCATTGAAGAATTCCGGTGCAACTTTGTTGATATGCCGATCGCTGTCCTGTGCGGAGAGAATTACCATGATCAGTAATTGGTAGCGACTCTGATACGCAAGAGGATGGCGACGATCGCGGTAATGGCGGAACAGTCGAATCAATGCGGCGTCCACCGACGTCTTGTCGGAGGCCGACTGCTCCCGGGACGGAGTCTTCAGGCGCCGCGGCCTCATGTCAGACGATCCGATTCCGTCATGAGTTGTGCAATTCTTTTGGCAAAGAGTACCGGGTCTTTGGGTTTGTTACCTTCCAGAATCAGCGCCTGGTCGAGGAGAAGTCTGGAGTAGTCCGACAAAACCTCCGCTTGTTCGTTCTTTTCAAAGAGCGTCTGCATACGGCGAAAGAGCCCGTGTTGTGGATTGAGCTCCAGGACCCGTTTTGTCGCAGTGGGCGATTGGCCGAGCGCTTTCAGTATGCGTTCCATATTGGAGTCCATGTCTCCCTCCTCCGCCACGAGACAACACAAGGAATCCTTGAGCCGGGAGGAAAACCGTACATCCTTCACATCGTCCTTCAGCGTAGACTTAATCCGATCAACGAGTTTGCCATAGGTTTTTTGTGCTTCTTTCTTTTCCTTCTCTGCCTCCTTGCTCACAGCGATGTCGCCTTTAGTGGCCGATTTGAATTTCTTGCCCGCGACCTCCATGTCTGCAGAGATGAAATCGTCGATCTCATCGGTGAAGAAAAGAACCTCCATCTCCTGATCTCGAAACGCTTCCAGATACGGTGACCGTTCGATTTCTTCGCGCGACGCGCCCGCCATGTAGTAGACGAACTCCTGGTCGGGCTTCATCGCATCGACGTACGCCTGCAAAGTCGTGAAGGTGCCGGGGGCCGTCCGCGTCGACTCGAACATCAGCAAATCCTGAATGGTCTGCCGACGTTGCGGATCCGAATAGATGCCTTCCTTCAGCGTCTTGCGGAATTCCCGGTAAAATCCGGTGTACGCATCCCGATCGGCCTGCTTCCATTCCGTCAGGGTGTCGAGAACCTTTTTGATGATGTTCTTGCGGATGATCTCTATCTGTTTATTGTTCTGCAGAATCTCGCGCGAAACATTCAACGGTAGGTCGGAGGATTCGACGACCCCTTTGACGAAACGCAGGTAGACAGGCAAGAGCTCTTCGCAATGATCCATGATCTGCACTCGACGGACATACAACGTCGGGCCGAACTTATACTCTTTGTGGAAGAGATCAAAAGGGGCCTTCGCCGGCAGGAATAACAACGACGCGAATTCCGCGGTACCTTCCGCCTTGAAGTGGATCACTTTCGACGGATCGGAAAAGTCATGCGACACATGTTTGTAAAATTCGCTGTATTCCTCGGCGGATATCTCAGCCTTGTCTTTGAGCCACAGAGCCTTACGCGAATTGACACTTTGATCTTCGTCCTTGGCATCGGCTCCTCCCACAATGAAGATCGGGTGTTCGATATAATCCGAGTACTTCTTGAGGATGGTCCGCAATTGCCAGGATTCCAAATAATCCGACGCGTCGTCTTTGAGATAGAGAATGATGTCGGTACCGCGTGACGATTTCTCGAAAGACTCCACACTGAATGTTCCGTCGGCCCGGGACTCCCACCGTACGGCTTTTCCCCGCTCTTCTCCCGCTTTTCTGGAAATGACCACCACTCGATCCGCAACCATGAAAGCCGAATAAAACCCCACGCCAAATTGTCCGATCAATTCGGGGTTACTCCTTGCGTCTGGCTGGCTCATCTTTTCCAGGAATTCCTTTGTTCCTGAATGCGCGATCGTTCCCAGCGCCCTCACGATCTCGTCTTCGTTCATTCCGATTCCATTGTCGCTGATCGTAAGCGACTTGCCATCTTTGTCAATCTTAACTCGTATTGTGTAATCCGAGTCACCCTCCAGGATGTTATTCTGCGTAAGGGACAGATATCGCACCTTGTCTATTGCGTCTGACGCGTTGGACACCAATTCACGCAGGAAGATTTCCTTATGGGAATAGAGAGAGTGAATAACGAGATCTAATAACTGCTTGACTTCAGTTTTGAACTCAAGGGTCTGAGACGACATGAAACCTCCGATAAACAATTATAAATGATGCTTTTAAGGCGGACGAATATAATGCAGACCAGTATGAAAAATCAATCCCCAGGCTACGGAACGGCATGAGAATAAAAAAACTTGATATATCACATAAATTTTCCTTGCTATTCGGGAGAAACTGATATATCATATGTATGCAAGTTATGAATAACCCCACATGAGGTTACCCCCTAACCTCAGGGCTACGATAGAGACCCAGGGTGTTCCCTCAGCCCTGGGTTTTTTATTTCTTCTCCGCGAAAGGATGTTATGGGACGGCATACCTTGCATGTCGAAGCGGCCTTGACTCTACTAACGTTCCTGATTCCTTCCTCAGTGTTCTCCCAGAGCAGCAAGTTTCGCGAAGTCGTTGTCGCGGGCGTCGTGAGTGATACTGTATTCGATTCGCCGGTGGTCGTTTTGTATTGCGATTCTGTCAAAACATACCTGCCCATCTGGATTGGATCGAGCGAGGCCCTGGCCATTCAGATCGAACTGGCTGGAGAAAAGGCCCGGCGCCCATTGACAGCCGACTTGATGACAACGGTGATCAGCCGGCTCGGCGCGACGCTCACCCGTGTAGACATCACGGAAGTCAAAGACGAAACGTATCACGCAATGCTGGTGTTGCGCCGGTCTGATCGGACAGTGGAGGAAATTGATGCCCGACCGAGTGATGCCATTGGTTTGGCGCTCCGTTGGAAGGCGCCGATCTATGTGGAAAAGTCGATTTTGGAAAAATTCGGTGTGAACACGCGCAACGCTCTCCAGACGGCACGCGAGAAAATTCGGAAAAGTTGAAAGGCTCTGCCATGAGAAGATATTCTGCCCTGTGGACTTTGCTGTTGACCTTGATGGTCGGAATTGTCCTGGGCTTCTTGCTGAAGGGGGAGAGCGTTTCTCCTTCCTTCGCATTTGACAACCGTTTCTCCGTCACAGGAGAGCTGGATGTCACCGGCAAGGCATTTGCCCGTATCGCGAGGGAGGTTTCATCGACGGTGGTGACCATCCAGTCAGAAAAAAAAGCGAAGTTGGGAGGCGGATTTGATGAGATCTTCAAGAATTTCCATAAGAATGTGCCGGAAACAGGTATCGGGTCGGGCGTGATCATCCGGAAGGATGGTTACATATTGACCAATGAACATGTGATCAAAGAAGCCGAAACGATCAAGGTTCAACTGAACGACAAGCGTACGATGGACGCAGAGTTGATCGGGTCAGATCCTCTCACGGATATTGCGTTGATCAAGGTAGATGTGGATGACCTGCCGGTTATCCAATTTGGTAATTCTGACGACGCGCAAGTGGGAGAGTGGGTGTTGGCCGTGGGATCCCCTTTGAGCCTGAACAGCACCGTGACGGCCGGAATTATCAGTGCAAAGGGCAGACAGATTGGAATCATTGAGGATTCCTACGGAGTGGAAAATTTCATTCAAACAGATGCGGTGATCAACCCCGGCAACAGCGGGGGCGCGCTCGTGAACATCAAAGGCGAGCTGATCGGGATCAATACTGCGATTGCAACCAAGACGGGTTTGTATCAGGGGTACGGGTTCGCCGTGCCGGTGAATATCGCCAAGAGTGTCAGCGAGAGTCTGATGCGCTACGGTCAGGTCGTGCGGGGGTACATCGGGGTAACCATCAAGGATCTGGACATTACGTTTGCGAAAGCCGTGGGCCTGAAATCAGCCGATGGCGTTCTGGTGGAGGACCTCACCGACAACGGCGCCGCGAAGGATGCAGGTCTCAAAGAGGGCGACGTGTTGCTGCAGATCGATGGACGAGCCCTGACCCAGCGAGGCGACCTCCAGGCATACATCTCGACCAAATTGCCGGGCGAGAAAGTCAAGGTGTTGATCTTTCGCGACGGAAAGGAATTGACGAAAGATGTCACGCTGCGATCCCGTGATGGTCTTACCACCATACCGACCGTGAAATCAACGCAATCCCCGAAGAAGAAGACTGAAGAAATAGGCAATGGAATTGGATTCGAGGTTCAGGAGATGAGCGGAGAGGGCGCGTCGTCACTCAAAGTCGTCCGCGTTTCCGCGGAAGCTCAGAAGCGCCAGATCTACGAAGGGATGGTTGTGACTTCGATCGCAGGAAAGGAAGTTCGCACCGAGAAGGATTTCCGCCGCGTCACAGGGAAACTATCCGCCGGAGATGCCGTCGTCGTGAAATTACAATCGAGGAACGGTCCGTACAACAAGATCATCACGGCGATCGAGATTCAGAAGTGACGCCTTCCTACGCCTCCTCCTGAAAGAAGGATTTCTTGAAAAAACTCTGATCATACCACTCCATCACAAAGACTTTGAGGATCGCCGTTAGGGGAATGGAAATAAGCAGTCCAACAATTCCCCAGACTTTGGCAAACACAAATAGTGAAAAAATCATGAGGACTGGATGCAATCCCAGTTTTTCACCGACCATGCGAGGGGAAATGATCAACATATCGAGAACTTGAATGATACCCAACACAATCACCGATATCCAAATGGCGGAAACCGGGTCCGGATTAAACAAGCCCAGGACAATTCCCACCACAAAGATCAACACGGTTCCCACGTAGGGCAAGAGACTCAAAACGCCCGATACCACGCCGATGATCAAGGCGAACTTGATACCGGTGATCGCCAGTACCATCCATGTGATCAGCGTAATGACACCGGCCGCCAGGATCTTCCCGCGGATGTACAGATTGAGGATTGAATTGACCCGGTCATAGGTCTTTTCAAAGCGTTCGCGATGTCGGTCCGGAATTCGTGCGCGCAGGCCGGCGATGTTCTTGTCGAAGTCCCTCAGGAAATAGAACATCACGAAGGGGATGATGATGAGATTCAGGAGTTGCGTCAGCATGGATGACAATCCCGTCGTAAACACTTGTGCGCTCTCGGTGAAGTACTTGACAAAATCGCTCACGCGCCGCGACAGTTCCTCCTGAACCGTCGCGATCAGTTGTTCCGTATCCACCCCCAATACCGCCAACCACGATAGCCACTGCGTGCGCAAGGCGTATTCCATCCCTTCCATGGAGGGCAAGGAGGCCGCCAACGTGCGAAACTCCGCAGTCACCTGCGGGACGACAAAGACGCCAAACAAGGTGAACAACGACAGAATCACGACGAGAATGATCGCGATGGAAACGGTGCGCGAGATCTTCCTGCGCTCGAATACATCAACCACGGGATCAAACAAGTACGCCAAGGCAAATGCGAGTATGAAAGGACTAATGATATCCTGGAGATAGGCAAACAGCCATATCATGAATAGGACAAATACGAGCGCGATCAGGACGCGAACGGACTTATTGTCACGAAAGGGGAGTAGAAAGGAAATAAGAACAATTGCCAGCAGAAACGGAGAAAAAACCTCCCGGATGCCGAAAAGAAAAGCGCCGATCAGCATCAGGAGGACGACTCCTACCAGGTAGAAGCGCGATTCCTTTTCATTCATGGGTACCTCACATGCACAAGTATGGGCAAACCTACTACGGCAGACAACCGGATGCTATAGAAAAAATGGAGAGGGTGTCGGGTTCAAACGCGTGAGACGGAGTAAAGGAGGGTTGGAGACACAGAACCCATTGGATGGGTGTTCGCACTCAAGTCCCGTTCACTAATACCACCAGTGTGCATGTTCCAACGAAACCGCCAAGGCAAAAATTCCTACACCTAACAAAATAACTCCAAATAACGCACCCACGTAAAACGGCATACCCGTGTCTTTCTCCGGGAATTGACTCCAGCTCAAGTAGCTTGGATAAATGCTCACAATTCGATCAATTTGAACGTGATAGGGCGTCAGCTTGTCGTGTTCGAGGGTGTAAATGGTCACCACAGTCTTAGAAAATGGCCGTACATAGCCTTCGATTACGGCATTCGATCGCCCCTCACTTCCTTTCACCCGAATCTCGTAAATCTGCTTGTAATTGATCACTGTTGTACTATCCTGAAGTGGGATTCGCATGATTTGACCGGCACGACCACTGTAGGCGGGTTTCTTAGATGTTTCCAATGTTGCCCTCTCGGAGGAAGCACAGGAAATGCAGAGAGCAAGCAAAAACAGTGTAGGAAATGGGTGTCTCAAATGTTTGACCTTTTATTCTCGTGAATTCAGCGCTACGAACAACGAGCCCAGAAGGCGTGCTCCCGCGCGAGTAATAATAAAACTAATCAAAAATAGGATCAATACGTGAGTGAGCCACATGCAGAAAAGCCGATCGAAGCTCCGCGTTTGAAATCACGCTCGAATTCCTATATTCGGGATTCATTGAAGATCTACTCTTTCTAATTCCGTGACCGATCTGTTTTGAACAACGCTAAATTCCTTCCGCGGTCGATGATGCGGCAAGTAGAAATGAGAATCACCAAGACCAAACGGGCGTTCGCATATGCCACTTTGTGTTGCCACGGCATGGGCGAACTGCGAGCAACACATCATACAATAAAAACTCTTCATTTCTTTGCAATTCACTATTCATCAATGTTTGCGAGCAGTGAGCGAACAGATGAGCCGTGTGTTATGCGGCGGTCGACGGCAACAAGTATTTCAAGTATAGAAATCTTAATCCGCCTCATCGCAACCTATATGGGTAACTTGTAATAGAACTCCGTACAAATAGTTCCTTTAAACGGAACCTCATCAACTCGTTTCGCAAGCTCAAATCCGAGGCCCCTCATCAGCGCATTTGAATGGTCATTCCTTGAGTCTACTATGCCAACAATGATTTGCACTCCAAATCGTGACTTTAGATACGTAAAGAGTCCTAAGAGGACTTCTTTGGCATATCCTTTTTTTTGGTAAGTCGCAGAAATAGTAACTCCGACATGTGCCTGGTTGTCTGAACTAAGTTTGATTGCACAATCCCCGATCAATTTCTTATCAACCTTCAGAACCACACCCAGTTGGGTCCAACTATCATCTGCAACCACGAAGCGTTTCGCGTGTTCCGTTAAGAAAGCCTGGGCCTCGGATTCGTTCAAGATATCGAAATCTTGATAGATGACTATTCCTGGATCAGATCGATAGTCGACAAAATCCCTCAGATCATTTTCGCTGAGCGATCGTACAAGTAATCTTTCGGTTTCGAAGTAAGTCAAGCGATGAGGCCTCCCAAAGAGTTGTTCACATCCATGTCGACTGCCGCATAACGTCCTGCGTGCAGCTGCGGTCTTCCGCGCGCCACAGATCACGTGAGAAAATATTTGGAACGTGACTCCTACACAGAAGCGAGGTCAGGCAAACCGATAACGCCATTCGGGGTTCCCTTTTCTCGTGACACCTCATCAACACGGGCTACCTTCTTCGTTCACATCCAACATACTCTGTCCGTCCATAGAATTCAACATTCGTGATTCGGCCACCCTAGATTACAGCGTTCAATAATTGAGCGAGCGCCGCGAACAGCTACACGCATGTTATATGACGGCGTGCGCATATTACTGCAGATGTGGTGGATTCAGGACGAAAACTAAAACCAGCAAAAGACCAAGAGCCCCTGCAAGTAAGACAGCACTATGTGCTCCATCCCTTTTCACGACTACAACACTTCTGATTTGCGAAAGCGTTAGCTGAATTCGATGTCCTTCAAAGCTTTTGAAAACAAAGGTAGAATCATTGATAAGCTTCAATTGGCCCCACTCAGTATGATCTTCATCAGATGAGTTTGCACCATAGAACACCATTACGGTTGAGCCGCGAGAACTGATACGAGACAAAATGTCGGGATTTACATGTCCTGAGTCGTCACTTAAGTACCCGGCCGTTTTGGTCGAGACACAACCTGTTATAAGCGACAAAGATAAGATGAGGCTATATCTCCTTACAGCGGCGCACAGAATCCCGATGCAATCGGGATGAGCACGCCGGACGCGTAACGCCTTTGATAAGACCAAATCAAAACTCAAACGCCTACGATTCATAGCACGAACCCAAATCTGTGAACTCCCCAGCGTCACGCGGCATGTCTGACGGCGTGTTATGCGATGTCGGGCTGGCCGTTGAGTCTAGGCGTAATGGAGCCGGCCCTTGGGCTCTGGAATTTCCCGGCCTAGATTTCGAGCGGTTTCGATCCATTCTTGAGCTACGACTTCTACGTTTTTTAAAGCCTCATGATAACTCACACCATCCGCGGCACATCCAGGCAATTCCGGAATCTCCGCCACATATGCTTGGTCCTCTTCACTCCAAAAGATGATCACTTCATACTTAGACATCTTGGACGTCTCCAAGCTTATATTTTACTATGAGGTTACGCACTTGTTTAACTTGGTACGGTTTCGCTTTACCGCCCTGTTTAGGTTGCAAATTGACGATTTCCACTACTCCATCCCTCCACAAAATGTGATGACTACCTCTGATACGCAAATCGAATCCGAGCCTTTTAAGCAAGCCAACCAATTCATCAAAGCCGATGTTTTGGTCGGATGTGCCGCGCAGAACTGCATTTAACGTCTTTTCGAATTTGCTCACTACAGGATTCGATCGAAACAGCTCAGATCAATTTAACCGCGTCAGGCCTCTAATACAAGCACTTGTCAGCCAGCCCGACGTCGCATAAAGTCCTGCCGGCAGACACCGGCGCGCGGATGGAGGCCGCAGGCCGACAGAGCACGCCGAACGCGTGACGCCCTTGATAAAACTAAATCAGAAATCAAAAGAGTTGTCTCCTGGCTCCCCGAGTCGGCTATTCTGATTCGCGAGGATTATTTAAGTCGATCGCTGTCAAATTCCTTTTACCATGAATGACGGCCAAAACCTGAACGTCTCTTCCATCCAGTTGATAGATGAGCCGGTAGGAATAGACAAATACTTCACGAACGTTGGATTCATCCACTTCGGGCACTCTCCTTCCGATTTCCGGAAACTCCAGCAATTCCAGAGACTTGTCTAAGATTTCGTCGATTACTTTTCTTGCGTAAAACCTGGAATCCTGAGCAATGTAATCGTAGATGCGTTTGAGATCTAATTTGGCCGGTATCGTCCATTTCACCATGCTTCCATCTCTTTTTTGATCTCTTCGACCAAGAGGGTTTCACCCTTTTTCACCGCTTCCTTGCCCTTACGCACTTTGTCAATTACGTAAAGCCGATACATGATTTCATCAATGGAAGCCGACTCGGGGAGCTTATTGATCGCATCAATGATATCGTTCTTGAGTGTATCCATGATTCACCTTTACCTTTTCACAAAGTTAGGGAACCTAGTTCTGTTGGGCAAGAACGGAAATGCCGCGCGGTCATATCGCATAACGTCCGGCCGGCACACGACGTCGCCCGCAGTAAGGCCGCAGGCCGCACGAGGACGACGAGTGCGGGGCGCCCTTGATAAACTCAAATCAAAAAACGAACTTCAAACCTTCATATCTCAAACCTTCATCTGTGCTCTCACTGCGCCCCGCACAAACGTGTGACGGCGTGTTATGCGTCGGTGTGCGCGTCATTTAAGGGTGTCCGTTGCAAATGGTGTGATCTTCAAATCAAAGCACTTCAAATTCGAGAAGCCCAAACTTCCTGACACCATAACATTTGTACTATCGCACTCTATTCGTGCCGGATAAAGTAACACATGTGTCCAAGTGCTTTGCGAGCGGACATCAAATTTGGATGGCAAACTCGTTGATGAAATCGGCGAGACCATTCGACCACAGTCGTCTAATTGTATCTGAAAATCATTCGAAGACACTGTCACAGTTTGAGAACAGCCATTTGTGATTCGAAGCAATATTTTTCTTCGTATCTCAAGCTCAGTTAAGTCGTAATGAACAGTTAAGGAGTCCCAGGTCATCGTTACGCTAGAGTCACTATTCGTGATGGACGGCGCCAATTGATTTAGAGCCTGTCGGTTGAGCTCCGCGAACATTTTGTTAGTTTCTCCTTTCCAGAAACAACTACTAAATGACAGTAGGGCAACTACACCGATAATTCTCACAGACTTAGCGCACACTGACGCATAACGTCCTGCCGGCAGACATCGGCGCGCGGATGGAGGCCGCAGGCCGACA
>CAZRTJ010000009.1:0-113617 GCA_964602985.1 uncultured Bacteroidota bacterium
TGCCGGGTGCGTAGGGAACTTCCATCCCCAAGTGAGAGCGCCCTGCCGGGCGCACAAAAAAAAAACCCCGACATTCCGTCGGGGCTTGGATTCTATCGAGCATCGATTCTCATTTGCCTGCCTTCTTGCGAACACGCGCCAGAGCGTTGGACGCCCAGGAATCGTTCGGGTTGATCTCCACCGCTTGCTGGAAGTTGGTGAAACTGAGATTGAATTTCTCCGCGGCTCCCGTCGCGTCCCCGGCAGACAGCATTTGGTCCCCCTGTTTCTCGTAGACCCACGCCAATACTCCGATGGCGTACGAATATCGCGGCTTCAGTTCCGTAGCGCGTCCCAGATGATAGATCGCTTCGTCAAAACGATTGAGCGTCCCAAACAGGTTGCCCAGATTGGCATGGGCCAACTCATAGTCGTCGTTCCCCACGAGGCTTTTCTTGTAGTACTCCTCCGCCTTGACATAGTCCTTCGCATCCAGATAGTAGTTGCCCAGGGTCAGATTGGCGACCGGCAAGTACGGACTGATCTCCAGGGAACGTTGAATGGACGCATCTTCGGGTTTGCTGCCGTACGTGGATCGCCACAGCATGTACCACGCCTCGGCGTCATTCTGATTGAGATCAATCGCCTTCTGAGCTTCGACCTTGGCGTCTTCAAACCGGCGCAACATTTGAAACGTCGTGGCCATATTGCGATGGATGGAACCGATGTTGGGAGAGATGGTCAGCGCCTGCTGGGCGTTCTTCAGAGCGGCATCGTACATTGATTTGTATTCTTCTCCGTTCAGTTCCTTCTGGTATCCCCAGAACGCCTGCGCTTCGCCCGTCGCGCCGATGGCCAGCGAGTAGCTCGGGTCAAGCTCAATCGCCTTCTTATACCAGTCGATGGCCATCTCGTAGCCCTTGACGGAATAGGTCAGATGCTCTTTGCGGCCTTTGATGTAGTACTCGTAGGCGCTGACGTTACTCGTATTGGCGGTAATGGCTTTGACCTGCTTCAACTCACTGTCTGAGATCTTGACGTTAAAGCACTCGGCTTTTGTCACCCCATCGACCAGTTCATCATACACCTTCCACAGTTCCTTCAACGACTTGACGGGATTGATCAGACACTTCTTGTTGTATTCGCCCCGCTTCGTGCCGCTGGCCACGATCGCAATCGAGTTGATGTTGCCTTTCGTAATGTCAAATGCCCCGATGATCACATGATCCAAGCTCAGTTGCTGGGCGATATCGTATGCGGTTTCAGAAGTGAAAAGCTGCTCGTTCGTATACTTATTCTTCTTGATGACAGAATACGCCTGCTGACGATCCACGACGTAAATTCCCTGCACTTGCTGGAGAGCCTCCGTCATCGTGGTCGCGAAGCCCTCGGACAACCAGGAATATTGTTCCTTGCCCCCTTTGTTCTTGAACGGCAGGATGGCAATGCGTTTTTTCTTTTCCTGCGCAAACAACCCACCAGTCAGCAGGCATGCGCACAGCATCGCAAGGATCGCTTTTTTCATAATCTCCTCTCCTTTGGAATGGTTATTTCTTGTAGTCGTAGAAGCCTTTTCCTGTTTTCACTCCGAGATATCCGGCCGTTACCATCTTCTTCAGCAAGGGACAGGGGCGATACTTGTCGTCACCGAGTCCCTCATGCAAGACATTCATGATCGACAGACAGACGTCCAACCCGATAAAATCCGCCAACTGCAGAGGTCCCATTGGATGATTCATTCCCAATTTCATGACCTCATCGATCGCTTCCTTGGATGCAACGCCCTCCATCAAACAAAAGACCGCCTCGTTAATCATCGGCATCAGTACACGATTGGACACAAAGCCCGGATAGTCATTGACCTCGACCGGTATTTTTTCCAATTGCACGGTGAGCTCGCGGACGAGTCCGTACACCGCATCTGTCGTGGCCAATCCGCGGATGATTTCGACCAATTTCATGACCGGTACGGGGTTCATGAAATGCATTCCAATAACGGATTCCGGTCGTCTGGTGACCGCAGCCAGTTGAGTGATTGAAATGGACGAGGTGTTGGAGGCCAGGATGACTCCCGGACGACTCACTTCATCCAGTCGACGAAACAGATCCGCTTTGATCTCGAATTTCTCAGATGCCGCCTCCACGACAAAATCCGCGCCGGAGACCACGCCGATATCGGAAACAGGCTGGATCCGGCTGAGGGACGACTGCTTGTCCGCTTCAGATAGAATCCCTTTGGAGACCTGTCGGTTCATGTTCTTTTCGATGATGCCCAGCGCACGGCTGAGGATATCGCTATGGACGTCAATGAGGGACACTTGGAAGCCGCGTTGGGCAAAGACATGGGCGATGCCGTTGCCCATCGTACCGGCGCCAATAACGGCGATCGATCGAATGCTCATAGGCGTAGTAATTCCTGCAAAATACCAGGTGGTGAAGCGAGGGGAAATTTATGCGGCAGACAGGGGAATCACAAGGGAAAAAGCCTATGCCAGAGCCGGTCTCCTGTTCAAGGCGCTGGCAATCTCCTCTTTGAGCTCCGTAAGATCAGAAGATTTAATGACATAGGCATCAGCCGCCCAGCAAATGAAGTCATTCTTGTAATGCGAGTAGGCGGAGTTGATGATCACAGGAATGTCCTCGCGTTTGTCAAGTAGCCGCGTGAGAAACTCC
Organism: uncultured Bacteroidota bacterium; assembly: GCA_964602985.1. Taxonomy (GTDB): domain Bacteria; phylum CLD3; class CLD3; order SB21; family SB21; genus CAYZJB01. The sequence goes on from CAZRTJ010000009.1 coordinate 2,653, forward strand.
GTGCCATCGCCTTCGGGCATCATGATGTCCAATACGATTAAGTCCGGACGATTGGAGAGAAGTTGCTTCAAAGCCTCACGTCCATTCGTCGTGACATCAACGGTATGACCGAGACTCTCAATCTCCATCTTGTACAGCATCCGGAGATTGGGCTCGTCCTCCACGACCAGAATTCTTGCCATAACAACTCCCCCGGTAAGTGAGTGGGACCTATATTATTTCAACGCCCAAGGCCCAAAAAAAGTTCCTCAATCGTCTTACGAACCCGATGTCGGCTCGCTATATCAAGGAACAATGTTACGCCCGCATGGCGCCATGACCGGCCTCAGGTATCGCACGGCAAAATGACAACGATGTCCACACCGAATTTCCTGATTCCTGCCGATACCAGTTTTTTTGGTTGATTCTTTGGAATAAGTATATTACTATATGGTTATATATAACTGCAATACGAAACCTAAACGGGTGAAATCATTGAACAAGGCCCTCCGATTCCTGATGCTGGTGTCCACCGCTGCACTGGCTGGCGATCCTGTCACACTCCAGGATGCACTGCGCAGCGCCAGGAAGAATAGCCACGACATCCTCGTTTCCAACGCGCAGGTGGACGCTGCGGATGCAGAATACCAAAAAACCCTCTCACTGTTCCTGCCACGCCTCGCGGTCTCCGAAACGTGGCTGAAAACGAATGATCCGCTGACCGTGTTCGGCCTCAAACTGAAGCAGGAGCGTGTCACCGCTGCCGATTTCAACCCCGCCTCGCTCAACAATCCGGATGCTCTTGGCAATTTTGCCACCCGCGGAGAATTCCAGCAACCGCTTCTAAATATCGACGGCTGGTTTGGTCGCCAAGCCGCCCGCGATGCCACGCAATCGGCACGTCATCTGTCCACGCGGACGACCCACCATATGGAGTACGAAATACAGAAAGTCTACTTCGCCTGGGTGGTTGCCCGCCGCTCTCTGGTCGTGATGGACCGCTTCCTCCAAACCGCGCGTGCCGGCCGCGAGCAGGCCGAAAAATACAGGCAACAAGGCCTGATCCATGAATCAGATGTGCTTCTAGCCAACGTTCGGCTTCTGGATGTGGAATCCCGAAAAGAAGAACTCCAGACACAAATGCTGTACTTCCGGGACACTCTGAAGCGCATGACTGGGCTGACCGGTGACATCGAACCATCCGACACACTGACCGTCCCGGTCGATGCGGTGTGGGAACCGGCGCTCAATTCCTCCCGGTCCGATGTGCGGGCTATGGAAGCCAGCCTCCGCGCCGCGAAGAATATGAGACGGAGGGCCCGTGCCTCTTTCCTGCCCTCCGTCAACGCCTTTGGCTCGTACGAATGGAACGATCATCGAATCGGCGCTCGTGCACAGAACTGGATGGTCGGGGTTTCGATACACTGGAATATTCTATCTGGGATGGACCAGATCGCGGAGTGGCGAAAGTCGGCGGCACAAATCCGCACCATCGAATTGCAGCTGCAAAATCTGCGCGATCGAAACCGCGACGATCTGGCTGAGGCGTCGCGCCAACGGTGGGTCATGAAAAAGAAAACTGACCTCGCCGCCGAATCGGTTCGTCAGTCACGAGAACATCTACGTATCGTTGAGGATCGATACCGCCAGGGACTCGAGCGCACCCCGGACTTCCTTCTTGCCCAATCGACGGCCGAACAGGCAGACATCCAATACCTGCATGCCGTCTATGGATACCATGTCGCACTCTTCACGATACAATACCTGACTGAACAAGACATTCAATAAATCGGAGAGATTCATGACTCAAACTCTACTCGCCGTTGCGGTTTCGGTGACGGTGATCGCATCCTGTGGGGGTCCGGATCCGGTGTCGCCGTCACAACAACCGATTCCGGTTCACGTTCAACAAGTGGTCTCGACGGAACTACCCCAAACCAGAGCCTATTCCGGAAATCTTGAGGGCATCCGCCGCGTCAATTTGAGTACGAAGATCATGGGACCCATCTATGAAATGAACGTCGCCGAGGGCTCCCGAGTCGCCGCAGGCCAGGTTCTGGCCCGAATCAAGAGCGACGATTTGTCCGCCAAACGCGCACAGGTAAGGGCCAATCTCATCGAAGCACGGGCCGCCTGGAAGAACATGGAGACGCAATACGAACGAATCAGCGCCCTCTACGCCCACCAGACCGCGACGCAGAAGGAAATGGATGACATGGAAATGAATTATCAGATGGCAAAAGCCAAAGTGCAAGCGATCGAAGAAATGGAGAAAGAAGTGTCCGACGTCATCGGCTTTGGGGACGTCGTCTCCCCCATCCATGGCTCGATTGTGAAGCGCTGGCTGCAACCCGGTGACATGGCCGTGCCCGGTATGCCGATCCTCACCGTCGAAGACGTCGACCGGATGCAGGCCGTGATACAGGTGCCGGAAACGGATGTCTCTCTTTTTCGGAAAGGAACCGCGGTTCTTGTTCGGGTGGATGCGGTCCCGGCTGTGGCACTTGCCGCGACGGTTGATGAAATCAACCCCGGCGGAAATCCCATGTCGCGCCAGTTTGACGTAAAAGTCCATCTTCAAGACCGACATGAGTCTCTGCGCTCCGGCATGTTCGCGCAGGTCTTGGTCACAGACCAGACATCCCCCAATGTCGTCATCCACCGTACCGCCCTGGTACATCGAGGACAACTCGATGGCGTTTTTGTGGTCAACGATCGCCAGGAAGCGCTCTTGCGATGGATTCGCATAGGCAAGACAGTCGGAGATCAGGTGGAAGTTCTGGCGGGAGTCACAGCCGGCGAAAACGTAGTTGTTGGAAGTCGTGGACGACTACTGGATGGCGGCAAAGTCGAGGTGCTTCCATGAACAAGGGGCTTGCCGGAAGAATCGCGGGAGCATTTCTACAATCGAAGTTAACACCCCTGCTCATGGCGGCCTTCCTGGGGATCGGTCTCTACGCAACCATCCTCACGCCGAGTGAGGAGGAACCCCAGATCAGTGTGCCCATTGCCGACATTTTCATTCCCTATCCGGGCGCATCATCGCAGGAGGTCGAGAGTCGAGTAACCATCCCTCTGGAAAAAATCATTTCCAATATTCACGGAGTCGAGTACGTCTACACCCTGTCCATGCCCAACATGGCCATGTTCGTGGTTCGATACTACGTGGGAGAAAACACCGAGGAGAGTCTGGTCAAGCTGTACAATGAATTCATGAAGAACATGGACAAGTTGCCCACGGGCGTGTCCATGCCCATGATCAAATCCAAATCGATCGACGACGTGCCCATCCTGAGTCTGACACTGTGGAGCCCGTCGTATGATGACTATGGGCTCCGGCGTATCGCGGCAGAGCTGACATCGGAAATCAAGAAAGTCGATCGGGTCGCCGAAACCAGGATCATTGGGGGACGGCCCAGGCAAATCCGCGTCCTCCTCGACCCCCAAAAGATGGCCGGTCACCACGTAGATCCAATCCAGATCATGAATCATATCCAGACTGCCCATGTGCAATCTCCCACGGGCTCATTTTCCAGCGGCGATACGGAGTTTCTCGTCGAGACAGGAAGTCTTCTTGAAACTGCGGAAGACGTCGGAAATCTAATCATCGGTCTGTATGCCGGAAGTCCGGTCTATCTAAAGTCCGTGGCGGTCATCGAGGACGGGCCCGCCGACCCGCGAGACTATGTCGCCTTCGGTTATGGAGATGCCCATCGTCCCGGAGAGTGGGCACATGTCGATCGTGAGTTCAACGCCGTCACCGTCTCCGTGTCCAAATCCAAAGGTGCGGATGCCATGCACATCGCGAAAGAGGTGATCCGCAAAGTCGAATCACTGAAGGGCGTGCTGATCCCACAGGATATCGAAGTCACCGTGACGAGGAATTACGGGGAAACCGCTTCCGAAAAAGTCTCAGAATTACTCAAACATCTGAGCGTGGCCATCGTCGCGGTCACTGTCTTGGTGGCGATCACCATGGGTTGGCGCAGCGGACTTGTGATTTTTCTGACCGTACCCGTGACCTTCGCCATGACTTTGTTTGTCTACTACATGTTCGGATACACGCTGAACCGGATCACGCTGTTTGCGCTCGTTTTCGTCACGGGCCTCGTCGTCGACGATGCCATCATCGTCGTGGAGAACATGCATCGGCATTTCAAGATGCGCAAGTTGCCTTTCCTCCAGGCCGCCATTTCCGCGATTAATGAAGTCGGCAACCCGACCATCCTCGCGACATTCACCGTCATTGCTTCGGTATTGCCCATGGCGTTTGTGTCAGGTCTCATGGGCCCGTACATGAGTCCCATGCCGATCGGCGCATCCCTCGCCATGTTGTTCTCCCTGTTGGTTGCGCTCGTCATTACACCATGGCTGGTAATTTCGTTCTTCAAGAATGAAAAGCACTCCGAAGAGAAACCCTATCGACTCGAATCGACGTGGATCTATCGCTGGTACTCACGTGTCATGATCCCGTTGATTGACCAACGTCGCAAGCGGTGGCTTTTCCTCGGTGGGACCGTTGTCCTCCTCTTGGCCTCTGCGTCTCTCGTGTATTTCAAACTCGTTGCCGTCAAGATGCTCCCCTTCGACAACAAGAACGAGTTGCAGATCATCGTCGACATGCCGGAAGGCACGACGCTGGAACGTACGGCGGCAGTGACAAAGGAAATCGCCGCCGCGGTACGAAAGCATCCTGAGATTCTGCACTATCAAACATATGCGGGAACCGCCGCCCCAATGAATTTCAACGGCCTTGTCCGGCACTACGACCTTCGAAGTTCCTCCAATGTCGCGGATATCCAGGTCAACTTCGTTTCCAAGCAGGATCGCGATGATCAAAGTCACGAAATCGCCAAACGGATTCGCCCGGAAATCCAGGACCTGGGCCGACGATACGGAGCAAACGTCAAAATCGCTGAAGTGCCGCCGGGCCCCCCTGTCTTATCCACGATGGTCGTCGAAATCTACGGTCCGACATACGAACGTCAGATGGAACTGGCCAGACAAATTCGAACTCTTTTCGAACGCACCACGGGAATCGTGGACGTCGATTGGATGGTCGAAGACGACCAGCGCGAGTTCAAGTTTGCCATTCACAAAGAAAAGGCCATGCTCGCCGCGGTGAATCCGGCTCAGATCAGTCACACGTTGGGCATCGCCCTACACGGCACGTCAGCCGCCAGGCTCTATCAGCCGCGCGAGGCCGAACCGGTTTCAATCCAATTGCAACTACCGGAATCTCAGCGAAGCTCCATTAGACAACTGCAATCCCTGCGAATACAGAGTATGGCCGGACAGATGGTGCCGGTGTCTGAACTCGTCAGGATCACCGAACAAGCGCAAGACAAGACGATTCATCGTAAGAACCAACAGCGCGTCGTGTACGTCACTGCCGACGTCGCCGGTGAGTTGGAAAGTCCCATTTACGCGATTCTGAACATGCAGAAAGACCTGGACTCCTTGACGACGCCGGATGGAGGCCGACTCGCCCAACTGTATACGCGCGCTCCCTTTACGGAAGACAGTTATTCCATGAAATGGGATGGAGAGTGGCACATCACGTACGAGGTGTTTCGCGATCTCGGCGCAGCCTTTGCAGTCGTTCTCGTCATTATCTACCTCCTGATCATCGGGTGGTTCCAGTCCTTCAAAGTGCCTCTCGTCATGATGGTTTCGATACCGCTGTCCTTGATCGGGATCCTCCTTCTGCACTGGCTGTTTGGCGCGTTCTTCACGGCCACGTCGATGATCGGCATGGTCGCCCTCGCAGGCATTATGGTGCGAAATTCCGTCCTTCTGATCGACTTCATCGACTTGCGATTGAAGCAGGACATTCCCCTTCGCCAGGCGATTTTAGAATCGGGCGCCGTTCGAACGACGCCGATCTTGCTGACATCGGGCGCCGTCGTCATCGGGGCGTTCGTCATTCTGTTTGATCCGATATTTCAGGGTCTCGCCATCTCATTGGTCGGCGGATCGATTGCATCTACAGCGCTCACGCTGGTCATCGTGCCCCTGATCTACTATCTGACGGAGCGCAAGCATTCTTCCCATCCCAACGGTCATCGGGAGACCGTGCCAACCGTATCCGCGGAGGCAATCGTATGAAACTTCTGGTGGTATTGAGCATCGAAGCGCACGCCAGCGGCATTCGCCGACTGTTCTCAGAACACTCCGTGCCGGTCTTTTCAGAAGCTCCGATCAGTGGATTCCGTCTCGCATCGTCTTCCGCACAGACCGACAACTGGTTTGGCAACCTCCATGAGGAAATCTACTCGCAACTGGTCTTCGCCTTTGTCGAAAAGGCCAAGGCCGAGGAGTTGTTTACTGCCTTGCAGTCGTTTTCCGCCGAACGGAGCGATGAACACCCCGTTCGGGCGTTTCAATTATCCGTCGATAAATTTCTGTAGAAATAAGAAAGGAGGATCCCGTGCTCGAAAGTGCAATTCGCTTCATAGCCGGTCTGTTTGTCGTGATCAGCGTGTGGCTGGGTTACACGGTTAGCCCGTATTGGTTCATCTTCACCGCATTCGTCGGAGTCAATTTGATGCAGTCCGCATTCACGAAATGGTGCCTGATGGAAACAATCTTGAAGAAGACAGGAGTCCGGTAAAGGCAGTGTGGACACAATAGGATTCGAACCTATGACCCCCTGCTTGTAAGGCAGGTGCTCTGAACCAGCTGAGCTATGTGTCCAAAAGCGCGCGAAATATAGACGCCGAAGCCGTTACAAGCAACGGCATTCTGAAATCAGCCTTTCCACTTCTTTCCGTGCGGCTTCCGGATAGTCCCTTCCGGAGGATGCGTACAACACGCCGCGTGACACATTGATCCATGCGCGCATTTGTCCCCGGACGCGATTGGCAGACACGGCGGCGCGAAGATCCCCGCCCTGGGCTCCGATTCCTGGGACGAGAAATGGCAAATCACCGGCCGCCTGCCGCGCGACCGCCATGTCCTCCGGGTGCGTCGCTCCGATCACCAATCCGATGTTCTGATGTACATTCCATTTCCGCACACACTCGATCACATGGACGTAGAGCGGACGGCCCTCAGATCGAAGGCGTTGGAAGTCCCCGGATCCCGGATTGGACGTCAGCGCAAGTACAAATGCGCCCTTTTCCACTCGCTTGCAGAACGGAGCCACGCTGTCGCCGCCCATGTATGGATGAACCGTGATCGCGTCCGCGTCCAGTTCGTCAAAGACAGCTCTGGCGTAGTGTTCCGCCGTATTGCCGATGTCTCCTCTTTTCGCATCCGCGATGACAATCGCTGACGGATGATTCAACCGAATGTGCTGAATTGTGCTCTTCAAAACTCGCCAGCCCTCCACGCCAAGGCTCTCGTAAAATGCACAGTTCGGTTTGTATGCCGAAGCGAGATCGGCAGTCGCGTCGACGATCTGGCGATTGAATGTGAGAATTCCCTCGGGTGTTGGCTCGATACCCTCAGGCAGACGCCCGACATCCGGATCCAGGCCGATACAAATACAGGACGACCGGAGGGCCGCATCTGCCCGTTCGCCAAACGTCACGGCTCTTTTCGCGACATGTTCCGACTCGCGTCCATCAGAATCTTTTTTTCCTCTTCCGTGAGATGATCATAACCGACTTCATTGATCTTGTCCAGGATCGCATCCACGCGCTGACGCATGTCGGCCGGAGACTGCCTGTCCTGCCGCGGCCGAAGCTGCATCGATTTCTTCGGCTTCTTTGATAGTCGAAATCGAAACAACTGCACGATTCGTCGGCCGCGCAGGTAGAAAAACCCGAAGATCATCCCTCCCAAATGAGCCAGATGAGCGATGTTATCCCCGCTTGGACGTGCGATGTTGAGAAATGTAATGAGCCCATAAATCATGACCATGTACTTCGCTTTGATCGGAAAGAGAAGACTCATCACGATGATCTGATCGGGAAACGTCATACCGAAAGCGAGCAGTACTCCGAAGACCGCACCCGATGCGCCATACACATACCCATCCGAAAACACCAGATACGTCAACCCACCGCCCACGCCGCACGTCATATAGTATTTGAAAAAAGTTCGAGACCCCCACGTCATTTCGAGTTCCTTGCCGAACATCCACACGGCCAACATGTTGAACAGAACATGGAAGACACCGCCATGCAGGAACATGTAGGTGACCAACTGCCAAACCTCTCCCGTCCACACGGCAGGAGACAAGACAAAATAATACTCTATGGTCGGACCCACTACTGGAGCCTGTTGAAGGAGGAACAGGATCGCGTTGGCCAGCAAAATTCCCTTCACCACGGGATACTCGCCACCCAGCCAACCACCAACCGATCGATGTCGAGACCAGACTTGCATGAAAGCCTTTCAAGGATGATAGGTCATGATGTAAATGGGTGCAGGCATGAAGCACAATATGAAAATCACGACGCACGCGACGCCGACCCATTTGCGAGCGGGCGAAATCGCCTCGTCGTCTTCCACAACAGGCGGATGTTTGATCTTAATGACCACGAGAACCAATATCGCCCAGATCACCCAGCTGATTATATTGTAAAAAAAGGCCAGAAGCAAAATCCCTGCAAAGGCCGTGTAGCCAAAGTACTTTTGCCGTTTCCCGAGCATTGCATACAAGACGTGTCCACCGTCGAATTGCCCAATCGGCAGCAGATTAATCGCTGTCAGCACCAGACCAAACCATCCTGCAAACAAATAGGGATAATGGACAATATCATACAGTGCCGGCATCCGATCCCCACCCAGCGCATCCGCCAGCAGTTTAAAAAGCCAGGACGATCCAAACGTCAGCACCTGCTGACCTTCCACCAGAGGTTCATAAAACTGATACGCATACTCCTTCGGTGGGAGGTTGGAAAAGCCATAAATCAAAACGATCAGACAAAAGACAAAACCGGCGATCGGACCCGCCGCTCCGACATCCATCAGTTGTGTTCGCGTCCGGATCGGCGTCTTGATTCGAATGAATGCCCCAAATGTTCCTGGCATGAAGGTTGTCCCCGGATTACCAATCGGTGGAATGACAAAACCCGGCAGAAAATACGGCAACGTCACATCCAATCCGTGATAACGCGCCGCGAAGTAGTGACCCAGTTCATGCGCGGTCAAGATCCCCATCAGAGAAAAAGCATACTGAAAGCCTGCGTTCCAATGCCACTCCCCGTTCAAAGCCTGATTCAACAAGGTCGTGGCGCCGGTCGCAAAGACAATCCCAAAAGTCAGGACGAAGAGAAGACAGTGAAACCACCATCGGCGTTGAAACGGCACCCGGGAGTCGGACTCCACGGTCATTGCATTTGAAACCAAGTGTCCGTTACCTTGCGTTTCATTGTCAATTTCGAGAGGCTTCATCGTTGCATCTCTTTATTAGCGCAGGGGAACCGTCCGGTGACCATCACGCGGCTCTCCTCATCCGTCACTTGAGACATCAGAACCCATGTATTGACATTTCCGCTTTTGGGGGTCCTGCCATGGAACGAGAGCGTGCCCGATTGGTTGCCCCGATTGACCCCTTCGCCGTGATGGGTTTTACGTCGCTCCCCTTGCGCCGCCTCTTCCGACTTCGTAAGACGTTGCTGGATCACATTCTTCGCCATGACATATCCGCTGTCATCCTGACCGACTTTGCGGAATTTCACCTGTCGCTGGCACGCAAGATTCGTCGTGTCTTGCCGGACCTGCCTCTGTACTACCTCATTCCGCCTCAGGTATGGATTTGGAGAAAATACCGCATTCGAACGATCCGGCGGATCTTCCGATGTGTGTTTCCGATCTTCCGATTTGAACATGAGATGTATGAGAGAGCCGGAGTGCGCAGCGTCTTCGCGGGACATCCCCTGTTGGATTTTCATGCGGAACAATATCCTGAAATCGACCCCCAAAAGCAAGGTGACGTCGCTCTGCTCCCCGGCAGCCGACAGCAGGAAATTCGAAGAATCCTGCCTGTCATGATGGATGCAGTTGCCGCGTTGCAATCGAAAATCGCCGGACCCGTGCACGTCACCGTTGTCGTGCCCGAGACCTTGCATGGGATGGTCCACTCTCTGTTGGACAATGTCCCGGCCAACGTGACGTCGGATCTGGAGGCCGGAGTACATCATGCAACTCATGTTCTGGCAAAGTCGGGTACGAATAATCTGGAGTTGGCGTTGCTACGCAAACCGTTTGTTGTCGTCTACAAGACGTCTGCCGTGAACTACTGGCTCGCGAGAGTTCTCATTCGGCCGCGGTTTATTTCTCTGGTCAATCTCCTGGCAGGAAGTCGTGTGGTCCCGGAATTCATCCAACGCGACGCAACACCGGAGAGGATCGCTTCGGAGATGTGGCGACAACTGACAGATTCGGTGTATCGCAGGCGCATGATCGAGGGACTGAAAGACGTCGGAACAAGACTATACAATGAGCGCTCGACCGCAACGGTCTTCGAAGTCATCGCCCGGACGATTCTGAAAGACCTGGCTACTTCAGCGTCATCTTCCGGATGATCTCTTCCTCCGCCTTCGCCTCCTCAAACCGTCCGGTCTCTTTGCACAGGGTCGCCAGCATAATGTGTGCTTGCACCATGTCTGGTTTCGAGGCGATGAGCAGTCGGATGGAATTCTCGGCCTGACGCATCAGGAGGAATCGTCGATAAACCGCCGACGATAACAGATGCCATTGCGCATGGGTGTTATCACTGTTGCAGACAACAAGTATCTCAGACAATTCCTGTTGCAGTTCCGTTCGCTCTTCGCTTTTTAGCAGTGAGAAATGAACCGCGGTCGAAGCGTACTCTGCAACGACATCACGAATACTCCAGGCATATTTCTCGACCTCAAGCAATGGAGGGGCGGTCGACGGATAGGCCACGCGGGTAACTCCCTTCACGGAAATTTCGTACTCAAAATCGGTGGCTAGTCCGCGGATGACGACGACATACTCACGGTCGTTTCCACCGCGCTTGTCATGCCACTCAAATACCGGCTCCTTCTCCATCACGCGCGTTTCCGACGGATACACCGGTACGAGTATGCGGTTGGAATCCGACGCCCATGCACGCGTCGCTCCCACCAGATCTTTTGACGACTCACCGCTGAGCATGCCGGAGAGTACACCAGCGAGCCTGGCAAGTACGCCCGGCTCATTCTTCTGAACCACCTTATGACTGGCACGAGAGCCGAGGATCACCTCCCTGCCGGAATAATACATCAGCGTAGCCGTGCCGTCAGCGCCCGTCGTGATTTGGTCTCCGTCTCTGAGTTTCATGTGGAGGGTCGCGTCGGCCTCACTGCCAGAGGCTGTTTTCACCCGGACCGCTCCTCTTGTCGATACAAAGAACGCTAATTCCTGCCCCGACACGCGGAGCCCACCGACGAGAAGACAGATGACAAGTTGAAGTCGAATCATGGTACCCTCCAAAAAAAGAATCGGGTTGCCCCCCAGGAGGAACAACCCGATTCGAAAGGTCGCTGTGAATTTACTTTCCGGACAGTTTTCGCGCGATTTCTTCTTCCGCTTTGGCTTCTTCCAAGCGGCCGGTTTCCTTGTAGAGAGTCGCCAGCATGACGTGCGCCTGCGCCATGTCTGGTTTCAGCGCAATCAAGGCCAGAATAGAATTCTCTGCTTGTTTCATGAGTCCATAATCCCGGTACAGCGCCGAGGTCAGCAGATACCACTGGGGATTCGTGTTATCGCCGTTGCAAACTTTCAAAATTTCCTTGAGGTCCTCATCCATGAGGGATTTGTCATCGGCAGTCAACAGAGAAAATCCGACTTGCGGAGAAGCGTCTTTGCCAGCCGCATCCTTGACGGTCCAGACATATTTGTCATCTTCTTTCAATTTCGGAGCGGTCTTGGGATAGGCGACTTCCGTCGCACCGTTGACGGGAATTTCGTATTTGAAATCAGAGATTTCGCTCTTAATGCTGACGATGTAGTTTTTCGACGAACCTGTGCGATTGTCGTTCCATTTGAAGACAGGCTCCCCTTCCATGACCTTGGTTTCCGACGGATAGGTAGCAACGATCAATCGATTCGCATCTCCTGCCCAGGCGCGTGTGACTCCGCCCATGGCAGAGTTGGTAGACTTACCCCAGACGAGATCGGACAAGGTCTCGTACAATCCCCCCAGGAAGGAACTCTCTTCCTTCTTGCCTTTGACGAGATGGGTCTTGTTTGCAGCCAGCACGACCTCGGCGCCACTGTAGTATGTGATGGTCGCCTTACCGTCTGTGCCCGTCGTCACTTTGTCCCCGTCCACAAGCTTAGTGCTTGTCGTGGCATTCTTCTGCTTTCCCTTGGCGTCAGTCACCTTGACAGTTCCCTTCACAGCTGAAAAGAAGGCAACGTCTTGCGCGTGTCCGACGGCCGGAAAGCAGAACATGGCCGCCAGCAAGATGGAAATGGGAACTCTCCTCATAACTCTCTCCAAGTAATTGTTTTTTCTTGTGAATGCATCAAAAATCGTGAATGTATGATCCTCGCGCGTGCAACGTAAACGGTAACTTATCCAATCAGGTGCCGATACACAAGTCTATTTTGATTTCATGGTGTACGTTCCATCCCAATCGTCGGGCGGCGGTTCAGCGATAAACTCCCTGCAGCGCTTGACATACAGCCGGGAGGCTTCGTCCGTGTGGATGAAGGTGAGGGCTTGTTCGAAACTCGAGACGGCTTCGGCAAACTGCCGCTGGCGATACTTCCTCATGCCTTCCTGATAGCACTCGATCATTCTTCGCAAGTTGTCCGACATCGGCTCATTGGAACGACCCACCAATTCAAACACCTTGACCGGCTTGCTCTTTCCTTTCACGATGATCGAGTCCAGGTCCCGCACAATCACCCGTTCACGCACCTGGTCGTACGTGAACTCGCTGATCATGATGTAGGTGCCGTATTCCTTGTTGGCCCCTTCGAGTCGCGATCCGAGATTCATTTGGTCGCCGATGGCGGTATAGTCGTACCGGATTTCCGACCCAATGTTTCCGAAGACCACGTGACCCGTATTGATTCCTACGCGACTCTTGATCGCGGGAAGTCCCGCGTCAGACCACCGTTGACGAAGCTCTTTGAGGGCGGTCTGCATGTCAAGCGCCGCATAGCAGGCGTGCAAAGCGTGTTCATTTTGTGGGAGCGGCGCGCCAAAAACCGCCACGATGGCATCGCCGATGTATTTGTCGAGGGTACCTCCTTGATTGAAAATCTCCTTGGTCATCGAACCCAGGTACTCGTTGAGCAACTCGACCAACCGAGCCGGTTCCATCTTCTCCGAAATCGACGTAAATCCCTCGATGTCAGAAAACAACACGGATATTTCCTTGTCCTCGCCGCCGAGGTTCAGTTTGCTGGGGTCTTTGATCAACTCCTCCACGTACGCGGGCGGCGCATATCTTCCGAACATCGTCTTGATTTGCTTTTTCGTTCGTTCCTCTGTCAGAGCCTGGTAAATGGAAGTTGCAAAATACGCAAAGACGACGACGATGGTCAGGGAATTCGCCGGGGTGAGAATCCCCTGAGTAGAAAACAGTAAATAGCCGGCAGTCCAAACGCTCAAGACCAGCAGAATCGCGACGAGAATCTCCCCCACAAACTCAAGCTTAACCGTCGCCCACGTCATGCAGAACGCCAGCACAATACCGATCGCAAAGACCAGCCATACCGGTATCGCCAAAAGAAAGGATTCGTCACGCAGTGTCAGAAACGCGTTGGCGTGCACCTCGGCTCCGTACATCCAATTGTCCTTCCCGGGCTTATAAAAAGGCGTCAGGAAACGGTCAGGGACAAACTCCGAACCGTTGCCAATCCACACCATCTTGTCCCGAAGCAGTTCGGATGGAAATTCCGATTCCCCTGTCAGACGACTGCTTCGAAACGTGGGGATCGCGCCGGACTCTACCTGTACCCAGTTGCCGTCATCCTGCCGTCGCCAGCGCGCGGGCGGGCCCGCAAAATTGATCTTCAGCGTCCCTTCGGAGGTCAAGGGCAAGTTGGCGAACTTCGTTTCAAATTCGTCCGCAGACACATTCTGACTGAGGCAGTAAGCCATAGCGGAGAAAGAAAGCAACTTCTGGCCGTCGGACATGACCATCGTGGGCCAGACTTCTCGCGCACTGGCTCGCATCCCCGAGCCGGTGATTTTGAGCATCGCATGCCCCGTGCCTCGCATCCATTTCATGAAGAAACTGTCCGGATGCTGCACATACAACCCCTCTTCTCCTTCGTGAAACAGGTTGGCTGCAAAGACATTGTTGGCACGCCTCAGCGATTCCGCCAAAAGCGTATCTCCGGCCGGATCCAGCATCGGAAGGGTCTTAAGAAAAGCGATATCGATGCCAATCCACCGAGCGCCTTTCGACGACAACGTATCGATCAGTTGCGCTAGGTACGCCCTGGGCAACGGATCGTAGTACCCGTATTTCTCCTCCACTGCCGTTTCATCCACCATCACGATGGCGACGTCCTCGACCGTTCGGGACGGCCGTATTTGGAAAAACAAATTCGTCGCTCCTTCATCCAGCATCTGGAGTTGCGTGTTGGTGGTCAGGTACACGCCCAACAGGGATGAGAACAGGATAATTACTGCCGCTACCGCCTGCTTCCGAAAATGCTTCACCGCCATCTTACCTCTCCATCTGTGAATGTGCCACTTTACTCACACCGTCCAAATGAGCCTGGAACGCCTCTCGGAGATCCGGAATCTTTTGCCCATCGCGGAAGGTCAGACGAACTTCCCTGCGCAACCCCCCCGCACGTCGCACAACAATCGTATCCTGCTCCCAGGCGAAGTCGACGATGGCGTCCCACGTGAACTCCATCCCGCCGCCCGGAACCACATTCCCAAATCCTGCATCATTGACGATGCAGAGTTGAGAGGACACGCTGTAAAAGAAAAAACCAACGCACAGGGCCGCGAGCGGCACGAGAAATTCCGCTCCTCCATCCTGCCACAGGAGCCATCCGATGAGGGCCAGCGTCCCCACCGTTAGCCCACGGTACCACCATCTCGAGCGCCTCTGCACGCGCGTCACCAGGGTGTCAGGGCTTTGTCGGCTCAACACGTAGTACAGCGAGCCCAACTCCACCGCGATCGTATACAAGACGCCGATCACCACGACACCGTTTAGCATCCACACGCTGATTTCCATTACACGCTTCCTCGTTCTAAGTCCCGGATTTGATCGCGGAGTTTGGCCGCATCTTCATATGCTTCGAAAGTGATTGCCTTCTCCAATGCCGCCTTCAGAAACAAGATTCGGTCTTGGAGACTACCCTCGGCTCCCAGTGGTTCCATCTCACGCACCCAGAGCGAAACGTGGTTCTTCAGCGCTAGCAGGATGGCATCGACCGGCGCAGCCGACAGATTCCATCGACGGTCGTGGCTCTTCACGGTAAGCAACGAATGAAACAACCCCGTGGGATGCTGAAAAATACAAATCTTCACCAGTTTTGCGTCATGCCACTTCAGCAACCGGCCGACCACGTCGTGCACGGAGATTTCACCCCGAAAGGAAGGATCCATCTGTGCCCGTAACGCAAACATCTCCGTCGCCGATGTTCGAATCTTGATCCGTTGACGACCCGTGATTTCCTGCAGAACGACGGCATTCTCGCCGTCGGGGTCCATCGATAAGACACGCGCTACAAAAACCGGCGTCATTTCAGAGTCGAACCGAAACGGCCATGCGATGAATCGCGCCGATCCGCCACGTGTTCCAGGAATAATCGAATGTGTACTTTCCGTAACGGAATCCGATCCCGCCCGCCAATCCCGCCGCGCCCCCGCTGGGCAGGCTCAGGGTCTCTCGTTGCCCGTGATCATACCCTCCCCTGAGTACCAACGATTCGATCGGACGATACTCCATTCCGATGGCGCCGCGGATGAGGCGATCGGCCAGCGAACCGCTTCGATGAAAATCGTACCACCTCGCCTGAAGGGACACTGCTCCCCACGCTTTCTGACCGTCGAGGTGAAGTCCGAGCGGCAGTGACTCCCGCTTGCGGTCAAACGGATCGATGGCAAATCCGAGATTGGAGACGCCTCCCGCGAGTTGTATGCCAAAACGCTCCCATTCCGCCTGGACGCCCCCGTCGATCGCCAATGCGGATGATCCATACGAAGCAATCGACGAGTGAATGAATTTGATGGCCCCACCCAACTTCCATTTTTCACGAACCGTCCGTCCGTAGAATGCGCTTGCTGAAAAATCCGATGCCGCAAAGGTGATGGTCTGATTGCCACTCTCATCGTACCCGTCGAATGTGCCATAAGAAACGTACGTCAGACTTCCGCCCCACACGCCTTGCGTCGTGGGCCAGACCAGAGCGGCATCAGTCGAAGACACGTCCAGGAGTTCATTGGTGTAGGATAGAAACATCTCCCGATGCTCCGCCGCATTCACGACGGAGGGACCTCTGGAAAATCCTCTCCAATCGGTGAAAGACAATGTCCCTCCCGTGGCCGCCGAATGCGGATGCATGCGCAATTTCAGAAACGAAAAACCGTCATCTCCGGCAGTCGCTGCGGCCGCCACGATGAGGAGGAAATAACCGGTACGGTGCATAGGAGGTCCTTTGGAGAATATAGGTGCGTCGGGAAAGGAATGTCAAGCCGTCATTCGGACTCGATCATCACACGCAATTCACGCACCCGGAGTTGGCTTTGCAGCGTTCGATACCGTTTGAACATCAGACTGACATACAACAGCATGAATGCGACGAGACAGACAAGCAAGGCCGTCCACATTTCCGGAGCGAGACCCGACTTTTCGCCACCGGCAATCACGGGTTCCGGATGTTGCGTCCGCCACCAACGGATCGACATGTACACCAGCGGCACGTCGAGAAATCCGATGATCCCCACGACCGCCGAAAGGCGTCCGCGTTGAGACTCGTCCTGTACATACTGCCGCACCATGATATACCCGACATAGATCAGCCACAGCACCAGCGTCAAGGTCAATCGTGCATCCCACGTCCACCAGATTCCCCAGACGGGTTTGGCCCAGATGGGTCCGGTCACCAGGACGATCGTGCAAAACGCAAGTCCCAGTTCCGCCGACGCGCAGGCCAGCAGGTCGTACGCCTCATCCTTCTTCACGAGGTACAGTACGCTACAGACAAAGACAACGCCAAAGGCCAGAAATGCAATCCATGCGGAGGGAACGTGGTAGTAAAAGATTCGTTGAACAATCCCCATGGTCTTTTCAGTCGGCACCCATAGAAAAATCAAATACAACGTGACCATGAAGAGGGTGACGGTCAAGACATCGATGATGGTTTCGGCAATTCGACTCATTACGGCCTCAATAGGTTAAGGCATACAGGATGATGTTGGCGCCCATCCTCAGGGCCAGCTGGTGTTTTTCGTCTCCGTCTTCGGGAAATACGGCAGGACCCTCCAGTCCGTCACTGATGTCCGTATTCTTGGAATAGAAACAAACCAATCGACCCTGGTGAAAGAGACCGTAGGCTTCTGGCGGTCCCCCGTCGTGTTCGTGAATCTTCGGAAGGCCCTGTGGGAAACGATAGTGGACCGAAAAGATCGGATGTGAAAACGGAAGAGGAACAAAATCCTCTTCGGGAAACACCCTCTTCATTTCGCGACGGAAGTGCGCGTCGATCCCGTAGTCGTCGTCGCACCACAGGAATCCGCCGTTGGAAAGGTGGATGCGCAGATTGCGGATGTCCGCGTCAGAGAACCGGACGTTCCCGTGACCCGACATGTAGAGAACTGGATATTCAAACAATTTGAGGTCCGACGGTTCTATATAGGTCTCTCGCACATCGCATCGGAGGTTGGAACTTTGTCTCAAGAATCCCAGCAAATGATTCAAGGAAGACTTGTTCCCGTACCAGTCCCCACCTCCGCCGTATTTCAGTCGAGCGATGGTGATCAAACTTCCGGGCGTTTGAGCGGTCAGCGAAGCGGTGGCTATCGCCAGCCACAAGAACACGCTACGCATCCGGTCCTCTCCGCATCAACGACACGTTCCAGACCACACCCAGCGCGATCATCACCAGGCTGATCAACTGCGCTCCGCTGAGACCCCAGGCGACGATCGGATTGATGCGTAGGAATTCCACACCAAATCGCGCCAGTCCTCCCAAAACCAGGTACGACGCCAGAATGGAGCCCGGCTTCGGAGAGCGGCGGTGGAGGAAATACAAGATTCCAAAAACCGCCAGCGACAGGACTGTTTCGTACAGCGGGGTCGGATGGACGAGGGTGTGGTCGGGAACCAGGCCATTCGGATATTGTTTGGCAATCTCGGTTCCGTAGAAGGCCTCCGACGGGGGCACGATTCCGCGGGAGTAGTCCGTACCGAATATCCCGTCGTACGGCTTGCCGTAATCGCCGTCGCCAGCCAGGTGACATCCGATCCGACCCAAACCGTATCCAAGCGGAAGCACCATGGAAACCAGGTCGAGAGATCTCAAGAGCGGTAACTTATTCTTCCGAACGATCCAAATGATCGCGAGGAATGCCAAAACAAATCCGCCATACCACGTCAACCCTGCGCCGGAAAACAACATGCCAAGCGGATCTTTGATGAAGCGGTCGAACGCTTCGAACAATAGGTAATACAATTTCGACCCGAGCAATCCAAACACTGCGGCCAGCAGGACCAGGCGCTCCGCGACTTCTGCGGGAAACTTCTGTTGCAGAAAGAGCCTTTTCAGAACAAAACTGGAGGTGATGAATGCAACGGCCAACATCAATCCGAAGCTGTGGATCGGTATGCCTCCGAAAATAGGAATCTCAAAAAGAGTTGGAATCATCAGGAAAGTGCCCTATTTTTTTGATTGACGGTGGCAAAGGTAGGGAGAGGAATCATAGAATTCCAGTGGTATATAACCTGAATCATGCAAAAGATCATGGTTTTGGCCACGCGACTCGAATACCATGAAGGCAATTGTCGACGTTCCGTCTTTTGCCCAAATCACTAGAACATGCGTAAGGAGTTTTCAATGAGGTCATCCTTCTTTTGTCTGCTTGTAGTCGCGGCATCCTGCGCGCCGGTGTACATCCCCAATCAGGTCAACGCGCCGTTGCTTACGGGACAAAACGAAATTCAGGTGGCGGGCTCCATTGGCTCCAACGGTGCCGACGTCCAAGCGGCTTATGCCGTGACAGATGAAATCGGAGTCATGGCCAATTTCTCCGCGCAGAAAAAGGGAGAATCCTCCAGCAGTGACTACCACAAACACATGTTCAAGGAGATCGGCTTGGGATACCAGACGCCCATGGGTCGCAATGGAGTTTTTGACATATACGCAGGCGTGGGAAGTGGAACATCCAGTTCGCGGGATTCTTACACGTGGTTCGGCTCGCAATCCGTCGCGGCCGACGGCAATTATCGAAGGATCTTCATACAACCCTCAGCGGGTCGGCGCGGAACGGGTTTGCACGCCGCGCTCTCGACACGATTGGCGTGGGTAACTTTTACGAAATTCGAATCCGGAGGAAATACGGTCAAAAAGAACTACACGCAATTTTACATCGAGCCGGTCGTGACGACGCGTCTGGGATTTGAAAACTTCAAGTTTCAAACCCAGATCGGCTTGTCCTTGCCTTTGGACCATAACAGAACGTTTGAACATCAGCCTGTCATATTCAACATCGGGTTGTTCCTGAACCTGAATCATTCGGACGGCGCCGATGAGTGACAGTCTTCACTTGATTCCGATTCTGCAAAACCTGCCCTCTGGCAGGTTTTTTTGTTGCAAAAAAGGCCTGATCGATCCACCTTCGATTCGTTCACACATGCGGAATCCAAACAACAGGACGCTATGAAGCCAAAATTTGGCAAGAACGGAAATTCGCTGCCCTGCATTGTGCAGGATGCGCGCACGCTGGAGGTGCTGACCCTCGGACAGATGGACAAACGCAGTTATCGCGAAACCAGGAGACGTGGTTTCGTGGTGATGCATAGCAAATCCAAACCGAAGATGCGATGTCTGTCGATCCACACCGATTGTGACGGTGACGCGATCCTCATCAAGGCGATCCCGTCCGGGGTCTCGTGTCACAAAGGAAAACGTTCCTGCTTTGATACGGAGTGGCTGCATAATTTCTTGTTTGAACTGGAATCCGTGATCGAAACACGCTGGCAGAGCGGAAACTCCCGTATCCGCCGATTGCGGCGGCGTGGTGTTTCAAAGTCCGCTCAGAAAGTTATTGAGGAAGCCGGGGAAGCCGCACTTGCGTCGGTGGATGGCTCCCGAAGAGAAATGATTGCCGAAGTCGCGGATCTCATTTTCCATCTTCTCGTCCTGCTACGCCATCACGATCTTACTCTGGCCGACGTTGCTGGGGAGTTGCGAAAACGCCACAGCCGCTAGGCGTTCAATCTCAGTTCCTCGACTCCATTCAGTGCTAACAACTGAAGCAAGATCTCGTCGATCCTGGACAGTATCCTTTCGCGGTCGTCGAGCCCCGACGAATTTGCCAAGTCTTTTGCCAGGAGCAAATTCTCACGCTCCAGTTTGTCAATGTTGATTTCAGGGTTGTTCATGTTCGCCTCCATTTGTTCAGTCCATATCAGTACAAGCACAAACTAGGCCTGTCGTAACATGTTGTTAATATTACACTGAAATGATAGTCGTTCTGGAAATTTTACCTTCGTTTCCAGAATTTTCCTTACCTGTAAATATCCACTTTCCACACGGTCAATACAGGAACACCTCGGCTCCACGTTTTAGCGCAAGTGCTTCTGAAATAGACGTTGATTTGTGACCCATGACACACAAAGGCTCGGCCTGATGGTTTGTGAACAAGTTATTAACACACCACGGCGGGCACAGCAGAAATTGTTTGCATTTCATTACATGTTAATTTATAATTAGTTAGCAATATCCTTGTTTCTCCGGAGCAACACTACTCTCAAACTAATCTCATGAAAAACAAGTACGGCGCAGTCATAATCGGTGCGGGGTGTATCGGTACCAGCATTGCCGCCCATTTGGCAGAACTTGGGTTCACGGATGTTCTCGTCCTCGAAAAAGAAAAAATGATCGGATTGGGATCCACCGCAAAATGCGCGGGCGGAGTTCGCACTCAGTTCTCGACTCCCATCAACATTTCCATGAGTCACTACTCTATCGCAGAGTTCGAGAAGATCCATGCCGAGTATGGTATCCAGTATGTCCAGTGCGGTTATCTCTTTGTCTTGCGTAGTGACGAACAGAAGCAACGGTATTTGCGGAATATGCAACTGCAGCGGGATCACGGAGTGGATGTGCGGTTTCTTTCGCCTGCCGACGTGGCGGAATTCGCGCCCAATTACAACATGGACGGCGTCGTGGGCGGCACGTTTGGTGCAAAGGATGGGCTCATTGATCCCTACATGATGTGCGATGCTTATTTCAAGCGTTCTCGAAGTTCGAACATAGAATTCCTCACGGGAGCCGCGTGCGTCGGTCTGAAGACGTCCGGATCGAAGGTCACTCACGTGGTGACCGATCAAGGGCCGATCGAGGCCGGAGTAGTCGTGAATGCCGCAGGACCTTATGCGAAAGTGATCGGACAGATGGCAGGCGTGCCGATACCGATCGAGCCACTACGGCGCATGATCACCACCACGGGGGATTTGGACTTTGTGACAGAGAAATTCCCGATGGTCGTGGATGTCACGACCGGAATGTACATGCACCGCGAAGGCGGCGGCCTCCTGATCGGTCTTGCAAACGAAAAAGAAAAACCGGGCTTCCAGGAGACGATCGACACCGATTTTCTGGATACCATGCTGATGACTGCGCTGGAGGTCATGCCTTGTTTGGCCGATGCGGAAATCAAGACGAAATACCCCGGCACGTGGGCGGGTCTGTATGAAGACAGCCCCGATCACCACGCCATCATCGATCGCATTCCCGATTTTGATAATTTCTATGTCTGTGGCGGATTCAGCGGTCACGGTCTCATGCATGCGCCGGCCGCCGGCCAGGCTGTGGCGGAACTGATCGTCCGGGGAAAATGCGTAACCTTCGACCTGGCACCTCTGCGTTTTCGACGCTTTGCGGAAAACGATCTGACGGTGGAAAAGAATGTGATCTAAGGAGGAATCCATGTTTAAGCCGATCGAAAAAATCGTCAAGAAAGCCAAATCCTTTGTCTTGACGACGCACGTCAATCCGGACGGCGACGGCCTGGGAAGTGAAGTGGGACTGGCTACGTTCCTGAAGAAACAACTGGGCAAGAAAGTCCGGATCATCAACACAAGCATGACGCCCAAGCAATACCGTTTTCTGGACACCGATGGAGAGATTGAGACCTACGATGCCAGGAAGCATGATTCGTTTATCCAGAAAGCGGACGTCATCTTTGTTCTGGACATCAGCGTTTCCAAGCGTCTGGATCGAATGCAGGAAGTCGTGATGAAGTCTCCGGCAACCCGAATTTGCATCGATCATCATCTGGACAACGACGGATTGGGTCATTACAATTGCGTGGATGAGACCTCCCCTGCGACGGCGGAACTGATCTACAATTTCATCCGACATTTCAAAGGCAAGCCAACTCTGAAGATCGCCCGGTCGCTGTACACCAGTCTGGTGACGGATACCGGTGGATTTCGATTCAACGCCACTCGGCCGGCAACCCACCTCATTGCGGCAGAACTACTGAAAACGGGCGTGACGCCGAATGAAATCTATTCTGAAGTCTTCGAACAAGGCAGTTCGGACGTCATGAAACTGCTTGGAATAGCGTTGGAGAATCTGAAGCCAGAATGCGAGGGTCAGCTTCATTGGACGTACCTGACGGAAGAACATTTCAAGAAAACTCGCACCCACCGCAGTGACACCGAAGGATTCGTCGACTACACATTGAAAATCGAAGGATCCATGTGCGGCGTCTTCTTCTACGAAACGCCGGAAGGCCACACCAAGGTCAGCCTGCGCTCCAAAGGCAAAGTGGACATTCAGAAATTTGCCAAGAAATACGGGGGCGGTGGACACATGCACGCTTCCGGCATTACCTTGCACTCGCCTTTCCGCCCGACGATGAAGAAGATATTGACGGACCTTAAGAAGTACTACCAATCCACTTACATGAAGAAGTCATGAACACTGCCGCCAAACATTCAAACCTCAAACACTGGAAGTCCGACCTGAGCGTCCTGTTTGTCCCCAAGGACTTCGAGAACATCACCTGGCTCAATGAGCTGTCCGAGATTTACGATCCGTTGTTGGAGAAGACGATTTTGGGGAAGGATTTTTCCTGTGAAGAGGAATCCTCTTTTCTCCTGCACGGGACGAATCGTACAGGCAGCAAACGGTTTCTCCTCATCGGTTTGGGAGACGAAAAATCCGTGGACTGGGATACGTTGCGGCGGGTCGCCGCCCGAGCTGCGCACAAGGCCCGCTCCCTCCAACTCTCCAAGATCTCTCTTTTCTTCCCCACCTTTCTCGTCAAGAGCAAAGGCTGGCCGGAGGAAAAAATTGCTCAGGCATTGATCGAAGGCGCGTTGCTGGCCAATTATCGGTTTGATCGATATCAAACGGGCAAGAAGAAGAAATATGCGGGAGTCGAAGAGGTCGATCTCATTATGGGGATCTCGCCTTCCCCGGCCGTTCAGCACGCCGTTCATCGCGCCTCGGCCGTGGCCGCCGCTGTCGCATTTGCCAGAGACCTCGGCAACACCCCGGGCAATGAATTGCCCCCTCGTGCTTTGGCGGAAGCGGCCGCATCGATGTGCCGACGCCACAAGATCAAGTGCTCCATCTTCAACGAAACGAAATTGAAATCGCTGAAGATGAACGGCATCCTCGGCGTCGCCGCGGGCAGCGCGGAACCTCCGCGGCTGATCGTCATGGAATACAAACCGTCCAAGTCCAAGAACGCCAAACCGATCGTTCTCATCGGCAAGGGTCTGACGTTTGACGCGGGTGGCATCTCCATCAAGCCGGCTGCCGACATGGATCGGATGAAATTCGACATGTGCGGCGGGGCCGCCGTGATCGGTACCCTGCAGGCCATCGCGGATCTGAAACTGCCGTTGCACGTGGTCGGTCTCGTGCCTGCGTCTGAAAATCTGCTGGGAAGTCGGGCCGCCAAACCGGGTGACGTGTGGACACTTTATTCCGGCAAGACCGTCGAGGTGCTGAACACCGATGCCGAAGGAAGATTGATCCTGGCAGACGCGCTGGCGTATGCGCAGAAATACAATCCATCGCACATGATCGATCTCGCCACGCTCACGGGCCACATCGTCGTCGCTCTGGGATACAGCGCAGCCGGGATGATGGGCACGGATCCGGAAATGAAAAAACGGCTGTCCGAGGCGGCTGCATTCACTTCCGAGCGAGTCTGGGAAATGCCGTTGTATCCGGAACATGACAAGCTCATCAAGAGTCATGTCGCCGATCTCAAGAACGTCGGCGGCCGGCCCGGCGGAGCGCTGACAGCGGCCGCGTTCCTCAAGCAATTCGTCGGAGAAACCCCGTGGATTCATCTGGACATCGCGGGCGTGGCCAATACGGAAGAAGAAACAGCCTACACGGGCAAGGCCTCGGCAACAGGGTTTGGTGTGCGCTTGTTGGCCGAGACGTTGACGCAGATGACGCAGTAGGGTTTTCGGCCGTGGTTCCTGCTTGCGTGCCACTGTACTACACGACATGAATCGCTTGGTTTTGAGTCTGATCGCGGCGCTGACACTCGGCCTCGCGCCCTATTTGCCTGAGCCTCACATTTGGAAGCAGATTGTCAATATCTCTCGCGGAGCATTTGCCGAACCAGTGGATTGGTTTGATCTCGCTCTGCACGGCGCACCCTGGATGTGGTTTGTTTTCGAAGCCGGACGAGCCATCCGTACCCGAAACACCGGCGGAAAAGTCACTTGATTCCCACGCAGACAACTGCTACATTTTCTTGTACGGATGATTGTTGCAACATTTGTAATTACAGTTAATTAACGATAATTTTTAGTGTCGAATTCGGCAGGAAATTTTCTTGGATTTGCGATCAGGGCATTCCACAGGATGTCCTCCCCATCGAGCCTGGACAGGCCTTTCAGATTGCCAAGCGATTACGGACATGGAGACAAAAGAAGAGGAGATGTGTTGCCCTAGCCAGACTCCATGACCGTCTGCCCTATTCGTGCGGAATAGGATTTTTTCATGAGCAAAGAAATTTTGATCAACGCGACGGACGAAGAGTCGCGAATCGCGATCGTCGAAGACGGTCGACTGGTGGAGATTTACGTCGAACGCCCCGAAAAAGAGCGTATGGTCGGCGACATCTACAAAGGGAAGGTGCACAAAGTTCTTCCCGGCATGAAGGCGGCCTTCGTCAACATCGGGATGAAACAGGATTGCTTCCTGCACTTTTCAGACATCGGAGACAACACACACGAATACTTGTCCTCCGAAGACGACGACGACGATACGGAGGAGGCACCTCAAAACCGCCAAACCTCTCGCAAAATCCACGGCGCGCAAAACAACAGTCGGTTCCTCCGTACCGGGCAGGAAATCCTCGTGCAGGTGATCAAGGAACCCATATCCAACAAAGGCGCACGCGTCACCAGCCAGATCTCGATCCCGGGACGATTCACCGTCCTCCTCCCCAACAGTTCGAGCGAATGGATCGGCATATCGCGCCGCATTGGCAACGTACAGGAACGCCGTCGCCTCAGGCGCCTGGCCCGAGAAGTCAAACCCAAAGGCGCCTCTCTCATCATCCGCACGAATGCCGACGGAAAAGACGAGAATGTGCTCCGCGCGGACATTCGCCAATCCACCGAGACGTGGGAAGAGACGGATCGCGTGGCGAAATCTTCTTCCGCGCCGAAATTGGTCTACAAGGATATGGAGATGGTGTCCAGCGTGATCCGCGACCTGTTCTCCCAAGACGTGACCCGTGTCTTGATCGACAACAAGAAATTGCACAAGGCCATCGCCAGCTATATCGAAGTGACGTCGCCGCAATTGCTCGAACGCGTCGAACTGTATCGTGGACGAAAGCCGATCTTCGACATGTTCAATGTGGAACAAGACATCCAGCAGAGCACGGAAAAGAAAGTCCCGCTGAAGAACGGCGGCTATATCATTATCGAACATACCGAGGCCCTTGTTTCGGTCGACGTGAACAGCGGTAAGTTCATGGGACGGGGTTCGTACGAGGAAAACAGCATGGCGGTGAACATGATCGCCGCGCGTGAGACCATCCGGCAACTGCGACTGCGGGATATCGGGGGACTGATCGTCATCGATTTCATCGATCTTCGGGATGAACGCAATCGCAGGAAATTGTTTGAGGAAATGAAACGGGAACTGCGCAAAGACCGGGCAAAATTCAGCATTCTCCCCATGGATGAATACGGATTGATCGAACTGACGCGCGAACGCATTCGGCCCAGCATCATGTTCAGTCTGAGCGAACCCTGTCCGGCATGCGCCGGTACGGGACGCGTCGGCAACCGGACCACGATCATTAACAAAATCGAACGCTGGCTGCGTCGATATCGGGAAGATCATCGATTTCTGTCGAGATTGCGCCTCTTTCTCCACCCCGACATGGTCGATCTGATGAGGCCGAAGATGCGACAATTCCTGTGGAAATACGGGACATGGATCACGCTCGATACCGAGGACGAAATGCGACTGGATGAATTTCGCCTTTTATCGCCCGGCGGTGACGATCTGACGGAAAAATACACGTTTGCAGAATGAGCGCCGCCATTGACTGGATCGGGTGGACAGGCGGCGGGCTTGTTCTCGTAGCCTACGGATTGATCAGTTGGGAGCGGGTATCTTCACGGTCGACAGGGTATCATTGGTTGAACGCCGCAGGAAGCGCGCTGTTGATTGCCAATACGGTGTATTACGGCGCATTTCCATCCGCCTTTGTCAACGTCGTGTGGTTAGTGCTGGCCGCGATCTCCTTGATTAAACTGCGGCGCCCCCCGGGCGCGTGATAATGCTTCATCAGACAATTGTCTACGGCCCCGTTATTTCGCGAAGATTTGGACGTTCGTTGGGGATCAATCTATTGCCCACCGGTCGGAAGGTTTGCAATTTCGAATGTGTGTACTGTGAGTGCGGATGGACCCATCCCTCCTCGAAAGGCCAATTGCCAACAGCGGAGGAAGTTGAAAACGAACTCCGGCAACGGCTGCAGGAACTCCGCACGGATGACCATCTTCCGGAATACATTTCCTTCGCGGGAAATGGCGAACCCACGCTGCATCCTGCATTTGAAGAAATCGTCGGTCGGACGATAGGCGTGCGCACGGAATGTTCGCCGACATCCAAAATCGCTGTCTTGTCCAATGCCACGCGGCTCCGTCACGAATCGGTCCGCAGGGCCCTGATGGACGTCGACGAACGAATTCTCAAACTGGATGCAGGCACGGAATCGATGTTTGTGCGCCTGGACAAGCCGGACAAAGGGATTACCCTCGACCAAATCACGGAAGACCTCGTCTCTCTTGGAGGAGACTTGATCCTGCAGTCGATGTTTCATGGCGGTCATCATGAAGGCGAATGTGTGGATAACACGGAAGGTTCCGAAATCCGGGCCTGGTTGGATCGTGTGAAGCGGATTC
The DNA here is from genome assembly GCA_964602985.1 of uncultured Bacteroidota bacterium. GTDB lineage: Bacteria > CLD3 > CLD3 > SB21 > SB21 > CAYZJB01. The sequence goes on from CAZRTJ010000009.1 coordinate 30,147, forward strand.
GGCCAAAGTTGGTGATGATTTACACTCTGGACAGAACCCCTCCGGCGGAGGGTTTAGTGAAGATTTCCAAATCCGCCCTGGATTCCATTGCACAACTTGTGCGGGAGGCGGGCGTTCCTGCGGAGGCATACGGATAGTCGACAATCATAAGGGAAAGAATATGAAAACGCTTTCGAGTCTTTGCATTCTCTGTGTAATCACTTCTTGCCAGTGGATTGTCCGCAAGCCGGACTTCGACGCGGAATCCGCCATGCGCTACCTGAAGAGGCAATGCGATTTTGGCCCTCGGAATCCGGGATCAACGGGTCATGAAGAGTGTCTGAAGTTCTTGACGGCAGAACTGGAGGCGCTCTGCGAAAGTGTTCGCCTGCAGAAGTTCTCCTACACGGACAAGCGGGATTCGGCGCTGCAATTCGACGGAACCAACATCATCGCGTCGATCAATCTCAAGAGCAAGAAACGTGTGGCGATCACGGCGCACTGGGACACGAGGCCGTGGGCGGACAAGGATCCTGACAGCACGCGCCGCCGTGAGCCGATCCTCGGCGCCAATGACGGAGCGTCTGGAGTTGCCGTCATCCTGGAAATCGCGAGAGCCATGCGCACCCAACCGCCGTCCGTAGGCGTCGACCTGATTCTCTTTGACCTCGAAGACTATGGCGAGAGTGGTTTCGAGATCCATGATTCCTTGAACGACTATTGTATTGGGTCGGAGTATTTCGCTAAGAACAACTCGACGTACTTCCCACTCTGGGCCGTGAACGTGGACATGGTGGGCGACGCGCAACTCGACCTTCCCATCGAGCATTATTCCTATCAGGGCGCGAAGCAGGTCGTGAATAAGATCTGGGAGGCCGCAAAAGATCTGGAGAAGCCCGCGTTTCGGACGGCCATCGAAGAGGCGGTCTTTGACGATCACATTCCTCTCTTGCGCATCGGAATTCCCGCGATCAACATCATCGACTTCAATTACCCCGATGACTCCAATCGTTACTGGCATACTCACAATGACACGGTCGACAAATGCAACGGTGAAAGCCTCAAACAGGTGGGAGACGTGCTCATTGAGGCTATTTATTCGGAATGAATCAGATTCGCAGCACACACAAAAGTGGGCTACCTGCGATAGAGACCCAGGTAAACAGAGACCCGTCTTGCATGCTCAAGATAAGTCACACTGACCGGGTACCGCAATAAGGGGATTCGTGAATTTGCTGTAGTAATACTACTACAAACGGGTCATGCTACGGAATGAGACCAGCCTGAAAAGCGTAGTGGACAAGTTCTACGGTATTGTTTACTTTGAGCTTAAGAAGAACTCTTGTTTGGTATGTGCTCACAGTGTTGATGCTGAGCGACATGTCCTCAGCGATCTGCTTCAGAGTCTTACCGTGAACCAATGCCATGAATACGGACATCTCCCTCTCAGATAATGTGTGATGTCCTTCCTGGAAAGTGCCATCGTCTCCCAGCATGGACGCAAAATCATCCGCCAGAGATTCCGAAACATACTTCTTACCCTTCATGACCCGCCGAATGGCCACCAGGACGTCGGTCGGAGCACTGCCTTTTGTCAAATATCCGTCGGCACCCAGCTTGAAGGCGCGCATCGCAAATTGCTTTTCCTGATACATGCTGAGCATGATAATGAAGGTCTCCTCACGCATTTCCTTAATCTCTCGAATAATGTCCAGACCCCTTTTGCCTGAGAGCGCAATGTCCAACAGGACCACATCGGGCTTCTTGACCGATATTTTGAGAAGGGCCTCTTCGGCTGATTCCGCTTCACCCACGACTTCGATATCATCCGCCAGGAGAAGTTTCTTCAGCCCCTCGCGCACGATTTGATGATCATCGACCAGGAAAACACGAATCATGAGTCCCACCATTCAGGGAGTATCTTGATTTTGATTTCCACGCGTGTACCTCTGCCGAAACTGTGCGCGACGAAGGAACCGTTCCACGGACGCAGTCGTTCCCGGATTCCGATTAGACCCAGAGACTTGGGATCGTCGAATTCGTCCTGAGTAATCCCCCGGCCGTTATCCAATGCGATCAGACGGAATTCGTCTCCCGTCAAATCCACCCTGATCCGAAGTTCGTCAGCGCCGCTGTGGCGGGACACATTGGTCAGGATTTCCTGGAAGATCCGAAACACGACAATCGCAAGATTGGGTGGCAGATGGATTTCCGGGTCAATGTCACTGTCGCAGCGGATCTGACTTCGCTTCGCAAATTCTTCTATCTGCCAGATCAATGCGTCCCCCAGTCCCAGATCATCCAGAATGGCCGGCCGGAGTTCTTTCGAAATACGCTGAACCGTTCGAATGGCTTCATCCGTCATCTTCGCCAAACTTTGCGTTTGCTCGCCATTCGCGTCAGGCCCCAAAAGTCCGATTTCCATCTTCAGCGCCGTCAACTGACTTCCCAATTCGTCATGAATCTCGCGCGAGAGGTGATGACGTTCGTCTTCGCGGATGACCTGCAGGCGGTCCGACAGATTTTGCAGCTGCATCGTTCGTTCCGCGACTTTGATTTCGAGTTTGTCACGTGCTACGGCGACCTCCTGAGACTTGACCAGCAACTCGCGCGTGCGCTCGCGGACCACTCGTTCCAATCGTCGATTGCGCTCTGCGATTTGCCTGATTCGGATGCGGTGAATCCAAAATGCCGTAACCACAATGAGTAATCCCATCACGAGTCGAAACCACCACGTCGCCCACCAGGGAGGGTGGATCCAGACGGATACCTTCTTCCCTGTTTCGTTCCACACTCCGTCGCTGTTGGCCGCTTTGACATGGAATTGGTATTTCCCGGGCGCGATGTTCGTATAATTCGCGACTCGTCGATCCCTCGCATAATTCCAACTGTCATCCACGCCTTCGAGTCGGTAGGCATACAGATTCTTGTCCGGGGATCGAAAATTCAGCGCCGTGAATTCAAACGAAAAGAAATTCTGATCGTGCTCCAGTTCAATTACCTCGAGACTGTTGGGATCCGCGCTAAGCGGCAGGTCACGGTCGGCAACCCGAAAGTTCGTCAACACGACACGGGGAGGCGTAGAATTAAAGCCTATCCGGTTGCTGCGGAAATACGTATATCCTCCCAACCCACCAAAGAACATTGTTCCATCGGAGGCCTTGTAACAGGCGCCTCTTTCGAATCGGTCGTTATGCAAGCCGTCCTGAGCGCTGAAGTGTCTGACCATCCCGGTGCGAAGGTCCATTCGCAGGAGTCCGTGTGCCGTACTGATCCAGAGGTGTCCGGTCTCATCATTCAGGATTCCCTGGATGTCCGTTTCGGGCAGTCCGTGGGTTGGGCCGTACCGAACAAAGCGTCCATTCTCAAAACGATTGAGTCCACTGGCGGTTCCGATCCAGAGTCTGCCATTCTTGTCTTCGTGGAGAATTCGGATCCGGTTATCACTAATCGAAGTCGGGTCATGAGGATCATGTCGGAAGTAGCCAAATCGTTCCGTTCGTTTGTCAAACGTGTACAAACCGTCGCGTCGCGAGCCTAACCAAATCAGTCCCTGTCGGTCCTCCACCAGCGTATACACGTCGTTGATATTGCCGGGAACGTGAGATGCGGCTTCGAAATGAGAAAAATCTCCCGTCTTCAAATCGAGTCGGTTCAATCCACCCCGAAAGGTCGCTATCCAGAGTTCATCTCGTTCGCGATCTTCCAGAAAGGCGTACACACGTGAGCCTACGAGCCCCTCCTTCCCATACACGCCGGTATTGGGGTAGTGCACCACCTCATCCGTCGTGGGATTCAACCTCATCATGCCGGCAATTTCGGTCCCGATCCAAATGAATCCGTGTTCGTCCTGGTGCAGTGCGCGAATCTGGTTATCGGCCAGACGGTGCGTCGCGGTCGTGTAATGACGAAAGCCCCCCGTGACGGGATCCAAACGATCGAGTCCTTCATCCGTGCCGATCCACAGCGTACCCGTTTGATCCACCAGGAAACACCGAACGACATCCCCACCAATGCTGTGTGGATTCACTCTTTGACGAACGACCGTGCCAAAGCCTTCGTCACCCGGGTCAATCAGAATGACGCCGGCAGTCTCCGACCCCACCCACAGCAGTCCGGATGCGTCCAAGACAATGTCGTGAATGGGTTCGACCCGAAACGTTCGCGCGTCCAGCGGTTGGGTTCGATAGTTATACCATCGCTCTGTTTTCGGATCAAAGCAGTTGATCCCGCCGGCTGTCGTACCTGCCCAGACAAAGCCACGCAAGTCTACTCGGACGGTTCGTACCCGTTCGTGGGATATCCCAGTTTTGCCATCCGGACGCCACTGCGTCCACACTCCGCTTCCCACATCCAACCGCCACAATCCGTAGGGAGAGCCCATCCACATATTCCCTGCCGCATCTTCGTCGATATCCCAGACGGTCGGGAGCGGCATTTCATTTCGAGCAGACAGAACCGGTTCGAGCATGTCCAGCGAGGAATTATATGTGAGCACACCTTCGCGCCTCGAACCCACCCACACGACTCCGCTGTGACTGACATAGAGGCAACGCACTTGCAGGGGACCGGTATCGCTCAATCTCTTGACTCCGATATTGCGGAACCCCTGAATCTTCTCGTCCCACTGGCACAATCCGCCTTCGGTACCGACCCAGACCTTGCCGGCAGTGTCCACGACGATACCCGTGATGAGATGGTGGGGAATAGAATTTGGCTCCGAAGCATCGTGATAGAACGCCCTCGCCTCACGCGTGCTTGTGTTGAGCCAATTCAGGCCGTATTCGGTTCCGACCCACAAGTTCCCTGACGAATCCAAGGCAAGCGCTGTGATCGTGTTGTCGCTGAGCGAGGTGGAATCAAACGCGCGGTGACGAATCACCACAGTCGAATGTCCGTCATACCGGAGAAGGCCCTCGTCGGTCCCCAACCACGCAAATCCAAGGCGATCATGGACGATGCGCGTCACCGAACTCACCGGTAATCCTTGTTCAGACGTGAACCGCCACGAACGAAAGGAAACTTGCGCCTCGGTTGCGGTCCACGCAAGACAAAGAGAGACTGAGACTCCAAGAAGGTATTTGAACATGCTACGCTCGCTGTTGCAATGTAAACCGCAAAGGAATTGGAAGTCAAGAACTTGTCTTTCATGAGGAAATTGCCAATCTTCGACGGCGAGCACCCTGATTTGGAGGCCATGTCTTTTCTTAAACAGTTGCTGGGAGCGTGGATCAGTTGTTGCGCAGTCGTTTCTCAGGAAGCAGACTTGCGCGGGGCTGTCGCCGATCTCAAGACCGGACGACCTCTGGCAGGTGTTAACATCCGGCTGACCAACACCCGATACGGAGCGGTAACGAAACCCGACGGAAGCTTTGTCATTCGACGCCTTCCCCCAGGATCGTACAAATTGCAAGCGTCCTTCATCGGATACGAAACAGCCGAAGCAGGAATCACGATGGCCGGCAATTCCTCCGTTGAGATTGGAACTCTCTACCTGAAATCAAAACCGCTGTTCCTGCCGGGGGTACTCATCGAGGGACATACGGACATCCATGCGTACGCGCTGGCCAAACAGCGTCAGGCGGATGTGTGGCAGTCTGTGACTACGGCGGACATGATTCGTTCCTTTCCGGATGTGTCCGCCTCGGAATCGCTGCAACGCCTGCCGGGGATCTCGGTCATCCGAGATCAAGGGGAAGGTCGCTACGCACTGCTCCGCGGGCTGGAACCGCAGATGACGAACATCCTCGTGAACGGCGAAAAGATCAGTACCGGAGACATCAATACCCGACGGGTTCCGCTGAACATCATACCCTCCAGCGCACTGTCGGAGATCGAAGTAAACAAGAGCCTCATGCCGGACATGGACGCCGACGCGATCGCAGGAAGCATCAATCTGATCCCGAAGAGTGCATTTGATCGATCGTATGCACGCATGGGCAGCCTCGCGGGTGGATTCAATCAACTTCGCGGGAACGGCATCGTAGACGCGCAGGGGTCTGTGGCCTCCGTTCTTGGACAAAAGCATGGACTGCTGGCGTATGCATCCGTGTATCAAACTCTTCGCGGGTCGGACGACATTGAGATGATCTGGGGTCGCCGCGATGTGGGAAGCGGTCCGCAGTACTGGATTAAGAATCAGGAACTTCGCGAATACCTGTCTGATCGGACCACCTATGGGATCGGACTGAGTTGGGATTATCGGATTTCTTCTGAATCCTCCTTATATGCGCGGGTGTTGTACAATCGTTTTCATGACGACTATGTGCGACGGCGAATCCGTCTCCGCTACGACACGGGAACCCTCCTGTCGCTGAACGATACGTCGGCGGTATTCCAGAACAACCGGGTCGAACGCGAAACGAAGGTCAACAAGTTCCGCCAGTCCCTCACTGCATTGCAGTTGGGTGGGCGGCATGCGTGGAACCGTCTGGCCGTCGACGGACGACTTTCTTTTTCGCGCGGCGTCGAGTGGCAGCCGTATCGCAGGGACATCACCTTCCGCTTGTCCAACGTCAATCTGCGTTACAATCTGGACGAACGAAATTTTCCCCAGTATGCCGTCACCAACGGCCTCGACATTCACGATCCCGCCAATTATCGAATCCGGACATTGTTCTTCGAGGACTACACGGTAACGGAAAAGGATGCTGCGGCTTCCGGAAATTTCCAATGGACGCCCGGACATGAGACTCGCCTGGAGTTCCTGAAAGGCGGTTTCAAATTCCGCCGCAAACAGCGTGATCGCGAGAGCTACCGACCGCGCTACGACAGCTATGCGGGTCCGATTTTCACCATGGACCAGGTGCGCGAGTCATACGAAATACAGGACTTCCTCAAGGACCGATACATGTTTGGACCCTCGGCCGGTCCTGCAGAGACAGACGCATTTCTCCAGAATAATTTTTCTAATTTTGTCTTCAACCCCGGCGGGACGCGCATTGAAGATGATCCCAAGACGTACGATGCGAATGAAACCGTGGTGGCCGGGTATGCGATGGCCTCCTGGCGATTCGGCGACTGGCGTCTGATTCCGGGCCTGCGCGTGGAAAAGACCTACCTCAACTATCGCGGAAACGAAGTCCTCGTCGACGGCGCTGGACAGTATGACACCACGATCGCTAAGAAGGGACACTTTGAATATTATTACTTTTTCCCGGGTCTGCACGCGCAGGTCGAGCCCTCCCGTCAGGCGAAGATCCGTCTCTCCGCTACGCGAAGCCTTTCTCGTCCGGATTATTATGACCTTGTCCCCTATCGGTTCATTGAAGTCGATGAAGGACAGATGTCGTACGGCAATCCCCTCCTGCGACCTGCTCTTTCGACCAATCTCGATGCAAGCGTGGACTACTATCTGGACCCGTCGGGACTCTATTCGGCGGGAGTGTTTTACAAACGGATCCGACGCTTCATTGTCCCACGGAACTTCGTCGAGACGACGGGACCGTTCGCCGGCTTTCAGGTGTTCGAGAAAATCAATGGAAAGCGTGCGACGGTGTGGGGCATGGAATTTTCCGTCCAACGCCGATTCACGGAACTTCCCGGCCTGCTGGCTGGACTGGGTGTGATGGCCGGCTACACGTACGCCCAATCCTCAGCACATCTCAGGGATTCGACGGAGGCACAAAGCCTGCCCGGTCAATCGGATCACACGTGGAATGCGTCCGCGCTGTACGACTGGCGCCGATTTTCTGCGCGTCTGTCTGCCGCGTATCACTCCGACTTTTTGTATCAGGTGAACACAGGCGATCCGGCTCTCGATGTGTATTTCGGATCTCACTTTCAACTGGACATTGCCGCATCGTACCGCGTCACGACCTGGCTCACCGCCTATGCGGATGCCGTCAACCTCACCAATGCGCCGCTCGTGACGTATGCGGGAACATCCAGGCAGAAGACCCAACAGGAGTTTTACTCCTGGTGGACGCATGCGGGATTCCGCTTCCATTTCTGAGTATGATCCGCATCGCTCATCCCGAATTCTTCTTCCTGTTGCTTGTGATCCCGATCCTGCTTGCCGGGTATTACCTGCGTGCCAGACTGCGGCGTCAACGAATCCTCCGGCTTGGCGAACCTCGTTTGGTCGAACATTTCATGCGGTCGTTTGAACGGAAAACCTTTTGGTGGCGCCAAGCAGCGATTGTACTGGCCCTTGTCGTCGCTACCTGTTCGCTTGCCGGATTCGAAATGGGAACGCGTTACGAAGAGGTCACGCTAGAGGGCCTGGACATGGTGATGGCATTGGATGTCTCCTTTTCGATGAATGCGGAGGACGTTCAGCCCAGTCGATTGGCCAAGGCCAAACGCGCGATCCATCGACTGCTCGACCGTCTGGGTGGAGACCGTGTGGCGCTTGTTGTCTTTGCAGGTGGCAGTTACATCCAATGCCCCATGACCACGGACTATGCGGCCATTCGAATGCTCCTGGACGCGACGGATATGACGAGTTTGACGTCAGGCGGCAGCAATCTGGGCGGAGCGATGGAAACCGCATTGTCTGCTTTTCCGAAGGGCGAGGGAGAAACCCAGGCCGACCGCGTCATCCTCCTGTTCAGTGACGGCGAGGACCACGAGCCCGATTACGATGATGAAGTGGATCGCTGTCGGGATGAAAAAATTCGGGTGTTCACGGTTGGCGTGGGGACGCGAGAGGGCTCGCCCATCCCCTTGCTGGATGAGAACGGCCAGGCCAGGGACTTCAAGAAAGAAGATGGCAATGTCGTCATCACGCGATTGGAAGACACCCACCTCCGTGAAATCTCAGAAAAGACGGAGGGCCAATTTCTGACACTCTCGACCGGAGAGGAAGAAATCGACGAACTTGTGAGGGCCATTTCGGGGCTGACGCGGACCGGAGCCAAGCAGTTTCAATTCACCGCTTTTGAAGATCGTTTTCAGATTTTTCTGGTTGTTTCCTTGATTTGCCTGACCTTGGAAATGGGCGTGCGAGGTCGTCGCCATGATTGAGTTCGCTTCCCCGTGGTGGTTTGCCGCGGCCGGACTGTTGCCGCTGATGCTGCTGTACCGTCGACTTCGACGATTCAGACCGCCCACGCTGATTCATGCCACCGCATCCGATTTTGCAAATCTCCCCAAGACACTTCGTCAGCGTGTGTCTCCGGCGCTGACCGTCCTGAAGTACGCCGCCTTTGCACTGCTCGTGACCGGCATGGCCCGACCCAGGATTCGGGATACGCAATCCAAGATCACGGCGGAGGGTATCGATATCATGCTGTCGATCGACATCTCGCGAAGCATGTTGATCGAGGACATGGGAAAACTGAACCGCCTGGAGGCGGCCAAAGTGGTCGCGGAGAACTTCGTACGCGGCAGGCAATCGGATCGGGTCGGTCTGGTCGCATTTGCGGGGGAGAGTTTCACGCAGTGTCCGTTGACCGTCGATTACGACATCCTGATTCGGTTCATCCGGCAGTTGCAAACCGGAATGGTCGAAGATGGCACGGCGATCGGTATGGGTCTCATCAATGCCATCACACGCTTGCGGCAGAGTGAAGCCCGGAGCAAGGTGATCATCCTGCTCACCGACGGTCAGAACAATCGCGGTGAAATCGACCCGATCACCGCCTCGCAATTGGCACAGGCGTTGGGGATCCGTGTGTATACCGTCGCCGCCGGACAGGATGGGATCGCGCGCATCCCTGTGGACGATCCCTTTTTTGGAAGGCAATATGTCACGGCCGAAGTAAAGATCGACGAAGAGACTCTCAAACAAATCGCGGCCACCACCGGCGGGCTGTATTTCCGCGCGACCAACCAGCAGATGCTGGAACAGATTTACGATCAAATTTCCAATTTGGAAAAGACGAGAGTGGAAGTGAAAACGTACCTGCGGTACAAGGAAATGTATCGTTTTTTTGTCCTCCCGGCGATCATCTGCCTGTGTGTGTATCTGATGGCAACTCACTTGTGGCTGGCCAGACTCCCATGAAATACTCTGCCGATCTTTTCGAATCCCGTTTTACACACCGTCACCGCAACGCAAGTTGGTTTGCGGACGGCTCACGCTTGTTGCTGGCTGTTTCGGGAGGTCGCGACAGCATGGCGATGCTGCACTTGTTCCTGCGGCTCGGCCGCGATCGCAACTGGCGACTGGCCGTGGCTCATTTCCATCACGGGCTTCGGGGTCGGTCCGCCGATGCGGACGCGAAATTCGTGCGGACATTCTGCCTGCGCCACGCCATCCCGTACTACGAAGGCCATGGAGATGCGCGCGCCCTGGCCATCGCCGAGAAGCGGTCGCTGGAGGAATCCGCGCGTACACTGCGGTATGCGTTTCTCGAGAAAACAGCGGCGCGCTGCCGGTACGCGTACATCTGCACGGCGCATCACCTGTCGGATCAGGCGGAAACCGTGATCATGCGCATCGTGAAAGGAACCGGCTTGCGCGGACTGTTCGGAATTCGTGCGGTCCGGAAGAAGATCATTCGACCCCTGCTGACGTTTTCCTCCCACGAACTCGCATCTTACGCACGCGAGCGCAAGGTCCGGTTCCGGACGGATCGGAGCAATTCCGATGAGACCTTCCTGCGCAACAAGATCCGCAGAAGAGTCATGCCCATGCTCCGCTCGGTGGACCCGAGAGTGGAAGATCACCTGGGTCAACTCGCATGGATTGCGGGATCCGCACACGATGCGCTCCTTCAGTGGGCGGAAGGATACGTTCGGCCACGCCTCACGAAGAGGAAGATTGTTCTTGAAATTCCCTCCCTGAGAAACTACTTTTTTTCGCAGGTTGCGTTGGTGCTCGAAATTGTCATACAAAGACTCTCCAAAGGCCCCGTTCGTTTACAGTTCTCGGACTATGAAAACCTGTGGGACTTGATCCAAAACCAGGAGACCGATCGTCGCGTCCTCATTGAAAATATCGAATGCCGCCGGGATCGCCAGCGTCTGGTCATCTCCAGGCGCAATCGTCAGCGTTTTGTGGCTTCGCGACGTGTCGTGCCGGGAAACGCCTATGCGTGGCACGGTATGACATTCACAAGCCGGGTGTCCAGCCTGCGGGAATTTCGTTCGCAGAAGGCCGCAGGCGGCGCGGTCGAATTTTTCGACGCGGACAGGATTGATGGAAGTTTGCGCCTCCGACCGTGGAAGGATGGTGATCGATTTTATCCGCTCGGAATGCGGGGGAGCAAGCTGGTAAGCGATGTTCTCACAGAACGCAAAGTTTCTGCCGAACGCAAGTCCCGGACGATGATCCTCGCGGAACGACGTGGCAAAGAGGAGCGGATCGTATGGGTATGCGGATATCGAATGGATGATCGGTACAAGATCCAACTGTCTACGAAATCTGTATTGCGATGCGAGTTTGGCGATGAGCAAATTGATTAAAGCCGACGGATACACGTTTGAAGTCATGCTGACGGAGGATCAGATCCATGGTGCAGTGAGCCGTCTGGGGGCGGAATTGACCCGGGACTATCGCGATCGACGACCTGTCTTCCTCGGGGTGCTGAACGGCTCGTTTCTGTTCATCGCCGACCTTGTGCGAGAATTCGATGCGGATTGTCAGATCGATTTTCTAAAAATCGGTTCGTACGGTCAGGGGATGCAGTCCTCTGGCGAGGTCCGATTGGACAAGGACCTGTCGATGTCCATAGAGGGACGCCATGTCATCGTCGTCGAGGACATCATCGACAGCGGGATTTCGGTCACATTTATTCGCCAGCACATACAGAAGTCGAAGCCTGCATCGATTCGATTTGCGACGCTGTTGTTGAAAAAAGAGAAAGCACGGGTGGACTTCCCCATCGATTACGTGGGGTTTGAGATCGGCAATGAGTTTGTCATCGGTTATGGACTGGATTACGCACAGCAGTTTCGCCATCTGAAAGACATCTACGTTACAAAGGACGCCTGAGATCATGGACAATCGAACGGATTCCAAACCTCCGAAACGTTCCCCCCGACGCTCCCCCGATGGAGGCGGCAATTTCAAGAACAACCTCGGGACGTTTTTTATCTGGCTGGGGATCTTTATCGCCTTTTTCTTTTTGTATCAAATGTTGTCCGGATCATCGGATCGCTTGGTTGAACTCACGTTTTCGGAATACCAGCTCCTCTTGGAAACCGATCAGATCAATCGCATCCACATTCAGGAAAATGAGATGCGTGCGGATCTCAAAGAAGAGGTCACGCGGCCCGGGACGGATGGGAAAACGGTTCGATTCCAGCAATTTCGCATCTTTGTGCCTTTCGTGGACAGCAAGATGCTCGACGATTGGAAGAACCGCGGAATTGGCGTCGAGTTTTCTCCCAAGGGTACGGATTTTTCGACGATCCTGATACAGATGCTTCCCTGGCTCGTGGCGATCGGTATTTTTGTTTTTATTTTGCGTCGAATGCAGGGCGGAGGGACCGGCGCACGCAATATTTTTACCTTTGGCAAGAGCCGGGCCAAAATGACCAATGAAAAGGAAACAAAGATTCTTTTTGCGGACGTAGCCGGATGCGAGGAAGCCAAGCAGGAGTTGTCCGAGATCGTCGATTTTCTGAAAGAGCCGGAGAAATACACCAAGCTTGGTGGCCGCATCCCGAAGGGCGCACTTCTGCTGGGACCTCCGGGCACCGGAAAGACGCTATTGGCTCGTGCCGTGGCAGGTGAAGCCGGTGTCCCCTTCTTCAGCATCAGCGGCGCGGATTTTGTGGAAATGTTCGTCGGCGTGGGCGCGTCGCGTGTCCGTGATCTGTTTGATCAGGCAAAGAAGAGCAGCCCATGCATCATCTTCATCGACGAGATCGATGCCGTGGGGCGTTCGCGAGGCGCGGGTCTCGGGGGCGGACACGACGAACGCGAGCAGACGCTGAATCAGCTGTTGGTCGAGATGGACGGTTTTGACGCCAACGAGGGAATCATCATTCTGGCCGCTACCAATCGGCCCGACATTCTCGATTCGGCCTTGCTTCGCCCCGGACGATTTGACCGACAGGTGGTCGTGGATCAACCGGACGTCAGAGGTCGCGAGGAAATTCTACGCATCCACACCCGGAAGATCCACCTGAGCGAAGACGTCAAATTGGAGAAGATTGCGAAGGGAACGCCCGGCCTCAGCGGCGCCGATCTCGAAAATCTGGTTAACGAGGCGGCCCTTCTGGCCGCACGGCGGAACTCCACCCGCGTGGAGAATATCGACTTCGAAAACGCGAAGGACAAAGTCATGATGGGCGTCGAGCGCAAGAGCATGGTACTGTCGGAGCGTGAGAAACAGATGGTCGCCTATCACGAGGCCGGACATGCGCTCGTGGCCCGACTCCTCCCCGACTCCGATCCGGTACACAAAGTCACGATTATTCCCCGCGGTCGCGCGCTGGGATTGACGCACTATCTCCCGACTGACGACCGTCACATGTATTCGAAGAGCTATATCCAAACCACACTCGTCCACCTCATGGGCGGTCGCGCGGCAGAGAAGATCATTTTCGATCATTTCACCACGGGAGCGGGCAACGACATCGAACGGGCGACGAGCCTCGCCCGCAAGATGGTCTGCGAATGGGGCATGAGCGACATCCTGGGTCCGGTGGCGTTCGGAAAGAAAGACGAAGAAGTTTTTCTGGGACGAGAAATTGCCACGTCCAAAGACTACAGCGACGACACCGCGGTCGTGATCGACAAGGAGATTCAGAAAATCGTTCGAGATGCGGAATCCCGCGCCGAGGATCTCTTGCGCCGGGAAATTGATAAGCTTCATGGGATCGCGCGAGCGCTGGTGGAGAGGGAGACGTTGGACACGGATGATCTGGACGCAATTATGAAGGGCGCTGATCTAAAGGCCATTGACAGTGTCCGGGAGCCTGCTCCCGTCACCATCCCGTAGGCGACGATCGCCCATATTCTCCCGCTCCGGTAGGTAAAATGAATGGAACGACACGATGAGTGAAATACTACGATTTCTTTCTGGAGAGGTGCCAGGCGGATTCCTTGCCCTGCTTGGAATTCTTCTCGCCATTGGCATAATCGGCTCGTTCTTGCATCGTTTTTCGGAGGTCATCGATAAAAGGAAGTTGAGGCGCGGGCTCTTTGTCGTGTTCGGACTTCTGATCTTTACCTATGTCGTCGTCCGCATGGCCCGTCCTCCCAAACCGCTCGTGATCAACATTGCCGTCTTCCCTCTCGCAACAGAAACTTCCGACTCCTCCTTTATTGGTCTGGGGTGGGCGGTCAGTGAGGTTATTTCGCGAACCGGTGAAATGGCTTCTCCACCTCACGTTATGTTTGTGCGGCCGCACTGGTTATCGGAATCCTTCGAAAGCGAAACCCAATTTCGACCGGACGACCCAAATCGTGTGAAAGAGTTCTGCCGTGTTCACGATTTTGAATACGCGGTGTTCGGATCCGCAACGGGGTCGTCAGGCGGAATGCGCCTCGCGGTCACCCTTCTCGATGTGGACGACGATCAGATGCTCCCTCGGGAGACCGTCGTGAACGGGGTCACGCCGTTGCAGGCTTCTGAAGGAATCGTGAACTTCGCGGAGGACATTGTCGCGTCGGCATACAGGCTGATCGATGAGCCCATGCATCAGTCTAACATCGATAATTCCGTCTATCGACATTCTTCGTTGATCGACTACGCGACTGTTCAGCGCCTGCTCGCGGATAGCCAGATCCACCGTGCGCACCTATTGGCAGTGGGCAGTCTCCTGCGCGATTCGTCTTCCGTCCTGAGTTGGATGGCCATGGGATATGTCGAAACCGAGATGATGATCTGGGCGGAAGATGAGACTGTCCGCAACCGGCATATGAAGCGGGCGGAGTACCACCTGAAGAGAGGCGGCCTGTTGTCTCCGGAATTTCAGCCGGTCTACCCGGCCCTGGTACGTTTATACATGTTGGTGCGACCCGAAGCCCGATATCTGGACGCCGAATTTGCGATGATCGACGGACATCAGATCTACGATCGGGACTACAGCATGTACTATTTTCTGTCCTTCATGAACAAGATGCGATGGGAATCCTTCCAGCTCACAACCTTGGAACAAGTTCTCGAAAGAGCCCTGGAAATCAATCCTGCCGGTTTGAACTGCATGATGCGCCTTGCGGAGAAGAAGATCGAATTTGCGCGCCCCACCGATCGTTTGTCCGAGGAGGCTTTGATCCTGTTCCGAAAGGCGTATGCCATGCGACCTAACAGCCGCTCCGCAGTCGCCGGCCTCATCACAATGTATGATCATTTGACACGGTATGATGAAGCGCTCCGTCTGATCGAAGAGGCTCATCGGAAATTCCCGAATGACGCACAGTTTCATTACACCCAGGGAGTCGTCCACTTCCACTATTCCGGTCTTTACAAAGCCAAGAAGAAAACACAAGAAGAAACGGACCAACTCTCCAAGGCGGAAAGATCTTTCCAAGAAGCTGTCCGACTGTCCGATGATGCGTATTCCCACTTGTATCTTGGGAAGATTTATGATTACCAAAAACGTCGCGAGGAGGCGGTTCGGGAATTTCGTTCCGTGATGAGGATTCTACCCCGCGATGATCCATACCGTGATGAAGCCAGAAAAAAACTTCGGGAGTATTTCCCCGACGTCGAATGACCTTCTCTACGAGTCCCTGCACTCGTCCATTCGGATCATGGGAATTCTCAACGTCACGCCGGATTCCTTTTCCGACGGAGGTCAGTTCCTTGATTCAGGTAAGGCGGCTGACCACGCGCAACAATTAATCGAGGAAGGCGCGGACATTGTAGATGTTGGCGGAGAGTCTTCGCGACCGGGTTCGGATCGCGTGCCCGAAGCGATCGAGGTCGCGCGTGTAATCCCCGTTATTCAATCGATCCGGGCCTTCTCGTCCGTCCCCATCTCGGTTGACACGACAAAGTCCCGGGTGGCGGAGGCCGCCATGTTGGCAGGCGCCGATATCATCAATGACATCAGCGGCGGCACCCACGATCCAGCCATCCTGGACGTGGCGGTCCGGCACAACGCAATCCTCGTGCTGATGCATATGCAGGGAAACCCCAAGACCATGCAGGACTCGCCCGTCTACGAGGATGTAACGCAGGAGGTTCGACGATGGTTATCGGATCGAGCCATGGAAGCCAAACGAAAAGGCGTACAGCGGATCGTCCTGGATCCCGGCTTCGGTTTTGGCAAGACAACCGAACACAATTTCACCCTTCTCGCCGAATTACGGACCATCGCCGACCTGGGATTTCCTGTCCTGGTCGGCACGTCTCGCAAATCCTTCCTTGGGCAGCCGCTCGGTCTGCCGACAGATGAACGCTTGGAAGGCACGCTGGTATCCAATATATTAGCATTGGAACGCGGCGCGACGATCATCCGCGTCCATGATGTACGACCGATGAAGCGCGCGATCGAAATTTACAAACGGATTCATGCTGCAAACTGAAGTTTTCCACATTCTCTTCCTGCCGGTAACCGTGCTGGATCTCCTGGACGTGGCGGCCGTGAGTTTTGTTTTCTACCGGGCTTATCGGGTCATCCAGGGTACGACCGCCGCCCGCATGCTGATGGGACTGATCCTGATTCTGGTGTTGTCTGTGCTGGTCCGCGCACTGCACATGGACGGAATGATCTGGCTGGTGGATCAAATCCAAACCGTCTGGGTCATCGCCTTTGTGATCATTTTTCAGCCCGAACTGCGGCGGCTGTTGTTTCATTTCGGGCAAAGCGGATTTCTCCGAAACATCATCAAACTGGGGATTCCGGAGTACGCAGAGGATGTGATCAAAGCGTGTGAGTGGCTGTCCAAGAAACGCTACGGTGCCATCGTCGTACTGGAAAGATCCACCGGTCTGCGCAACATCATCGAGACGGGCGTACTGCTCCATGCTAAGGTATCACAGCAACTCATCATTTCCATTTTCAATCCCCGGTCGCCGCTCCACGACGGAGCGATTGTCATCGAGAATGATCTCGTCGAAGCCGCCCGGTGCCTGTTGCCGCTGAGCCAAAATCCATACATTGAGACCTCTTTGGGTACGCGTCATCGCGCCGCCGTCGGGCTCAGCGAACAAACGGATGCGATCGCTGTGGTCGTGTCAGAGGAAACAGGAAGAATCAGCGTCGCGCATCGGGGAATTCTCCATTCCAATCTGACCGGACAACAACTGAGGGACCTTATCGAAAGCGTCATGTCCGTCGGAAAAGCCAGACACATCTTGCGGACTCGCAAAGACCGTTCGTAATGCCCAACCGTTGACACCCTCCGACTGTACAATGCAATATCCGCTTGAGCGCAAACATCGATGTTCATATTTTGGCCGCCATTGCTCGGCTCAACAAGGAACGGCATGCGTTTTTTCTCCATCGGTTTGACTCTTCTGTTCTTTTCGTCCACAGTCTTTTCACAGAATCGGTTGCCCGGCGTGCGACCTGTCCTCCGCACGGTCAACGGTCAAACGCTATACGACTTCACGTTTCCCCCACCGGGCAATGCGAGCGCGTACTCTTACCTCATCGAGTCTTCCTCCCCGCCGATCCTGCAGATCGTCGAGCAAAAAGTCGAGCGTGTCACCTCGTCCCATCCCGGGGACGTTACGCGTCCCTTGTTCGAGACGGAATTTCTCGGAAAAATGCGCGACATACCCCTGTATCGAATCACTTTTCATCCGTATCGCGCGAACCAAACCGAAACGGAATGGACCACCCAATTGACGCTGCGGATGGCCGCACCGTCCGGCTCGACCCGACTCAAAGAACCCCTCGCCAATGAGAGCCGACTGCTCCTCGACAAATACTCGATCGGCGGGACGGCGCGCCGCCTGACGGCACAGAAATTCTCATCTGTGGTAACGCAATCTGCATCGACACTCCCGGCGCAATACGTCAAGCTGACCATTGACAGCAACGGCATATACAAAATCCGCTACACCGATCTTGCCGATTCCACCCGGTTGGATTTCCGAAATGTCGATCCTCGAACGTTTCGGCTTTTCAATCGAAGTGTCGAAGTGCCTATGTATTTCCAAGGGGACGGTGACGGATCCTTCGACCGCGAGGATTATTTTGAATTCTACGGAGAACAGAATCGAGCGCGAAACAATCCGTACTTACGAAACATTCCCACCTCCCAGGGGCACACGCTCGATCCGTGGACCGATGATAATGTGTACATGCTCACATGGAACGAACGAAACGGATTGCGCCTGATCGATGAAAACGCAGGAGTGTTGTCGTCCAACACTGTCGATCGCTTTTCTAATTTTCTCACAACCGTTCACGAGGAACGTGACAACGTCCGCCTGGCGGTAAAGAATATCATTCTCGGCAGGCCGGCAGCTGAAGAAGACATCTGGGCATTTGACGAAGGACTCTCGATCGTCCTCGGAACAGGACGGAACCTCGCGAACTATACCTTCACCCTGGACGAGCTAGAAACGCAATTTCCCAACGACGTCTACACACTCCGGATCAATCTGCAGGGCGTCTCCACGGGTCGTCATGAAGTATCCTTCTTCCTGAACGAATTCGCCGTCGGCGCGGCATCGTACTCTTGGAACGGCGCGTCGAAGTTTCAACTGGATCTGGACGTCCCCGCCGGTTCTTTTCGGTCAGGTGAAAATATTCTGAGACTGGAAACGAGATCCTCCCAAGACCGACCCCTCGATGAGTTTGCGCTCAATTGGTTTGAAGTCACCTACAAGAAGCGATATCGGGCCACTCGCGATTATCTGGAGTTCAAAAAAGGAACCGATGCCCGGGCGGGATTCACACCGCAATATACGCTCACCCAGTTCTCTGATTTCAACATTTCCGTTTACAAGAAAGGCATCAGCCGTCTGGTGAACTGGAACCTGCGTCAGGATCCGACGACCGGACTGTGGTCGGTCATTCTTCAGGACGAAGCAAATCTTGCCGAGACGGAATACGTCGCGGTGACCGAAGCCCGGAAGCGACGACCCAAACGAATCCAACTCCGCACCAATTCCGGTCTACAGTCGACGCCGCACAACGCACGCTACCTCATCATTACCGACACGCCACTCCTTGCCGCGGCGCAGGAATACAAGGCCTACCGGGAATCCACGGGATTTACCGTTGAGATCGTGACGGTCGAGGATATCTATGATGAATTTGGCGGCGGCATCAAGTCACCGTATGCGATCCGCGACTTTCTGCGTTACACCTACACGAGCCCGATGTGGAGTGGGACGCAGGGATCGCCACTGTATGTGCTCCTGATGGGCGACGGCAGTAACAAACCGAGCCGCAATATTGGCGAGATCATTCCGATTCAATTCATTCAGACGCAATCGTACGGCGCTTCTCCGAGCGATCATTGGTATGCGCTCGTCGATGATCAGGACATTCTGCCTGATTTTTACATCGGACGACTCGCGGTCACGAGTGTGAGCGAAGTCCGGACCATTCTTGCGAAAATCCGCTCGTATGAGGACGGTATCGCGGGGCAATGGAAAAACCGCATCCAGTTCATTGGCGGTTCGGCCGAGTCTCGAGGAATCGGCTCCGGTTCCGTCCCGCGCGATGTCTTCCGTTTTCAAACCAATTCGCTGGTCAACGTCTCTGTGCCCACGGCTTTTTCGCCAAACCGTATCTTTGCGTACCCCCGCAATGACGCAAATGTCGGCGGAGCCAATGAGGTCATCCAGAGTCTCAGTCAGGGAAATCTGGTCACCTGTTATTTGGGACACGGAGGGGGCGGGATTTGGGGAGACATCGACGTGATCACGGGCAAACCGCTACTCGACACCAATCAGGTACGTCAAGTCACGAATACCGCTGGCAATCTTCCCTTCATTATGAGCATGACGTGTTTCGTAGGCGCCTTCGACGACGGATCGCCTCTCGGAGAATATCTGCTCGAAACGCCCAACCGCGGAGCGATTGGTGTGTATGCTTCCTCCGGGACGGGTTGGATCGTCGGCGACTTCCAACTGCTCCAGCAGACCGCGGACCCGTTGTTGACTCCGGGAAGTACGATCGGGGCGGCGTTGGCGCAAGGCAAGATCAATTATCTGACATTCAAGGGCATCACAGACGTCGAAACGTCCGGCTCAGGAAATATGTCGGCGACCGCGTTTGTTCCGCAAAGCATGGTTCATATGTTCACACTGCTGGGTGATCCGGGATTGCGGCTCCCCGTCCCCCAATCGTCAACCGTCAGCGTGTCCAATCTCAGTCCCTCATCGACCGAGACCGTCACAGTCAGCGGTACAGCGCCTTTCTCCGCCGGAAGCGGACAGTTAGAAATTTTCCAGACAAAGACTACTCTGGACTCGGTACCGGAAGGCGGCAACATCGCCTCGTATCAAACGCTGGCTGTCTTTCCTTTCACTCTGTCCGGCGCATCGTATTCCGTACCCGTCAACCTGAGCAGCGTCGGAAATTTGTCCGATGGTCTGGCCGGCGTTCGTCTATTTATCGAATCGTCCGATGGATCGGCGTGGATCAACGCCAGCACGGCCTTCGCGGTCAATGCAACCTATCTCGCCGAATTGACCAGTGTCCCCGCTTCACCGACCAGCTCGGACGTGATTCATTTCGAAGCCAGCGTGAGCGATCCGCAGGGCATTGCTTCAGTCGTCGCCATCGTCGATATGTTCGGAACGGTCAATGCGGTCGGCGTGGTGGATACCATGGATGCGATCGGGGCCGGTCGATATCGTAGTCGCGGCGTGGGTCCGCTGGGCGAAAATGATATCGTGCGATACCGAGTGCGGGTCTTCGATGGAAATGGCGATTCGACCACGTCCGGGTTGTACGAAATCCGCGTTCGCGCCGGCATCGATCTCACGCTCGGGGTGGTCGATTTCCTCAATCCGCAAACGACGCGCATCTCGATCGGCGGTACCACCTCCACCCAGATCGAAGCGGTCATCGAGAACAAGGGGTTCTCCTCCCTGTCCAACGTCGTGGTTCGCTTCTACGAAAATGACCCGCGCTCCGGCGGGGTTCTTCTCGGCGAGACGCTGGCGAATGTGACGGGAGCTATTGACAACGCCGATCGACCGGCGACAGACACCGTATCGATCGCCAGTACACTGACCAACGGATTTCACGAAATCTGGGTGTGGATCGACCCGGACAGCGCCCTCACGGATATCAATCGCAACAACAACCTCGGGTATGCCAATCTGCAGTTGAATGTGTTCAACGTCACGGTGCCTTTGGGGACTACGCTTTCCGGTACGCAAAACGATACCGTGTTCATCGACGATGGACTTCGTCTCAACATTCCTCAGAACACAGTGAGCCAGAACTCGGCCGTTCGCATTTGGACCGACGACCTGCCCATCACCCATCAACCCGATCTCGGTGCCGGGATTCCGCTCGGAGCGTCCGTCCCCGTTTCGTACCGGATTCAATTTCTTTCCCCGGTTTCGTTTGGCGGCACACCGGTTACGCTGATGCTTCAGTACGATACGACCACGTACCCGTCGGCATACCGCGATTCCTTCTCGGTCTATCGCTACGACGCCACGAATCAACGATGGCGGTTGCTCGGACGAGATCGGTCGGAGTTGCCGGGCACGGTCGCCATCGAAGTGCGACAGCCGGACGATCTTACGCGAATCGCATTGATCATCAATCGCGACAACGTGGCGCCAAAAGTGGAACCCATCGTGGAAGGTCAATTCTTCACACAAAACGCAATCGTTCCCCGACGACCAAAGATTTCCGCCATCCTGTCCGACCCCAACGGCGTGGATATTCGTAAAGAGCGCCTCTTGATCGCTGTGGACAACCGTCCGATCAAGCCAAATGAAATCATCATGGCCGACTCACTCTTGAACAGCAACGTCGCAACGTTGACACTGGCGCTGGATCAACCGGACTTTACCGCAGGCGCGCACGCGATTTCCTTCCAGGCCTATGACCTCAGCGGCAATCTGAGCGAACCCTCGTCGATCTTCTTTCAGGTGGTGGAGGAGTTCAAAGTTCACGTCTTCGGAACCTTTCCCAATCCGTTCAAGACGTCGACGACGTTTGCGTTCCGCACCGAAGCCGCTGAACCGCTCGACGATCTGACAATCAGTCTATACACGGTGGACGGACGCCGGATTCGAAAGATCGATCCGCAGGACGTCGGAGATCAGGTCCTCACCTCGATCGGCTACCACGAGGTCGTCTGGGACGCGATGGACGACGGCGGCCATCCTGTCGCCAATGGAATTTATTTTTATAAAATTCGCGCCAAACTGAACGGCAAGATCATCGAACGAAAGGGAAAACTTGCGTTCTTCCGTTAACATCCTTTTGGGTCTGGCGCTCCTGCCCTTGCTGCATAAGGATACGACGGCTCAATCTGTGACGCGCTACTACGCGAATGCGTTCCTCGACATTCCGCTGGGTGCAAGAGCCATGGGGATGGGCGCGGCCTACGGCGCTGTCGCCAATGATGGGACCGCTTTCTATTGGAATCCTGCCGGCGTGAGTCTCGTGCACGCCCGACAAGTCAGCGTCATGCATGCCGATCAGTTCGGCGGGTTCGGTCAGTACAATTACATCGGATACAATCATCAATTGTCGGAGACCTACGCCTTCTCCATTAACTGGATACGATACAGCGTCGGGGACATTCGTGAGTTCCTGGAATTGACCGATAACAAGGTGGATCGGGGTCGCCCCGATTACAGTTTCGACAAGTATTATCTCGGGACGTTTGACTACACCGACAATGCCTTCTTTTTTTCTTTTGCGAGAATGAATAGATTGCGCCTGAACCTCGGCTGGCTGTACTCGGAATTTCCTCTCGATATTCCGATCGGAGTCAATTTCAAAATCATCACGGGAGGAACCGATGGAATCGCCGGCAATGGAAAACTAAACGACGATATCCGCAAGTTCGGAGTCGGCGTCGATGTCGGAACGATGCTCTTGTTTGGAATGAACGATTTGCTGGAAACACCCGGACTGGGAGATTTTTCCATGAGCTTGACCTTGCAGGATGCGACGAGCACAGGCGTGGACTGGGACGGGCCCGCTCAGGACGTGGCGCCGGTCAATGTCCGATTTGGAATGTCGTATGCGCAGCCGATTGACGAACTGGACAGCAGCCTACTCGTGTCCTACGAGCGAAACAGTCGGTACGGCGCGATTCATCGCTGGGGCATGGAATACGACTATCGCAAGCGGATCGCATTGAGAATGGGATACGATGGATTTGCGCTCGCCTACGGCGCCGGTTTATCGTATGATCGGTTCACGATCGACTACGCACTGGTGAATCAGTCGCTGGGCAACGTTCATCGTATCAGCGCGGGATACAAGTTTTGAAGAGACTCCTGGTCATTCTGTTCGGCATCCTGCTCCCGGGATGCCCCGCTGAAAAAGATCCTGCCCCGGAACGACCGCCTGGGGTCAAGTTGATTCCCTACTCGGGGCCGGGGGAAATGGTCGAGTCTGGAATTCGACCAAAGCCAGGACCTCAAAATTATATCTTGTTGGAATGGGAAGCCGTGCAGGGAGCGTTGCCTCTGGACAGATACGAAATTTACCGTGGCGTCAGCCTCGACAGCGTGTTTCGTTTGGTGAAATCCGTTCCGGCCGACGACCTCCCGATTGCCGAAGATGACTCTGTCGTGGTCGATCAAACCTACTATTACTACGTCCGGGCGGTCGATGATCGCGGCGTCGGGTCACAAGTGGATAACTATTTCGAAACACAGGACAGCATCGCGCAGTATATCCGCTCGTTTACTCTCGGCCCGAAAGTCACTTTTCTAGTTTCTCCGACTTCCACCGATACGGTCGTGACAACCAAACCACTCTTCGTCTGGTGCAATCAGACCGGCAATCCAATCCAGTATGTCCTTCGCATCGGCAACGGCCCGAGCTCCGATGTTTCGACAATATGGATCGCGACGGTCCCGCCGACCTTTTTTGACCTTGATTGTTCAGGCTTTGAAAACAGAGAGCTACTGACCTTCCATGATTCGACTTATACCGTCCCCGCTCAGCCGGTACCGGATAGCCTTCTCGCCACTGCGCCAGTGGTGACGATCGACAAGAGTGCGAACGTGTGGAAGTCGGCACGCTTGACCAAATCTGCGTTCCTTTGGCGTGTGGATGCCGTATTCGGCGACAATCACGTTTCCCACTCTCTGTGGGTTCCGTTTCTCGTTAATCGCGATTTCTGAGGAAGCTTATGGACATTTTGACCGATCTTAGACACAAGGCTGCAGCGCTGAACCGCAAAATTGCATTTCCGGAAAGTACAGAAGAACGGACGCTGAAAGCCGTCGAGATCCTGACTCGGGATCGCATCTGCCGCCCGGTGCTAATTGGCAATCCGCAAGACATCCGTCAAAAGGCCGCCGAACTGCAGATCGATCTGGACCCTCAGGTTCCCATCGTGGATCCCAATCGTTCGGACAAACTTTCGGACTTTGCCTCTGAGCTTTTCAATCTCCGGAAGCAGAAAGGAATGACGTACGAACAGGCAAAAGCCCTTGTCACTCAAGACTTGTTTTACGGAGCCATGTTGGTGCGGAAAGGCGATTGCCATGGAATGGTGGCGGGAGCGGTTCACCCGACCGCCGATGTGTTACGGTCCGCGATTTACTGTGTCGGTACCAAACCGGGGAACAAGACGGTTTCCAGTATTTTCCTGATGGTGCTCGAAGATGGACGTGCCCTGAGTTTTGGCGACTGTGCAGTGGTTCCCTACCCTGACGAGACGCAACTCGCCGATATCGCGGTCGCCTCTGCGGAGACACACCGACAACTCACGGGGGAACAGCCGATCGTGGCGCTTCTGTCCTTTTCCACCAAAGGAAGCGCCGAACACGACGCCGTGACGAAGGTTCGAAAGACCCTGGAGATCATACGATCGCGCGACGCGACTCTGCTGGTCGACGGCGAACTCCAATTCGACGCGGCCTATGTCGAGGCCATCGGCAAGCGCAAAGCGCCGGGCAGCGCCGTTGCGGGAAAGGCCAATGTATTCATCTTTCCCAATCTCGATGCGGGAAATATTGCCTACAAGATCACCGAGCGCATCGGACATGCCAAAGCCATCGGCCCAATCGTTCAGGGCGTCGCCAAACCGATCAATGATCTCTCAAGGGGATGTTCGCCCGACGACATCGTCAATGTCGCGGCGATCTGCGGTCTGAAGGACTAACGCTACACAGCGCGCTGAGCGCTGATGACTTGTCCGCGGCGCGTTTCGATTAGATTTCTTGTCCGATCCGCAATCGACTGCGGATCCAGCCCAACCCGCTGGTACAGAACATTCATGTCGCCATGTTCTACAATGCGATCGGGCAAGCCGATGCAATCGATTCGAATTTTTTCGAGCTTCGACACAAAGTTCGGATCACTCTTCCGGCCGGTTTCCATAAAGTCGCGTGAATGCAGTAACTCGAGCACGCCGCTCCCAAAACCGCCGACCACAGTGCCGTCCTCTACGGTCAGCAGTGTGTCGTGTTTCTGACACAACTGACGAATCAACTCCCGGTCCAATGGCTTTACAAATCGTATGTTTACAACGGTGACGCCGTAGCCGTGCTGGGTCAGTATCTTCGCGGCTTTCTGCGCATGATCGACCATCGCTCCGATCGCCAGAATGGCCGCATCCGCGCCCTCCACCAGCACTTCTGCTTTTCCAATTTCAATGGCGCGGAATTCCTCTTTGATTTCCACTCCCATGCCATTCCCTCGTGGATAGCGGAGAGCGATCGGACCGTCCTTGTACATCAGCCCGGTGTAGACCATGTCTTTCAGCTCATTTTCGTCCTTTGGCGCCATCACGACCATCCCCTGGACGCATCGCAGATACGCCATGTCCAGTGCGCCATGATGCGTCGGGCCGTCCGCGCCGACCAAACCGCCGCGATCCAGGCAGAAGAACAGCGGAATATGTTGTATGGCGACGTCGTGAATGATCTGATCGTAGGCTCTTTGCAAAAACGTTGAGTAAATGGCCACAATGGGACGCAGGCCCTGCAGCCTCATGCCCGCAGCCATCGTCACCGCATGCTGCTCCGCGATCCCGACGTCAAAAAATCGTTCCGGCATTTCCTTCGCAAGATATTTCAGGCCCGTGCCATCGGCCATCGCCGCGGTAATTGCGACCACGTCTGGAAATTGCTTGCACAGTTTCAGCACGGTCTGCCCGAACACGTCGGTATACGCAGGAGGAGTCTTGGATTCGGATTTTTTTGGCGGACTCACGGCGTGAAATCGATTGGCGTTGACCTTGTATTTCTCCACGTCCTGTTCCTCAAGCGGCATGCCTTTGCCTTTCTTGGTCAATGCATGTATGAGGATCGGTCCCTTCAGATGTTTCACATCCTGCAACAACTTCACCAGCCGCGGCAGATCATGGCCATCGACCGGACCGAAATAGCGAAATCCCAGACCCTCAAAGAAATGTCCCGGAACCAGAATGGCTTTGATCCCTTCATCCAACTTGCCAATGTGACGACGCATCCGGTCCCCGAGTTCGTGCAGCATGCCGAGCGCTTTCCACACTTCATCCTTTACCTTGTTATACAGAGGCATCGAGATGAGATCGGTTAGATAATTGGACAACGCGCCGACATTGGTGGAAATCGACATCATGTTGTCGTTCAGAATGACAATCATGTCTGTACGTAGCGAACCCGCATTGTTCATCGCTTCAAACGCCATGCCGCCCGTAAGGGAGCCGTCTCCGATAACGGCGACCACCTTGTGATTCTGCTTCATGCGATCTCGAGCAACCGCCATTCCAACTGCGGCCGAGATGGAGGTGCTGGCATGCCCCGCGCCAAACGCATCATACTCGCTTTCGGAGATTTTACAGAACCCACTGATCCCATCCGTCTGGCGGATCGTATGGAAGGCATGTTTGCGTCCCGTCAGCAGCTTGTGAACGTAGGCCTGATGTCCAACGTCCCAGATGATCTTGTCTTTCGGCGCATCAAACACATGATGTAGCGCGACGGTGATTTCCACTACCCCCAGACTGGCCGCCAAATGCCCCCCGATACGCGAGATCTCGTCGATCACATACTGGCGCACTTCGCCAGACAACGTGACCAGTTCCTCAACCGTCAGGCCCTTGAGGTCCGCCGGCACGTTCACGCGGTCAAAAATGCTACTCATTTGTACTTAGAACTCCCCAGGCATGATATGATACATGGACGAAGGTAAAAAAACATATCGATGCAGTCAAGAAATTCGCCGGAGGGTCTCCCCTGTCTGAACGAGGCTCCTCTTAGCACGATGTAGCATTCTTGAGCATTGCCAAGCGGTCGGCAACGGCTATCTCTCTCTGTCTAACGCGTATATAAACAAAGGCTTCCGTGTTTGGCATCCTTCTTGGCTTGCATACAGACAACCAACTAAGGAGGAAGTTATGAAAACGAATCACATTTCTGGAATGGCACTCGCAATGCCGATAGCATTCCCCAGCGAATTCAAACGTCCGATCCTGCGGTCGATGGACCGTCGGTTCTGGTCTATCCTGCTGGTCTCAGCCATTCTCGGTCTCGGCTGGTTGTACAAGGAATCCCTGGCACAGCGAAAACTCGATTTTGGAACAGAGTATATCGTTCGCAAAATCCAGACGACCAAGGTCGTTTTCGACCCCAAGACGTTTGAGCCGGTGAATGAAGAGAAGGTGATCGAAAAGCGCATCGAGGAACAATTTCGTTCCATGGACGTGCAACAGCGTCGACAAGCTTATCAGGAATACCTTCGTCAGCGCGCAGACAATCGTCACGCCGAAATTGAGAATCGTCTGCGACAACGCATGAACGATATGCGAAATCTGCTGCAGACTTCCGGAAACCGCTTTCTTGTGGTCGGTTCTGAAAATTCACAAAACGCCTATACGGAATTTACTTCGCTTCAAAACGGCACAGAGGAGGATGGGAATCGTCGCAACAATACGAATATCCAACTGTCACAGAATCTGACCTCGTTACATCTTGAAACGACTGATCCGCGGATCACGTCGAACATTCAGCAGACGTCTGACCATCGCCTCGTCGTTCCGACGCCGCACCTGGATGCCGGCGCAAATTTCGCCGGTCTGCGTTCGGCCGACGTCATGTCCAAGATCTCAAGTTGCGAAGGTTCGATCCAGAATGCCTACTCGCGACTTCTGAAAAGAAACCCGGATCTGAAAGGCAAAATTGCCGTGCGGATCAGTATTGACAAGAGCGGCCGAGTCGCAAAATGCATCGTCGAAATGAATACGACAGGCAGTGCGGAACTCGAGCGCGAAATCGTGTCCAAAATGCGCGGGTTGCGCTTTCAGGCGGGTCTGGTAAAAAGCGGCCAGGTCACCATCAGTCAGACTTTCATTTTCGGTAAATAACGTCTTCAGGCAACTGAAGCACGGAGGTCAAGTCAATTCCCGGCCCGCAAGGGTCGGGAATTTTTGTTTGCCTCCCTTCCACAGGATAAGTAGATTTTGCCAGCCTACGCCAACCATCGGCCGGAGACCTTATGATCCCCATCTCTTCTTCTCTCTTTCGGAAGACATTGACGATTATCCTCGCAGGTGGACAGGGAGAACGTCTCTACCCGCTCACCAAGGATCGGTCGAAACCCGCGGTTCCTTTTGGCGGCAAGTACCGCATCATCGATTTCACCCTTTCCAATGCCATCAACAGCGGATTCCGGCGAATCTATCTGATCACCCAGTACAAGTCTCAATCCCTCGATACGCACATCCGGGAGGGATGGAGTTTCCTGAACGGGGAATTCGGAGAATTTATTTATTCCATTCCCCCGCAGTTCCGAACCGCCAATCACTGGTATCAGGGAACAGCCGATGCGATCTTTCAGAATCTCCACATCCTGCAGGATGAAAAACCCGAATACGTCATCCTCTTGTCGGGGGATCACATCTACAAAATGGATTACCTCAAGATGCTGCAGCACCACATCTCGCATGAAGCGGATTTGACGGTTGCCGGAATTGAGATTGAAACTTCCCTTGCCCATCAGTTCGGCGTGATGGTCGTCGACGAGAATGGCCGCATCATCGAGTTTCAAGAGAAACCCAAAGAACCCAAACCCCTTCCGGGAAAACCAGACTTCTGCTACGTCAACATGGGCATTTACATTTTCAATGCGAAGACGTTGGCGCGCACGTTGATTGAAGATGCCAAGAAGAAGGAATCCTCACACGACTTTGGAAAAAACATTATTCCGGGAATGCTCGACACCCACAAAGTCGTGGCGTACAACTTTGAGGACGAAAACAAGACCAATCGCCCTTATTGGCGCGACATTGGGACGCTGGACAGTTATTACGACACCAGCATGGATTTGGTCGCTGTGTCCCCCGTATTCAATCTGTACGACCAGCACTGGCCCATCCGAACACACCAGGGGCAATTTGCCCCGGCCAAAACGGTCTTCTACGATGCGTCCGAAGGCGGACGCTCCGGTGTGGCCTCGGACTCCCTTATTTCAGGAGGCGTGATCGTCAGCGGCGGGAGGGTCAGTCGCAGTATCTTGAGTCCCAATGTGCGCGTCCACTCGTATTCCCACATCGAAGAATCGATTCTCTTCAACAGCGTGGACGTCGGTCGTCACGTCAAGATTCGCCGTGCCATCATCGACAAGAATGTGTCCATCCCCGAAGGTATTCAGATTGGCTACGATCTGGAGGAGGATCGAAAAAGGTTCTTTGTTACGTCATCCGGCATCGTGGTGATCGCCAAGAATACGCATTTAGCCTGATGCCTGGTCCGCGCGGATCACGGCGACGGCGTACGCGACGACCCCGTCCCCTTCGCCCACAAATCCAAGTCCCTCTGACGTGGTGGCCTTGATCGACACCGATGTGCGAGGAATGGTCAACTGCGTCGCGATGTTCGAGATCATTGCGTCGACAAAGGGAGCGATCTTCGGTTTCTGCAGAACCAGCGTCGCGTCGAGGTTGATAATCACAAATCCGGCCGCCTGAAGTTTCCTACCTGTTTCTTCCAGCAAACGAAGACTCGAAATGCCACGATACTTTTCCTCTGTGTCCGGAAAATGACGTCCGATGTCGCCCAGGGCGGCAGCCCCGAGGATGGCATCACAAACCGCATGCAGCAGTACATCCGCGTCGGAATGACCCAGACACCCCTTTTCAAATGGAATTTCAACGCCCCCCAGTACGAGCGGCCTTCCGGCCACCAGTCGATGAACATCGTAGCCAAATCCTATGCGCATCATCGTTTTTCTGGGACGAGGGTGAGTGTCTCCCCTTCAATCTCGTCAGCCTTCATGAATACTGTTTTCAACTGCCCGCTCAGCCACAAATCGGTTTGGTCATCATAGTGTCTACTGAACGGCTGGCCGCTTTGACCGAGCGGGAGCACCGACTGCGGGCGCAACGGATCTGCAAGATCGACAATCCGCCTCATGGACGCGCTGATAACCGTACGAAAAGTCGAATCGGCATAGCCGTACTCCGTGTTGTTCACGGTCGTTGTGTTCCCCCCAATCGAAAACGGTCCGACGTTAAATACATAATCGAACGGTTTCTGCTGACCGATCAAATGTCCAAACTCCACCGAGTGCAAATCGCCCCACATCCAGGAAGACGCGTCGTCACCAAAACGACCTGCCATTTCCGCGACCGTTTCCTCGAACGTCTTTCGGATGATGTCATCCCGCGATTCCACCGCTCCCGTGCGCCGGTTGTCCCACCACCTCGAGGCCGGAGCAGCAAGCAGTTGGGTCGTCACGCGCGTCGGGACGTTGGACAGTTTGATGAAACCCCGGAACAATTCGTCACCCATCTCGTCGAGATAGATTTGCCGGAGAAGATTTTGAAAATAGGTATTAAACAAGGCGGCTCCCCGGCTCAGTACGTCCATCTGGCAATCCCAGTGTTTCAGCGTCAACAACGCCCCCTGGTGAACCGTCAGAGGCTGTCGGTCATCGGACGGAGTCCATGC
The DNA here is from genome assembly GCA_964602985.1 of uncultured Bacteroidota bacterium. GTDB lineage: Bacteria > CLD3 > CLD3 > SB21 > SB21 > CAYZJB01. The sequence continues at coordinate 60,968 of CAZRTJ010000009.1, forward strand.
GCTGTCACGAAGCAGAACCGGTAGCACGACATCCATGACTTCTCGCGCATGGTGGGAATAGAAATCCATCTGAATCTGCCGGACACTCTCCACGCTCAAGGCGCTGTCTCCACTTAACAGCTCGTTCAGTCGACGCGCGCGCGATGAATGCTCCCAATATCTGCCGACGTAATGAGGATAGGATGTCCCGACGACCTTATTGTTTGCGGATGCAATGTAGCCCTCGGGAGGATTGAAAGAGAACGGCAACTCCTTAAAAGGCACCGCTGCCGTCCAGTCGTTCCGACCGCTCGCTCCATCTCCCAAAAAGATGCCTTCTCCGCCCTTCCGCACGGGCACGGCGCCCATGCACTGATAACCGATATTGCCATCCACGTCTGCGTAGATCGCGTTTTGTCCAGGTACCTTAAATAACGAACAGGCGTCGCGAAATTCCATCCAATTGGATGCACGGTTCATTTTGGCAATCGCCGTCATTTCAAAACTCGGCTGAAGTCCCGTCCATTGCATGGACACCGCTCGGCCTCTTGTTGGCACAATCTCCGTCACCAAAGGCCCTCTCCGCGTGGATCGGATCGGAATCGATACTTCTGCCGTGTCTTTCACTCGAACCGTTTCGTAAATGATCTGGAGATCCTTCCACGTCCCTTGATCGAGGTATCGGTCACCATCGAGGGTCTCCTCAAAGAAATCAGCGTCATCACACATGAGATTTGTGAATCCCCATGCAATTCGCGCGTTGTTTCCCAGAACCACCACCGGAGTTCCCGGCAGGGCAAATCCCTCCACGTTCCAACCAGCGCCTGACAGATGCATCTCATACCATGTCGGCGGCGAAGCTTGAGCAAGATGCGGATCGTTGGCCAGAATCGGTTTGCCCGTTCCCGATTTCGACCCGCTGATCACCCATGCGTTACTGCCAAACGCGCTGCCCAGGGTACCCAATATCGTCTGCAACGCGGTATTAGCGTCGTAGAACGAGGACAATCCAACACTCTGCGAAGTCAACACCGATCCGCCTGCATCCAGTCTGGAGATCGGTAGACCTCTGTCCGGCACGACAAAGGGTCCATCCTCCGGGTAGCCGGGAAGCAGCTCCGCCGCCATCGGCAACCCTATCGTGTCCGCGATCCGCTGGTAATTCAGGTCCACCATCCAGCCCATGTTTAACTGCCACGCCATCACGCGGGAAATGCCGATGCTGTGTTCCACTTTCCACGGATACGGCTCGTACCCCAGAAGAACAAATTCGATCGGATAGTTGTGAAGATTCTTCTGGATGAATTGATTGACACCGGCCGTATAGGCTTCCAGAATTCGTCGAGATTCGGCATCGAGTGAATCGGCAATCCTGCGCGCAACGCGCATCATTCCCACGGTACGGAGCATCTTGTCGGCCTCCAACGCCCGTGATCCCAGGATCTCCGATAGTCGACCTTCCGACACACGTCGTAACAAGTCCATCTGCCACAGTCGATCTTGTGCCTGCACAAATCCGACGGCCATAAACAAGTCATGCTCATTTTCCGCCTCAATGTGCGGTACGCCATAGGCGTCGCGGACGACTGTGACAGCGCCCTGGAGACCTTCCAACTCAATGACACCGCTCGTTTGCGGCAAACACTTGTGCACAAGAAACCAGGCTGTCACCAAGCCGGCTACCAGGATCGTCAGGATCACACCGGCAATTCCAGCCCAAAAACGCTGCCCTCTCGATAGACTCATCGCTTTCGTCTCCAGAAGGTCAGGCCGATGGAAACCAACAGTCCTCCACAGACCAGATAATTCACGCCGGCAGAGATCCACTTTCCAACTTCGTATTCCCGCGGCCGGAAGCGAAATTCAATCGTGTGTTCGCCCGCCGGTACGACGACGGCACGGAGGATGTGATTCGTCTTCAGGATGGGTGTCTCGACCCCGTCGATGAGCGCTTTCCAGCCGTGCGGATACCAGATTTCACTCAGGACCAGTAGAGCGGACTTGTCTGTGAATACCCTGAGTGTGGTTGCCGAACTCCTCCTGGTTACAAATTCGATCCGCATGCTGTCCGGTTCTTCCACGGCGACATCCACTTCCGTCAGCGCGATCTCTCGTGCATCAAATGTCGGACTATTCAACATGCGGAATCGGGTCTGCGCGTGCTTTGCCGTAAATGTCTTCCTGGCAAAGAACGCGCGCGGCAGCGCTCCTGGATTTTGATACAAGATTTGTTGTCGCTGTTGATCGACCGTGACCATCTTCCATCCAAACGTATCCGGGACCAGCCCATTAGTGACAACGTATCGCGCGTTTAACATGTTCACGATGGACATATTGATAGGAAGTTGGGGATCCGCGCCTTTGTAGAGGGAGAAGTCGATGATGTCCTGGTAGATCCGCATCTTGGTCGGACTGTACCCTCCGATCGTCTCAATGCCGTGATACGTCCATTCCGGACTTCCGGACTGAGCGTGTTCCATCAGGGAAAACAAGCGGTAGTCGGAGGAATCCTGTTTGAGCGCTTGTACGATAGGCGTCATGGGGAAATCGGCCTTTGCGGTTTTCGCGGGCGCCAGCTTCAGCGTCTTCTTATTGAGTACGATCATGTCCCAGGCAGTCACCGCCAGAATAACGGTGAGGCCGATTCCGGCGGCGATTTTCTTTTTCAGAACGAGATACCACATGCCCAGGAGAATTTCGAGAAGGAAGATAAACTTCAGGAAACCGCTTCCCAGTAAGTCTGCACGCAGTTGCTTCAGTTGTGTGATCTGGGAGGCGGAATACCGTCCCGCCTCATTCTCACCCAGAAGTCCAAACGCTTCCAACCACGCCGACTTGAAGAGGACGCCGACGAGAGCCGCAACCAGAGCCGCTGCCATTCCTATCAAGATCTTGCGTGGAAGGTTGGACTTCGGATCGTCCTTCTGATGAAACATCGCCTGAAGGCCGTAGCAGGCCAACACACAACACGCGAATGCAAAAACGGACAAGATCATCGAGGGAACACGAAATTTATCGAAAAACGGAAGGACAACCAAAATCAACCTGAAGAAGGGTTCGAAGAATCGTCCAAACGAAATGAGCAGGGCGATCGCGGCGATCGTAGCGAACGCACCGACCATCCAGTTCCGCGTCTTGACCAACCCGACAATTGCCGCAACCATGACCAGCCCGCCAAAATAAAACGCAGACGATGTGAATGTCATCCATCCCCAGTAGTATGGACTGTCCAGACCGAACCATGCCGGAATGAAAAAAGTCAGAGATTCCACGGGATGGAAGGACCAATTGGTGATGTAATCAAACGTCATTCCCCCGGAAGCCACCTCCCCTTTTTCCACCAAAGCGGGGGGCAGCGAACGCATGGTCACATCCGAGTATACATATTGGGAGAGCAGTTGGAAGGCGCCAAAGCCAATGGCGAGAAGTATCGAGAGACCGATTACACCATTCAACGTGACAGCCTCTTTCCAGTTTGCCCGGCCATGCTTCCAAATATGCGTAATCATCAGCACGCCGACGGCCAACATGCCATAGTAGATAATCTGTGTGTGCCCCGCCTCGAAAAAGAAATAGCCAAAAACATAGATCAGAACAAAAGCATTCAGCCAGGATTTCCGCTCATACCATCGCAACACGGCCCAGAAGATCAATGGCAAACGCGCGATCGTCAGCACTTTCCCGCCATGCCCCGCGGCCATGGACATCACGAAGAAATTGCAAAACATGAATCCCACCGCCGCCGTCAACGCGATCAACCGGCCAAACCCAAGTTGTCGTGCGAGAAGAAACATGAAGACGCCAGCCAGAAAAAATGTTCCCACTTCCCAACTGTGGTCCTTGTTTCCAAACATGAAATTGACCGCAGTGTGCACATAGAAAGACGGGCTGATGAATCGCGCGATGCGAAGGACGGGTACCTGATCCAGATTCATGTACATCCCGCTCGCAAAGGCTGGCATGCCTGCAAACATGTACGGGAACCACAAGACGACGTCGCCTTCCTCATCGTGCAGGTTTTCCGCGGCTTCCGAAATGGCGGAGCCATGCATCGTGTCGGCTCCCGACTGGACCGTCTTGTTTTGAAACACCGCGCCGGCAAAAAGGACCAAGACCAGCGCATAGAGAAACAGGACGCTCAATGCATCCTTTTGCCAATCCTTGATGCCGGAAGGAGCTTTCGAGTCTACCGTCTTCTTTTGTGCCATGTCCCGAGGAAGTGTTGTGTGATTTTTTCCGCGGTAAAAGTAATGAACAAAGGCAAGGATTCAAAAGTAAATTTGAAATGGAGGATGCACGACTCTATATTCGATCCATCGAAAGGCAACCACATGTCGTCTGTTCATTCGTTCTTTCACACCCCCGGGAGCCGATCCACACACATCGAACCGTGGAATCTCGACGTCGTGGTGGACTATGGAAATCCCGAAGCAGAATACGACGCCTGCGTGAACCGAATGGCGATCTCGGATGAGTCCTTTGTCGAACATCTGGAGTTGAGCGGCAAGGATGCCCTGAACTTGCTCCACCGTCTCTCCACAAACGAATTGGCTGGCATGCAAACGGGGCAAGTCCAACCCACCGTGCTGACGTCCGAAAAAGGACGCGTGTTGGATGTTTTGACCGTGATCAAATTGGAAGATCGCCTGCATGTCATTTGCAGTCCGACTCGCGGGGATCGCGTGGAAAAGTGGATCGATCGGTATACGATACGGGAGGACGTCAAATCGCAAAGATCAGATTTCGAATCCGTTTTGCTCACGGGCACTCGGACTGGGGAATGGATCTCCCGTCAATTTGATATTCCCCTCCCGGGCTTCGTTTCCCAACGCGACGACTTGATCCTTCAGAAAACAGCGCCAGGCTGGAGGCTCATGGGTCCGTCGAACAAACTGATTGACTGGATGTCCGAATACTGTGCCGCGGGCGCTATGCGTGCCGGGTACTTGGCTACGGAGAGCCTTCGCCTGGAAAATCGGATTCCCCAATGGGGATTCGAACTGAGCGAGGCTGTCAATCCCCTTGAGGTTGGGCTCAAGAACGTCATCTCGTTCAAGAAGGGCTGCTATGTTGGCCAGGAAGTCATCGCAAGGCTCGACACTTATGAAAAGGTACAGCGACATCTAATTTTATTGAAATTAGAAAGTGCCATTAGCTTGCCTGCCGTACTGTCAGTCAGTGGCGATGATGTCGGACTCGTTACATCCACCTGTTTTTCGTTTAAATATTGTTTTAACATAGCTTTATCTATAGTCAGAACTGCATATTGCCAACCTGACAGAGATGTTGATTGTTTATCCACAAATTCTCAACAAAAGACAATCGCCACGGTTCTGAGTAGCCATGAATTTCTGTAAATATAAGTTTTCCTTGACATTCTGAATTTGTTTTTAGATATTTTCCTGTTCAAGTAATGAGCTGCCTTTCGGAGATCCTCAAATGAAAACGATGACAAAAAAGGATGTCTCGAAACGAGTTGCGGATAAGATGAACGAGAAGATCCACAACGTCGAGTCGTGGGTCGACGTCGTTTTCGAGTCCATTCGTGAAATCCTCTCCGAGGCAGACCCGGATGTCCGGATAGAAATCCGTGATTTTGGGGTTTTCGAGGTCAAGACGACCAAGGCAAAACCAAAGGCCCGGAACCCGAAAACGGGTGAAATCATCTTCGTCCCGCCACGCCGCAAGACACACTTCAAGCCAGGTAAGCTCTTGAAGGAAGTTCTCAAGCAACCGCTCAATTCTGAAGGATCCATGTCCAACAACGGTCACTAGTCTGTTTTCTCACGATGAAATTCACGAGACCATCCTGACGATTAGGATGGTTTTTCTTTTTGAGGCTTGCTGTTGAAGGGAAGAGTTCTGGCGATCGACTATGGAGAGAAGCGAATCGGCCTAGCCATCAGCGATCCCATGCGAATACTTGCCACGGGCCTCCAAACCTTGCAGGAGGGAGAAAGAACCGCGCGAATTCGGATCGCAGAACTTGTAGAGGAGCAGAGCGTTACGGAAATCGTGGTGGGACTGCCGATCGGATTGGACGGCCATCCCTCCGCGAAGACAGGGAAAGTCCTGAGCTTTATTGATGCATTGAAAGCCGAAGTCGAGGTTCCGATTCAGACGATTGATGAGCGTTTTACTACTGCCATGGCGAAGAAGATGCTTCCTGAGCTGGAACTCAAGAAGAAACGAAGGACAAAATCCAAACTGGATGAACTCGCGGCCGTGGTGATTCTTCGATCCTACCTCGATGGATCTTCAGGTCAGTTTTGATTTGACGATTTCCTGAACCTGCTTCCCGTCCACTTGTCCGCGGGCTTTGGCCATCACGACTGACATCACTTTTCCTGTGTCTTTCGCAGAGGACGCACCGATTTCCTTGATGATCGCATCCACCATCGCGACGACCTCCTCCGGACTCAACTGCTTGGGCAGGAACTCCGCAATCAGTTCCAACTCGCGCTCTTCTTTGACGCGCAGATCATCCCGTCCTCCCTGCCGATACAGATCAATCGCCTCCTTGCGTCGTTTGGATTCCGACAAGAAGTACGATGTGACGTCTTGCTCTGTGATGCCTCCCTTGTCGATTTTCAGTTTTTGCAGGCCGGCTTTCAGTACGCGCAGCGCGTCCAATCTATCTTTCTGACCCGATTTCATCGCCGCTTTCACTTGTCCATCCAGAACCGCGAGGATGTCCATACTACTCCCTTGTCGTGGTGAGGTATCGTTTTTGGAATCTAATCGATCGGAGTGAGGAAAACAAAAATGAGAGAGAGTAAGTTTTTCTATGAAAAACTGTTTGAGGAACTCTCTCCCACTTAACCCTACCTTGCAGAAGTAACATAGCCTCGTTCGACCAATCACGCTGTGACAGTCATCACATCACGAGACATTGAGGCCATTTCGAGGCAAGACGATAAGAAATTCTGTCCACTGCCCCTCCTCGCTCATGCAGCGAATCGATCCTACGTGACGTTCGATAATGCCATAACTGATTGATAAACCTAAACCGGTCCCGTGCCCGACGGGTTTCGTCGTAAAGAAGGGATCAAAGATCCTTGGAATGATGTCTTGTGATATACCAGTGCCGTTGTCCCATATTCTGATTTCAATCTTGTCGGTATCGACGTCTTTCGTGCCGACCCTGATAATTCCCTTCCCGGACGCACCTGAAAATTTCTTTTCAATCGCATGGGCCGAATTGACCAAGAGATTCAAGAGAACCTGATTAATCTGATTGGCTGCACAGAGAACCTTCCTGGTGGCCTTGAATTCACGCTCAATCGTCAGGAGCAATCGGTATTGGTTGAGAAAAAGCGTAATGGTCGTATCCAGGCATTCATGGATATCCACTTCGCTGATGTCCAATTCATCCGGACGCGAAAACGTTCGCAGGTCCTGCACAATATCCCGGATGCGGTCCGCGGCATGTTTGAAACTGGACAACAGATGGTCGACATCGCGGATCATGAAATCGTAATCCAATTGATTCTTCAGTTCCCCCGCTTCGAAGGCATGTTGAGGGTCCAGTCGTCTTTCGTAAAACGCAATCATCTTTCGCAGCCCGTTGATGTAGTCCTCGACGTAGCCGACGTTGCCCGCAAGAATGGATGTTGGATTGTTGATTTCGTGAGCGACACCGGCGACCAACTGGCCCAGGGCCGCCATTTTTTCCGAATGTATCAATTGCGTTTGTGTCTTCTGGAGTTCGGCCAAGAGACTTTCCAAATTTTCCTTCTGCTGTAACAACTCCATGGTCCGCAATTGGACGACCTTTTCCAACTCACGATTGTGGGCTTCGACCCGATGCAGTCGCTTTCGGATGATTTGGCGCGCAGACTTGTACGACGCCCACCCGACCATCATCGAAACGACCATCCATACAAACCACCTACGCCACCAAGGTGTTCGGACAGAAAATCGATATTCGGATTCGGGTCCAAGTCCTTTGGCCACAGACGAAACGCGGAATCGAATGGAATAGTTTCCGGGAGGCAGATTCGTATAGCGAACGGAATTTTGATTCGACGGGATGGACCAATCCGTTTCAAACCCATCGAGGACATACAGAAATTGAACGGACTCCTCATCAAAATAATACGGACACGAAAACGTAAATTCCACACTCTTGCCTTCAATTTCAGGTTCCGAGAGCGTCGACTGAACAACCAGTGTATCCTGGACCCGCACAGTCTCCAACCGCGGTGTCGGCAGCGGGACGTTTTGATAGCCCATGATTCGCGTGAGTCCATTGTAACTGCCAACGTACACCTCCCCGGCGGGCGTGGTCAGAAGAGAGTTGTGCGTCGTCGATTCATCTCCCACAAGCCCCGTTCGAGCTGTCCAGAGCTCTTTTGGAATAATGTCTCTGCCATTCACTTCCAACAGTACGAAACCGGAGGACCCCACCCACAAGCCGTTGCGTGTCGAATCAGGCTGGATGACCGTGATTCGGTTGTCCCGGAGAAGTTTCCTTGCCTTCAGGCCGTAATTCACGAAATCCGTGCCCGCCAATCTTGACAGGCCGGCGTCCGTACCGATCCACAGGGTACCCCTGGGATACTCATTCACGACATTGACATAGTTGTCCGGCAAGCCATGTTGTTTTTGCCAGACGTCAAATGTGGGCGCCGCCGGGTCTCGACCAGACCAGCGGAGAAGTCCGTCGGAAGTCGCAATCCACGTGGATCCGTCCGACGCATGAAAAATGCTCCAGATCTGATTCGACGTGAGACCCTGTTCTTTTTGATAGACATAGGACCGCCCGCCGTCCAACACTGCGATTCCATTTGTCGTACCGATCCAGACACGACCCGCATGGTCACGCTCGATGTCCGTGATGGTCGCGTCACGAATCACGTTGACCGCCTCCGAAGCGTGCAAGCGACCATCCCTGTAAAGAAACAGCCCCCGTTCACTGCCGATCCACAATTCGCCGGTGGGCGCATAGTCCAGGCTCCATATCGCGTCCCCACGGAATCGGTCCTCCTCAATCAGTCGCGTCACGTGTCCCTGGTGCAGAACGTTGACCCCGTTGTCATTGGCGATAAAGACGCGTCCCTTCGAATCGGTTTCAATGGCGTTGACAATATTCGACAGCAATCCGTCGCGTGTAGTGTAATGTTCCACGGTACGATTCGGCATCTTGATCATCCCGCCGCCGTCGGTGCCGATCCACAGGATGCCAGATCGATCGATCAGAAGCGAAGTCAGACTGTTTGTGGTCAGAGATTCATCGAACGTCACTTTGCGACCCTTCCCATTCTCGAGTCGTGTTAGTCCGTAATCCGTCGACACCCACAGTGCAGGTCCGTCGGCCACCACGTCGGACACATACGAATGGGCGAGCCCGTCTTTGACATCGTATAGACGAGAACACTTGTCGAGGCTGGTATTGCTTTGCCACTTCGAGAGGTCGACGAGCAGCAGTCCGTTCTGAGTGCAGATCGCCAATTCACCTCCTCGACCATTCGTAATCTCGACAACTGAGCCGGGAATAGGCGATTGACCAACCAGGAAGTGCTGCCATTCGTCTTCATAGCGACGCCCGTTCCAGCGCAGTACCGACACTCCATGCTGTCCTCCCACCCACATGTTTCCCGATTCGTCCCTGTAGACAGACCGCAAGTGATCGGTCGGGAACCCGTTTGACTCGGTGATGCGGGCCACCGAGTCCTCGGAAAGAATGGCCATGCCGTCGTCACTGCTCACAAACCAGATGCGTCCCCATCGATCGATTTCCGCTTCGCGAATGATGCCTTTGGGAAACCCCTCCTGATGTGTGTAATTCCGAATGGTGGAGCCGGAGACGCTGGATACGCCCTCATCGAAGGTGATCCACATTCTACCCGACGAGTCCATCAGGATCGAGCGGGCCACGTTGCCGACGAAGCCGTCGTCTTTACCCAATGTTTGATATCCCCTGCCGGTGTACCGCACCGCACCCGCGCCAGTCGCGAACCACACAAATCCGTCCGGGTCCTGGACAATATCCCATACCTGTGCGTTTGGAAATCCCGACGACAAGTTGTAGATGCGGGAAAAATACTGCTGGGCTTCCGCAGAAACGGCCAGCGTGAGGACGAGAAAAACCCCAACCAATCGCATGAAGATCGCTACGGCGCCTTAACGGACGTCAGCGTCACGCTCGCTTCACCATACTTCCCATCCACAGCGTGTTGCCGCATGGCGGCGATCAGATCGGCAGCACTGAGGTTGATTGCGTACATGCCGTTGCCCACGGCCTGACGGTTGGGGACCTTCGTCAAAGGTTTGGAACTGGCGAATACCTTGATCAACTCTGTCCCAAACGGAGGACCTATGACAAATTCAAACGGAGTATCCTTGCCGCCCAGTTCGAACACGCGTCCGCCCTCGATCCGAGCGTGTTCTTCCGACAAATCGTTTGGATAGATCTGGATATGATTGCCCCCGGCGTCGCGGTAGACAACCTGCACATAACACGTCTCCGTGGCTTTGAGGAACACCTTCATCTTTTCGCCTTCGCGATAAACCGCGCTTTCTCCCCGATCCGTCCAGACGACGATCTTCAATTGGGATTCACGCGAATCCTTGAGAATCTCCAAGTCGTGCTGGGCACTCGAGTAATTGTCCGGGCGCATCGAGATGGACTTGGGAACCCATTTGCTTGGAAAGGAGAAATTGGCGCTGCCAATGGCTTGCCCGGTCAATTGGGAAACGGCTTGCAGACGGACCTCCACTTGATCATCCAGTTCCCAGTAGCTGCCGACGATCGCCGCATCGGATCCGGTAATTTGCGCGAGGCTCTCTACCGTACCGGCGTACTCCCCGCCTTTGGATTTCAGTTGATCGGCCAAGACCGATTCTTTGACGATATTCAGTCCGTGGCCTTTTCCCAGTTCCACTTCGACTTTGCCTCGAAAATACGACGCAAAGGCGCTTGACATTCTTGTGTCCTGATACGTGAACTGTCCAAAGACAATCCGCAAATCCGATTCGGACAGTGCGCGCTGCAGCCTGTACATCAAAATGGCGCAGGCAATGTCCAGATTGCCCGATTCCACGTCTCGCCCGATGCGATCCACGAAAGTGGATATCTTCGACTCCTCACTGATCTTTGCGATGGCGGATTCGAACCTCTCATCGGGTTGGATGATCCGCATCTTCTTGAGTCGCTTGTCGATTCCCAACAGATCGGACACGCTGGTTTGGAACTTCTCGAGGGCCGCATAGTAGCGTTTCTCTTCAAATGCCTTTTCCCCTTCCTGCAGGAAGCTTCGAAACCGTTTGTCCCGATCGGCAATTTCCGCCTTCAGGGCGTCCCCCGCCACTTTCCGGTCCAGTACAGCGAGTGCGTAGTGTGTCTTGTTCTTCTTGCTGTAGTCAGTATCCGCGACCCGCAGACCCTGCAGTTGAAGATCCACCTGGGCGCGTGTATTCTCGGTCATACTGGACGCGGTCTCGCCGGATTTACCGGAAATCTTCTCCGTGCTGGAAAAGGTCTGTTCGCCCCGAATTTTGACTTCGATCGACTGCGCGATTTTGATGAACGCCTGGCTCTTCGCCTCATCGGCCGTCGCACCGCTCCCGACTGCCTGCATATACTGCGCGTCGGGATACTTATCGGAACGACTCTTCTTCGTCCAGTCTTTGTCTTGTGCGGACACAGAAAGAGGGAGCAGGAGGACAATAAACACGTATGGTTTCATGACAACATATCGTTGGTGGTAGGATGTGTGGAGAAATATAAATGGAAAGTGGGTAGAAAGGCAATCGCTTTACACGCCGCAGCCGACGCGCACCAGATCGGCATCTTCGAATTTCTGATTAATCTGATCGACGGTTTTCAGAAGCCATTCCTTTTTTTCTTCCTGCAGACGAAACAGGTCCATCGTGACGTGATCGTCGGTCAAATGGGAAATACCAACACCGACCAGACGAATCCGCAGGCGCCGTTGATCGGCTTTCTGAAGAAGTTTCCATGCGGTTTGATAAATCACGGTCGGATCCTGCGTCGGGTCGATCATGATCTGACGGGTGTACGTCACCCAATCTGAATAGCGCAGTTTCACATGGATACACCGGCAGCGAAGATTCTGTTTTCGCAACTCCCGCGACACATTCAGCGCCATGTTGTGCAGCGTAGTCGAGAGAAACGTCCGATCTCTCGTGTCCTCGGAAAACGTTCGTTCCTCCGATATCTGTTTCTGTTCACGATCGACCGTAAGGTATTCCGTCCCCCTGCCTCGTGCAGACGATTGTACGGCGAGCCCCCAGCGGCCCAGCACGCGTCCGACGTACTCGGAATCCAGGGCCGCCAATTGACCGCACGTTCGAATACCCCGTTGCACCAGCTTTGCCAGCATCACTTCGCCGACGCCGGGGATCACGCTTACGTCCAAGTCATGCAGGAATTCCGCTTCGCGCCCGTCGGCCACTTCCGTCACCCCTACCGGTTTGGCTGTTCCGCAAGAGATTTTGGCCATTGTTTTGTTGGAGGCAATTCCGATGGCACACGGGAGGCCAAAACGGCGCGTTATGGCTGTTTGAATTTTGCGGGCAAATTGCCTGTAGCTTCCCCCAAAAATCCGTCGACACCCCGTCCAATCCATGTAAAATTCATCCATGCCAGCCGCTTCAAACACGGGAGAGTAATAGCGCAGGAACTGCTGGATTCTTTCCGAAAATTCCGCATACGCCGAATAGTGTCCGTCCACGCGGATGGCGATCGGACATTTCCTGAGCGCCTGAGAGGTCGCCATGCCTGCATGTACACCGTAGGGACGGACCTCATAGGAAGCACACGTCACCACTCCCCGGCCCTCCGGCGGACCGGCCACCATGATCGGTTTGTCCACCCACTGTGGATTGAGCAAGCGTTCGACTGACACGAAAAAAGCTGTCAGATCCATATGGGCGATACGAACGCTCATGCTCGGTCACGTTTAAGGAAGGATGGTTCCGAACGGTTCAACCTGTTTTCGGATTTGCTTGACATCACCACAATCACTATAGACAGCCGGTCTTGCGGAATGTACGTTCGCGCCATCCACCATGACGTTTTCATGACCTCTCCGATTTATTCAAAAGTGTTGGCGTACACACGACACAATCGCAAAAAAGTTCGGTCCGGCGTGTTATTTATGCGACCGAAGAGAGTTTAAACGTGCTCCGCAAATTCAGAAGCAAATTCTTGATTCGCATCCGGTAGGCCGGATCGTATTCCGCGACCAACTCCACATGCCCAAACATATCCGCAGGAATCGCGACGCTGAGGGCTTGCAGGATTTCCAATACGTGGGTACGCACGCGTTCTTTTTCGGGTTCGGATAAAGAATGAACGACGCAATTGATATTGCCCAGCGCATCCGGGCGGGTTTTGTAAAAGTTCAGGTTGGATCCGCAAATTTTCCCATTTTGCAGGGCCATTTCCAATCCGATCCGATCGGAAACCAGATGATAGACCTTGAGCGTATGCAAGATCCGCTGAAAATGAGTGCTGATGATTTCTTCTTCCAGGATGGAATAATTGCTTGTTGCCATTTCCCGCTTTCCGGCAACCTTGAACTTGTTCCGACTTTCCATGGCAAGCCGAAACAAGTGCATGGCAGCCTTCGATTGTTTTAGAATGTTCTTCTCAGTTCAATGACTTTTCCTATGATTTCGAACGGTGATTCTAGGATCGCATACTCCGCATTGGCGGGTTCTAAAAAAGTTCGACCGCCCTTTTTTCGGAATCGCTTGACCGTTGCCTCCTCTCCGACCATCGCGATGACGATGTCTTTATCGTTGGCTGTATGTTGCTGTTTGACCAGGACGATGTCATTTTCGACGATCCCGGCATCCTTCATGCTGTCCCCTGTCACCCGCAACGCAAAGACATTTTTCTTTCGGTCGAGGCTGTTGGAAATGTATCCTTCGATGTTTTCCAGCGCAAAGATCGGCTTTCCGGCGGCGACCCGGCCATAAATGGGAATTTCATGGGCTCGCGCAGCCATCTCGAATCCCCGGGCCTTATTGGGTTTGTTACGCAAAAAACCTTTTAATTTCAGGGCTGTAACGTGATCCTGCACCGCTTTGACGTGCACGTCAAAATGGCCGGCCATTTCGCGAAACGTTGGTGGAAATCCGTTTTCGCGCAGGAATTCCTGTATAAAATGAAGGAGTTCTTGTTGTTTTTTGGTCAGCTCATTCATGGGAGTGAATATACTATACAAATGTATAGCTTGTCAAGAGATTTACATGTCCACGAAAATTTACGCTGTCAGCCCTTCGGGTTTTGTCAAATCGCTATCGATCGGCTTTCCATAGGTTCTCCTGGTTTCACCGGCCATTCCGCCATTTACGTTTGCTTTACGAACGCTATTTACTGCCGTTAAGCTCATAATAACCAATACAAGGAGAAACCATGCTTCCCAGCCACACGAAATCGCACTTGACCCTAACCCTGTGCGCTTTCGTTCTGTTTGGAACCGCCTGCGAAGACACGAAGAAAAACGCGGTCGAATTCGGTACCGCCAGCGAAGCACAGCAATCCTATCAGCAGCTTGAAGATGGTGAAACCGATCCGCTGGAGATTGTCAATAAAGTTCTCGATGCGGCCATGCTCAGCGAGACGTTCGATGGAACGTCCAGTTTTGGCAAGAAACGCTTCGGAAAGAAACCATCGCTCCTCAAAGGTCAATCTATCCAGTTCACCTATGATTCCGGCAGTGGGTATTGGACCCTGGATGCCGATACGACCGAAAATGGAATAAATATCTCCTTATTCCACCGCGTTCGGTATACGCCCCGCGGGTTCTTCGGCTTTGCAACGGAATTGACCGATCGAATGGAGTACGAAACGAACATCGACATCGATGGGCTCGTTGTCGATGAGGAGGACAGCGTGCAGGTCGATTTGAGCTATTCGGAAGACTACGATATTCAAAGTGATCTTCCCTTTGTCAGCGACACCAATTTCATAACCATCACCGGTAAGACCACGGCGTCCAGCCAGTTCACGGCTGACGGATTTACCGTAACCGCGAGCTACCGTTATGATGTCGAGTCGCTTCGCCTCTTCGGTCCATTCAATGAGGACGATGACGAGGTGGATTACCCTCAAAGCGGCAGTCTGGACTTCACCGTCGAATACGATGTCATCGGACCCAATCTTACGGCAGACTATTTTGTCGGCGGAAAGATCACATTCGATGGCGACGAAACGGCATTGCTCGAATACGGCGGGCACACGTTCATTCTCAATCTGGACGACGGTACGATCACTCCGCAGTAAACACGATATTCGATGGATACTTATAACCAAAGGCCGCTTACCGCGGCCTTTCTTGTTTGAGCGGGATGATGTGAATCCATGTATGGTTGACAGGATACGTCAGGCGGCGGCGACGCATGGATCCCGGTAGAAAAAAGGGCTGCCGAAGCAGCCCTACCAAAGCGTCCTACAACCCGTCGATGCTGATCTCGCGCGGGTACTCGACGATGTATTTGATCCGCAGTTCGATCTTCTCCTTCGGCTTGATTCTCAGCCGCCATACGATGGCGCCATCCGTCCTGCGTTCGACCACGCCATTGGGATGAGCGGCCGCGTTCTTGTCCTTTTCGAATTCGGGAACCAATGCCGTCACCTTGATCCGTTCATCCGACGAAATCGGAAATTGATCAAACACGGTGATCGAGTCTGTCGAGCGACGGAAACTCTCTATTGTCATTTTGTATTCAAATGTCTTCTTGATGGACTTGGAAAACAGTCCTTTTTCAGACTGATAGTCCTTGATTTGCTCCCGTTTGATCTTGATCGCATCGTCCACTCCGAGGAAGGCGTCGAATTTCTCCGTCGGAATGACGGTGCCGAGCGACGATGTGCCCACAAAGCTGTTTCCAAAGAAGATGTTCACATTACCGGCGAGAAAAGGCACATCGGTCGTATTTTCGATGCGACCTTTGAGATACGCCAGGGAGGACAGCTTCGGAACCGCGGAATATTCCAGTTCCGCTTTCAGCGATTCGGTCGTGATGGCGACTTTGTGTTCGAAATTGTCTGCTGGAATGGTAGTCGCCTTCTGAATCGCAAAGACCACAGACGTGGAGCGCGTCTCCACCACAGCCCTATCCAACTCGACGATGCCACCCGAACCAACCTCGTCATCGACAGCCTTTTCTTCTGCCTCTATTTCGCTCTTCTTCTTTGCCCCGAAGGCCCGATACCCGGCACCCGCACCGGATCTGGCTCCGCTCAGCGCGCCAAGGTCCCCTTTGTATCCTTCATACACGTTCAGGTACCACGAACTTAATGTCGGCATGTTGGCTGATATATTGGGGCGCGCGGTCGAGATGGCCAGCTTCACGTCCTTCCAGTCCTCGCCCGTCCTCTGTGCAACCATGGCATAATACACAAGTTCCACACCCTGGTCTTCGGGATTGACGCGAAGATCATAGACCGGATACCAGTAGGCGCCGCTGAGAACATACGACGGAGTCAGGACCAGATTTCCCGGCTTCGTCACGGTAACGCTCACGGTGACTTTCTTTCGACTCGGCTTGTTGTAACCAGATAACTGGTTGATCTGATTTTGAAGAACCGTCTTCTGAGTCTGCAGATCTTTCTTCTTTTTCTCGAGTGCACGGACTTCTTCATTGATCTTACCGACATTCCCGTCATAGAACGAATACAATTTCGTCCAGTCATCCATCGTCGGGGCCGGTACGTCCTTGCTGCGAGTTTGATTGACGATGGCGTTCTTGATCTGATCGAGCAAATCTTTCTCGCGGGACAGCAGACTCAGCCGGTCGGTAAGCACGCGTTCGTCTTCATTCAGCGCGGCCATCCTCGACTGCAAACCCGCCAGTCGGTCCTTGGGGATCGTGTCGAGGTATTCCAGTTCGATCTTAATGTCCGTAATCTTGGCGTTGGCGGTCCCCGACCCGCTCACCCGCAAGGACTGATCCTGCAGGGCGGAAGGAAGATCGGTGATGACCAGTTGATAATCGCCGGCATTCAGGTAGGACTCGGCGGTGCGCGTCACCTCGGCCCGATCCAGAAAGACCGTGACCTGACTGATTTTTGATGGGACGATCCTCTCCTGGGCGACCGTTGACGCAACGATCCAGACAAACGCAATTCCATAACGCATGATCATTCTCCTTATAGTGAGCATTGCCTATCGCAGTCCGCGTTTCCCTCGCCGATCCTCACTCAATTCATGACCCCTGCGAGGTATCCGACCACTTCGTTGTAATCGTGATTACTATCACCGGAGGTCCGGTATGTCAGGACGCGGGCGGTGTGACAACCCGAACGGCGGGCCATCATCATCGAAACGATGATCGGTCCATATCCGCATGCCTCGCATCGTCCGGCACGGATGTCGTCGTGCAAACGTCTTTCGTCAAACATCTCGACGTCGGAAATGACATGGTGATCCAATACCTGTGCTTCCTCCTGCCGATGAAAGTGCGACAGGTCGCTGCTGGCGACCACCAGGACCTTCTTTCCGGATAGCACCTTCTCCAACGCGCTTGCGAGACGCTCACACATCGCCCATCCCTGGTCGGCCATGACGATGGGCAAGAGGACGAATTCGCCAAACAGATATTGAAGGAATGGAAGTTCGACTTCGATGCCGTGCTCCTGCTGATGTCCGAGACGCGACAGGACGATCTGCGGATGGGCCTCCGATAACTGTTTCGCCAGCGTTGCGTCGACCGGTACGACGCCGAGCGGAGTCCGATAATTTCCTGGATACACCGACACTCCGCGAAAATAGTCCCGGTGGTTCGGAGACATCACCACGACGACATCCCATGGCGTCTGTCCAAGTTGTCGGAAGGCCGCCGCGGCGACCCTGCCGGAATATACGTATCCCGCATGGGGTACGATCACCGCAGACACCGACGGAATCGGCGTGTGCTCGGCTTCGCTCATCATCTCGTCAATGTCGGACCGCAATTTTTGCGCATGTGCGGGATAGAAAATCCCCGCAACGGCAGGAGGTCGGGTCGTGAGGAGATCGGCAGTCACATTGCGCCGTCCTTACTCCTTGATGGGTAACTGATACTTTTCCGCTTTGCGGTAAATCGTTGCGCGGCCCATGTTGAGGCGCCGTGCGAGCTCGCTGATATTTCCGCTGACTTCGCCAAACACCCGCTTAATGACGCGCTCCTCCACACGTTCGAGCACTTCGTCGAGCGTCCCGGACAAGTCGATATACGACTCGGGCGGTGCGGTGGGACGTGACGCGCCCAGCGTCTTGATCGCCGGCGGCAGGTCGTCGAGCTCGATCTCGCGACCGGAGCACAAGACCACGGCGCGTTCGATCGTGTTTTCCAGTTCCCGTACATTACCCGACCATCCGTAATCGATCAACGCCTGCAGGGCGCTTCGGGAAATCGACTCCGGCGTCGTCTTGCTTTCGCGCTTCTTGAATTTCTCCAGAAAATGGGCGGCCAGCAGCGGTATGTCTTCACGCCGGTCACGCAGAGAGGGCATGACGATCGGGAAGACGCTCAGGCGGTAGTACAAGTCTTCACGAAATTGTCCGGCCTTGACCAGGTCTTCGAGGTTGCGATTGGTTGCCGAGATGACGCGGACGTCCACTCGGATCACGCCCGTTCCGCCGATGCGCGTAAATTCACGTTCCTGCAGTACGCGGAGGACCTTCGCCTGGGTGGTTGGCGACATCTCCCCGATCTCATCGAGGAAAATGGTGCCGCCGTCGGCCTGTTCAAATTTCCCAATGCGACGTTCCGTCGCGCCGGTAAAGGCTCCCCGCTCATGTCCGAAGAGTTCGCTTTCGAGCAAACTTTCGGGCAGTGCCGCGCAGTTGACGGCGACACATGCTTTGTGGGCCCGCATCGGCGTACGATTGTGAATTTCGCGGGCGACGAGTTCTTTGCCCGTACCGCTTTCGCCCATGATCAGTACCGTGACGCTCCCGCTCTTCGCAATTTTATCTACGACCGTGTACACTTCCTGCATTTTCGGGCTGCGCCCGATGATGCTGCCAAAATCCCTGACCTGCTGCAGCTCGGAGCGCAGACGGTCCAGTTCCTGCGACATCGAGCGGATCAGGAGCGCATTGCGGATGGAGACTTTGAGACGGTTGGAGTCAAACGGTTTGGTCACGAAGTCCAGGGCGCCGCCCTTCATCGATTCCACGGCCGTCTCGATGGTGCCGTGCGCGCTCATCATGACGATGGGGATACTGGGATAGAATTTGCGGATGCGGTCCATCACCTCAATGCCGTCCTGGCCGGGAATCCTGAGGTCCAGCAGGATCACGTCGGGATGATGTTCCTCGATGCAATGGAAACACTCGTTCCCGTCAGTGGCATTGACAATGCGATACTCGTCGCGTTCCAGATAGAGATTGATCAGTTTGAGAATGTTCTTATCGTCATCGACGACAAGAATCGTGCGGCGATCGTCTCCATTTTCCATGGGGCAATCTACAAGCTTTTCGAAAGAAGCGCAAACTTCGATTCGATCGCATCGATCAGGCGGCCGGACTCTTCGCGAATTTCAAAATGCAGGTAGTACCCGATCATCGGACGGAGTTTCACGGCGTCCTTGTGTGTGGTGAGGATCAGCCCGCCAGGGGAAATGTCCTGCGACAACCGACGAATGTCCGACGGTCGATACCAGTAATGGTCGCGAAAAAACCGAAAGGACAAAGATGTCGGCGCATACGTCGATGCAAGTTGTCGCAGCATGCGCTCAAAAGGTCGGGAGTGTCCCAGCCCGGCCACCGCCAGCACGTCACGGTTACGGATCGTTTCCAGCGGGACCTCTTCGTCGGTGGTCACCGATCGAAACGACAGCGGCACCCACGACATTGCGATGCGGTCATCCTGGGCGTCTTCGCATTTCGTGATGACCTGCACATCGCACATCGCCGCTCTCTCTGGACGATCGCGCAGCCGGCCGACGGGCAGAGCCCATTGCGGATACCGGGATTCTTCGACGTCGGCGACTGCGATCTCAAAATGCGCACGGATACTTCGATCCTGCAAGCCGCTGTCGAGAAAGACCATGTCGAGGTCTCTGGCGCGAAGGTATGCCAGTCCCGCTTGTCTGTCTTCCGAGGCGATCACAATGATCGGCAATCCGCGCACCTGTTCCCCCAGCATCCGGGCCTCGTCGCCGCATTCCCGGACATCAGGCAGCGGCCCCGCCGTCACGTCTACCACGCCGGGCTTCTGTTTCCGATAGCCATGCGTGAGAATAGCGACTTTGTACAGACGCTGCGCAAACTGTCGCGCCAACCATTCCGTCGTAGGCGTCTTCCCAGAACCGCCTGCGGAGATACTACCGACGGTGACGAGAAACGGGCGTCCGGGACGCGCAGGATGCGGACGTGTACGAAATTTCAAAAAAAGAAAAAAAAGAAACGCGGGCAGAGCAAACAGCGCATAGCCGATCCACCGAAACGACCGCCACTCGACGACAGGTCTAAGAGGCATGCAATCGCTGTGTCAGTTGTCCGGCGTCGGTGGCAGGGGGGTGAAGGCGAACCGTGCACGTGGAGAATGGCCAGGGAATTATCGCGGAGTCCCACGAGCGAAGCCGTATCGCGCGGGAATACGAAACGGTTACAGGAATGATTTTCTTCCCGGTATTTGCCGCCAGGAGGAGCACGCCCTCTTTCAGCACACCGGCGGGACCCTTCGGGCCGTCGGGTGTGATGAGGACAGACTTCCCATTCTGCAAATGTCCGCGCAGACCCAGCCACCCTTCCCATCCGCGCGTCGAACTGGATCCTTCGACGATGCCATAGCCGAGGCGGCGCAGGACGTTTTGCAGACTGCGTCCGTCACGACTCCGGCTGACCAGCGCGACGTGGCTCCCGGTGCGCAGGCCCGCGACCGCGGCGAGAATATGACGATGCCAGAAGGCATAAATCACCGGTTCGCGCAGCGGCGCCCCTTCCACGCGCACGCGCACGGTACGCACCCACAGCGTGACGAGAAAAGGCAACAGATTCGGGAGGACAACCTTCACGGTCAGAGTTTTGCGAGGTAATCTTTGGCGATTTTGGAGTAACTGCTTTTGGGATGATCCGCCACGAGCTTTTCAAAGGATTCTCTGGCGCGATCTTTCTTTTTTAGTTTCAGATAGCACTGTCCGATGCGGAGTTTGATCGCATCGGCGACCGAGCCGGTGAAGGTCAGACCTTTCTGAAAATCGACGAGCGCCTGAGAATAGTCGCCCATCATATAGTAGCACTCCGCGAGTTGGTACTGGCAACTCACGGCCAGAGCGTGATCGGGCGACTGCACGAGCAGTTTCTCGAATTTTGCGGAGGCTGTTTTGAATTTCTGCTCCTTCATCAGGGACACACCTTCGCGATACGCGGTCCGTACGGGGTCTCCGTCGTCCTTTGCGGTTTTGGATTTTTCTTTCGGAAGGTCTTTGGGCAGTTCGACCCTCTTCGCGGGCTTGGAATCCGTCACGTCTTTCCTGACTTCGTCTGGAATTTTCTGATCTCTCCTGATATCGGAGAATTTCCCAGACTTGAGCGTCATGATTTCCCCTTCCAGCGAGTCGATGACGATGGCTTGTTCTTCGACCAGACGTTTCGCCACCATGACTTCGTCCATGAGATCCCCGATGCGCGCGATCAGAGAATCTCGTTCCGACCGCGTCAGAGCCGATATCGAAATTTTTTCCTCTTTGTGAGCGCGAAGGACGGCGGACGTGTCGCGGGGTTCGTTTAGTCCGAGCAAGTTATTCAGGTCTTCTTTGTCCCTGGTCAGATGCGGCTGGGAGGACTCGACGTGGATGGATTCGGAACTGCCGCCGCAGGAGAGGAACAGGCCGAGTGCAAGGAAATACAGATTTTTCATTCGACAATTCGCTTGACTTTGTATGGTCAGATATCTATCATTGCCCCACTTGATCGCGGGGTGGAGCAGCCTGGTAGCTCGTCGGGCTCATAACCCGAAGGTCGTTGGTTCAAATCCAGCCCCCGCTACAATGTAATATAGACCTTGTGAATCATAAGGTCTATGTTCTTTTTAGGGCGGGTTAGCTCAGTTGGTAGAGCAGCGGAATCATAATCCGCGTGTCGGCGGTTCAAGCCCGTCACCCGCTACGTAGAAATCCCTCAGATGTGAGGGATTTTTTCGTTTTCCATGACCAGGTTGCCAGGTCGGGGACCTACTTTCTCCTAGCTGCCTGATTCCCGGCAAATTCCCCGCTCATACCCACCTGAGTTTTGCGGAAGCGGACAGCGCCATGTGGTTTGCCACATTCTTTCAAATTCATCAACAGTACAATTGCTCACCAAGTTTTTGGTGGACAGATTCGCCGCAGTCCCTTTGACAAGGCCGCGGCATACGGTTTCCATCACTGCCGTAATCACCTGTGCCCAAGCATAAACGAAAAAAACAAAAATGAAAACGTGAATTTCGATTGGATGCTTCCCGATGAGAACGGTTCCGGGCAAGGAAACCTTCCCCATCTCCGAACCGTAGACCCTCCGAACGTACTTGAAAGGTCTCACATGCGTGTATGGGTTTGCCTGTTGCTCTCGTGGATCGTCCTTGCATCCTCTATGTCCGTTCGATCACAGGAAGACTACCAACGAGCTTTGTCTATCGAAACGGAAGTTCGCCGAATCGCCTCGCAAAGAACCCTATGGCCGGTATTTGATCCGGTCCAGATTCCCCTCGCGATTTTCACGGGACAGAACACGTATCTCTTTCGACATCCGTCTCCGCCCGCGGAATTTTCGAAACGGGACGGATTCCACGTCTTTCACGGCCGATACCCCTTCGTCACATCCAATACCAGTGTCGACATCAATGGAATTCCCACGGCGACGCTGATGGCGGAGTACGGCGATGTGGCGATCCATGCGGCGGTGTCTCTGCACGAGGCATTCCACGTCCACCAGCGAGCCCGTCACCCTCACTGGATCGCCAACGAAGGCTCCGTCTTCCTGTATCCGACGGACAACGCAGAGCTTCTGAGCCTGCGTCGAATGGAGTCTGTTGCGTTCAGTCGGGCCCTCCGCGCCGCGGATATCGGAACGGCGGCGGAGTGGTGCGACCTGGCTCTGCAATACCGCCTCCGGAGATTTTCGCAAATGGATTCAGCCTTTGGCGCCTACGAACGATTCAACGAACTCAACGAGGGACTCGCTCAATACATCCAACATCTCGCCGCAGGTCATAACTCCGTGCACTTTCCGGCTGAGGAATTCAAACCCGCCGCAATCCGCGAGCGTGTGTACGTCAGTGGACCCGCACTGGCATTCCTCCTGGATCGTCTCGATCCGGATTGGCAGAAGGGTCTGGAAAAAAATGATCGGCAATTTCTCGACGACCTTCTGCGACGCGCGATCCAGGGGCGAACCATCACAGTCTGTGAAATAGACTCCAAGCAAGTACGCGAGATCCGGCAGATCGCACAGAAGGACATACAGGATGTGATCCAATCCCGAACAGATCGTCGATTCCAGTTTGACGCTCGCGACGGATGGCGCCTTCTCATCGAAACAAGCGCTCCGCTGTGGCCCCACGGCTTCGACCCACTGAATGTCTCCGTGATCGACGGCGGCATTCTGCACACTCGTTTTCTACGATTGGCAAATGACTCCTGTGGCGTGGAGATGTTGGACGGCTCAGGGGCGGACCTCGAAGCGCTGACGGTTGCCGCGGGCCCTCATCCGTTATTCAGTGGAATCGCCAGGATCACGATCGCAGGACTGACAAAACCCGATGTGAAGATCGAGGGCAGCCGCACGCGCCTGTCGGCTCCCGGACTGCAGGCGGACATCTGGTCAGGGAAAATCTCACTCGATGAAACGCGCAAATGGATCCACGTGACGGTGCGTCCTTGAATTTCCTCAGACTTTCAGAATGGCTCGCAGTTCCGACAGGACGTTCGCAGGCACGAACACAGGAGGTCCGTCCGCGATGAATTCGTCAAATGTCTGCGTCGACGCTCCCTCGCCAAACCGTCCCCCGTCCCCCCCGGGCCGATTCCACCAGACCAGTTGTCCCTCAAAGGTATGGACGCCGCTGACGCCTTCTCCATCCGGCCACTGCCAACTTCGCTTCTCCACCCACGTCCAGTCTTTCATGTCCTTCCTCTCAGAAATCTTCTTCCTCTGAATCCGAATCTCGCCGGCGCTCACGCCCGCGCTCTGCTTTGTAATTATTAAATACGTATCGCACGTTCAGCAGAAGGACCGGCGCCTCGCGGACCGAATACCGATAATTTGAAAAGCCGGGACCGGAGCTGGTGTCTTCAAATTTCGCCGTACCCAGCACGTCTCGCACCTGCAAGGTCGCAGACAACGTGCGAGGGATGAACTCATAGCGCAGGGAGGCATTCAAAGTGAAGAATCCCTCCCGTCGTCCCTGCGACGAAACCGTCGGGCTGTCGTAATTGCCATCGATCTGAATCTGCGTCCGCGCCGACGGTTTCACCGTCGCATTCGTCCGGGTCGTCCAGTTGTTGCTGCGGCGGCGGAAAGAGTTTCCGAAGAGGCTTCCCTTCACCTCGTAGCGATACGCATTGCCGATGAGTTGGAGCGCGATTTTCCTGGTCAATTCCGTACTCAACATCGTCTCGTTACCCAGCGAATAATCGGTTCCGATATTTTCGACCGATTGCAGAGCGACCGATTCGGAATACACGCTGCGTACCCGTTCGACTTTCTGATGGGTGATCCGATAGTATAGCTCCGAGGTGATCGTCCAATTCCCGGCGCGAATCTGGGTTCCGCCCTCATACGAGTCGATATACTCCGGCTTCAGCTTCGGATTTCCGACCCGGACATTGTACGGATCGACACGCACGACAAAGGGATCGAGATACCAGTTCCGTGGCCGCTCCACGCGACGCGAATAGCTGGCCGTCAACTGCAACGACTCATTCACTTCCTGAGACAAGTGTATCGATGGATACAGCGCGTACCAGCGATCACGGTAGGAACCGGAGTCCACGTCGATCTCCCGCGCGAAGTGTTCCCCACGCAGACCCGCCTGCCATGAAAACGCGCGCACCTTTCCGGAAAGGATCCCGTACACCGAGGAGATCCGGTTATCGTATTCGGCGAAATTCGAGAACGCGGCATTGGACACGTACTGTTGCTGAGCCGAATCAAAATCCAGCGACGAAAAATCCTGCTCGGCAAAACTGCCGTCCCACTGCGCACCTGCCTCGAACTTGATTGGCCCGGTCGCGCGTTCGTATGCCGCATTGACGCGCACCTGCTGTTGCGGACCGTCCTCGATCGATTTCTGCCCGACGCTTAGGATCTCATCCAATCCGTATAATTCGCCGGTCACGACACGCTCGCCGTTGCGGCGATTGTACGTTATGTCCACGTTCCATCGATGGTCGCGAGGCGCGAAAGAATGTGTGTAAGACGCCGCTGTGGAAAAGAATCCACCGCCATGCCGCCGGTCTGAGTCGCTGGTGTATTGATTCGATCCGGGTATGGTCGAAATGGCCTCGCTGTACTCAAGGCGACTTCCGCCGCCAAATCGACCGTACCCGCCGCGGCCGGACAGTGAGACCCTGTCACGTGGACCGAGTTTGACGTCCAGGCCGCCGCGAACGCCATACGCATACCGCCGCCGCTCGGAATCCCCGTTCGAAAAAATCGATGTCGTCACTCCGTTTTGATCGGTGATGAACCTCTCTTTGTCGGAACCGTCAAACGTGCGCCGACTGTAGTCGCCGCCGAAATTTACGGCAACCCGACCATTCTTCTGCTCGATCAGCCCGTCCGCGCCGTACTGATCCCGACCGCCGGAATTCACGTTCACGACGCCGCTCCGACCGCTCTGCTGGTTTTTCTTGAGCACAACATTGATGATCCCGGCGGTACCGTCCGGATTGAACTTGGCTGAAGGATTAGTAATGATTTCAATCGTCTCGATCGTCCCGGCCGGAATCTGCTGCAGCGCGTCGCTCGGATCGAGAACCGTCGGTCGTCCGTCGATCAGCACCGTGAAACTCCCGCTGCCTCTCAAGCTGACGTTGCCGTCGACATCGACGCTCACAGAAGGGACTTTCTCCAGAATCTCCACCGCGCTTCCGGAAATGGCTGTCTGATACTCGGCCACATTAATGACCTTCTTATCTAACTGATAAGTCAACGGAAGACGATCTGCGGTCACTTCGATCTCGTCCGATCGCATCACCGTGGAAACCAGTCGGAGCGTTCCCACATCGGCCCGCAATTCCGGAGCCCGGACGATCACATCAGAGACCGTGCGAATTTCGAATCCGACAAAGAAGACTTTCAGATAGTACGATCCCGGCCGGACACGCAAGATTTCGAAGACCCCTTCTGTGTTGCTGGCAGTGCCGCCGACCTGCGAACTGTCCCCGGCGTCAAACAGGACGACGTTCGCATAGGCCACCGGCTCCCCCGTACGTCCATCCTCCAACGCCCCGGTCACTGTCCCTCCACGACGTTCCCCTCGTTGGGCGTAGACTACCAACGGAAATAACATTCCTATAACAATCCAGCGAAAAGTCATTATTCGGCGATATATCATAGAACCCTTTTTTGTCAACAGCCCGACAGAGGTCAATCGTTGAGAATCGTCACAAAATGACCTCGATATGTACGGTATTATGGCCTACGCGTCAAGCGGTTTCTATGTTTCATGGCACATACAAAGGCTCCAGAACCGCCGGATCCCCGTCGATGACCGGTAGCGGTAATCCTAAAATTCGCGCAATGAACGGATAGACATGGACATTCCGAAACTTGGAAACGCGGGCACCTCCTCGTATGTTGGGCCCGGATGCATAGAAGATCCCGTGCATCTGTTCGTCCACGTCAGGGTCAAATCCGTGCGCTCCCCACCTGTCACTTTCCTTCTTTCCTCTGTGCGCGCTCACGACATAGCAGCCGGGTTCAGCCACAACAACCAAATCCCCTGTGCGATCACTGTCGAGATAATTCCATTTCGCAGGCAATTGTTCCCGATAGAAAATCCGAAACCGACCGTCCTTGCCGGACAACGCCCGGTAGATTTCTTCCTTTCGCGTGCTGTCAGAGATGTACAGATTCGAGAGAGTCGAACTCGTAATCACGTTCACCCCGTCCAGCCCCTTCGGAATCATGCGTTCCAGATCGATGAAGGTTCGATCCTCCGTCCTCATGTCATGCATGCCGTGATCCGAGACCACGATCACATTGATGGCCAGACCGGTCCGAACGACTCCTTCCATCAGCAATCCGAGCATGCTGTCCGCCTCCAGGGCTGCTTCCCGAACCTCCTGACCATTCGGTCCGGACAAGTGACCCGCGTGATCCGTCATGGAGAAATACAGGGAGACAAATCGAGGCCGCCGCTCTTCAGGGTACGAAAACCATTCCAATACCTTCTGAACTCGCGCGGCATTCGGAATCCGATAGTCGTACGGAACGCTGTACGTGGGCAATTGCCCATGAATCCTCGCTTCGGATCCCACCCAGAAATACGACGCGGTGATCATCCCGTGCTTCTGCGCCAGCTGCCATAGCGGCAACCCGCGGTAGAAATACGCGTCCGTGACGGCGTCCGCATCATCCATAGTATATTCCCGACCGGACGGCCGGTCGACGAATCGATTGGAAATAATCCCGTGATGACCCGGATACAGACCCGTGATCAGCGTGTAATGATTCGGGAATGTCAGGCTCGGAAAGGATGGTACGAGGGCCGCCGCAGAGGCACCCGAGCGGATGAACTTCTTGAAGTTCGGAAGATCAAATCTGTCCACGTAGTCGTGACGGAATCCGTCATACGACACAAGGACGACATACGCTTTCTGCGCGTTCGCACCGCAAGGAAATGCCCACAAGAACAGGAAGAGACCGACACGTCGCATAAGGAGACCTGCATAAGGTGAACCGTGACGGCGAAACTAAATCATCGAGTAGACAAAGGCAATTTGGAAAACGCGCATCCTTGGTGCGTGGAGTTATTTGGTCTTTGGAAACTGCGTTCCGAATGGAGCAGGCTAGTTCTCACGGATTTGCCTTGTCCAAAGGTGGGATCCGTTTGCCCTGCGGTGCGCACGTTCGAGAACTTCTATGTCTCCGAAACGGATGCCTACGCGCGCCCACAGGCTGGAGAAAGTGTAGTAGACATCCTGCGGGCTGACGCCTCGCTAGAGCACGGACTCTTCCATCGGATTGTCCTGACTCTGAAACGCCTTCCGACCCCATTCAAACGCTTCCAGGTTAAGGTCGATCATCGCACATTTGTCCTTCATCGCCTGTCGGATCACTGCATGGAAGGTCTCCGGCGGGAAGATGTCGGTCGCGGCCTGCAGAGCACCCAGCGCGACGATATTCTTCACGAGCGGATATCCGAGATCCACCGCGATCTGCGCCATCGGGATTCCGATCAGGCGCACATCCGACACCGCTTGGGGCGGCACACGGACAGCGGAACTGTCGTAGAGGACGATCCCGCCGCTGGCGACCATCGGGAGGAACTTCGCGAGACTCGGAGAATTGAAAGCGATGAGAATGTCCGGCGCAGGCGCGGCGGGCGACAGTACCTCCTGCGCCGCGATGTGCACATCCGCGTAGGACGTGCCGCCTCGCGACTCCGGGCCGTAACTCGGAATGTGCGTCGCGTCAAATCCTTCGTTGATCCCAGCCCGGACCAACAGCATGGCCGCGGTCTGTGCCCCGTCGCCGCCCGCCCCCGCAAACTTGAGTGACACATCGTCCGGACGCAGGTGAACCGGAAATTGAAACGCAAAGCGGGATGGCTTTTCGACGGATCCCCCGACCAGGTGGTACACGAAATCCGGGTCGAAATTCGGCGTCCGCAGATGGAACCAGCTCTCGCGATCTTCATCCTTCTTGACCCCCAGCGGAAACACCGCGGTCATGTGATCGCGTACCCACGCCTCCGCTTCCTGCGTCGACATCTTCAGATGAGTCGGACATTCGGCCAGGACTTCGATAAACGCGTATCCACGACCTTCGACCTGCAGTTGAATCGCTTTCTTGATGGCTTTCCTGGCACGCACACGTTGCTTGTTATCGTACAGCGCCACGCGTTCGACGTACATGGGCCCGTCGATCTGAGCGATGAGTTCGGCCATTCGGAGCGGCGCCCCCATCATGCGATCCCTGCCCGCGGGCGACGTCACGGTCTTTTGTCCCATGAGGCTTGTCGGCGCCAGTTGCCCACCGGTCATCCCGTAGATGCCGTTGTTCACAAAGATCATCGTGATGGGGATGCCCAGTTGTGCCGACTGAATAATTTCCGCCAGACCGATCGCGGCCAGATCGCCGTCGCCCTGATAGCTGACGACGATCGCTTCCGGGTTCGCCAGTTTCTGTCCGAGCGCCACGGCCGGCGCGCGCCCGTGCGCCGCCTGCACGTTGCCCACGTCGAGGTAATAATACATGAAGACGCTGCAGCCGACGGGCGAAATCGCAACCGTCCGGTCCTGAATTCCCAGCTCATCGATCGCCTCCGCCAGATACTTGTGCAGCAATCCGTGACCGCATCCCGGGCAATAATGAGTCGAATGGGATTTCAGTCCCTGCGCGTGGGCGTGACGTTCAAACACGTCATAAAACACGGAGTTCTTCATACGCGCACCTCCTCCATGAATTGAACCTGATGGACAATTTCATCCTGGGACGGCAGAATCCCGCCGTATCGCCTCAGATGCTCGATCGGCGGCGCGGCGACATCCGCCTTTTGCAAGGCCAGTCGTACCTCGTCTTCCAATTGACCGTTACCGGCTTCGACCACGAGGATCCGTTGTGTGTGGTTGAGGAGAGGCCGCAGGGCGTCGATCGGGAACGGCCACAGGGTGATCGGGCGAAACAGCCCGACCCGCATGCCTTGGTGTCGGAGAGTCTGGACGGCTCCTTTGGCCATGCGGGCCGGTGTATTGCAGGCAACCAGGAGGAGGTCTGCGTCGTCGCAATAGAAACAGTCTGCACGCTGTTCGCGCCGGTTCATTCGGAAATATTTCTCGTTGAGGTGCAGATTGTGCTCCTCGAGGTCTTTTTCTTCGAGATAAATCGAACAGATCAGATTGCCACGATGGTCGCGATCTCCCGAGACCGCCCACGCGGGCAGGCCGGGTTTGCGCATCCCCTTCGGCAGAGTGACTTTGCCGGTCATCTGTCCCATGTATCCGTCTCCCACGATGATCACCGGATTGCGATAAGCAAACGTCAGATCAAACGCCAACATCGTCAGGTCCAGCATTTCCTGCGGGGACGACGGAGCGAGCACGATCGCATGCGTATTGCCGTGGCCCAGACCGTGACAGACGAGTTTGATATCACCCTGTTCGGGCCCGATATTGCCCAGTCCGGGTCCTCCCCGCATCACATCGACAAATACGCCGGGCAGTTCCGCGCCGATCATGTACGAAATTCCCTCCAGCATCAGGCTGAATCCCGGTGAAGAAGTGAATGTCATGCAGGGCTGACCCGCACCGGCACAGCCATACATGTAATTGACCGCCGCCACCTCACTGCACGCCTGCACGAATACACCGTCCATTTTTGGGAGCAGCTTGGCCATCAGTTCTGCTCCCTCCGTCGACGGAGTGATGGGATAGCCGAAGAAGTGTCTGCAACCGGCGAGAATGGCCCCGATGGCCGCCGCGTAGGTGCCTTTGATGACGAGAGGCTCGGATTCCCGCATGGGGATGTCCGCGGCCGGGAGATCACGTGGAATTGCACGGGGACGCGGTTCGGCGATGGCACACGGATCGACGGTATCAAACATGCGGGCGCTCAGTCCGTACGGTTCCGGACAGGCGATCATGCAGAGTCCGCATCCGTTGCAGGTCTCGAGGTTCAGGACCACCGGTACCAGTCCGCTTTCGGCATTGACCTGGGTTCCCAGGCTGATGCAGCGCTTCGGACACGCGTTCAGACAGCGCCCGCATCCTTTGCAAAATTCCGGAAGAACAAAGGGTTTGGGTTTGACGGACGTAAGCGTTGCGTTTTCCATACGTCACTTCCTTATCTCGTCTGTAAGTTTTCGACGTTCGTAACGGAACCGATCCATGACCGCGCGGGCCAGTTCTTCCCGGAAATTGGGATGGGCGATCTGGATGAGCGCCTCGGCTCGCTCGCGCAGATTCTTGCCATGCAGGTACGCCACGCCAAACTCGGTAACCACGTAGTGGACATCCGCCCGCGTCGTCACCACACCGGCGCCCAGCTTCAGCATCGGCGTGATCCGGGAAACTCTGCCGCCTTGAGCGGTCGCGGGGAGTGCAATGATCGGCTTTCCTCCCTTGGCGTAGGCCGCGCCACGGATGAAATCCACCTGACCCCCAAATCCGGAAAAAATCTTGGGGCCGATGGAATCCGCGCATACCTGGCCTGTCAGATCCACTTCGATGGCCGAATTCACAGCGACCATGTTCTCGTTGCGCGAAATGATGAAGGGGTCGTTCGTGTAGTTGCTCGGGCGAAATTCAAAAATGGGATTGTTGTTCAGATAGCGATACAGGTCGCGACTGCCCAGCGCAAACGTGCCGATCACCTTTCCGCGATGAAGCGTCTTGCGACTGCCCGTGATCACGCCTTTCTCGATCGCGTGGATGATGCCATCCGACACCATCTCGGTGTGAACCCCGAGGTCCTTCTTGTCGTGCAGGAGGTTCAACACGGCGTCGGGAATTCCTCCGATGCCCAACTGGATCGTGGCGCCGTCATCGATCAGATCGGCAACAAATTGTCCAATGCGTCGTTCGACGTCCGTCGCGGGCGTTCGTTCCAGCATCGGCAGTTCGTGGTCCACCTCGACCAGTTTGGTAATCTTGGAAACGTGGACGAAGCAGTCCCCCAACGTCCGGGGCATTTGGGCATTGACTTCTGCAATGACGATGCGCGCGGATTTGATGGCGGACATCGTGGCGAGCGTCTCCACGCCGACGCTCAGAAATCCGTGATCATCGGGTGACGAGGTCTGGATCATGGCCACGTCCAGTCGCTTCTGACCGGATTCGAACAGCCCCGGTACTTCGTACAGAAAGACGGGGATGTAATCCGCCCGTCCCTCATTCACTGCGTCACGGTCTCCCGGACCGACAAACAGCGAATTATGCCGAAAATGCCCGTCCATCTCAGGCTTGCTGAGCGGATCATCCCCCACCAGCAGTACGTGTGTGACTTCAACATCCGTCAGTTCGTCCTTGCGCCGCGCGAGCGCGGCGACCAGAGCGCTCGGAGTCGCGGCATTCCCGCCGGTGAAAACCTTGTCGCCCGACTTAATGTGAAGGACCGCCTCTTCCGCGGTAACCTTCCTGGAATCGTATTCTTGACGCCAATTCATAGAACCTCCTGTTGCCAAATCAAGTTAAAAAATTCTCAAAGTTACAAATACGACATCGCTTAGGCGGATACATGATCGTCGTCAGATGCATCCAACACATGCATTTACAATCACTTACAAGTAAATCATGATTGAAGTTATCACCGGGATCGACGAGGGCAATTTTCGATCCGGGGGTTCACGGAGCGGAATGCTTTGATTTTCACGCATGGCCGGATTATATTTTTTGATTCTTTTGCACCTTCAGATTGGGTAGCTCATGGAAAATTCCGATATCCGTCAGGCTATTACAGATATCAAGGCACGTGTGCGGGCATCCGCCGCCAAGGTCGGACGCGACCCGAAGTCCATTCGCATCATCGCGGTGACCAAGACGCATCCTCCTGAATTTGTCCGGGCCGCCATTGAAGGCGGGATTGGAGACATCGGGGAAAACAAAGTCCAGGAGGCGAAAGATAAATTCCACGAGTTATCCGGAGACCTGCGGTTCCGGCGCCACCTGGTCGGACATTTGCAGACGAACAAGGTCCGACCGGCCATCGAACTCTTCGACCTGATTCACTCGGTAGATTCTCTTCGTCTGGCACAGGAAATTGACAAACGGTGTTACACCCAGGATCGTGTCTTGCCGATTCTGATACAGGTCAACACTTCCCGGGAAAAATCCAAGTATGGCGTTCCCCCCGACGAGACCCTCAATCTCGTGCGTCAGATAGCGGAATTGAAGAATCTGCGCGTCCAGGGCCTGATGACAATCGGGGCGCTCACGGCGAGCATGGCAGACAAACCAGATCAGATTCGGTCCAACTTCACCATCTTGCGCGACCTTCAGCAGGCGATTCGGGAAGCGGCCATCCCCAACGTGGAAATGACGGAATTGTCCATGGGTATGACCCACGATTTTGAAATTGCCATCGAAGAAGGGGCCACGCTGATCCGTATCGGCACGGCGATTTTCGGAAAACGTCAGCGCAAGGCCTTCAAGCCTGACTCCAAAGCGGAGACCGCCAAATGAAAATCACCCCGGACGACGTCCGCGACCAGCGATTTCGTAAGTCGTTTCGAGGATACGATGTCCAGGAGGTTCACGCCTTCCTCGATGTGCTCGCAGACATGCTCACGTCCACGATGGCCACACTGGCGGACCTGCAGACTCGGGATGGAAAAGCAAAACAGGAGATGGATCGGCTGCAGTCGGCCCTGCGCGCAAAAGAGGACACGATCCGCGAACTCGAAAACCGACTGACGCTGGCTAACGAAAGCGTCGATGCGCACATGGACGCGGCCGTGGTCCTTGAGCGAGCGCGCTCGGAGGCGGAATCTCTGATTTCCAAGACCCGTGCGGAACACGACCGCCTTTCCGCCGAGATCGCTGCACTGCTCGCCAAGAAGAACGACGTGATTGCCCTGCTTCGAAGTTTCTTTGAAGCCCATCTGGCCGCGATCGGCGAGACGCCTCCGGCAGCGCAGACACAGGAAGATTCCCAAAAGCAACAAGTTCTGCAGGATCTCGACAGCCTGGTCACCCAGCGAACCGCCATGTTTCGCAAGGCCGACTTCGAAAAAATGCTCGGCGAAGACGCGGGGAAACGAACAGACGAACTGATCGACAAAATCTTTTCGGACCTCCACAAGAAGTCCGGGAAAGGAGATTCCACGTGAGCGAATCGGAGGAAGAGAAGAAGAAGAAAGCCATGGAGGACCTGGAGAATCTTTCCAAGTATCCGACCAGTGTTTTCAAGAAATCAGATTTTGAAAAAATGCTCGGTGATGACGCGAACGAAAAGTCCGACGATCTGATCGCGCGCATCTTTTCCGAGATCAAGAAGAAATTCAAGAAAGACGAATAATGGGTGTTCTGCTGACCCACATCGAAGAGGCTGTCGCGGCGATCCGTACGCACACGCAGAGTCGCCCGCGCGTCGGGATCATCCTGGGTACGGGCCTGGGCGGTCTGGCCGTCGAAATCGAAAAAGAGATCGAGATCCCCTACCCGTCCCTCCCTCATTTTGCAACCTCGACAGTGGAAAGCCATGCAGGCAAGTTGCTCTTCGGTCAATTGGGCGGTAAATCCGTCGTCGCGATGCAGGGACGTTTTCACTTCTACGAAGGCTATACGATGCAGCAGATCACGTTTCCGGTGCGCGTGATGAAATTCCTTGGCGTCGAAACACTGCTCGTCAGCAATGCCTGCGGTGGGATGAATCCTCAATATCGCGCCGGAGACCTGATGATCATGGAAGATCACATTAATCTGCTGGGCGACAATCCCCTTCGCGGTCCGAATGAGGACAGCCTTGGTCCGCGCTTCCCCGACATGAGCGAACCATACTCACAGAGATTAATCGCGCTGGCGGAACAGATTGCGCTTGAGGAGAAAATTCGCATTCAGAAAGGCGTCTATGTGGCGGTGATGGGACCCAATCTCGAGACCAAGGCGGAGTATCGCTTCCTCCGGTGGATCGGCGCCGACGTCGTGGGCATGTCGACCGTTCCGGAGGTGATCGTGGCGGTGCACATGGGCCTTCCGGTTCTTGGAATCTCGATCGTTACAGATGAGTGCTTTCCCGACGCATTGGAGCCGGTGGACATTCCCAAAATCATCCGCGTTGCAGGAGAGGCCGAACCGAAGATGACGCGTATCCTAAAGAAAGTCGTCGAGCGCCTCTAACGTGGGGGAACAAATTGGAAAATTTCTCCTCATCGTCGGTCTCGTGATGGCCGCTGCAGGAGTCGTCTTGATTTTTTCAGACAAAATTCCGTGGATCGGGCGGTTGCCGGGCGATCTTCACATCAAGAAGGACAATTTCAGCATCTATTTTCCT
Organism: uncultured Bacteroidota bacterium; assembly: GCA_964602985.1. Classification (GTDB taxonomy): domain Bacteria; phylum CLD3; class CLD3; order SB21; family SB21; genus CAYZJB01. The sequence goes on from CAZRTJ010000009.1 coordinate 96,049, forward strand.
CTGACGACGAGTATCCTGATCAGTCTCCTGCTATCGGCTTTGTTCTGGCTGTTTCGGAAATAGTCCGTGTCAACCGAGGGTCACGGCTCGATCGAACGATCGTAGCGTCCCAAAGGCCAACCATATAGCCAGCGACAACTACTCTGCCTTGCTCATTGGACATGAAAACTTGCCGCATGCAAGACGGTCCCCCTCGCATCCACCGCCTCGACGGACCATTCGCCGGGCATGCCCGTCACCGTCTTGTACGAATACGTCCGCATCGAGTTGGAAACAATGTCCAATTTCGTTTCATGCTGGAAAACCCCGCTTCGATACCATTTCAATTTGACGAACTTGCCTTGTCCTCCGGTGACGCGAAGCCAGCAATACACTTTGCCGTTCGCCGGGAATGACGTGCCCTCCCCGACAACTTCCATCTGCTGAACATTCGTTCCGAATTTGAGCGCATCGACCTTCATTCCGGCCGACTCCACTCCGGAAACGGCAACGATCGTTCTTGATTGGCTGCCTGAATTCCCTGCGTTCTTTCCGTCGGTGGTGGTCATCGTATGGGAATCGGTTCTGCTGCCGCCCAGTTTGGCGTTCGCCCGCGTAATGCCATAGACGTTCGTTAACTCGTAGGGCATGTATCTCGCCGGTTCACGGCGGCGCTCACCGCCATAACTCAGCATCAGCGCGATCTTCTTGTCCTTGTCCAGCCATTCCACAAAAATCGCACTGTGTTCAATATCGCCGTAGGAATGATTGATGTAGTACAGCCAATCTCCGTATTGAATTTTCTCCGCGTCGACGTAGGGTCCGGTTTTCGCGCTGTTGAATACATTTTCCCGTTGACCCCAGCCGTATCCGGCTCGCTGATAAACCGCATTGGCATAGTCCCAACAACTGCCGGGCAGAATCCAAGCGCTGTCAATCGTCATCCAATACCCGGTTTCCAATACCTTCTTGCCGTCCCCAGCCGCTTTGCCTTCCGCCTTCTTCGCGCGGTCCTCGTAGTCTTGGTCCCAATACTCTTGGGCAGTCGCTGAGATTGCAAAACCGCAAAGCAGGAATATTTTCATCATGTCGGGGTCTCCTTGAGGCAGGAGAAAGGTACTCCTGACGGTCTGCGAATGCAAGCCGGTGAGGCAATCCGGGTCAATTCCTTCTGCAGAAGCGACGAGGCGTCGGAGTGATCTGCGGGATTCACCGAGAAATCAGGAAATCGTTTGTGGAGGCGCGTCTGACGAGTCGTACGGGTAGTCTAATACCCCGCCGCGAATCCGTTCCGACGAGTGTCGGCCTCGCCATGGTACCTGCCGGTCTTCGGGTCGATCCAAATGCAATGCGCGTCCCCGATGAAACCGACGTCCTTCAATCGGTGTCCCCTGCGACGCCAGTCGGCCAGAATAGCCTCGGACCAGCGATCTCGCTCAAATCGGAGTTCATTCGGAAGCCAGTTGTGGCTCAGCCGGGGCGCGTCGATCGCCTGGCGCAGAGTCAATCCCTCATCGATCACACCAATGAGGACCTGCAAAACCGTGTTGATAATCGTCCGCCCTCCCGGGGAGCCCACCACCAGAAACGGTTTTCCGTCCTTGACGACAATCGTCGGCGTCATACTGCTGAGCATCCTCTTGCCCGGCTCGATCCGGTTGGGATTGCCGCCAAAGCCGCCCTGCGCATTGGGTACGTCCGGTCGCACGTTGAAGTCGTGCATTTCGCTGTTCAGGAGGAACCCCATCCCCGGCATCACGGCGTGACTGCCGAAATTGTCCTCGATGGTCACGGTTGCTGACACGGCATTGCCCTCGCGATCGATCACGGAAAAATGTGTCGTCTCCGATGACTCTTCGATCAGGTGAAGCGAATCGCTGCTCGCGATTCGATCGGGGTGAATCGAGCGAAACATCTGCCTCGCATATTCCTTGGACAAAAGTGTTTCCGTCGGAATGGCGGTAAATCCCGGATCGGCCAGGTGCCGCTGACGATCCATGAACGCGTGTCGCATCGTCTCGATCATACGATGGAGGGATGGGGAAGCCGCGGCCCCCTGCCGTCGGATCTCTGCGTTTTCCAAGACGTTGAGCATCAGCGCCAACGTGATTCCACCCGATGAGGAAGGCGGCATACCGATCACTTCGTATCCACGATACGTGGACCGGATCGGCGCCCGCTCCATCGCCTGGTAATTTCTCAAATCCTCCACCGACCACAGTCCGCCGTGATTTTGCATCTCGCGGACCATGTGGACGGCCGGCGATCCTTCATAGAACACCGCCGCCCCGCTGTCGGCAACCAATCTCAGTAGCCTCGCCAGATCCTTTTGAACGAGCATATCTCCTGCGCGGAGGGGCTCATTGTCCCGGAAGAAAATCGCGCGAGTTTCCGGAAAGAGCCGCAGGACCGACTTCTCTTCCTGCAAAGTGTTCGACACGACCGCAGGCAGGGCAAAGCCGCGTTCCGCCAGGTCCGCCGCCGGCAGTACAAGATCTTTCCATTTCAATTTCCCATACTTCTTCCACGCCATCTCCAAACCGCGCAACATGCCCGGAATTCCGGCTACCCGATAGCCGTAGTCGACATGAAACGTGTCCAGCGAGCCGTCGGATCTCAAGAACATTCTCGCGTGCGATTTTGCAGGCGCTGTCTCACGGAAATCAATCGTTGTGGAGCGGCCGTCTGCGAGGCGAATCACGAAGTATCCCCCGCCCCCGATATTCCCCGCCTGTGGATACGTTACGGCAAGAACGAGTGCCGTCGCCACCGCCGCATCCACTGCGTTCCCTCCCTGACGCAGAATGTCGACACCTGCGCGTGAGGCCCACTCGTCGACCGACACGACGACCCCCTTCTCGCTCACAACGGAGTGTTGCGCGAGAGCGGTGTGAACGCAGAACCCTGCTATCAGAATCCAACGCATTGCCATCACACGCCCGCGGATTGGAGAGCTGCGATAAATTGTTTCTTCGTGTGCTGTCCGATCAGGCGTTCGCGAATTTTGCCTTCTTTGTCGATGATGATCGTGGTCGGAAATCCACTGATCTCAAATTGTCTGCCCAGTTTTTCATCACCCAACCACTGTGGATATTGCAGTGTAAAGTCCTTGTCGAGCGCCGCCTTGACTTCCTCACGCGTTCCGGATTCGAGCAAGACGCCCAAGACGACCACGTCTTGCGAGCCGTATTCGGCATGAATCTCATTCAGGTCCGGTATTTCCTTCTTGCAGGGACCGCACCACGTCGCCCAGATATTCAGAAGGACCACCTTGCCACGATATTGCGACAGCTGGACGGGGCCGCCGTTCAAGTCCTGGACGGCGAAATCAATACCGCCATCTGTGGCCAGCTGTACGGCCGTCACCTCGACGGGTTTTTGCCGACCGCACGATACGATGAGGAGCGCTATCCACATCCAAACACGCATACTGTTTCTCCTGTTTATGGCTCTGTATTGTTCTGGAGTCCCTTGCGAAGAAACGCCTTGAATAATTCCGGATCGCGTTCCAGGCCGCCGAAGGACGCCAGTACATTTTCTTCATCGTCGAGAATCACATAAAACGGCAGCGCCACGCTGCCCACCAGTCGCTGTTGCAACGCCTGATATTCCTCCTGCTGGTCCCCAAAGTCTGTCCACAGTCTGGCCAGAACCATTTGATCAAAGATCTCCTGCACGTCCGGACGCGTAAAGATCGTCTTCTCCATCAATCGGCAGTTCGTGCATGTCTTCCCCGTGAAGTCCACAAAGATTGGTTTGCCGGTCTGCCTGCTTTGCGTTACGGCCGTGGCATAATCCTCTATCCATTTCTCGTGGGACGTGCCAGCGGCACGAACGGCGCCATATTCGACGGGCGGCAGGTAAGCATCCAGATCGGCCTGCAACGGCTGACCAAACAGACCCGAAGCCAGGTACACCGCCGTGCTCAGAAACCAGAAGGACAACGCACCCCGTCCGACTCCGACCTTCTCCAACGCTTCGTCCTCCTGAAATCGAATTTTGCCGAGCAAATACCAACCGCACATGGCGCTGAGGACAATCCAAATCGACAAGAGCGCAGGCCGAGTGAGCCACTGCATGTCCCAAACCAGATCGACGTTGCTCAGGAATTTAAAGGCCGCCGCAATTTCGATGAACGCCATGACGATTTTTGTCTCGTGGAGCCAGCCCCCGCTCTTGGGCATTGACGCCAGGTACTGCGGAAAGAGCGCCAGGAAAAAGAACGGCGCCGAAAACGCCGCCGCAAAACACAACATCCCAAGAATCGGCAGAAACCATTCACCACTGGCAGACGCAACCATGAGGATGCCGACAAACTGTACGGTGCATGTAAAGGAAACCAGAGTGAACGTGATCCCCGCAAACAGAATCCCGAGATTGCTGTGGGAGGCCGACTGTGTCTGCGTGAGTCGGATCAGAAAATTGGGCAAGCGGATTTCAAATACGCCAAACAAACTGAGTGCAAACAGCACAAACAGCGTCGCGATGGCCAGATTGACCCACGGATTCGCGGCAAAATTCTGTGCCCCGCTCGCTCCGAGTATGAGCGACATCAACCACCCAAACAGCGCAAACGATGAGATGATCCCTCCCACATAGATCAACGCTTTCTGGATGGCTTGGGGCCGTGTCGGCGCGGCATGTTTCGTAAAAAAGGACACCGTAATGGGAATCATCGGAAATACGCAGGGCGTCAACAGCGCAATCAAGCCTGTCAGGAATGCCAGGCCGATGAAGGATAGCATCGATTCCTTCCGAAGAACCTGATAAGACTGAATGCGCTCGTTCACAGTCCTGGAATCGAGCGCCGTATCCTGCGTGGATCGGCCCTGGGCAGCCATGCCTGACGGAATGGTCAGCACGTACTCGGCGCTCACGGTTGTCGGCGGCAGACAGTACGTCTCGGTGCACGCCTGGTATCGTACCCGAACCCTGATCGGAACGTCCCCGGATGCAGAAATCACGCGAATGGTCTGTTCGAATCGCGGCGTCCCGGAGTACCAGACGACTTCCTTTTCGAATCCCTGATCGAAATGTTTCTCACCGGCAGGTGCGACAAGAGAACCGTCCACTTCCAGTCCCGCCGGCAGTTCCCAGGCAATCTCGGTCGCGATCGGTCCTTCGACGGGAACGACGCCGTAGATGTGGTACGGTGGACGGATCGTCGCATCTGCAATCAGAACGATCCGATTCACCGGTGTGACTCTGGAGTCCACGCGAACCGTGACAATGTCCGGATCCTGCGCAACGATCGTTCCCATCCACATCCACAGCCACGCAAAACGCACAATCATATCAGGAACCTTTTTTGGATTCGGCTATCATGTTCATCGTTGTATGTTCGATCACGGCGGGATTTCGTATTCCGGTTAGTAAGCAGAATGACTTGGGGGCTAATCAGAGTATGACCATGCCCTTTTCGACATGCGTCATCAGAAAGCGTTCGTGGCCCACGATCATCGAAGCCTGCTGACGGACCAGGTCGGGATTGTCGCCTGACGCTACGACCGATCCATGGTAGACGGCGATCCATTTTTGGGAATACCGCCGCGTGATCGCTCCGGAGTTGTGTCGAAGCCACTCCATATCCGTGCGCGCAGGCCGGGGCGCCGACGGATTCTGTTGTTTTCTTTCACGGGTACGCATAGGTCACCTCCTTGATTGCTTCAAGCCGTTCTTCAAGATTGTACGGCCAGTTGCCCGCATGCCGCCATGATATCGTCGCCGCGGGATCGCCTCAGGGTCAGGGGCGAAGGCGATGCGGCAACCCGCTTCATAAATCGCTCGATGACATTTTGCGACGGCCGTTTCAGGTCAGGTCCCATGATCGGATTATACGGAATCACGTTGATCTTTGCACCTTCCAGGCTACCGGCAATCTTGACGAGCCGTTTCGCATCTGCGTCGGAATCGTTGACGCCTGCCAGCAACACATACTCCAATGTCACTTTTCGCCGCATCTTCCGGACATAATAACGGATCGCCGCCAGCAATTCCTCCAGCGGATATTTCTTTGTTATGGGCATGAGTTCGCTCCGCACGTCTTCGGTCGTGGCATTGAGACTGATGGCCAGAGGGTATGGCTGACGACTGTCCGCGTATTCGATGATCTTCGGAATGATGCCGGAGGTTGAAATCGTGACGTGTCTTGTGCCGAATCCAAAGCCGTCGGCGTGTGTGAGAATTTCGGCCGCACGCAGGACCTGATCGTAATTGAGAAACGGCTCACCCATCCCCATGAAAACAACGTGCGTGATCGGCGCCGCAGTTCCGCGAACCCATGCGACTTGTTCGAGAATTTCTCCGGCGGACAAATGACGGCGAAATCCCATCCAGCCGGTTGCGCAAAACTGACATGCGACCGCACAGCCGACCTGTGAAGAGACGCACACTGTGCTTCGATCCGGCTCCGGGATGTGGACGGTTTCCACCTTCTGGCCGTCATGCAGTTCCACCAGAGCCTTGCGCGTGGTGAATCTCCCTTCCTCATTCGAAGCGGTCCATTTGAGCAATTGGCTTCGACCGATCACAGCGGCGCTCTTCAGTCGCTCTCGCAATTCCAGAGAAAGGTCCGTCATGTCGTCAAACGAGCGAGCCCCGCGACCGGTCATCCACCGAAAAACCTGACGACCGCGATACGGCGGTTCCCCCTGTTGAACAAAGAACGTTTCGAGTTCGGCCGGGCTCATGCCCAAGAGTTGCGGAGCGGCTTCCATGGGACAAACATACCACGCGGGAATCTATCTGTCAATGTTTCTGTCTGTGACCTCGGTTTTTTGGAGCATCCCCCAAAAAGTCCCCCTCCTTACGCCAGAAGAATTGTCGGAGTTTAGAAAATCGAGGCGGCGTAAGGAGGGGCAGGGGGAGGTTGGAAGCGATCATCATGAGCCGCGTTCTTGCATTCTCTATCCCCCGGCTAAAGCCTGGGGAATGCACGATTGTCAGGAATTTGCAAATCAAAAAAATGCCCACGGCTTTAGCGTGGGGCTGAGGAGAATGAGGAAAAAGTTTTTAGGGGCTTTAGTCCAAAGAGGAAGAGGTAATATTGGGCTAAAGCCCGAACGCTTATAAAAAGCGCTTGTCTCCCCAGGCTAAAGCCTAGGGAATGCATAGGATTTCACGCGGTTTTTTTCCTTCCATCTTTGCGACAAACTTTTACATTCGCGTCCATGAAGTGGCACGGACTCCCCATCCTCCTTCTGGCTTCCTGCACGTCGAGTTCTCCTGCGGACGGACCGGAGGAGGCTCACAAGCGGTTCGTCGATGGCCTTCGACTGAAGAACTACGATTCGGTGTTTGCCGAGATGGACGCGAGCACGATCGCGTTCCTTCAGAATTACATCGATTCGACACGTGAAGCGTCTGAATTGATCCGCTCCCTCTATCCGAAGGGAGCGGTGTTTTCGGGCCTGCGAAGTTTGAATCTGCCATTGCCCGCGGGAGCGCTTCGAGTGGAAGACGTGGACACGTCTCGCCACTGTCGTGGCGTTTTCCTCTTGTTTTGTCAGGCGTTCTTCGCAGAAGGAACCGAGTTGGGCGGCCTGCAGAGCTGGGCGATGAGTGCGTTGGAAACGTCGCTGGTCGATTCCACGCACGCCATCGTTGTGACGCTCGTCGGGGACACACTCCACTACGTACGCGAAGACGGTCGGTGGAAGACCCCGGCGATCTTCCGCCCGCATTTTGAGGACATGAGTCAATTGGCCACTGTCAACCTCGAAATCGTTCGAAAGAACATAGAAACTTTCTCCCGTTGAACCCTCAAAAACGCCGTAGATTCGGTTTGACAGGCGCGTGCCGATTGGGTATATTGCGCCCGACTTTGCGCCCCAGTGCAAAGACAAGAAGCAACGTGCAAGAAGCCACATGAAAGCTGTTCGACCAGATACAAAGGAGTATGGAATGCTTGGGTCTTGGAGATGTTTTGGAGTTTCCATTCTCCTGCTCATGGGATGCACCGGCATGCAAGAATCGGTTCGTGAGGAACCGGTACGAGACATTGCCACCGCCCCCGACACAACAAAGAAAGAAGTTTCCGTACAGTTCCTGGAGCTAACCGATGATCCGGACGAACAAAAAGCCGATGGATCGGAGTTGCTCGTGCGGATTCGTGAGAGTTATGCACGGGCCCTGCGCTACTGGTATGTCGAACAACTTCCGGATTCCGCCCGAGTGGAATACGACCGGGCTATTGCGGACATGCACCTGCTCAGCGAGACGCTGACGAAAGGGGATCTGGCCGATGAAGAAGAATTGGCCAACGCCAATGTGTTGAAGGAAGAACTGGAGATCACCGAAGACGCGCTGGACCTGAAAGGTGACGAATCCAACGGAAACGGCCAGACCAACGGCGAGGGGAAGACGGAAGCGCACAACTGGCTTGCCATCGGACTCATTGAGAATTATAAAGCCATGTTAGAGGCCAGAGGAGAATTCGACGAAGCTGTGTTCAATCAGCAGGTCGTGGAGAAGCTAGCCTTTTTCGACATCGGTCTGTCCGGACTCAATACGTTCGGTACGGTACGCGCCCCGATCACCAAGGGTCATGCCCTGGATTACTTTCCGCTCGAGACAAGCCACGAGCGCGTCCAAAAATTTGTCGAGCACTTCAAGGGTCACGGCAGTCGCACGCTGCAACACTTGTATCAGCGATACGGCCGGTATGAACACATTGTCCGCGATGCGCTGAAATTCGAAGGTGTGTCACAGGATCTGATTTTTCTGGCCCTGGTCGAGAGCGGTTTTTCAACGCATGCCAAATCGCGGGCTCGCGCCGTCGGCCCCTGGCAGTTTGTCGTCGGCACCGCGCGGCGATACGGATTGACCGTGGATTGGTGGGTCGACGAACGGAGAGATATTTACTCCTCTACACGCGCGGCAGCTCGTCACCTGAAAGATCTGTTCTACGAATACGGTGACTGGTACCTCGCGATGGCCGCCTACAACGCGGGCGGTGGACGGGTCAATCGCGCCATTTTCAAGAATGACACGCGCAATTATTGGGAAATGACCAAGCTGCCACGGGAAACCAAGAACTACGTCCCCTACATCATTGCGAGTGCGACGGTGGCAAAGAGTCCTGCCGATTTCGGCATTACCCTCGTCACGGACGAATCGTGGACTGTCGACACAGTCACGATTCACGAGTGTTTGGATTTACAGATCATTGCAGAATGCGCCGGCACGACCACCGACTCCATTCGTGATATCAACCCTGCTTTGCTGCGATGGTGCACTCCGCCGACTATGCCCAGCTATCTCCTGAAAGTTCCCGCGGGTAAACGGCAGACCTTCATCGATAACTATTCCAAAGTTCCGTGGGATAAAAAACGCAGTTGGGTTCGGTACCAAGTAAAGTATGGTGAAACACTTTCGGGGATTGCGTACAAATACGGCACGGACCAGAAAGCCATCCTCCAGGCCAACCAACTCAAGAGTTCCGTCAATCTGATCACCGGACAATGGCTGCTGATCCCCGTTGCGCCGGCAGGTTACAAAGCCGCTGAGAAGGACAAAGAAGAAAAAGAGGTTCGAAAATCAACCTCGAACCAGGCGTCCAACACGAAATCCAATTCCGGCGGCGGCAATACAAAAAAGAAAGACGAAAAAGCAGGGAAAAAGAAAATCGTTTACAAAGTCACCGCGGGTAACACTTTGGGTGAAATTGCGGAGTGGTACAACATCCTTGCCCAACAAATACGGGATTGGAATGGATTGTATTACGGCGATCCCATCTATCCCGGTCAACTCTTGACCCTCTGGGTGGATCCCTACATCCCAGACGACGGTTATCGCCACGCGACCCAGAAGAAGAAGAAAGAATCCGAGACCGTCGAGCCGGGAACCAAGGTGTACGTGGTCCAGGATGGGGATACCTTACCCAGCATCGCCAAGTTGTTCGGAGTCGAGGTCAGCAGCATCAAACGGTGGAACAAGATGGCTTCAAACACGGTGCGCGTCGGAGAAAAATTGAAAATCGTTGTGGGCGAAAGGTAATTCTCCCGAAGACCCAAAGACTACTTTTCCTCGAACAGCACTTCATTCCCCCTTCGTACCCGCAACACGGCTCCGATCGCATGGCTTTCCCTTAGACGTTCTGAGAAGTAAGCAACCTCAAACTGCACGATTTCCTCAGCAGAAATCTTCTGTTTGAGTTCTTGCAGGACTTGGTAATCCAGCAGGAAAAACGCCTGACTGTTCTTGCATGGGAGGATAACTCCCCACGCAACGGATTCCATGCATTCATTTGGATCTTCGGATCCGTTGTACGTGACGGAATGTGCATGCAAGGTCGATCGTATGGTCACGCTATCCGACTGTGCCCATGCGGCGAGGGGACAAATGAATACTACCAACAACAGGACCGATGCACTGAAGAGTATATGATCCAACCTCAAGATCATCCATCTAGCGACTGTATCCTGCGTACAATTTGCTTGATCGATTCTTCTGGCGGATTTCCTAAAGCCCATATGTTTCAACAAGACGTATACCGTCCTTGACTGACTCACTTGCGTTCTTTATAAAGATAGGAACCTTCGACTCAAAAGCAGTACGGAGGGCTTCAAAAAGTAAAGCATGCATGAAGCTCTGTGTGCAAATCGTCACATTTGCAAAATTCAACAGCAGTCCTTGACCACACTTAATCCGTGGCATTAGTTGTTCTCTTGAAAACCTCTCCGCTTCAACCGTGTTCTCGGAGGCGACTGCGATAACAAACTCAATCACGTCAGTCTGCGGTAAGTCGTATCGAACCCACTGATGCGTCGTCTCCTTCTTCTGACGCTCACTCGCGATGTCTATTATTCTCTTTATCAGAGCATCGTAATCAGACACACCACGTTTTGGAATTTCAAATGCGGCTATTGTTCCTGGAAACCCTGTTTTGAACAAATCAATCTTGTTGTTTCCCTTGGATTCGGGATCACCCTGAATCAAGAGGGATGCGCCTCTAGAGCAGAGAAGAAATTTCCCTGATGTTAACTTCGCCATTTCACTAACGAAGAAGAGGCCCATCCCCGCATTCTGTGATGACCCTGCTTGACCCAAACGGAATGTGCCTGAATAGGATGGCCAAATCGAGTGCTCCAATGCCACGTCCGCACCTGATATATCCGGATGACTTGCACGCAAGCTACGCTCGATTCCTATACCAGCATCCACAACCGCCACCTGAATTGAAGGCTCTGGGCCCTTGTCCATCCGTTGCGCCAGTATGATACCTCCTCTCTGATCAAAACTATGTTGAATTACATTCCTGAGAAGCTCAACCATGACATACCTAATGGTGCTTCGCACCTCTTCAGCGTCCAGATATTGCGTATTCGTCTGATCTGTGAGGGAATCGGACACAATTAGTCTCGCAATGTTTCCGGCTACAGGTTCAATGGCTGCAAAATCGTTGACTCTTGTTAATTTCACCGTCCGCCCAACCTCCGGGGCACCATGAACATCGGAGCCGTTGACTAGGTCATCTAATCCTAACGAAGCGGCAAATTTTGCACAAGGCTTTTCATGAAGATTTTCGATATATAACTTTCCGTCCTCTTGAGTGGCCAACACAGCCAAAGCAGTTATCGCCCACGGTTGGAGAACTTGGAAGTCGTCAATAGTGATTCTTTTTTCCACGGCCTCCTCGAGGAACTTCAAGAATGGTATCGGATCGGAGATGTTTGTTCTTGCGACGGATTCGTTGACTTGAATCTTGTCGATAAGCGAAAGTAACCCCCTTAATCCCCGCGAGTCCATGAATGAAAGTAGCACGAACAACACATACTTCACATCTTTTTTTTATTCACCCATTTTTTCACTTGACAACCGGGGGGTGAACCGTTTATCTTGACCTCACGTTATGAAAAACCAAGTTGCAAATAGCTCGATGATGCGAACCATGATGATGGACATGTGTATGTGTGCCATCGGAAGGGTCGCAGTTTCATAGCGTACGACAAAACGAAGAAACTTCAAGCCCTTCCCGATATCGAGAAGGGCTTTTTTGTTGTACAAAAAGGATCGCAATGACATAAACGAAGACAACATCAGTTCTTATCGAGAAAGGCAGAGGGAGCAGGCCCTGTGAAGCCTTGGCAACCGTCCCGACGCGTGGGAGTCCGGTGCTAATTCCTGCCCCGTAGAAACGGGGAAAGATGAGTAAGCGTAAGCCTCCTCGGATTTCCCGAGGAGGATTTTTTTTCTTTGAACGTGAGTAAGTCATCATTCCATAACTAAATCAGGAGCACTCCCATGAGTTCCACCCACCGATTTGAAACGTTGCAACTGCACGCCGGCCAACAGCCGGATCCCTTCACCAAATCACGCGCCGTGCCGATCTACCAAACGACGTCGTACGTATTTGACGACACGGATCATGCCGCCGCACTCTTTGGACTGAAACAGTTCGGAAACATCTACACGCGTATCATGAATCCTACTACGGCTGTCTTTGAAGAGCGAATTGCCGCTCTCGAAGGCGGCGTGGCCGCATTGGCCACATCGTCCGGTCAGGCCGCACAGTTCCTCGCCATCACCACTCTGGCCCAGGCTGGAGACAACATCGTATCGACCAGCCTGCTCTACGGCGGAACCTACAATCAATTCAAGGTTACCCTCCCCCGTCTCGGCATTGACGTGAAATTCGTGGACGGCGACGCTCCATCGGATTTTGAAGCGGCTATCGACCAAAAGACAAAAGCCCTGTACATCGAAATTATCGGCAATCCGCGGTTGAACATCCCCGACGTGGAAGCCATCGCAGACGTGGCGCACCGACATCGCATTCCGTTGATTGTCGATAATACCTTCGGCGCAGGCGGTTACATCACGCGCCCGATCGATTACGGCGCAGACATCGTATTGCATTCAGCCACCAAGTGGATCGGCGGGCATGGCACCTCCATCGGCGGCGTGATCGTGGACGCAGGAAAATTCAACTGGGCCAACGGCAAATTCCCGATCTTCACCGAACCGAGCCCCGGCTACCACGGACTGAAATTCTGGGAAGTGTTCGGCGAAGGTGGACCCTTTGGGAACATCGCTTTCATCATTCGGGCACGTGTGGAACAATTGCGCGATCTCGGCGCCTCTGTCAGTCCCTTCAATGCTTTCCTGTTTCTACAGGGTTTGGAAACGCTGTCCCTGCGAGTCGAACGGCATTCGCAAAACGCGTTGCAGTTTGCCAAATGGCTGAAGACTCATCCACAAGTGTCGTGGGTCAACTACCCGGGTCTGGAAGACCATCCCGATCATGCGCTCGCCAGGCGTCAATTTCGAGACGGCCTCTTCGGCGGAATTGTTGTTTTCGGTATCAAGGGCGGACGCGAAGCCGGGCGCAAACTCATCGACAATCTGAAATTGGCCAGCCATCTCGCGAACGTCGGAGACGCCAAAACGCTCGTCATTCACCCGGCCACCACGACCCATGAGCAACTCACTCCCGACGAACAAAAAGCATCGGGCGTGACTCCCGATCTCGTGCGTGTTTCCGTCGGGATCGAGAACATCGCGGACATTGTTGAGGACTTCGACAACGCGTTCCGCACACTCACGTCGGAGGACGTGACGGCGAAGGTCGCCTGATGCTGACGGTCAAGGACACATTCATCGTGTGCGAACCCTTCCGGCTGGAATCAGGCGCCGTCCTACCCAACGTCGAGGTTGCGTATGAGACCTACGGGCGCCTGAATTCCTCCGGAGACAATGCTGTCCTCGTCTGCCATGCCCTCACCGGAAGCGCACATGCGGCGGGAGCTGACGGTTGGTGGGGTCCCTTGATCGGTCCCGGATGTCTGCTCGATACGAATCGCTATTACGTCGTGTGCAGTAATCTCCTGGGCAGTTGTTACGGCTCGACCGGACCGACCAGTCTGAATGTCGAATCCGGTCGGCCGTACGGCTGGAATTTTCCCGAAATCACGGTACGGGACATGGTCAATCTCCAACGTCAATGGATCGATGCTCTCGGTATTGCGCAGGCGGTCGCCATCGGAGGGTCCCTCGGTGGAATGGTTGCGTTGGAATGGGCGCTTCTATTTCCCGAACGCATTTCTGCCGCGATTCTGATTGCCACCTCCGCGGCACATTCGCCCTGGGCGATCGGATGGAACCACGTCGCCCGGCTCGCCATTCAGATGGATCCTGCATGGACGCAATCTCACGGAGCGTCCGCACCGCAGGGTCTGTCGCTGGCGCGCGCGATCTCGATGCTCAGCTTTCGATCCTTCGAATCGTTTGAGCAGCGCATGGGACGCACACACACGGGCGAGATGTTTTCGATTGCTTCGTATTTGCGACATCAGGGAAACAAACTGGTCGATCGTTTTGATCCGCGCGCCTACGTCACTCTCACGCATGCGATGGACTCCCACGATATCTCGCGGGATCGCAGTTCGGTGGAGGACGTGCTCGCGGGATTGTCCATGCCCGTCCTGTCCGTGGGGATCTCGAGCGACGTCCTGTACCCCGCGCGGGAACAGCGGAGGATCGCCCATTCCCTGCCCAATGCAGAATACCAGGAGATCCTCTCCCCCCACGGACACGACGCGTTTCTTATCGAGTTTGATCAACTGCATTCTCTCATCACACCTTTCCTGGAGAACATTCATGATTTCGTTGCAAAATAGAATCGCCGTTGTCACCGGCGGGTCGCGCGGCATCGGAGCCGCCATCGTAAAGCTATTGGCACAAGCGGGCACCGACGTTGTGATCAACTACGTCGCTCACGAAAAAGAAGCCAAAGAAACGGCACAGGCCGTAACGTCCCTCGGCCGCAAGGCGGTGCTGCACCAGGGCAATCTGGCGCTCCGCGCGTGCGCGGAGGATTTGATTCGTACAGCGATTCGCGCGTTCGATCGTATCGACATTCTCGTCAACAACGCCGGCATCTGGACATTCGGCTCGATCGGAGAACTCGATCCACAGATCTGGGACGAAACGATCGACGTCAATCTGAAGAGCGCTGTCAACGTCACCAATGCCGCCGTTCGATACCTCCGCGCTACTCGCGGACGAATCATCAACATCACATCGACAGCGGGCCAGCGCGGAGAGGCCGGACACTCCCACTACGCCGCGTCCAAAGCCGGACTCATCGCTCTGACAAAATCGTGGGCGATTGAACTCGCCAGGGACGGCATCCTCGTCAATTCCGTTTCACCCGGCTGGGTCGATACCGAGATGAACAAGGAAGTTTTTGCCGACGCGAAATTCCGCGAGGCGGCGGCGGCCGGGATCCCCCTCGGACGAATTGCCAGCGCCGAAGATGTGGCCGGACCCGTATTGTTCCTGGCGTCAGATCTGGCGCGGCATATCACCGGCTCCAGCATCAATGTCAACGGCGGATCCGTCTTGATCTAGGACTCGTCATATGATCGTAATGAAATTTGGCGGAACCTCGGTTCAGGACGCTTCGGCGATTCGACAGGTCGTCGGTATCATTGCGGAGCGGCGATCGCACCAGCCCGTGATCGTCGTCTCCGCATGTGCCGGCGTAACCAATGACCTGATCACTCTGGCGGAAAGCGCGGTTCTGGAGCAACACGATACGGCCAACCGCATCGTGGCCGCGCTCATCCGTCGACACCTGACCATCGCAGACGAACTGCTTTCCGGTGGCGAATTCATCCGTCGCGAACTCAATGTCAGCTTTGTCAAACTGACGCAATGCCTGAGCGGCATTGCCATGCTGCGGGAGTTGACGCCGCGCAGCCGCGATTGGATTTTGTCTTTCGGTGAATGGTGGAGCGCCCTGCTCATAACGGTCGCCCTCTGTGACGCCGGGATCGACGCACAGTATGTCCCGCCCCAGCAACTGATCTGTACGAATGACCGATACGGAGAGGCGGAACCCGATCTTCCTGCCACAGCCGCGCAGATCGATCGTCACTTGTTGCCGGTTCTGAGACTGGGGCACGTGCCGGTTACGGGTGGATTTGTCGGAGCAACGTCCGATGGGATCACCACGACCCTGGGGCGCGGTGGATCCGACTATTCCGCATCGCTCATCGGGTCATTGATTGGCGCGGACGAAATTCAGATATGGACAGACGTCGACGGGTTGCGATCGGCCGATCCACGCATTCTTCACGATGCCCGTCCTCACCTGGTTCTCAGCTACCGCGAAGCGGAACGGTTGGCAATTCTCGGGGCCAACATCTTGCACCCCAAAACCATACGACCCGCCGAAGAACACGGAATTCCCATCCGTATCCTGAACACGCGGCAGCCGGACGACGAAGGTACCCTCATCGGTCGCGAGGAAAACGAGCGTTTGTTTTGCATAACGCACAAATCCGGACTGAGCCTCGTTTCGTTTGACGGTCATTGGCCGGAGTGGCTGGCTTCCGTCTTGAGGGATGCGGAAGCGGTTCACATCGATCCGACCGGCGGTCAGATCCTTCTTCGCGCCGACGCCGGGGTACCGATCACGAACGCGAAGCAGACATCACATGTTGCCGTCAGCTGGGTGTCGATGCGACAATGGCGCTCGTCGTACCTCGTGCATGCCCTCCATCGATTGAACGAAGCGGGGATTGTCGTTCACGCATTGTTTCAACGCGAATCCTCGATGGGTTTTGCAACGGAAGACTCAGATTTGTTCGCTGCGATTCGACATCTCCACGACGCTCTCGAAATGGAAAAATCGCATGATCCGTTGGTTGCGGCTGGCGTTTCATCGTGATTCTCCGCCGACCGGCAAGGGGTTAGGGACCAGGCCGTTCCGCAGTGGAACGGCCTGTTGCTTAGACGGGCGGATGGAGTCTTTTCTTGAGTGACTCGTACAGGGCTTCCTGCGCGCGCGTTTTCCGCGTGCCATCCCGCGGGGCTTCCGGCGGCTGGCTCTTGCCAATCACGCGTGCCTTCACATTGTCCTGCCAGTGGGTCTCGAGGAATGACTTCAATTCCTTTCGAATGTCCTCGTCCAGAATGGGCACGGCGACCTCGACACGGCCGTCGAGGTTGCGCGGCATCCAGTCTGCAGATGACAGATACATCAGTTCCTTGCCGCCGTGGCAGAACAACACGACCCTCGAGTGCTCCAGATACCGATCGATACTGGCCGTGACCTGAATGTTTTCGCTCAAGTCTTTGACTCCGGGAACGAGACTGATCATCCCTCTGACCATCAACCGCACCTGCACGCCCGCCTGACTGGCCTCGTACAAACGCTTGATGATCTTCGGATCGGTCAGATTGTTCATCTTTGCCACGATGTAGGCTTCCTTTCCTTTTGTGGCATTCTTGATTTCGGTCCGAATCAGTTTGTTCAGTGGCGCACGATAGTGTACGGGCGAGACGAGCAGGTGTTTGTAATGAAAGATGGCAAAATTGTTTTCCAGCGCATCAAATACTTTCCGCACCTCTCTTGTGATACGTGGATCACACGTGAACAAGCCGTGGTCGCTGTAGATCCGGGCAGTCGTTTCGTTGTAGTTGCCGGTTCCGACGTTGGCATACCAAAGGTCCTCTCCCTTCACTTTGCGGCGCACGAGGATCAATTTGGCGTGCACTTTGAAGGTCGGCGTGGAATGAATCACACGGACTCCCTCGGCCTGCAACTGACTCGCCCACTGTATGTTTGCTTCTTCGTCAAACC
>CAZRTJ010000010.1:0-110687 GCA_964602985.1 uncultured Bacteroidota bacterium
TTGCCAAGGAGGGGGGCAGGGGGGAGGTTGGTCGTGCACACGCCCTCCTCGACCGTCTCCACCTCGCCGCAAATAACTGGTCCAATGGCTCGGCGCTCACGGATGATGTGACGTTCGTGGTGGTGAGAGTAAAGGAAGAACCCTCACCAACTTTGGAGCGGCCTCCGGTGTAGTTCATACAACGGATCAACCAGTCCAAAGGAGGTATGTATGAAAAGGGTAATTGTCGCCATGCTCATTTCCGTCGCGCTTCTTGCAGCGCAGGAATCTCGCGACGGGTACGATCAGCGCATCGAGAAAATCTTGAAAATGGCCGCTCAAAATCTGAAGGGCACGCTGCAAAACGGATCAGACGAACTGAAAGAAAGCGCGATGGAAGCTGTGAAGGATCTCAAGCGCGAGTACCCGCAGGCCAAACTGACCGGCACCGTGATTCCGCTCATGCAGATTCTGCGCAGTCATCCGGAGCAAAACATGCGCATCCTGGCGGCGCTCGTGCTCAAGGAAATCGGCGATGACCGCGGCATCTACGCGATCAAAGAAGCGTCGCAGTACGACACACACGAAATTGTCCGACACGTTTGCGCCAGCATTCAAAGAGAAAAGAAGTGACCCCACGCGGCGGAGAGGAGCTGCGCGCACGGCGGCTCCTCTCAGGATTTGTGGAGCCGCGTCGGATTGCTTTTCGAATCGAGATGGCTTAGCTTTCATTTAATCACGGGGAAATCATGGAACCCATCAAACTCCTCATGACGCTTCCGCCAATTCCGAATATCGAACTGGTTGCGATCAGCGGCATGGAACAAATGGCTCAACATCTCGGGATCCGCGAAGACAAAATCGGCGAAGCGCGCGTCCTCGTCGCCGAGGCCATCATCAATGCAATGGAATACGCAACCGAGATTCATCCGCGGGTGGATGTGGAATTCACCATGGACTTTCAGAAGCTCGTCATCTTCGTTCGCGACTACGGACACGGATTTGATTTCGACGAGGTGGAAGAACCCGATATCAAACAGAAATTGAAAGCCAGCCACAAACGCGGATGGGGCATCAAGCTCATCAAGTCGCTGTCTGACGATTTCAAGATCGAGTCCGACAGCGAGGGTACGCGCATTACAATGTTGAAAAAACTAGCCTAGAGGGTGGCGCCATGGACAACAGCTTTTCCCTGACTTCCGAGAAAATCCGGGATATCGCCGTCATTCGAACCCGCGGATACCTGAATAACATCGGCGGCGAATCCGTCGCGCACGAATGCGATCGCTACCTCGCCCTCGGCGTATCTACCATGATCCTCGACCTGTCCGAAAGCAAGATGGTCAATTCGATCGGAATCTCCATTCTGATCGAGGTCATTGAGAAACTCAACGACCGCAACGGACGGCTGCTGTTCACAGGACTCGATCCGTCCGTTCAAAAGACGTTCGGCATCATGGGGTTGTTTGCCTACGCCGGCCAATTCCCGTCCACGCGTGATGCGCTTGCCGAATTGCAGAAACCCGGCGCGAAATAACTCCTCCGGAGGTTCCTTGGACCGATCAGCCCGACTCTCCTGGAAGATCGGATCGTTGCGAGAAGAGTTCCTCCTCTTGTCGCAATCCAGAAGTGTTCAGGAATTCAGCGCCAAGACGACCCACATCCTGCGCGGCTCCCTGCTGGCATTCGCTGCCGGAGTGTTCGAATGCCGCGACTCTGCCTGGCACGCCCTTTTTCAGATGCACGATGCATCGGCGCACCTGACGTCCGGGCCGACGCTGGAGTGCACCCCGACTTGCCTGGTGGGAACCTTTGCCGTCAGTCCCCCACGTGCGGCTGTCGCAGGGCCCCGTCTGGACGGACATCCCTATGACGAAAACGATGTACTGACCTTCGAGCTTCTACTCGATCTTTTCTACCAGGCCCACGTGGCCTTCGAAGCCGCCCAACAAAAGGACCATCTGATCTTTGGGTTGAATCATCGCATCGCGCAGCTGAACTCGCTCGTGGACGTCGCCGTGGAACTCGCCTCCAAGTCCTGCGTGGACGAACTGTACGAAACGGCTGTGGCACGCATGACGACGCTGACCAACAGTTCGCAGGGTTGGATCGAGGTCTCGACTGCAAGCACAACGAGCACTTTCGGATTTCCGCAAGACACCCGCCTGCCTTCCGATCTGTCTCGCGCGCTCGTGGTCGAGCACACCACGGACAGAGGTCGATTGCGTTTTATCATCGCCGGCAAGGAGTCCCGGACACACTCCGAACTCTTCGACGACACGGATTGTGTGATGATGAATGGCATCGCCCGCCACGTGACCGCCGCCCTCGAACGCGACTCTCTGCAACGCGAAGCGGTCGCCAAGAAATTGCTCGATCAGGAAGTGGCCTTCGCGGCGTCCATTCAGCGCAATCTGATCCCTCAGCGCATGCCTTTGATTCCCGGTTACGATGTCTTTGGCATCAACCTACCATCCAAAGAAATCGGAGGTGATTTCTTTGACGTATTCGAACTGAATGGCCGACGCTGGTGTCTGACGATCGCTGACGTCGCCGGCAAAGGCATCTCCGCAGCTCTTCTCGTCAATACATTGCATGCGGCTCTGCGATCCTATACCGAAACGGAAGATCATCTCGACGGATTGGTAAACAAATTAAATCGACTGGTCTTTCGATCCTCCACCCCGGATAAATTCATTACATTTTTTGTTGCCGTCCTGGAGCCCGACACCGGTCGCATCGAATGCGTCAACGCAGGTCACAACCCGCCTCTTCTCCGGTCCGGCGTTGACTGCATCCGCCTGGGAGCGTCCGGCCCGGCGCTCGGTATCCTCGAGGAGTTTTCGTACCCCGCCCGGACTGTGACGCTCCGGCCAGGAGCCACGCTTTTCCTATACACAGATGGAATACCGGAAGCCGAGAACGCGGAAGAAGAAATGTTCGGTGAGGAAGAAATGTCGCGGTGTCTCTCGGAAACAACGTCAGACCTGAAATCGGATTGCGATCGTCTGCTGCAGCGTATTCATTCCTTCACGCGAACGCATCCGCAGTCTGACGACATCACCATGTTGTGGCTCCGACGCGCGGGATGAGTGTGGGCGGAGCTATAGCCGCTCTCGACAACCGCACCTGCGAATCGCGCACACTCCGGGGAATGCGCACAGATCGCGGAAAGAGTCTCTCTCGTTCGAATCGAAATTTCCAAAATGATTGATTCCGACCACTCACTCGAATATCTTGCGCCATCATGAAGCTCGCACACATCGACATCGATCGTCCGCTTGCCCTCGCACCGATGGAGGACGTGACGGACATTGCGTTTCGCCTGATCTGCAAGCGGCTCGGCGCGGATTTGCTCTACACCGAATTTACCAGTTCGGAAGCGCTGATCCGCGATGCGCGGAAAGCGATGCGAAAAATCGAAATCGCCGAGGAGGAAAGGCCGGTTGCGATTCAACTCTTTGGCGGTCTCGAGACGTCAATGGAGGGCGCCGCGCGCGTGGCGGAGCGGTTTCGACCGGATTTCATCGACATCAATTGCGGATGCTGGGTCAAGGACGTCGCTCTGCGCGGAGCGGGATCGGGACTGCTGCGCGATCTTCCGCGAATGGAAGCGATCGTGCGCTCGACCGTCCGCGGAACGACGCTGCCGGTCACGGTCAAGACGCGTCTCGGTTGGGACAAAAACACGATCAACATCCTCGACGTCGCGAAAATAGTCGAAGACGCCGGCGCACAAGCGCTGACCGTGCACTGCCGGACGCGCGACATGGCGCACGACGGCATCGCGGACTGGAGTTGGCTGGAGAAAATCAAACGGGTCCTCTCCATCCCGCTGATCGGCAACGGCGATGTCCGGACACCGCAGGACGCACGCCGGATGCTGGAGACCGGATGCGACGGCGTGATGATCGGTCGCGCGGCGATTGCGAACCCGTGGATCTTTCGCGAAACGCGGCATTTCTTACTGACGGGAGAATGTCTGGCGCCGCCGGACGCCGACGAACGCATCCGCGTTTGTCTGGAGCATTTGAGACTGTCCGTCCGCTACAAGGAAGGAAAATACGGTGTGCTGGAATTTCGGAAATACTATTCCGGCTATCTCAAAGGCTTGCCGAACATCGCTCGCCTTCGCGCCGAGCTCATGCAGCTGACTCACCTCGAGCCGATCGTCGAGCGCATCGAGCGATATCGCGAAGAGATCGCGGGGAGTGCGGAGACGCCATTGCCCGCGCTCGGCGGACTGATGGGGACGCGCTACGATAACGCTCTTTCCTGAACGTCCTTTTCCTCCATCCCTCGCTTCTTTTTCATAATCTCGCGTTGGCGCGCAAGCGATTGGTCGTGAATCACCGCGAACAATTGACTGACAAATTCTGCTTCGAGATTTCTTTCCCGTCCTTGCAGTAATCTCGCCCCCAACGCTTCCTCCCATCGTTGCGGTTGATGCACGTCCAACGCGTTGGCGAGTTTCTCCAGGCCGATGGATTCGGATACCGCCATGCGTTCCGCGAGGACGTTCAGCAATTCCCGATCCAGCCGGTCGATCTTGCTCCGCAGTTCCTCCAGCGGTTCGAGGTCGCCGTGTTCGCGATACAGGATCCGATCGAGAATCGCAGAGAGTTCCTCAGGAGTCACCTGCTGCTGGGCATCGCTCCACGCCTCGGACGGAGAGATATGCGACTCGATCATCAGACCGTCGTAGTGCAAGTCCAGCGCTTTCCGGGCGACCTCGCGGATGGTATCACGCGTCCCGCAAATGTGGCTCGGGTCGCAAACCAGCGGCACGTGAGGAACGCGACGCCGCAATTCGAGCGCCAGATCCCAAAGCGGCCAGTTGCGATACACCGACTTCGGATAGCCGGAGAACCCTCTGTGAATGGCGCCGAGTTGACGAATGCCCGCCTTGTCGGCCCGCTCCAGCGCGCCCAGCCATAATTCCAAATCGGCATTCACGGGATTTTTGATCCACAAGGTCGTGGAGACGCCTTTGAGCGCATCGACGATTTCCTGTACGGCAAACGGATTGACGGTCGTACGGGCTCCGATCCACAGGATGTCAATTCCCCACTTCAGCGCCTCGTGCACGTGTCGAGCGTGAGCCACTTCCACCGCGACAGGAAAACCGAATTCGAGCTTGACCTGCCTCAGCCATTCCAGTCCCACATATCCGACGCCTTCGAACGTATTGGGTCGCGTCCGGGGTTTCCAGATTCCTGCGCGAAACACATCCACGCGTCCAGCGGCTTTCAGCGCGGCGGCGGTGCGACGCACTTGTTCCTCGGTCTCCGCACTGCA
The DNA here is from genome assembly GCA_964602985.1 of uncultured Bacteroidota bacterium. Classification (GTDB taxonomy): domain Bacteria; phylum CLD3; class CLD3; order SB21; family SB21; genus CAYZJB01. Next base: position 5,278 of record CAZRTJ010000010.1, read on the forward strand.
GGGACCGGCGATGATCAGCGGGTTTTTAGAATCTCGTGGTTTCATGATCGTCCTATCGTTTGCATGATAAAATTGCTGTCCTGGATAAATTCGGCGATCGATTGCGAATCGCCGGATTGAATGCGTCGCTTCATTTCCGCGAGATGCTGTGTGAAGGCGTCGATGGCCCTGACAATGCCGATCGAATTCTCGGAAAGAATCGCGCTCCACGTGGGCGGCGAACTTCGGGCGAGTCGGATGGCTCCGGCCAGACCGGAACCTGAAACCCGATCGATGCCGTCATGCCCGCCGACCGTTTGTGCCAGCGCAAACGCAATGGCATGAGGCAGATGAGACGCCAACGCCAGCGATCGATCGTGTTCGCCGGCCGGCATACGCTCGATCGACATTCCACAATCTTTCCAAACTTCTTCCGCCATCTCCACCGCCCCGATGTCGCTGAGTTCGGACTCCACCACGAGGCAGACACGATCCTGAAATAATCTTTGTTCTGCCGCATCCGGACCGGAAAATTCCGTCCCGGCAATCGGATGGCACGCGACAAAGCGATTGCGCTTCGCATGATGGCGTACCGCATCGCAAATTCGACGCTTGGTCGAGCCAGTGTCGATCACCGTGACATGCGGAGAGATCCGATCCAGAATGACAGGAAGCTCCCGCCGAATCGCATCCACCGGAATACACAACGCGATTACATCGACGTCTCTCATTGGCTCGGGCGAAACGATGGCATGAACCATCCCTCGTTCGACGGCGCGGCGTGCGTGTTCCGGACGAGAGTCGTACCCGATCACCCGGTGTCGGTCCCGCAGCGCCAAGCCCATCGAACCGCCGATCAAACCCAGTCCGACGATCAGGATCGTCATGAGATCACCTTGCCCTTCTGATACAAGCCCAAAATTTTCGTTACCGTAGTCATCGGACGGATCGCTTCCATGGCCGCGTCGAACACGTGACTTTCTGAAAATTCCACATCGAGAAACATCCAATACTCCCATTCCTTTCCAATGATTGGCGTTGATTGAATTTTCGTCAGATTCATTTCGCATTGTGCCAGGACGTCGAGAACCTTGGCCAGGGACCCGACTCGATGTGGAATGGTCATGCAGAGGGTTGCCTTGTTCCCGTGCATATTCGCGTTTGGGCTGAGTACCAGAAATCGCGTGAAGTTCCGCTTGTTCGACTCGATACCCGACGCCAGGATGGTCAAGCCGTACGACTCGGCCGCCTGACGTGGGGCAATCACCGCCACTCGAGGATCCGGAGACTCCGCCAACGCTCGCGCCGAAGCGGCGCCGTCCCACGTCTCCACGCGACGAATTCCCGACAGCGTTTGCAAATACTCCTCGCATTGCAGAAGCGCCATCGGATGAGAGCGAACTTCCCGGATTTCGCTCATCGGAACCGATTCGCATGCCATGAGATGGTGTCGAATCCGCGCGACCACCTCACCGGTCACATGCAAACCCGAATCCCGGATCAGAGCGTAATTTCCCGGCAGCGTACCCGCGATCGTATTCTCGATCGCCAGGATCCCCTGATCGGCGCGGCCCGTCGTCACGGCGTCCACGACGTCTTGGAATCGCTCGCAGGACACTGGCTCGACGGATGCACCGCCGTATGCCCGCGCGGCCTGATCGTGAAACGATCCTTCGATTCCTTGAATGGCGATTCGCATCATGCATTCTCCGAATGGCAAAAAAAAACCCCGACATCAAGTCGGGGTTTGAATGAAAAATGGTATTCTATCTCATCCCCGACTCGTCGCGGTCAAATAAAAGTAATAAAAAAAGAAAAACGTGGAGACAATCGGGAGATTCATGAACTATCCTCTTCAGATTACAACAACATGGTAAGCACGAAACCCGCCCAAGGCAAGGGAATATTTCACGGTAAGCCTCAAAGGTTTTGTGGCTAGGAGTGAACCAAAGATTTCAGTCATGACAGTCTCCACGCTCCGTCGAGTTCCAGCCGGCCATTTCGCTCAGGCCGCTGTAACACGGCCTCTTCGCGGCACTGCCTGAAATCGATTGACGATTCTTTGTGCCGAACGCGTGGACTGTGCAACCCCCCCCTGCCCTCCCCTTACGCAGTTTGGTTCGCTGCGAAACGACAAAATGCGGCGCGCAAGGGGAGGGACGGGAGGGGTTCACACGCATCTCCGTTTCTGGGAATACTTTTCCCGTAATCCGGTTCTTATAGTCCACCCAACGCAAAGGAATTCCGATGTCAAACAAAAAATGGCTTGCCCTGATCCTTCTGGCGATATCCCCGGTGACCGCACAATGGCAGTGGCCCGAAAAGTCGAAAAATCTAAAAGTTTTGCCGGAGAATACGTCCGCCGGAGAGCTTCAAAAAACGATGGTTGGTTTCGTCCACGCGCTCGGGGTTCGCTGCTGGCACTGCCATGTGGGCGCCGAGGGGAAACCGCTTTCGGAATTCGATTTTGTTTCGGACGAACCGCCGGCAAAGAACACGGCGCGCCTCATGATGCAGATGGTTGCGATGATCAATGAGACCTATCTCCGAAAAGTAGACAAACACGGCGCGCCTCCCGTCGAAGTCAATTGTACCACGTGTCACCGCGGCGTGACTCAACCTCAGTCGCTCGCAGACCTCTTGACGAAAGCCTATCGCGATTTCGGCCCAGACAGCACACTCGCCGAGTACCGCCGGCTCCGCGATCAGTATTACGGGGGTTTCGCATACGATTTTCGCGCGTCGTCGCTTGACGAATTGTCAGACAACCTCTCCCAGATGCAGAAGCTGAAGGACGCACTGACCTTTCTGCGACTCAACGCCGACTTCAATCCGGCCAGCGCCTCGACGTACATGCGTATGGCCAACGCGTACAAAAGTCTCGGGGAAAAGTCCCAGGCGATCACCGCAGCAGAAAAAGTTCTGCAGCTTGCGCCGAATCACGGCGGAGCTAAGAAATTACTCGAGGAACTCAGGAAGTAACAAATACCCCGGGAAACGCCGTTGTGATCTCCTCTTCCACTTCGGCGATATCGATCGACTTCCCCGTCAACGCCGCCATCGACGTAACGCCCTTGTCCGAGATCCCGCACGGAATGATGTGCTGAAAGTAATCCAGATTCGTCTCGACATTCAGCGCGAAGCCGTGCATGGTAATCCATCGAGTGACTTTGACACCGATCGCGCATAATTTCTCTGCACCACGCGCCCCCTCGACCCACACGCCCGTGATCCGGTCCAGCCGTTTGCCTTCAATGCCCCAGCGCTTAACGGTGCGAATAATCACTTCTTCCAGGTCACGCAGGTAGCGATGCACGTCGCGATAATGGTCGTTCAAATCCAGAATCGGATATCCGACAATCTGGCCGGGCCCGTGATACGTGATGTCGCCGCCGCGGTCGATTTCAAACACGGTGATTCCGTATTCCCGCAACTGTTCCCGATTCAACAGCAGATGCTTCGACACGTTGTCCGTACCGTTCCTGCCCACGGTATACGTGTGCGGATGTTGACAAAGCAGCAATGTGTCGGGAATTTCACCCCTCAACCGCTGATCGAAAAGGCGTTTCTGCAAGTCCCACGCCGATTCGTAATCGATCATCCCGAGGGATCGCACCGTCAGGCGCTCCGCTCTGTCAACCCGATGCGTCAACGACTCACCTTGACCGATCGAACAAGTTCCGGATAATAATCAAACGGCTCTCCGCGATCATCCGTCAACTGCAAAACCATCAAGTGCAGATGCGTCGGAGACCGTTTGGGAAATGCCGTTCGTCCGGTACGCCCGACCGTGGCGATCGGTTGACCCCCTTGAACGATGTCGCCGACCTTCACCAGAATGCTCTGATTGTGCGCGTAGTAGTAATACCGGTTCAGGCTCGGATTGTAGATCATGACGTAATTTCCGCCACGCAACGTGTCCGGCGCCGCCCAGTCCTCCTTCACCCCGACGACAATTCCACTTGCCATCGCCAGGACATGCACAGGACGTCTCATTCGATCGTCCAGTCCATCCTGATCGTCGTCGTGGATGAAAATATCATGCGCGGGATGGCCGCGATGAGAATTGCCATGCAAAAAATTGTACCGCCGCCGGACAAACCCGTTGCCATTCTTCCCGCCCACGTCGGAAAGACCGTGATTCTCCAGAGGAAAATAGAAATTCGAATCTGGCGGCGCCTCCACGCGAGTCTTCAACTGCCGACTGATCCACCGCAACACCCGTCCCGCCGAAGGTCGATCCACCGTCCCATACTGCATGCGCTCGTATAGCGCATCCCAGTGGCGACAGTATTCCTGCACGATCACATCATGGGGCACGACCGGCTCCGCCGTCGACGCCAGCACATCCCACCACAGCCGCAGGATCACAACAGCAAGCATGCCGTCTCGCCTGCACACCGTCCGATCGTGGACGGCGCGAAATTCATTTCCTCCGCTTTCGCCAGAGTCGCTCCAGCCTTTCTTTGAACGTTTTTTCGCGGCCGTTCTCCGACGGCTCGTAATAGATTTGGTCTTTCAAGGGCGGCGGGAGATACTCTTGCTCGACGAAATTCTTCTCCTGCGAATCGGCAAAATCGTGGGCGTATCGGTACCCTTTCCCGTACTCCATATTCTCCATCAGCTTCGTCGGCGCATTGCGCAGATGCAGCGGCACCGGGTACAGATCGTGATTTCGCACATCCTCGATCGCGCGCTCCCCAGCCACGTAGGCGGCATTGCTCTTGGGCGCCGACGCCAGGTACGTCGCGCATTGCGCCAGCAAAATCCGTCCTTCCGGCATGCCGATCACGTCGATGCCCGTAAACGTCGACACCGCCAGCGTCAGCGCATACGGGTCGGCATTCCCGATATCCTCGGAGGCGAGGATCACCATCCGTCGCGCGATGAATTTCGGATCTTCCCCGCCTTCCAGCATCCGCGCCATCCAATACAACGCCGCGTCCGGATCGCTCCCGCGCAGACTCTTGATGAATGCGCTGATCGTGTCGTAATGCGCCTCCCCTGCGCGATCGTACAGTTGATTCCGTCGCTGTGTCGCCTCCTCGACAATCTTCTTCGTCAGACGGATCGTGCCGTCGGCGTCCGGCACGGCCAGTTGCACGGCCAACTCGAGCGTGTTGAGCAAATTCCGCGCATCGCCGCCCGCAAAGAAGATCAATTCCTCTCGCGCATCCAGCGAGATCGGTTTCTGCTTCAGAAATGCATCCTGCATCAACGCCTGATCCAGGATCGTATTCAAATTCTCCGTCGAAAGCGCATCGAGCCGGTACACCCGGCATCGCGAAAGCAACGCATTGATCACCTCAAAGGACGGATTTTCTGTCGTCGCACCGATGAGCGTCAGCGTACCTTCCTCGACCGAGTGAAGCAGCGCATCCTGCTGTGCCTTGTTGAACCGGTGAATTTCGTCGATGAAGAGGATCAGTTTTTCTCCGCTGTGTCGCGTCAGCGCTTTGGCGTCGTCGATCACCTTTCGGACTTCTTTGACGCCGGCATCCACCGCACTCAGCGCGACGAAACGCGACTTCGTTTCCTTCGCAAGCAGACGAGCGAGTGTGGTCTTGCCCGAACCCGGCGGCCCCCAGAAAATCATACTGACCAGACGCCCAGACTGGATCTGCATCCGGATCGGACGCCCCTCGCCGAGCAGAGGTTCGTGCCCGACAAACTCCCCGAGCGACCGCGGCCGTACGCGCTCTGCCAGCGGAATGCTTTCTCTCGACGCCGTCGTCACGGCAGGTTCATCAAATAGCGACATGTCGACGAAATGTAGACCGTGCCCGACGCAAATGCAACCGCGTCACCACGGTGTTTTTTTGTGGACATTTCGTACCCGACTCGGTTCGAGCGCTCGTCCCCACGATCCTCATCCAGACGTTTGCTCTGCCATTCCAGGCGTCGTGATCCGGACTTCTGCCAGGCGTTCGCCAATGGGCAATTGCTATTTCCGCCTCGTTGTCGCACTTTTCCCAAAACCTTAGGAGTCTTCCGAATGCCCACCTATATCGCCCTCCTGCGCGGCATCAACGTCGGTGGACATCGCAAGATCCCCATGGCCGATCTCCGCGAAGTTTTTGAGAAATTGAAATTCACTCATGTCCGCACCTACATCCAGAGCGGGAACGTGATCTTCGATGCACCCGGCAAGCCCGCGCCGGTCGCAGATGCCATTTCCAAAATGATATTCAAGACTTTCGGATTCGATGTCACGGTGATCCTTCGGACGCCCCGACAACTGCGCTCCGTTGTGGACGGAAACCCGTTTGGCAAAGACTCCCGCGATCACGCGCACGTGACGTTTTTGTCCGAAATTCCAAAGGCCCTCCCAACCGCCGAACTGGATGCCGCACGAAGCAACGGGGAGCAATATGTCATCGTGGAAGCGGACATGGTCCTCTCTTGTCCAGGCGGATATGGACGAACGAAACTCTCCAACCCGTTCATCGAACGCAAACTGAAGACACTTGCGACCACGAGAAACTGGAAAACCGTACTCGAACTCCTTCGAATGTCCGAGGAAAAGTAAGCCCCCGGCTGTCTTGTGCCTCAGCGCGGTTGTCATTAGATTGGCCTCATGCGTAAACTGACCGCCCAATTGATGCGAAGATTCCGGCCGCTCATCGTGTGGTGGATTCGAATCACCGGCTTGATTTTCAAGTCGGACGCTTTTTATTACATCACCACCGTCCAGAAGCGGATTTTCGACCGGCACAAACTCACCACGAATGCCGCGGCGATTTCCTTTTTCTTTCTTCTCTCGATCGTGCCGATGTTGTTCATCCTGATCGCGATCATCGGCAGTATGCTCGACTCTCCCGAAGAGGCGGAAAATACGATCATTCGTCTGATGGGCGATCGCGCGCCGGAGCACACCAAAGAATTACTCATTAAGATGATCTCCGAGAGCAAATTGATCGCCAACGTGAAATCCCTGATGGCCAACAAAGGCTGGGTGGGCATCGCCAGCGTCGCCTCCCTGCTCTGGACCAGCAGCGGGGCGTTTGCGGCCATCGAAGACGCGATGACGACCATCTTCGGCGTCAAAGGGCGGAATTATTTCGTGAGCAGACTGGTCGAGATGAGCATGGTCCTGGTGACCGGCTCCCTCTTTCTCCTGTCGAACATGGTCAACGTCATCCTGCAAACGATCCGGCAGCAGGGCAAAGAAATGCTCGGCATGGACATCTCGGGCGTGACCTTCCTCTGGCATTGGGCGACCTCCATTCTCCCGTATGTGATTACCATCGGGCTCTTTTATTTGATGTACAAAATTCTTCCCAAGACGAAAATCTACAAGCGGGCGGCCCTGCTGGGCGCCACGGTCGCCGGCGTGCTCCTCGAGGGGACGATCTTCGGGTTCAGCTATTACGTGAAGAATTTTTCGCGCTACGACGCATTCTACGGATCGGTGGCGGGCATCGTCATCACGTTTTTCTGCGTCTATCTCGCCTCGATTATTTTGCTGATCGGCGCGGAAGTCACCGAAATCGCCAACACGCGAATCGAGAACCGAAGAGAGATGGAACTCACGCTCCGAGAACTCACCTAACCATGTCCAAATCCAACCCCTCCCTGCACCCACGATATTCCATCCGCAAGAAGATCGGCGAAGGCGGCATGGCCACGGTCTTTCAGGCGTGGGATCGGGTCGCAGAAAGGGAAATCGCACTGAAGGTCTCAATCTCCGAATCGGGGGACGAAAGACTCCGATCCGAATTTGCCATTTTGCATGGTCTCCACCATCCGAGTCTCCCGGGCGTCTACAACCTGCATGCGCTTCCGGATGGCCGCTGGATGTACTCGATGGATTGGATTCCTGAGGCATCCCTTGCGGATTGGATCGCGCGCGGGCAGACCCTCGACCGCGAGCCGTTTGGGATGTTTCTGCAGGAATTGCTTTCTGCCATCCAACTGCTGCACGCACATGGAATCTTACACCGGGACATCAAGACCCAAAACATCCTGGTCGACGAGAACGGGCACCCGACCTTGATAGACTTTGGGCTCTCCTGCCGGTCCAATGATCCTCGCGCACTGGAACCTGAAGGAACACTGCAATACACCGCGCCAGAAATGATCAAGAAGGAATCCTGCGATGCGCGATCGGACTTGTATTCACTGGGTGTGGTGCTGTACGAATGGCTGACGGGCATCAATCCCTTCGACGACCCCAATGTCGTCAATGTCGTTGTCCACCACCTGCAGAAGAAGATCGAGTCCGTGCCTGCCTCGGTTTCCTGGATGAACAAAGAGTTGGAGTCGATCATCGTCAAACTGCTGGAGAAGGACCCGACCCTTCGCTTCCACAATGTCTTTGAATTGTACAACACGCTGTCCGCCTCCGACGATTGGCGAAACGTTCCCCGCCCGGAAGACGCGATTCATTTGTTTTTCGGCTGCCGGGAGGACATCCTCGAGAGGGCCCGGGCGCAACCTGCCGAATCACAGTGTTTCACAGGACCGCAGGGCGTGGGCAAAACCCGAGTCCTCGACCACTTGACTCTCCTTGCCGAACAGGCGGGGGCTGAAGTCGTATTCGTCCGCGGTCGCCGGGAATCTTCTGCCACGCAGGCGCTGTTTGAGCGCCTCCACAGGGGAACGCGCCTGGAGGACCTCCCTGCCTACTGGTTCGAAACGAGGCAGGAGCAGGCGTTCGATGAAGATAGTCTGATCGCGGAATTGTCGGATTTCTTTTATCAATCGCTTCCCCGGCAACAGTTGGTATTGGCTGTGGACGATCTGCATCTCGCGAGTGCGTTTGACCGTCGTCTGATCTGCGCAATTGTCCGTCGGAAACTACCCCAACATGCTCTCCGGTTCGTTTTCACGTCGATGGAGCCGGATCCGATGCTGCCTGCGGATCAAGTCCACACTGTATCCTTGGAGGCTTTGTCACGAGAACAGGTGTCGGAACTGGCTTGTCGATCGCTAAATTCACGTGAGCTTCCGGACGAATTTCTCAACTGGTTATTTTCCGGCGCACATGGCAATCCCTATCTGACCGATCAAATGCTGCGATCGGCCATTCGATCTCGCGCGCTGTCGTGGATCGCCGGTCAGTGGGAATGGGGGGGGGATCTCGTGTCGGATCTGCCACAGTCCATCGAAACATTTGTGGCCACACAACTGGACACACTGACCGCCGAGGAACGGCATTTGCTTCGTATCGTCAGTGTGTTCCCGTACGGATTCACTGTCGAGGACGCGCAACGGATCGTCGGGAGCAGTCTGCGCGGTTATGAAAACCTTATTCGACGAAACGTTCTCGAATGGAACGGACGGAGATTGGAGATCACCAGTCGATTCCTGAAGGAGACGGTGTATCGGGAACTGGAAGAGGCGGAGCGAAAGCGCCTTCATTCTGCCCTGTCACAAGCGGGCTCTGCCGCCGAACGCGCCTTTCACCGGTCACGCAGCAACGATCCGGCGGCAAGCGTTCCGTTGCTCCTCGAAGTTGCGGAAGAAGACAAGAAACTCTTCCGCGTCGCCGAAGCAACGGACAAACTGGAGACGGCGTTGTCCCTGACTCAAGATACGAAAGTGCGACTGGAGATCCTGGTTCGACTCGAAGAGTTGCTGGATCGTCAGGGAGCGCTGGATCGACAGCAGGCGGTTTTGGATGAATGGATGGAGATCGCACAGGCAGGGCCGGATCCCCACTCGATTGCACGTGCTCTTTTCCGGAGGGCTGTTTTCCTTGAACGCCATTCTCGACTCACTGACAGCCGCACCGTATCCGAAGAAGCCATCTCTTTTTCCCGATCGCACGACAATGTCTTGCTCGCCCCACTCCTTCGTCAGCTGGGAAAGACCTATTACCGCGAGGGCCAGTACGAGAAATCGGAGACCTATTACCGCGAATCATTGCGCGTGGCCCAAGACACCGGAGATGTTCGTCACCAAATGGAAGCTCACAACAGCCTGGGAACGTCTTTGGGTTCGCTGGGCAGGACGGAAGATGCGACCCGTCAGTTTGAGGAAACACTGGACCTGGCTGATAAGCTCGGAGACTTCCTGGGCCAGATCAACGCGCGATTTAACCTGGGAAGACTCTTCCTGATTCAGAATGATCTTGCGGCGGCGCGTACGCACGTGAATGCGGCACAGTCGCTCAGTCAGAGACTTAAGCACAGGTCCGCTGAGTGTCAGGCGAATTTCTTCCTTGGGCGAATCGCGTATGACGCGCAGGACTACTCGTCCGCCGTTCGTTCTTTCGAGAGATCCGAGCACATTGCGCTGGAAATTTCGAACGAAGATTATCATATCCGGTCGCGCTGGAATCGCGCACTGACCCTGAGTGCCATCGGCCTGTCTGACGAAGCCATGTCTTTTGTACATGAACTTGCAAACGTCCGCTTGACCAGCGAGAAGGACATCTTTCAAAATGTCTTGTACGAGGGCAGAATTCGGGGAGCGGCCAATCGCCTGCCGGAATTCCGCGAACAACTCCAGGAAGCCGTGGCCTTCTTCGCCCGGACGCCAGCCACGCGCGCTCAATACGCCATCGCGTCGGCGCTGTTGTTGCAGGTTGCGTCCGTGCTACCGCCGGGTACTTTTGTTCCGATGCGCGAAGAAGAAATCGAGTCCCTCCAGAAGACGTGGGGCGATTCAGACCGTGGGATCCAGGTCTACTTTTGGGACAGCCTGGCCCAATACGAGTCGGCGGGTGGCAACCGCCAGACTGCATGGAAGTACTCGGAATTGGCGGCAAATCAGCTCAGGGAACTGCCGGTGTACGAATTTGACGCAGCGGCAGTCTACTTTCGTGCATATCGACTCCGGCGCGACATCGGGAGATCGGATGCTCTCGACTACCTGCGGCAGGCGCTTGAGACGATCCGCCGTGTCCGCGACAAGCTGAAAGACTCGCACCATCGATCGGCCTTTACCCGCCAAACTCTGGTTCGCGAAATTGAGTCCATCTGCCAGGAAGAATTTCGGGTATCCGGTTCGGATGCTTCGTTTGAAAAAATTGTTTTTGTTGCCAATCGGATCAATAGCGTTCTGGATCCCGCGAGACTGTGGAATGAAATTATGGACACGGCCATCGCGCACACGGGCGCCGATCGCGGGCTTGTGCTTCTTGCACGCGAAGACGGCCAGTTCACGATTCGGGTGGCTCGCAACGTAGATCAGGAAAGCCTGGAGGACTTGGCCGATATCAGCCAGAGCATCGTACGAGAGGTTCTCGCGAAGAAGGAAGCCGTCATCACTGCAGATGCCAACCATGATGAGCGTTTCAAACAACGGAAGAGCATCGTGGCGTACGACATTCGCTCAATCATGTGTGTACCCTTGCGCGCCAAAGAACAGATTCTCGGAGTCGTGTACCTGGACAAACGATTCGACGCCGATCATTTTGGAACAGAGCAAATGCAGTTCCTGGAAGCCTTTTCGAACCTTGCGGGGATCGCCGTTGAAAACGCGAAATTGTACGAACAACTGAAGATCGAGAACACGGAGTTATTCAAAGAAAATATCGAATTGCGCCATCTTGTGGAGGACAAATACTCCACGTTTGACCTGGTTGGAACCAGCGCCCCCATGCAACGCTTGTTCGACCTGATCCGCCGCGCCAAGGACAGCGATGCAACCGTTTTGGTCGACGGAGAAAGCGGGACGGGAAAGGAACTGGTGGCCCGGGCGATTCACTTCCACAGCCCGCGTCGGCGGGAACGATTTGTCGCGATTGACTGTGGAGCCCTCCCAGAATCTCTGCTGGAGTCCGAACTGTTCGGCCACAAGAAGGGGGCGTTCACGGGCGCCCAAAGCGACCATCAGGGTCTCTTTGAAGAAGCCGATGGGGGCTCCATTTTCCTGGACGAGATCACCAACACATCCCTTGCGTTCCAGGCCAAATTGTTGCGGGTGCTTCAGGAAGGTGAGATCCGTCGAGTGGGCGAGACCCAGACGAAGCGCGTGGACGTGCGCGTCATCGCGGCAACGAATCGGGACATGCAGGCGGCCCTTCAGGAAAACCTCTTCCGACAGGATTTGTACTACCGACTCAATGTCTTGCCGATTCACGTCCCCGCGCTCCGCGAACGAGCGGACGACATTCCACTCCTTGCACAGTTCTTCATTCGCCGTCATGCCCTGTCCAATAAGAAGTCCATTGAGAAAATCAGTCGGGATTTTCTGGACGAACTCTTGTCCTACCATTGGCCGGGCAACGTGAGGGAACTCGAAAACCTGATGCACCGTGTCGTTGTGATGGCGGATGGCAAGACCCTGACACGCAAGAGTCTGCCGGAAAACTGGAAGATGCAGCAAACCGAAAGCGAGTTTCCACCGGAAGCCTCCCTGGAAGACTTCGAGAAGAGGCTGCAGAAGATTGAAACGGATTACTTCCGTGAGATTCTTGAGAAAGCAGGCGGCAACAAATCAAAGGCCGCCGACCTTCTCGCCATCAAACGAACGACCTTGAACGACCGCCTGAAAAAACTCGGACTCTGATTCAGGGTTCCCGCACTTCGTATGGCACCAGGATCATGAAGCTGTCATACGAAGCCAACGGATGCATGATCGTGGAGGCCGTGTAGAAGTCAATTCCTAACTGATTGATTCCCAACGGTTGAAGCAGGCCGACACGGATCGTCGTGACAAAACGATTATCCGATACGGGAAGGAGTCGTATACGGAACCGACCGTCTTTGCTTCGGTTCTTTCCTGTTACGATCGTGCCGAACAGGCTGTCCGCCGGCTGACCTGTCTTCACAGCCTGCACCTCCACGCGGATCGTGTCCAAACGCAACAGTCGGTACAGGGTCGTCCGGGTAAAATTCAAAGTGAGGGGATCGCTGACTGCAACGGATCCGAGACGAGTCAAGATCTTCAGACTATCGAGCTTCGATTGGGAGTTGGGCGAACTGCCATATGCCGCGGAAAAACTGATCGGCGTCCACGATTCTCCGGTCGCGGGATTCTCACGCTCGGCAAAGGTGATGGTCCTGTCCAGGAGATGTTCAAACGCTTTGGAACGAGACGTTCCGTCCATCTCAATCACAACGAAGTTGCCCGTCATTCGATGCCGGATCGTTGCCACGGCCAACGTGTCGTTGACACGAGCAATTTGTATCTCCCGGCGGAAACGTACCTCGGTCCGGCCAAATAACCTGGCCGCATGAGAAATGCCGGCAGATACACGATAGGACTTTCCAAGCAGGGTGTACTCCCTCGCGATTTGCGCCTCCGCAACTCCTTGCGCCTCATCGTCGTCCGCCAATTCAATCCCGAAAATGCCCTCGCGATCATCCTTGATGATATTCTCTAAATCGCTGAAATCGTCATTTCCATGCCCGCAACCCGCTATCATGGCCGCACAGCACGCGAGAATTACAAACAATACGATTGCAAAACCTATATATGTCTTCATAAAAGACACCTCCTGCCATGGTAATTGCAATCGCAATGCCATACAGTTATAATTTGTAATATCAATGACTTGATGAACAAGTAGTTGTTTGAAAATGACGGTTTACCCGTCAGTCTGTTTCCTGTCGTTTACATTGCACATACTGGTTGATCTGGCCGTTAATGATATGTAAGTTACTGTCCAGCAAAACACAAGGACGCTCATGACCGATCCCAACCTGCCTGTCTGGGCCGGCGAATTGCTCACCAAGCACTCCGCCAAGACAACCACTCAATTCATCTTATACAACAACGTCCGGGATCTGGTTCCGCTAAAATCCGGCGATCAGACGACCTTCGTCGAACTCGGGGAATTTCTCGCCCAAGGTATCTTCCGGGATCGCTCGGCTGTGATCTTTTACGATATTTCCAAAGGCGTCTATTTTCTCGACACCAACATGCAGGCCGATTTCTTCAAGACCATCCAGATCACCCAGCAGGACCTGATGAAGATGCCGAGCATCGCTCTCAAGGCAATCGAGATCTATGTTCGGCTTGCGATCGACAAAAAAAAATCCGTCGCCGTGATCCTGGATCACGCGGAGACCATCGCACCCGCGACGCTCAGTGCGGCGATGTCCGTCGAGGACCGCAAGTGTCTGGTGATGTTGAAAAAATGGGCCAACGACACGCGCTACGTCCAGCACGACATTACGATGTGCATGATCACGGACAATCTGGCCGATCTCAACAATCGCATTGTACGCAATTCCACCACCGACAAGATCGAGATCGACTATCCATCGGAAGCGGAACGTCTCGATACCATTCGCTATTTCATCGAAGAGGAAAAGAGTGAAACGCGCGAGCGAACGTTCCGACAATATTCCGAAGTAACTCCGGAAATCATCGCTCATACGATGGCCGGGTTGAATCGCCGACAGCTACACACGCTGCTCGCCTTTGCCCGCGAAAACAACCGCCGAATTGACTTTTCCTATCTGATCGAACGGAAGAAGGAAATCATTGAAGATGAATGTTTCGGACTGCTCGAAATCATCGAACCCCGTCACACACTCGACGCCGTCGCCGGATACGAACCGATCAAACAACGACTGCGTAACCTCGCGTCAGCCATCAAGAAAGGCAAACTCGATGCCGTCCCGATGGGCTATCTGTTCAGCGGGCCGGTCGGCACCGGTAAGACATTCATCGTCCTCTCGTTTGTCGGCGAAATCGGAATCCCGTGCGTCAAATTTCTCAATTTCCGCGAGCAGTGGCAGGGCGTGACGGAATCCAATCTCGAAAAGATTCTGAATCTCCTCCGGGCCATGTGGCCGATCGCCGTGATCATCGACGAGGCGGACGCCTTCCTCGGAGACCGCGATCAGCAGGGAGACAGCGGCACCAGCAACCGGATTTTTGCCTCGCTCGTCAGCTTCATGGGCGATACGTCGTACCGGGGCAAGGTGATCTGGTTCTTAATCACCTGCCGCCCCGATTTGCTGCCGATCGACATGAAACGGCAAGGCCGGGCTGAAGAGCACATCTCTGTCTTCTATCCGAGTTCCGATGAGGAAAAGGAATTGCTTTTTCACGCAATGATCCGAAAGTCGGGCTGTCAGGTCGAGGACGGGATTCATCTGCGAGATGTTTTTGACGTGTCTTGCCCGATCTCAGGAGCCGACATGGAAGCGCTCGTCACCCGCGCCAAACTTCAACAGACTTTGGCCGACGCTCCGGTCATTACGCGAGACGCGCTGCGTCAGGTGTTCGGCGATTTCATCCCGACCAACGATCCCGAAAGTATCGAGTTGCAGACGCTGTCGGCTGTCATCGAGTGCACCAGCCGCAGTCTCCTCCCCGACGATTTCGCCAATGCCGATCGGACAGAGATTCGACGACGTTTTGACGAGCTGAGGGACGCGATCGCCTGATCTGAAAGAAAATCTTTCTTGCGTTTTCTCGCCGGTGAGAATATGTTTCAGGACCCTTGGGGGAAATCTCGTATGCTTTCTCGCGTTATCAGCGCCGCAACATTTGGTATTGACGCCGTTCCTGTGACGGTGGAATCGCATTTGGAAGGAGCCGTGCCGGCTTTTATCACGGTCGGTCTGCCGGACGGAGCCGTACGCGAAAGCAAGGAGCGTGTGAACGCGGCAATCAAGAATTCCGGTCTGACTTTTCCGATCAAGCGAATCACCGTCAATCTGGCGCCGGCAGACATCCGCAAGGAAGGAAGCGCCTTCGACCTTCCGATCGCCATCGGCATCCTGGCCGCACACGGTCAGGTGAAACAGGATTCGCTTGACCGCTTTCTGGTTCTGGGCGAACTGGCTCTGGACGGTACCTTGCGTCCGGTGGCGGGCGCTCTCTCGGTCAGCGTGATGGCACGATCCGAAAACTTGCGCGGGATGATTGTACCGGCCGACAACGCCGCCGAAGCCGCCATGACGGAAGGACTGGAGATCCTCCCCGCACGCACGTTGCGGGACGCGGTCGACATCCTGAATGGAGATTCAGATATTCGACCGCATCGAGTCGACATTCGACAGATTCTCTCCTCCCATCACAACGGCCACGTGGACTTCCAAGACGTCAAGGGCCAGGAACACGCGAAACGCGCCCTCGAAATCGCCGCGGCGGGTGGTCATAATATCATTATGATCGGACCTCCGGGAAGCGGCAAGACCATGCTCGCCAAACGCCTGCCCACGATCCTGCCCGATCTGACACTGGACGAAGCGCTGGAAACAACGAAAATCCACAGCGTGGCAGGCTTGCTCGAATCAAAACAAGCTCTCATCACGATTCGCCCGTTTCGTTCGCCGCATCACACGATCAGTGACGCGGGGTTGATCGGCGGCGGGCATGTCCCCCGGCCCGGGGAGGTTTCGCTCGCGCATCATGGCGTGTTGTTTTTGGATGAATTACCGGAATTCAAAAAAAACGTCCTCGAGGTGATGCGTCAGCCGCTGGAAGACGGCCGAGTGACGATCAGCCGCGCGGAAATGTCGCTCACCTACCCGGCCAATTTCATGCTGGCCTGCGCGATGAATCCCTGTCCGTGCGGGTACTACGGCGATCCCACCCATCAGTGCACGTGTGCACCGCCGATCATCCAACGCTACATGGCTCGCGTGTCCGGGCCCCTGCTCGATCGCATCGACATTCATATCGAATGTCCGGCGATCAAATATAAAGAACTCGCGTCGGAACCATCCGGCGAAAAGTCGGAAATCGTCCGTGTGCGTGTGAAGGAAGCGCGAGAGATTCAGCTGCTGCGATTCGCAAAATGGAAATCCCGCGGCCGCCCGATTTATTGCAACGCCGATATGGAGTCCAACGAACTCCGGGAGTACTGCAAACTCGACGACCGAGGAGCGGAACTGCTGAAACTGGCAATTACCAAACTCGGTCTCTCGGCGCGCGCCTACGACCGCATCCTGAAGGTCGCCCGAACCATCGCCGATTGTGCCGCCAGCGACTCGATTCGTCCCGAACATGTCAGCGAGGCCATTCAGTATCGAAGTCTGGATCGATCGTATGGAATGTAAAATGGTCGGTCTTTCTGCGGCTCGAAGACGTCGTCTGTCAGTCTGGGCCTGTCAAAGATGGACAGGGGATCCATGAAAAAACGTATTGTCATCGCTGTGTTGTTCGCATGCTTCCTCTGTGCCTGCGACTCATCGGACTCCGATCCGACTGCCCGGGACCACGCGCAGGATCTGCTGATGGATTTCGGCACGACTGCCGCCCAGCATGGATGGAATGTACGTGCGGATATCGTCGATTTCGTTCTGAAAGACAGCATCGCGCGAGCGGGACGATCGTATTGCGGATACGCGTCTTCGATGAACGGCCGGCGGCAGATTGAACTGGATACGACGTGCTCGCTGTGGACGGAAAACGACTTTTCCAGAGAGATCATCGTGTTTCACGAGCTGGGACACGCCCTGCTGAATCGGGCTCACCGCGATACAAAACTGCCAAATGGAGATTGGCGATCCGTCATGAACACCGGAACCCTCCTGGATCTGTATCACACACCCGAAGCGCGATTCAAGCGAGATTATTACCTCGACGAGTTGTTCGACGAATATACGCCTGTCCCGGACTGGGCCCAGGTCAATGATCGAACCATGGCGGAAATTCCAAAAGAATAAGCTGTTGCGAGGAGCCGATCCCGTTCCCGAGTGCGTATAACTATATGGGAATATATTCTCCATCACGGCGTTGCAGGGAGTAACCGTGTCCAACACAAAAGGAGAACCATGGAAACGAAAATGTCCTTTGAGCAACTGATTCAGACTAGTCCCGTTCCGGTCTTCGTCGACTTCTGGGCGGAGTGGTGCGCGCCGTGCCGCATGGTCGCACCGGCCGTGAAACAATTGGCCGAAGAATTGTCCGGCCGCCTGGCTGTCGTGAAAGTCAATGTGGATGAGAAGCCGGAACTGGCCGCGAAATACGCAATACAATCGATCCCGACGTTTATCCTCTTCCGGAACGGTCAAGCCGAGCACCGATTCTCGGGAGCCATGCCCTTCCCCAGACTCAAAGCAGAAGTTGAACAGTTTTTGAACGCGGAAGTCCCGGCGTAACCAGTCAATCAGGAGCAACATGAATTACGGATTTTACAAATCGGTGCCGTACTCGTATGAGGTCGCGATTGAGCGTGTGACGACCGCACTGAAAAAGGAAGGGTTTGGGATTCTCACGACGATCGACGTACGAGACACTCTCAAAAAGAAGATCGACGTCGAATTCGACCGATACATCATCCTGGGCGCCTGCAATCCTCCACTGGCCCACAGGGCGCTGAGCGCTGAGCGGAATATCGGTCTCCTCCTGCCATGCAATGTGATCGTACACGAAAAGGACGGCCAAACAACGATTGGAGTTTTCGATCCCACGATCATGAGTCAGATCATTGATTCGCAGGTCATTCGGGACCTGGCAGACGAGGTTCGTCAGAAATTGACAAGAGTGCTCGACGAGGTATAGACAATCGTCTCCACCCATCCCGCGATTGGAAAGCGTGGGCCGAAGATTTGCGCATCACGAAGTTTTTTCTATCTTGATGGCAAGTGTAACTCGTACCCATGATCTGTATGACTCGCTGCCTGTGGATCCTGATCGGTGTGGCCGGAATTTCCTGTACACACAAAGAATCTCTTGTCTACGAAGCCGATACGTCCGCAGTGGATGTACAATCCTGGGTCGGCACGTCCCACTTGTTGCGCGTAAGTTATTTGGAGGACGGAAAACACACGAGGACGTACAAGGGGTTCCTGGAGCACAGCGGGACCGATCTGTACGCCGATCTGTATTTGTACGACGGTGACCACAGCCGTCGCAGCGGACTCCTGGTGCCTTTGCGCATCGAACACATCACACGCATCAGCCTCATCGAAAACGACGGACACCGCGCCGCCGATTGGATTGCCCTAGGCGCCATTGCAGGCGGAGCCTTACTGGTCACGATCCTGATCGCCACCGGTTCCTTACGCAACTGACTTCCCGCCAGAAGAACTCTGGCATCCCCCATACATGGACTTTCCATTGAAAGCGGAATACTCGTTCTTGACCCATCATTGCGGGGAGATAGCGCATGAACAGAATAGGACTCCTTTTCCTCTTGTGGTTTCACATTGCCGCTGGGTCGGATCGTCAGAGCGAATTTCAATATCATTATCAGCAGGCGATCGAAGCCTACAAAAGCAAGAATTATCCGCTCATGATCCGACACCTCACCTCCGCGGACTCCCTTCGGCCCAACACCTTCGCCGTCGTCTACAATCTGGCCGCCGCATGCGCGTTACACGGGGAGGTGCGGGAAGCCGCGTATCATTTGCGTCGCTCCTTTTGGTTGAAGGCCGACACCGCCTTCGCTTCCGATTCCGACTTTGTTGCGTTACACAGCGACGTCGTGTGGGAGAGCCTGCGTGTCGAAGTTCGCGCCTTGGCCGAGCCCGTCACAGAGACCAGCCGCTCGTTTACACTGCCGGACGTTTCGTTTCATCCGGAGGGAATCACATATGATGATTCTTCGCAATCTTTTTTTGTCGGGAGCATTCGATCCGGACGGATCGCACGGATCCGAAATGGCGTCGCGGACATGAAATGGGCTGAGGTTTCGTATTCAGCTATGGGAATGAAAGTCGACGCGTCACGGAAAACCCTGTGGATCGCTACGACGGCCATGCCGGAATTGGTTGGCTTTCATGATTCGCTGCGCGGGCGAGCCGAAATTGTCCAAATCGACATCTCCACCGGCCGTGTTCGACAGCGCTATTCCGCCGCGGGTTCTCACGTCTTCGGAGATCTGGTTGTGCTAAGTGACGGCAACGTCTTCATCACGGACAGCGAGGAACCCGCAATCTACCGAATTTCGGGCGGAAGCCTGCAACGCTGGATGACCTTGCCGCAGGCCTGGAATCTGCAGGGCATCACCGCGACGCCTGATGACCGATACCTCTTTGTCGCCGACTACATATCAGGAATGTACCGGATCGACGTGTCCACCCGACGGGTCGATGCCGTGGTCTGCCAGCCTCATGCCGTCTTGCGCGGCATTGACGGATTGTATTACCGCAATCGCTCCCTCATCGCCATTCACAATGGAACTCAGCCGTTCCGCATCACCCAATTGCATTTTGATCCGACGGGGCTTCGATTTGACGGAGTGGACATCCTCGCTCGCGGCGGACCGGATCTGAACGAGCCGACGCACGGGGTCGTCGTCGGACACCGATTCTTCTTCATCGCCAACAGTCCGTGGGGCGCCTACGATGCAACCGGCAGATGGAATCCCGATCGCGCACAGGTGCCGCTCATCATGAGCGTAGAGATCCGATGATTATTCGATCTCTTTGAGAATGTCAAGAATCTGCGTCCGGTGCGGCGAGGTCGGCTCTGCGTCGACGTATGCCCGTAGTTCTTTGCGGGCCTTCTTGTTCGCGTCGGTGTAATAGTACGCCAGTCCCAAATACAGATGAATGTCGTTGCCGGGCACGTCCAGACGCTGGGCCCGCTCGTAGTGTGGAATGGCGGTGAGGTATTGCTTCTTTCTCGAGTGTACAATGCCCATCGCATAATGGGCGAGATAGTTGGCTTCGACCAGCTGAACGCATTTCTGATAATACGCAAGCGCCGAGTCCCACTCCTGCTTCCCGGCATGCGCCAATCCAAGAGCGTACTGAACGACGTAGAGATCCGAATTGATCCGGAGCGCTCGGCGCAACAACCCTTGCGGATTTTGATTGTCAGTCAACATGGCCAGAATGTACCACGATTCCGCATCGGCAGAATCGCAGGAAAGCGCGCGCGTCAAGAGGTCGTACGTTTGCTGGTTACGCGTTTCTCCGTCTCGCACAAAGAGCAAGTGCGCCGATGCCCGATACGCATGAGCCGACGCGGAGTCCAGTCGAACGGCCTCACTGGCCTCCGCGGCTGCCTTTGTAAAATACTCGTCGGTCGGCTGGGCTCTTTTCGTCCTCTCCATGGCCGCCAGGGTCAGCGCTTCCGCTAATCCGGCGTGCGCCTCTGACATCATCGGGTCCGCTTTCAAAGCCTTTTCGAAATGGCGGATCGCGTCGCGGTATCCGTCTTCTGTAAATTTCAGGTAGGCGGCCCGACCCTTGTCGTACCACCGACGCGCCTCCGATTGACCCAGGATCGGATGCGCTGCCAGCAAGATGAGAATCCAAAAACGCATCAGTTGTCTTTTGCACTCCACGGAGGGGTGACTCCGTTCATCCTCGCATAGGCGATTAATTGACCCAGATGCTCATGGTAATGTCCGACCAGGATGATCAACGTATTGCGCTTGGTGGATTCCATCCCGCCGAAGATTTTGGTTTTGGCGTCCAAATCTGAGTCCGCAACTCCCTTCACAGCGTTCTTGGCAAACTCGATCGATTCTTTCAAGGTGGTGAGGATTTTGTCTTTGTT
Organism: uncultured Bacteroidota bacterium; assembly: GCA_964602985.1. Lineage (GTDB taxonomy): Bacteria > CLD3 > CLD3 > SB21 > SB21 > CAYZJB01. The sequence continues at coordinate 26,566 of CAZRTJ010000010.1, forward strand.
TGTCTCTCGCTCGAAGTCCTTTGGCAGTTCCTTTCCAGCAATCCCCATCATGCCCAGGAGGTAATAATTCGCCCCCGCCACATGAAGGACGACTTCTCCAACCGAGCGCACACCCTCGGCCGGCCGCCAGGAATATTTCTCCGCAGGAACCGCGTTGGCCAATTCCATGATCCGGCCACCGGCAAAATCGAACTGACCGATGACTTCGGCCCGGAAGCCCGTAGGATTCTGGGCGGCCAATCCCGCCACCGCCATGCACAATGCAACCAGATGTTTCATGACACTCTCCTTTTGTCTCGTGGATAACTTAGGTACGGCATATTCAAATCATAGGGAATTTTTTCGGTCGGTTCTTGGTTCTGTAACAGAAAATCCAGAAGACTATTCCCGAGGAAAGGGTCATGTATGGAGACAGCAACGTTTGGCGCAGGTTGTTTTTGGTGCGTGGAAGCCGTCTTTCAAAGGCTGCAGGGAGTACAGTCCGTTGTATCCGGTTACAGCGGAGGTCAGATGGCTGACCCCACATACCAGGAGGTGTGCAGGGGCACGACCGGACACGCGGAAGTCTGCCAGATCGAATACGATCCATCCGTGGTGGATTATGCGGACTTGTTGCGCGTGTTCTTCGAGAACCATGACCCCACCCAACTCAATCGCCAGGGCAACGACGTGGGAACGCAGTACCGTTCGGTCATCTTTTATCACGACGAAGAACAGAAGCGCATCGCCGCGGAATTTCTCAAGAAGCTACGTAAGTCTGGACACTGGGAAGAGCCGATCGTCACGGAGATTGCGGCATTCGACCGATTCTATCCCGCAGAAGACTACCACCAGAACTATTTCAACGAAAATCCGAATCAGCCGTACTGCGCACTCGTCATCCGACCGAAATTGGAAAAATTCACGAAGGCCTTTAAGAATCGATTGAAAGCGTAGACCCGTCAAGGATTCGTTGGACGCAGATCAATTTCACTCACCATCGTGTGTTGCGGCATCTGCAACGCCATCCGGACCCACGGCCACGTCCTCCGGTCGGATCATGTCTTTCTTGCCTGTGTGGGGAGAAAAAGAAGTATCCACCGATCCAGGACACACCGATAACACACGCACCCCCTGCTTTCGCTCTTCCAGCAGGAGACACTGACTGAAGGCGCGAAGCGCCCACTTGGTGGATGCGTACCCGCCGCCGCCCACGAAAGTGTTCTTCCCAGCCAGCGATGCGATGTTGACGACGAAACTCTCGTTGGCCGACCGCAGATGCGAAAGCGCGGCACGGGTGGCAACAAAGACTCCGCGCAGATTGACGTCAAACATCTCATCCCATTCCATCAACGTCAATTCCCCAATCGGTTTAATCAGTTCATTCTTTCCGAGGCGTTGGGAGCAAGTAAGTTTATTGCATTTCTTTCGGTCGGGTGCTATATTCGCGACAGATTTCCGCAAGTTGTTGTTAGACTGCTCACTATACATCGTGGAGACTCTCATGGACGTTAGTCGTAATCTGCCACGCCCTGCGAAATGGTATTTCTCCATTTGCGTTGTGTTCGCACTCACGTGGACGACCCCCAGCGTGTTCGGACAGGCCAACGCCGTGGGTGCGTTGGAATTCATCGGACGCACGGGCAACCAGGACGATGGGGCCCTGGACCTCTTCTTCGAAAACAATGTCCTGTATGTCGCCAACAAGTTTACCGGACTGCAAATTGTCGATGTTTCCGATATGCGCGCTCCGAAGATTCTCAGCCGAACTCCCTCTAATGGCCAGAATTACGGTATTACAAAGAAGGGCAACTACGTCTACATGACGGACCTTCTCAGCGGTATGCTCGTCTATGATGTATCCAATCCGAAGAAACCAAAAAAAATCTCCGAGGTGGCAACGCGCGGTGAAGCGTGGGACATTAAAATCAAAGACAATCACGCCTTTGTAGCGGTCGGCAAAGCCGGTTTAGAGGTCTTTGACATCACCGATGCGGCGGCTCCCAAGTCTGTCGGCAGTCTGTGGTATGAGCGCGAGTGGGACTATGCTCGCAAACTTTTCATTGCGGAATCGGGTCTGCTGTTTGTGGCCGATCGGAAGCAAGGGATTCACATCGTCGATATCACGACTCCGAGCGCTCCGAGGGCCATTCGGCGATACGCCACGAAGTTTGCCTCCGGCATTTGTGTGGAAGGCAACTACGCGTACGTCGCGGATGGTCCGAACGGACTGCTGATCCTGGACGTCACCAATCCGGAGAAGATTCGTCAGGTTGGCGAATTCCCTCTTCCGGGTCACGCCAACGACGTGTACAAAGCGGCCCGCTACGTGTATGTCGCGGTGGATGACGCAGGCATCCGATCGATTGATGTAACCAACCCTGCCAAACCGACGTTCGAGTCCCGTTTTGATACGCCGGGACAATCCTTCAAGGTTTGGAAGAATGACGTGTACGTGATGGTTGCGGATCTCTCCTCTGTGATCCTCATGCTGCATAACCGTCCCCCGGTTTTGGAACGTATTGCGGATCAAACGGTCGCGGAAAATGAGACGCTTCGGTTTAAAGTGAAAGCGTTCGATCCCGATGGAAATCCGATTATTCTCGGCGGGTATTTCCTGCCCGAAGGAGCGGCCTTTGATCCCAAGGATTCTGTCTTCACGTGGACGCCGACCTTCGAGCAGTCAGGCAAGTATGAGGGAATCCTCTTTACCGTTACGGAGAATACTCAGACCAAGCTCTTTGACCGTGATACGGTCGCGATTACAGTCACCCATGTGAACCGCGCGCCGTCTCTCCCGGTCTCTGGAAATTATGTCGTCGACGAGAATCAACCCCTGTCCTTCACCATCAGTGCGCCGTCGGATCCGGATGGAGAAGACGAGGGAAAACTGAAGGTCACAGCGAGCGGACTGGCTCAGGGTGCGGCGTTTGACGCACCAAAACTCGCGCTTAGCTGGACGCCGACCTTCGAACAATCGGGCAGATACACGTTTACGTTCATCGTGACCGACGCATCCGGCGCCACTGACAGCAAGACGTCGTCGATTACAGTTAATCATGTGAATCGGCCGCCCGTGTTTGCCGAGTTGAATTCGCTCTTCACGGTCGACGAAAATGCTGAACTAACCGTGAAGGTGGTGGACAGCGATCCCGATAAGGAAGATGAAGGCAAGCTCGACGTGAACGCCTTCCAACTGCCGCAGGGCGCTCGCTTCGACAAAGCCACGCGGACTCTCAGTTGGACACCGACGTACGATCAGTCGGGGGAATACGCGGACGTCACGTTCGTCGTCAAAGATCCAGCGGGCCTGATGGATACCGTTCGGACCTCCATCACCGTCAACCATGTCAATAGACCGCCGGTTTTTGTGGCGGTCCTTGCGCAGAGTATCGACGAAGGCAAGCCGCTCACATTCGCCCTGAGTGGGAGCGATCCAGACAAGGAGGATGCCGGCAAACTGGTGATCACTCCCGTCAATGTTCCCGAAGGCGCAACCTTCAACGCGAACTCCGTAACCTGGACTCCGACGTTTGATCAGGCGGGCGCGCATGCGCCGTCATTCAAGATTGCCGACCCGGCGGGACTGTTCGCCGAACTGACCGTCAACGTGACGGTACGCAACGTCAACCGTCCGCCGACGCTCGCGACAATCGAAACGCGAACCGGCGATGAAAACGCCGAAATGAAGATCGTTCTTCCAGAAGGCGTGGACCCTGACAAAGAAGACATCGGTAAACTAACATACGTCGTGGAGGGAGCGCCCCGCGGCGCTCAGTTCGACGCAGCGACTCGCACCCTCACCTGGACTCCCACGTATGATCAGTCAGGATCCTATCCGGGCATTAAAGCCACCGTGAAAGACGCCGCCGGACTGACCGCCAGTACGACCTTCACCATTGTGGTCAATCACGTAAATCGTCCACCTGTCCTGACCGAGATTCCTGCGACAACTGGCGCGGAACAGAAACTGCTGAGCTTCGTGGTCAATGGTTCCGATCCGGACAAGGAAGACGCCGGCAAACTGGTGATGAGTGCGGAGGATTTGCCTGCAGGCGCTACCTTCGACGTCGCCACACGCCGGTTTTCCTGGACGCCGACCTTTGAGCAGGCAGGCACGTACACCGTGAAATTCAAAATCGAAGATCCGGCCAAAGCGACCGACAGCAAGGCGGCCGCCCTCACCATCACCAATGTGAATCGCGCCCCCAAACTGGCTCAACTTTCGTTGCAAAGCGGCGAGGAAAACAAGGCCTTCTCCTTCGTCATACCGGACGCGGAAGATCTCGACAAGGAAGATGCCGGCAAACTGACGTACGCCATGGGTGGACTGCCCGTGGGAGCCAACTTCGATGCAGGATCGAAGACCCTTTCATGGACGCCGACGTTTGATCAGGCGGGTACGTACAATGTCACGATCACTGTGAAGGACGCGGCGGGGTTGTCCGACACCAAGCCCATGAGCATCAAGATTGCCAACACGAATCAGGCGCCATCCGTATCTGAGAAGTCCGAAAGCGGAGAGGAAGGCAGGGCCATGTCGGTCAAGATCGATGTGACGGATCCGGACAAGGAGGACGTCGTGCGACTCTCCGTCAAGGCATCCGGTTTGCCGCAAGGCGCTGTCCTCAACGCAGTGAACAGGACCATCACCTGGACACCGGGATTTGAGCAGGCCGGCGAATATCCGGTCAGCATCACGGTTACCGATCCGGCGGGAATGTCTGATACCAAGACACTGACGTTGAAAGTCAACAATGTTAATCGAAAGCCGGTCTTGGGACAGCTGGCAAACCAGTTTGGAAGCGAGGGCAAGGCGATCTCTTTTACTGCAAAAGCGACGGACCCTGACAAAGATGCGAAGCTCAAGTTTTCGGCAAGCGGATTGCCGAATGGCGCGAGCATGAACGACAACGGTGATTTCTCATGGACGCCCGCCGACGGACAGGCAGGTTCATACTCCATCACGATCGAAGTCACCGACGGGGATTTGAAGGACTCGCGGTCGATCTCGATCACTGTCAAAGCGAAACAACAATAGACGGAGGCAGAAAGCGCGATGAAAGTCAGTGTACCGGACGTGGCACTCGCCCTGGAGGACAACCGAAACTACGCGGAATTCTTGCTGAATCGAACAGACGGCAAAGTACTCCGCATTACGCGTGACGTCCTGGAAGCGGTCGAAGACGATGACGCGGAGAGCTTATCGGAAAGCTCGCAGGAAGAAATTTCATTGTCTGAGTCATTTATTTTCAATCCCCACACTCCACTGGTCCTGGTCCCTCCCGTTTCCTCCAGCCGGAGGATCAAGTTAATGGTCGATTTTACCCAAACGATGGCCGGAGCGGAGATGCGGAAGGCCTTGGGCGACATTCTTCAAAGTCGAAATCCCTCCATGCGATTTCATGCGGCTCTCACTGCCCATCCGGATGAACAGAAGAAATGGACGGATTACAAGAATCGATTTTACCAGACTCTGGCGGAGGAGTGGCTGAAAACCGTTTCCTAATCGTTCAATGCACCAAAAAAAAGCCGTCTTCCGACGGCTTTTTTTCTGTACAAACTCTTTGCTCATCACTGGATGAGCATCGCATCTCCGTAGCTGTAGAATCGATACTTGTCTTTCAATGCCTTCTTGTATGCTTTGAAGAGCAAATCCTTCCCGGCAAAGGCCGCGGCAAGCATCAGCACCGTGGATTCCGGCGTGTGAAAATTCGTGACGAATTTGTCGATGATTTTGAATTCGTAGGGAGGATAGATAAATCGGTCTGTCCATCCGCGGTGCGGTTTGACCCGATTCAGCGCCGTAATGGCGCTCTCGATGGCTCGAATGACCGTGGATCCGCATGCGATCACACGCCCTCCGGCATCTTTCGTCTGATTAATCGTTCGTGCCGTGATCTCCGGAATCTCGAAATACTCACTGTCCATCTTGTGTCGGGACAGGTCCTCCACCTGGATCTTGCGGAACGTCCCCAAACCGACATGCAGAACGACGGGGACGATCTTGACTCCTTTGCGTTTCAGTTTGCCAACGAGAGCTTTGGTAAAATGCAGACCGGCGGTCGGAGCGGCAACCGATCCCCGGACTCTCGCAAACACCGTTTGGTAATCTTCCTTGTCGCTTTCCTGGGCTGAGCGTTTGATGTAGGGCGGCAGAGGACACTGTCCGATTTTGTCGATGAACCGGTGAAAATCCGATCCGTAATTAAATCGAACGACGCGTCCGCCCGAAACCGTGTTGTCGATCACGTCGCAGGAAACGCCTTCGATCACCAGACGATTGCCGATGCGCACCTTCCGCGCCGGCTTGACCAGAACTTCCCAGAGGTTGTTTTCCAATTCACGCAGAAGAAAGACCTCGACCTTCGCATTGGTCTTTTCCTTACGAGCCATGAGGCGGGCCGGGAATACCCGCGTCTCATTGACCACCAGACAATCTCCCCGACTGAGATAATCAGTCAAATCTCGGAAGCGTCGGTCCGTCAACGAGTCCGTTTTGCGGTCCAATACCATCAGTTTGGCCGCATCGCGCGGACTTACCGGATATTGCGCGATGTAACGATCCGGTAATTTGAATTTGAAATCCGATAGTTTCATGACGCCTCGATCAATGTCAGTCTGGCAATTTCAGTTCGAACCTGGCAAACCCGCATGGTTTTCCAAAAGCCGCTAAACATAGTAAAAATAAGGTTGAAAATCAATAATTAATTTGGTTCCTTATACTTGATTTTGCCATGGCAAGTTGATGATAAACAATAATTTAGTCCGTTGATTAGAGAATCAGACCTCACAGAGTGGCGCCTGGACTGGCCTATTTGCAGGGAGAGGATTTACCTCAATCATGCCGCCGTTTCGCCTTTCTCTGGACGAGTTCAGCGGGTTCTGCAGCAATACGCCGAGAACTGTGGGGGCCCGAGTGTCGAAAACCTGGACCTCCTGCTGGCGGTTCGCGAAAACGTCCGCCAGTTGGTGGGGCAGCTGATCCACGCCGACGCTTCCCACATCGGATTTGTTCGCAATACCTCTGATGGTCTGAGTCTGCTGGCGAGCGGAATTTCGTGGAATCCGGGAGACGAAATCCTGATTCCTGACGGAGAATTCCCAAGCAACGTCTATCCCTTTCTTGCCTGTCGTCGCTTCGGCGTCAGACTGACTCGTGTACCCCTCCGCGAGGGTCGATTGGATGTGAGCGATTTCAAAAAAAACATCTCCGCGCAAACACGGCTGGTGTCAATCAGTTACGTCCAGTACCACAACGGGTTTCGAACGGATTTGGAAGCCCTCGGTAGACTCTGCAAGGACCACGGCATCATTTTTTGCGTGGACTCCATCCAAGGCGCGGGGGCAGTTCCCCTCGATGTTCAGCGCATGAACATCGATGCCTTGGCGAATGGCGGACACAAATGGCTGATGGCGCCGGCCGGCATCGGATTCGTTTACTTCGCACCCGACGTGATGAAGTCCTTGACACCCTCCCGCACGGGATGGCTTTCTGTTCGCGATCCGTGGAATTTTCAAACAGACCAGGCCGAGTATTTTGAGGGTCCACGCAGATTTGAGGTGGGCAATGAAAACTGGCAAGGCTTGCTGGCTCTTGAGGCTTCGCTGAGTTGGCTGCTGGAAATTGGCATTGAAAACATCTACCGGCATATCGTCGCCTTGATCGACCAGTTGGCCTCGCGGCTTCAGCGCCTGCCGGTCACTTTCCTGACCCACTTGGACGAACCCAGCCGGTCCGGGATCTTTTCCTTCCGCGCCCGACCAGACGGGCTCACCGAAAAACTGCATGGATTTCTGACCCAGCAACGAGTGTCCTGCTCGCTGAGGCAGGGCGCGATCCGCGTTTCCCCGCACTTCTACAACACACCGGCCGAAATCGATCGTTTTGCAGAATGGACGGAACAGGGGCTTCATGAACTTATACCTCATTGACGCTTACAACGTTTTGCACGGAATTCCAGACTACGCCGCCCTCCTGCACCGGCATGCCGAGACAGCTCGACGCAGTCTGATTGCCCGATGTCGGGAGTTGGCCCGGAACGCTGCAAAAGTCATTATCGTGTTTGACGGCAACGGAACGTCGGAAGCGGGCAACGTGCGGGTGTGTTATTCCGGAAGAGACACAGCGGATACGGCCATCAAAAGACTGATCGACCAGCAACCTCCGCCGCGCCGAGCGGTTATCGTCGTCAGTTCTGACCGGGAGATCGTCCAATACGCACGCGAAAGCGGATGCGCAACACTGAGTGTCCCTCTCTTTCAGGAGAAACTCCGGCGCCTCCGGCGTTCGGAAGACGAAAGCCAGAAATCAAATCCCAATCTTTCGAGCGTCGATCTGGCAGAGTGGAAGAAACTTTTTGGCGGCGACCCATGAGGTTTCGGATACCGGGATCGACTCTCTGGCCCGAACGAAAACCGGAGGCGATCATTTTCTGGGCGCTCATGGTGGGGCCTGTTGCCGTTGTTCTTTTACGCGCGGATGAATTCCTGAGGGGTTTGCAATCGCTGGGATTCATGATGGTCGTGAGCGTTCTGGACATGGAGGAAGCATGGCGGATCTTCAATCGCGATCTTCTGGACGACTGGCTCGCCAGTATTGTTCTGCTCGCGCTGCCTGCGCTCGCCTATCGTCTCGAAAAGACCGCGTACCAAAGCAAGAGTATGCTGATCCAAGTCGTGCGTTCGTCCCGGTTGGTCTTCTGGTTCGCTGTACTTCTCGGAGGCACGGTCGTCGCTGCGTTGTTGGGTCCATTGCTGGCGCCGCACGACCCGTACTTTCAACAAGACCCAGTCGTCACGAGACTGCGACCGCCCGGAACGGTTGTCTGCGCCGTGGAGGTTCGAGCCGACGAGCATCTACCGGTCCGAACCGAAGAGGGCCTATTCAGCCGGCTCATCAATGAGTGCATCGAAGTCAACCATCGTCTCCTCTACCCCACTCCAGCCATGCAGTTGGCCGACAGCCTGCAGAGGCTGCCCGACAGCCTGCGACTTTTTCAGGGCAAGAGACAACGAATGATCTCGACATCGGACATCGTTTCCGTCGGGACTCGTTTCTATCCGCTGGGGACGGATGGATTGGGCCGGGACGTGCTCAGTCGGATGATTTTCGGATCGCGGGTGTCGCTGACTGTCGGATTCTTGTCGGTGGCACTGTCTGTCACCCTCGGCGTGCTCATCGGAGCGGTTGCGGGATATGCGGGCGGACGGACCGATGCGATCTTGATGCGGGCGGTGGACATGATGATGTCCTTCCCGTCCCTGTTTCTGGTTCTCTTGGTGATGGCCTTGCTGGGGGAATCCGTCTGGCTCATGATTTTGATTCTGGCTCTGACCAGTTGGATGGGCGTGGCACGGCTCACACGCGGGCAGTTTTTATCGTTGCGGGAACAAGAATTTGTACTGGCCGCCCGCGCGGGGGGATTGTCGACGCCTCGCATCCTCTTTCGCCACATCCTTCCGAACGCCATGGGACCCATCGTGGTCGCAGCGACCCTTCGATTGGGCACGATGATTCTCATGGAAACAGGGCTCAGTTTCCTGGGGCTCGGTGTTCAACCGCCAACGCCGACGTGGGGAAACATGATCGATGAAGGACGGGGAGTTTTGCTGCACGCCTGGTGGATTTCGACATTTCCGGGCCTGGCCATCGTGCTGGTCGTCACTGCGTTGAATATCGTGGGAGACGGACTGCGGGACGCGCTGGACCCGCGCATTCAGAAATTACTTTCCTGAGAGATCGATTTCCGTAAATCGGCACACTTCGGCATCTGCGACGATGTACTCGTACACCATGTCCAGACCGTGTCTCTGCGCGGGCCAGGGCAGGGCGAGACGGGCCTGTTTGTAATCCAACCACACGAACTCTGAATGCTCTGGGGACAATTTCACATCCGAAGACAGCACTTCCGCTGCAAACACGGGAATCAGATTGATCCGATCGTGTGAAGCTTCGTAAAACGCGTTGATCGACGGCACCGACCACAGGCGGTGTGCCCGGAGCCCGGTTTCCTCCCGCAGTTCGCGCACGGCGGCTTCGTAGGCCTTTTCACCGGCTTCAATCTTCCCCCCGACCATCCGCCAGGATCCGGAATAAATCACTTCGCCGCTTCGTCGCATCAGTAGAAAGAGGACTCCATCCTGCGTACGCAGAAACGCATGACAGTCAACCACTCGAATGACCGCTTCACTCATGACGAACCCTCCGCCTGTGTGATCATTTCGGCTGCACGCGAACCGAGATATCGGTCGATCCAGTAATGCGCGAGGTAAATCACAGGGGTAATGAGAATGGCGAGGACAAATTTGTAGATGTAATTCGTGAGACCGATGTTCAGAATGGTTGTCGTCGGGATGACACCGGCAAAAGCAATGAATAACACCACAAACGAATCCATGCCTTGTGAGACAAAAGTCGATCCCGTCGCACGCAACCACAACATTCGCTGATGAGTTCGCTGTCGAATCCAATGAAAAACCTGGATGTCAATCATCTGACCGATCAGATAGGCCGTCAGCGAACCCAGAATGATTCGATTGGATTGACCGAAGACCGCGTTGAATTGATCGTCGGTGACGGATGAGATGGCCGCCGCCGGGATCGCCATGTCGATGGACAGGATCAAGAAAGCGAGCGCAATCATAATCATTCCGATCACGGTGACGAATCGAATACCCGGTTTACCAAAATATTCATTGATCAGATCCGTCACAATGAATGTCAACGGAAACGGGATCACACCCATCGTCATGGTGAAGACCCACTCTTCGCTCAGGCGCAATTGAATCAGCTTGCTCCCTGTAATTTCCGCCAGAAGGAGGGCAGTCAGAAAGAGGGCGCACAAGACCGTATACAGACGAGACCTTGGGTCCATGAAAAATCCTTTCGCACAATGCTCAATAACATAAAACAATCCCACCCGAGTCTCAAGGGACATCGGGCCGGATACCCGCTCGATCCTTTTCACCGCCGATGACCACCCCGGACTCGAAAGAAAGTCGTTTTTTTAGTGTTGAGTTTCCTAAAGTAATACTTTAAATTTCTCATATGCCGTATCTCACCCGACAGTTGGCTGCTCAGGTTCGCCGCGCCGCTCGACACTTTTCAGCCCTGATTCTTACCGGGCCGCGCCGCGCTGGAAAGACGACCCTTTTGCGGGCTTTGTTTCCCAAGGCTCAGTATGTCCTCCTCGAAGACCCCGATTGGATCCAACGCATCCGAACGGATCCGCGCGGGTTTGTCGCGGAATTGCGTCCACCGGTTATTTTGGACGAGATTCAGAATACGCCCGAGATTCTCAATTACGTGCGCTCGCAGATTGATCGAAGCCCCAAGCGACGGGGACAATGGTTGATTACGGGCTCGCAGGATGCGTCGCTGATGAAAGATGCGACGGAGTCCATGGCCGGACGCGCCGCCATTCTGGAATTGATGCCGCTCTCCATCGAGGAATCCCCCAAAGTGCATTTCTTCCGCGGAGGATTTCCGGAGCCTCTGGCCCGACCCGCGGCCGCCCATCTCTGGTTTCGTTCTTATGTGATGACATACTTGGAACGAGACGTCCGCCAGGTCAGCGGCATCCGAGATCTGGCCACGTTCCGCAGGTTCCTCGCGCTCCTGGCCAGTCGCTGCGGACAGATGCTGAACCGTTCGGATCTGGCCACGGCGATGGGCGTGTCCGTTCCGACGATTACACAGTGGCTCAGCGTCCTGGAGATCACCATGCAAATCATTCTGGTCCCACCCTTCCATGAAAATTTCGGGAAGCGGCTGATCAAATCTCCCAAACTGTATTTTACCGATACCGGTGTTGCCTGCCACCTGCTTGGCATCGAGACGGAAAAGGAGCTGGAGCGATCTCCCTTTCGAGGCGCTCTTTTTGAAAGTTTCGTGGCATCGGAAATCATTAAGCGACAACTGAATACAGGCCGACGCCGTCAGTTGTATTACTTTCGCGATCAACAAGGTCTCGAGGTGGACTTCCTGGTTCCCCGCGGTCCCCGTCGTCTGTGGCTCGTGGAAGTGAAAGCCTCTCGCTCCGTGACGGCCGACATGGGCGCCTCTCTGGATCGGTTGAGCCGATCCATGAAAGGATACGACGTCTCCCAATGCATCGTCTTCCGTCCGCTCGATGAGGACACGCTCCTCACGACCGTACGACCCCGGGTGAAGGCCCTCTCCTTGCGGCAAGCGATCTCCCGTCTTATGAAGAGATGAGAATGTTAAAGTATGACTTTAGGATTCTCATAACTGATTTGAGGCGCATGCCTCCAATTGAATCCGGTTTTCGTTAGCCGTAAGTTCCCGGAATGTCATCGCGGATCCTTCACAACGCAGAACAATTTTGGTCGTTTTACGTACGGCATCGCGCGGTTCTGTCGCCGCTGTTGTTCCTGGCCGGATTCTTCAGCGGCGTCGGAAGCAAACGGATTGACCTCCTCTGGAATCAAGTGATCCTCAGTATGCAACTGGTTCTGGGTTCCGGCTGTCTGATTCTGCTGGGACGGAGCGGGACCTCCGACCGGCTTCGGAATGGAGAAGCGTGGTTTCGGGGATTTGGATATTTCTTTATCGGGGGGATGATGAGTACGCACGTCACGTACTATTTCCAGAGCGCGGCCGGAATCAAAGCCATGACGTTTCTTGGTTCTCTTTTCATGCTGGTTTTGTTCGTGGAGCGAATCAAGAGGCGTTTCCCAGAGTGGTATCTCATGTGGGGGCTCTATTTCTTGTGCCTCTCCTCGTACATCGTTTTCTTTGTTCCCGTCATTACGCGGAAGATGAGCGCCGAATCCTTCTACGCAAGCCTGACGGCTGGACTTGCGATGGGGACCGTCCTGCTCGCATCGGGAGGACGCGGAGTGTATCCGTTTTGGAAGACCTGGCTTCTTCTCGCCACGATGTCAGCGGCGCTGGCTGGCTTGTACGCGAGTAATTTCATTCCACCCGTTCCGCTGGCTCTCAAACAGGGAGGCATTTACCATCGCGTCGAACGCGAGGCCGGACAGTACAAACTCGCCGCCGAGCCGGGGTCAGATTGGTTTCGCATGCCGACATACCACTACGCACCGGGTGATACCGTCGTTTGCTTCACGGCCATCTTTGCGCCGACCTCCATGACGCAATCGGTGCTTCACCGTTGGGAGAGATATGTGGAAGGTGAATGGCGGATCGTGGATCAACTGCGTTACGACTTGGTCGGCGGACGAGATGGTGGGTACCGCGGGTATACCGCAAAGACGGGTCTTGCGGAAGGCGAGTGGCGCGTCGACGTCGTGACGGAGGAAGGGCTCCTGATCGGTCGCATCCGCTTTGACATGCGCCCGGCCCAGACGGCGAATCGAACGTTTGAGACGATCGTTCGCTGACTTACTTGTTGAGCTTCTTCCGCGCCACGGCCTGCGCGGCCGCAAGTCGGGCGACAGGAACACGAAACGGGGAACAGCTCACATAGTCCAATCCAATGCCGTCGCAAAATTCTACCGACTTCGGATCGCCTCCGTGCTCTCCACAGATTCCGACCTTCAGATTTCGCTGTTTCTGTCGACCCCTCGCAACCGCCATGTGCACAAGACGCCCCACGCCGTTGCGATCCATACTTTTGAAAGGATCCTGGTCGAGCAGATTGGCCTTCAAATAGGCCGGCAGAAATTTCCCGACGTCGTCACGAGAGTACGCAAACGTCAATTGCGTCAGGTCGTTTGTGCCGAAGGAAAAAAACTGCGCCTCCGACGCCAATTCGTCGGCGACCAGACAGGCACGAGGCGTTTCGATCATCGTACCAAACAAGTACGGAATCTTCTTGAGTCGAAATTTCTCACAGGTCTCGCGGTACACGTTCGCGACGAGGTGCTTTTGATGCGTCAACTCGCTCTGCGTCGCAACAACGGGTATCATGATTTCCGGAAATGCCTTCTTGCCGCGCCGAAGCAGTTCCGCCGTCGCTTCGAAAATCGCGCGAATTTGCATCTCCGTAACTTCCGGGTACGTGATTCCCAGCCGCACGCCTCGATGCCCCATCATCGGATTCGACTCCGCCAGCTCGTCGGCGCGTCGACGGAGTTCGTCTGGCGCCATGCCGAGACGTTCGGCCAACTTCATGCGTTCTTCATCATGACGCGGCACAAACTCGTGCAGGGGCGGATCCAATGTGCGGATCGTCACCGGATAGCCGTCCATCGCCTCCAAGGTGGATTGGATATCCGACTTGACGTACTCGAATAGTTCGTCCAGTGCGATCCGTCGTTCGTCAGTCGTGGCCGCCACGATCATCTTCCGGAGCAGAAACAGCGGTTTCTCTGAATGGCGCCCGTAAAACATGTGTTCGGTTCGAAAGAGACCGATTCCCTCCGCACCAAAAGCACGTGCCTGAGCGGCGTCTTCCGGCGTGTCGGCGTTGGTGCGGATCTTCATGCGCCGGACCTTGTCGGCAAGTTTCATGAACGCGTTGAACTCGGGATTGTCCTCCGTCGTCTTGACGAGCGGCAGCGCGCCCTTGTATACGGAACCGGTCGTCCCGTTGATCGTGATCCAGTCGCCCTCGTGGAGGGTAATGCCATCCGCCGTCAATTGTCCCGTCTGGATCTTGATGTCTCCCGCACCCACGATACAGCATTTGCCCCACCCGCGTGCGACGAGCGCTGCATGACTGGTGAGACCGCCGCGTACCGTGAGAATGCCGACGGCTGCGCGCATTCCTTCCACGTCTTCCGGATTGGTTTCCTCGCGCACCAGGATGACCGTTTTGCCGGAATGCGTCCATTGCACCGCATCGTGGGAGGAAAAGACAACCTGCCCGGTTGCGCCTCCGGGACCCGCGGGCAGCCCTTTTGCAATCGGCGATTGTTTCTCTTCCGCAGAGGGATCAATCACCGGATGCAGTAATTCCTCCAACTGATCTGGCGAGACTCGGAGGAGAGCCTCTTCGGCGGGTATGAGTTTTTCACGGACCATGTCGACCGCCATTTTGACGGCAGCGCGTCCATTGCGTTTTCCGACCCGACACTGGAGAATCCACAGGCGTCCTTCCTGAATCGTGAATTCCATATCCAGCATGTCCCGGTAATGACGTTCCAGCGTTTTGGCTGTCTTGGATAAATTCCGATACACGGCGGGCATGGCTTTTTCAAGAGAGAGGAGATGGGCAGTGTGAGAGGTCTTGCCGACTTCATTCATGGGATTCGGAGTTCGAATGCCGGCCACTACATCTTCGCCTTGCGCATTGACCAGCCACTCGCCGTAGAAATATTTCGCGCCCGTCGCGGGATTTCGTGTGAATGCAACGCCAGTCGCAGATTGGTCGTTGACGTTGCCGAAGACCATCGCCTGCACGTTCACGGCTGTGCCCCATTCATCGGGGATGTGCTCGATCCGCCGGTACGCGACGGCACGTTTGCCGTTCCAACTGGCGAAAACGGCTCCCATCGCACCCCACAGTTGATCGAACGGATCGTCGGGAAAGGGTTTCCCGACCTTCTCCCGCACGAGAGTCTTGTAATCCGCGACCAAGTTTCGCAAATCGTCCCCATTCAATTCCGTATCCAGCTTTACGCCGCGCGCGGTCTTGAGGGCATGCAACCGCTCTTCCAACAGCGCACGGATTCCCACTCCATCGGCCGGCTCTCGACCGACAGCCTTTTCCATCACGACGTCTGCATACATCTGGATCAGTCGACGGTACGCGTCGTAGACAAATCGAGGGTTGTCTGTCCTCCGGATCAATCCCTCACAGACTTTTTCTGACAACCCTACGTTGAGTACCGTTTCCATCATGCCGGGCATCGAACGGCGAGCGCCGGACCGCACCGAGAGGAGCAGGGGATTGGAGGGATCCGCAAAACGACAGCGCATGATTCGTTCGACATGGGCGACGGCCTTCAGAACCTCGCGTTCCAGCGTCGACGGATAGGTGCGTTTGTGGGAAGAATAATACCGGCAGACTGTTGTGGCGACGGTAAAACCGGCAGGAACGGGCAGTTTGAGGCGGGCCATCTCGGCTAGATTCGCCCCTTTGCCGCCCAGGATATCCGACATGGACGCTCGACCTTCGGCACGCCCACCGCCAAATGTATATACGAGTTTCATGACTCAACCTCCGTCTTGGATTGCATTCGAATCGTAATGGCGATTCCCAATGAGATGATGAGCAACAAGGAAGAAACATAATACGGAGAGGCATGCCCCCACACATCATAGACCATTCCGCCCGCCGTGGGCCCGATCGTACGCCCGATGCTGGCAATGCTCTGCACGACGCCGAGCACGACTCCCTGCTCGTCGGGCGAAACCATCTGCGAGGTGAGCCCCATCAGGGACGGCGTAAAACAACTGGACCCTGCCGAGAGAATTCCCGTGGCCACGACGAGCCCCACGATCCCGCGAGAACCCAGTTGTGGCGTGACAAGAAAGAGCAGGAAGGCCAGAGTCATCAACGCGCATCCGGCCTGGACCAGACGCACTTCGCGGAATCGTTCCGTCAATCGACCGATTAGCGCTCCCTGGATGAGCGCGGCGATCAGTCCAATCTCAGTGAAAAACCACGCGGTTTGGGAACTGTCCAACCGAAACGGAGGCTCCATCACAAACAGGGGAAAAAATGCAAAGATGTTTGAGAATCCCACGCTGACAATAAAGAGCACCAGTGTAGCCGTACGGAGAGAAGGCTCGTGGAATACGCGCAGAAAGGACGCCGTATCAAACAACGGAGCGCTACCGGATCCGTCGGACAAAAGTCTTGTTTCCGGGACCAGAATCAGTACGCTCAACAAGTTGGCGATGGACAACGCAACGGCCACCCATCCGGGCAAGGCGTATCGCCATTCTCCAAAACTCGCATCCGAAAAAATCCCACCGATCATCGGACCAAAGACAAATCCCAAGCCGAACGCAGCTCCTACCAATCCCATTCCCTTGGAACGCTGTTCCGCCGGAGTCACGTCCGCAATGCAGGCTTGTGCCACCGACAAATTAGCATTGCCGATGCCCGCCAGCGTCCGGGAAATGAAGAGTGCCCACAGCGACGAGGCCGTGGCAAACAAAACGTAGCCGATCAATGAAACGGCGATCGTAACAATCAAGATCGGACGACGCCCATATCTGTCGGACAGCCGTCCCCAAAACGGCATACAAACAAACGTAACCAATGAGAATACGCTCAACAGAAGCCCGACTTCTACACCGGATGCACCCAGAGACTGGGCGTAAAAGGGCAGCAACGGTATCACAATTCCGAATCCGACCAGGTCGACGAACACGGTTAAGAAGATCACAACAAGACGTGAAGAGGTCATGATGATCGAGGCTCGCGTGTGAACAGGAGAAAGACTACTCCCACAAGGAAGAACGCGGCGACGGAGAGAATGGAGAGTCGGGCCGATCCGGTCACCTGACGAATCAATCCGAACACCAATGGTCCCCATATCGCCGAGAATTTTGTGAATGTCGAATAGAATCCGAAAAACTCGGCTGAAAATTCTTTGGGTATCATGGCCCCGTAATACGACCGACTCAGAGCCTGCGAGCTTCCGAGAACCACGCCCACAATGCCACCCAGGATCATGTATTCCGTCGCGGTTGTCATGTTGTATGCATATACGACCACTCCGAGCCAAATGAAAATGACAATGATCAGGGTCTTCCGGACGGTCCATCGCTCGGCCAAACGCCCTCCCAGAATGGAACCGGCCATGGCCAGTATTTGAATGAAAAAGAGCGTGACCATCAGTACGGGAGTGGAAAGTTTCAGTTCCTGTTTTCCAAATATCGTCGACATGGCGATGACCGTCTGAATCCCTTCATTGTACATCATGAATCCGCAGAGAAAAATGACCAGATGTCGATACCGTCCCACTTCTCTTGTTGTTTTCCATGTCTGCCGGAGCCCGGCGATCAGGATCGATCCCTGCGAACGCACATGAACCGAGGGAGGCTCCTTCAGGCCCACCCACGTGAAGATCGAAAATCCAGCCCACCAAACGCCTGCCAAACTCAATGCGATCCGGACTGCCTCCTGCATGCTCAGGCCAAGGGAATCATGCAGCATCACCAGTCCGAGTGAAATCAGAAATTGCAAGTCCCCGCCCAGATAACCGTACGCGAATCCCCGTGCGGAGATGCGATCCAGTCGATCGCCCAGATGCGGAAGGAAAGAATCGTAGAATACATTGCCACCGACCAATCCAATCTGGGCAAGCAACGTCAGCGCCATCGTCATCCACACGTCCCCGGTGGTGCAGAAATACAGCAGGATCGTCGAAAGGCTGCCCAGATAACAGAAGGTCATCAGGAATTTCTTTTTGGCGGCCGACAGATCGGCGATCGCGCCCATCACCGGCGAAAGAAGGAAAATAAGAAAACCGGCCGCACTGATCGTATACGCCCACAACGTGGTCTCGTTGTACACGGTGTCGCCGATGCGGAAGCCGGAAGGTCCGACGATGGTATCTGAAAAATAGACCGGAAGCAGGGCGCTCATGACTGTGAGGACGTAGGCGGAATTGGCCCAGTCATACATGCACCACGCTCGGATCTGTTTCGTATCCATACAGGTCTTCCCCAGAGCCGTTTTGTTGACTCCCAGTATCGCTCTTCCCCGGTAAAAATACCACGCGATTTCTCGACAACTCCCCTAATGGGAAAATTTCCCTGTTCGAGCCCATCCATTGTTTTTCAACCTTTTTCCAAAGCGGATCTGGCGGGGCCATTCGAAGTGTGACCAGTCGAAGGAAGCCGCCGCCGCCGGTATTCCCGACTTTCATGTTGATTCCTTACCTCGCGTTGCTCATTTTGACTCATGACCACAGAGACGATTTTCTGAATGCCCGACACCCGCGCCCTGATCGTCATCCCGACGTTCAACGAAAAAGAAAACGTGCCGATCCTTCTTCGGCAAATCCTGGATGTTGACGTTTCCCCATGGATGCACGATCTGCACGTACTGATCGTGGACGACAACTCTCCCGACGGTACAGCTGAGGCGGTCGCCGCCTTGGGCAATCCCCGTGTTTTCCTTTTACGCCGTGAGTCCAAGCAGGGCCTCGGTAGAGCATATGTGGCCGGCTTTCAATGGGCTCTGGCGGGCGGGTATGACTACATTCTTGAAATGGACGCGGATCTCTCCCATCGCCCGGAGTACTTGCCCGAGTTCTTCCGGTCGCTTGAGAAATGTCACATGGTCGTGGGATCGCGCTATGTGCGGGGCGTGAACGTTATCAACTGGCCGCTGAGGCGTCTGTTGATCAGCTACTACGGCAATACGTATGCCCGTGTGGTCACGGGATTGAAGGTCCGGGATGTAACCGCCGGATTTGTCGGGTACCGGGCCGAGGTACTGCGTGCGATCGATTTGTCCAAGGTCAGCGCCAGCGGGTATTCGTTCCAGATCGAGATGAAATACCGGGCGTGGAAGTTGGGCTATGCGATTTGCGAGACTCCGATTATCTTCTACGATCGCACCATGGGAAATTCCAAGATGTCGACCAATATCATTCGCGAGGGGTTGTTGCTCGTCTGGAAATTGAAAATCAAGAGTTTTTTTGGTAAGCTGTAGTCGTTATCATGACCTGCACCTCACAGTGAGAGTGGACCATGTCTGTCGTTTTGGATTTTGAAAAACCGCTCGCCGAGTTGGAAAACAAAATTCGCGAGATCCAGTCAATGTCCGGGAATGTGGACATGTCCGAGGAAATCGCGGGCTTGGAGAAGAAATTGGAGGAGATGCGCACGGACATTTACACCCATTTGAGCCCGTGGCAGCGTGTCCAACTGGCCCGCCACCCCGAGCGACCGCGTTCGCTGGACTACATCGAGCGCTGGTGTCCGGACTTCATGGAGTTGCACGGCGACCGTCTCTACGGAGACGACCATGCGATCGTCGCGGGGATCGGAACGATCGAGGGACGGAAGATCTTCATCATCGGTCAGCAAAAAGGAAAAGACACGAAGAGTCATCTGTACCGCAATTTTGGAATGCCCAATCCGGAGGGGTACCGCAAGGCCATGCGCATCATGCGGATGGCGGCGAAATTTGGTCGTCCGGCGCTGACGCTCATCGATACACCCGGCGCCTACCCCGGCATCGAGGCCGAAGAGCGTGGACAAGCAGAAGCCATTGCCCGGAATCTTTTTGAAATGGCGCGCCTACCCATTCCGATCCTCTGCGTCGTCATTGGCGAAGGGGCATCCGGTGGAGCCCTGGGTATCGGAGTCGGGGACCGGCTGTTGATGATGGAGAATACCTGGTACTCCGTCATTGCACCCGAATCGTGCTCGAGCATTTTGTGGCGCAGTTGGGAACACAAAGAAAAAGCCGCCGATGCGCTGAAACTCACGGCCGAAGATCTTGTGCGGCTGAATGTGATGGACCGCATTGTCCGGGAGCCCCTCGGCGGCGCGAACCGCGACGTCGATGGAGCAGCCAAAGCCGTCCGGGAGGTGGTGATGGAAGAACTGTCCATGCTCGAAAAGAAATCCGTCGATCAACTGCTCGCCGATCGCGTGGATAAATATTCTCGAATGGGTTACTGGGGCGAAATGAACTGATGTCCTGCGTTTCTCATTTTCGCGTACGCTACGCGGAGACAGACACCATGGGCGTGGCACATCACGCCAGTTATTTTGTGTGGTTCGAAGTGGGACGCACCGATCTGATTCGGGAATTGGGAACGCCGTACAAGCAAATGGAAGCGTCGGGAATTTTCTTGCCTGTGATCGAAGCGCACGCGCTGTATCAAAAACCCATCCATTACGACGATGAACTCGCGTTGCATTCTTCGATAGTGAATTTGACCGGACTGCGCCTGCGCATTGCCTATCGGCTCCATCGATCGAAGGAACTCATGGCCACCGGACACACGGTGCACACGTTCACAGGTCCCACCGGAAAACCCATTCGACCTTCCCAGGACATTCTGGACAAACTGAAAGTCAGCGCATGAAACTCGTCGTCTGTCTGATCATTTTGTCAATGCCTGCGGTGGGCCAGATGAAATGGGATGTCTCTCTCTTTCGCACGATCAATAATACATCGTCCCCGGAAACCGACAAGTTCTTTCCCTTCCTCACAAACTCCATGCGACCGGTCGTGATCAGTGCGCCGATCGGATTCTTTGCGACGGGCGTACTTGCCAAAGACCGGCAAGCGGAAGACACCGGCGTTCTGCTTGCAGGTGCAACGATTCTGAATCTCGGTCTGACGTATGCCATGAAGGAAGGCTTCCACCGCAAGCGGCCGTTTGAGACGCTGGAGAATGTCCATTACAAAGGCGGAGAGCGGTCTCCGTCGTTTCCGTCCGGCCATAGCAGTTCCGCATTTGCCACGGCGACGCTGGTGTCCTTGCAGTACAAGAAATGGTATGTCGCGGTACCGGCCTACACGTGGGCGTCCTTGGTTGGTTACAGTCGCGTGCACGGCGGCTATCACTATCCATCCGATGTCCTGGCTGGGGCGATCGTGGGTGCGGGATGCGCCTATCTTGTTTGGAAGATCCGGGCGCCAATTCTGAAGTTCAAAGACAAGGTCCTGCACTAATCCTCACATGCCGCCGGACTGCATCGCCTCGTAATCTTCCGGATTGTCCACGTCTTTCCAAATTCCCTCGTCCTCCACTTCCACTTCCTGCACATGGAATGTTTGCAAGGCGGCGTGCAATACCTTGTCGCCGGGATAATCCAAGCACCATTCGGCGGCCACACGCGGCAACAATACCGGGTGACCCTTCTTTCCCCGACAAACCGGAACGCAGATACTGCTGCGGTCCCACGTTCGGATCATCGTGACCAGGGTCGCAGACAGGATCATCGGCATGTCTCCGGGGCAAACCAATACACCCTCCGGCATTTGCTGAAATGCGCGAAGGCCGCACCCGACACTGGATGTCATTCCCTCTGCGTAGTGGATGTTCCGGACCAAACGCACGCTCGGAGGAAATCCCAACGTGACAAGATCTTCATGGAAATGACCGGTCACCAGGACGATCTCCGGAATGTGAAGAGTCGTGAACGCCGTAACCGCTTGCTGAATCACTGTGGTGTCCCGAAAAGGCAGGAGGAGTTTGTTTCGTCCCTGTCTTCTCGACTCACCGGCCGCAAGGATGACGGCACCGATTCGTTTCATGGCATCTTGAAGTCACGCTGGGCACGCAGCGTCAGCACTGCACACGGCGCTTTCCGCACGACCTTTTCGGTCACACTGCCCAGCAGCATGTGCTCGATTCCACCACGACCATGAGTGGACATCACGATCAGATCCGCATGCTTTTCCTTAGCAATGCGAATGATCTCCACGAACGGTTTGCCTTGCACCAGAACAGTCTCACACTCGCACTGATTGCGGACATCGGTTTCCAGCAGACTCTTCAACGATTGCTCTGCCGAACTGCGGACGGATTGCTCCAGGCCAACGATGTCGGTCATGCCCATCGGCATATCCGAGTAATACACCAGATGCTCGTACACATGCAGCAGGATCAATTTTGCGTGAAACCCTGCCGCCATTTCGACGGCCGTCCGCAAGGCCGAGTGTGAAGCGTCCGAGAAGTCGGTTGGGACGAGAATGGTTTTGAATGAAATCATGGCGCCCTCCTTCCGCCTATAAGTTACAATCCTCCGAGAATATCCGCCAACGCTTTCAGCCGGCCCTCCAAGTTATTCTCTTCCATCACGATGGAGATTCCCGCGATTCCCCACGCGCCCCATCGGAGGTACCGCTCCGCATTCTTCACCTGGACCCCGCCCAGCGCGAAGACCGGAATGCGCAGCGTCGCGCAGATGTTGCGAAATTCACTTTCGCCCAAGATCGAATGTCCTTCCGGCTTGGAGGTCGTCGCGGCCACCGGGCCGACCACCACAAAGTCGGCGCCTTCCGCTTCCGCCTGGATCGCTCCATTCAGCGAGTGACAGGAAACGCCGATCCATCTTCGACCGACCACGCGGCGTACCATCGATGCGGGCATGCTCGTCTCGGTCAGATGGACACCCGCGAGATCGGCGACTGCGCAGAGGTCGGCGCGATCGTTGATCAGGATCGAACACGAAGCCCGGCGCACGGAATACAAGACGTCCAGCAGTTCACGTGCCGACAAGTCCTTCTCGCGAATCTGGAGCGCACGCAGACCCGCCTCAGCGAGTCGATGCAAATGATCGGTCCACGGAGACGTGCGCACGCACCAGCGATCCGTGATGCCGTACAGTTTAAATGGAAGGGTGTTTGACACGCCAGACATAGGGTAGTCCAATCACGCCCGGGAGAAGGACGTTCAGCGCAAATAACAAAAGCGATCCATTCAGTGCGGACGCGGAAGACACGGAAAGAAGTCCAAAGAAATAGATCATCGCACTCTCACGCACCCCAATATCCATCACGGCGATGGGAAGCAGGCTCTTGGCAAACATCGCAGCAGCGGCAGCCGCGAGCGCGGGCGTCCAGGAGACCTCACTGAATGTCGCCACGCACAACACGGCCTGCACGTACAGAATCAACTGGAAGAGCATGCCGTATCCGACGCTGGGAAGGAAATGCTCCTTCCGAAATTGCTCCGTCGTGGATAACACATTCTCCACCCTGGTTCCAAACGGCAATTTAGAAAACAGACCCGGAGTGCGGCGAATCCACAGCCGCACCTTCTGCGGATGCAGGAGGGCCAAATATCCGATGGACAACAGGCCGGCGCCGAAAAGTCCTCCGAGAATCCACACGACTGGCGGAAAGGAAATGTCTTGAACGACGAAATACCCCATGGCACACACGCCGAAGAACCCCAAGGCCGCTTGCGAAAACAGCTTGTCCAGCAAGGACATCCCCGTGGCCTGACTCTTCGGAATGGACGGAATGAAAAGACCCTTGCCCAACTCGCCCACGCGGCCCGGAGTGATCAGCCCGACCGAAAAACCGCATACGAGCGAACCCCAGATGTCATGATTCGTCGTCCGTGCATCCAGGATACGAACGAGGTACCTCCATTTCTGAAACTGAATCCATAGATTGGCGACGGCCATCAGCGACGCACCGATCAACAGGGCGGGCCGGACTTCACGAAAATCCGTTTTCCAGTCCTTCCAATCGATTCTGCCCGCGACGATCACGACCAGCCCAACGGTCAGGAGGAACTTCAACAACCGAAATATCCACTTCCACCCTCGCGATGGGGTCGACGCGGCATTCACTTCTTGAGCCATTTCATGGGATCCTGGGGATCGTGATCTTTGAAAATAGCGAAGTACAACAAATATCGCCCGCCTTCGCCTTCATCCACACGGCCAATGACGTCTCCCGGACTTACCAGTTGGTCGTCATTCACGAGCATCTCCGAAAGATAAGCATACACGGTATAATAGCCGCCGCCGTGATCGATCATGATCGTATTGCCGAATCGTCGCAACCACGTCACGACCGTCACCTGACCTTTGGCCACGGCATACACGGACGCACTGGGCTGTGTCTGCAGTTCGATCCCTGGATTCCGAGTCTTCGTTCCATGCACCGGGTGAATGTGGTCGCCGAACTTCTTGAACAACCGGCCGCTTGCGGGATAGGGCAGCTGGCCTTTGTAGAGATGAAAAGACGACTTTTCCACAAACGTCGGCCGTTTTTCAATGACGGTCGTTCCGGCAGCCTTGGCCTCCTTCGCACGCTTCTCGGCTTCTTTGCGTTTCTTCTCCAATTCAACGATCAGCGACCGCATGGTTTCCAGATCTTCTCGTTTCTGGTCAATCATCGAAGCGAGGAGTTTCTTATCCTTTGTAATGGCCTGCAGCGACGCCTGCCGCTTCACGACCTCTCCATCGAGCTTGACCTTCTCAGACTGCTTTTCGGCGATCACTTTCTTGAGATACTCGAATTCTTTCTGCACGCCCACCTTGCGCGTCTCGATGTCTTTCTTCTTCTGACGGAGCAGAGCCAGGTCCTTCCGGTCTTGATCCCGAATCAACCGAAGATATTTTACCCGCGCATAGGCTTGTCCGAAAGACTGGGAGGTCAGCACCAAGGCCAGCGGATCTTCGTCCCGGTGTTTATACATCTGCAGCAATCGCCGCTCGATCAGTCGCTGCAGCGTCACGATTTCCCCTTCGGTCTTGATCAACTGCCGCTGGAGCAAGGCGATATTCTGTTCCGACATCTTTCGCCCAATCTCCAGCTCGCCGGTCAATTTCTGCAGCAATGCGATCCGTCGACCCGTGTCATTGAGTCGCTCGAGCTCGCCGCGTTCTTTTTTTGTTTGTGACCGCATCTGTGATTCGTATTGCGCTATTTCCTCGCGCACTTTGGACAGCTTTCGCTGATGCTCCTTGATGGATTGCGCATAGTCTTGGGCAACGCAGGGCAGCGTCCACGCGAACAAGAGCAGGATTCCTTTACGCATAGACACTGTAATCCGACGTAGCCTCCTCATCCAGGAGTCGATTGCCGTTCACGGCCATGCGCTTGAGAGCCTCGAACCGCTCGGCGGGAAAATCCGGACGACGCAGAGGGAAGACAGACTTGTTCGTCAGGAGGGGCTCATCCGTGGGAAATCCATAACGATGAACGCTCTCGCGCCAGTCGGGCGTGCCGGGGATCGGGGAGTACGACGACAAACTGACACGCGCGCCGAGATCGTGGACGAAACCGATGCTGTCCTCCACTTCTTCAGGGCGCTGATCGGGAAGACCCATGATGAGATACACGGTCACGTCCCCACGAGGAAATCCCGCCGCTTCCAGATTGCACAGCGCGCGTTCCAGATCCGAGTCCGTCACCTTGCGCAGGGCCTTCTGTCGTTCCGCGTTCTTCGTTTCGTAACTGAGGCGGACGGTGCGAAATCCTGCGCCCACCATCAGATGCGCCATCTCCTCATCCAGCAGTCTGGCAAAGAGCCCGTTGGGCGTGTGAAAATTCAATCCCGACTTCTGGAAATGACGGAGAATGACTTTGATGTGGCGTTCTGCATGCACAAAAAGCGCATCGTCATAAAACGTGATATGGCGAATGCCGGCGGCGGCATACGCCTCGATTTCCGCAATCACATCTTCGGGGCGGCGTCGCCGAAAATCGGCCGAGAACTCGTGGGTCGCGCAAAACGAGCAAGCGTAGGGACACCCCTGTGTGGTGCGAATCGCGACATAATCCAAGTGTGGATACAAATCATAGGCTGGCCAGACTTCCCGCGATATCTTCGATCCCAGCCACTCCAGAATCATCGGCTCGCCCTCCCCTACGACGATCCGATCCGCTCCGGAATGTTTCGCCG
This sequence comes from uncultured Bacteroidota bacterium, assembly GCA_964602985.1. Classification (GTDB taxonomy): domain Bacteria; phylum CLD3; class CLD3; order SB21; family SB21; genus CAYZJB01. The sequence continues at coordinate 52,771 of CAZRTJ010000010.1, forward strand.
CATGTTCGGGAAACAGCGTGGCGTAGATGCCGCCCAGCCAGATGGGTATGCCCCCGAATACTTGCCGACACATTTGGATGGTCTCGTGAACGCCGGGATACCAGTACGTCATGCCGCTGGTCACGAGAATCAGGTCCGGCGGCCGTGAAATGGATTCGATTTCGGATTGCAGGATGTCCGGAGGCATCCCATAGCGAGAATACCGACGGGGCACCGGACCCAGCGCTCGGGGAGTGTCCACCGTGACTTTGTGATAGTGCCCATCGCCAAAGGGTCTCGATCGGGCCGGACCGAATCGTTTGCGCACTGCAGGATGGTGACGATCCATCGCATCGATCAGATGCACCTCTGCTCCATGGGAACGTAGCAAGCCGCCCAACAGGAGAAGACCCAGCGGTTTTGACCATAGATCGTACGCCGCAAAGTCATAAATGTACGGATTGATCAGCAGCACGCGTTGACTGCGCATGGGGGAGAATGTAGCGAACCGGTTTCGAAAAGTCAGGCGGAAAGAGTGTCGTTGTGCGAGGGCGCTTCGTGGGAGTCAATTACTTCGTTGTTGCCGTTGAGTAGAATGACGATCGGACGGAAGCTTCGGGCTTCCTCCTCATCCATCAGACCATACGAAATGATCGAGATCACATCACCGGGCATGGCCAGGCGTGCGGCAGGGCCGTTCAGACCGACGACACGCGAACCGCGTTTCCCGGCGATGGTGTACGTTTCCAGACGAGCGCCGTTGTTGGCATTGACAATCTGCACACGCTCATTGTGGTACATCCCCACCTGGTCCATCAAGTCCTGATCGATGGTGATGCTGCCGTGGTAGTTCAGATCCAGTTGCGTCACGCGTGCGCGGTGGATCTTCCCTTTAAAAATCGTTCGCCACATAAGGGCGCTAATATAATAGCCCGACACAATTTTGCCAATGGTTTGTTTCCCACTCCCCCGCGGCCATTCGGAGCGAGAGCGCGACGCGGGAAGTCCGGCGCAATTCACAGTCCAACGAGGCTTCGAATCACGAAAACGGTTGAATCTTCCGATCCTTGCGCGTAATTTTTTTCATGCCAGATTTTACTGTCCTCAATCCGTGGACTTGGATCCAAAAACGGGTCGCCCGAATACTTGCCGAGCGGCTCAACCGTGACATCCCCAATTACATGATCCGCACACGAAACAACATGACCAATCTGAAGAACGTACTGCAGTGTGGGGACGTCATCCTCGTCGAAGGGAACAAATTGGTCAGTCGCGTCATCATGGCGGTGACCCATTCGACGTGGAGTCATTGTGCAATGTATGTGGGCGAGGGAAACATGATCGACCCTCTGCCGTCTACCGGTACGGTCATTAGCAAAGTCGATGTCCTCAAGGATTTGAACATCCGCGTATGCCGACCCATGGACTTGCCCGAGGAACAGCGGGTGAAGGTCTGCCAATTTGCACTGTCGCATCTTGGCCGACGGTATGATCATATCAATGTGAGCAACATCCTCTTCTCCTACTTTCGACGCAATCGCGATCACGCGCTATTTCTCGGAGACATTTCCCAATCGAGCGAGGTGTGTTCCGGTCTGATCGCCGAAGCATACAACCAAATCGGTTTCACGATCCTGGAGGGGGTGAATTTCTCCCAGATTGTCCCCGGGGATTTTGACCTCAGTCCCAACTTTGAAGTTGTAAAGTTCAATCGTCCTCGCACGAAGGAAATCGCCACGGTTTGGGAAAATACAACTCTGTAGGGAGTCCCCGCGCGTGAGTACGTGGGTATGAAAAAATGGTTGGCGTTGGGACTCGGAGCGATCGCCGCGTTTTTCATCTACAGAAGTATTTTCCTTCCGCAGCCTTTCGATGGCAACTTGCCGAACCCTCCCCCACTGCCCGACAAGAAATCGTCGACATTTCGAATTGCCTTCGGTTCCTGTTCCCGCCAGGATGAACCCCAGCCTCTGTGGCCGGTGATCCGGCAGAGCAGTCCCAACCTTTGGATCTGGCTCGGTGACAATATCTACGCGGACACGGACGACATGGAGAAGATGCGCGCGATGTACGATCGGGCCAAGAATCAGCCGGAGTACCAGAAATTGATCCGGTCTACCCGTGTGATCGGTACCTGGGATGACCACGATTACGGTGCGGACAATGCTGACGCCCGCTTCCCAAAAAAGGAAGAAAGTCAGCAACTGCTTCTGGATTTTCTCAGCGAACCGGCCGACTCGCCTCGCCGAAATCAAAAGGGCGTGTACTCGGACTACTGGTACGAACGAGAGGGATTTCGTATCCACATACTTCTTCTCGATACGCGCAGTCATCGTACGGAAGCAGACATGCTGGGAGAAGAGCAATGGCGGTGGCTGGAAAGCCGCCTCTTGGAAACCGCCGATGTGACTTTCCTTGGTTCGAGCACGCAGGTCGTACGTGACAATTACTGGAAACAAAAGTGGGGAGACATTCCCGCCGCCAAGAAGCGCCTTCTTCGAACCGTCGCCGCTTGCCGCAATGTGATTCTGATCAGCGGGGATCGCCATCACGGGGAATTGTCGCGTTGGGATGATCCGGCCCTGCCGGCCGGGCTGTTCGAACTGACCTCCAGTGGGATGACACATTACAAGAATCATCTGTGGTATTGGAGCGGACAAGAAAGAAACGATCATCGACTGGGGTACGCGTATGGCTATCTTAATTTCGGAGTCGTGGATGTCGATGTCGTGTCCCGCCGTGTGGATCTGTACATCGTCGATGCGGACGGCCGGGTCCGGATCTCCCAACGAATGGCCCTGAGTCCGTAGCTCTCCGGATCGCCCGAGTCAGAGACTCTTTCTTCGATTGCGCAGATAGTCGACGAGAATGTACTGCCCGAGATTGTTGAGGCTGGAATAGAATGCGCGTCCTTTGTTGGCCTGTGTCAGGTTCTCAATGAACTGCGCCAAATACGGATCGTCTGTGATCATGAAGGTCGAGATCGTCACCTGCTCTTTGCGGCACTGGATCGCCTCGTTCAACGTCTGATTGACAATCCGGCGATCCAACCCATACGGGTTCTTGTACAGCCGACCTTCCACCCACATGCAGGACGGCTTGCCGTCCGTGATCATGAACACCTGCTTATTCCGATTGCGCCTTTTGCGCAGCAGCTGTCGCGCCAGTCGCAGCCCTTCCTTCGTATTCGTATGATAGGGCCCGACCTGAAGATACGGTATGTCTTCCACGTCGATCACCTGAGCGTCGTCGCCAAACGTGATCACGTCGAGACTGTCCTTTGGATACCGCGTTTGAATCAGCTCGGTCAGCGCCATCGCAACCTTCTTGGCCGGAGTGATGCGATCTTCCCCGTACAAGATCATGCTGTGGCTGATGTCGATCGCCAGTACGGTCGCACAGCTCGTCACATGCTCGGTTTCATACACCTCAAAGTCTTCCTCTTCGAGACGGATGTCCTCGTCCGGGCTTCTGCGCATCGCGTTTCGGATGGTCGATACAAAGTCGATATTGGACGGTGGATCGCCAAATTGATACTTGCGCGTCTCACTGAGACGTTCGATCCCCTTGCCGGTATGCGGCGTATCGTGCAAACCGGTCGGCGATTTCTTCAGGGAATTAAAGATCTCATCCAGGGAATCCTGTCGGATTCGTTTTTCTCCTTTGGGAGTCAGAACGACAGTCCCTTCCTCGGATCGATCGGCGATCAGCCCCTCTTCCTTCAGACGCCGGACAAAATCATCGAATCCCATCTCCTCCGAAAACATATGGAACTGTTTGTCCAACTCCGTCATCCAATGAAGCGCTTCGTCCACATCGCCATTGGTGTGCAGAAGAAGTTGCGTAAACAGCTTCATCAGATCGTCGAATTTCATGTTCTGACGAATCAGGTCGTCGCGCCACTCGGAATATCGGAATTCCACAAACAGCCTTTCTCAAAGTCGCAGCAATATAGGCTTTGCCGTCGATCCGCACAATGCCACACGGCAGAGCGGCGGGAACCCGGACGACAGGAACGTGAAAGAGCAGGAATACAGAACGCCGCCCAAATCACCGGGCGGCGTTCTCCAGTGATCGAATGTCCTCAGTACGAAGGAAAATACCTCTTGAAGAGAATATCCGTCAAGCCAGTCGCTTCCTTGGAATCTCCAGAGATGTTTCGCTTTTTAAATTCGTCATCCACAACGTCCAGCACCTCTTTCCAGCTTTGCAGCGGGTCGATTCTGGATAGGAATTGTTTGAAGTCACCCTCATTTCCACGAAAGAGTTTCTTCACGGCTTTGTTTCGCTTTTCCAACCAAATGTTGTCCATCTGAAAGAGGTCTTCGCAGGAAACGAGTTCGCGCGTCGATTCGGCGGATTGCATGGGTATGATCCTTATGATGATTTCTTGTTACTGGATTTGATAATCAGGTGTACAAAGACACCGACAATTGCGACCATCACGACGAGGGCCGCAACAGAGGTTGCAGTATCCATCGAGCCTCCTGCCTTTGCAGGTTGAGTGTTATTCGAATGAATGTTAGGAGAACGACGACTTAGCGTCGAGGCGGGGCACGGAAGGCAGTGGAGATCGCGATCACCCCGGATTGAATTCGCTTCAGATCCGGAAGGCTTTCGACCTGCCCTTGTCGCGATCGACTCACCGCCCAGTTGGCGGGGGGAATGAGCTTGGTCTTATGAACGTGAACCGGAACCTCCGGGTCTTCACGAACGGAAATCAGAAAGAAGTACTGCGACGACGATTCAGACGAACGACAGGCCTCCGATTCAGACACCGGAACGCGTGTCGATTCCTCAGCCGCCGCACTGGCGATCGGGACGATCCAGGCAACCTGAAGAGCCAGGAGAAACCGAAGGGTTGATGCTTTCACAAGAGGAAGATACCCATCCGACACCGGGTTGTCAACGGTGTCCTCACAAAAACAATTGAAGAAGGCTTGGAGGTTATTTCAGCAGGATCATGCGGTGGACCGATTCGCGACCCAACGCACGAACCTTCGCAAAGTAGATTCCGGACGCTGAGAGGTCTCCCTGTTGATTGCGCCCATCCCAATACCAGGTGTGCAGGCCGGCAGGCAGTGGTCCCCGCGACAGGAGACGAATTTGCTGACCGAGAATATTATGGATGGACACTTTCACGTCACTCTCGTTGGGCAGCGACACGCGAAGCGTCGTTCCTGGGTTGAACGGATTGGGATAGTTTTCGATTTGAAACGTCTTCGGCACGATCGTACGACTGGCATCATACCCCAACACGTACTGGCCGGCCTTATGGATCTGTGCGGATACCACTCCGCTCTTCCCGCTGCCACCGACGAACACGCGTTGGCCGTTCTCCATCCGATAGATTCCGATGCGTGTCGGATCCTGCCATCCGACCTCGCGGCACTCCTCTTCCGAGAAGTGCATGCGTAATTCTCCCGCAAGAGACACTCCCGACTGGACATCCACCCGATACATCGTGTCCATCTCCACAGTCGATAAAATGGCGAAGCCACTGCGCAGGTTCGGGACAACTTCGACGTGCGCCTTCCCATCGGTCGTCGTCATCGACCGGGTCTTTGACAATTGCGCGAAGGTGAAGGCCCGACTCGCCGCGGCGATATTTCCGGCTGAGTCCATCATGTCCACGATCACCTGCATCGTGCCCGATACCCGCGCCGAGTAAGCCGCGTGATACAGGCCGGCCGAGTGATCGATCTCCTCCATGACAGCATCGATGCTGTCGGTCCGCACGCCATTGGCGTCCCGGTACAGAATGAGAACCGTCGCGCCCCCGAGCGCTTCGTTGGCATCGACATAGATGGCGACGTGACTCGGGAGGATCGTACTCGGCAACAGATAAATAGACCCGCTCGGCCATATTGCGTCCACGCGGAAGAACAACGTTTGACTCGTCGAGGTCGCCCCCTTGTTGTCGGAGGCAATCACGCGCCAATAATAGGCTCCGCTCGTGTCCAGTGGCGCAAGGACCGTTACGAACGTGTCGAGCGTCGTCATCTGCTGAACGAGCGCAACAAAATCTGGCGCCTTCGCGATCTGAATCGTGTACGTGATGGTATCGGCGTTGGGGTCTACGGCACGCGTCCACGTCAGGGTCGGACGGCGGAATTTCGTGATGCCGCTGGCCGAGACGGGTTGAATGGCAAACGCCAGAGGTTGGGCGTTCGGCGAGCCGATCCCGCGAAGGATCACGTATCGATTGCCCGCCGGCGAGTTGCTGACGATCGTGAGCGTGTCACCCAGAAGGCCGGATTTGTCCGGCACGAACGATAGCCAAACCACCAACGAATCGGTACTCACCGGTTGCACCGTGTACGGAAGAGCCGGCAAAGACGGAATTCCAAAAATGGGCGACTGCGTCGATGCCGCTGTAATCTGCACAGGCGCTCCCGCTGCCTTCACCACGACGGGGAACAAACGCTGATCTCCGACGATCGTGGTATCCACCCAAATCGTGTCGACCGAGGAGAGCGACCCGGCCAGCCCCGTTCCCGACAAGTCCAGCAGAAAAGGGCTGATAGAACTCGCGTTGACAACGTTCCATCGATTCGTCCTCACGCCAAACGTGCCCGGCGCAAAACGAATCGCGACGCTCATCGTATCGCCCACTCGCAGGGTATCGGGAAGACTGAACGACGTGAGAATCTCAAACTCGCCGGGCACATCGAGGGACTGTCCACCGACCGCAACGGCATCCGACAGGGAAAAGATCCGAATCGTCAGCGTATCGCTCGATCCGACGGGCACGCCGCCGAAATCTAACGTCGCGATCGAAGCGCCAATCGGACCGACAAAACTCTTGAACGGAGTTGAAAAAGCGGAAACGTTCAGGCCCGACTGCTGAAGGGCGGTTGCAAAAGGCGTCGGTGAAACATGGATCTTCTTCGACCAATGCCCCGACGCATCGGCGATCGTCGTATCGATCAGCGTCCTGCCCTGATCCGATGAGTCCGCGTAGATCTGGATGATCGCTCCGGGAATGGACGTGCCCTGAACGACCGTGTCCAGCGTCACGACTTGAAGCGTCGGTGGGACGATTCCACCTTGAGCGCCGGACTGGATCGACACGCCCTCGTTATTTGAAAAAATGGAATTCGCGTAATGAATATTGCTATCCGTAGCCGCGTCCTCAAACGAGATGGCCGTCTCATGATGCGCGATCGTATTGTAGGCAACCGAATCATCAGAGGCGCCGAAATTGAATTCCACTCCCGTCTGTGCATTGCCCAGCGCCGTGAGACCATCCGCACCGACGCCGATATGATTGCCGATGATCCGATTGCGATCGGAGCCCGCGCCTGTCAAGGACAGTCCGTGAGTGGCATTTCCCGAAATGACATTGCGTTCACTCGCGCCCCGTCCTCCGATCAGGTTCGTCGATGCCCCACCGCTCACGACGATGCCGCTTCCTTGATTGGGAAGCGCCTGGAGTCCACTGAACGTGGTTCCTATGAAATTTCCGCGAATCGTATTGCTGTCGGAATTCATCAGCAAGATACCGTGATTCAGATTTCCCGAAATGACGTTGCCCTCGCCTGCCGCCGACCCGCCGACGAGTGACGCGCGTGCATGCTGCAGGAGGACGCCGGTTTGGTTGGCGCGGGCCGTTGTCCCAGTCGTATCTGTGCCGATCCAATTCCCGACAATCTTCGTTCCACGTGTGGAACTGCCATCCACGACAAGGCCGGTGCTGGTATTGGCCGAGATGATGTTTCTCGCCGGGACGGTGGTTCCGCCAATCGTGGTGTGCGACGCCCCGTTTTCGAGACGAATTCCTTCCGTGTTAGCGGCATCGCCTGACACAAACACGCCGATGAGATTCCCGGAAATCGCATTGCTGTCGGACCCCGAGATTCGGACTCCGACCCCATTGGAGCCGATGACATTTCGACCGGCGTAGGTTCCGTCTCCGACGCGGTTGGCATGTCCATCGCCGCTGATCGATATACCGGCTGTCGCATTACCCACTGCAAGCGTCATGTCTTTCGATCGGCCAATGATATTTCCCAGGATGAGATTGTCGCGTGAGTCGGCCACGAGGATGCCCTCATCGGTATTGCCGGCGATCACATTCCCGGGTCCCACCGTATTCCCTCCTCCGTTTTGGAGGAGAATGCCGACACTGTTGGGAATCGCCGTCATCCCGGATCGATCCACTCCGATATGGCAATTCCGAATGACATTGGCCCAGCCGGTGACCGCAATGGCCGTGCCGGAAGTTGAATTGCCGACGAACGCAACGGACTGCACCTCACAAGAGTTGCCGGTAAGTAACAACGTCGATACGCCGCTCAGAGCCTGGCCGTCGATGAGGATTCGCGGCTCACCGAATGAGCCGGACACCCCCCGGATCACTGTCGAGTCATCGGAAAGATCGGGAAGCGACGAGACGAGCGCGAGGGTCGTCCCACCCATGGCCGTGGTGTCAAAGGTGATGGTATCCGCACCGGAATTGCCGTTGGCCAAGGTGATCGCCTCGCGAAGCGACCCTGCGCCCGCATCGGCCGCGCTCGTCACGACCGTGATCTGGCCGTACGCGAATGTCGCAGGCAATAGGGCGAGAAGGAATGCGATGGGTTTCATGGACACTGTTGTACAGAATACCGCGCGATCTGAACAGGCAATTCTCAGACCTCGACGACGAATGAGACCTTCACTTTTTCCCATTGCAGCGTGATCGTACCCTGAGTGTCCGTCATATCGTCGATCGTAAACCGCATGCGCTCGACAAATTCAGACGACGACGCTGTGACGGTGATGCGGAGCGCGTCTTTCTTTTCGTCATAGGAATAGCTGCCCCACGACTTGGCGTCGTGACTGAAAATGAGCGTCCAGGTTGCGGCCTGCGGAATGCTGTGCAATCCGTACGTGCCGGCTTTGAGCGGTTTCCCGTCAATTTTTACGTCCTTGGAAAATGAAATCGTCGTGTTTTCGTTCGCCCCGGTTCGCCAGACTTTTCCGTATGGGACGAGTGATCCGAACACGGTGCGTCCTTTGACGCCGGGTCGATGGTAGGTGATCGTCACTTCGGTCGTGCCGATCGTTTGCGTCAGAACACTTTTGGGACTGGCCAGGGGTTTGTCCTGCGCGTGGAGCGCTCCGACCATCGCAAACAATGCCAGAAGAGCTTTCATGCGATCTCCTTTCGAAAGAGGTTCGGCCGCCTTTATTTCACGGCGCCAAAATCAAAAGGCCGGTGCGACCGGCCTTTGAAGGATGACTATTCGTTCACTCGCTTTTCTGCCACCTGGATCCGGTTGATCGCCCGTGCCAGCGCCTTGCGCACCTGCTCCAGATCGATGCTGGAGCGTTCTTCCAATTTCTTTCGCGCCCACTCTTTGATTTCCATGGCGCGTTGGATATCGATGTCCGTTGCTTTCTCGCAGGTTTCGGCCAGCACGATCATCTTGTTGCCCCGAATTTCCGCAATGCCGCCGCTCGTGGCGTAGTACGTGTCGTACCCGTCCTCCGCGCGAACCCGCATCTCGCCGATCTTCAACACGCTGATAAAGGCGGCATGGTGTTTCAGGATTTCGAAGCTGCCTTCAATCCCGGGACCGACAAAGTCGAGGACCTCGCCGCTGAAGACCATCTTTTCCGGGGTGGTGATTTCCAAATGAAAGGTCGGCTCCATGTTACCTCGCCAGCGTCTTCGCTTTGTCTACCGCCTCGTCGATGGTTCCGACCATGTAGAACGCCTGCTCCGGAATCTCGTCCATCTGACCCTCAACTATTGCTTTGAAACCGGCGACCGAGTCTTCTTTCTTCACGTATCGGCCGGGTGTGCCGGTGAATTGCTCCGCCACATTGAACGGCTGGGAGAGGAAGCGCTGAATCTTGCGGGCACGCGCCACGGTCAACTTGTCGTCGTCCGACAACTCGTCCATGCCGAGGATCGCGATGATGTCCTGCAGATCTTTGTATTTCTGAAGCACTTCCTGCACGCGTTTGGCCACATGATAATGCTCCTCGCCTACGATCATCGGATCCAGAATGCGGGAAGTGGAGTCGAGCGGATCCACAGCCGGATAAATACCGATTTCAGAAATCGCCCGCGACAACACCGTCGTCGCATCCAAGTGCGCGAAAGCCGTTGCGGGCGCGGGATCGGTCAGATCGTCTGCCGGAACGTAAATCGCCTGCACGGACGTGATCGAGCCTTTTTTCGTCGAGGTAATTCTTTCCTGCAATTCGCCCATCTCGGTCGCCAAATTGGGTTGGTATCCCACGGCGCTCGGCATACGACCGAGAAGCGCGGACACTTCCGAGCCGGCCTGCGTGAAACGAAAAATATTATCGATGAACAGCAGCACGTCGCGGCCTTCGTCGTCGCGGAAGGATTCAGCCATCGTCAAGGCGGTCAGCCCTACACGCTGTCGGGCGCCGGGCGGCTCATTCATCTGTCCGAACACCAGCGCGGTTTTGTTCAACACGCCGGATTCCATCATTTCGTGATAGAGATCGTTGCCTTCGCGCGTCCTCTCGCCGACGCCTGCAAACACCGAGTATCCGCCGTGTTGTTTGGCGATGTTATGGATCAATTCCTGGATCAACACCGTCTTGCCCACGCCGGCGCCTCCGAAGAGGCCCGTCTTTCCGCCGCGCATGTACGGTTCGATCAGATCGACAACCTTGATTCCGGTCTCAAACATCTCACTCTTGGTGGCCAGTTCGCTGAGTTTCGGCGCGGAACGGTGAATCGGGAGTTTCTTCGTCGCTTCGATCGGGCCTTTTTCGTCGATCGGTTCTCCGATAATATTGATCAAACGGCCGAGAACTTTTTCCCCGACGGGAACGGCGATCGGTTCGCCCATGTCCGTGACTTCCACGCCTCTGGTCAGACCGTCGGTCGAGTCCATGGCGACGCTGCGCACGCGATTTTCTCCAAGATGCTGCTGGACTTCGAGAACGAGTTTCACTCCGTCCGGCCGGGTCAGCGTCAGCGCGTTCATGATCGACGGCAACTGACCGGCGCCAAACTCCACGTCTACCACGGGTCCGATAACCTGTACGACTTTACCTGTGTTCATTGTTTCAGTTCCTGTATCTTGATTTTTCTTTATGATTCGAGTCTCATTTCGACAACGCCTCTGCCCCGCTGACCACTTCCAAAATTTCCTTCGTGATCGCCGCCTGACGGGCGCGGTTGTAATACAGGGTCAGATCCTGCATCAATTCTCCTGCGTTTTCGGTCGCGCTGTCCATCGCCGTCATGCGGGCGCCCATTTCGGCCGCAAACGATTCCAACAGAATCCGCCACATCTGTACGCTCAGATGACGGGGCACCAGCGTATTGATAATCTCGTACTGGGACGGTTCGTAGATGTAGTCCGTCTCGCCCAGATATCTCCCGTCCGCTTCCACCTTCTCGGGCTCCACCGGCAGCAGTTTTTCCAACACCAGATTCTGTTGCAACGCCGACTTGAATTCGTTGTAAACGACAAACACTTCGTCCGCGCGGCCTTCGTTGTACTCGACCACGCAGGCATCGATGATGTCATGAGCGGTCGAAAACTCCAAATGGTGAAAGACGTTCGTGAAACGTCGCTTGACGGGATAATTTCGCTTTGTGAAAAATTCGTCCCCTTTGCGTCCGACCGTGAACATCTCGATCCGGCCCTCCGCGCGCGCCTCCCGAAAGTCTTCATTCAGCATCTGGACGACACGTCGGATAATGTTTGCATTAAAGGCGCCGCACAAGGATCGGTCCGCGGTCACCACGACAAACAGAGTCTTCTTCACCTCGCGGATGCGTATCAGCGGATTCTGCTGCGCCTCCGGATTCAAGGCCAGATGCTTGATCAGCGAGCCCAGTTTGTATGCGTACGGCCTTGCCGACAGGATATTCTCCTGCGCCCGACGCAATTTCGCGGCCGCAACCATCTTCATGGCCTTGGTGATCTTCTGCGTGCTCTTAACCGCGGCAATGCGCCGCCGAATTTCTCGTAAAGTCGCCATAGTCCTATTTCTGTTCGTTCGACGTCGAATCCGACCCTTCGTCATGAAGGCTCTTCATCGCTTCATCCATCAGCAGCTTCGTGGAGATATCGTTAAATTCTTTGTTCTTCTTCTCGTCCTGCTTGATCAATTTCATCGTCAGCTTGAAATCCTCGCCCGTAAATCCGAACGGCTGCGCGAATTTGTCAATCTCCGTACTCGGAGCATCCTCCGGCCGTTGGTAACTACGACGGAAGTTTTCATCGGCCGCCATCGACATGAAGATCTTCACGCATGTATCGACCGGAATTTCCTTGGCCTTCGGCGCGCATGCCGAGAACCCCTGGAGGGCCAGGCCCGCCAGCATTCCATACACCAACCATCGCTTCATGGGAAATTCCTTTCGAATTGAAATTCAGAGCCCTGTTATTTGGTTTCGCTCTTCATCGCGGAATCCAGACCGCTTTTCAGGGCCGCACCCAACGAATCCACCATGCCCTGCATCATGCCGCCCAGGCCGGCTCCGCCCAGCGACTTCATCATTTCTTCAACGAGCAGCTTGCCCACCGCCTCGCCAAATTCCTTCTGGCGCGCCTCGTCTTTGGCCAGCAATTCCGCCGTATACTTGTAGTCCGCAGCCGTCACGCCTTCCGCTTTGGCATACGGCTCGATCACGCTGTTTTCAATGTCCTTCGGTTCCGCATTTTCCTTCATCTTGTTATCGACGATCATCTTGACCGTGATACGGGCCATTTTGTCCATGGGAACTTCTTTCCCACCGCCGCACGCCGCGAGCAGGACGAGGGCCAGAACCGATACTACGTTGACTGCTTTCATTCTATCTCTCCGTCAGGTTAGGGTTTGAATGCTTGCTTGAAGTCCTTCAGGATCTGATCCAGTTTCGCCTTGATCTCGTCCGTCAGTTCTTTCTTCGCCATGATGGAATCAAACACATCCTTGTGGCGAAGTTCCATCGACTCGAGCAGTTCCTTCTCAAAGCGCGAGCAGGACTCGATGGACAGATCGTCCAGATAGCCATTGGTGGCCGCATAGATGATCGTGACCTGCTTGTCGAAGTTGTACGGCTTGTACTGGCCTTGTTTGAGAATTTCGACCAGTCGGGCGCCGCGGCGAAGCTGCTGCTGGGTGGCCTTGTCCAAATCGGAACCGAATTTGGCAAACGCTTCGAGATTCCGATACTGAGCCAGTTCCAGACGCAGACGTCCGGCGACCTGCTTCATGGCTTTGATTTGCGCACTGCCGCCCACGCGGCTCACGGAGATACCGACGTTAATGGCCGGCCGCACACCGGAGTAGAACAAATTCGACTCGAGGAAAATCTGACCGTCGGTGATCGAAATGACGTTGGTCGGAATGTAGGCGGACACATCTCCGGCCTGCGTTTCGATGATCGGCAGGGCGGTGAGCGAGCCGCCGCCTTCCTTGTCGCTCAGCTTGGCCGCACGCTCCAGCAAGCGGCTGTGGAGATAGAACACGTCGCCGGGATACGCTTCGCGTCCGGGCGGACGACGCAGCAGGAGCGACATCTGACGATACGCGACCGCGTGCTTCGACAGATCGTCGTACACGCACAGTGCGTGACGACCGCTGTCCCGGAAGAACTCGCCCATCGCCGCCCCGGAGTACGGCGCGATAAACTGCAGCGGCGCCGGTTCCGATGCCGACGCGGACACCACGATGGTGTACTCCATCGCGCCCGCATCTTCAAACATCTTCACGACTTTGGCGATCGTCGATTCTTTTTGCCCGATGCCAACGTAGATACAATAAACGCCTTTGCCCTTCTGGTTGATGATCGTGTCGATCGCGATCGCCGTCTTTCCCGTTTGTCGGTCGCCGATGATGAGTTCGCGCTGACCGCGGCCGATCGGGATCATCGCATCGATCGCCTTGATGCCGGTCGCGAGAGGCTCTTTCACAGACTGACGGACGATGACGCCCGGCGCCTTGCGCTCGATCAACGACGTCTTCGCGCCCTGGATCGGACCCTTGCCGTCCAACGGCTCTCCCAGCGCGTTCACCACGCGACCCAGCATGCCTTCACCCACGGGAACTTCCGCAATGCGGCCGGTCCGCTTGACGATATCGCCTTCCTTGATCTCGCTGGAATCGCCGAACAGCACCACGCCGACGTTGTCCTCTTCCAGATTCAGAATCATTCCCGTCATGCCGTTGGGAAAGGTGATCAATTCGCTCGCCATCGCATTGGAAAGTCCGTAGATGCGCGCGATACCGTCGCCCACCTGCAACACGACTCCCGTTTCATAGGTGTCCAGCTGCTTCTCAAACTGCGACAACTGCTGTTTGAGAATACTGGAGACCTCGTCCGGTCTGACTGACACTGCCATATCGTTCCTCTGTACTTAGATATTTTTAGTTATGAAATTTCGTCTTTCAATTCAAAATGTGTCCGGCCGCAAACCGGTCACGGAGTTTCTCCAACTGGTGACGGACTGATCCGTCAATGACCGTATCCCCCATCCGCACCAGAAATCCACCGATCAGCGACGCATCCCGATGAAACGCAAACTGCGGATCCTTGCCGGTCATCGCCAAAATCCGTTTTTGCAATTCACGCACCTGCCCGTCCGTCAAATCCACGACGCTGTACACGTCGGCCTTGATCCGATTCATCTGAGCGTGGCGCAGATCCACAAACGCTTCGGCTATTTCCTCCAACAGATTTTCGCGATTCCGGTCGCACAAGGTATGGAGGAAATGCATCGTTTGCTTCGATACATGCTTTTCGAACAACGATCGGACCGTTGTCTTCTTCACCTCGTTCTTGATCACGGGATTCGCCAGAAACGCGCGCAGTTCGGTGTGTGATTTCGCGAGCGCCAGGAGCGCCTGCATGTCTTCCATCACGCGATCAACGGTCTTTTCCTGTACGGAAAGATCCAGGAGCGCTTGCGCATAGCGACGGGCGGTCTTCGTTTGTCTCATGTCAGTTCGGCAGTTCTTTGATAAAGTCGTCGATCACTTTGCGATGCTTGTCGGCGTCCAGAGACGATCCGATGACCTTGCCGGCCGCCGTGATCACCATGTCCGACACCTCTCGTTTGAGCTGGATCAGCGCGGCGTTCTTTTCGCCGTTGATTTCCTTGCGCGCATTGTCCAGCATCTTTTCTGTCTCGATTTTTGCCTGGACGGAATAGGACAGTTTCAATTTTTCGGCTTCTTCCTTCGCCTTGCGCACCACATCCTGGGCTTCGCGTTCGGCTCGCGCCAGGATTTCGTTGTTCTTCGCAATCAGCGCATCCGCTTCCTTGCGTGCGCGCTCTGCCTGTTCGAGCGAATCCTTGATTTTCGACTCGCGCTCCTGCAGCGTCTGGATGATGGGCTTCCACGCGAATTTGCCAAGCAAAAGCAGCAGAGCGAAAAAGGTGATGAGGGTCCAGATCATCAGACCCGGATCGATATCCAGCAGGCCGCCTTTGTGACCGCCTTCACCCGTCCACAACATCAAGATCCACATTCCATTCGTCATCGGTCCATTTCTTCCTATGCTAATTTCCCAATCTCCAAAGATGCGGCGACGGAAGACACTCTCCCGCCGCCGTATCCGACTGCTTTACTTCAGCGCCAGGAGAATGCAGATCACTTCCGCAAACAGCGCCACACCTTCGATCAGAGCCGCGGCAATAATCATGGTCGTCCGGATGTCTCCGGCCGCCTCCGGCTGACGCGCACTGCCTTCCAAAGCCGCCGCCGCCAGTTTGCCGATTCCAACAGCCGCACCAATCGTCGCCAATCCGGCACCGATACCCGCCGCCAGGAAGCCCAGTCCTAAATCACTCATGTTGTCATACCTCCAAATTAAGATGTGTGAGTTTGGTTTTCGTGTATTTGCTGACTAATGCGCGTGCTCCTCGTGAGCGTGGTGAATTCCCATCCCGATGAACAGCGCCGACAATAACGTGAAAATGTAAGCCTGCAAGAAGGAAACAAACAGTTCGAGTACGTAGATAAACAGCGCAAACGCCACAGAAACCGGCGCCACCCAAAAGGTCTTCAAGACAAAGATCAGCCCGATCAACGACAGAATCACCACGTGACCAGCCGTCATGTTCGCAAAAAGTCGCACCGATAATGCAAACGGCTTGGTGAACAGCCCGACGATCTCCACCGGCACCATGATCGGCCACAACCACCACGCAACGCCCGCCGTCAGATGCTTCAGAAAACCGACCAACCCCTGCGACTGAATCGCGACCGCTTGCGTGAGAATGAATGTGCAAATCGCCAGCGTCGCCGTCACGGCGATGTTCCCGGTCGCGGTCGATCCGTACGGTATCAGACCCAACAGGTTCATGAACAAAATAAAAAAGAAAATGGTCAGGAAATAGTGAACGTAGCGGTCCGTCTTCGATCCGAAATTCGGCCGGACAATCTCTTCGCGGATGAACACGACCAACGCCTCAAAGAAATTATACAACCCGCGTGGAATCATCCTCGGACGGGAGAGGATGGTAAACACGAACAACAACAAGAGCGCAACCAGCCACATCATCACGACGTGTTTGGTCGGCGAGAGATTGATCGTCAGTCCGCCGATGTGAATGTCGGCAAAATGCGGCAAATGGACCGCTCCGATGAACGGCAGTTCGATCTCATTGGAGTTGGTGATATGATGCAGGATGGTGCCGCCGATGTCCACCTTGTCGGCGGTCTGCTTTTGTGCTTCTTGGAACCAAGCCATCATGAACAAGCCCTTATGATAATTCGCCCGTACGGATCATCTTTCGCCGCTGCAAGCCGCGGTGGAGAAAAAAAATCTCGACAATCTGAAACAGAACGTAAAAGACCGCAAACGTACCCACAAAAACCTCCAGAGAACCCCGGATCACCGGCATCAGAATCAGCATCGCCACCCCGACCATCAGCAGTCGCACGCCGATGCCGCCCATTACAATCGTCATGAACTGCCGCACGGATTTGCCGAGCGCCCATCTGGACATAAAGAAACCGGCCAACACATGCACCATGGCCATCCCCCACGCCCCAGCCACCGCGCCCAATTCCGCTCGAGTCGTGACGAACGCGTTCACGATCAACAGGACAACCAAAGAAATCAGGCAGATGAATGCCGTAAAAAGACGAGAACTCATTCTGCCCCGCCCTTCTTCTTCCCTGCCGCGTCCATTTCCTTCACGATCTGAATCAATTTGTAAAAGCCTCCAAACAGTCCCATGAAAATCCCAATTAACACAAACGTAACTCCCGTCTCCCATTTCTCATCCAACCATCGTCCACCCCAGACAAACACCAGCAACGTCAGCAAGAACTGCCAGCCCCATGTGAGGATCGGACCGTAGCGGCGGACATTCTCCATGTCCTTTCCGGGTCGGATCGGCATCTTCAGCCGTTGACGGCGTCTTTCTTCGGCGCTTCGTTGATGACCAGGTTCGTGTCTTTCATCAAACAGTTGCCTTCAAATGTGGCTCCCTCGTCGATGACCAGACGCCGCGCCTTGATGTCACCCTGTACATTGCACTTGGGTTCCAGCACAAGTTTCTCCTGGACGATGAGGTTGCCGACGACCTTCCCGCCGATCACCACGTTCTTGGCCTGGACATCGCCTTCCACCAATCCGGTCGCGCCCAGCGTGACCAAGTCCTGGCACTGGACCTGACCTTTGATTTCGCCTTCGATCCGAATGGAGGAAGACGACCGGATGGTACCCGTGATCGACGTACCCCGACCAATCAGGTTCAACCCTGAACCCGTCGAAGGCTCGCTGGAGCCTTTGTCTTTGCTTCCCATCATAGCTGCACCTTTTGGGTTGCTAATGTGTTGTGTCAGCAGATGCGGCGCTCACCGCATCCCGTATTTGAAAAATATACTCCGCGGGATCCACAGCCTGACCGTCCCGCCACACTTCAAAATGTAGATGATTCCCTTTGGCCAAGAGCCCTGTCTTGCCGACGGTACCGATGACCGTCCCGCCCTTGACCACATCTCCCTCCCGAACCAGTGCGTGCCGCATGTGCTTGTAGACAGAAAAATACCCAAGGCCGTGATATAGAATCACCGTATTTCCATAAGAGGTCAGCCATTCTGACAAGAGCACCCAGCCATCCGATGTCGCCTGGACCGCCGCGCCCTCCTCCGCCGCAATGTCTACACCGTAATGCGCGCCTTCGGACTGGAATTCTCGCGAGACGAACGGGCTGTTGACCGGCATGATGGACGGAATCACTCGTGAGGAGGCAAAATAATCGGGAAGCCAACTTCGGCCCTCACTCTCAAACGTTGGGACATTCCGGGGAATCGACGTAACCGGCTCTTCGCCTGTCATCTCCTGAGCGCCCTCGGCAAATTCGCTGCCGGAGTTCGTATCCGGCCGGATCGCGGCAACCTGCCCAAAAACCAGGCGAATTTTCTCATTCTCCTGCCGAACCTTGCGATACTCGCGCTCGATCTGCTCGATACGCCGATTATCCTCTGCCAACTGCTGATACTGCTCCAGCAGTTCGTCGTAATACAGGACCTTATAAGTCCGGGAGTAGTAGAATATCAAAGAACCTATCGCAAAAACCAGAAACACCGCGGCAAACACTGCCAAGAACTTCAAGCGGCTCAGCTTGATACGATAACTCCTTGGGTTGGAACTCGCATCAAGCATGACCAGGAAGGTCACATATTTAGCGGATGTCTTTTTGGCACTTTGCAATCACTCATGACCCCTTTCAGGGCCCTTAAGTTAAACAAAATCAGAATTTTCAATAACTTCCAAAAAAGCGACTGAATATATCGACTTGACTTTCGTTTGTCAACGTTTTTCCCAGAATTGTGAAAGAAAGCGCAAGTTGTTAGTAAATATTAATCATACAATTACGAATGGCCCGAACCTTTGACAGTGCCCGATAATTTTCGTAGCGTCGTCCATGACTTTTGCTGACAGGATCATTCGGTTCAACCTGACCATCAAGTTGCAGGCGCCCCTCCCACGCGGAGTTCGTGCCATGAACCCGTTTGGAGACCGTATCGTGCGCGACATCATGTCATCTTTTTACAGAAAATTCTATCACGATGGGTGTCCCCGCCATGCGATTCTCGGCATCAATCCCGGCCGGTTTGGCGCGGGTTCCACGGGCATTCCGTTCACGGACACCAAGAGGCTGAGCGTTGACTGCGGCATACCCATTGACTCATTTCGAACTCACGAGCCGTCATCGGTCTTTATCTACGACATGATCCGGGAGTGTGGCGGTGTGGAGAGGTTTTATTCCCGCTTCTTCATCACGTCGCTGTCTCCGCTGGGATTTGTCCGCAGAAATCATGGTGGAAAGGAAGTCAATTACAATTTCTATGACGACCCGAAACTCGAAGCGACCGTGACACCGTTCATCGTGCGGTGTCTCCGTAAACAAATTTCATTCGGCATTCAGCGTGACGTCGCATTTCTCCTCGGTGCGGGCAAGAATTTCAAGTTCTTTAGCCGGCTGAACGAGTCGCATCGGTTCTTTGAAAAGATCGTGCCGCTGGAACATCCGCGATTCATCATGCAATACCGGATGAAGAGAAAGGCGGAGTTCATCCACAAATATGTTCAAGCTTTCCGGCGGAGTTGATGACTGCCGGCAGAGATCTGTCCGATCACTTGTGAGCTCGTTCAGTCTCGTGGCAGGAGCAGATGCAGGGGCCCCGTCAACTTGAGTTCGTCCACATGCCCGACGACACGCGGCTCCCGCGCATAAAAGTGGACATGAATGTCAGAATCCCCGTGAGTGAACACGCCCCGGTGCCGGGTGGAATGAAATCCCAGCAACTCGACCGGCATATCTGTCAGGTTGACCGGATATCCCGAAAGATGATGATCTGCGGCGCCCGCCGATTCTTTGGTAATCACATGACCGGACAATTCCGCCGCCCGTCCTTTGATCAAAAATGCCGTCGGGCCCGAAATATCGCGGGCGTCCAGTATCCGCGCGATTTCATTCTCCAATCCACGCAAATCCCTCACCGGCCCGGAAATCTCGAACCTGTCCCAGTTCGTCACGAGGCTGTACACGAGGAACGCGGCGTTCAAACGGTCGCCTCGAACCGTCTCGATCGAATCGTTCCGAATCCTCGACACACGAACGTCGCTGTCCCAGACCCAAATTTCTCCATCCAGGTTCTCCACCGCTCCCAGTCCGTACACATGCTCCCGCGATACCAGTGTGTCCAGCCTTACTTTTGCACCGACGTCGTTTTGCATCATCATGCCGTGAAGCGTACCGCGTGATTCCACGATGGGAAGGCCCTGGGTCGAGCAGGCGGAGAAGAAAGCCGAAACAAGAAGCAACGGACTCATTCGCATAATAGCCTCTTTCTGATGAGATGATCTCAATGCGCATGTTCATGTCCTTCATGCGCGTCTTCTTTTTTCACAGTATCCTTTCGTGCTTCGTCCGGAACGGCAATTTTTGGTTCCTCCGAGTCGTGTTCATGGCTCGATCCGGGGGACTGGCTCGTTCCGACTCCAAATTCGTATACGAGACGCCCTCCCACGTGCGCGCCCGTCAGAATCGCCGCCATCGCGAGAACAAACACGCCGCCATAGATCGAACGCAACACGGTCGATCCGGGCAACTCCCCTTTCAGGCTGATTCTCCAGATGAAAAGCAGGACAAAAAGTGCCCCGGCAGCGATCTCCAGGTTCCGGTGCTGGAGAATCAACTCATGTGCGTCATCCGTGTGGCCGACCGACCTCTCAGCGATCAATCCGGTGATCGCAGTGACGACCATCGCGATCACTCCAAGCACGAATGTCCACCAACCAGCGGTCTGTGAGGCCGGCTTTTTGAATGCCATGGCGATCAACTCGAACAATAACGCGGCCGACAGAAGCGCTATTGGGAAGTGAACGAAAAGAGGGTGAATGTTTTGCATGGTATTTTCCTCCTTCGAAAATGAGTCATGTGTCATAACGTTATCAAACGGAAGACCCAATCTATGGCGCCCTTCTAATGCTTGTGTTCCGATTCGTTTTGTTTGGCGTCCATTTTCATGTCGCCGTGTTGATGCCCGGTAGAGACGCCGCCTTTCAATTGACTTTCGGAATCGATCAGGAATCCGCCGCTCACCGCTACCTCGTCGCCTTCCTTCACCCCGGACAGCACCTCGTATTTTCCGTTGTTCTTCTCGCCGAGCGTGATATCGCGGGATTCAAACTGGCCTTCGGACGTCTTCACCCACGCCACCTGGCGTTTTCCTGTAAACAGAACCGCCGTGGCTGGAATCGTCAACACCTTCCCCAGAGTCTTCTGGAACGTAACCTCACCGTACATTTGAGGTTTCAACAGTTGTTGATAATTGGCAAACTCCGAACGGATCTTGATGGTACGTGTTTGCGGATTGACCACGGGATATATGAAAGCGACCCGTCCGACAAATTCTCTGTCCGGAAACGCCGGTAGACGCAGGGTGACCGGATCGCCGGGCCGGATCATCGACTGGTCTTTGTCGTAAATCTCGGCAAGGTTCCACAAGACGGACAGATCGGTGATTTCAAAAAGCACGTCGCCTTCGCTAACGTACTGTCCCTCCTGCAATTTCTTTTCGATAACCGTTCCGGCAATCGGCGAATGATACAGCAGCGTGTATTGAATCTGGCCGGTTTTTTCCAACTCTCCGATCTGGTCGCCGGTAATTCCCATCAGTTCGAGCTTCTTTCGCGCCGGTGCGACAAGCGTGTTTCCTCCGCCTTCCAGTGACGCGAGGGCCGACTGCGACACGGCGACGAGAAACTCGCTCTGGGCCTGCACCAGGTCCGGACTGTAGACTTCGAAGAGCGGCTGGCCTTTTTGAACGACATCCCCGGTCTTGTCAACCAGGAGTTTTTCGATCCGCCCGTTGAACCGCGCGGTGACAAGCTTCCGGTTGGGTTCGGCGTAATCCATGTAACTGTACGCGCTCACCGATCGGACAAACGGTTCCTTTTGAAGCCGGACAGTGGCCACATTGGCCAGCGTTTGTTCGAACGAACTGAGTTGAATTTTGCCCGGCATGTCCTGCATTTTCGGCTCTTCCGAGACGGCTTTTTTTACGAGGTCCATGTGGCAAATCGGGCAAACGCCGGGACGGTCCGACACGACTTCCGGATGCATCGGACACGTATACATTTCTTTTTGCATCGCGTGTTCGGCATGCTCCCCGTCGGACTTGCCGCAGGAGGCGATCCACAATGCGCCGACAATTAAAAATGCCGCAAGTATGATGAATGATTTCATTTTGATGTCCTTAATTTTTTATGTCGTCGTCTTCACCCTGAGCGTAGTCGAAGGGTGACATCACATCTATTTTCAGGCTTCGACTTCGCTCAGCCTGAAGCGTCTTCGATTTGTCTGACACTATTATTTATATTTAATTTTCATTTGCCATTTTAATTTGCTTTACCTCATCCACGCCGCCATCCGTGAAAGTTCGAGCGTTCCTTGTTTCAGCGCGCTTTCTTTCATCATGGCAAAAAGAATGGGAGTGACGACGAGTACGTGCACGGCCGACGTAAAGAGCCCGCCGATCATGGGCGCCGTGAGCGGCTTCATCACGTCGGCACCGGTTCCCGTTGCCCACATCACGGGGATCAGGCCGATCATCGACGTGGCGACTGTCATCAGTTTTGGCCGGAGTCGAAGCACCGCGCCTTCGATCGTCGCGTCGCAAATGTCGCGGATTGTAATCGGTCCCCGAAGGCCATTTTGATGATCGCGGATCTTCCGGTCCAGCGCCTCATGCAGATACACGACCATCACGACGCCGGTTTCCGTGGCGATCCCGTACAGCGCAATGAATCCGACCCACACCGCGACGGAGAAATTGTAACCGAGGATGTAGATCATATACATCCCACCGATGAGAGCGAACGGAACGGACAGCATGACGACGGCGGCTTCCTTGAAGTCATGCAGGGTCATGAAGAGCAGTAAAAAAATAATGACGAAAACAATCGGCATGACGATCGTCAGTGTGTTCTGAGCGCGCATTTTGTGTTCGTACTGCCCGCTCCACGTGTAGGAGTACCCCGGGGGCAAATTCAATTTTTCTTCGATGACCTTTTTTGCGTCTTTCATGACGCTGCCCATGTCGCGGCCGCGTGTATTCATAAACACGATCGATCGCAGCATTCCGTTTTCGCTGTTGATCATCGGGGGTCCGGTGAGGACGTTGACGTCGGCCAGATAGGAAATCGGAAGAAACGTTCGCACGTTCGCCGATGATTCCATCAGCGAAAATCCATTTGCTGGTGATTCGAACCCCGATGACTCGGAACGCATATCGCCGCTGCCCATTCCACCTCCCATACCTCCGTTCCGTCCGGATCCGCGGTACGACGTGCGCATTGCCGTCGCGCCTCCGCCACCCGCAGACGCCATATTGACCGGAACGATCAGGCTGCGCAGTTCCTCGATATTGTCGCGAATTTCGCGCGCGTACCGCATGCGGATGGGAAATCGCATGCGGCCTTCGAGAACGATGCCCAGATTCTGCCCGCCGATCGCCGTTTCGATGATGTCCTGAATGTCGCCGATGTTGACGCCGTACCTCGCTCCGATGTCCCGTTTCAATTGAATGTCGAGATAGAGACCGTTCTGCACGCGTTCCGCGACAACATCGGCCGCGCCGTCCACCGTTTTCAAAATTTGCTCCGCCCGGATCGCGTAATATTCAAGTGTATCCAGATTGTCGCCGAATATTTTGAATCCGATGTCCGTACGCACGCCGGTCGACAGCATGTTGATCCGGTTGATGATCGGCTGTGTCCATCCGTTCCGCACGCCCGGGATCTGCAGTTTCTGGTCCAGTTCGCCGATGATGTCGGCTTTGGTAATCCCGGGTCTCCATTGTTCCTTCGGTTTCAACATGATGATCGTTTCGATCATGTTGATCGGCGCGTTATCCGTCGCGGTTTCCGCACGCCCCGCCTTCCCCAGCACGTGATGCACTTCGGGTACGGATCGTATGATCTGATCCTGCACCTGCATGATCCGGTTGACTTCCGTGATCGATGCGTTCGGCAGCGTAATCGGCATGTACAGAATCGAGCCTTCGTCCAGGGGCGGCATGAATTCCGATCCTGTCTGGATGACCATGGGTACCGTGACCACGAGCGCGATCACGTTAATCGCAATCGTCGTTTTCCGGTACTTCAATACCCAGCGAATGATCGGTTCGTACAGCCGGTTGGTGGTCCGAGTGACGGCGTTTTCATTTTCCGATCGGAATTTCCCACGCATCAAGAGCGTCATCAGAACCGGAATGAGCGTGATCACGACGGCCGCAGAGGCAATCATGACAAACGTTTTCGTGAACGCCAGCGGGTGAAAGAGTTTCCCTTCTTGGCCCGACAACAGAAAAACCGGTAGAAACGACACGAGAATGATGAGTTCCGAGAAAAAGATCGCGCGGCCGACCTGTTTGGCCGAAAGGATCGATATGTCCTTGTACTCCTCGGACGTCAGGTGTCCCTTTTCCTTCAGCGCGTGCGCGATATTTCGGTACGCGTTTTCCACCATGACGATGGACGCGTCCACGATGACCCCGATGGCGAGAATGATTCCGCCAAGGCTCATGATGTTAGACGAGATATCGAACACCCTCATCAGGATGAATGAGATCAAAACCGACACGGGAATTTCAATAATAATCCGGACGATACTGCGGAAATGAAGCAAAAAGATCGCGACCATGAGGGACACGGTGATGGACGCTTCGAGCAGCGCACGATTCAACGTCCAGACGGCTTCGTCGATCAACGTGCTGCGGTCGTACGACGCTTCGATGCGGACGCCTGGAGGCAGGCCCGGATTGACTTCTTTCAGGATCCTTTCCTGCACACGTTCAATGACGTCTTTCGCATTCTCACCGTCCCGCATGACGATGATTCCACCGACGGCCTGGCCTTCACCGTTTTTTTCGAGCGAGCCGCGACGGATGTCTCCACCCAGTTGCACCATGGCCACGTTCCTGATCAGGACGGGAATGCCGTTGGCGCCGCTACGGATAATCGTATTTTCGATGTCTTCTTTCGACTGGATGTAGCCCTGACCGCGGACGAAATATTCCGCGTCGCTGGATTCGATGATCTTTCCGCCGACCTCGTTATTGCTGCGCTGGATTGCGCCGACGACGTCGGCCACGCTCACGTTGTATGCGCGCAACTGCATCGGATCGACGTCGACCTGATACTGCTTGACGTACCCACCGACGCTGGCCACTTCCGCGACGCCTTCCACGGACGCGAGTTTGTACCGGATGTACCAATCCTGTATGGCCCGCAGGGTCCCGAGATCGTATGCTTCGCCTTCGACCGTGTACCAGAAGACGTGACCCACGCCCGTTCCATCAGGCCCGAGCGTGGGCGTAACACCGGGGGGCAACGTGGCATTCACCGTCGCCAGCCGCTCCAACACGCGCGTACGGGCGAAGTAAATGTCCACATTGTCTTCGAAGATGACGAAGATGAAGGACATGCCGAACATCGACGAGGCGCGAACGGCCTTGACGTCCGGCAGGCCTTGCAGGGCGGAAACAATCGGAAATGTAATCTGGTCCTCCACGATCTGCGGAGACCGGCCCATCCATTCTGTAAAAATAATCACCTGATTTTCCGACAGGTCCGGTATGGCATCGACGGGAACATGGACCACGCTATAAATGCCGAATCCCGTCAACAGGAGGTACGCCGTGATGACGAGGAACCGGTTCTTCGAACTCCAATCGATAATGCGTTCTATCATGACACGTTCCTTTCGATTATTCTTTTGAATCGTTGAGGCTCCGCAGGTCCACGCCGAGGGCCTGTTCCAGATCGGCCTCACTCTTCAATGCATTCATGACCGCCATTTCAAAATCGAGCCGAGTCATCAGGAGCATCCTGTAATTGTCCAGCAAAGCGATGAACGATGTACGGCCGGTCTGATAATCCGCCAGCGAAATCGCCAGCGTTTGTTCGGCCTGGGGCAACAGTTCCTCCCGGTACAGTTTCACTTGTTGCCGGCACGCCCGTTGCGTCGTCAACGCGGATTTGACCGAAGCGGCCACCATGTTGCGCATGTTGATCAGTTCCATTTCCGCGTGATGGACGTGACTCGACATTTCACGGACGCGGCTTTGATATTTTTCCTTCGACCAGAACGCCAGCGGGATATTGGCGCTAATCATGAGCGCCCAGAAATCGCCGCCCTCGGCCATCGCTTTGTACATTCCGCGCACCATGATATCCGGATAGTATTCGCGACGGGCCGCATCGACTTCCGCGGCAAACATGGCTTTGTTGAATTGCATCGATTTCAGTTCGGACCGGTGGTCCAGCGCGATGGTAGCCAGTCGCTCATATTCCCATTCCTGCGCTCCCACTCCCGGATCCGGCAGCCAGCCCAACGGTCGGTTTGGATCTCCGCCGATGAGGGTCTGGATCATTGTTTCCATCGCGACTTTTTGTTTGTCCAGTTCCAGCCGCTCATTGACTGTTTTACTTTGTTCCGTCTTGATCCGCAGGATATCGGACTGATTGCCGAGCCCGACTTCGTACCGTCTCATGGCCGCTTCCAGAATCTGCTTTAACAGGCGCTGGTTCTCGTCGTTGATGTCCAGTTGCTGCTGGATGAAGTACAGGTCGAAGTACGCCGATTTGAGGTCACGAATGAGCTGCCGTTCAAAAACGACCGCTTCTTCGTCCTGCATTTTGGCGCCCAGACCCGCGGCTTTGCCCATGGCGGACAGTTTGCCCGGCCAGGGAAACATCTGCTGTACGAAATAATCCATTTCCATATTCCGGCGGTACGGCAGGGGAAATGACGAAACGGGGGTTTGATAAAATTCAACTCCGATCTGCGGAGCTTCCAGAGACGACACCCGTCCGACGCGTGCATGGGCCGCATTCGCGCGATGCCGAAGGCTGTGGAGCTGTGGATTCTGCTCGAGCGCCAGGTTGAGAAGGCTGTCGAGCGGCGCTCGTGACTGGGCCCGGGCCGGGATGGCAATGAGTATCGAAAGGAAAAGGAAACGGTTCATGATCTTCTCTCTTGGTTAACGTCATGGTGTTTCCGGGCGCGTACGGAAAAAGCCCGTACACACTCAGAATAGCCGTTAAAGAAGAGAGAAGATTAAATCAGGAAGGTCTGGAGGAAAATCGTACGGTCACGTCCGGATGGACGATCCACTCGTTCGTATGGAATGGGTTGTTTGAGAACGGAGAAGTTGAAAACATAGATGACATCCACGGCATCGGCCGCGAGATGGAAGGTCGGGGCGACTTCTTTTTCTTCGACCCGGACAACCTGCATTCGTGTATCCAACGCGGCCAGCACAGGACAGCATGTATCGGCGCGGCGAAGGGTCAGGTCGGACGACGTCGGTTTATCGCACGACTTGTCCGATCCGCAGCAGCACGCCTTCGCCTGGCTCCCGCAGAAAAACGGCATCGCAAAAGACGCTATCGGCGACGTCATCAGCGCCGCGATCAAAAGCCAGGATGTTACAAATCGGGTCTTCATTTGCCTGCAATATACGTCACCAGGGGTAACTTTTGTTACAGAATTCTAAGAAATTCTTGTACCTGGTAATATGAGGGATTTCCAGCTTATTTCCTTTCGGCAGCTAAGCACAGGAACAATTAGAAAACTGACATTTGTCCTTATTTATTTAATCAGGTTCATTTTCTTCGATTGCACCAGCGATCCGGCCTGCAGCCGATATATGTAAATTCCCGATGCGATCTCACGTCCCCGGTTATCCTTTCCATCCCAAAAAATCTCATAGCTTCCTTCGCTTAAAGATTTCGATACCAGCGTACGAACTTCCTGCCCCATCATGTTGTAAATCTGGAGCGTCGTAAGCGTCTGTGCAGGCAAATAAAAAGAAATTGTCGTCGATGGGTTGAAGGGGTTCGGATAGTTTTGAAAAATTACCGATGAACTGTCTTCTGAAGTTACGAGCCGTTTGATAAAATCCGAATATTGAATGCTCTTGATTACTGTGAATCCGGAATAGGACGAACATCCGTTTGATGCACGTACCTTGTATTTCATCGTGTGCGGATTGCTCGCTCCGATGGTGACGATTTCATCCCACCAGCTCGTTACGTCTGGATTGTCGATCTTTTTGAAATTAAACCACAGATATTCCAATTCTGAAGATGCTCTCCACACTTCGTAGCCCCCGGCATTACTCGGTTTCGTCCATGAGACCAACGGGTGGCTTGCGTAGTTAGTGACCTTGAAGTTACCGGGGATTCCCGGTGTAGGGGCAGAAGGGGTTGCAATAACGAACTCATCCGTCGTATCGCGATAGGCGCTTTGGCCGTTATCGATGACTACCAATCTTGCATTTGAACAAGCCGGAACCTCACTGAGGTTCCAGACAAAAGAGTAATACGGTACCATCGAGGAACCGACGGACGATGCGATGACCGTCGGAAATGTCGCTCCGCCGTCCGTTGAGAGGCGGATTTGAAACGTCGTATTGAGCGAAGACGTCCATCGGATCGTCTGCTGAGAGTTCTGGCACCAGTATGTATTGTAAACCGGAGCCGTCGTAACCGGACTGTGGACTTTCGCAACAGCCTTGTAGGCATTGAGGCGGCCGTGTCCGTAGTCGGAATCCCAGCCTGCTACGCCGAGATCGTCGGCCGTTTGCTTGATTATATCTGAAACCTGTGTGTACGACAGATTTGGATTCAGTGACAAAATCAACGCGGCCACACCTGCAACCTGTGGACAGGCTGCCGAGGTTCCACCGAAATTGGCTGTATAGTTATTTGTCGGAGTACCGCCTTCGGCGGTCCACAAGTATTTATTCCAGCGACCCTGGGATTGGCAAATATTGTAAGTTCCAGGGTTGTACCCGGGAGAGGATCCAATATCCATTGTCCATACGTTGCCAAGCAGCTGGATACGTTGATGACCCAATTGATCGCCTTCACAATATCCTGCTGAAAGAACATTTGTAAGGAGCCCACTCGGGGCAACAACGGTCATCTCCTGGTCACGAGGACTGTAGTTTTGAATTCCATTATTGAGATTAATTGCTCCAACTGCAATCACACCCGGAACATTCGCTGGAAATTCTACATAAGAGTATTGTCCACTGCTGCGGTTTGCAGCATTTCCAGCCGATGCAACCACAATACAACCTTTTCCATTGCGTCCTTGAGTCAAAGCTCGGTTAATCGCGTCACGAATGACTGCTACCAAAGGATCGTTTGGATCCGATACATTTTCATATCCCCAGCTATTACCAATCACATGTGCTCCATTTTGCCATGCCAGATCGATAGCCTGTGCAAACTATATTGGTTCGACATAGTCATACGGCCGGTCATCCGGAGTCGCCCGTATCGGCATGATTTTGCAACTAGGAGCAATCCCTGCGATCCCAACTCCATTATGTTGAGCAGCTATGATACCGGCACATGCCATACCGTGAGAGTTATTCTTCTCGGGAGAGGGGTTGTTGTCTCCATCTTTAACATCTAATCCAGAAACCTGATCTTCAGTAATCAAACTTGATCGAGGTAGATCTTCATGTCCGTTAATTGAAATTCCTTGATCAATTACAGCTACGACGATTGAAGAACTGCCTGTCGTCACATCCCATGCCTCAACTGCATCGATATCGGCATCCACAGTGCCGCCAAATTGTCCCGTATTGTGGAGATAGTACTGATTTGAAAAATACGGATCGTTTGGAATGCTGTGAACTTTTGATGGAATCATCCAATTGGGAACGGCCCATTCGCACGGAAGAGTTTCGTAAAAAAACGCGGCCATTTGGGGGCAGTTGATGTCCGAATGATCCGGTAATCGAAAAACCCAGAATGGCGATACGCCGGGTTCCTGCACGACGGTAACAGCCAGAGATTTACAAAGTGAATCGATATCCGATCGTGGGACGGTAATCTTGAATTGAACGACAAATTCATCTGTAACATAAGCGGGTCCGGCACTCGTGAGATAGACGGGATGAACTGTCGTGATAGAAGAGATCGACTTCAACCGGCTTGTGGCCCGGTCTCTGTCGTCTTTGTTTCGAAACGACATGAGATAGACGTCGTCTCGTGTAAATGCGTCTGTTCTCAGATCAATAGATTCTGCAGCAATAGTGCTGTCTTGATCGGCTTTGCCCGATCCGGTTTTGAATTTGATAACCAGTTGGTCTGAACGCGTATTCAGTTCGTACTTTTTTCCGTCAACATAGAAATAATCCGGTTCCTTGCCGCCAAGCAGTGATAGAAGTGTGAGTAATGCGGAAATCAAAAGCGTTTTCATAGCACCCTCCAACCGTAATTTATGGATAAACAAGACCGAGAGAATCCGTTTTGATCAGATAGATGTCTTCCTGACCAGTACTAAATGTTGAGCCGCTGATTATGAATCCGCCGTCTGTTGCTGTCCTTATGGATTCTGGACAGTCCATAGAAGCACCACCGTACGTGCGATACCATTTGACTTGCCCGTCCGAGGTCAACTTGAGCAGTAAAACATCACCTTGCTCGCCAAAGCTATATGTACAACCAGCTATCGCGATCTCTTCGTCTGGTGTTAAACAGACAGATGTTGCCCAATCATCCTCCGGTCCGCCAAATATGTGTGTCCAAACGGAATCTCCTTGAAAGTTCACCTTGACAACGGCCACCTGAAAGTCAGTTCCTGTTGGATTTATACTTCCAACCATAACAAATCCGTCTGTGAGTACAGTTGCATCCAAAGCAGAACCGAGCCAATCATATTCTTTGATTAAAAGTGGTGTGGCCGAAATATCTGTTCGAATCAATGAGGGCGCTATATCCTTGCCAAGAAACAAGAATCCGCCATCGGTTAATTGAGCCATTGAGTGAGAGATCCCTTTTATCAATGTTTTTGTCCACATTGTATCGAGTGTTTCACTAAGTCTCATAACCAATAAATGGGACACACTGTTAACGTTGGAATGACCCAGAACTATACTACCCTGACCTTGAATGATCCGCACTCTCCTTGCTCCATCAATTTCAGAAAAATTATAGGTCGTCGAGTCAATTACTTTACCAGTCCTATCAATTTCTGTCACAAGGATATCTTGATTTAAAACGCCAATAACGTTAGTTGTTGCGACAACAATAAAGCCATTCTCAGATTCACTGATGGACGTGCCTAACGAAGCATGATTCGGTCCGCCGTTTAGAGTTTTTTCCCATTCCACATTTCCATACTTGTCCGTCTTCACCACGTATATTTTGAGTATCGGTCCCTGGGTTCCGACAATAATGTAACCTCCGTCCGACGTCTGATGAACTTCCGAGGCATATTCACTTTCACTCGTGCCGATCGCTTTTTCGAATGTAATAACCGGTTCGGGTGGTTTCGATTTGTCGTCGTCGCAGGCGATAAGCATGAATAACAGGGCTGGAATAAATACGACTCGCATGGCTACCCTCGCGATAACTATATTCACTGATTTCAAAATGTCACTGAGAGATGTTATCAATTTCAGGCAAAGTTCGTAAATTTCACAAGTCTCCGAATTCAGATACGGAACTACTAATTTTCACATTTCGAACTATTAGCGTCTCCGTGTTATGGCTTTGCCATAACTGGGAAATGACTTCGAAGAAGTAGAAAAAGGAACGCCGAGGCTCGAGTTCCGATATTACTTGAGAAGTAACATCCTCCGGGTGGCGCTCCATGAGCGTCCGTCGGGACGAACCGCCCGCAGACAGTAAAAATATACCCCGCTGGCCGCCGATGTACCGGAGTGGTCCCTGCCATCCCAGACAATTCGGTGGTTTCCCGGATCCAGCACACCGTTGATGAGGGTCGCGACGTGCTGGCCGAGTGCATTGAAGACGGCAAGGTGGACCCGGCTGCGCTCCGACACGTCAAACGTTATCGTCGTCCGCGGATTGAAGGGATTTGGATAATTCGGATACATCATAAATGCCTGCGGCAAAGAAGCTGCGATACGGGCGAGTTCGTCTTGCACAAACGTATCTGTCCCCACGATAAGCCGAAGTCGTGTTTTCAGGTCTCCAGAAGCCGGAAGACCGAGCCATTCACCCGCGCCCACGTTTTCGATCGACCGGTTGTTTGAAACGTCATACCACGCAATCCGATATCCCGGCGGCAAGTTGAGCGCTTCATAACACCAGCGCAAATTTTGAATCCCACTGACAGATTCTACGGTGAATGTCCACGCGTGGCCTTGCGGGTTGAACGAGACGGGCGCAACGGCAAGACGCCGGTCACTAAACGACACACTGACAAATTCGCCCACGTGCGGCGGTTCCGGGACCTCGTAGAATTCGTCTCCCGTTGTTGCGATGGCGAAGTTGAACAGATCGCCGAGGATCATACCGTGATAGTCCGCCATGGCTTTGATCTGGATGGCCACCGGTATGCTGGAAAAAGACGGCGCCGCATGTGTTTTGAGAATGCTGATTTGATTGACGGCCAGGCGAATCGTTTGTTGACTACCCGTGTTATTTTTCAACGCGTATCCGCCGAATGGTTTCAGCGTTGGAACCGGCGTCAGCGGATTTCCCCAACCTTCGATTTCCACATCCAGACCTCCATACTGATAGGGTCCGGAATAAAGTGAAGCGCCCTGCGGAAGGCTGAACGAGATGGGAAAAGCATACGGATTTCCAATGATGTTCCATCCCGGATGAAGGACGATGTCGAATCCCCCGGGATCGGCGGATGTCCCGCTGCCCGAAGCGGGCATGACATTCGATCCCGACAGCACTTCCTTAAACCAGAACCCGTGACCCGTTTCGATACTGCCGCTCGAAATATTGGCACCGGTTTCATCAAAGGCCAACCAGCGATTTTCTCCAGCTGAACCGATGGAAGAAAAAGCTTCAGAAATCGGATAGGTGACTTTGATTCCCGGCACGGAAACGAGCCGCCATCGTCCATCGGGTACGCCCGATGGATATTCCGAGTCTACTTCGTCAGATCGGAAAACGGAAAAATTGACGGCGATGCGGAAAGTATCGGTACGCGCCAGATTACCCGCCGTGTCGGTCGCTTCAACGTAAAAAAGCAAACCCTCATGCGTCGCCGCTGTACCTGGCACGCTTCCGGAGTACGTGGAACCCGTCGACAGCGTCATCGCGGCCGTCTGGTATGCCGTCTGACTCGTCTGTTTGTACTTTAAAGACACCGTTTGCAGTAACGTATTATCGGTAGCGGTGACACTCACGTTGGCATCGGCACCCCCGGCGACGGAAGAGGGATAACTGACGTCGGATAGTTGCGGCGACGTATTGTCTCCGGATAGTGTCGGCGTGGCGCTCAGCTCGTTGGAATAACTACTCGCGTTGAATGCACTGTCGATGGCTCGGATGCGGAAGTAATAAGTGTTTCCATTTGTCAGTCCGGATCGCGTCCTTACTGTATCCGTAGCCGCAATGCTGTCGACCAGGACCGACGCGTTGGGATTGCCGCTCTGGTAGATGCGGTACCGCATGACGTCTAGTTCGGAGTTTTTCACCCATCGCAACGTGACGCTGCCATTGCCGGCCTGGGCGCTGAGCAGTTGAGGCGCCGCCGGAGCGGGATTGGGAGGAGCCACGCTGTTTTTTGTTCCACCATAAGCACCCATGTCGATGCGGGTGTCGTTGGGCGCCGTTTCTTCGCTGGCGTCATCGTTGGGATCGCCCGCGTCGATGCACGGCGATCCGCTTTTCAGGCGGAAATCGCCGTTCGTCTCGTTTTCGAACAGTGGATTGACGCCGAGGTCGCCCGTCCCGGGACTGGTATACGTTCCACTGTAGTTAAAACTATTCGTGTACAGATCGTTGTATCGCGCGATCCCGGCAGCAGCGTGATTGATGATGCCGAAACTTCCTTTTCCGATGATGTTGTTTTTTACCGTCGATCCGGTTGCCGACGACTCAAGGTAAATGCCATAAATGTTATCCCAAATCAGGTTGTTGATTACAAATCCGGTTTCATTCAAGTAGACGGCATACCCCGGAGATTTTCGAACCTTCGTGATCACGGTGTGACGGATCGTCGTCCCAGCAAACCCCTCGATACCTCGTTCGGCAACGGTCG
Organism: uncultured Bacteroidota bacterium; assembly: GCA_964602985.1. GTDB lineage: Bacteria > CLD3 > CLD3 > SB21 > SB21 > CAYZJB01. Next base: position 86,742 of record CAZRTJ010000010.1, read on the forward strand.
TTCCGCCGTCGAGCCACAGACCGTCGAACGTGCAACCAAAAGCATCGTACATCATCGTCGCGCTGACGGCGTTGAGAATGGTCCGATTGCTAAAAAAATCGCGATTGGTATCGGCAAACGTTTCCGTGTATCCTCCCAGAACGACGACCACCGATGACGTTATCAATCCCTCATTGTATATACCTGCCGCAACTTTGATCGTATCGCCGATGGCATTATCCAGGGCTTTTTGAATCGTGAGGTAAGGCATGTCGAAGGTTCCGGGATTGGCATCACTGCCAGTGGTTGAAACATAAGCCGGCAAATTTGCAGACGTTGACGTCGCCCGCGACGTACCACCGTATGCGCCCATGTCGATCCTTCCACCATTTGGCGCAGGTTCGGTGGAATAGTCATCGGCCGGATTGCCCACATCGTTACACGGAGAACTAGCCTTGAGGCGGAAATCGCCATTGAGTAGGTGGATAAAGCGAGGATCCGCAGAAATGTCGGTCGATCCCTGAGATCCAAATGTACCGTCCCAGTCCATGAATGTGTTGGCGTACGAACAATTATATCCGTCTGTTACCCGGTCGGGACTGATGTGGATGCCGACGTTGTTGTTGTACGTGATATTGTTTTGGACGATGGAACTGGAGTCCGCATTCCCGTTGATGTCGATCGCGTAGACGATCACTCCGCCTCCGCTAAGAAGGTTATTCGCCAGCGTATTGTTTTTGATCGTTGCAGCACCGGTGGGTGTGACTTCGATACCCGTGCCTCCGCTCGCTGAAATGCGCCTGACAATATTGTGTGTGAGCACAGCGTGTCCGCCCGTAACGAGAAACGCCGTTCCGGCGCCGCTGTTACCATCCGCGACGAATCCATCGATCGTCGAACTCTGGGCATCTTCCAAAATCGTACCGCCTACGGGTTCGATTACCGAGGCGTGAAGGAATAGATCGCGCGTGGTGAAATCGCTCGAAAAACCGCCAAGCAGAATAACCTGCGTCTGTGTGATCAGATTTTCAGCGTAATTGCCGGCCGTGACTTTAATCGTGTCTCCGACAGCAGCACTGTCAAGAGCGGCGGCAATGTTTTTCAACGGCTGGCCGGCCGTTCCCGGATTGGAATTATTGCCCGCTGGTGACACGTGCCAGACACTCTGGCCGCGTAGGGAACATACAGCCACAAGGCCCGTAATCGTCAAAACGATTATGCAGATTTGCTCGACTCTGTTAAAGAGCATCTCCCACCCTAATTTGGAAAGGACGGTGGCCCGCCCACTGTTCGTTTCGCACCGGAGGAAGAACCCTTCAACAACAACAGCGATCCCCCGCCAATTACAGCCGCCCCGGCGGCAATGTACCAGATCTTTCCTTTCGATGTCTTGGGTCGCGCAAAACCGGCAAGCGCTTCCGCTATGCCCTGCATGATCGTCAGCAAGCCGTCCGGTGTACCTTTGTAATCCGCAGACTGTGTCGTCAGTATCTTCCCCGACGAGACATCGATCATCCGGACGTCCATCGTATACGTTTGACCGATTTTTCCGATGTGACCGGCGATAATACGTTGGGCGCCGAGCAACTGCCCTACCTCCACAACACACTCCTGCGTGTTGCACGCATCCGTCAGCACGAAGTCCTGCTCCTTCAGGATCTCCGCCATTTCTTCACGTTCAAGAACGGTGAAGGCTTGTGTGTTGACGAGCAAGCCGCGGAACCGATTAGTCAGCGTGGACGATTCCCCGGAGGATACTTCGCCTGAACTTTGGAAATCAAGTATGGCAAGACTCGGACGGCCGTCGGATCCCTGTGACCGTACCGGCTTGACCAGGCAGGCAAGAAAGAATACAGAATAGCAAGCAACCATAGCCCATCGAGTGGTACGCGGCCTTTTGCGACGCACGTGATCTCCTCTCCTGGTGAGACTCGTCGTCTCTAATATAAAGCCTGCACTCCATCAGGGCAAGCACCCGATTCCGTCTTTGCTTGGCCTGAGCGCCAGTCCCTCGGTAAAGCAAAGGCGAGGACTGAACAGGCGTTCAAATTTCTCAAAACCTATCCCAACAAAGTGGTGGACACGTCTTCCAAATCTTGCCTTTCCCTGACTCATTCACTACATTGCGCCACCCCGAGCGGGGTGAAGACATGTAGGAGACGCAATGGAGCATTCTGACAAAATCGTTGGCGAAGGACTCACTTTCGACGACGTTCTCATCCTTCCGCTGTATTCACAAATCCTTCCCACCCAAGTCAGCGTCCAAACGCGGTTAACCGCATCGATTACTCTGAACATCCCGCTGATCAGTGCGGCGATGGACACGGTGACCGAGTCGGAGATGGCGATTGCGATCGCGCGCGAGGGAGGCATCGGGTTTGTCCACAAAAATTGCTCCATCGAATATCAGGCGGCCGAAGTGGATCGGGTCAAACGTTCGGAAAGCGGCATGATCCTCAAACCGATCACCCTCACTCCGGACCGCAGTTTGCGGGAGGCCCTGGAACTCATCAAGCGATACCGAATCAGTGGGATTCCGGCCGTGTATCCAGATGGACGGCTGGCCGGAATCCTGACCAACCGGGATCTCCGATTTGTTTCCGATTTGGAAAAGCCAATCGAATCCGTGATGACGAAGACCAATCTGGTAACCGCCAAAGTTGGCACGACGCTGGAAGAAGCGGAGTTACTGCTGCACCGTCATCGGATCGAGAAACTGCTCATCGTCGACGATCAAAACAAACTCAAGGGGTTGATCACGGTCAAAGATATTCAAAAGAAGAAGATGTACCCTCACGCATGCAAGGACGCCCAGGGTCGTCTGCGCGTGGGAGCCGCGCTGGGCGTGACGAAAGACTTTTTGGAACGCGCTCACGCTCTGGTCGAAGCCGGCGCGGATGTCATCGCCATTGACACGGCTCATGGACACTCCAAAGGAGTCCTGGACGGCGTCCGTGCGGTTCGCAAGCAGTTTCCGTCCGTCGAGTTGATCGCCGGCAATGTAGGAACCAGCGAGGGCGCGAGGGAGTTGATCCGTACCGGCGTCAATTGCATCAAGGTCGGCATCGGACCGGGGAGCATCTGCACGACGCGCGTCGTGGCGGGTGTCGGCATCCCTCAAATCACCGCTATTCTCGAATGCTCGCGCGAGGCCGCGAAGGCGGGAATTCCCATCATCGCCGACGGCGGCATCAAACAAACCGGGGACATCGCCAAAGCGATCGTCGCGGGCGCCGACAGCGTGATGATCGGCGGATTGTTTGCCGGGACGGAGGAAAGCCCGGGCGAGTCCGTCCTCTATGAAGGCCGCCGCTACAAAGTCTATCGAGGCATGGGCTCTCTCTCGGCGATGAAGCAAGGAAGCAAAGACCGCTACTTTCAGGAAGACGAAATGGATACGGACAAACTCGTTCCGGAAGGAATTGAAGGCCGTGTCCCCTACAAGGGTCGCTTGAACGACGTCGTCTATCAAATGGTCGGAGGACTGCGTGCCGCCATGGGCTATTGCGGGGCCGCCGACATCGCCGAGATGAAAGCCAAAACAAAACTCATCCGCATGACCGGCGCCGGACTCCGCGAGAGCCACCCGCACGACGTCCTCATCACCCAAGAAGCTCCGAATTATCGCGTCAACAGCTGACCATGATCGTCTACACGGCTGACTGGATCCTACCCGTCTCCACGGCGCCAATCCCACAAGGCGCATTGGTCACGGACGGTCAGCGGATCGTAGCGGTGGGAACGCAATCCGAACTCCTTACGCAATTTCCAACTGCCACTCAGACTGCGCTCGGACAGGCTGTGCTCATGCCCGGCTTGGTGAATGCCCACACTCATCTCGAGCTTTCTGTGATGCGGAATTCCATACCCGACGGACTTTCCTTTTCGGAGTGGGCATACCGCGTAATCACCTCGCGCGCAAAATTTTCCGATCAGGCCATCTCCTCCGCCTGCAACCAGGCGGCGGTGGAAATGAAATCCCACGGAACGCTCGCCGTGGGAGACATTGCCAATCACGTACCGATTTCACGCGACATTCTTTCCAGGGAGAATTTGCTGACGCAGATTTTCCATGAACTCACCGGACTGGCCGATCATTTGGCGGAGGAGAGATTCTCAGAGTTTCGCCGTCGCTTGGATGGACCGCATCAATCGGATGTCCGTGAGTCCCTCGCGGCGCACGCCCTGTATTCGGTTTCTCCGCGTCTCGCCCAGATGATCGATCGTGACAATCGCGTGTCTAACCGACGAACGTCCATCCATCTGGCCGAATCGTTAGACGAGGCTTCACTCCTGGAAACCGGCGAAGGTGCGATGAAGTCGATGATCCAAGCGCTCGGCCGGTGGGATGAGTCGTGGCGAGCGCCCTCCTGCAGTCCCGTGGAATACGCCTCCCGACTCGGTCTACTCGGTCCGGATACGCTGTGCGTTCACGGCGTACATGTGTCGGACCACGACATCGAGATCCTCCGAAACGCGGGCGCTGCGGTGTGCCTCTGCCCGCGCTCCAACCGCAAGATCCGCGTCGGCAAGACGGCCCCGGTTCGAAAGTACTTGAACGCAAAGATCCCGCTGGCCCTGGGCACCGATTCGCTGGCAAGCAATGACGATCTGAATCTCTGGAACGAAGCGCGGGCGCTCCGATCCGAAGAGCCATCGGTGACTCCTACGGAACTCATTCGCATCATGACTCTGGGTGGGGCCTCGGCCTTGGGGATGGAGAATCGCATCGGAACTCTAGAGACTGGCAAGGATGCGCGATTTATCGCTGTAACCCTCCGCGACAGCACGTCTGATCCTGAATCGACTGTGCTCTTGGAATCTGGTCGAGTGCAACTCTTCTTGCCTGCCGGATCGCGGTCATAAGAAAATCAGACGCGACTCACCTGCCCTAGACGATCCTCTCGTGCCCTGTATACACGTTGAAGCGGTCGTCTCGCAAAAATCCGACAAGAGTCATTCCCCATTCGTTGGCGATCTTCACGGCCAGATTGGAAGGCGCTGAAACGGCGGCGACGATGGGAATGCCTCCGCTCACGGCCTTCTGGACAATCTCGTAACTCAAACGTCCGCTGACCATCAGGACATTCTCGTTCGCCGGCACTTTCCCCTCGCGAAACAACCACCCCAGCGTTTTGTCAACGGCGTTGTGCCGACCGACGTCTTCCCGCAGGACGAGGCAATTCCCGGCGGCATCAAAAACCGCGGCCGCATGCAGTCCCCCCGTCGAATCAAAAACCGTCTGTCCGCCCTTCAGCTTGGCCGGCAACGCCAGCATCCATTCACTGCGGATCTGAAAGTCGTTCGTCGTTCGCCGAAACCGTTTCTCCTTCAGCCACTCCATCGACGTGCGGCCGCACACCCCGCAACTGGAGTTGACAAAGGAATGACGGTCGAGACTCTCCGACGACTCGATTCGCGAAAACGTGCCCCCATCCACCGTGACGTCCACGCGATTCTCTGTCGATTCGATAAGGTTCTGGATGTTCGACGGTGTGCGCAGAAGTCCCTCCGAGACCAGGAAGCCCACGGCGAGTTCGGCGTCGTGTCCGGGAGTCCGCATCGTCACCGCAATGGTTTGACGGCGCACTCCATCGGTGACGACAATCTCAACCGGTTCCTCGACCGTGATGGCATCGCGATTTTCCTTCCACGATCCGTTTTTGAACTGACGAACGATGTGGTGGGCCAGCGGCTTGCTCATGCGATCCTTGCGTTTAGGAACGGACCTTGACGACCACCACGGTGATGTCGTCCGACTGTGGAGCCGCCTTCACGAAGTTCCGCACGTCTTCCGCGATGGCCTTCGAGGTTTGTTCCGCGGACAGAGCAGTCGTCTTTTTCAGGAGCGCTTCGAGACGCGGTTCTTCGTACTGCTCTCCACTTCCATTCATCGCCTCGGTGACTCCATCCGTGAAGAGCACGACACGGTCGCCCCGCTCCAGTTGGATCGTTTGGAATTCGTACGACATTCCCGGCATCATCCCGAGCAGCAAGCCGCCGATCTCCAACAGGCTCAGGGTGCCGTCCGGACGAACCCAGTACGGTGGATTGTGTCCCGCATTGACATAGGTCAACGTGTGCGCCCGCACATCCAGCAATCCGCCAAAGAAGGTGATGAATTTGTCCGCGCTTGTGTTCGCATAAATAATATCGTTCACCTTGGCCACGATCTCGTGGAAGGGTTTGCCTTCCCCGCTCAGCGCAAGCAAACAGGCCTGCACATTGCTCATCAGCAGGGACGCCGGAATTCCTTTGCCGGATACATCGGCGATCGCAACCACGTACCGATGATCGTCTACCCGGATCACATCGAAATAGTCGCCCCCCACCTGCTGCGAAGGATCATTCAGACCGTACACTTCCATGTCACCCAGGTCCGGAAATCGATCCGGCAACAACTCCGTCTGAATCTGTCGCGCCAGCGCCAACTCCTCCTCCAGACGCTTTCGCTCCAGCGAATCTTCAAACAGCCAGGCGTTTTCCAATGAAATCATCGCCTGGTTGCCGAGCGTAAACAGAAAATCCAGTTCATCATGGGTGTACGGCTGCGCGGAGATCTTCGTGCCCAGCAACAACAGCCCCTTGGTATGATCCTGCGAGCGCATCGGAACCGCGACGAGAACGCCTCGTTCGACCAAATCGTCGGGCACGTGGGGCAGTTCCTCCATGCGAACAGCCTGCGTCAGCCCGAACAGCCCTTCGACCGTATGGGTCGCGACATCCTTGAGATTCAGTCCCTTCTGATCGGCGGCTACGATGGTCATTCCTCGTTTGAGATAGATGGCCCATTGATTCAGCATCAGTTGACCCATCAAACCGTACGAGAGCAGTTTCAGAATTTTTTGTGCATCGAGCGTCGCGTTCAACTCTTTTCCAATGTCAAACAATGTGTGCAATTCCTGAACTTTCCTGTCCAGCCGCGTGTTGACTTGTTGAAGTTCTGAAAAGACGATACCGTTTTGAATGCTGGTCGCGGCGATATTGGACAAAGACCACAGGAATTCGATCTCACTCTCCCGGTAGGCCCCGCCGATCAGTTTCCTGCCGAACGCCACCAAGCCGAGTACGTCATTGCGCAGAACAATCGGGAGAAACAGTTTCATGTCAAATTGCTGAAAGAATTCGATCCACGGATAGTCCTGCGCGTTCACTTCCTCGATCAGAAACGGCTTGGCGGGAAGAGTCGGAATCGCCAGATGCTTTCCGATCATCTCGCGTGGAAGACCTTTGAGCGTGAAGACCTCCAGTTGATGATCGCCTTTGGAGAGGAGTACCACTCCGCGGTTGATCATCATTCGCCCCATGGGCGAGAGCAGGATGTTATCGACGATGGAGGTGAGATTGAGAGAGGAGTTGAGCAACTGACTGATCTCGAACAGCGCGGACAGTTCGATCAGTTTGCGATCCACGTCATCGGCAACTTCGCCTCTCAGGAGAGACTGCCGCTCCGCATTTTTGTCGGACTCATTCATGGTCTTCCAGTCGTTGCCGCCACTTGTCTTTCAGGCGCTTCCTGGTGTCTCGCAGTCTTCGGTTTCTGGAACGACTCATCCAGATCATGTACGTGAACAGGATCAGACCCGCTGCGATCACCAGAATGTTGACAAGATCCGGAGCGATCATCCGTTTGCAAACGTCGATTCGACGTGATTCCGCACGGCCGTCGCCCGCTCATCGACTTGCTTCATCCAGAGGCTCGCCTTCGCCTTTACGTCGGAGGCAAATTGTCCGTCGCGCAGACCCAAAGTATTGATCATGACGTTGTACCAAGCGCCGCGGCACGCAGCCTGGATGACGAGGGCCGAGACCCCCGCGTCGCTGACCGCGTTGGTGTTGCCCTTGCGGGCAGCCGCGTCGGCCAGATCCATGGCGGCCCGACACAACTCCATCACCTCGAGCGGCACGCGGGTCGCGTTTTGCATGGCCGATTCCACCGCTTGGCTGCGACGTCCTTTCTCCTCGTCCGTATTCTTCGGCAAGGCAAAGGCCGCCATGACCTCCGTAAAGGCCTGCGTGTCCCGATCGACGCACTCGGTCAGTCGACGACGCAACTCCTCGGCGGCAGGGACCAGACGTTTCATTTCCTCCTCCACGGCCGCGTATTTCTTCTTACCGAGGGTGACGCGTGCCACCATCGCCGCCAACGCCGAGCCGAGAGCTCCCGCCAATGCGGAAACACTGCCTCCGCCCGGCGCCGCACTCTCCGAGGCCAGTTCGTCCAGAAATACCGTCACTTTTTTTTGGGTCAAAGACATGGTTCACCTACGCTTTCATTCCACAATACACACTGACCACACCCAACGTCATATCAAAATACCGAACCTCTGAAAAACCTGCTTCCCGCAGCAACGCCGCAAAATCCTCCCGTTCCGGAAATCGCAACACGCTGTGCGGAAGGTAATGATACGCTTTTTTATCATGGGAAATCAAACTGCCGATCCAGGGCAGAATTTTCAGGAAATAGAAATGATACAACTGTCGAAGACCGATCAGACGCGGACGGGAGAACTCCAGAATCACGACGAGTCCTGAGTCTTTCAGGACCCGGCACATTTCACGGAGCGCCGCGGGGATATCGGAGACGTTGCGGATCCCGAACGCAATCGTCACGGCATCGACCGATCCGGACGGCAGCGGCAGGTTTTCCGCGTCCCCTGCGACCAGTCCGATCTGTCGGTCCGCGTCCTTTCGCCGAATCTTCGCCAACCCGTGCCGAAGCATGCCGACCGACAAGTCCACCCCCACGACTTTGTAGGCGCCTTCTTTGACGGCCATCAAAGCCACATCGCCCGTCCCGGTGGCCAGATCGACCAGACGCGGATTCATGCGGAAGTTGATCAGCCGCAACATCTGCCTGCGCCAATACACATCGATGCCGAGGCTCAGTACGTGGTTTAACAAATCGTAACGCGGCGCCACCGCATCGAACATGCGGCGGACAAATTTCTTTTTTTCTTCCGGGGGAGGCAGATAGGAATTCAAACGAACATTCGCTTTTGTAAATGTCCAGACTGACCGGCAGTCTTCCTTCCGTGAAGCGAGCGTGTAGAACATCGGCCGGCGCTGCCATTCGCCGCGTTGGGCGCCGTCCAGACTACGCCCTGCGACTACTCTTCGCCATTCAATCTTCCCACGGCCTTTACCGAAGGCCGCTCCAGATCGTGCCAGCCGATGTCTCCCGGGCGATGTCCGGCACGGGTCATTTCCCAGATGGAAAACGCACCGCCATCGTATCGAACCGGCTTCTCGCCGCGCGCACCTTCGATCGCCAGCAACAAATGTCCCGGTACATCGACATAGCCCGTTTGGTATCCGGCCGCCTTCAGCATCGCTCCGGCCAAAATGACTTTGTCTTCGCAATCGCCATTTCGATCATACAACGTCTCGATTCCATACTTGTAGTAATCTCGATGATGGCGCGGGTACGTGCGATCCATGAATTCGTCTCTTCGATACGCAATTCCGGACTGGACGAATGAGCCGATGAACAAGACCGGATCCAAGCCCTGCCATTCTGCAAACCGACGCAAGCGGCCCGCCAATTCGACCATATCCTCCGCGCTCCGGTTGATCATGGATTCCGTGTTCCGGTCCTGATTGGTCCGGATCCGATACGCCAGTTTTTCCGTCGCGATTCGATATCGTACCGTGTACGCCTGGCGATCATGCAGGAAAACGATTGCGTCCTGGAGGTACTCGACGGTGTCATTGGGAAGATCGAGTTGAAAAGAACCTTTGGCGACGACCGCGTCGTACACCGCCACGGACGACGAGTCCGTTTCACTTCGATCGCAAAGTAACCAAGCCACAGTTACGAATCCAACCAAAACTGTCTGCCTGAGTCGTCGGGACAGCGTGATAGAGATCACTTTGATCACTCCTTTAGAAGTTAGGGGCTTGTCTTCTAAAGGGTCCAGGGTTTTCGATCCATCTTCCGTAAAGGAAGTGTGTAAACAACAACTGTGCCGCTAGCCCGGTATCCCTCGTGCTTCGTTATCTATTGAAAAATCTGCAACGTGAAAAAAATCCTGAGTTACAGGCTCTTCAGATTACGGAATTTTGTCGCCTGGCGTCGGGAAAGTGTGACAAGGGTCGGACCGGTAAGAGTCACCTGAAGGCTTTGGTCAAACCACGGATCGATCTTGTCGATCCAGGACAGGTTGATAATTTGCCGGCGGTTGGCACGAAAGAACAAGGTAGGATCAAGTTTTTCCTCCAGCGCATTCAGAGATCGCAAAATCAGCGGGCTTTTGTTGTCGAAGTGAACGCGACAGTAGTTTCCTTCGGACTCGAACAGGCGGATATTTTTGAGTGTGACGAACCAGCACTGTTCACCATCTTTGACGAAAACTTGCGATGCTCCGTCCAGATGTCCCCGGGGAGACATTGGAGCGATGCGCGTTCGCAATTTCTCTATGGCCGGTGCCAATCGAACCGGATCGATCGGTTTCATCAGATAGTCGAGTGCGTTGACGTCGAATGCCTTCAGCGCATACTGATCGTACGCCGTCGTAAAGATCACATGCGGCACCGATGACATGTCCGCGAGCATGTCGAACACATTCCGCCCGGGCATCTGGATGTCCAGAAAGACCGCGTCCGGATGATGTCGATCGATCAGCGTTTGAGCTTCATCGGCATTGGCGGCTTCCCCGACGATCTCCACGTCGGAAACTTCCGTCAGCAACCGGCGCAGTTCGTTTCGGGCAAGGCGCTCGTCGTCGACTACGAGTACGGTCATCCGCGCACCGGTATGTGCAACTGCACCCGCACGCGATCGGGCGTCGAGGTGTCGATGCGCAAGGCGGCATCGTCGCCGTAGATCAGCTTCAACCTCTGGCGCACGTTGGCCAGACCGACTTGTGTGCCGCCGTTTCCGTTGGCCCACGTTCCGGAATTTTCCACCGTCAGAATCATCCGGTCTTTGTCGAGCGAGGTTCTGATTTCCACCCTCCCGCCTCTTGTGAGTCTGGAAATACCGTGTTTGACGGCATTTTCGACAAGCGTCTGCACCGAAAGAACCGGAACCGGCACATCCATGGCCGCCGGATCGAGTTCCATGTGCGTGTGCAACCGCTCTTCAAACCGGAGCGATTCGATCTCCAGATAATCGCGGACAACTTGCATCTCCGTTTGGAGCGTCGCCGTTTGCGAGTCGCCCGCCTTGAGTGTGTACCGGAGGATATTGGACAATTTCGTAACGGCTTCGTGTGCTTTGGACGGATTCTCGATGGTCAATGCGCGGATCGTATTCAGCGAATTGAATAGAAAATGCGGATTGAGTTGCGACTTGAGCGAAGACAACTCTGTTTCCTTCAGCGAGGAGGTCAACTGAACCGCGCGCAACTCGTTTCTGCGGGAATTTTCCAAATAATGAACCCCGATGTACAGGCTCATCCAGACAAACACCACCACACTCAAGTTAAAACCATTGATCAGCAGGACGCCGGGCGTAAGTGAGGAGAACTCGATCGCTTGGTAAACTCCTATCCGCACCGCTATCGCCAATAGCGTCAGGAGAGCGCCTCCCGCAAGACTGGCCAGCGTCACACGGAAGATAAGCGGCAGCACGCCGATCGAGACCCACCGAGCGAGGTGGAATACGCGTCGCATCGCATGTGTGATCCCGATGCCGGCGGAGGAAATCGCGATGAACGTGACGATCGCGTCTTCCGACCATTTGCCAAACGCGCGCATCAGCACCGTGTTGACGACGGCATACAAACCCCAACCGGCGATCTGGCAGATCCAGTATTTTGTCTCTCGGCTCATCGAGCGGGATGCCTTATCCTTCTCGGTCGGATTTTCGCCACAGCAGACGAGCCACCTGTATGCCAGCGCTCGCCAGCATACCGATACCGATCCCCAAACCGAGATTGCCGATCGCGGAACCCAGTGCCGTGCCCATCGCAATTCCATATGCCGTCCAAAGCGCCGGATTCGTTTCCCTTCTGCAGCATGCCTTGAAGATACGCATAAACGTCCTTTCGTTCATTTAGTTTTTTGTGACTTGACGGCTCAAGAATCCGTCGATTTGTTCCCACATCCATGCCCGATCGTCAAACATGATGAAATGACGAGCTGAATCCGACACGGCTATTTCCACCACCGCCGCCTTCTGATACTGCGCCTGCAGGGTGGCCAGCGTGCGTTCTTTGGAACCTCCGTACGGACGGGACGCGATCCAGGATCCCAGGACCAACATCGGCGATGCTGCCAACGAGTCTCGAAGATCCGTCGTCAGGATCTCGACCATCGCGTCACCGACTGCGACGGGATCCGAAGACAAGCCCCACGCCAGCACCTGCTCGATACGAACGGAGTCCCGCATCATCGTCGCCAGCACGAAGGGCTGTGTCAGGCGGTACTGCTCGCGAGACTGTAGGGCAATGGACTTGCGCATGAGTTCCGCCTGCGGACGAATTCTTTCGACTGTCGCGTCCGGCATCATCAGCGCACCGGCAAATGGGTAACTGTCGACGATGATTCGCGGTCCCTGGGTAGGAAGTTGCATGGCGATAAAACCGCCGAGACTGTGTCCCATCACAACCGGGTCCCGCCATCCGCGAACCGTGATGTATCGTGCAACCGAATCGCGGATGGATCGAAGCATGGGCGCGTCGATCCGTGGAACTCCGGCAAACCCTGCCAGCGTGAAGACGTGGCATTCGTACACATCCTTGTAATGTTCTACGGTCTCGTCCCACACGTGGCCGGAGCAGGCCAATCCGGGAATCAAGATCATTGGGGGACCCTGCCCTTCGATGCGAACTTCAAACGGCTGTTGGGCAACGGCCGACATCGCGGCCAGCGCCAGCGCTGAAAGGACGAGCCATGGCATACATCGGAACATGAAAACCTCCTTGTTTATGAACCCTTGTTTGTGAATCAAGATAGACTCGTGCGCCGGCGGGATCTTCAGAAATGGGATAGACGGTCACAAGGAAGGATCAACGGCTGTGATCGACGGCAATAGGACAGCCACAGCATCGGATCCGCTCTCAGCTGAGCGGTTTCCGGCCAATTTCATCGCCCACAGAACAGGTGAACCCATGACGGGAAATCTCCGGACGGCCAGATGATAGGAACAGGCATTCACCCGTGCATCATGCACTTCCCCGTTTTTCTCGATAATATGGACAAATGTCATATCCTGGGGAGATCCCTTTTGACGCCTCACGAAAGCCCTATTCCCTGGAGGATAAGGCACCCATCCTCCAGCCGCCGATGGACGGATCGGTCACATCGGCCAGTGGACTAGCGACTCAGAAGCGCAAGAAAATTATCGCTGAATTGAGAAGAAGCCGGATGCGAGGAGTGCCTTTTTCTTTCAGCGCACGGTCCCACGGCCATTTCATTCAGCGAAAGTCGGGACGGCTCGATTTGGATGCCTTGAGTGAATTGCTGGACCGATTAACCGAAGAATTTGAGAGCATCGGTTACCGCGGGGGACGGCATTATGTCATCGCTGCTTCAGAGAGCACTCCGTCATCAGAATTTCTTGCCGTAGCCAAAACGACCATTGAATCTGTGCCCAAGGACGCCCAACTCGCCTCCTGGTTGGACACGCATCCTTGGAGTGTACCCAGCCCGCCTTCCGAAAAATTCCGGTATTACAATGGCCTAAATTCTTCGTTCAGTCAATTTTCAATTTCCATCGCCTCACCGTCTTTTTTCGGCTCGCCGTTCGCCATCGGATCGGATCGCGATCAGATCCACCCCGACGGTGTCACGATTTTTGAACTGACGAATCCTGCCGGATTTCTGGCGGGAGCCATTCTGCACAACGACTTGAACGGGATCGACCGACTGATTTCAAGACTCCCCACCTACCCATTCAAAGAACTGAGCGGCATGTCCAGGAACGACGATGGGTGGGACAGTGCCGACCGTCGGGAGTACACACCTCTTCTGCTGGCGATAGAGGCCGGGACATCGGACGTTGTCCGTCATCTGATCCGGTCGGGAGCGGACGTAAACCTGGGTAGCGATGATGGAACGGTACGGCCGCTGAACCTCGCCATCCAAAGACGTGACCAGGAGATTATCAGGCTTTTGCGGGAGGCCGGGGCTAGATGAGTGAGTGGTCGGGGCGCCGGCGTACGAAGAGGAGGTGAAGGCCGGATCGTGCGGACGCTTGACGGACGCACGGCAGGGTTTTGGCGTAGTCACTCATTCACAGAAAAATCACAAAACAATTGGAGCTTATGGTGGACTCGTATTACGTTCCGTCACTCGTCCGTTGAAGCGCAGGTGCATGAACAAAATTGTCTCTTTCATCATGATTTTTCTTACGGGACCGTCTGGGGTGCGCCCCCAGGAGCTGCCCGCCGGCACACTCGTCTACTTCACCATCACGGGTGAGTTCAATCAGCAGGCGGTATGGGATATTAATCTGATCAATGCCCCCCTAACGGCGTTTGAATCCAAACCTGCGGATTTGAACGTGAACCCAAAACTCCTGAGGAAACTGAACGACAAACGTTTTGGCGCCTTTCGCACCGCCGCCAAAGAAATGAGGATCACCGCTTCCAATTCTGCGAGTGACTTGCGAAAGTGGCGCGACAAAGCCGCGCCCGATCCTCCCTTCACGTTCCAATGCGACATTCAAATCGCCGGCGATAACGGATTGGGCGGACAGCGCGGAGGGCTCGATATCCGGATGACGCTTCGAAGTTTGCATCCCGATCACGATCTGATTTACGGATTTGCCATTTCGACCCTGCGCGACACGATCGACCCCGATCAGGGTCCAACCGTTCTGCAAATGACGTACGGAGACATGCTGCAGAAGTGCTACCGTGACTGGTTGGAAGCGCGGGCGGCGAACGCGCTCAAACCCAACCGCCGGCTGACATTGATACTCGACATGAGCGGACTGGATGAGCGACAAACACGTTTTGTGCAGTATCGCATGCTCAACTGCATCTACGACCGTGGATCCGGCAATCGGTATATTGCGGGGACGTCTGATCCCTGGACGTTTACCATAACGTACCAGTTAAAGCGATTTGATCCCGATGAGACGGAAGCCGAATACCTGCAGAAGTACGTCCAGAAACTCGAGCATTCGATCGGCTCCTTCGGAAAATATGAATGCAGCCTGCGGGGCACGCCGCTGGAAGACTTCAAACCTCTGATCGCACTGGATCTGAACGAACACTCGATACGCATTGCATGGCAGAAACCCTAGAGGAGTCCGACATGTCTACACGAAGGCAATTTCTCAAGAACACACTGGTCGTGTCTGCAGCCGCGGTGATCCGACCCGCATGGGAACTTTCGGCGCAGAGCAAGATCCGCCCAGTCTGCGTCGCCAGCGCAAACGGTTTGAAAGCCACTGCCCGCGCCATGGACAAAATCCGGGAAGGCGCCGACACTCTCGATGCCGTGATTGCCGGAGTCAATCTGGTGGAGGACGATCCCAATGACACGAGCGTCGGATACGGCGGCTTGCCCAATGAAGAAGGCGTGGTCGAACTGGACTCGTGTGTGATGCATGGACCGACCTGCCGCGGCGCAGGTGTCGCCTCTCTGCGTAATATCAAGAACCCTTCCAAAGTCGCAAAAGTCGTGATGGAGCGTACCGATCACGTACTGATCGTGGGAGAAGGAGCCTTGCGATTCGCCCGCGCTCACGGATTCAAAGAAGAGGACCTGCTCACCGATCGCGCACGCGAAGAATGGTTGCACTGGAAGGAGAACCTGTCGAAGGAAGATGACTGGTTGCCGGCTCACAATATTACCGACCGCGACATCGGGGCCGTGTTCGAGCCGTACTTCCGGCACACCGGTACGATCAATTGTCTGATCATCGATGAGAAAGGCGACATCTCGGGTGTTACGACGACAAGCGGCCTCGCATTCAAGATTCCCGGACGCGTGGGTGACTCTCCTATTCTCGGCGCGGGATTGTACGTGGACAACGAAATCGGCGCGGCGGGTTCGACGGGTCGGGGTGAGGCGAATCTGCTAAGCTGTTCGTCTGTCATGATCGTAGAGTACATGCGTCAGGGAAAATCGCCGGAGCAATCCTGTTTGGCCGCCTGCCAACGGATCGTCGATCACACCAAAGAGGCGCGATTGGTAAACGACAAGGGTCGTCCGGCATTCGATGTCAAATTCTACGCACTCAACAAGAAAGGAGAGTTTGGCAGCGCATCCATCTGGAGCGGAGCCAAATGTGCGGTCAACACAGGCGAAAAAGAAAGCCGCCTGGTGGACAGCGCGTACTTGTTTAAGCGGTGATCGGCAGGCCGCGGTTGACATTGTAGGGAAATATCGTATATTGACTATAGTCATTTTGGTATGGTCATTTTATGAAAACGATATCCGCTGCTCATTTCAAGGCCAAGTGTTTGGCTCTGATGGACAAGGTCCAGAGTTCCCAGGAAACTCTTGTTGTAACCAAACACGGAAAGCCGGTCGTCAAGATTGTCCCCTATCGTGAGAACGAATCGGAGAACCCGCTGAAAGACAGTATTGTCTTCGAAAAAGACCTGGTCGGCCCGCTCGACGTGGAGTGGGAATCCAATCAATGATCGTTCTGGACACGCATGCATGGATATGGATTGCATCGGAATCCACAGAAGTCTCTCATCTCCGCAATCGTCTCAAACAAGAAGATCTCGGAGTCTGTGCGATTTCGTGTTGGGAGGTGGCGATGCTCGTGGCGAAGAAACGTATTTCCTTCACTTCCGATGTGCAGGATTGGATCGACAGCGCATTGCATCGTCCGAGAATTCGCCTCCTACCTCTCGATCCCAAGATCATGGTTTTGGCGACACGATTACCCGGCATTTTCCACGATGACCCTGCCGACCGGATGATCGTGGCATCTTGCCTGCATCACCAAGCGACGCTGGTTACGCGAGATCAACGAATAAGAGAATGGGGATTTGTTCGGACGATGTGGTAACCAACTTACTCCCCGACGCCGGGAGAACTCCGCCTGCAAAAAAAAATCAACCACCTGCAAAGGGACGCAGGTGGTTTCATAGGTTCTCGCGGATCATGCCATCCGCGAATCGCCGAATTACTTGCCCTTCGATCCGATAATGTCACACTTGATCTCACCGATGCCGTTGGCACGGGCTTCATCCGAGTACATGAATGTCATTACGATCTTGTTGTCGATGATCTTGCCTGTGCTGGGCAGAACATCGTACAGATTCCCCGACGCGCTGGCAATCGTCTGCTTGTCGATCACAATTTCGTCGCCCTTCAGCAAACCCTTGACGCCGTTCAGGGTCTTGTTCACGTTCATCAGGATCACGCCGGCATCTCCGTCCGCCACGATCTCCAGATCGTAACTGAGCGAGCCGGTTCCGATCAACTCCTTGTTGCTCTTCCAGCTGTCCGCAACGGCGTAGCTTCCGGCGACGTCCTTGGGCGTCAATTTCTTCGCGCAGGATCCCATTAGCAGGGCCGCGATCAAGACAACCGCAATTCTTCCTTTCATCTCTCTCTCCTTTTTCTGGTGCTTATAGTGAGTGGTACACGTCAGTTGCGAAAATACATGTAATTGGCCTCGCCATCAACTGCTATCTTGCCCTTACCCGAAATCGTGGGAACCATAAGAAAAGCCCCGACCCTACAGGGCCGAGGCTTTTCGTAATGGAGGGCTGGGAATCATTACTTGATGAAGTTCATCTTCCGACTCATGATGAAGTCGCCCGCTTGCAACCGGTAGATGTAGATTCCGCTTGAGACATAATGTCCTGCGTTGTTCCGTCCATCCCACGTCTGCTTGTACGAGCCAGACTTCATTCTTCCGTCAAACAACGTGCGCACCTCCTGCCCCAACGAATTATAGATCTTCAGGGTGACCCGCGACTCGCGCGCGAGGTCAAATCCGATCTGCGTCGTCGGGTTGAATGGGTTCGGATAATTCTGGAAGAGACCGAACTTCGTGACGGTCAGGTCGCTGGCGTCGGCAAACTTCGCCAATCCTCCGCTCACATTGAGCGTGTACGAAGATGTTGCGCCTTGATAACCGTTGACCTTCAGGTAATAGCGTCCCGTTGCGGTTGCGTTGTAGGTGCCGGCCTCCGGATTGCTCGTCGTGTAGCCCCGTGCAACCTCCTGGAGACTGCTGTTGTACAGAAACCAATCCAGGTCCGCGGACGAACCGATCGACAGGGAGATATTCAGATTGCCCGCCGAAGCGACGTCGATGTAGAAGTAGTCTTCATCCGAGGAACTCGAAATCGACCCTGAAACATTCACGCCCGATCCCACCGGACCGTCGGCCGTTCCGGACGTGTTGTTCGATTCGGTTTCGGCTGTGATGTAACTCGGACCGCCGGTCGTGCCCGTCACGCTGATGTCGTCAAACGCCATACCGTCTGACGAAATGGCGTAATTGTCGTATTGCTGGAAGCGAATGACGAACGTACTCGTCATGGTTAATCCATTTGCCGCACACAGCGCATCCACATCGAGCGTGAACTGGCGGTACGTCGTACTGTAGCTGGCCGGCGTGAATGTGTACACCTTCGTGAAGGTGGACCCACCATTGCTGGAGAAATACACACCGTCGTCCGCGTGATTCTCATCACCGAAGTCTTTCCACCAGTACGACAAATCCACGTTGGTATAGCCGGATAGATTGACTTTCAGATCAGCCCGATTGTGGACATATGTGCCATTGGCGCTCACATCCATGGTCAAATGATAACTTCCGCCGTGGGGCGCGTTTGCGGTGGTTCGTTGGATGCGACCATTCGCATGATCGCTCGACAGGGCCCAGTACGCGTCCAGGGCGCTTTCAAAGCCGGTCGTATACGGCAGCGCGGCATACCCGCCGCTCACGGTAATCGTGAAATTGGCGTTGCTCATGTCGTTGGTGGCGGCATTGGATGCATCCGACACCCGGACGCGTCCCTGTGTCGTCGCGGAGGATGGAACCGTCCACGCTTGGGCACCGTCGTTGGGTGTCGAAGCTGCGATCGTCGTCCATGTGGAACCGCCGTCGAGCGAATATTCGAGTTTGACATTTGCAATGGAGCCGGTGCTGGTCCAGGTGATGTTGGTCGAGGAGCCTCCGCTCAGACTCTCGCCGCCGTTGGGTGCGGTGACCGTGACGCTGTTGGATACGACGGTGATGGTGAAATTGGCGTTGCTGATGTCGTTGGTCGACGCGTTGGCGGCGTCGGCGACACGCACGCGGCCCTGCGTCGTGGCGGAGGATGGAACCGTCCAGGCTTGCGATCCGTCATTGGGCGTGGAAGACAGGATCGTCGTCCACGTCGACCCTCCGTCCAGCGAATATTCCAGACTCACGTTGGCGATGGAACCGGTGGATGTCCACGTGATGTTCGTGGACGCGCCGCCCGTGAGATTCTCCCCGCCGTTGGGGGCGGTAACGGCGACGCTGTTGGCGCCCGTCGTCGGCTCGAGCGGCGATTCCCACATGCCGCGTCCGTACGTGGCGGCACGGATTTTACCGGAGCCGGTGTGGATTTCCAACTCGTTCACGATCACGTTCGGGAGGTTCGTATCAAACGCTTCCCACGACGCTCCGGCATCTTTCGAGAGAAACACGCCGAGGTCGGTTCCCACATAGACGTGTGTCGGCGCATCCGGGTGAATCGCGACGCAGTTCGTGGGAATGTTGGGCAGGGATCCGGAGATGTTGGTCCAGGAAGAACCTCCGTTTGTCGTCTTGTACACCTTGCTACCTGCCGTGTAGCCGCCGACGGTCACATAGATCGTATTGGCGTCCGTCGGGTGGAAGGCGGCGTACGTCACGACGCCCGGCAGTCCGGACACGGCGGTAAATGTCCACGAGGAACCCGAATACGTGCCCTTCCATGTGGAAGCGGAGTTGGCCGTCAGGATGGTCGTACCGTTGGACGGCGCGACAGCCAGCATGGTCAACGGATCGCTGGATGATCCGAGGGTGCCGCTGATCGCGGACCATGTCGGGGTGGTGGCCGTGATGTTCGTGCTGCGATACACGCGCGTCATGGTGCAGTAGTACATGGTCGTGTTGGTCGTCGGGTGGAGGAGGTAGGGCGTCACCCATGCCCCGTCCTCCGACGGATCGGCAATGTTGCTCGGCGTGCCGCCACTCGTGGTTCGGTACAGATCGCCGTAGTACAATTCGCCGTACTGAATATTCGCATTCGTATAATCGACCGCGGCCTCCATGCCGTCCCCGCCGATGATACGCGACCAAGAGGTGCCGTTGAAGCGATCGGTTCCGTTATCCTGCGCCCCTCCGAGGATCAGGTTGGAGTTGGTCCTCGACGCGCCGATGCGGTAATACTGATGGATGCCGAGCCCGTTGCTGAGATCGGTCCAGTTCGTTCCGTTGTTGGTGGAGCGGAAGAACCCGCCGTCGTTACCGGAATACAGCGTCGTGCCGCTGCCCGGCGCAAACTCGATCGCGTGATGATCCGCGTGAACATATGCCGCGCCGCTGCCCGTCCAGTGTGCGACGATGGACCAGCTGGTACCACCGTTGGTGGACTTCCACACATTCACGCCGCCGACGTATACTTCATTCGCATTCGTCGGGTTAACGGTGATACACAGATCGTACCAGCCCTGGCCACCCGAGTCGGAGCCGTTGCTTTCCCATCCGAGAAGGTTGGGCGAGGTCGCGCCTTTGACCTGGGTCCAGGAGGAACCGCTGTTGGTGGATCGGTAGACGCCATAGAGCCCGTAGTCATTCGTCGTATTATTGCAGTACAGGGCGTAGACCGTGGAGGGTGACGACGGCGCGACCGCGATGGCCACGCGCCGGACATTCGACGTCGGCAGTCCACTCGTGAGCTGACTCCAACTGTCGCCAGTGGTGGTTGACTTGTAAATCGCGGCTGTCCCGGCGGCGTAGGAACCGGCGTACCATACGCTCGGAGTGGAGGGATCGACCTCGAGATCACGGAAACTGCCGGTGAGAACCTGCGTCCACGTGACGCCGGCATCACTGGTTTTCCAGACGCCATTGGTCGTGGCGGCGATGAGGATGCTGCTATTGGTCGGATGCATGACGAGCCGGCTGACGCGGTACGTTTGATTCACGGTCCAGCTCAGACCCGTCGGGTTCCACGTCGCGCCGCCGTCTGTCGATTTCAACACACCCAGCGAGTATGTGTCGCCGGCGTCGCCGTCTCCGCTTCCGAGATACATGACGTTGGTGTTATTGGGATCAATCGCGAGAGCGGTTACGCCGAGACTGCCGAGTTCATCGGTCGTCGTGGACCATGATGTTCCGCCGTTCGTGGTCTTCCACAGACCTCCTGAAGGAGATCCCACGTAGATGATGCTGGAATTTCCGGGTTGGAACACGATGCAATTGACGCGTCCGGCTCCGCCGCTGGTTGGAATCGCGGACTGCGGTCCGAGATTCGTCCAGTTGGAGGAGGTGGCCATCGCAGATTGTGCGCTGAAAGCCGAGCGAGAAAGACCCCGGGCCATCCGTGCGGACTGAGAGTTGGGAAAATTTCGAACTTTCTCTTCTTTGGCGTGCCACCAGCGCTGGGACATCTGCTGTCCGCTGGCGTCGATGCGCGTCGACCAGAACCATTCCTTGCGCTTGAATTGCTTGAATCCCGTACCGCGAATGACCGCGCGGTCGTGGACATCTTTGCCTTCGAAGGCTTTCGCAAAGGATCTTTGAACCTCGAAGAAACTCTGATTTTCTTCGTCCAGGTCCATCCATTTCTTCTGCGCTTGTTGCGCGTGGATGGATTCCCCGCAAAGGAACGACGCGGCCAGAAAGATGAGAGCCGCATGAGACAGGTAACGAACTCCTCGCATTTCACTCTCCTGTAAGTGGTTTAGGATACACTGATGGGAACGGGTGAATAGACGTCTACACAAAGAACAGTTTCGACCAGCCCTCCCAAGCTGACAAAACAATTCCGGACGCAGGGTTACCCGAAAAGGGAAGTGACGTACATCGTACAGAAATGCGCGGGCATTTTAATCGAAAAATCGAGTCATGTCAAGTGGAGAATCGCAATAGCAAGAGAAATTTGAAAAAATTTCCATTTTGTGCTGATATACAAGCGGGCTCGTACGTAGGAATACGGATGAAAATTGTCCTCTCGATTGTGCGAAGCATGGAAAAACTGTGGACGCGCACTTGTCCAAGTGGGTGGGTCAAGGGGAATATGTGCAACTGCGCCGTGCGGGCTGACGCAGTCGGGTACGAAGTGTAATTACTCGTCGAGTCGGATCGCCCGGACTTCGTCTTCCTGCTGGGTCAACTGCCAGCGAATGAGGGACACCGGGATCATGCCGACGGAATACATTTCTTCAAAGAAGTCGTGCAGACGAAATCGATCGCCGCGGATTCGTGAATAATCTTTCAGGAGTCGGTCGATCAGGACTTTGCCGGTGACGTAGCTGGTGCCGTATCCGGGCTGGCGGAGGTACAGATGCTGTTCCCCGATCACAAGACCACGGGCGCCGGTCCATCCGGCAGGTGTCCATTCGATCTGTTCGTTCTGCGCCTGCACGACGTCGATCTCGTTGGCGTGGGCACGAAGGGAGGCGATACCGCGTGCGCTGCGCTGCGCAAGCATGATCCACACGAGCTCACGCGCTCGCGGGTTGTCGTCGTACAGGCCCGCATGCATGAAGATCTCTTCGACCGCGGTGGCCAGACCTTCGGAGCGGCTCACCCAGATATTGAACGGCAGGGCGTCGCGCCGGATCGCATTGGGATGCGGCTCCAGCCGAATGCGCTCCAGTTCGAACCAGTGAGTGAGATGCGAATACAGGACGGCCGGTTCGTGATGCACGATGTTGGAAAAGAAATGCCGTTGCTCCAGCGGTTGGAATTGTCCCAGATGGCGACGCAATGCGGGTTCCATGTACTCTTTGACGGGCAGAATTTCTTTTTCCTTCAGAAATTTCATGAGCGTCTTGACCGAGCGGTCGGTTCGCGCATCGAATTCTTCCTGGGTCATCGCTGGAAGAAGGGCAGGAAGATTCCGATTGTGATGACGTTCCAGCGCAAGCATCGCGTGCGCGCGATCCAATTCGCGGCGCAGGACGGTCATTTCCTCCTCCCACGTCATGGAAACGAGCAAGACGTTTCGGAGAAACCAGGTGTAGTTTTCTTTGCCGACACCGGAGGGACCGGTCTTGTGTACGGCCATTTGCTCCAGCCATTCGGCAAACGTGATCGTCGCGATGCGCGCTTTCTTCCACGCGTCGCGGAGGTCTTTGTCGTTGCTCAAATTCTTCTCGAGATCGTCGAGATGCTGGATTTGCCTGCGCACGCTTTGGATGCCGGCGATCCACAGATCGCGCGCATTGCCAATGAGATTTTGCTGTGCCTGGTCGAGCAGTTTGGGAATGACGCGCAACTGCGCGGTCAATTTCTTTGCATCGTCTTTGGAGAGGGGAAATGAATACTTCCACAGATCGATCATCGCGTGGCTGACGGGCCCTTCGTGCTCCGGTGTATCCGACTGATTGGGAAATATCAGGACGTAAAACGCCGGATCGCGCTCCCACGGATTGAGCACGCGGATGAAGAAATCCATGCCGTTCAGTTCTGCGCGAACGATCTCGACGTCGATTTTTTGTTCGAGCGTCCATCCGGTCGTGTCGAGCGCAGACAGTTGATCTCGGAGGAGCAGCGTCTGTGCGTGGAGTCTTTTCATGGTCGCCGCCGTGTAGTCTGGCACTCCGTCTGTGGTTTCCGTGCGTTCGAGACGACGGAATTCCTGATGGATGCGGCGAACTTCGTCGTACGGGAGGGCGGCGTGCAGGACGCGCACCATCATCAAGAGAAGGAACAATGACTTCATAAAACGCCCTTGGGTTTTATTTACCGGATTGGAAGGAACATGCACAGTGAACCAACACATCTCAACGACCTTGCGGCGCAATCAGGATATTTGAGTCAATGATAAAGATATCGAGACTGTGCGAACTCGGCTTTCGGAGTTACCTTCAAATGTTGTGGAAATTCCAACGCCCATAAAATAGGGTAGAAAA
>CAZRTJ010000011.1:0-70856 GCA_964602985.1 uncultured Bacteroidota bacterium
GTCACCCTGAGCCGCGAGTTTGTCACCCTGAGCCGCGAGTTTGTCACCCTGAGCCGCGAGTTTGTCACCCTGAGCCTGTCGAAGGGTGACGTGTTGTTTAAATGTTGTTCATGCTTCGACAGGCTCAGCATGACAGTTTGCGCTTTGTCACCCTGAGCCTGTCGAAGGGTGACGTGTACGACTCTTTGACAATTCCGGTAACTTCGAATACTCTCCATTGATCAGCGCTTCCTTTTTCTTCCGGTTCCAGCCCTTCAGTTGTTTTTCGCGAGCTATCGCATCGTACACGTACGTGTATTCCTCATAGTACTTCAGTTGCGTTGGACGCCTAGTGTACGTGTAGCATGTAGGATCAATACCTTCGTTATGTTCCCAGATTCTTCGCTCAAGGGTGTTTGTAATGCCAACATAGTAACTCTGATCCGAACAGAGAAGAATATAAACGAAGTAATGGTGGTCTTTCATGATTGCTTATGTATCCTTATGTCATGCTTCGACAGGCTCAGCATGACAAGCATTGGGCATTTTGAGTCAGTCTTCGACAGGCTCACCGTGAAAAGCCGTCGCGCATGGCAATTATCCTTTTCTAAGTATCTGCGAGATGCGACAGTACATCCCTCGCGACGCGGGCAAATGCCTTCGCATAGTCAAATTCTATATCCGGCCTCAATAAGGCTGTCGTGTCGCCTGTGAAATCCGGATGATGAAGTTTCATCTCAAGATTCTGCATGAACTGCGACCGCGTCGGGACCTCATGGCCAGCCTGCCGCATGTATTCCGTAAAGGTGGCTGCGACTCCCGAATAATCCAAATCATTCATATGGAGCCCGGCGTAGTATAGATCAAAAAGATCACGGCCTTTTCGCCTTTGATAAAGCGCGCGCAGTTTGGTTGCGAGCAGTTCTTCGACGGTGTACGTTGTTATCTCGCACACTCCTGCAGCGTAGTCGGAGACCAGGCTAAAAGGATGCCTTTGCCAACCGCGGACGGCAAAGTGTTCACGGCCATTGATTTCAATTTTCAAACGAAGGCGAACGACCGGTTGTATTTCAGAATCCATACGATACGTGAGCGTGGCTACATTTTCAGCCGTATTGGATTTCGCGTCGCCAAGAAAATGCAAAGACGATCGAAGTTCATCGAGAATTGGTCCGATGGGACCCGCCTTGATTTGAACAAGATCGATATCCTCGGAATACCTCGCCGCAGGCACGAGATGCAACTTGTCTAACGCCGTGCCGCCGCGAAAGGCGAGCTTTCCTTTCAGTTGTGGATGACTGAAAATTTCCAGAAGCCCACGGGATATGAGCAAATCCTGTTCAACCTGTTCATTATTGGGCCATGGAGCATGAGTGCGCCAGGCTGTTATGTAAGCTTGCGGGATCATCCTGGAATTCTCAACCGCCAGCGATTGCCGGATGCGTTGGTGAGAGTTCTTTCTAACGGCCACTCCAATGCAAAAAACTGCCGCTGGCCGATTGCGGCCCAAAGACCCTCACTCAGTGACTTCCGGGATAGGTGATATTCCCAGAGGAAACCGAGCCGCTGCAGTGTCACCGACTTCGCATGTTCAATAAAAGGCTTGGTGATCATTTCGGGCGTAACGTTTTCCGAGAGTTCTTCGGCCACTTCGAGGACTCTTTCCCATCCGCCGGCCCTTTTTGGAAATTCGAGCAAGTCCGACAGAGTAAGGATGGGGTTGGATACCTTGACGAAACCTGCGGGCGTTTTCATTTTGATAACAAGCGCCTCAGGTATCGCGCGGGTAACTACGAAATCCAGAGACAGTCCTGCCATCCGTTTTGCGCGCAGTGGAGGAGCTTCTATGGATACAAAAAACTCCTGAGGCTGTTGATGAGCCGCCCCGTGCAAAGCGGCCGCACTTAGCAGAGATACATAGTAACGCCGGCCGAGAAATTTCATCAAGTCGGAGATAAAGTAGACCGGCGGTAAGATGCCTTTGGCGCGGAATTCCGGCGGTACGATGACATAGAAAAGGTGATGTACTCGTACTACTTTTCCTTTGGCCACAATCCTTGAGAGGGCCGATTTCAGCGCTTTTTCAGTACGCTTGGGGAATTCGGCTTCAAGTTCATCCAGTGAAAACGTGAACTTCCCTTGCGACAGTCTTTTTTCAACAAAATCAATCATATAGATTCAATTGCTTTACAGTAAAAATATGCTAATTATACCGAAATACGAAGTGTTTTGCATATTTTTACTTCTAACCTATTCGGATGTCATTCCCTGGTCTCCACCTGCGGTGTCTTGAGTAATGGGATCATTATGTCGACCTCAACGAAATGATCGTCATGCCTTCCAATCGGTTTTTCTTCTTATTCAAGCGTCCATTCTACAGTGAATAAAACTTCTTCACGAATGTTTTGATTCAGCTTCTTCTCAATCGTATCAATAAGCTGATCTTTGTTGATTTCTATTTCTTTGGCGGCTGTATCATATTCCTTCCATGCATGATCCCGCTCCGCTTCTCGTTTCCTGCGTTCCTTCTCGAATTGAAGTTTTTCAGGCAAATTCGGCGCAAGACGCGCCTGCTTTTTGAGTTCTTTAATTTGGCTATCCAGTTCTTTCAAAGTCATTTTCAGTGAATTCCTGCGATCCTCGCCCCACATATCCAGTTTTTCTAATTCCTGTTCAAAATACGCCGCATTGCGTGTACTAACCTCAGCAAGAATCTCATTCTGACGCACGGCCAGTTCGTTTCCGATCAGTAAATCAATGTTTGCTTCCGGTACTGAAAAGTCATTTTTGATTGAAGCCGAAAGTGAGAAAAAACGCCTGCATTGATCGGCCGACAAAGCATCGCCCTCATGGGTGCATCCTGCTAAAAGGACATGATCTTCGGTATCAAAAGTGGATATTGAAAAGTGTTTGACGGTCAACCAACCTCTTTTGCCAATGAGGTTATCCAAAATGGTGATCTTCTTACCGGACGTAGAATAAACAAAAGCTAACGAAACGGTTTGAGTTGGTTGGACGCGGCACTTTTCAATGATTCTTTGGGCCAGCGGATGGTTAATACGATAGATATTGACATCGTCCATACTTTTTCCGATTCGGTAAGGCCCAGGGTGGATAGTTTCTCCGGCAAATGGATTCTTTCGAAGCGTAAATCCAAAGCCGTCCGCCTCGAAATCGGCACAATCTTTCAAGTAATAGCGTGTAATATCCCAAAGCCAGCGCTCATACTTGGTTAAGTAATCTTCGCTTTCTTTCAGGTTAATGCGTAACTTTTCGTGGACCTCTTCGTCGAAGTTTTCCAAAAGTTTTTGTTTGGTCTTCGAAAGCTCAGTGGAAATCTTTCCCTCAAGTTCCAGTTGCAGTTGATCGAATGAAGTCTGGATTTCATCGGTTGTGCGGCATTCCTGATAAATCTTTGCAATTCTCTTTTCAAAATCTAAACCGCTCTCGATACTGCCAAGAACTTCATCACTTGCTCCAAAGACACCGTCAAACAGTTTGAACTTTTGGTCAAGCAGTTCATAAACCCGCTGGTCGGCGGCATTGGCTTTATTGAGAAAATTGACCACGACAACGTCGTATTTTTGACCGTAGCGATGGCATCGCCCGATGCGTTGCTCAATACGTTGCGGATTCCAGGGAAGATCATAATTGACAACGAGAGAACAAAACTGAAGGTTAATCCCTTCCGCCGCCGCTTCGGTTGCGATCATTATCGTTGCATGATCCCGAAAATATTCTACGAGCGCGGCCCTCTTGTCGGCCGTATCTGAACCCGTAATACGGTCAGTACCCTCGTGTTTAGCCAACCATTGCCGATATATTTCCCGCGATTCGGGATCATTATTGGAGCCATTGAATAGTACAAGCTGGCCACTATAGCCGTTCGCCTCAAGAATTTGTTTGAGATAGTTTTGAGTGCGCAGACTTTCTGTAAAAATGATAGCTTTGCGCTGTGCGCCTAATCTTTCCGCTTCGGCGAATCCGCGCCGCAGTGCTGTAATGAGCTTTTCACCTTTGGAGTTAGTCCGTATTGAATCGGCCAGTTTGTGAAATTCTTTCAGTGAATCGAGTTCCTGCTTCATCAAGCCGATTTGCTGTGGCGATAGTTTTGGCTCATCCGCAGTTTCGTTTTCATCATCCTCTTCCCATTCGTCTTCAAATTCTTTTACAGCTTCAAAATCTGATAAGTCTTCCGGTGCAATTTGTGCGGATACATCATGGTATTCGGCAAGGGTGTTCAATTTATTCGATAACGCCTCAAGAGTCCCGGAGATGGCAAACGTGGATGAAGCCAGTAGCTTTCTCAGTATCAATGTCATTAAAGAACGCTGACTCTTTGGCAAAGCAAACAAGTCAGGGCGTTGCAGATATTCCGAAACGAGGTCGTAAAGTTTCTGTTCCTCGTCGGTAGGATAAAATTCTTCAACGATGGCTACACGGTTTGTAAATTTTATGTATTCGAGAACCTGCCGGCGAAGCGTCCTATGGCAAATGGGTTTGAGACGTTGTTTGAGTTCCTGATAGAGTTCGTTATCGTTATCTTCCGAAAGCCTGCTGTACTGCGAGCGGAAGCTACTCACATCGCCAAAGTGAAATTCGTCGATAACGCTCACAAGTCCGTACAGTTCGAGAATGGAATTTTGAAGTGGAGTGGCCGTCAGAAGTATTTTAGGCGCATGGGCAACAGCGTTCCTTATTGCATTGGCTATTTTGTTCGAAGGTTTATAGACATTTCGAAGCCGGTGTGCTTCGTCTATCACAACAAGGTCCCAATGAATCAATCGAATATACGCTTCGTGTTTTCTTGCGAACTGATAAGAGCATATCAGAACTTCTTTCCGCTCAAACGGATTAAGGTTGCCTTCCTTGATGGCTTGGTTAAAAGTAGCGTTTTCAATTATGATTGAGGGCAGGAAAAATTTGTCGAGCAATTCCTGACTCCACTGTTTACGGAGATTGGCCGGAACGATAATTAGAATCTTTCGCTTTTGTTCCGCCCATTTCTGAGAAATGACAAGACCGGCTTCGATAGTTTTTCCCAAGCCGACTTCATCGGCGAGAATGGCACCTTTGGACAGAGGTGAACGAAAGGCAAACAAAGCCGCCTCTACTTGATGAGGATTCAAGTCAACCTGTGCATCTACAAGCGCGGTAGCGAGCCTCTGGATGCTGTTCGATGGACTGCGTCGCGTTAGTTCGTAAGCAAGATATTTCGCGTGATAGGGTGTCACATCCTCACCATCTCATGATAGAGTTTCAGGGCCTAAGATAGCCAGAATTGGCTATTCGCGTAACAAAAAAAAGAACGCAGTCGATGAGTAATCGAAATTAAGACAGCAACCCGGTGATTTACCCCCTGGATTTCTGAAACGAATTCGGTCATGAGCCGGTTAGCATCCCAAGTTTGACCCTTTGCAATTATCCGAATAAGGTCTCTTGGCCTGATGTCACGAAACCCTCGTTTGTAGATTTGACGGAATGTTCTATCTTGCGCGCATGATGACCGGGCTGTCGTACGCCAAGATCAATCTGGGTCTGCGGATTATAAGCAAGCGACCCGACGGATTTCACAACATTGAGACGACATTCAAGGTGATTGACCTGTGTGATCGGATCACCTTGGAAAGATCAAACAGCATCGATCTCGTCTGCGACGATCCCCGCGTACCTCGTGATGAATCCAATTTATGCGTGCGGGCCGTGAGGCTGTTGGAGTCAGCCGTGGGTGAGTCATTGCCGGTGCACATCGCTTTGGAGAAGAGAATTCCAATCGGTGGCGGTCTTGGCGGAGGAAGCAGCAACGCCGCTTCAGTACTGGTGAATGTCCGAAGTCTCTTTGAACTTTCCCTGACAGACGATCAGTTGATGGAAATGGCGTCGCGTTTGGGATCCGATGTGCCATTCTTCGTGGGTGTTCAGCTTGGAAAGGGTCATACGGCGACGGGCACGGGGCGGGGCGAAATGCTGGAGTTCTTCGATTGGCCTTTGACAGAGCAGGTCGTATTAGTCAATCCGGGTATCCACATAGACACCGCGTGGGCGTACCAACACTATGCCCGACAAGTCAAGACGGGCGCGGGTTTGGGGGGAAGTTTCGGCTTGACAAACAAAAGCAAATCTATTAAGTTTAGCGCACTTTTGGCTAAACCCTTGTTTTTTGAGAACTACTTCGAAGATTTGGTCTTCCAGGAGCACCCAAAAATCAAGAATTTGCGACACCAGCTTGAAGAAAAAGGCGCCAAAATTGCCCGCATGTCTGGAAGCGGGTCAACGGTCTTTGGAATTTTTGACAGTGAAACTCGCCTTGACGGTCTTGCCGGGGAAATGGCGGACTGCTTTGTCCACATCGGTCGGTTTGTGAGATCGTAATTCCGTTTTGAATATTCTTGGGGTGTAGCCAAGTGGTAAGGCAGAGGGTTTTGGTCCCTCCATCCGAGGTTCGAATCCTTGCACCCCAGCCAACGTGTGTTGCTGCGATCGAAGGGTATGAGAGCAAGAGCTAAGATTAGCGAAGAGGTAAGATAAGATATAGGTGCTATGGTCGATGTAATGAATTCCATGATGGTGGTTGCGGGTAGAAGCAACCATGCCTTCGCGGAATTGGTGGTTCAGCAAATGGGAACGTCTCTCGCAGAGACGGAGATCTACAATTTCAGCGACGGGGAAATCTTCGCGAAATATGTGGAGAACATCCGTGGTCGGGACTTGTTCATCATCCAATCGACGTTCCCGCCGGCGGATCACTTGATGGAACTGCTGATTCTGATCGATGCGGCCAAACGCGCGTCGGCGCACCGAATCACGGCCGTCATCCCGTATTTCGGATACGCCCGACAGGATCGTAAAGACCAACCGCGCGTACCCGTCACCGCCAAGCTCGCGGCCAACTTGCTGGTGACGGCGGGTGTGGACCGCATTTTGACGATGGACCTGCATTCGCCGCAGATCCAGGGTTTTTTTGATATTCCGGTGGACCATCTGTATTCCTCTCCGGTATTGACGGACTTCTGGAAGGGAATTCTCAGCGAAAACGCTGTGGTTGTTTCACCGGATGTTGGCGGGGTCAAGCTGGCGAGGGCGTATGCAAAAAGGCTGCACGCCGACTTTGCGATCATCGACAAACGAAGACCCCGAGCCAATGACGTGGAGATCATGAATATCATCGGCGAAGTGGACGGGCGGGATGTGCTAATGATCGATGACATGATCGATACGGCCGGCACGCTGACGCAAGCGGCGTCGGCGCTCAAAAAGAACGGCGCCAAGGCAATCTACGCCGCTTGCACGCACCCGCTGTTGTCGGGGAAGGCGATCGAGCGAATCATGGAATCGGCCATCGAAAAAGTGGTCGTGACGGACACGGTTCCCTTGCGTCAAACGTGTTCGAAAATTCATGTGGTATCTGTGGCTCATTTGTTTGCCGACGCCATTGAGCGGATTCACAAGGCCGAGTCCATCAGCGTGTTGTTTCATTGAAAACCGCAACTTGAGTACGAAAAAGAAATACGAAAACATTCATAACATCATAAGGTAGAATCATGGAAGCCATTGTATTGCCTGCAGAGAAACGATCACCGGGAAGACATTCCGCTGATCATGCACGGAAATCCGGAAAAGTGCCGGGCGTGTTCTACGGTCACGGGCGGGAGAGCGTTTTGATCCAGATTGACGCCAAGACGCTTGCGAAATTTCTGTCCACGGAACATACTCTCGTCCAGATCAGTCTGGACGGTGTGGAAACCAAATCGGTGGTTCGCGATTACTCCGCCGATCCGGTCACCGGACGCTTGACCCATGTGGACATCATGAGCGTCCGCTCAGACCGCCCCATCGACGTGTGGGTGCCGATCGTATTCATCGGTATGCCGACCGGCGTGAAGAACAAGGGCGGCATCTTGCAGCACGACATGAACGAATTTCACATCAAGTGTCTTCCGGATGACATTCCGGGCCACCTGGAAGTGAACGTAGAGGAGTTGGACGTTGCGCACAGCATTCACGTTCGGGATTTGTCGTTCGATAAGATTCAGATTTTGAATCCGGCCAGCGAATCCGTGTGCACGGTTGTGATCCCGAAGGCAGTCGAAGCGGCGGTGACCACAGAAACTGTAGCCGTCGCGGCTCCGACCGAACCGGAGTTGGTAGGCGGAAAAGGCAAGGAAGAGGAAAAGGAAGAGGCCAAGTAATTTTGGCGATTCTCTTCCAATCCCATGGATCTATTGGTTGGACTCGGCAATCCCGGTCGGTCCTATGCCAACACTCGCCACAACGCGGGTTTTCTGGTCATGGACCATATGGCGGAGCGACTCCGCCTGTCCTTTCGCGCCGGGAAGGGTGAGTATGAAGTTGCCGAAGGGAAATACGACGATCGGCGTGTGTGGCTCATGAAACCGACCACGTTTATGAATCACAGTGGCGTTGCGGTGCGAGAGTTTGCGCAGTTTTACAAAATACCCGTTCGCCACATCCTGGTCGCCTGTGATGACGTGGCGTTGCCTCTTGGACGGATGCGAATCCGGCCATCGGGTTCGGACGGAGGCCAAAACGGTCTCAAGTCGGTCTTGTATCAGCTGAACACCGACCAATTTCCCAGACTCCGCGTGGGAGTGGGAAATGAAGACATGGGTCGTTTCGATTTGGCGGACTTTGTGTTGTCTGCATTTGCAGACGAGGAATGGCCGGTGGTGCGAAAGGTCGTGGAGACGGCGGCGGACGCCTTGCTGTGTTATCTGGAGGAAGGTATGGACAAGGCGATGAATCGATACAATCGTGTGATGTTGGACAACCCTAATGCATAGAATCAGTCGGAGGAATTTGTGAGCGATCAAATGTTGGTTTGGATTGGAGTCGGGAGCGCGATCCTGGCGCTGGTGTTTGCTTGGTTTCGCGCGGGCTGGATATCCCGGCAGGATGCTGGAACAGACCGGATGAAGGAAATTGCCAAGGCCATTTCAGAAGGCGCTATGGCGTTTCTGACGCGCGAGTACAAAGTCTTGATCATCTTCGTCATTGCAGTTGCCGCCCTGCTCGCGGCTGCAAACTATAACAAAGAGGATTCCAGTCCTCTGCTGGCGTTGTCTTTCGTGGTGGGGGCGTTTTGTTCCGCATTATCCGGTTTCTTTGGGATGCGTGTGGCGACCAAGGCCAATGTTCGCACCGCAAACGCGGCGCGCACAGGTTTGCCGCAAGCCCTGCAGATTGCCTTCTCGGGCGGCTCGGTGATGGGACTGTGCGTGGTCGGCCTGGGCATGCTTGGACTCTCCTTTCTTTTCATGCTGTATGGCAATTTGTTTGAAGTGACGAACACCGAACTCGTCCAGTCCGACGCCCATCAGTGGCATTTGAACGTCATTCGTTTGTTGAACGTTATTTCCGGGTTTTCTCTGGGAGCCTCTTCGATCGCTTTGTTTGCACGCGTCGGGGGCGGCATTTATACGAAAGCGGCCGATGTCGGAGCCGATCTGGTGGGCAAAGTGGAAGCCGGTATTCCGGAGGATGATCCGCGAAATCCGGCCGTGATTGCGGATAACGTCGGTGACAACGTGGGCGACGTGGCCGGGATGGGTGCGGATCTGTTCGAATCATACGTGGGTGCGATCGTCGGCACGATGATCCTGGGCGCAGCCATTGTGGCGGCCACTCCCAACTACAATGGACTGGCGCCGGTGTTGTTGCCTATGGTATTGGCTGGAGTTGGAATTGTCGCATCTGTGTTGGGCACGTTCCTCGTGCGGACGAAGGAGGGGGGCAATCCTCAAGTGGCGTTGAATGTGGGTTCGTTTGGCGCGGCCGGGCTGATGCTCGTGGCGGCGTATTTTGTGATCCAGCAGTTGTGGCCCGCGGAAAACCTATTGGATGCGGCGTCGGGCTCGATAATTACGGCAACCGGCGTCTTTGGAGCTACAGTTTTTGGTCTAATCATCGGGGTTCTCGTCGGACTATCCACTGAATATTACTGCGCGATGGGCAGACGTCCCGTCAACACGATCGTCGAGCAGTCCGTCACGGGATCGGCAACCAACATCATCGCGGGTTTGGGAGTGGGGATGCAATCCACCGCGATCCCGCTTCTCCTGATTGCCATTGGAATCCTCGGATCGTATTATTTCGCGGGATTGTATGGAATTGCCATCGCGGCGCTAGGCATGTTATCCACGACGGGGATCCAATTGGCTGTGGATGCGTATGGCCCTATCTCGGATAACTCCGGTGGAATTGCGGAAATGTCGCATTTGGAGCCGGCTGTTCGTGAACGGACGGACAAGCTGGATGCGGTTGGCAATACGACGGCCGCCATTGGCAAGGGGTTTGCCATTGCCTCTGCGGCGTTGACAGCGTTGGCGCTTTTCAGCGCCTTCATGACGCAGGTGGAAATCAAATCGCTGGACCTGGCCAACCCGAAAATCATGGCCGGTCTCTTCGTCGGAGGCATGTTGCCCTTCCTGTTTTCTTCCATGGCGATGAATGCCGTCGGACGCGCGGCGATGGATATGATCAAAGAGGTGCGTCGTCAGTTCAAGGAAATCCCCGGACTGCTGGAAGGCAAACCGGAGGCCCGAGCCGACTACAAACGTTGCGTGGATATTTCGACGACGGCGGCCATTCGCCAGATGATCGTGCCCGGACTCATGGCAGTGGTCGTGCCGGTCGCGGTCGGTTTCACGCCCGGACTGGGCAAAGAAGCGCTGGGTGGTTTGCTGGCCGGGGTCACCGTGTCGGGCGTGCTCCTGGCCATTTTCATGGCCAATGCGGGCGGCGCCTGGGACAATGCAAAGAAATCGTTCGAAGGCGGTTATACGCTCAAGGATGGTACGGTCGTGAAGAAGGGATCGGACGCGCACAAGGCCGCCGTCGTCGGCGATACGGTGGGCGATCCGTTCAAAGATACGGCCGGCCCGTCGCTGAATATCCTGATTAAATTAATGTCGGTGGTTGCCCTTGTGATTGCGCCGCTGATCAAATAGATCGATGTTTCATCCTGTGTGAGTTTGCCCTGCTGTAATTGTGCCGGGCTACGCTTACACCGTAACAGACCATAGGAGTCACCATGTCCAAGAAAACCCGCCGAGGGGAACCCGGACAGCCGAGATTTTATGAAACGGTTGTCGTGATCGACCCTCAGCTTGGCGACGATGCGGTTCGCGCAATCGTCGACAAGATCAAAGAAGTCCTTACCAGCCACGAGGCAAAAATCGGAAAGGTCGATGAGCAGGGCAAACGGAAGTTGGCCTATCCGATCCAGAAGAAGACGTACGGATACTACGTCTCGATCGAATTTGAGCATCCCGGCAGCGTCATTCGTTCGCTGGCGGACCACTACCACATCACCGAAGGCATTTTGCGCCATCTGACGCTCATCATCGACCGTCGCCTCCTCCAGCAGCGAGCCAAAGCAGAAGCGGCCCCGCGCGCCGAAGAGCGTGAAGAGACGTTGGCGATCTAACCACACGAACGAAGGAAGACACACATGAATACGCCCCGAACTCCCCGAAGGCCCAAACGCGAACCGCGCGGGTTGATGCAGAAGAAGAAGACGTGCCCGTTTTGCGAAGACAAGACGCAGTACGTGGATTACCGCGATACCAAACGGCTGACCAAGTTCACGTCTGAACAAGGACGCATCCTGACGCGCCGGACGTCCGGCGTGTGTGCACGGCATCAGCGACAACTGGTGTCCGCGATCAAACACGCGCGGCATCTGGCACTGATTCCGTTTGTCAGCGACATGACGAAGTAAAGGAAGAATGACATGAAAATCATATTGAAAGAAGACGTGGACAATGTGGGCCGCGCCGGAGAATTGGTCGACGTCAAACCCGGCTACGCTCGCAATTTCCTCGTGCCGCGAGGACTCGCGATGGTGTACAACTCTGCGAATCAGGCCATGTACGAGCGCGAAAAGAAACGTATCGCCCAGAAGCAGGAAAAAGAAAAAACGGCCGCTCAGGCCATGGCGGCGCAGTTGGAATCGGTCAGCGTGACGATCTCCGCGGCCGTCGGCGAGGAAGACCGCATGTTTGGATCGGTCACTTCGCAGGACATTGTGGACAGCCTGAAGGCGCAGGGAATTGAAATCGACAAGCGCCGCATCCTGCTCAACGAGCCGATCAAATCACTCGGACTCTTCGACGTCGATGTGAAATTGCACACCGAGGTGATCGGCAAGATCAAAGTCTGGGTCGTCAAGAAAGAAGAGTGATCGTTTCACAGTTCTAAAAAAAGGCTGTTCGCGTGGACAGCCTTTTTCTGTTTTGGACGGATTCCATTGAACGCACCCTTTCATTCGCACAACGGAGGAGTTATGAACTATACCTTCTTGCAGGTGGAGATCAGCGAAAAAGTCGCCGTGGTGTCGCTGAACAATCCTCCCGGCAACAGCCTGAAGATGCCCTTGCTGCAGGAACTGGATCGCTGTTTGGACGCGCTGTACGCAAATGCGGAATGCAAAGTCATCCTTCTGACGGGAGCGGGGAAGACGTTTGCCTCTGGCGCAGATATCGAGGAGATTTCGAAACTCACCTCCCGCGAGCAAGCCCGGGAAATGAGCGGATTTGGTCAAACGGTCTTCCTGAAACTGGAAAACGGTCCGAAGCCGGTCATTGCAGCGATCAACGGATTCTGTCTTGGCGGCGGATTGGAACT
Organism: uncultured Bacteroidota bacterium; assembly: GCA_964602985.1. Lineage (GTDB taxonomy): Bacteria > CLD3 > CLD3 > SB21 > SB21 > CAYZJB01. Next base: position 12,625 of record CAZRTJ010000011.1, read on the forward strand.
CGCGATGAGCTGCCACATGCGGATCGCGTCTGATCGGGCGATGATGGGCCTGCCCGAAATCACGCTTGGGATCATTCCGGGCTTTGGAGGCACCCAGAGACTTCCGCGAATTGTCGGCGCGGCGAAAGCGACGCAGATGATTCTGACCGGTGAGCCCGTTCGGGCGGAGGAAGCGCTGTCCATCGGGCTCGTCCAAATGGTCGTGAGCAAGGACACGCTATTGGACGATGCGAAGAAATTTGCCTCGAAACTCACCGCCAAAAGCGGTCTGGCGATGCGCCAGGCGTTGTCCGCCATCGGCCGCGGCGCGGCACTGGACATGGCAGCCGCGATGAATTGCGAATCAGAGTGTTTTGCAGGGCTTTACGGTTCGCAGGACATGAAAGAGGGCGTTACCGCCTTTCTCGAAAAGCGAAAGCCCGTCTTTCAGGACCGCTGAACCTTGGCGCTGTACAAACCTTCGTTCATTTTGAACTGGCGAAACGACGAGATCAAACGTCACATTGCGGCAGGAACTACGTTGGAGTGGCGGGCCGTTCTGGGAAGAACCGCCCCGATGGACCTGGAGATTGGAATCGGGAATGGCAGCTTCCTGGCCCCCTTTGCTCATGCGCACGCAGAGCGCGATATCATCGGGGTCGAACTCCTGGCCGATTATGCCGTGAGAGCGGACAAGAAACTTTCACGAGGCGGAAGCACCAACGGACGGATTCTGATCGGCGATGCGAAGCTCTTTCTGCTGACCGTGTTTGCCGACGGCTCGATCGAAGATGTGTACGTTCATTTTCCGGATCCGTGGTTCAAACGACGACACAAGCGACGTCGCCTGGTCAATCCGGACACTCTGAGGATCATCGCCCGTAAGATGACCCGGCGCCTGAGAATTGCGACCGACGACCTGGAATATCGGGAATGGGTTGATGAATGCATGGCCTTGGTCGGAATGTACTCCCCTTGCGTCCCTTGGGGTCCCGCCCCCGCTGAGAATCACTTTCCGACGAAATACGAGAACAAGTGGCGGGATCAGGGGAAGAGCGTTTTTTATCGGACATATCAGAAGATTGGTCAGCCCAATTTTTCTGCCGATGAGTATATTGAAAGTCAGAACCTCCGATTTCCGCTCCAGCGGATACGGGAGAGGTTCTCGTAACTCATTATAATGCTGGATTTTAGAACTCGGCTGACATATCATGCAAGCCGAATGGAGGCAAGAAGGTAGATGAGAATGCTGCTGTTGGGAGCGCCCGGGGTTGGAAAAGGGACGCAATCGAAGCTCCTTGTGGACAAGTACGGAATCGTCCAGATTTCGACTGGCGACATGTTGCGCGAGGCGATCAAACAGGGTACGGAATTGGGGTTGAAGGCCAAGACGTTCATGGATGGAGGGAAGCTGGTTCCGGACGATGTGATCATCGGACTGGCTCAGCATAAGATCCAGTCCCGGGAGTGCTCGAAAGGATTCATTCTGGACGGCTTTCCGCGAACGCTCGCGCAGGCGAGTGCGCTGGACAGGATCCTCGCGGATATGGGGTCACGATTGCATGCGGTTTTTGAAATGACGGTTTCGCATGAGAAACTGGCTGACCGTCTGGGAAGCCGCATCATTTGCCGGGCGTGCGGAGCGGTGTACAACCGGATGACCCAACCGCCCAAGACCGCGGGAGTCTGCGATCGATGCGGCGGGGAGATTTATCAGAGGTCCGATGATACGCCGGAAGCGATTCGAAAGCGGTTGGAGGTCTACGAAACCGAAACCGCGCCGCTGCGGGAATATTACGCCCAGCGGGGCAAGCTGACGGCGATCGACGGAGATCGTCCGGTGGAGATCGTGTTCGCAGAGATTCTCTCGGTGATCGAGGCCGATTCCATTCCCTGACCGAGCCCGTGTGCATGCGGGTCAAGAAATGGATTGTGCGCTCACATCGTTTCACCTATATTATCGCACTCAAGAAGGCGTCATGAGCGATCTCGTCAAGAAGCAAAAAGAAGAGCTTTTTCGGAAGATCGGAGAGCACCGCGCACTTACCAAACCGGTGTTGGAGCGTGTTCGAAAAGCCGGCTCTCTCGACGTTGCAATGCTCTTCGATACGACGGGCAGTATGGATGTGTATCTAGCCGAGGTGCAAATGCACGTCCAGATGATGGTTCGCGAGATCCGAAAGAGGGTCGCGGATGCGCGCATCGCGGTCATTGCCTACAAGGATCACGACCAGGGCCCCTATGTGACGCAAACCCTGCCGTTCACGAATCAGGAGGAAGAAATCATCGCGTTTCTGCGCTCCTCGGAAATAGCGCCGGGCGCGGGAGGTGGGGGTCCGGAGGCCGTCGAATGCGCATTGTATGAGGCCAACCGACTCGATTGGTCACCGGGAAACAAAGGAAAGGCGTTGATCCTTATCGGAGACAAACCGCCCCATGGAGTCACGGACTCCTTCGATGAGTGCGCCCACAAACGGGATTACCGTGAGGAAACCAATCAACTGATCCAAAAGCACGTAAAAATGTATACTGTACTGTGCAACAACGTGCAGGAAACCCGTACGACGTTCCAATGGTTTGCGGATCGATCCGGCGGGAAGTCTGTTACGCTGGAGTCGATTCAGGACCTGGTCGACTTTCTCGTCGCGGTCAGCATCCGCGAGTCCAGTCCGTTGTTGTTGCAGGCGTACACAGAAGAACTTAAACAGAAAGGCAAGCTGACGGAGTCCAAGCGGCGACTCCTGCAGAGTATCTCTTAGCGATGGAAAACAGCCACCAGACACCAATGCCCGGGGCGGAGCAGGGAGAGGTCATTTCGAGACCGCGTGTCCTGATTGTAGAAGACGATGCGGCTATCCGCAATCTGATCACGGATTTTCTCAAGGAAAAAAACTTTGATATCAGCTATGCGCAAAATGGCGCAGAGGGACTTCAGATTGCAACCACCGAAAAACCGAGCGTCATTCTCGCCGACATTGTCATGCCCGAAATGAACGGCATTGAGATGATCCGCCAGTTACGCAAATTGCCCGGAACGATGTTGATTCCCGTGATCGCGTTGACCGCCGTCAATACGCTGGAGAACAAGATTGAGGTGTTTGCGGCCGGCGGCGACGGGATTCTGATCAAACCGTTTGATTTGCAGGAACTGCAGGCCAGAATCGAGCGGTCGATCCAGATTTCCGAGAACTTCATGAAGTTGACGTATGTCGATGCGCTGACGAGCGTCTACAACCGCCGACTATTTGACGATCGACTGCCGGTCGAAGTCAACCGTGCGCGTCGATACAAACAAGACCTCTCCCTGGTGATGCTGGATATCGATCACTTCAAGAAATTCAACGATACGTACGGACACCGAGCCGGAGACTTTGTGCTGGGGTCGATCGCTCAACACGTGAAGAAGTCCCTTCGTGCGCAAGACCTCGTCTGCCGCTACGGAGGCGAAGAGTTCACCATCATCATGCCGGCGACGCGCAGCAGCGATGCCGCCATGGTCATGAGCCGAATCCGGGCCGATCTGCAAGACCGGTACTTTTATTCCCCATTCGACGACAAGGATTTCAATATCCGCATCAGCATTGGGGTGGCAAGTTTTCCGGAAAATTCCCAGGACCACGACACCTTGATGCGAATGGCCGATGAAGCCTTGTATGAAGCCAAGTTAACCGGCCGCAACAAAGTCGTCATCTACGCGCCCACGCTTTCCAGCCTCAAACAGAAGTCCCAACCCAAACATCGGTGATGTTTTTTCTTGACGTTCGGGAGACGTTTTCTGCCGCTCATGCCTTGCGGAATTACCCTGGGCCCTGCGCAAGCCTGCACGGTCACAACTGGTCGGTCCGCATCCGTCTGAGCGCAGAGCGCACCGACCGCAATGCCATGACCGCGGATTATGCCATTCTGAAGCAGTGGATCGGGGAAGTTCTCCAACAGGTGGACCATCGATCATTCAATGAATTGCCGGACTTCCAGCAGATCAATCCGACGTCGGAGGCAATCGCGGAATTTTTCTTTCGAAGACTTGAGCGCGCGACCCCACCGAATGTGACGCTGGTGGAGGTTGAGATTGCGGAAACGGACAAGTTCTCGGTGACCTATCGGCCCGACCGATGAGAGCATCCCGCCTGCGGACCGCCTTGCATTCCTCTGAGCCCTTTGCTACTTTCGCTCAACATCAACCACTGCACATCTCCGGATGACGTTCAAGAACCTGGCGGGCGATCGACGACTGGTCGAATTCCTGTTGCCCCTCGTCCTGGCGATCCTGACGGTGTATTTCTTTATCCGATGGGTGACCCTCGATCAGGCATTCTATCTGGGTGCGTTTCTGATCGCGCTGTTGTCTCTGGTGATTCTCTTCATCCTGTCGTATTCGCGCGCCCCTCAGATCGCCCGACGGGTCACATCGTACATCATCGGTGCGCTGTCCGTGACGTTCTTTCTGACCGGATATTTTTTTCATCGGTATAATCACACGCTGGTTCACGACAACGACTTGAGTCACAATCTGCGTGTGGTCGAAGCCAAGGTGGAGTACGTCAATGAGTACTTTCGTCTGCGCACGCAGTCTATTCAATCCTTCATCGAACGGCTGGTGATTGCCGACCGGAAACAGTATCGCAACGATCTGAACGGATTTTACACGAATCACGCCGACCATTTCCAGTCGCTCTATATTCTGAACAAGGACGGTCTCAGCCAATACGGCGCCCCGCAAAACATCAACTATCTGGAAAAAGCCAACCTGGCCAACGTGACCCGGCCGACCTTCCTGGATCCAGCGCTGTCCTTTTCCATGGAAGGGCAGGTTCGCACGCAATTGACCGCGGTGAAATTGATCGTTCCGTTCTTTTCGCCCGACAGCACGCACTATTTCCTGAGCGCGGTCGTCAAGCTGGAGGACTTGGACGACTGGATATCCCGCATCGACAAGAAGATGGCGTTTCATCTCGTGAACAACGGCGAATCCCTCGCTTCCAATTTTCCGGATGTGGGCGCTCGGGAACTCCGTGATTATCCCGACGTCGGGTATGTCGAGATCGAGGAGACGCGGACCTTTATCACTCGGTACGCCTTGACGTCGATCTCGTGGCAGGTGGCAACGCAGCAGTCCTGGGATCAGGCATTTCCGTCGGTCGCGGCAACCGATCGTGAGCTGACGAAGATGCTGCTGTTGGCGGGCGTGATCGGGATCGTGGCCGGATTGGTCCTGGCAGGATACCTGACCAAGAGCATCCTGTCGCCGGTCTCCACCCTTCATCGCGACACCAAAGCGATCGCCGACGGCGATCTCGATCGGGCGATCGATCTGCCGAGTGCGCACGTCAGCGACGAGATCGCCGGTCTTAGTCATGCCGTCAAACAAATGGTCGGCTCGCTCAAAGATAAAATGTCTCAACTCGGTCAACTGAATCAAAAATTAGCCGCGGCCCAGAGTGAGATCGACGCCCAGCTGGAAGCGGCAGGCCGGATCCAACGCGGATTCCTCCCAAAGGATCCCCTTCTGACAGCGGGATACGAAATTGCCGGAAAGCTGCATCTCCTGCACAAAGTCGGAGGTGATTATTATGACTATTTTGAGATCGACGATCATCGTGTCGGCGTGATCATCATCGATGCGGCGGGCAAAGGGATCGCCGCTTCGTTTTACGCGTCGCTGATCAAGGGGATCACGGAGTTTCAGCTTCGGTTTGGGGAGTTTGGCCGCGTCCCGCTTTCCGTTTTCTTTACGAGCGTAGAGGAACAGATTCTGGCCATTCGCGACCATCGCACGCGCACCGTTGCCATGCAGTTCGCGGTCGTGGACACACTGACCGGCCACGTCCACCTGATCAACGCGGGAATTGACAATCCGATCCTCGTACGCAACAAAGCGATCGAAGTCTTTGACATCCCCGGCCGGGCGATGGGGATGCCCTCCTGGTTGGGAGCGTTTCAGGAGGTGGAATTCGATCTCGAGGCCGGCGATTTGCTTCTTCTGCACACAGATGGCGTGCCCAATCTGGAGGAATCCCTGCTGACGCAGAAATTCCAGGAGCGGGAATGGGGCGGCCACGGGGTGGGCGATATCCTGGAAGAAGTCGGCAAAATCTCCATCGCGCCGCAATCGCTTGCGGACGACGTGGCGTTGGTCGGAATCCGCCTGCAGCCTGCAGAGAGGCAATTCACCAAAATCAGCAGTATCCCGGATGCCGAAATTCCGATGGTCGATCACATCGTGAAGAAAATGCAGACGTACGAATTTTCAGAAAATCAGATCAACGATTTCCGCATCGCCCTGCGCGAGGCTCTCGTCAATGCCATCAAACACGGCAATCAATACGATGCCGATGCGTACGTGAACATTCTGATTTACGGGTATCGGAAATTTCTCGAAGTCAAAATCCAGGATCGCGGCCAGGGATTCGAACCCTCGAAACTGGAATCACCGGACATCGGAAAGAAGATTGCCGGTCAACAACGAACCGGCGGCTGGGGGTTTCATGTGATTCAGAAACTCGTTTCGGACTGGTCGCTTCATCGCACCGACCAGGGAACCGTCCTTTGTCTGCGCATGATTGGCTGATTACTTGCGCGCTTTTTCGCGGGACGACGCGGCCATGTGGCCCTTGTACACTTCTTCCACTTCATCGATCAGCGCGACCACCTTGCGGTCGGACAAATACTGACGGATATCCTGTTCCAGAACTTCCGGGTCCATTTTGCCGCCCATGAGATTGTCCCGCCGCGTGCGGATGCCCACGATCACCTCATCGAGGCGGCTGACCAGATCGCCTTCCTCTGAATTCATCGACTGCTGAATCGCTTCGAGACGGAAGAGTTTCTCGGTCAGCGAACTCAGCAGTTCGCGTTTGACGCGGCCCTCCATCTGCAATTGCTGGGCGGCTCGTTCGCCGTCCTTGCGCAGAATCGCCAGCGTCTGCAAGACTTCGGAGATCGTCAACGTTCGCTCCTTGGAGTGCTCGAGTTGTGCGGAGAGGTGGGCGGTCAGGAAGATGACGGTCAGGCTCTTGACGGCGATGTCCTCGATGCTGTTGATCTCTGACTGGATCCAGTCCAACATCTGGTTCTTCGTCATGTCTTGATTGCCAGGTGACAAGTAGCCCCGTCGAACGTAGATCTCCAGAATGATGTTGAGTTCAAACGTGTTGATCAATTCCGGCCAGTAATTGGCGTCGACGATCTGAATGATCCCCGGATTGGCAAAGACATGTTCTTCGATCAGATCCGTGATCGCGAATTGCCGCTCGAAATCGTTGCACTGCGTCAGTCGGTTGCGGATGCCGTCGAGCACTTCCTGCTCGCGGAAATCGTAGTCATCGAGAAAGGCATCCAGACGCGAATACAAGTACGTGATCACCAGATTGGCCAGGGTGATCCGGTCACCGGCCTTCTCCTTGGCATCTGCCAGTCGCTTCAGACGAGAGCGAAACTTCAGAATCGTCTCGCGGAAAAATCGATTGTGGTGATCGCACTCGCCGAGAACCTCGAAAAACGCGAAAATGTCGCGCTGCAAGATGGTCAGCGGCGCAATTTCTTTCGTCAACAGATTGATCTGATCGATGATGCCGATGAGTTCTTCGGCGCTGTGGCCTTTTTCCTCGGGGTTGTCCAGCCGATAGGTGATCGAGATCACCGCCAGCGTTTCGTTTTTCAATTCGGACACATCATCGAAGAGATGCCGCGCCTCTGCGTGGAGTTCGGCCATTTCAAATTCGGATTTCTCGACCTTGTCTCCCGCCACGTATTGCTCCAGCGCGATCCGAAGTTCGTATTCATTCAGCAGATGAATCCAGAAGTCTTTGGATTTGGAGGACACGTCCTCGGTGGAGCCGAGACTGAAGAAATATCTTTCCAGTTGCTGGACGATCAGAAATTGCCGCTGCATATTGTTGGACAGACCCAGGCGATCGGAAATTTCCCGGATCATCTCCTCGGACAATCCGTAATCGCTCAGGGCCACCTGCATGACGGTATACAAATACAATTTGACGATTTCTTTGAGATTCATGGTCCCACGAAGCGCCTCGCGCCGTACGGCCGCTTCGGCGAGATAATTCATCTTGAACACACGCTGAAGATATTCGTTGACGCTCAGATCGACGGAGTGGATCATTTCCACGAAGGTTTGGATGTCGACTTCCGGGATCTCCTCCTCCATCAGGAGATCGGCCAGTTCCTTGCGATCGATATCGAGAAATCCCTCGCCGTGGATGATGCGGTTGAAGTCTTCGCTGGCCTTGTCCCGAAATCCGACAATGATGTTGCGAACGGCCAGCTCACTGATTCCGCTCTCGACGAGCCACGCCTGGCATCGCGCAAAGTCCAAGAGCTCCATCAGGGCCTCGATGCGCAGGTGTCCCTTGTTCGCGGCCTCCCGTTCGATCAACACCTGGCCCAGGGACTTGCGAAACGCCTTCAGAGACTCCCAGCTCAGCGGCTCGATCTGACGCAAGAGAGTTTTGATAAACTCCTCCTTCGGACGATTGGGCATGTCCAGCGAGAGAAGGTCCTGAATTTTATCGATCTCGGATTGTTTTGTAGGGTCCGGCATATTCAAAACTTCGACGAATGTATGCATATTTCGCGGTAGTTCAATCTCTTTTTGCAACTGCCGTGCGCGAGAAATATATTCGGGTCATGCAGTTCGCCGATGTAGCCTTTCCCCTGCATCTGTATCAGACGTTTACGTATACGGTCCCGCCGGAACTGGAGTCCATGCTCGCTCCGGGCTGGAGAGTGCTGGCGCCGTTTGGCCGCAAACGGATTTCTGGGATTGTCGTTCGTCTTCGTGACCGGTCGGATATCTCCAATCCCCGGCCCATCCAGACGATCCTCGAGCCCTTCCCGGTGATTCCGGAAGATCTGATGAAGATTGCGTTCTGGATCAGCGAGTACTATATGACTCCGATCGGTCAGGTGCTCGGCACGATGATGCCCCCGGGAATGGACCGCGAGACGGTCGCGACGGTCAGCCTGATCCAGGACATCGGGGAATTTGAAATCCGACAGATTCGCAAGCGTCGTCCCCTCCTGGCGCGCATCCTGCAGGCCCTGTATGTCTATCGGAAACTGACGGTGCGGCAACTCATCAAGAAAGTCGGCTCGCGCAATCTTCAGCGCGCACTCAAGGAGCTGCACGACAAGCGAATCATCGCCCTCGACCAGACGCTCCGGGATCCCGCTGTCAAAACGCTCACCGCGTCGTATGTGGAATTGTCTTCCCATCTGGCCGAAGATCCGGAAATAACACGGTCCCTGATCGAACAGATGCCGCGTCGGTCGGCCAAACAGCGGTCGATTCTGGAATGTCTCCTCGCGCGATACGACGCCGACGATCCCGGGATATTGCAGAGTGAATTGCTGTCGACGACCTCGTCCACTCTCGCGGCGGTCAAGGCGTTGGAAAAGAAGGGATATGTGGAAATCTCGCGTCGTGAAAAGATCCGATTTCCACTCGAAAAGACGGGTACCGAAGTCGTTCATTTTGATTTAACCGCGGAGCAACAACGCGCGGTGACGGCGGCGAAGGACGCTTTGGATCATGGCGGGTTTCATTCCTTCCTGTTGCACGGCGTGACGGGGAGCGGCAAGACCCAGGTGTATTTGGAGGCGATTGATCATGCGATGTCCCATCAGCGTACCGCCATTGTGTTGGTGCCGGAAATTTCACTGACTCCGCAGACGGTCCGGCGATTTCGGTCGCGATTCGGAGATCGGGTGGCGGTATGGCACAGCCGCATGTCCATGGGCGAGCGATACGACGCGTGGCGACACATTCACACCGGGAAATTTACGATCGTCATCGGCGCTCGCTCGGCGGTTTTTGCACCGGTGAGAAATCTGGGATTGATTGTGGTGGACGAGGAGCACGAGACGACGTTCAAACAGGCGGAACCGCCGCCGCAGTATCACGCCCGGGACGTGGCGATCATGCGCGCTCGCGAAAGCGGAGCGGTGGTTTTGCTGGGAACGGCGACACCCAGCCTCGAGTCCTACTACAACGCGCAGACGGCCAAGTCGCAGTTGCTGACCCTCACCCATCGCATTCAGGATGTGCCGATGCCCAGGATCGAAATCGTCGATATGCGCGCGGAGTTTGATAAACACACGGAAAATTGGGAACCCATTTTTTCCCGCGCCCTGGGACGATCCATGAAGGACGTGCTGGACAAAGGCAAGCAAGCGATCTTGTTTCTGAACCGACGAGGGTTTTCGCATCATGTCCATTGTTACGCGTGCGGGTATGTGGCGGAGTGCCCGCGGTGCAGTATCACCCTCACCCTGCACGTTCATCAGTCGCAATTGCGTTGTCACTACTGCGGTCACGCGGCGTATTTGATGGAGTGCTGTCCGGAATGCGGGAACGGGCGGATCGTGCATCAAGGCATCGGCACGCAGAAGGTCGAGGCCCAGACCCGCGAGCGATTTCCAGACGCGCGGGTTCTGCGAATGGATATGGATACGACTTCCCAGAAGGACTCGCATGACAAGATTTTGGAAATCTTTCGTGCGCGAAAGGCCGATGTGCTCGTCGGTACGCAGATGGTCGCCAAAGGGCTGGATTTTGAGCACGTGGAATTGGTCGGCGTGATTTCCGCCGATCCCGGAATGCTGTTGGCGGATTTCCGTTCTTCGGAGAAGACGTTCCAGATTCTGACGCAAGTGGCGGGACGCGCCGGACGCAAACACGGTCAGGGGCGCGTGATTATCCAGACCTTTCATCCGCACCGGCCGGCGATTCAGTATGCGCAGAGACACGATTATGGCGGCTTTTACGAAGAGGAAATCAGTGCGCGCAAGGAATTGCTCTATCCGCCGGTCGGTCGGATGTTCATGATCCGTGTAACGTCCAGGGACGCGACGCGCGCACAAGAAGTTGCGGAGACGGTCCGTCGGCGACTGGATCCGCCGCCGGAGGGAGTCCACATTCTCGGTCCGTCGGTGGCGCCGATCGAAAAAATACGGGACGAATATCGGTGGCAGATTCTCGCGAAGGCCTCCCGCAGCGTAACCTTATCTGTCCTGCGGGCTTGGCTTGTCTCGGCCTGCGCGGCCTTTCGCACCAGCAAGGACGTTCGCGTGTATCTGGAGGCGGACCCGTATCATCTGCTGTAGGGAAACGCAGCGTGAGCCGACACGCTCTTCTTTCTTTCACAATTTCTTGGTTTCTTCTTTTTGAACCGTACTCTAACTACAGGTACACTGCTATGAACTTCTCTATCCAAAGCGTAGTAATCAGAACGATTGCCGCGTTATTTTGCTTATGTATTCCTATTCAGGCCTTCAGCCAAGACGAGTGACAAGTCCACGACTCCACGAGTGCGGCGACATCCCCTTCGTTGTCACACACCATTGACTTTGTGCTAATAGACCTGACTACTTCCCTGTCTACGACCGTTTACCGCAAGCGATTTTTCAATCCGCGACTGACCCTCGCCATCACGAAGGAGTTTCCTTTCATCATCGAAAATATCTTTGTTCTCCATCGCAGGGATGATGCAATGCTGTATGCGAGTGCAGGGGTCGTATCCGACATTCGTTGGTCAAGCGATCCAGGCGTGATATTCGGATTGAGTTCCGTCTATCGTTTTTCCAGGAACGCGCATTTCTGTCTGGAATATCACCTTCCCTTGAACGAACACATTCTTGACGAGCAGTTCAAAGGCGCGGTTGTCAGATTTGGCCTCGGCTATAGCTTCTAATCTATGCCTGTGCCCGTGGATTGAATCGGCCTGCGCGACCTTTCGCACCAGCAAGGACGTTCGCGTGTATCTGGAGGCGGATCCGTATCATCTGCTGTAGGGACATGAGTCTGAATGGACATCATGGCTTCGCCATGCGGTGTGGCGTGCGACGAGAGGGACCGATCACGATCCGACCATCGACCTGGCCATGACAATGTCGCGTTGAGGGTCATTGCCCAGCGGAAAAACATGATCCCCCACTTCGACGAAGTCGTACTTCTTATAGAACGCGATCGCCCTTGGATTCCTCTCCCAGACCCCGAGCCAGACCACATCCGTGCCTTTTGCCTTCATTTCCTCCAGACAGGCATCCATCAGACTCTGAGCAACACCCTTACCGTGCCGGCCGCTCCGAACATACAATCTCTGAATCTCTCCCGGCCGCTCGGATGCGACACAGGCCGGAGCGGCCTCCCACCGTAACTGGGCATAACCGATGAGTTCTCCGTCCTCCTCCGCAAGCAGAGTCAGCCTGTTCGGATTCGATAGCTCTTCACCTTGGATGGCTTCGCCATAGGAATTCTTACAGTGAAGCGCCATATCGTCGTCCGCATTCGCCCCGCCAAAGGTCTCCCTGAAGGTCTGCTCCGCAAACACAGACAGCATCCTTGCATCGCTCAGATTGGCTTTTCGCACGGTCAGCATGCACCCTCCTTAGAACAGGCTCACGGGTGACCACAGGCGGGACCGTTCAAGAGAACTCCTGTTGAAAATGATTGGCCATGGCAGAACGCGATCACGTTTCTGGGCATCAAAACTTGTTTTCACCCTCGCAAGAATTGTGCGATCCTTATGGTTCCAAAGACTGCAACAATTCTCTCACACGTCGGATGATTTTATCCCGAGCCACTTCATAGTCTACGCTAACTGGCGGAATATCGTTCCACTGCATCAGCCGAATTCCCGTGGTGTCCAGGTTCTCTGGTAAAAGACACCCGATTGTCACAACAATGGAGCCAGCCACCAGATCGGCGGCGGTGAATGCCATGGGCTGAAACGCACTCAAGTCAAACCCATCGTTCTTCAGGCCAAGTTCTGTCGCGGACTGAAGAGCCGAATCCGGAACAATTCCCCGGCATTCCACCTTGAAGTTCTTTCCGTTTTCAGATGACATTCTCTTGAAATATTCCGAGCCAATCACACTCTTTGCGGTTCCATGTTCACAAACAAAAATGACCGTTTGGTTCCGTTCTTGAGCCGCGACGGATTTGAACAGCATCAAACCAATCAAGGCCGCTGCAGTTGTTCTCAATTTGAATCCTCCTTTTTTGTGGCAGTGCGCTGCCGCATCGGTTCTTCATGCCGCAAGCTACCGATTCTACCTGAAATAGAAAATAGTCCCCGTCGGGCGTCTTCTCTTCTCGGTCAAGAAATTCATTGAACCCACCGGCCATTTTCATCATATTGCCGCGGTCCCATAGCACGCAAAGCACGTGATGAGTCGACATTCCAAAGAAAAGAAAGATGCATTTGAGATCCTGAACAAGGAGTTGTCGGATCTCATTCCCATCGACGAGCGGGTCCAACAAAAGCAATCGGGATCGACCGTCGACACCCGCAAGATCCCCAAAGAGTGGCTGGATGAACAAGCCGCGCTGTTCGACAAGTACAAACTCATCGAGCGCGTCTACCGCTTCTACCGCAACATGATCCAAAACATGTCGAGCCGCATCATCACCATCGACATGCAGGCCAACATCACATTCGTGAACGCAAACGCGGCCTCCAATCTCGGCTACGAGGTGGAAGAGCTCCTCGGAAAGAATTTCCTCGATCTCTTCGCCGATCCGAAAGAAAGCGGAAAACTGATCGATCTGATGCTGATCCGAAACAAACGATTTGACAGCCGCGAAGTAGACCTCATGTCCAAAACGGGAACGGTGATCCCCATCGGCTTCAGCACCGCGCCGCTGTTTGAGAACAATGAACAAGCCGGTGTGATCGTGACGTTTCGCGATCTGACGGAAATGAATCTGATGCGTCTGCAGGTGGCGCGCATGGATCGACTCGCCACGCTGGGCGAACTGGCGACGGGCATTGCCCATGAAGTGCGCAATCCGCTCGGCGGAATCAAAGCCGCCGCGCAGGTGCTGGAAGAATCGTTTTCGGAAAGCGATCGACGGATCGAACTCGTCAGCCGCATTGTCCGCGAGATCGATCGGGTGAACAATCTGCTGACGGAATTTTTCAAGTTTGCCAAACCGGTCAAACCCACGCGCGATTTTCACGACGTGGAATCCATCATCGACAGCGTGTATCTGCTGATGGCCGCTCAGATGAATGGAAAGCAGATCAAATTCCGTGAGGAGTTTGCGTCCATTGTCCCGAAGGTGTACGTGGACATGCAGCAGGTCGAACAAATCCTGATGAATCTGTTCCTCAACGCCATCCATGCGATGCCGCGGGAAGGCGAATTGACCGTCCGCACGCAATCGGCGACCCTCGCCGACAATCCGAATTTGAATTGGGCGGACGACGTGTTCGACAAGAACCTGCCCTTTGTGAGTATCGAGGTTCAGGATAACGGAGTGGGAATCCCCGCGGAAAATCTTGAGAAGGTCTGGAATCCGTTCTTTACGACAAAATCAGAAGGAATGGGATTGGGCCTGTCGATCTGCAGTCGCCTCGCCTCCGAGAATCACGGCTACCTGAATGTCGAAAGCATCGTCGGCAAGGGTACGAAATTTACTCTCCTGCTCCCCACACGGTAAACCCCGCGAACGCGTTGCCTCGTACGGACTCCCGATTCGTCAGGGTGTGGTCGGGAGATCGTGGATGTAGGCATTCATCATCCGGATCTCATCTTCTTTTTCGTGAATGTCCATTTCCAGGATGTCGCGCAGAGAAATCATTCCGACGATGCGTTCGCCCTCGACGACGGGCAAGTGACGGGACTTGATCTGCTTCATCATTTGCAGACATCGTTCGGATCGGTCGTCGGGAGCGCACACCGCCACGTTCTTGGTCATGACGTCGTCGATCATGGTTTGTCTCGGATCCGCTCCGGCCAGTACGATGCGCTTCATCAGGTCGCGTTCCGAAAAAATTCCACGAAGCTTACGGGACGCGGCATTGTCCACGATGGCGATGGCGCCGATGTTCTTCTCGGCCATGAAGCGAATCGTCTCGAAGACGCTCTGTCCTACCATGACGAAGTACGGCTCGCGACCTTTCAGAATCTCTCTGGCTGTCTTCATGATGACCTCCGTAGGTTAAAGATCGGTTGGTTAACGATTTCGAAATTCGCGTGCCAGGGATCGCTGTGCATCCCGTCTGGCGATCGTGTCGCGCTTGTCGTACAACTTCTTTCCACGGGCAACCGCCAGCTGGACCTTCGCCTTGTTCTTCTCGCTGAAGTACAACAATAACGGAATCAACGTCATGCCTTTTTCCTCTGTCTGCCGCATGAGTTTGCGCAACTCCTTCTTGTGGACGAGCAGCTTCCGACGTCGGTATTCTTCATGGTTCTGCCGATTGGCCTGTCTGTATTCCGGAATGTGCATATGATACAACCACAATTCGCCTTTTTCAATTCTCGCGTGACTGTCCTGAATGTTGGCGCGGCCTTCGCGCAAGGCCTTGACCTCGCTGCCCGTCAGCGCCAATCCCGCTTCCAGCGTCTCGAGTATCTCGTACTCGTGACGCGCTTTGCGATTGGTCGCGACGGTTCGAATGTCTCGCTTCTTTTCGGTCATTCGCCCAATTTCTCGGCAATCGGATACGCCCGGTCCCTGTGAAAATGATGGGTAATCATCTCGCCGATGAGTCCCGTGCTGATGATCTGAAATCCGACCAGGACGAGCAGGATGCCGAGGAACAGGATCGGTCGATTCCCCAGATATTCTCCCATAAACCAGCGCACGGTCAAATAGGCATTGATGCCGATTCCCGCCAGCAGGAACAGGGTACCGATCAGCCCAAAAAAATGCAACGGTCGTTTGACGTATCGCGATAAGAAGGTCACGGTCAGCAGGTCCAGGAAGCCCTTGATGAATCGCGACAAACCGAACTTGCTGGCGCCGTATTTCCTCGCGTGGTGGTGAACGGGAATTTCCGTGATCTTCGTGAATCCCTGCCACTTGGCCAGCGCGGGGATGTATCGATGAAGCTCTCCGTACACGGAGACGTCTTTTACCACTTCCGATCGATACGCCTTGAGCCCGCAATTGAAGTCGTGGAGGGGAATCCCGGTCATCAGGCGTGTCACGAAATTGAAGAACCGCGATGGAACGGTCTTGGAAATGGGGTCGTGACGAGTCCGCTTCCAGCCGGACACCAGGTCAAAGCCTTCGTCCAGTGTGGCGATCAACCGCGGGATCTCCGCGGGATCATCCTGCAAGTCCGCGTCCATGGTGATCACGTATTTCCCCAGGGCGGCCTTGAAACCTTCCGACAGAGCGGCCGACTTGCCGCAATTCTTCCGGAAGCGGATGGCCCGGATGTAAGGGCGTGTGTCGCGCAGTTTGCGAATCACGTTAAAGCTGCCGTCGCGGCTCCCGTCGTCGATGAAGATGATCTCGATCGAGCGGTCCGGAGTGGCCGCGCAGATTTGGTCCGTCAGTTCCGGCAGGGACTCGGCTTCGTCGTACAGTGGGACGATGATGGAAATGTCCGGCTTCATGGGCGCTCGACCACTTCGACAGATTTTGGATACGAGATGAGAAACAATTGACTGCGAACGGTCTTGTTCATCTCGCGCGAGTCAAAATACAGCGAGAGGAAATCGCTTTCCTGCGGACGGTAGACGCGCACGTACCGCGGCAGGTAGTGACCGCCGACCTTTTCGAAGCGTGTGAAATCGCGCTCGAGAATTAACTGATCCGCAGAATCGCGGTCCTCGATCCGAGCGACGGCGAAATCTGCGTACGGATCGATCCAGTATTTGCGAATCCCTTCCCCCGTCGGTCGCGTGAGGACGTAATACGAACTGTCGGCAGACAACACAAACCCTTCCGAATTTTTCAGAACGACATGCCCGGTGAGAATCTCCATCATCTCGTCAAAAGACACGTCGTAATCAAACGCGTTGCGGATCGCCGCGCTGCTGGTGGTCCCCCGGATCACGGTGCGATTGATGATGTTGTACACGACAAAGGTGTTTCGGTTGATCGACGCCTTCAGGCCGTCTACGCCCAGAATGCCCTCGATTTTGACATAGATGGAGTCGGGATACTTCACCGCAATCTGGACGGAGAACTGATTGGACGATTTCGGAGATTCCAGGGTCAAGGTTGCCATGGCCTTGAGCGAAACGAACTCTCCCCGTCGGTCGTGGTGCCGGCGAATCACTTCGTCGGAAGTCATGTCTTTTAGATCGACCGGTTCGCGGCGCAGGACTTCGGTTGTGCTGCAGCCGGTCAGACAAATCAGGAGAAAAGCCGCGAATTTCATGAATGGATCAGTCCTTTTCATTTTCAAAGTTCGGATTCAGTTGCCGGGCTCGCTCGCGGAACCGGTTGGCGTCTTCGACGTGCCCAAGCTGCTGGTGAATCTCACTCAGGTGATAGCAGACTTCCCAACTGCCGGGCTGCACCGCAAACGATTCCTGAACGTATCGGAGCGCATGATCGTGTTGTCCCAATTTGTAATAAATCCAGCCGATAGTGTCCAAATAATGTCCGCTGTTCGGTTGTTTCTTGAGAGCGCGTTCGATCATTTGCAGAGCGCGTTCCAAATGCTTCCCGCGGACGGCCAGACTGTATGCGTAGTTGTTCAGGATCAGATCGTTGTTTGGCTCCAGCAGAAGGCAATTTTCATACGCGTCGTCGGATGGGGTCCATTCGCGGGCCCGGCGATACAGTCCGGCCAGCAGATTCCACGAAAAGATGTCGCGCGGATTCAGTCGTACTGCCAATTCCAAATAGCTCCGCGCCTCTTCGAATTCGGACAGTTGGTGGTGCGCAAATCCGATCAGACGCTTGATCTCCGCGCTGCTGGGAAATGTTTTTTCCGCTTCGCCGTAGTATTGGATGGCCTTGCGATATTCGCCTGCCTGCAGGGTCAGGCTGCCGAGACGCGCCCACACCAGCGGCTGGGCTGGATTCTTTTGAATGATCTGTTCGTAACATTCCACCGCTTTATCGACTTGTCCGTTCAGCGCGTACGCTTGTCCGAGGGCGTCCAGAATCTGGTCATCCAGCGGCTGATGATCGGAAGCCTGCTTCAGGACTCGAATGGCTTGTGCGTAGTCCTTGTCCTTGACGTACATCTCCGAGAGCTTGAGACTGATTTGACGATTGGGTCCGATGGTTCGGAGGAGTTCTTCGTACTGGATTCGCGCGTCTTCGTGGCGGCCCTGGTACTCCAGCAGGGTGATGAGACGGAAGCGGATGTCCGCGTCTGCCGGCTGCGCGGTCAGAATCTTGATCAACGTTTCGGTGGCCATGTCGTATCGGCGCCATTGGATCTGAATGTCCGCGAGATTTTCGAGAGCTGCGAGATCATCCTTGCTGCGTGAAAGCGCCGCGAGGGTCACGTCATGACTTCGCTGGACGTCTCCGATCGCAAAGTAGGCGCGAGCGAGGGTGGTCATCAGCGTCACCGAAGAAGAATCCCGTCGGGCCGCCTCCCGATACAGGTCGGTCGCCGTTTCCATGTCCCCAACCAGCTCATACATCAGACCGTCGACAAGCGCATCCAGCGCTTCCTTGTCGTAGGATCCTTTGCGTTCGACGACAGTCGTCCCCGCACAACCCACGCTGAGCAGGAATGCCATTTTGAGAGTCCAATTCATGAATGGCAAATATACTTTCCGAGCGCCCAAATAACAAAGGGTAAAATCAGGAATTACAAGGTTTCGGGGAGATTATTTATTTGCGGCTGTTGGGATTTTGTGCTAATTTGCGCGCCGTATGGAAAAGAAGCCCGCTCCCCGACTGCGCAGTCAGGTTGTCATTATTGGAGCCGTTGTTCTCTCGCTGGTTCTCAGTTTTCTGCCCGTGGTCAATCTCATTCTCATTCCATTTGATTTCTTCACAACATTCATCCACGAGGGTGGTCATGCGATCGCGAGTCTGCTGATGGGAGAAGATGTCTCTACAATCGTGATCAATCCGGATACGAGCGGGTACATGCAACATACCGTGACATCAGGGCGATTCGCTCAGGGGTTCATTGCGAGCGCGGGGTACATGGGCGCATCGTTGTTCGGCGGGATCATGATCATGGGCAGCTCGTATGCACGGGCGTCGAAACTGATCCTGGTGGGTCTGGGAGTGATTTTTGCGGTGGCGATCGCGCTGTATGTGCGGGATTTGTTCACGTTGTTCGTCGCAGGCGGGTGGGCCGCCGGGCTGATCGGACTGGGCGTGAAGGGCAGCGACGATTTGAATTTCTTTGCCGTCAATTTCCTGGCGATCCAGTGCGCTTTGAATTCCGTTCAAGATGTGCTGACGCTTCTTCGACTTTCGATGGGAGCGCCAAAAAGTCTGTACAGCCTCGGGCACTCTGACGCGGACGCCGTCGCGGAACTGTTTTGGCTGCCTGCGATCGTCTGGTCGGGGCTTTGGATCGTCCTGTCCTGCGGAATCCTGTACTTCACGATGCGCAAGAGTGCCGCGATCCGGTCCGGGAAAACGATGGGTCAACCGGTAGGATCATGAGAAATTACTTTCACAGCCTGAACGAAGAAGAGCCCGTCTACTGGAGTCCGGAACTGACCCTGCCGATTGCGATTTTGGATATGAATAACGGTCATCGCAATATCGGCATCCGGAACATCAAACGCCTGATCGACCATCTGCAGCATGCGATTCGGTCGTCGCATCCGGACGTGCGATTCAAAGTCGATCAATTCCACGTCCGGGATCGCATGGAGGTGCCGGACCTATCTTACGACATTTACATTTCCTCCGGTGGACCCGGTGATCCCATGGAAGCGGGCGAATGGGAGGGCGCGTTCTTCCGATTGCTGGACGGGGTATGGGAACACAATCTCCAGAGCCCGCAGAAGAAGTTCTTCTTTGGCATCTGCCATTCGTTTCAGCTCATGGCCAAACGCTACGCGATTGGCAAAATCAGTGCGCGCATGGAAAGAAACCTCGGCATCGTGCCGATTTTCAAGACCCGGGCCGGACAGTCCGATCCTCTATTCGACGGACTGCATGACAAATTTTACGCGTTTGATAACCGCGATTATCAGGTCACCGATCCGGATCACGGACGACTGCGGAGTCTGGGCGCAGAGGTCCTGTCCTACGAGTGCGTGCAGGAGCGCATCGGCGACGCCCTCACTGGAATCCGCTACACGAGCGAAATGGAGGCCGTGCAATTTCATCCCGAAGCCGAAAAGCACGGAATTCTGATGCGGTTTACCGATCCGGAGGAAAAAGAAAAAACAATCGCTCTGCTCGGAGAGGCCCGCTATATGGAATTCATGGAATCTGTGCAGAATCCAAACCGGCTTCTGCGCACGTATCGGGCGGTTCTTCCGGGTTTTCTGATGCGATCGTTCAATCGGCTGATGGAATCGTACGGGCGTCCGCCGATGGAAAATCAACTTCCTTCCTAGAGGCTCGCATGGATTGCATTTTCTGCAAAATTGTGTCGGGCGAAATTCCGACGGAAAAGATTTACGAGGACGACGAGGTGGTGGCGTTTCGGGATATTCATCCCAAGGCTCCCACGCACGTGTTATTGATTCCGCGCAGACACATCGAAAAATTGTCGGACCTGCAACCGGAAGACGCTGAGTTGGCCGGACGCTTGCTGTTGGCGGTGAAGAAGGTCGCCGCGGTCGCTGGCGTCGATCAGAACGGGTTCCGCGTCATCGTGAACAATGGCCGATTCGCTGGACAAGAGGTGTTCCATCTTCACTTTCACATTCTGGGTGGCAAGCCCATGTCGTGGAATCCCGCATGAGCCGCACGTACCCGATGACCTCCGCGCAGGTCGATTACATCAAGAAAAAATCAGAAGAACGATCTCTCGAAGAACCGGTCAAGCGTCCGGAATGGCTGAAAGTGAAAATTCCGCACGGGGAGAAATTCTTCGAGATCAAGAATCTGGTTTCCGGACAAAAACTTCATACGGTCTGCGAGGAAGCCCGCTGTCCGAATATTTCGGAGTGCTGGCACCGGGGCACGGCGACGTTCATGATTCTCGGCGATGTGTGCACGCGCTCCTGCGGTTTTTGCGCGGTGAAAACCGGTAAACCTACCTGGTCTGACCCTCTGGAGCCGGAGCGGGTCGCGCATTCCGTTCGCGCGATGAAACTGCGTCACGCCGTGATCACGTCCGTCAATCGCGACGAACTGAAGGACGGCGGAGCATCGGTCTTTGCCGCGACCATTCTGAAGATCCGGGAATTCCGACCGGAATGCCGTGTCGAGGTTCTGATCCCCGATTTCAAAGGCGATATCGATTCGTTGAAGATCGTTATGGATGCAGAGCCGGATATTCTGAATCATAATACAGAAACGGTCCCGCGCCTGTATCGGGTCGTGCGCCCGCAGGCGAATTATGCGCAGAGTCTGCAATTGCTCGAACGGGGGAAGAAGTACGGCATGGTGACCAAGAGCGGGATCATGGTCGGTCTCGGCGAGACGAAAGATGAAGTCTTTGACGTCATGCGGGATTTGGCCGCGGTCGGTTTGGACATCCTCACGATCGGGCAATACCTTCAGCCGACCAAAGAACACATCCCCGTGGACCGGTACGTGCATCCGGACGAATTCCGACTCTACAAGGACGAGGGTCTGCGCATGGGCTTTCAAGTCGTCGAGTCGGGGCCGCTCGTGAGAAGTTCCTACCATGCCGACGAGCAGTCCGATGGCGTCGAGCGGTATGTTCAACAACGCAAGTCCATTCAAAACCAATAGGGATTCATGGGACGGATATTCGAAAAGCGGAAGTATAAGATGTTCGCGCGCTATGCGCGCATGGCGAAGGCCTTTACGAAAATGGGCCGCGAAATCGCCGTGGCGGTAAAATCGGGCGGAGGCGATCCCGCGTACAACCCTCGTTTGCGAATGGCGATTCAAACGGCAAAAAATCTGAACATGCCCAAGGATCGCATCGATGCCGCAATCAAACGCGCATTGTCCAAGGACACCGAGGATTTTCAGGAAATTGTTTATGAAGCGTACGCCCCGCACGGCGTCGCGATGATGATCGAGTGCGCGACCGATAATCCCACGCGCACCGTGGCGAACATCCGGCATATCCTCAGCAAAAACGGCGGCACGCTGGGAGCGAGCGGATCGGTCGGCTTCTTGTTCGAGCGCAAAGGCGTCTTCCGCATTCAGACCACCGGAATGGAGATGGACGAACTGGAACTCGAACTCATCGATTTTGGAGCGGATGAAATCGAGCGCGGAGACGGCGAGGCGATTATCTACACGAGTTTTGAGAATTTTGCCGGCATGCAGAAGGCGCTCGAAGACAAAGGGATCAATATGTTGTCCGCGGAACTGCAGCGCATTCCGACGTCGATCAACGAGTTGGAGGATGCCGCCGCCGATGAGGTCGGACAACTGGTCGAGAAACTGGACGAAGACGACGACGTGCAGGCGGTCTTTCACAACATGCGGTGATCGGGCCCCAGCTCCGATGAGGGGCGAGGAACTCTGTCGGGAAACAGAAATTTATGGAAGCCATCAGCGTTTTTGATATTTTCAAAATTGGCGTCGGGCCCTCGAGCTCCCACACTATGGGACCGTGGCGCGCGGCCGAACGATTCCTCCATCTTCTCGCGGAAGACCTCGAGCGCGTGACCCACCTGCGTGTTCGGCTGTTCGGTTCGCTCGCCAAGACCGGCAAGGGACACGGTACCGACATCGCTGTCCTGATGGGGCTGATCGGCGAAGATCCGGAAACCACGGACGTGAGCGATCTGCAGAACAAGATCGCCCGCATCCGCGCCGACAGGCGGCTGATGCTGCAGGGAAAGGTCGCCATTCCGTTCGATCCGGGGACGGACATCGACTTTCGATATCAGGAGCAGTTGCCCTTCCACCCCAACGCATTGACATTCGAAGCGCACCTACCGGGGGGCGCAACGCGCGTCGAAACATTCTACAGCGTCGGCGGCGGATTTGTCGTACGAGAAGGCGAGTCGTCATCCGGACGCGAGGGAGACTTGCCGTATCCCGCATCGTCCGCGGAACAACTTCAGCAATGGACCGACCAGACCGGCTGGCCCCTCTCGCACATCATTTGGGAAAACGAGAAGACTTGGAAGTCCGAAAAAGAAATCGAAGCGGGATTGGTGGCGATCTGGGCAACCATGAAGGCCTGCGTCTACGCGGGCTGTCATAAGACCGGAGAATTACCCGGCGGTCTGCGGGTCGTGCGCCGTGCAGGCGAGATGAATCGCAATCTGATCGGCCAGGCTCCGTACGCCAACGCCGATGAATGGATCCGGCAGATTCGCGCCAAGCGATGTTCGTTCCAGGAAATCCTGAAGTGGGTCAGCTGTTTTGCCCTGGCCGTCAACGAAGAAAATGCCTCGTACGGCCGTGTGGTCACCGCCCCCACCAATGGCGCCGCCGGAGTGATCCCGGCCGTGATGATGTATTATTTATGCTTTGTCGATCACGCGACAGAGAAAGACCTGAGCTACTTCCTCCTTACCGCGTCGGAAATCGGAAGTCTCTTCAAAAGAGGATCGACGATCTCAGCCGCGATGGGCGGCTGTCAGGCGGAAATCGGGGTGAGCAGCGCCATGGCCGCCGGCGCGCTCACCGAACGGCTTGGCGGTGAGCCTGCGCGCGTCTTGATGGCGGCGGAAATTGCCATGGAGCATAATCTCGGTCTGACCTGCGACCCGATCGCTGGGCTGGTGCAGGTGCCCTGCATCGAACGCAACACCATGGGCGCCGTCAAGGCGATCACGGCAAGTCTCGTGGCGCTGGAGTCCGACCCGAAAGCCGCCAAGGTCTCGCTCGACGCCGTGATCAAAACCATGTGGCAAACGGCCAAGGACATGAACGAGAAGTACAAAGAAACCTCCGAAGGCGGACTCGCGATCCACATCCCGGTGAGCGTCGCGGAGTGTTGACATGTCGTACGCTTATGATCTGAGTTTTACTCCGGCCAAATTCCTTTCCGCGATCTTGTGGATGCTCCTGCCAACGGGGGCGCTCGGCCAGGACAGCCTCTATGCCGTCCTGAAACGATCTCCCCACGAATTTGTGTCGGCAGTGACGGCCGGCAAGCAGAGTGATCTGCAAAAAGCACAGGCGATCGTGGGATGGCTGGTCGATCATCTGGCATGGACGGCAACGGATTATCAAAAACGAACCGTGGCCGAGATCATCGAGCGGAAAGGCGGCAATTGCAACGAACTGGCGACGGTCACGCGTTCGCTTCTTGACTTGGCCGGTTTGCGCATGCGCAAGATCGTCGAGATCAATCTTCATCGACCGAGTGCCCGACGTCAGGAGTCGGCACGACGAAAGATCGCTGACATAGGCAATCGCATGTCAGTCTTCGGCAAAATTCACAACGATCACGTATGGCTCGAAGTGTACGATTCCGTCCATGCCCGCTGGCAGCCGGTCGATCCTTCGCTGGGGATTGTCGGGGAAAGAGACTGGCTCCGAGCACGCATGAGTTTCGAACCGCGAGTCCTGTTGGATTCGACCGGAACCGACATGATTGCGCCAATCGCGGTTTTCTACCAGACTGAGGATGGCAATCTGACCGGCCGCACCGTGGAGTACGCCGTGCATGCGTTCGATCGGTTCTACGACGGCAGGTTGTCTTCTCTGCAGGAATGGCCGCTCTGGAAATCCCGCATCGAAACGATCGAATCGAAATGCCGGGACGCGTTTCTCGGCCGGTACAATTTACACGACTCCGAAGCCGAGTTGGATTGCCTGTTCGTTTCGTATGAGAGATTGAAAGAAGAGTGGGGGCGGAAGCGCTAGAGGCCCAGCAATTCGACCAGCGCCTGTTCGATCTTGGCGACGTCTCCGTCTGCGTATCCGCTCTTGATGAACGCAACCTTTCCTTCCTTGCTCAGAATCGCCACTGTCGGAAGCCAAACGCGGTCCCCGTCCTTGGGGCAGTATTTCTTGGCCACGACTCCGTGCGGGTCGGTGATCACCGGGGTTTTGTAATTTCCCTCGATCAGCATTTTCTTAATGACGTCCTCGGAATCCCCGACGTTGACCAGAAAAGCCTGCAGGGAGTCCGACAAGTATTTCGGCAACATCGCTTCCAGTTCCGGAATTTCCTTGCGACACGGTCCGCACCACGATGCAAAAAAGCTGAGCAACACATGACGCCGCGGGGCATTGGAAAACTGGCGAGGCTCGCCGATGTAATCGCTCAGGAAGAATTTCCCACCGTCCAGTGTCCGCAAGAAAAATGTCGGTGCGTCCTGTCCGGCCGTCAATGTGGCAGTCGAGCCATTCTGGGAGAATAGCCAACTGACTCCTGTCATCAGCAACAGTAACGTTTTCATAACATTCTGCATGATTGACCCAAGGTATGTCATGATTTCAGTGGAAGTCAAGTCTTTCTCCGGCAGGCTGCGAGGGCACAGACTTGACCAAGTCTTGAAACGCGCCAAATTCCCCGAAATGGTTCTTGCACAAAGACGTCTATCCCGTAGATTTACCCATAAAAAAACGCCCCCGTCCGCGCAACGAATTCACCTTCGGTGCGTAAAGGGTATGCATCACGGCTTTTTGAGGCGCATCGGAATTGACATACCATATTGACGTTCTTTCAGTGCTGGCCATGATCGGGATCGCGCAGGGAATTTTCTTTTCTGCAGTCCTGATGCTTTCGCGCCGCGGCTCTGCCAACCGCTACCTGGGGGTGGCTGTCCTGTCGGTGGCGCTGGGTCTGTTGGATACTGTGCTGGTGGAAACTCGTCTGGTCCTGTTCGTGCCTCACCTGAGCGTCCTGTTGAGTTGCGTCGACGCGACGTACGGTCCTTTGATGTACGTTTACGTGCGGTCACTGACGGACGCCTCTTTCGTTTGGAGAAGGAAACTCGCGTGGCATCTCGCGCCGGCCGGGGCACTGCTGTTGCTGTACGTGCCGATACTGCTCATGCCTCCGGATTTTCTCCGCGCCGCCTTGACCTCGTACCTCGAAGGGAATGGGCAGGATGATCCGGACCTGTTTTCCACGATCCTGGACGTCGGTCTCATCGGACAGGCGATCACATACCTGGCGGTATGTCTGCGGCATCTGACTCGTTTCGAGCATCAACTGAAGGAATCGTATTCTGAACTCAAGAAACGAAGTGTCGGATGGCTTCGGCTGTGCCTCCTGTCCCTCCTGTTGCTATGGCTCCTGTGGGCGATCCTGACGTTTGTCGATTCTCGGGGGATGACGATGCTGTTGCCTTTGACGGGATCGATCGTCATTCAGGTTCTGTCGTTTGTTGCCTTGCGGCGCGCCGACGTGTTTCGCGACATTCCCGAAAGGCCGCGATATGAAAACTCCGTCGTCGATGGCCGGGTTGCCGCGACGGTACAAGAGCGCCTGTGGGCCAGCATGAATGAAAACAGGTTGTATCAGAATCCGGATCTGACCATTCAAGACTTGGCCGAGGCCGCCTCCCATCCGGCCCGCGTGGTCTCGCAGGTGCTGAACGATCAGATGAACCTGACCTTCTTCGATTTTGTGAACTCCTGCCGCATCGAACGAGCGAAAGAGCTCTTACGGGAGTCGGACGACAAGATTCTTGCGATTGCCTACGATGTGGGGTTCAATTCCAAATCCGCTTTCAACGCCGCCTTCCGGAAGTATACCGGCACCACGCCGTCTTTCTTTCGCAGTCTGAACCAGAAAAAAACTCTCAGGCCCATGACAAAAGGGCATTCGGTGGTTGGCTCCTGATGTGCCCGTAGTCCCCACCGGTAACCCCATAGGATACTGCATGAAATCGATCGTCTTCGTGTTTCTCGCCGCGGGTCTGACCTACGCCCAGACTTCGGCTTCCATCAGCGGCTTTGTCGTGGACGCGTCCAATGGGGAGACTCTCATCGGCGCGAATGTTTTTCTGAAGCCCGGTTACCGGGGTGCGACGAGCAATTCGGGCGGATATTACGTGATCCCACGTGTGGAAGCGGGATCGTATACGATTCACGCTCAGTATATCGGCTACAAGGCGTTTGCGCGGGAAGTCACCGTGAAGGACGGCGAAATCGTCAAACTCAACATCGTACTCCAGAACGAAGCGATCGAAAGCGAAGAGGTCGTGATCTATGGCGATTCCCTGCCCAGAATCGAAGAACTGTATCGTCGACCGATTTCGAAGCTGGAACTGACGGGTGTGGAGATCGCGAAAATCCCGCAGGTGGCGGAGGCGGATTTGCTGCGGTCCTTGCAGACGCTTCCCGGGGTGGTGTCCGTGTCGGATTTTTCGTCGGCGTTGTATGTGCGCGGGGGGTCGTCGGATCAGAATTTATACTTAATCGACGGGACGGATGTGTACAACCCGGAGCATGCGTTTGGACTCTTCTCGACGTTTAACACCGACGCGATCAAGAAGGTCGAGTTGTCGAAAGGGGGATTTGGCGCGGAGTATGGAGGGCGCCTATCGAGTGTGTTGAACGTGACGAACCTGGACGGCAATCGCGAGGAATTTGAGGGGAGCGGATCGCTGAGCTTGCTCTCGGCACGGACGACTCTGCAGATGCCGATCGGCCGGCGCGGATCGATTTCCGGATCGATTCGGCGAACGTATTTCGACAAAACCATCGGCGCGGCGATTGACGACATACCCGATTATTATTTTTGGGACGGCAATGTCAAGGCGTACGTCGAGCTGGACAAGAAGAATTTTCTGACGATCAGCGGATACGGAGGACAGGACGTACTGGGATTCACATTCAACGAAGAAGCGGAATCGCGTACGGGATTCGACGTCCGGTGGGGCAATACCACGGGAAGCGCCCGATGGACAAGGGTCTTCACGCCTCAGCTGTTCGGGAATTTCTGGGTGACAGGCAGTCGTTTCCAATCGAAATTCGAATTCACTGAGCCGTTTGATTTCTCGGATGAGAATTTCGTGTCCGACGTGACGGTCAAGGGCAGTCTGGAATACTATGCATCGGAGCGCTGGTCCACGCGGTTTGGATTTGAGCAGAAATTTCTGCACGGGATCTTCGAACAGGAATTTCCCGACGGCCGGGTGGACGTCAATCGCCGCCGCAGACAATCCACCGCCTACGCGCAGGTCAACATCAAACCCGATGGGCGGTGGGACATCGAGCCCGGTGTTCGCTTCGACTACTTTGATGCGGAAAGAAATTACAAGAATCTGGATCCACGACTGACCCTGCGCTACCGTCTGACGGACAATGTCAACCTGAAGGCCGCCGCGGGTGTGTATCATCAATACCTGCACCGACTGGAAAGGCCGTTCTTCGTCGGCATCTGGACGTCCTCGGACGAAAATCAACGGGAATCGGAATCCAAACATCTGATACTGGGATATCAACAGCAATTTGCAGAGACGTACGAATTAGAAATCGAAGCCTATCTCAAGACCTACCGCAATGTGTATTCGCTGAACCAAAACATCATCGCGGCGGTCGTTCCGGAAAGATACGACGAACAAGGGCGGGCGATTTATGCGAATACAAAAGGCCTGTTCGACCGCGGGCGGGGGAACTCGCGGGGTTTGGAATTTCTCCTGAAGAAAAACTCGGGTGCTGTCACAGGATGGATGGCCCTCTCGTGGGCGGGCACCCGCATGACCTTTGACGGAATCAACCAGGAACGGCCATTCCCGCCACGACACGATCGCACGGTGAACGTTAATTTTGTAAGCAGTATCGATGTGAAAAACGGTTTGCGTGTCCTGCGAGGAAAGGAAACCAAGCGGGACAAAGGCCGATGGATCTTCGGTACGAATTTCATCTATAACTCCGGTCAGCCGATCACCGTGCCGAGCTCGTACTACGCGATCCGGCCGACTCCCGATGGTCGATTGTGGACGCGGGAGAACCCCACGACGATCAACAAATTCCGTCTGCCGTATTACGCGCGGCTGGACGTCAGCGTAAGTTATCTGAGGCAATTCACACACTGGAGTTTTGAACCCTACCTGCAAATCTACAATGTGGGCAATCGAAAAAACGTCTGGTTTCTGGAATACGACGGTACGAAAGTCGACAAGATCAGCATGTTTCCGATTCTTCCCACGATCGGCATGAATTTTAAATTCTGAGCGGAGCGACATGAAGAAAAGTTATTTCTTAGTACTTGCGATGATCTCCTGCGGAGATCCGAGTATCGACATTGGGGGACATTACGAGCCGAAGATCGTTCTGGAGGGATTGCTGTATCCGGGTCGCTCCGTGAGCGACATCCGCATCTCGCGGAACGTTCCGCTGGGTACGCTGGCCATCCCGCCCACACCGCTGGAGGATGCCGTCGTGGCGCTGACGGACGAAACGACCGGTTTCTCCGCCGCGCTGACGTACGACGATTCCACCCATTCGTTTGAGGATCAGACGCATGTGGTCGAGGCTTCGCATGTGTATCGACTGGACGTGGACGCCGTTATTGACGGAGAGACGCTCCACGCGTCGTCGCGCACGACGACTCCTGCGTTTGGGTTTTCTGTGTCCGCGCCCGGGCCGGACAGTCTCGCGTACAATGCCAAAGACGATCAGGGAAGGCCCGTGAAGATCAGCATTCCCTATGTCCGATCCGTGGGAACGGCAGACTACGTCTTCAGCATCCAGGCGCTGGATGCTTCGATTGACAGCTTCATTTATTCTCCCGTGAATCCGATCGCGGACGTGGATTCCGAGGATGTGCTCGACGAAGACAATGAATTCCTGCAGAGTGTGGATTTTGTCATCAACACGCCGTCGACGGGAGGCTCTGCGCTGTTTAATGTGGAGCTGTATCACACGTGGTTTTACGGACGCTATCGCGTAATCGTATATGCCGTGGATCGCAATTTTCGCGACTTCCTGATCACGCACGAGCAGGTGCAGGAGGCGGACGGGAATTATCACGAGCCGATCTTTTACATCGAAGGGGACGGGATTGGATATTTCGGCTCGGCCATCGCGGACACGACGTACTTCAAGGTGCTGAGGCCGTAGAGGAGGGAGGGAATAGAATTGCCAAAGAAAACGAGAACCTTCCGGATCGCTCGGGGGACGCTAAAATTTCCATAGCGGCTTTCTCATTTCTGAATTATCTCTTAGTCATGCAATCGTTCGACCGAATCACATTTTCGTCTTCCGTGATGGGTGGTCAGGCCTGTGTCAGAGGGCTACGAATTCCCGTGTCCCTTCTACTGAATTTGATCGCAAACGGCATGACGGTTGAAGAAATCGTAGTTCAATCTGAAGTCGAACCTGAGGATGTCAAGCAATCTCTTCAATATACTGCTTGGTTGACGAAGGAAGAGACGCATACCGTAGTCGGGGTTTAGCCCAATGTTTTTCCTGGCGGATATGGGTATATCCATGTCCACCGGTTTTGCATAATCTTCGGGCGTCAGCACAAAGATGTGTACAAAGATGTGCAAGCTAGAAAATTCTTGACCCGATCTTCCTCTGTCACTAACATACGTCCATCATTTCGGCCCGGAGGGTCTTCTTAATGTTCGATTAGCAATGTGAGGCGTGTCGCCATGAAAGGCATGCGCGCGAACAACTTGGATAGTCCGATGTGGCATTACGGAATTCATCCGTGCCTTGCGGTGTAGTTTACACAACTTATGACCGGAGCGCTGATAGCTAAGGACAAAGCTGCCCTATGAAGTGGCGAAATATCATTTTTCCGTTTTGGGTTCTCAGTCTCGGCTGTTCCTCTGGCTTACACCCCTGGAGAGAATTTAACAAGGTCCACACCGACTGGATGACGGATTTTTGGAATGACACAGCAAAAATACATATTGAATGGACTGGGGACTTTCGATTTCCTGAATTTCCGCCGACAGATATTCTTAGGCTCCACACCCAAGTCTATTCTGATGTGTTTGACAAAAAACAGCGTGTGAAGAGCAAGGATATCTTCCTTGTGGGGAGATAATGTCAATAGTTGTGGAAATTTTTTAAGCGGCTCTTCGCACCTTTAATGATTTTGATTTCATTGCATCTATAGTTTTGCCGACGATCCTATGACCGTTGATGCTCCGGATTCGGCGTTCCGAATTGCGGAGCACTTGGAATACTAAACACACCGCTGACACTCGAGTGCGAAGACTACCGCTTACCGAAGACTATCGAAAGAAAGCTTCGAAGCCTGATGGATAAAATAGGTCTTAATTGCGGGTCCATCGATATGATCCGAGGGACCGACGGTAAGTACTACTTCCTTGAAGTCAATCCTAATGGGCAATTTGGCATGGTCTCCAGTCCATGCAATCTGGGTTTGTACAAGCTGGTTGCAGAAACGCTAATCGCAAAGGACGAGGAATATCGATGAAAGTGCTCTCATTCATATCGTCGATCCTATTGTTCGGCCTAGGATGCTCTTCTACTCTACACCCGTGGAGACAATTTAACAGGATACAACATGACTGGACGACCGATTTTTGGAATGACACTGCTAAGATACATATTCAATGGACTTGGGACTTTCACTTTTACGAGGTTCCACCTAATGACATCCTGAGGCGGCACATCGAAGTTTATTCGGACTTATTTGAAAAGAAGCACCGTGTCAAGTGGAAAAACATGTTGCTTGTTGGCGAAACCATCGTGGACTACCGGTTTTACGCGTCGCTAGTTTTTGTTGACACAGAGCGTCTTTCCGCCGGGAAACTTATGAAACTAGGTTTTTCTCCAGACAACAATGGCAATTTCTCTAAGACGCATGTGTCTGAGCATCCCAAGTATTGTGCCGTCATAAAGCTATATCCGTATGGAAAAAGTTGGCTTGCGATGTTAGGTTTCACATTGGATAAAGATATCATTAATCCCAATTCATGGTACGCAAAGGATGTTGAAGATCTCTTTGCGGCCAAAGCATTGAAGTTGCAAATTGAGTTTTTTGGACTTTCGGATGATTGGGGATTGTTTAATCAAGTCAAATACGGTCAAAATTATGCCGGATTTCGTACCCTCAATCCTTTTACATGGGCTTTGGACCTTTTTCAGACCCGTCCTGACGGCAATTATTATTTGCCTGTGGTGCAACTATTAGCCGCCGAAAACAATTACGAGAGCATGGTTGACAAGGACATCTTCTATCAAGCCCTGCTCACTTACAATTCATTCCTCCACGACGATTCGCTCCAAGAAGTATACTTGAGGAAGAAATTCCGAACAGATCAGACAGAGATTCTTACAGCAGATTGTATTACCGGTCTCGAATCAGTCAAGCAATCTATCGTGGACAGCGCCAGACACGCGAGGGTCGTCTTCTTCAATGAGAGCCATTATGCGCCGCAGCATCGGTATCTTGTGTCTGCATGTCTTGAAGATTTGTTTGAAGTTGGCTATCGTTATCTTGCCCTGGAATGTTTGGAAGAAGCCGGCGATTCGCTGGCGGCGCGCGGGTTTCCGGTGATCCAATCCGGGCTTTATTCGCGAGAGTCCCAAATGGCTAATCTCATTCGAAACGCGTTGCGCATCGGGTACAAGCTGGTATCATACGATTCCTTCGGACCTGACAGAGAGAGAAAACAGGCGCAGAACATTTTTGAGCGAACATTTGCGGTCGATCCGTCTGCACGCGTGGTGGTTCTCGGAGGATGGTCTCACATTGACGAGGACTCCACGAAAGGAAGAATGGCTCATGAACTCAAAGCAATCACTCAGTTTGACCCGCTCACCATTAATCAGACGAATCTCTATCCGTTTTATGAAATCCTGGAATCACGTGTAGGGTTGATACCCAGTCAGGACCTGAAACGGCACGACGTGCGCGCTCGGGATCAGTGCGATTTCTATGTCGTTAATAATCTCAATTCGGGTGATTTTCGAGTGCTTCCTTCGGCGAGCGTTCACGACAGTGAATACACCATTGACTTATCGAGCGCTTATCACGAGTCGTGTAAGTCCGGCGTCCTGCTCATATACTCAAAGGGCGAGCATGGACATCCAAACGCGCTTCCAGTCGTCGCGGCGAAATTGTCCCAGGGTCAATCTCAGTATCGAGTCAGATTGCCGAAAGGCCATTATGCGGCTGCGGTCGAATCTTACCGTGGCCGTCTGCCTCTTCCGGACTTTGGCTCAGCACCGAATCTGCATTAACTGAAGAGTGTTCGTACTACGATTGAGAATTCTCTTTGTGAGAATTAAAGACGATATCGCCTCGGAGTTCTACGGCGCTGAAGAAGGCATCGCCCCTTCTATTCTGATCCCGGAGGGTTACAATTCATGAGATTTCCCAGTTTCTTTCTTGGCGCAGTACTTTCAGTCTTCATTCAGAACCAAATGGTCGTGCTATAGGGCGTAAGACAAGCAGACGACGGTAAGATCGTCGCGAGTGGAACAACCGACTTGGCAGCGGAACGCACTGTTTCGCAGAAAACACGGACGGGTCGTATTTCAATGCAAATCTGCATCCTGCCCTGCTGCCATATGAGATCCGAATACCCGGCGGACACAACAACCTTCCGATTGAACGGCAGATTCCACTGACGGACCTGACGGTGGAGTATGCTACTCATAATGATTGTCTCTCTCTTCGGCAACAAACGACCGGGAGCCGGGTATCCGTACTTGACCTCGGTTTTCAGGGTCATGGCGGACGATCGCCCCTTTTTCAGCTTTTGGATAAGTTCTCATCCATTCAATACATATCGCCAAGTTTTTTGGCCCATGCGATCAATCAAGCGTATGAACATGAAAATTCATCGACCGAAGGGATACAATACCTTCATCGTATTGTTTTTGACGGATGGCTGGTCATCCAGCGGCGAACCTGGTATATCAAGAAAGAACTTGTCCCTCATAAAGAAACCGGAGAATCGGAATGGGAGTTCCTGATCCGTATTCAACAATGGCGCCGACGGCTCGATATCCCCGACGAGGTTTTTGTATACGCATACGACCGCCGCAACCAGGAAATACTGACACCCGATGAGTCCAAAAAGCTCCGGCGGGATGATTATAAGCCCCAGTATGTTTCATTCAAAAACCCGTTTCTTGTGCGGTTATTTTCGAAGTGCGTCGACAAGACACCTAAAACCATACGCATCACAGAGATGCTTCCATCTTCAGACGAATTATTGTCCGGCTCGGGAAAACGGTACGTCACAGAAGCCGTGTGTCAGTGGTATGATCATTCTGAGGCCACCGCATGAGTGAAAGCGTTTGGCTTTCAGCACATCTCTTCTATGCCGAACCCTGGGAGGACTTCCTGATAAGGGCCGTTCATCCTTTTGTCAATGACGTGATTGACAGCGAGACCGCGGAACAGTTTTTCTTCATCAGATACTGGGAAAGAGGTCCGCACATTCGACTGCGCTTTAAAGGCCGGAAAGAGAAGCTTCAAGGTAAACTTAGGCCTGAACTTGAAACTTACTTTTCCAATTACTTCTCTGTTTACCCAAGCAAACGTCTGGAGCCGGCCTGGGTATCGGCTCTGCCTGATAATCAAAAATGGATTCCAAACAATTCGGTCCAGTTCATTGATTATGAACCTGAGATCGAACGCTATGGCGGGCCGGAGGGTATTCTAATATCTGAGAGGCAATTTGAGTACTCATCACGCTGCGTGTTGGAGATGATTCGTGAAACCGGGCAATGGGAATACTCGCGCGCCCTCGGGGCGGCCATTCAGCTTCATGTCGCGTTTGCTCACGCGATGAATATGCGTCTCCACGAGACGATCGCTTTTTATGAACGCCTTTCAAACGGCTTGCTGCCCTTCCTTATCGGCAGCGAGGCTGATGCCGATGCCGTAAAGCTGAAAACAGAGACAATACGAACGTCGTTTGACAAACAGTTCGCCGATCACCGGAACGTACTGGTCCCTTATTGTACAGCGCTGTGGCAGGGACTGGAGGACAGGGCGGAATTCGATGAGATTACGCTCAACGATTGGATCTGGAGCATGAGCCTGATCTACAATCAGCTCCTTGAAACCTGCAGGGATGCCCGCCTCATCATTCCGACGTGGTTTAAAGAAAGTTTCGAAATCGATGTCCCTGAGGAAAGACAAAAACTATGGTTTCTTTACAGCAGCTACGTACACATGACGAATAACCGGCTTGGGATTCTAAACCAGGACGAAGCTTACGTCGCTTACTTGATAAGCAGGTGCCTGAAGGAGTTCAGCACTGAACATGCGCTTGAAACGAAATAACAAAAGGAGGTGGTGTCCCTTGAAGGTCTTTTGATGCGTCGCGAGTTGTTCGAGAAAACTGAATTTCAAACCGGGGAAATAAAAAGGGAAGTATCGTATTACCGTGATCGGCTGTGCAGCTTGGATCATAATAAGTAATACGCACTTCCCGTCAGAAGGCTAATGAACAAAAGGATCATTGGCAATTTCCCCAAAAAAATGGAGATTTCTGTCATGGGAAAGAAAATGCGATTGAAATTGGATGAGATCAAAATCCAGAGCTTCGTGACATCAAACGTGGTTGGGGGGTTGCCACCTCTGACTGAACAATCAATTTGTGTATGTCCGTGTTCGAGAGGTGGAGATCTAAATACCTGTCCTGATACAACTGGGTCTGTGGACGACCATACAAACATGTGTTGCATAACCCATGAACCGCCTACTGGCGCGTGTGCTAATTGCCAGAATACACAGGCGTATTGTTACTAACACAAAGACCCCAAGGTGAAGAGGAGTGGACCCTATGGACCACTCTTCTTCATTCTTCCAGTGAACAAATTACGCAAGTGAACAAGTTACGGACTGACGACAAACTCAAGAGTTATATAGTATATTAATACGTGATGAGTTTATATGTTTGTAAACAACAGAAAAGAAATAATTTTCGGCGAAATAGACCGGATAGCGCAAACAATTATTTCAAAGAGCAGTTTCGATTCAGGACATTTGACCTGGAAAACAGTAACGGTCAGGAATCGTGAGTATTCACGCGCGGCAAATGCTTCCTTATATTCAGGTGTTTCCGGTATCGCACTATTTCTTCTGTATGCTTCCAAGGTGACAAATAATCAGAAGTACCTAGAAGGTGCATTGGGAGGTTTGAAATGGTCAATAGAAACATGTCGTGAAAACTCCCTCAACCATACTTTTTTCACTGGTCAACTCGGAGTGGCCTATGTTTGCTGTAAGGCTTTTGATTTGACAGGTGACACCTGCTACCTTGCTTTTGCTCAAGAGATTGGGAGAAGGGTCTCCGAAGAACCTCACGCTATAGAAGATAATGATCTACTCATAGGAACAGCAGGAGTGATCATTGGATTATTACATCTACACCAGAGATTCCCTGAAGACTTTTTGTTTCGAAAGATTTGTGATTTGACGATCAAGTTGCTGAATGGATCTCACCTTAACAATACTGGCCTTAGTTGGGATAAGTCAGGGAAAACCATTCGAGGGTTGTGTGGTTTTTCACATGGCGCTGCAGGCATTGGTTGGCTATTTCTGGAGCTTGGAAAATATTTTAGGAACCCTGCTTTTTATTGGGTATCCCGTCAGGCCTTTGCTTACGAAAATTCTCACTTCGATAGCTCAAAGAAAAACTGGCCAGACTTTAGAAAAGGAATCTGGTCGCACGACGATTTTGAACGATACAAAGAGGAGTATTTCAAACAAAATCATGCGTTTTTTAGCAAGACGGGTTTCATGAACGCTTGGTGTCACGGGGCGGCCGGTATAGGTTTTTCGAGGCTGGAAGCTTGGAAAACCCTTGAAGAAGAGATCTATCTAACTGATGCCCTAAATTGTTCGATGAAAGTTGAAGAGGATTTGCAATTTGATCAAATAAAGACATGGACCTTATGTCACGGTCAGGGAGGCAATCTTGATCTCCTAACAGAAATGGGAGCAACTCTGGGTAAAATGGAAACGATTTCAATCGTGCAAAATGCTGCGACGCAAGCAATAGCTGCCCACGAACATCGAGGAACATATGTGTCCGGTTACGCAATGTTTCCAGAAGAAGAAGATTACAGTCTTTTCATGGGTACTTCTGGAATCGGTTACTTCTACTTAAGATCACTATTCCCAACCGAAATCGATTGTATTTTAGCTCCAAGACTGCAGCCTCATGTAAGTTCAGTGCATGAGTTTAATTTGTCACTTGATAGCATTAAGTGGATGACAATTAACCAGTATTTTCATCGCAGTGCAAAATATTGTTCTGAACGTTCGTCTGATCAAAGGCAGAAACACGTTCAGAACTTGACGCAAATATTTGATGATCACAGTCAGGGGAAGAACCGTAAAGTAACTATTGCTGATACGCTTGATCCTGAATTTCAAGAACTGGTTTCGCTTGAAAATGATATTGTCGATATGGCGCTTTCCGCTGAGCCCGGATGCTTAACTGAATTACGGATAGCAATCAACAAGGAACTCGTGTTGCGCAAGACCAAGCTCGATCCTGAGCTTTACATACCGAGAATGGGCTCGCACGTAAGACTGAACAAAGACAGTTGTATACTTATAGTTACTAAACCCAAAGGCTTGGCTACCTATCCGCTCTCAGACTTCAGTGCGGCACTTTTTAACATGATTGATGGGCAATCGACCGTTGCAATGATTGCAAGACGCCTTATGAATCTAATTCCAGGAAGCCAGTATGATCAGGCACTAAATCTAGTGGGGGAACAATTAATAGAATTTATGTCAATAGGAGTTCTTGATTGTTTCGAATAGTATTCATCGTCGTCGTTGGGCTGATGGGCTCGTTGTTAGAGTCAGGCCATTCCTTTGCGCAAAATCTCACTTCAAAGGACTACTTCAAAACTCTTTCAGACATTTGGGCCAATGTCCTGTTGTTTGATTGCGGTACACCAAACAAACGCTCAACCAATGATCTTGAATTGCTTCTGACCGCTGCCTTGACAGATTTGGACGGCGTGAATAGTCAACGGTCCTTTTGTGATCTTGTTAATGATAAAATTTTTCTTCCGTACGGTCGCGGAAGCATATTTGCAGTATACGGCGCCGTGAAGGACTCGTCTTCCAGCCACTTTGTTCTACCACAAAGAATTGACGACCAAATGTGGTATTGGGATACAAGGGGACAATCCATTACACTAGATTATCCGGTTGGCCGGATCGATAGTGTTTTGCAGGGAATTCCAAATGACACCTTGATTATTGATCTGAGAAGTACTGGAGTGTCCAGTATTAACGCGGGTGTATTGTTATTAAGTTTTTTTGTCCAGGACCAACTTCTTACTGGCCCTGAAACGGAAATCGTACACGAAGGCTGGAGCGAGGGGTGGCCAGTTGGTTACAATTACGCCAAGAAATGGACGTCAACTCCGGGTCGTTTTCTTTACCCAATCAATAAACAAAGATCTTTTGGTAAGACAGTTGAAAACGTCAAAGTCTATCGAGGGTTCGTCGTCGCTCTTACGAACGCTTACACTCTGAAGCGTCTCGGGCCGATTTTAGATGCCCTGCAATCCCAGGGAAACTTCTTCTTAGTTCATGAAAAAGAAATACCAGAGACAGTTCTTGCAGACCAGGTTCAGTATTTCGATAGCGTATTTGTGGAATATAATTCAAAGAACTTCTTTTCGAAGCACGGCGGTATTGGCTGCCGTGCTGATAAGGAGGTTCTAAGTATTGATGATTTGACAGACTTGATTGGAGAGATAAGAGCTGACGATAGACTGCCCAATGGCAAAGATGTTCCAATTTATCCAACCCAGACCTCCATGGCATCGAATCAGTTCAAGGATTCATTGAGTCGCGCCGAGAGACTGACAGGTCTCGCCAAAATTTACACCATTCTAAGACTATTCTATCCCTTTTTTGACGAAAACAAGATTGATTTGGGTGAGCGCCTGAAACAGTTCTATGACAAGTGTGATAAAGAATCCGATACTGAATCCTTTTATCGACTTTTGTGTGAATACGTTCAGCCCTTACAGGATAGTCATATCACCATCTGGTCCCACAAAAGAGGCAAAGAGAATGCGTTCACAATCCCCGCCCGATTCGAAAAAATTGAAGGTAAGACCATTGTTGTAGAAACCATAGAGGACTCAACATCCGATGGGAAGGAACAACTCCGGCTTGGCACGGAAATACTCAAAATAGGGAATCAATCAATCGACGAATACGAAACGGAGTGGCTAAAACGAATTCCGGCTTCGTCACCCAATGCCGCATTAAGAAATCTATATAGCTACGTCCTTCCGCCAATGTCGCTTTGTGGACAAAAAGGTTCCACACTTCGTCTTTTGGTGCGAAAAGAAGGAGATAGATCTCCTATTGAGCTTACATTGAGGCGGAATACATCGATTGATGCCTGGTATAAGAAGAAAGGTCGCAAACCAAAAACACGCAGCTTGGAGAATGGAATTTTATACATAGACCTATCGGAGGTTTACAATGCGAACGACTTTGAGTCATGCTTGAAACAGATAGACAACTCACGATCCGTGATTTTTGATCTGAGAAAGCGGCCAAAATGGGGTTCTGTGAAGGGAATTCTTAGTCCCTTCTTGAGCGGAACGAAATTCCTTGGGTGGGAGGAAATTCCATTAGTCAAAGCTACTATTATTGGTGATGCACTCATGCAAACCAAATCATGGAAGAAAAATGACTATTGGTTTATGAATGAGAATGCGAAGGTTTGTGATAAGCCCCTTGTCGTCCTCATAAATGAGTACAGCCAAAGTGGTACTGAAGATCTGGCGGATTCATTCAAAATGACTGGGCATGCAATATTTGTTGGATCTCAAACCGCCGGCACCACGGGTGCCATCGCTGTTATCCACATCCCTAACTTTGGGTACTGCTCGTTCACCGGTTGTTTGGTTAAGGATTCTACAGGGCAACCGCTTTATAGGAGGGGAGTTTCCCCCACCATAAGTGTGCGTCCGACTTTGGAAGGGATTCGCTTGGGGAAGGACGAGGTCTTGGAGGCTGCAATAAAATATCTGTCAGAAAAGTAGTCCAAACATGTCCGCTGCTTCAACGTATGCTTTGATCACTACCTTGCTATTTGCAGGCTGTCACGCGGTCACCAAGAAATCTGTAAGTTTGATAAAGGTAAGAGCGTATGATGTTGATAAATTCTCAGGCTTTGCGATCAATCATGCCGGAGACAGGATGTTCATCTGCGGAAACGGATTCATACGAATTTGTCGCACAGTACCGCCTTTTGACGAAACCCGAGTGACCGTCGAGCCTTCTCCGGTTAGTCTTGAATTTACACAAGACGGAAGACATTTCTTAACTCAAGACGACAATGGTTTTACCATAGTTACGGCTGACGACTACGACTTCGTAAAGAGAATTCAGGTTGATTCTGTTCTATTGCGGCAGGCTCACAAAATTATTGCAGTCTCTGATACCGCCATTTTTCTAACATATACGGAGTTTGAGCCTGTGAGACTGACGCGCAGATATGACAGACCATACAATAATCGAGTACATGTTTACGATATCCTTCGAAGGACTGAGCGACAGGTTGCTGGTGACATCGTCTCATATGATGTTGATGATTCGTGTAAGACGCTTACGGCGGTATTGCATTCAAACGATGTTGTCGTGTGGAATCTTGTTGATCTCAAAAAAGTACTTGTGATACCCGGTGGTCTATCATTGGTTACGAAGGCATTTATTAGCGATCATGGAACCATTCTTGCGGTTGTAGAAGCAAACAACGAGCTCGCGCTCTGGGACCTTGTTTCCAAAACAAAAATAGGATCATTTGAACTAGGCGAAAACTCAAGGTTCTTTTACTCCCCATTCAATAGTAATATTACTCTTAGTCAATTCGGCGTTTTTGTGGACAGCGGAATGTGCGATGCTCTCTCCTTTGATTCTATGGCAGGGTTAGGCATACGTTCAGCAAGTGGCCAGAAGTTGTTTGCGGTCTATGTGAAGACGAGGGATCGAATTGATTTGTGGACAATTGACAGAGGACTCGACTAAACCCGCTTGAGTATGGTGTGCCGACTTATTCCAGCCAGCCTGCATGACGCGTGGACGGCATTCCAAGAGCTTGTAGAAACGGACGGCGGTAAAGAAAATGAAATTGAAGCTGGATGAGATCAAAGTGGAGAGTTTTGTGACCTCGCACGATCCATCAAAGATCATTGGTGGAGATCTACCAACTGCGCCAGACGCTTGTGGAACGAACACCTGCCAAAGATACACAAAAGTTGGGTGTGATACGACACCGGAGCAATGTGCCGGGTACACACAGATTGGTTGCGGCGGAACGGTTGGCTGCACGTGGCAGGGTGGATTTAGTCAGTGCAATGGGGGCTGCGGCGACACGGTTGATGCGTGCTCTGGAACCACTTGCACCAGGCATACGGTCTGTTCCTGGGACGGTTGTTAGAATTAGCCATAGAGAGTGGCTTAGCGCCACTCTCTATTCTTGCGTCATAACATTATGGAGTTGATTCATTGAACCTACTCGCCGCGTTTATCGTGGTTGCTTTGCTTTCGAATGGAGAATCCTGGGATGAGAGAGCGTGCACTGCGATCATCACAGCTCTGGACAGTTGCGCTCGCAAAAATTGTCTGTCAACAGAGGAAAGGAAGCGGCTCGTGGCAGCTCATGTGCACCTGCTCCAGAAGAACAGGAGCATCAGTCCCCTTCTCGGTGACAAGGGCGGGCACCAAAAGAAGGCGTCTCAGTTGCTCAATTCGCTGTCCGACCACAGTCATGATGACAATGAGATACCCTTCCTGAAGGCCACCTTCGAAAACTCACTTGGGAATACATCGAATGCGGAGAGGATTTTTCAGTCACTGGTCGGCATTCCAAATATCTCGACCTTTGGCTTTGACAGTCCGGCGGCCGCGCTTGCCGGGATATTGCGGAAAACGGGTGATTGGCAGGGTATTCTGCAACTATCGCCTCATTTTGATTCATCCCTGACGATGTTTGTGGGCCTATTTGACGCTCTTTGCATGACTGGGAAGCACGCCGAAGCTACATTGTTCTATTCATCGACCGTATCTACAGCAGGGGACAATCAGTCCCTACTCGATGGTTTGTTCGACGACATGAAGCCGATCCTTGATCGCTCTCAAATCAACGCTTGGGAACAGGCCAAAGATCCTGAATGGAAAAGGAATTTTCTTATTCGTTTTTGGCGGCAACAGAATCCGACCCTCAACCGCGATGACAATCCAAGGCTAATCGAGCATTATCGTCGTTTAGACTTCGCACGCACGTACTTTTCACAAGGCAAATCAGATTGTCGCGCTTGTTTCGATGATCGTGGATTGGCTTACGTTCGCAGAGGGCAACCAAATATCAGATACTTTGATCTTTCCACAGAATCATGGATTTATGGTGATTCTGTGAGGTTAGATTTTGTCGATAATTCGTATGGGGCCTATGAGCTACGTCCTCTGCGGCTTGATCAATTTGAAGAGCGTGCCCATCTTCATCCCTTTTATCAACGGATGGCATGGAGGCTGGTGACGATACCATCGCCGCGAGATCGAAAGCGGATACACGATGAAATGCTGTCCACTCTCCGGAGCGATTTTGTACGAATTGAAATGAACGATTTTCCACGCACCACGTATTCCTACCCATCCAAATTTGACCACTTGTCTCTTGCGTTTCGGTCAGCCGGCTTTCGTCACTTCCACGGACAATCGCTACTTGATTTCTCAGTGTTCGTCCCACATTCTGAACTGGTATATCGAAACGGACAGTCGACGGTTCAACTGAACGTCGCTGTATTTGACAGCAATTTTAACAAACTCTACGATACGCGCGTTTCACTCGCCTCGGTTCATCAGGATCCAAAGAGCGGACTGATTGACCTAAAGAGCCTTCCGCTTCCGCCAGATCGTTATCTCGTTGCGATCGAGGCAATAAATAACGATACGGATAAGGTGGGTATTTATCAGATTCCCGTTGTCGTACGAAGCTATGTCGGTGCAGATTTGATGATTAGTGATCTGGAATTGGCGGCAGAAATTAACAACGACGCCGGCCGTTT
Source organism: uncultured Bacteroidota bacterium (assembly GCA_964602985.1). Lineage (GTDB taxonomy): Bacteria > CLD3 > CLD3 > SB21 > SB21 > CAYZJB01. The sequence goes on from CAZRTJ010000011.1 coordinate 55,322, forward strand.
CTTTAAATCATCGGCGAATGTAACTGTGATTCCAAACGCAGCCTCACTAGTCGACAAGACAAAACCTGTATACTTGTATTTTGAAGTCTACAATCTGACTTTGGATGACACAGGGCGAAGTCAATACGAAATAGGCTACACGGTGAAAAGGTCCAGGAAAAGGCTATTTGGGTTTCTTGGAGGAGGAAAGCAGGAAATCGCCCAGATTACTAAGAAGCAAGGAAATTCACGAACTGCCTACGAGTCGATTGGCTTGGATCTCAACACATTGGCAAAAGGTCCTGTTACCATTGAGGTTGAGGTACGCGATCTGTTGACGACGGTCCGAAAACAGGCAAAAATCGAAATAGTGTTGCAGTAGAAAGTTGACGCGATTACGTCGATCAACGACACACGCAAGGGAAGTGCATTCAGATTTCATGCGTTACCCAATATCCACATTCCCTTCTCTACGCATAGAAAATTGCTTGTTTGACTCCGCACATCACAGCTTCGTGACTGTCATTCTGTAATGAGTATCACGGCCCGCAACGAACGACTGTCATTGGAGTGCAAGAGAATCTCGGATGGCATCATGGACCGCGCTTCCACGAGTGGAGGAGCCCCTTGGCGGACAATTTCGTTGATTGCATCCCAAATTGTCCATGGCCAAGGCTTTGGCGGACAAAATCGAGATGGAAACAAGAGAAGAAGAGTCGGAAGTCCACAGACTCTTTCTTGAGCAGGTCAAACAGGCCGTCGATGCACGGATACTGGTGGAAGTCAAAGCCAAACCTGAAAACTAGCCTGCGGCCGCCGCGACACCCACATCTCTCCTCGCAAATTCCCACCCCAGGATCGCCTTCTTGCGGTCTTCGCCCCAGCGATAATTGCCGAACACGCCGAGACCGCGAATGACGCGATGACACGGAATCAGGTACGCGACGGAATTTGACACGATCGCCATGCCAACGGCCCGGAAGGCATTCTAATATCTGAGAAGCAATTTGAGTGCTCATCGCGCTGTGTGCTGCAGATGATCCGTGGCGCCGAACAATGGAACTACTCGCGCGCGCTTGGGGTAGCAATAGAACTTCATATTGCGTTTTCTCATGCGATGAACATGGATCTTCATGAGACAGCCGCTTTTTTCGAGTGGCTGTCAAATGACTTGATGCCCTTCCTTACCGGTGTTGAAGCGGATTTAGCGACGTCACTACAAAAAGCAAAGACAATACATGCAAGCTTTGACGAGCGTTTCGACAGGAACAAAGATATTTTGATCAATTTCTGCAAAACATTATGGGACGCACTGCAAGAAGGTGCGGAATTTGAAGAAGTTAGTCTTAGTGGCTGGGTCAGAGATATGGGTGTAATTTCCAGGGAACTCAAAGATGCTTTCGAGGAAAACCGAATCGAAATTCCTGCCTGGTTTCAGATTGCTGGTGTGGTCGATGTTCGAGAAGAAAGACAAAAACTATGGTCTCTTTACAGCAGCTACGTACACATGACGAATAACCGGCTTGGGATTCTAAACCAGGACGAAGCGTACGTCGCTTACTTAATAAGCAGGTGTCTGAAAGAGTTCAGCCCTGAACATGCACTTGAAACGAAATAACAAAAAGGAGGTGGTGTCCCTTGAAGGTCTTTTGAAGCGTCGATAGTTTTTCGAGAAAACCGAATTTTCAAAACCCGGGGAAATTAAGAATGGGAAGTATCGTATTACGGTGATCGGCTGTGCAGCTTAGATCAATAAGTAATACGCACTTCCCGTCCGAAGCTAATGAACAAAAGGATCATTGGCAATTTCCCCAAAAACATGGAGATTTCTATCATGGGAAAGAAAATGAAATTGAAATTGGATGAGATCAGAGTGGAATCGTTCACGACGTCTCTAAATGACGATGAAAAACGAGATCTCAAGGGCGGGCTGCTGGAATCCTCTGATGGTCCCTCATGGGATGCAGGAGCTGCCTGTACGTATTGTCCCTCGAGAGCATATGGCGCTTGCTGAGAAATGAATTGCATACCCAGGCGACGCTAAGTCGCCTGGGTTATGTCTTCGATAGACCAACTTACAATGAAACCAGGAAAGAATTCATGATGACAAGACTCATAGTGTTCTTGATTTTGTTTGTATTGCCTTCTATCGCGCAAAACAGCGCCAGGGATGTTGAAAACATAGCGGCCTTTAGCAGACTGTACGGATACGTTCGTTATTTTCATCCATCCGACGAAGCCGCCTTGGTTGATTGGAATACATTCATTGTGCAGGGAATAAAGAAAGTTCGTTTAGCGGGCAACGCTAAGGAATTGCAGACGGTTTTAGAAGGTATTTTCTTGCCAATTGCACCAACCTTGCGCATTGGCCCTTCAGACTTTGTGTTCTCAGATTCGATTCATGAGTCTACGGATATTGGCAGCATCACTGCCTGGCAACATAGAGGTATCCAACTAGGCTTTCCCCCGTATCTGAGTAGTCGAATTAACCGGATAGATTCAGCAAACTCCGCTCTGTTACATTATATCTCTCGAAGCGGAGCTTCTCACTCGACATCGAACCTAGACTTGAAAAGTCTTTTTTTCAAACTGTCAATTCATGCAAAATCCAGTAATTCTGGCGGACAACTCAGACTCAGAGCCTGGAACAAGAACTATGTAGCCGCATTGAACAAATCTGTGCTAATTGATAGTTCGTCGAATTGGAAGGAGTATGTTTTGGAAGGACACTGTGATTCATCCACCTGGTCTGTGATGTTTGAAATTACTCCTAATCAAGTCACTGAGCTTGGTATTGACGACGTTAGCTTCGAACTGATCGATTCACAACAGGCTAAGGAAACTCTGCTCAAAGAAGATTTTGAAAACGGAAGGTCAGCGTTGAGGATTAGTGGATCTTTGTTTCATGCATCGCTGCCCACGAGGTCGTCATTCAATGGATCACGATCGCTTTTGCTTCAAAAGAAGAATTATCAAATGGGACAATTGTTCGACCAATTCCCAAGGTATGGAGAAGCGATTTCTAAACCGATTAGCAATGAATTGTCCTGTCATGTCCCATTGGCGCTCTCATCGAAGCAATCGGAAGTCGATTATGGCTTTCACAGACAGGAATCGCTTCAAATGGACAACCATAACATCTCAGTACTTGATGAATCAGTGCGAATGGCCAATGTCATCATTGCGTGGAACTTAATACAACATTTTTATCCGTATCGAGATGCCTTCACGGGCGATTGGGAAAAGATATTACTTGAAATACTCAATCGAACACGAGATGACAAAACCTCATTTGATTTTTATGTCACCTTCGCGAAGATGATGTCTGGAATAAGGGATGGTCATTGTCGAGTTAAGTATAAACCAGAATATAAAGTGGGATATTTTCCTTTTATCGCTGAACTCATTGAAGACAACTTAGTTATCGTTCACTCTGACGACACTTCTCTTTTCCGGCCTGGTGATAAAGTTTTGGCGATCAACGATGAAAGCATTGATGCTGTACTTCGAGCCAAAAGGTCGATCATATCCGGCAGTCAACAATGGCAGGATTTCGTTCTGACGCATCGGTATGATGAACGAAGTTTTGACGGTGGACCCCTTAATTCTAGCGCAGTTATCGTTATTCAAAGAGGTAACGACACACTCATAGTCCATTGTAAGAGAAACACAGAGGATGTCCGCAAAGCGCGCACGATAAGAATTCCGACCAGACAATCAATCGAGCACATCGGCGAAGGAATTTATTATGTAGATATTTGCCAAATATCATACACGTCGTTTATGGACAACTTTGAAACCCTAAACAACGCGCATGGTGTAATTTTTGATTGTAGGGGGTATCCAAGTGACGATGTTTGGGATATCTTAGCGCATCTGACAGACGCGCCGATGTCGACTGAAAAATTATATATTCCCGAAATTATTTATCCTGACTATGAAGGCCCTATTGGCATAGACTCGTCTACTATGTGGACGATAAATCAACGATATCCCCGCTTGAAAACTAAGGTTGTTTTCCTACAAGACAAAGGATGTATTAGTGCGGCCGAATTACTTCTGGCGTTTGTCAGGCACTATAAACTGGGACACTTGGTAGGCGAAACCAGTGCCGGGGCTAATGGAAATTGGAATGTTGTTGATCTGTTGGGGGGCTTCAATCTTTCATTCACGGGAATGAAGGTCTTGCAACAAGATGGCTCTCCCCATCACGTCCTTGGAATTCGGCCCGATGTAGTTGTATCTAGGACGCTTGAAGGAGTTAGCGCAGAACGTGACGAGATTCTGGAGGCGGCATTCAAGATTCTCAACCGTAAAACTCTAAAATAATCGATTCTTTAGTATGGCTCCGGAAAAAGTATACGAAAGATGTCTATGCTTTTAGTCCAAACGGTGAAGCCATCCACGACGTTCTTCTTTGCTGTACTCACTCTCTTCTGGGTTCCTGAGAGTCGCGGACAGAGTGTTTTCGAGGACTCATCTGTAGTTTTCCTGAACAATGCGGGTGAGCGGCTTAGTTTGGGCGAGGTGAAAGACATTGTCGGCCGCGGTCATTTCAAAATCTTAGAGAGAAGAAATGCACAAACGGGAGCGCGAACCGCGATCTTGATGGCTGCTGATTCAAATGAGGTGAAAAAAGCCGAAATTGAATCGACCAGACGAATCGCCAAACTAAAGGGCAAATCACTGGCAGGACTTGAATTTCATGACCGGAAGGGAGTTCGCCACGCACCCGGTTCCGGCGCGGGCAATGTCCTGGTGATAGCTTGCTGGTTTATCGCGTGCCGACCTTGTATAGACGAAATGCCGATCCTAAATTCAATCGCAAGTGACTATCATGGCCGCGGCGTTACATTCCTGGCCATGGGCCGAGATGAAAAGCTGCCAACCGAGGACTTTTTGAGAAATCATGAATTTCTGTACTCGAATGTTCCTTCAAGCGGTTCGGTGTTGGACAGCTTGGGCGTCGAGGTCTATCCGACTCACTTGTTGATCGACCGTAGCGGCACGATTCGAGAAGTCATTCTGGGAAAAGATGAAACGCTTGAAGAAAAGCACAGAGCGATGATCGAGAGGTATTTGTACAGGTAGCCGCTACGTGCGATGATGGGGAGGAGATTACTCCATCTCTGATCTCATCTTCTGCAATGCCGGTCAAAGAACGACAGCATCCGCTCTTCGTATTCTTTGCCTCCTGCCGTGGACAGGTTGAAATGATCTCCGGCCGGGATTTCATAGAATTCCTTCGTAGCTGAACGCAAATTGCGAAAGACGCGCTCACCGTATTCGATCGCGATGTGTCTGTCTTTGCGTCCGTGAACGACGACCACAGGCTGATGAACCAGCTGGGCCGAATTTTCCGGACTCACCTGGTCGATTTCGAAATCTGCAATCCTGCCGGCTTTTGCCAACGCCCCATCCGACAGACCGCGCCAGCGAAGAATGATCTTTCGAGTGAGATAGTCGGAGGTAATTTCACGAAGGGTCGCGAACGGGCTTTCGATCCATCCGCACGTCAGTCGAGGCTCCACAGCCAGGGCTTGCACGGCAATCGCCGCCCCCAGTGAGTTGCCATACACACCCAAAGGCGTCAAGGTCTCGTATCGGCGGGACAAGGTGTCGATGAGCGTGCGAATATCCTGCTTCTCCCAGAATCCGTATGTGCAATACTCCCCTTCGCTTTCGCCGTGCGCGCGCAGGTCGATCAGAACGACCTGGAAGGAGTGTCTTCGGAGTTTGTCGGCCAGCGGCAGCATCGCTTCCTTGCAGTTTGCAAATCCATGCAGCACGAGGATGGTTCCTCTCGGTTCGCCATCCGCATGAATGAACCAACCCTTCAGGCGAATGCTGTCTTGAACGGTGACGACAAGATCATCCGCCGGTATGCCCATGTCCCTGGGGGAACGGTACGGGAGCGACTTTGCGATCTCGTCACGGGTGACGCGGTGCGGTTTGACAATCGCGTACGGCAGAACATCGCAGGCCACGAAGGGTGCCGCGATCAACACAATCATGGTGACCGTCAGCGCGATGGATGTTTGTCTATGGACGATCATTCGTGGCAGGATGGTTTGCTGGCGCCGTCTCAAAATCTCCGATTCTCTGAACACGCAGATGCATGTCCTAACAGACCGGATGCGCGTCGATATGTTGCGTTGCTATCCTTCCCTCACCAGGTACAGGCGGTTGTCATCGACGGAGTAATGCATCGGCGCGATTGAGATTTTCGGATAGCGCAAGCGGAGGCGGCGGACTTCGTTGCGAACAAAATCGATTTCGTTGTCGATTTCAAATATCGGCGCAAAATTCAGAAAATGCTCTTCCGCCCGTTCCCTCTCCCATCCCGCGTTCTGCACGAGTCCCGCGACGAACTGCTCCCTCCTCGATACGAGATTGACCATTCCGCATTTGTTGTGACCGATCAGGGCCAGATGCCGGATCTCTCCGACGCCGATGGCGAAGGAGACTTTGAATTCGCTGTACCGCAGGTTCGCTCCTCCGGCCCGAAGGATGAACGCAAAATTATTGGGGATGCATAATTGATTTCGATTATCCATGCACATGCCGATGAGGAGTTCGGCACGCTCGTAGTCATCAAAGGGCCGGGCGAGATTGTGATACTCCAGTAGCCGTCCGATGGGCGCACCGCGGTATTCCACAGGGATATCGTCTATTGTCGTGACGGGAAGGAGTCGGTCCATTGGCAGAATCTCCGTTACGTGTGGGTCAACTTGTGCAATCGGGATATCAATTTCAACCCACTTTCAATCATGAATCCGCGGCGCCGACCTGTTCACGCTGCCTTTGTTACTGCTTGGAGTATTTCAAAATCAGCGACTCGATTTCCTTGAACTGCTGTCTGCGCGCAATGGCCAGCGCGTTATCGCCGCTGTCTTTTCCGACAAGGTCGGTTCGAGCGCCGTTCTTCAACAGCCATTCGACAAAATCCTTGTGTCCAAAATAGACGGCCCAATGGAGCGCGGGATCGTTGTTGATATCCAGCGTCTGAATGTCGGCTCCCTGGTCGACGAGCAATTGACCCAGCATCACATTCCCGTCCCGCGAGGCTTCGATAAGTGGAGTTGTCGCATACCGACAGCGGTTGACGACATTGGGTTTGGCGCCGTGTGACAGGAGGGCGCGGGCAATTCCGGAAAAACCCCATCGCACGGCGACCGACAGCGGGTAGTATCCCGACGCATGCCGGCGGTTCGGGTCGGCGCCCTCCTTCAGCAAACGCGCCACTCCACTGGAGTCTCCGGCCATGACACGGGACATCAATTGATCCGGTCCTGTTTCCAGACGATCCAGGTAGTCGATGAGTTTGGCAAACGCCGCTCGCTGATTTCGTTCCATTGCGTAGTCCAGCGCCGTGTAGCCTCTGGCTGGGTATCGATAGTCCAGGTTGACAGAATCCTCTTGCAGATAGAGGTCCACACTATCCACGTGTCCGCGCGCCGACGCAAAGATGATTCGCTCGTTGACTTCCTGAGAAAAGCCGAACGAGGTAACGATGCACAACAACCACCCCACGAATTTCACAACTAACCTCCCATGATAGGATCATCAGAGAAATCAGTGGGCAATTTGGCGGATTGGCACAAGAGAATCACCAACGGAAATCAGTTTGCAGTTCAGATTCCGGATTTTGACCCGTCCGTGGGAGGAAACGAAAGGCAGTTTAAATTCATGTTTTTCTTTCACCGACGGAATGAATGGCGTCCTGAAACACGAATCAGGACGACTACCCGAGCCTCGTTGCGTAGGTTGTGCATTGTCGTTGAAAACCAGAGGAAAGGGCAATGAAAAGGGTAATGAAAAATCTGATGCGCGTGCCGCGTTTGTTGGTTTTGTTCCGTGTGACGCTTGTAGGTGTTTACATGGGATTGTCGGAGACGGCAGAAGCTCAGTCTCCCACCGCTTCCATCAGCGGATTCATCGTCGATGGATCCAATGGGGAGACACTCATCGGTGCCAATGTCTTCCTGAAACCCGGCTACCGCGGAGCGACCAGCAACTCGCGGGGATACTACGTTATCCCGCGTGTGGAAGCGGGGCGGTATACCATCCACGTGCAATATATGGGATACCAACCGTATGCAAGCGAGATCACGATAGGCGAGGGTGAGACGGCACAGGTGAATATCCAGTTGGTCGGCGAGGCGCTGGAGACGGAGGAGATTGTCGTGGTCGGGGACTCGCTTCCTCGTATTGAGGAACTGTATCGTCGACCGGTTTCGAAGCTGGAACTGACGGGCGTGGAGATCGCGAAAATTCCGCAGGTGGCGGAAGCGGATTTGCTACGGTCCTTGCAGACGCTTCCCGGCGTGGTGTCCGTGTCGGATTTTTCGTCGGCGTTGTATGTGCGCGGGGGGTCGTCGGATCAGAATTTATACTTGATCGACGGGACAGATGTGTACAACCCGGAGCATGCATTCGGTTTATTCTCGACGTTTAACACCGACGCGATCAAGAAGGTGGAGTTGTCGAAAGGGGGATTTGGGGCGGAGTATGGCGGTCGGTTGTCGAGCGTGCTGAATGTGACGAACCTGGACGGTAATCGTGAGGAGTTCGAGGGGAGCGCCTCGCTGAGCTTGCTATCGGCACGGACGACTCTGCAGATGCCGATCGGCCGGCGCGGGTCGATTTCCGGTTCGATTCGCCGCACATATTTCGACAAAACCATCGGCGCGGCGATTGAAGATCTGCCTGCCTACTACTTCTGGGACGGCAATGCCAAGGCCCATCTCGAGTTGAACCGCAAGAATTACCTGACCCTCAGCGCCTATGGGGGCCGCGACGTGCTTGGGTACACGTATAATGAGAAAGCAACCTCACCGACGGGATTTGACGTCACATGGGGGAACACGACCGGAAGCGCACGGTGGACACACGTCTTTTCTCCTCAGCTGTTCTCGAACTTCTGGGTCACCGGCAGTCGGTTTCGGTCGTCGTTCCGGAATACGGAGCCCTTCGACGTGTTCGACAAGAACCGAGTGTCCGACGTAACGGTCAAGGGCAGTCTGGAATACTATGCATCCCGCGAGTGGACTCTGCGGTTCGGGTTCGAACAGAAGTTTCTACGCTACGCGTACACGGAGGAGTATCCGGATCGAGTGGTCGATATTCGACGAGATCCGCGTCAGAGCACGGCGTATGCTCAGGTTAATTACAAGCCGGATGCCCGATGGGACATCGAGTCCGGAGTTCGACTCGATCGATGGGATGCAGCGAAAAATTACACGAATGTCGATCCGCGTCTCACCGTGCGGTACCGGTTGACCGAGACGATCAATCTCAAGGGGGCCGCCGGAATCTACCATCAATACCTGCATCGGTTCGAGCGACCGTTCTTCGTGGGCATCTGGTCGTCATCGGATGAAAACCAGAAAGACTCCGAATCCAAACATCTGATCGTGGGTATTCAGCAGTCCTTTTCGAATGCGATAGAAGTAGAAATCGAATCGTATTACAAGACGTACGATCGCATTCACTCCCTAAATCCCAACGTGATCACGGCGATTGAGCCCGAGCGGAATGATGCGAACGGGAAAGCGGTGTACACCCAAACACGTGGGCTGTTCCTCACGGGCAAGGGTGATTCCAAAGGAGTCGAGGCGCTGATACGCAAAACCGCCGGACCCTGGACCGGCTGGGCCTCGGTGACCTGGTCTACCGTGGGCGTTCGCTACGACCGCGTCAATGACGGCCGGACGTTTGCGCCCCGGCACGATCGTACGATGAATATTAATCTGGTCGCGAATGCAGATGCTCGAAACCTTCTGCGGTCTTTTCGCGGAGAATCCTCGCAACGGGACGCTGGTCAGTGGATTGTTTCAGCCGGGTTCTTCTTCAACTCCGGTCAACCAATCACCGTTCCAGCATCCAAATACGTCATTCGGCGCTCTCCGGATGATGTGTCCTGGAGGCAGGATTACCCGTCGCAAATCAATCGATACCGTTTGCCTGCGTATGCACGTCTCGACGTCAGCGTGAGTTATGCGAGACGGTTTACGCACTGGAGTTTCGAGCCGTATCTGCAGGTGTACAATCTCGGTAATCGTAAGAATGTATGGTTTCTGGAGTACGATGGCGACAAAGTGAAGAAAGTAAACATGTTTCCCGTGCTTCCGACGATCGGATTTAATTTCAAATTCTAAGGACCATGATGAAAACCCGTATTTTTCTGAGCGTATGGTTGCTGCCGCTTCTGGCGGCCTGTGGAGATCCGACCGTTGACGTCAATGGTCGCTACGAGCCGAAAATTGTCATCGACGCGATTTTGATGCCAGGACGGCCGGTTCAAAATATTCGTTTGCATCGCAATCTACCCTTGCGCTCGAAAGAAACAGCTGCTGCTTTGTCCGGTGCCGCAGTCTTGCTCACGGATGAAACGTCTGCCATCTCTCGCGCGCTGGTCTACGACAGTCTGTCGCAGTCCTTTCACGATTCCACATGGACGATCTTTCCCGCACGGACTTATCGACTCGACGTGGATGCCGTGATCGATGGAAAGTCTCTGTCGGCGTCATCGCGCACAACTACGCCCGCGCACGGATTTGCGCTCGGCTCCCCGACGTTCGACAGTCTGGCCTATGACACGCGCGATGCCGACGGGAAGGCCGTGAAGATCGGGATTCCATACAGCCGGACCGTCGGCATCGGCGATTATGTATTCTCGTTCCGAGCGATGGATGCCGATCCGCAGACATTCATCTATTCCCCCGACAATCCGTTTGCAGACGTGGACTCTGAGGATGTGGCCAAAGACCTGGATGACTATGCGCGCAATGTCGACATGGTCATCAATGCTCCGAAGGACAGCGGCTCATCCGTTTTCCATGTTGAGCTTTTTCATACCTGGTTTTACGGTCGGTATCAGGTCATCGGGTACGCCGTGGATCGGAATTTCAAAGACTTTGTGACCACACACAACGATGTCCTCGAAGAAGACGGGAATTATCATGAACCTGTTTTTCATATCGATGGTGATGGTATCGGCGTTTTCGGTTCTGCGATTGCTGACACGGCCTTCTTCAAAGTGCTGAAAAGACCATGAAGGGCTTTTGTCCGGTCTTGTTGCTTCCCGGTCTGGATAACTCCGGACTGGACTATTGGCAGCGGTGGGATTCGTCCTGTCATCGCCTGTTGCATAGGAATCGCACGCAGTGAAGTGTGGGTCTCTCGTTTGAATTTCGTATTACAGAAAAGGGAAACACCTGTGGTCATTGCGGCGCACGGTCTGGCCTGTTCCATGTTGGCTCACTGGCTATCTTTGGCAGGCGGCCATCGGGATCAAGTTCGGGGCGTCTTCCTCGTTGCTCCCACCGATCCCGAAGCGCCGCAGTTTTCTACAGGTGGCTTTGCCCCCATGGTGGTTCCGATCCTTGAGCATCGAAACGGCGACGAGTTCTTCCACAAGGTCGGGCTCTTTCGACGTGACAGGTTCCTGCTTAGCTTGCCATCGTAACGACAGATTCCGGATATCCTGTATTTGGTTTGGAGGACCCGGGGGCAACCGAATTCAGAAATTCCAAAACAAGTGAACATGAAAGCGCTCGACATCATCTCTTGCTACGACCAAACCGCCGCTCGTTATGCCGAACAGTTCAGCGATGAACTGACTCGCAAGCCGATGGACCGCGTCGTGCTTCGGGCCTTTTGCCGTCACCATATGCAGAGCGGGTTGATGATTGATCTGGGTTGTGGACCCGGACAAACGACGGCCTTTCTGAGAGCCTGCGGAAAAAGCGACATCGTTGGTATAGACATTTCCCCAATGATGATCGACGAGGCTCGTGCACGTCATCCAGAAGTGGATTTTCAAACCGGTGACATGCGCCACATGGCGTTTGAGGAGCAGTCGATAGGATCGGCCGTTGCGATGTACGCCATTGTCCACTTTGAAGCAGACGATCTGCGGGCCGCTTTTCAGGAAGTCGCGCGCGTTCTGCAACGTGGCGGGCAATTCCTCTTATCGTTTCATGTCGGAAGCGAGGTGATCTGCCTGGAGGAATTTCTCGGGGTTCCGGTTCGAGTGGACTTCCATTTCTTCGAAACCAAGACCATTCGCGAATACCTGATGGAGGCTGGATTCCAAACTCTGGTGTGTGTAGATCGAGATCCCTATCCGGGTGCGGAATATCCCAGTAAAAGAGCCTACCTCTGGAGCCGGAAGTTATGAAACGTCATTTCGAGCCGGCATGATCCGCAGGTTGCTTCGTCCCACGGGGAACATCTCAGCAGCAAGCCAAACCGCGCGTATCCTCACGTGACCAATGTCCACCTGTGATACTGAATCTTTCCCCTCTGCTGACCTCTAACCAACAAGGATTGACATGAAAAAACTATTCGCCTTCCCTGCGCTCTTGTGCGCAATTCATTCGGGCTTTGCACAAGTTCGGAACGACCGGTTGCACATCGAACGCCCCTATCTGGTCTCAGTTTCAGTGGCCAATGCAGATTCCTCTGCCCAATGGTACGTAGATAAGCTGGATTTCGATCTCGACAAAACGATGGTAGATACGGCGTATGGGGTTCGTGTGGCCTTCTTGAAGAAAGATGATTTTCATTTGGAATTGATCGAGACACCGGGGGCCAAGCCTCTTCAGTCGTACGATCCCGTTCTGAAGAATCCCTACTTGTCATATGGATATAGAAAGCTCGGATTTCTCGTTCCCGACGTGGTCGCAGTCTTCGCGCTACTCCGCTCGCGTCATTGCAACATCATGATGAGTGTATATGACGATCAGGTGTTTCGTGTGAAATACTTTTTCGTTCGAGATGTCGACGGAAATGTGATCCAGTTTTTTCAAAAGACGAATCCATGAGAGCGACAGCATCCTGCGTTCGAAGCGGATCCACCCAATTGCGTGAGCTTCAGAAAACGACTGGTTTGAAGATCATCAGATAGTAAATAAGCAAGGCGCCCAGAAACGCGGGAATGCCCAGCAGAAACCACAGGCGCATCCATCGATCCGCCTGAGGGCGAATGTCTCGGCCGGCGGTAAGCAGAGCGTCCAGTCGATATTGAATCACGACCGCAGCGATCCACAAAACCAGAACGATTGCGCTGACCGACAGGGAAAGCCAGAACCAACCGCTGTAGGTGAGTCCGAGCATCTGCGACAGCCACAGGCCGGTAACGAGTTGGACGACGACGGATGGCGTGGTGAATATCCAGTCGGCCAGGATGACCAGCTTCAACACGTCCCGGAAAGTTTCCGTGCTGTATTTCTTATAGCTGTAGTACAGATAAAAAGCGCTCCCCAGCCCGGTGCCCACCATCAGTGTGGCGCTGAGAATGTGGATGAGTTTTAGGAGTGGGTAAGGCATTCCGTCTGTACACCGCTTGTCCTTTTTCTTTCATCGTCCATGCTGAACCTCCTCGTTTTCGTGCAAGTCATTGGTGAAGACGAGATCCGACGTGCCATAGGCGCCGGCCAAACCGCTCGCCACCGAACACGCTCCGATCACAAGCAAGGCGTTGCGTTTCCACGACCAATTCGCGCTCGCGAAAAATCTTTGGGTTGCGAAGTATGCGGGGACCGTGCTCATGACCGCACCGATGACGGCGCCTTCGATGGTCCTGCCGCCCCGAACGTGCACGACCACAGCCGAGACCAGGTTTGTCGTTTCAAAGAACAGCTCTCCGGAGCTTCGATCGGCCCAGTGAATCGTGTCCGCATGGATCGAAACCGTTTTCGCGTGGGTCTCGCTCCCGTCGGTGAAGCGGATGGTATAGTGGCTGACCCGATCTTCGACCGCGAGCTGAGGGTTGCGTTTCAACGAGCGTTCGGGCGCAGCGCAACCGATTAGGACAGTCAATGAGATCAGATGACAAAGCCGAACAAACAGTCGGTAACGGAAAAGTGTATGGACAGGCCCCTTACGGTCTTTCAAAACGGACAATCTCACAATCCAGTTCTTCATCGATCGTTGCCGGGTCGTCATAAGAGACCCAGGACGGATAACCGTACTTGGGATCAAATGTCGCATCCAGAAAGAGAGGATCCTCTGATTCGATGAACGCAAACAACTCATCGATCGACATCAGTCTTGACAGAGGTGGATGATATTCCGAGTGTTTGTTCTTCACGTCCGTAACGACCCCATCGACCACGGTTACCACATACACGGAGTCCGGAGACAGTGAGAAACTACTCATCCGCTCTTCAATCACATAGTTGACGATCGCTTTCTGTGTCCAGAGGGCTTTAGCTTCCTCCAGTGACAAATTCTCCTCAGAGCATGCGATCGAAAGCAAGGCGAGTGTCAGAAATACCGCTTTCATAGTGTCCTCTCTGAATTGATAGCTTCGGAATGCCCAAACGATGGATCGTGGTTCCAACTCGCATTGGCTCAGTCAGTTCAAATTTCCGCACGACCTCGGTTGTATTCGCGACGACCGCCTCTACAACCCGCTCTTCTTCACGCACTCCGACATCCTTTGCACGTATGGTATCAGGCTGGGGAGCGCATTCTGCAAAGGCTCGAAGATGTTTTCGGTGCTATCGAACGTAATTGTTCCGATGACCTTCTTCTGGTTGGGTACATCGGGGTCAAAAAGCGGCATGGCGAGAATGACTCTGAGACCCTTCTTCACGCGTCCCTGGTCTTCTGACGACATCCAGTGAACATCTTTGCCGAGATCGGTGATTTCGGGCGCCTTGGTGTTCCATGCCTTTCCGGAACATCCTTGTCCCTTTGAAAGCGTAATCTTCACCTCCTCGCTGTCGAATCCATCCGTATGGGCAATCATCATCAGCTTGGCAGGCTGGGGCGTCATCACATTGATTCGAAGATGGCTCACCTTCAGTTTGTCTCTCAGGAATGACTGAATCTCGTTCAGCAATGCGTTGATTTGTGATACGTCGCTACTCATGGGAGTCTCGGGTTTGGATGTATTCGTGAATAGACAAATGTATGTTTACCGTGACCCATTTGCAATGGCTGGATGCCTGCGTGCGACCGACGTTGCGTATCCTCAGGCTGAAGCCTGAGGGCAAGACCCTCCAACGAAACACCATGACAACGAGAACAACCATTTCATCACATTTTCAAAAACGATCAATTCCTCGGGGCCTTGAGATAAGACAACAACTGCGAAGAAATACCGGCTTCAGCGCGACAGAAGCGTGGCTTGATAGAATGTGAGCCAGATCAACGCGGTTTGTGAGGTGGCCGATTCTGTTGTGGATCGATTTGGGCTAAAGCCGGGAATTCCGTACGACCGACGTTGCGTATCCTCAGGCTAAAGCCTGAGGGAATGAGCCATCAATTGAAAAACACCATGGCATCAACCATTCAATCGCAATTATCGTTGGTTTGTAAGATCACGGCACATGATGATGCCGCGCCGCGCATTGGGGCTAAAGCCCGGAATTCCGTACAGCAGACGTTGCGTATCCTCAGGCTAAAGCCTGAGGGAATGATGGACGGATTCGTGAGAATGAGGCTGATGCCTGAAGATGAAAAGTGAAAAAACCCTTTTGGTCCCGCAGGGTGGCTGTGGCTCCGGACGGAATTTGCAACCGCTTGGGGCGGAGAACCGCCG
>CAZRTJ010000011.1:70956-104170 GCA_964602985.1 uncultured Bacteroidota bacterium
AAAAAAGAAAACCCTCGGGATTATCCGAAGGTTTGATGTGGCTCCGGACGGAATTTGCATCCGCCTGGGGCGGAGAACCGCCGAAAAAAGAAAACCCTCGGGATTATCCGAAGGTTTGATGTGGCTCCGGACGGAATTGAACCGCCGACACAAGGATTTTCAGTCCTCTGCTCTACCAACTGAGCTACAGAGCCATCCAAAAGCCGTTAATTATAGAATACCCGCCTGTCGCAGTCAAGGAATTTTGCAAAAGAATTTCTCCCAGTCCGATCGAACTCAATCAAAAGCCCTTGCCGCAGGAAAATCACTCTGACGACGGGAAAAAAGCTATTGCTATTGGAACAGAAACCCTATAATTTTCTCGCGCTTTCTTCAATATCTACACACGCTTTTTCAGTGATGCACGTTCATACATCCACTCGCGTCTGCTTCGTTCTCCGAAAGTTTCGTGAAAAAAATAACGTAAGTGAATTGTGATGCTCCACGCACTTATTCCTGCGGTCCCGATGTTGCTCAGTGAGCCGATTTTTTCGCGATACTTTCCGATCCTGATCTTGCTCGTGCTGGCGCTGTTAATTCCGGCAGGGATGCTGATCCTGACGCATCTTCTGGGACCCCACAAGCCGAGCGAACGCAAACTCTCTGTCTACGAGTCAGGCATGCCGCCCATCGGCGAGGCCCATCCGAAGTTTTCCGTAAAATTTTACATCCTTGCGATGTTGTTTATCTTGTTCGATATCGAAATTGTCTTCATGTATCCGTGGGCGGTGATCTACAAGCAGTGGGTTTCGGTGAGCGCCTTCATTCTGATCGAAGGGTTGGTCTTCATCGCCATTCTGCTCGTTGGGTACGCCTACGCGTGGAAGAAAGGCGCTCTGGATTGGGAGTAATATGAACAACAACCCAACGGCTGAGAAAATATCCGCACGCTTCGGCGAAGACATACTGAAAACGGAGACGTTTCGCGACGAACTCACCGTCACAGTGAAAAAAGACCGTATCGTCGAGATCATGACATACCTCCGCGATGATGCGGATCTGAAGTACGATTATCTGGTGGATCTGACTGCGGTCGATTTTCTGAAGATGGACATGCGGCCTCGCTTCCACGTCGTCTATCACCTGCGCTCCATGTCGTTTGGGCGTCGCGTGCGGATCCATGTGCCCGTTGCAGAAAACGAGTGTACCATCGCGTCGGTGTGCGGGCTGTGGCGTACGGCGAATTGGGCAGAGCGCGAAACGTACGAAATGTACGGCATCCTGTTTGACGGCCATCCCGATCTGCGCCGACTCCTGATCCCGGACACATTCACCGATTATCCCCTGCGCAAAGACTATCCCCTGCGTGGCAAAGGCGAACGAGAAATCGTTTTACCCGAGGGTTCGTAAGGAATTTGTATGGAAACTCCCGTTGTGGAAATGACGGCGTCCACCGCTGATGAACTGAAAGAAAAAGTCGCCCGGCATCGCGAAAAATACATGATCGGTGAGGACGACGACGAATCGTTGGCGGCGTGGAATCGCCACGACCGCATTACGCTAAATTTCGGTCCACAACACCCCGCGACCCACGGCACCCTGCGCATGGTCATGGAGTTGTCCGGTGAGACTGTCGGCCGGCTCGATCCGAGACCGGGGTATCTGCATACGGGGTTCGAAAAGCTCGGCGAATATTACACGTTTAATCAGTACATCGCGGTCACCGACCGCATGAATTATCTCTCCCCGTTGTCGAACAACATCGGTTTTGCGGAAGCCGCAGAAAAATTACTGGGCATCGAATTGCCGCCGCGGGCGAAGTATATCCGCATGATCCAGGGCGAACTGGCTCGCATCGGGGACCATTTGGTGAATATCGGCACCCACGCGTTGGATTTGGGCGCCTTCACCGTGTTCCTCTATGGATTCCGTCAGCGGGAGTTCATCTACGATCTGTTTGAAATTTCGACTGGTTCGCGTCTGACGACCAGTTATACGCGCGTGGGCGGATTGTCACGGGATTTTCCGGACGGTCACGCGGAACAAATCGCGCAATTCTGCAAGCAATTCATGATCGTGTTTGGGCAGATCGAGGGATTGTTGAATCATAACAAGATTTTCCTGGATCGCACGCAGGGTGTCGGCAAGATCAGCGCCGAGGATGCAATTTCGTTTGGCATGACCGGCCCGTGTCTGCGCGCCAGCGGGGTGAGCTACGATATTCGCAAAGACGAGCCGTATCTGGCGTATAACGAAGTCGACTTTGATGTGCCGGTCGGCACGGAAGGAGATGTGTTCGAACGATACTTGATCCGTATGGAAGAAATGCGCCAAAGCATCCGCATCATCGAGCAATGTCTTGCCAAACTGCCGGACGGTCCGTACAAAGTCGACGATCATACGGTCGCACTTCCCGACAAGAGCAAGGTGTACGGAAGCATTGAAGGACTGATTCATCATTTCAAACTGATCATGGATCATCACGGCATCGCCATGCCCAAAGGCGAGATCTACAGCGCCACCGAAGCCCCCAATGGCGAACTGGGTTGGTACATCGTCTCCAACGGCGAGGGTGTGCCCTATCGCGTCCGCGTCCGGCCGCCGAGTTTCGTGCACTTCGGCATGATGCCCTTTCTGGCCGAGGGACAACTGCTTTCGGATGCCGTCGCAACGTTGGGTAGTCTGAATGTGATCGCCGGTGAATGTGATCGATAAGTCCAATGGCAATTTCAGATCTTGCAACAAGATGGAGTGTACTATGAACAGGTGGATGATCGGCCTGCTGGCTCTGCTGATCGCAATGCCTTCGGGATTTGCCCAAAAGGACAAGAAGAAGGACAAGGGAGAAAAGGAAGAGAAATTCGAAAAGACAGGCACGTCCGCGGATGCCTTCCTGAGGTCGGCATTCGATCTGGGCCAGGAGATGAAGAAATACAATCGCTCCTATGAGGACGCTTCGTACTATGCGTATCTCTTGATTTCGAACCCCGCCGGAGCAGTGGGTCAGGATGCCGCCGCGCTTGTGACTGCGGGGCGGAGCGCCGGAACCCTGCCTGCCAAGGTGGATATCAAGTCTCTGAAAGACATGGCACAAAGCAAATCGGCGGACCTCAAAGCCATCAAAGACGCTGCCGTGAAGAACAGTCTGACGCAACTGGTGTCAAGCATTCAAGGTATGGTGGAGAGTCTGGGCAAGATGGGTCCTCAGGCCGCAACATTGATCGCGGAGGCGGCAGCGTTACCGTCCAAACTCGAAACCGAAATGACCGGTTTGAAGAAAGCCGGTCTTCCGAAGGTGCTGGGTCGCGTCAACGACGGCAAAAGCAACCTGACGACGCTGCAGACGGAAGCCCCGGCGCTGGTGACGAATATCCAGGAACTGGTCGGCGTGCTGAGTCTGCTGGTCGAAATGATAGGATCGTAAGGATTGCCCATGGAGTTTTCGGCGGAGACTTTGAAAGAGGTCGAGTGGACGATTTCGCGCTATCCGCGTAAGGAAGCGGCCATGTTGCCTGTACTGCATCTGGCCCAGAAACAATTTGGATACATCTCGACAGATGTAATGGCATTGGTCGCCAAAACGCTGGACGTTCCCATTTCCCGCGTCCAGGATGTGGCGTCGTTCTACACGATGTACCATCACCAGCCGGTGGGAAAATATCATATCCAGGTCTGTCACACGCTGGGGTGTGCGATCAACGGCGCGGCACAACTGGTGACCTATCTCGAAGAGAAATGCGGTGTGAAGGTGAATGGTGGTATTTCGGCGGACGGGAAATTCTCCATCACGCGCGTCGATTGTCTTGGATCCTGCGGCACCGCGCCGATGATGCAGGTGAACGATGACTATTATGAGAATCTGACCAAAGTCCGCGTGGACGAATTGATCGCAAAGTGGAAGAACGGATAATGGAAAAAGTCCTGACGAAACTGGTCGGTGTGTCCAATTCCCAACAGATCGACGTGTATCTGCAGAACGGCGGATACCAGGCCTTGCCCAAAGCGTTCAAAATGACGCCGGACGAATTGATCCAGATGATGAAGGATTCCGGTGTGCGCGGACGCGGCGGTGCGGGATTCCCGACCGGGATGAAATGGAGTTTTCTCCCCAAGGACAATCCGAAACCGAGGTATCTGCTGTGCAATGCCGACGAGTCTGAGCCCGGGACATTCAAAGACCGTGTGATCATGGAGCAGGATCCGCATCAGCTGATCGAGGGGCTGGTGATTTCGTCGTTTGCCATTCAGGCGCATACGTGTTACATCTACATACGCGGCGAGTACGTGAATGGAGCGCGTGTCCTGCGCAAAGCGATCGATGAGGCGTACGCCAAGGGCTATCTTGGAAAAAATATTCTCAAAAGCGGTTTTGATCTGGATATCACCGTTCATCGCGGCGCCGGAGCGTACATCTGCGGCGAGGAAACCGGATTGATCGAATCGCTGGAAGGCAAACGCGGTTGGCCTCGACTCAAACCGCCCTTCCCTGCAGTCTATGGAGTTTTCGGTTGTCCCACGATCGTAAACAATGTCGAGACGCTGGTGACGCCGGTTCACATCCTCAATCGCGGCGTGCAGTGGTGGAAAGACAACGAACCCAAACTCTACTGCATGAGCGGCCATCTGACCCGTCCCGGAGTATACGAGTCGCGAATCGGAACCAATCTGAAGGAATTGATTTACGGCGATGCCTATTGCCAGGGAATTCGAAAAGGCCGGAAATTGAAGGCCGTGATTCCCGGCGGATCCTCCGTGCCGGTTCTGCGTGCCGACGAATGCGACGTGGCCATGGACTTTGACGCGCTGGCCAAGGTCGGCAGTGCGCTCGGTTCAGCCGGATGCATGGTCATGGACGAGACGACGTGCATGGTGAATGCGCTGTGGAATTTGCTGAAATTTTACGCGCATGAGTCGTGCGGTCAGTGCACGCCATGTCGCGAAGGGACGCACTGGCTGGAAATGATTTTGGGTCGTTTGGAAACGGGCAAAGGCCGCATGGAAGACCTCGATCTGATGCTCGAGACCGCCAACAACATCGCCGGACGCACGATTTGTCCGCTGGGGGACGCGGCGGCGTGGCCGGTCGCGGGTCTGCCGGACCGCAACAAAGGCGGCGATCTGAACGGCCAGAGTTTTGTGAACAAGTTCCGGGACGAGTTTGAATACCACGTGACGAATAAAAAGTGCATGGTGACCATTCCTCACGAGTGGAGCTAAAGGAACCGAAGATGCCATTGATCAAGATCAACGATCGGGAAGTCGAAATTCAGAAGAACGAAACGGTATTCAATGCGGCCGCGCGGGTTGGAATCGAAATTCCGTTTTACTGCTATCATCCCGGACTGAAAATCGTCGCCAGTTGTCGTATGTGTCTGGTGGAAATGATCGGCATGCCGAAACTGATGCCCGGATGTTCGACGACGGTCGCTGAACTCCCGCCGGGAAAGAAATTGGAAGACAAATACGATGCGATTGTTTTGACCGAAAGCGAAAAGGTCAAGACCGCCCGCGCCGCCGTGCTCGAGTTTCTCCTCCTCAATCACCCCATCGACTGCCCTATCTGCGACAAAGCCGGCGAATGCAAACTCCAGGATTATTCATACGAGCACGGACGGGACTATTCGCGGTTTGTCGAGACAAAGAAAGTTCCGCGCAAACGTGATCTCGGACCGACCATCATGCTGTATCCGTCCCGGTGTATCATGTGCTCGCGATGCGTGCGCTTTTGCGAAGAGATTTCCGGTACCGAGGAGCTGAAGGTCCGCCTGCGAGGATCGCGCGAGGAGATCGACATCGTCCCCGGTCATCCGCTGAACAATAAAATGATGGGCAACGTCGTGGATCTTTGTCCCGTCGGCTGCCTGATCGACCGGAACGAAAAATTTGAAGGTCGCGTGTGGAATTTCGTCCAGACCGATTCGGTGTGCCCCGGATGCAGCAAGGGCTGTAACATTGTGCTGGACGTGATGAAACATCAGAAATTGAATCTCGAAGAGAACGTCGACCGAGTCTACCGAATCCGGCCGCGTGAAAACATGGACGTCAACCAGTGGTGGATTTGTGACGACGGCCGGTATTATTTGGAGCCGTTCAAGGCCCGCAAGCGAATCGTGGTGCCTGCGATCCGACCGACCGACAAGGCAGTCGACGCCACGTGGGCCGAGGCGCTCGCCATCGCTATTGAAAAGATCAAGTCCGTGCCGCCGTCGGATGTGTCGCTGGTGGCCAGTCCGTATGCAAGCAATGAAGAGAATTATCTGTTGATGAAACTGGCCCGGGCGTGCGGATTTCAATTGACGTTGCAAAGTCCAATGCTGGGAGAATCGCAATCGTTCCAAACGGCGGCGAACAAATATCCGTTCACGATCGAAGCGGAAAAAGCTCCGAATTTCCGCGGCGCCAAGGACGTGACGGGACTGAAATCCTCCTCCACGGAGGGACCGCGAAAGGTGATGCTGATGCTGCATCCGGCAGATTCTGAGCAACCGTTGAAGGCGGGCGGCTTGATCGCCGTGTGCTCGTTTGAAAATCCCATCACGGAAATAGCCGATGTGATGCTGCCCGGCGCTCTGTTTACGGAGACGAGCGGTACGTTTACGAACAAGGACGGAAGGGTTCAGAAATTTAACAAGGCGATCGAACCGCTGGGCGAGGCCCGCGCGGCCTGGCAGATCCTGGCCGATCTCGCGCACGGTCTTGGACACGAATGGTCCTATACCTGTCTCGAGGACGTGGCCCGGGAGATGATCGGTTCGGTGTATCCGGGATACGATGCCGCGGCGCTGTACCCTCAGCCGGTATGGGTGGAGGAGCAGAGCGTTGTTTAACTGTTGGAATCGGTGAGTCGTATGGAAGCGTTTTTGCCCTATCTCTTCATTGCGATCCTGGTCGCTCTGTACCTGGCGACGGTGCCGATCATGATCTGGGTCGAGCGAAAGGTCAGCGCATGGATTCAGTACCGTGTAGGACCGAATCGTGTCGGGCCGATCGGTTTGTTTCAGCCGATTGCGGACGCTCTCAAGATGTTTTCGAAAGAGGATGTGATCCCGTACCACGTGAACAAGTGGCTGTATGTTTTCGCGCCTGCGCTCATGGTCTTCCCGGCGTTTTTCGTCGTGGGCGTGATTCCGGTAGGCGTGCTGACCTTGGGAGGTCGGGAGATCGTCATCCAGATTGCCCATACCAACGTGGGTGTGCTGTATGTCCTCGCGGTCTCTTCTTTGGCCGTCTACAGCATTACTTTTGGCGCCTGGGCATCCAATAATAAATATTCGCTGTTCGGCGGACTGCGGTCAGCCGCACAGATGGTCAGTTACGAGTTACCGATGGGATTGGCTGTGCTCGGAATGGTGATGCTGACTGGATCGCTTCAGATTGAGGAAATTGTTCGGTTTCAGCAAAGCACGTACTGGGGGATTATCCTCATGCCGGTCGGAGCGTTGGTTTTTATTACGACCGCGTTTGCCGAAACCAACCGATTGCCTTTCGATCTGACCGAAGCCGAATCGGAACTCGTCGGCGGGTACCACACGGAATATAGTTCGCTGAAATTCGGCATGTTTTTTCTGGGTGAGTATTGCAACATGCTGACGGCGTCGTACATGATCACATGTCTCTTTCTGGGTGGTTGGCATGTTCCCTTTCTGGGTTCGCTGGGATTGGATCAGCTGACCGTGGAGATCATCCAGATCGCGGCGTTTGCCGCCAAGGTTGTCTTCCTGATGTTCTTTTTTGTGTGGGTGCGGTGGACGATGCCCCGCTTTCGGTACGATCAGTTGATGAATTTCGGTTGGAAAAAACTGATACCGCTTGCGCTGGGCAATCTCGTGGTCTATGCCGTCATCATGGCGTTGTAAGGAAGGATAAGGTATGGCCGTTTCCGTCGTCAATGTTTCGGTGCCGAGAGGAAAAAGCTGGGTCGACCAGACATACGTGATTCCCCTCATGAAAGGGCTGTGGATCACGATCCGGCACATGTTCAAGCGCAAGCAGGTCATGAATTACCCGGAAGAAAAGAAAGTTCTTCCGCCGAATTATCGCGGGCTTCATATGCTGACGCGGGACGAGCAAGGACGAGAGAAATGCGTCGCATGCGAAATGTGTTCGACCGCCTGTCCGGCAGACTGCATCCGCATTGTCGCCAACGATTCGGGTACGTCCTGGTCGGATGGGGATGAGAATCGCGAGAAACATCCGATCGTTTTTGAGATCGACGAACTCCGATGCATCTTCTGCGGCATGTGTGTCGAGGCCTGTCCGGAAGACGCCATAGATATGACCGACATGCACAATCTGGCCGACTATACGCGCGCGGATTTTGTGTACAACAAAGAGCGTCTCCTCCAAGTGTATGACGAGTACGTAAAGCGCCATCCAGAGCGAGCCGCGCGCCGGGATCGCCAACACAAGGCGATGCGTTTTTCGAGTTACTTCACGGTGTCGAGCGTCGAACACGACAAAACCCATCAAGGGGCGCACTAGCGTATGGAAACTTTGCTACAGAATTTTCTGGTCAACCCCGTCTTCTACATTTTTGCCACACTGGCCGTCTTGCTGGCCGTCTTCATGATCACGATGAAGAATCCCGTGTACTCTGCGATTTGCCTGGTGTTGGCGTTCTTCTGCTTGAGTGTCATTTACATTACTCTCGAGGCGGAGTTTATTGCGGCCATCCAGGTGCTGGTGTACACGGGCGCCATCATGGTGTTGTTCCTGTTTGTCATCATGCTTCTGAATCTCGGCAAAGATGCGGAACTGACGGAATATTCCGGGCCCATGCGTTATTTGTCGATTCTGGTGGGATTCGCGTTGCTGATTCAGATCGGCGTCGCCGCGAAGAGCGTCCTGTTCAATCTCGGCGAGAAGGGTGTCCATCCCATTGAGATGGTTCGACAGGTTGGAAATACCGAAGTGATTGCGTCGGTTTTGTTTTCGAAATATCTGTATCCGTTCGAACTGGCTTCGATTCTGCTTTTGCTGGGCATGGTCGGGGCGATTGTGATTTCGAGAAAGAGGACGGATTAATGTTGATCTGGCAACCCTTGGCGGAGCATGTATGGTTCCTCTAGCGCATTATTTGGTATTCACGGCAATCCTGTTTTCGTTGGGCGTCATCGGCGTGTTGACGCGCCGGAACGCCATTATCGTCTTCATGTGCATTGAACTCATGCTCAACTCGGTCAACCTGAGTCTGGTGGCGTTTGCCCGGTTCCTGGATTCGATGGACGGCCAGGTGTCGGTGTTCCTGGTGATGACCGTGGCCGCCGCGGAGGTCGCGGTGGGTCTGGCATTGATTGTGGCGATCTTCCGCAAGAAGGACACGATCCAGATCGACGAAATGCACATGATGCAAGGATAGGGAGTTTGCGATGGAAATGATCGTCCTACTGATTCCACTGATTCCCCTTGCGGGCGCCGTTGTGAACGTGTTTTTCGGACGCATGGCCGAAAAGGGCGGACACGACGGACACGGACGGCCGATTGCAGGTTATCTGGCTTGTTTGATGGTGTTGGCGTCGTTTGTTTTGTCGATCGTCGTTTTCCTCGAGGTTCTCGAAGGCAAGACGATCAACCACGACTATTTCGAGTGGGTGGTGGCGGGCACCTTCCGTGCGACGTTCGGATTCCTGATCGATCCGCTGGCGACGGTGATGTTGCTGGTGGTGACGGGCGTTGGATTTCTCATTCACGTGTATTCGCTCGGGTATATGGCCCACGATCCGGACCGGCCAAGATTTTTCACATATCTGAATCTCTTCATCTTCTCCATGCTCATGCTGGTCATGGGCAATAACCTGCTTGTCATGTTTTTCGGGTGGGAGGCGGTCGGTTTGTGCTCGTACCTGCTGATCGGATATTACTACAAGAAGCAATCCGCGACCGACGCCGGTAAGAAGGCGTTCATTGTGAACCGGATCGGCGATTTCGGATTTGGTCTGGGGATTTTTCTCGCGTTCGGTACACTCGGTTCGATTCACTTCACGGACATGTGGGTAAAGCTCGGACAGATCGATCAGTTTGCTGTGGCGGGCACGATCACTGCAATCGGGATGCTGCTTTTTATCGGGGCGATGGGCAAATCGGCGCAGATTCCGCTGTATGTGTGGTTGCCGGACGCAATGGAAGGTCCGACGCCCGTGTCGGCGTTGATACATGCCGCGACGATGGTGACCGCCGGCGTCTTTATGGTTGCGCGATGCAATCCGATTTTTTCGTTTGACGTCGGACCGGCGGGCGAGATCCTGGGGATGACAGCGGGCGATCTGGTGACGTACACCGGATGTGCGACGGCATTGTTTGCGGCGACAATCGGACTGGTGCAGACCGATATCAAGCGCGTTCTTGCGTATTCGACCGTCAGCCAGCTTGGCTACATGTTCATCGGCGTCGGCGTGGGCGCCTATGCGGCGGGCGTATTTCATCTCGTCACGCACGCCTTCTTCAAAGCGCTGCTGTTCCTCGGCTCGGGCAGTGTCATTCACATCATGGAGCATGGATTTCACAAGGCCGGCATTCCCGACGACCCGCAGGATATCCGCAACATGGGTGGTCTGCGGCACAAGGCGAAGCTGACGACGTTTACCTTCCTTGCCGGTTGGCTCGCCATCAGCGGAATTCCCGGATTCTCGGGATTTTTCAGCAAGGACGAGATTCTCTCCTCGGCGTACAGCGCCGGATACAACGGTGTCTTCTGGCTGGGTCTGACCGGAGCGGTTCTGACGGCATTCTATATGTCGCGATTGGTTTTTCTCACGTTTTTTGGAGAAAGTCGCGCCAAGCCAGCCGCGCAAGAACACCTGCACGAATCCGCTTCCACGATGACGATTCCGCTGGCGATTCTGGCCGTGCTGTCCGTCTTCGGCGGATTCATTGGAATTCCCGAAGCGATGGGAGGCTCCAACTGGTTTGGACATTATCTGGCGCCGACGGTGGGTGCGCACGGCGGTGGCGAAGGCCATCATGGGCTGAGTCATGGCGTGCTGATCGGCTTGTCGATCGCGGCGGGAGTCGTGGGTATTCTCGTTGCATGGATGATGTATTTCAGGCAAAGTCCCAATCCGGACAATCTCGCCGCGAATTACCAGCCGATTTACAAAACGCTGTTGCGGAAATATTACGTGGATGAAGCCTACCACGCGCTGATTGTCGCCCCGATCCATTGGATGTCGGATCGTGTCTTCTGGAAAGTCGTTGACATCAGGATCATCGATGGTCTCATCCAGACCGCGGCGGTGACCACGGATATTCTCGGCCGCATTCTGCGGCTGTTCCAGACCGGCTACGTGCAGACGTATGCCTTTTTCATCTCGCTCGGCCTTGCGCTGGTGATTTACTATCTGATGAAGTGAGGTAGGCATGACGTATCCAGATTCCATCCTGACACTGCTGATCTTCCTGCCGCTGGCCGGATTCCTGATTGCCTGCTTCCTTCCGAAAGCTCAGGAAACCGCGATCAAGGGGTTGACGCTGGCGGTGACGTTTGCAAATTTCTTGCTTTCGATTCCGATGTTTCTACAGTTTGACGGATCGTCTGCGGCCATGCAGTTTGTCTTTCGCACACCATGGATTCCCACCTGGGGCGCTGAATATTCGGTCGGGATAGACGGCCTCAGTCTTCTGCTTGTTTTGCTGACGACGTTCACCATGCCGTTTGCGGTGCTGGCGAGCTGGAAGTCGATCCACGGCAACGTCAAAGGATTCATGCTGTCGTTGTTGTTGCTGGAATTCGGAATGATCGGCGTGTTTGTGGTGCGGGACATGTTATTGTTCTACGTGTTTTGGGAAGCGATGCTGATTCCCATGTATCTGCTCATCGGCATTTGGGGTCATGATGATCGAATCCGCGCCGCGGTGAAGTTCTTCCTGTATACGATGGCGGGTAGTCTCCTCATGTTGGTGGCGATTCTGTACATGTATTTTCAAACGGGATCGTACGTCATCGAGGGCCAGGTGCTCGCCGGTCACAGTTTTTCGCTGGAGCAATTCCATGCGCTTCAGCTTCCTTTGGACATTCAGCGCTGGCTGTTCCTTGCGTTTGCGCTCGCCTTTGCGATCAAGGTCCCGATGTTTCCGTTCCACACATGGCTACCGCTCGCCCACGTCGAGGCGCCGACGGCGGGGTCGGTCATCCTGGCGGGGATTCTGCTCAAGATGGGAACGTATGGCTTCTTGAGATTTTGCATTCCGTTCTTTCCGATCGTTTCGCTCGAATATGTTCCGTGGTTCAGCGTGATTGCGATCATCGGCATCCTGTATGGCGCTCTCGTTGCGATGGTCCAGCCGGACGCCAAGAAATTGATCGCCTACTCGTCGGTGAGTCACCTGGGGTACGTGATGCTCGGAATATTTGCCATGACCCTTCAGGGCTGGCAGGGCGGTCTCATCCAGATGATCAATCACGGCGTTTCGACGGGCGCGCTGTTCCTGATGATCGGGATGCTGTACGATCGACGACACACCCGTCTGATCGAGCAGTTCGGCGGGTTATGGAAGGTCATGCCGATGTTCAGCGTCGTTTTTCTGATCGTGTGTTTGTCCTCGCTGGGTCTGCCCGGAACCAACGGTTTTGTCGGGGAATTTCTGGTGTTGATCGGGACGTTCACTTCTGCGAACGATCACGCCATGGCGTATGCGGCATTTGCCATGGTGGGGGTGATTCTGGCGGCTGTCTATCTGCTGTGGATGTACCAGCGCATGATGTACGGCGAGGTGAAACACGAGGAAAACAAGTCTCTGCCTGATTTGTCGAAACGAGAAATGGTCGTGCTGGTTCCGTTTCTGATCATGATCTTCTGGCTGGGGATTTATCCCAAGACGTTTATGGATAAGACAGAAACCACGATGGATGCCTATCTGCAGGATTACCGCACGGCCGTGGAACTGCATCAGAAACAAAAAGGCGCAAAGGACGTCCAGACGAAAATACTGCCCGCCCGCCTCGCGGAGTAGCAGGTTGTCGTATGAGTTCCTGTGATCAAAACGAATGCCGGACTTTTATCATACATATTGCGCCAGTTGCGCAAGACCCTTTTCCTTCGAGACGTCTCGAGTTTGCCCCTCCTGTCAGCATAAGATTTCTGCCGATCTGGTCCGTCTCCGCGAGACGTTAGCCGAAGAAATTTCCCGCAAAAATTACGTCGGTATCGTCACCGAAGCCGTGCAGTTTGTCCGCAACGACAAGGTGGAAGAGGCGGCGCTGATTGTCCATGCATTGCAGGAGTCCGGGTACACGCACGATGAGGATTTCCGTAAGATCGGCATGTTATTGCACGAGTCGCACAAAGACGCGCTGGCGCTGGTCTGCTGCGAGCGCGCGCTGGTGATCAATCCGCAGGATTCGTGGAATCATCATTGTGTGGCGTTGTGCTATACGCAGATCGGCATGCTGGACAAAGCGCTCAAGGCCGCGCAAGAAGCCATTCGGCTTCGTCCCAGCGAGGGATCGCACTATCGGACGCTCGCACACGTCTACGATCGTCTGGGTCAACACACGCATTCCGCCAAAGCGGTTCTGCAGGAAATTGCGCTCACGAATCAATATGACAAGATTTTCGACCACTTGATCGAAGAAACAGTGGACCTGACCCAGTTGGAATCGTACAGCCAGGACGTCCTCAAGACGCATCCGCAGGCGACGGCGGTCTATCTGGCCATGGGCAATTTGTATCTGGGCAAGTCCAATTTTCAGCGGGCCGAAGAGCACTTCAAACAGGCCATCGGCGCGCAGCCCAACGATTCGCATCTACTCAACAAACTTGCGGAAGTCTATCAGAAGCAGAACAAGCTGGATGCCGCGGTCGAACAGTATAAGAAGATTCTGGCGTTCGATGAGCACAACATCGAAACGCTCCGGAATCTCGGAAGATTGTTCAAAGACAAGAGCAAATGGGCCGAGGCGCTTGCGTATTTTGAAAGGATTTTGAAAATCAATTTCAAAGACAGCAACGCCGCATACGAAACAAAAGAGATGTATCGCAAACTGGGCAATCCCCAGAAAGCCATCGAGGTCATGAAGGATTACCAGAGGGCCGATGTCAGCTACTTCAATTGGGCGATGCATCACATTTTTGAGATCCTGTACTACGATTTGAAGGACGACAAACAGCTGTGCGAACTCGTCGAGAGCACTTATCCAAACAAGGTCAACGAGTCGTTTGTCTACGATTATTATGGATACAGCCTGATGAACCTGGGCCGTCTGGATCAGGCAGTTAAATCGTTTGAGCGCTTCCAGGAGTTGGAGCCGAAAAACGCACGCGTCATGCGGGAATTGGGACGCGTGTTCTGCGATCTCCAGCGGTACCAAGACGCCATCGACGTACTGAAGAAGTCCTTCGCGATCGAGAGTAAAAATTCGTACGGATTCTACTACCTGGCCCTCGCGTATCACAAACTGAACCGCAACGACCTTGCGCGAAAGACCTTGGAAGAAGGCAAGCAGTACGATCCCAATTACAAATGGTTTGATGATTTACTGTCGGAAATTGATCCGAACTACTCCACGACGCAGACACAGGAGACCGCCACGAGTTCGCAGACGACAAGTGCGGTTCTCGGCGAACCGGTGCTGGCGGGCATGCCGAATTTCCTGCGCGATCTGACGCAACTGGCCAAGGAAAAAAAACTGGAAGACATCTATGGGCGACAGGTGGAACTGCGTGAGATGATCGAAGTGCTGTGTCGAAGAAGCAAAGCCAACCCATTGATCGTCGGCCAGCCCGGGGTCGGGAAAACCGTGTTGGTCAACGGGTTGGCGCATTTGCTCGCTCGACGGGAAGTGCCGGAAATTATCCGGGAGTATCGTCTGCTGGAACTGGAAGTGTTTGCGGTTGTCGCCGGTACGCGATACGTCGGAACTCTCGAGCAGAAATTCATGCAGCTGGCGCAATTCTGCCGCTCCAACAAGGTGATCATCTTCATCGACGAATTGCACACGCTGATGGGAGCCGGCTCCTACAGCTCGCATGAGACGGGGGGGCTGGATGAGATGTTTAAACCGCTTCTTACGCAGCCGGATTTCAAATTGATCGGCGCCACTACGGACGAGGAGTACCAGAAGAACATCGCCAAGAGCGGCGCCTTTGAACGCCGATTCACGCGCATCACGGTGTTCGAACCGACGCGGGATGAGACGATGCGGATTCTGGAGAATCACCGATCCAAGCTGGAGGATTTCTACCGGGTCAAGGTGAGCGACAAGGCGCTCCGGACGATCTACGATATGTCGGATCGTTACGTGAGGACGCGATACATGCCCGACAAGGCGTGTGACATTTTGGAACGCAGCGCGATCAAAGCCAGTTTGTCCAAACCGGCAGATTCGACGGACATCGTAGAGGTCGGGGACCTGTTCATCTCACAGGCTATTTCCCAAGTGACGAGGATACCGGAGAGCAACATCCGAATCGATGCGATGGGGGGCATGGTGGATTTGGAAGACCGACTGCGGTCAAGGGTCGTCGGGCAGGAGGAGGCCGTTCGCAAGGTGGCCGAGGTTGTCCGCATGACCAAGAGCGATTTGGACGTCAACCCGGAACGCCCGGACGGGGTGTTTCTGTTTGTCGGACCGACCGGCGTCGGCAAGACCGAAATGGCCAAGGCGCTTGCGGAGGCGCTCGAGGGAAGTGAGAAGCGGCTGGTGCGAATCGACATGTCCGAGTACAACGATCAGTATGCATTGTCCAAGCTGATCGGAACGGCTCCCGGCTATGTCGGATACGACGATGAAGGCCGCCTCACCAAGGCTGTGCGCGAAGATCCCTCGGCCGTCATTCTGCTGGATGAAATGGAAAAGGCGCACCCGAAGATCTATGAATCTTTTCTGCAGGTGTTTGACGACGGCCGACTGACGGATGGAAAAGGCCAGACGATTTCGTTTTCCCACACGACGATTATCATGACGTCGAATCTCGGCGCCGAGTTCATCTACGGCAAGGCCAGGGTCGGTTTTTCTTCCGACAAGGTCGATCCGCATGAGGAGGTGGCCGCCGGCATACGAGAGTCCCTGAGAAAACATTTTTCGCCTGAATTTCTGAACCGTATTGACGAGATTGTCGTGTTCCGGGCGTTGGATGAAAACACGCTGAAATCCATTGCGCGGCAGAAAGTGCACGTGATTGTCCAGCGCTTCGCCGAGAAGAGTTACAAGATCAACGTGGACGATCAAATCATCGATCTGTGCATTCAGAGCTTGGATTTCCGACGCGAAGGCGCCCGCGGACTCAACCGGTCTCTCGAGGAGACCATCTCCAGACCGCTCTCGCGGGTCATGATCCAGAATCCAGACTGCAAGGTCTACAGCGTAACCCGACACGAAAACGACGTTGTCGTGATGCGCGGAGCATAAGGTGTAACGAACGGAGGCTTTTGTGGAGGTCATCATTCCGACAGTCCATCTCTCGGCAATTCTGCCGCAGATCATCCTCACGGGGGGAGCGTGTCTCGTGCTTTTGCTTGGGGCGTTTGTTCCGGGCTCGCGTCGATCGCTTGCCTACCTCACGGCGATCGTCTGCCTGGCCGCGCTGGTTTCGACGCTCCGGCTTTGGTCGGCGAATGAAAGCGTCTTTGGCGGGATGTTGACCATCAATGTCTATTCCAATGCATTTAATCTAATCATCCTGCTGAGCGCCTTTCTGGTTTGTCTGATCACACACGACGGGGTGACACCGTCCAAGACTGGCGAATTCTTCTCCATCCTGCTGATCGCCACGCTGGGCATGCTGGTGATGGCCTCCAGCCAGCATCTAATGGTCATTTTCCTTGGTTTGGAAATTCTGTCGATCGCGTTGTATGTGCTCATCGGTATGAATCGCGCGCGTACGCACGCTCTGGAGGCATCGCTTAAGTATTTTCTTCTGGGCGCGTTTGCATCCGGGTTCTTCTTGTACGGGATTTCATTGACCTACGGAGCGACCGGGAGCATGGACCTGGTCGTGATCGCTCAGTATCTCTCGGTCAATATTTTGCTGGGAGATCCGTTGATGCTGGGTGGCGTTGCCTTGCTGTTCATCGGGTTTGGGTTCAAAGTGGCGCTGGTTCCGTTCCACATGTGGTCGCCGGACGTGTACCAGGGTTCGCCGGCTCCGGTCACAGCCTTTCTGGCAACGGCGCCCAAGGCCGCAGCGTTCTCGGCTTTTGCGCGGGTTTTTGTGGACACGTTGAGTCCGTTGTACATGGATTGGTCAGATATTGTGTACTGGATCTGTATTCTCACGATGGTCATGGGGAATCTGCTCGCCCTCATTCAACAAGACATCAAACGGATGCTGGCGTTTTCAAGTATTGCACACGCGGGCTATATCCTGATGGCGATCCTGGCGGGGCCGTTATTGAAGGAGACGAATCCGTCGTTGACATCCGCATCGATCATCTTCTATGTGCTGGTGTACAGTCTGATGAATTTGACCGCGTTTGCGGTGATTTACGTTTTCGAAAGCCGCGAGCGACGCAATTTGAAGATCGATCAACTTGCCGGATTCGGACAGAAGTATCCACTGCTCAGCATGGCCATGACCATTTCCATGTTATCCCTGGCGGGAATTCCGTTGACGGGCGGATTCATTGGCAAACTGCAGATTTTCTCCGCCGCGCTCGACGCGGGTTACGTTACACTCACCATCGTGGCCGTTGCGACGGCGTTGGTTTCAGTCTATTACTATTTGAACGTCCTTGTGAAGATGTACTTCAGCGAAGCGGAGGAGACCCTGGAGGATGTGCCGGTCACGCGTTCCACGGCTTTTGCGATCGTGCTAAGCTCGGCGGGCATTATCCTGTTGGGAGTCATTCCGTCCGTGTTAATGAAATTCTTGTCGTAATGCGATTGACGAAACCAGACTTGCATCCGGCGGCCGGAAAGAATCCGGCCGTCTGCATTCTGATGGAGAGATGGGATTGAATATTGTCGTTCTTGCGGGAGGGTTTTCATCGGAACGGAATGTTTCTCTGGCCTCTTCCAAAGCCATTTGCACTGCGTTGGTTGGATTGGGGCATGCAGTAACCCCTCTGGACCCGGCGACCGGTGCGGAAGTCTTGTGGCCGGCCGGACCCGTCGGCGCCACAGCCAGCGCCCTGCCGGCGGATGGAGATGCTGTATCGGCGGGACTGGCCGCTCTGATTCGACATCCTGCGTTTCTCGCCGCCGACTGCATCTTCAACGGACTCCATGGCGGCATAGGAGAGAACGGCATCCTTCAGGGGTTGATGGACGCGCTGGGAAAAACGTACACCGGTTCGGGCGCTCTTGCGAGTGCGCTGGCGATGGACAAGTATCATTCCAAAAGGATGTTCGATAGCGTAGGCGTCCGGACGCCCCCGTATCTGCTGTCGTCCGACTGTGCGGAGATTCGCAAGTCGATCCCCCCGCCTCGCGTAGTCAAGCCGAACTCCGAAGGGTCCACCGTCGGGCTGACCATCGTCCAGGAAGAAAATCAGTTGGAGCCCGCCGTCGAGTTAGCCAAGCGATACGGCGACGTTCTGGTTGAGTCGTACATCGCAGGCCGCGAGATCACCGTGGCCGTGTTGGAGGATTCCGCATTGCCGGTCATCGAGATCATTCCCGAAGGCGGTTTCTACGATTACGAGCACAAATACACAAAGGGCAAGACCCAGTACCACTGCCCGGCCGACCTCCTCCAGTCGCAGGCGGAGAAGGTGAAACACCAGGCGATTCTTGCTCATCGCGCGCTGCGTTGTTCGGGTTATTCCAGAATTGATTTTCGCCTGGGTTTGGATAATCAATTTTATTGTCTGGAAGTGAACACGCTTCCCGGAATGACCGAAACCAGTCTCGTTCCAAAAGCCGCGGCGGCCGCAGGGATGAATTTCGAACGACTCATTGAACGCATCCTGCGGTCGGCGAACGCATGATGAAGAAACTTCTCTACGCGCTCGTGCTGCTTTCCTGCGGCGCACCCGACGCTCCCAAAGAGAGTCTTGCATTTGTTCGTCCGCATCTGACTCTTCTGTCTGACAATTTCGACGAGGCGCAGGCAGTGTCCGTGGTGGATTCGCTGACGCGCGTCTGGCGCATCGCGGGCACGTCCGGGTATGAGACGGCGTCCTCGCTGATCGTTCGCCACCTCTCGGAGGCTGGATTTGGTCGGCAAGAGGGTCTTGCGCTGACGGTGGAGAAGTATCCGCTGGACATTCCTCTTGCGTGGGAGCCCCGGTCCGCGCAGTTTTCCGTTGTCGATGCGAAGGGTCGAACCCACCGAGTGGCCTCGTTCGATTCGGTCGCGGTCATGCTGTGTCCCAACAGCTACCCCACGAATGTCACCGCGCCGATCGTCGACATCGGCATGGGCGCTCAGGCCGAAGACTATTTCAAGAAAGACATCCGCGGAAAGATTGTTCTAGGGGAGGCGCCGGTGTCGGCGCTGTATCATCACGCGGTGAAGACACGGGGCGCGGCCGGTGTCGTGTCATCGTATATCCTGGACGTGCATCAGGCGCATCCGGACCTGGTACACACCGAGGACATTCCCTATTCCACCGAAACCAAGGGTTTTGGATTGAAGATTAGTCAATCGCAGCTATCGACCATTCGGGAATGGCTGAATGCAGGATCGGCGCGCGCCGCAGTGTCGATCGACACGCGCTTCGTGTCCGGCGAGCAGTCCGTGATCCACGCGAGTATCGCGGGAACGGAGCGGAAGAACGAACACGTCATAGCGGTCGCGCATCTCGATCACTACAAACCCGGCGCAAATGACAATGCGAGCGGGAGCGCGACTCTTTTGCAGATGGCCTCCGCGATGAGCCGCGACACGGCCCATGGCCCGCGCCGAACGATGGATTTTCTTTGGGTGGATGAGTACGTCAATGAATTCCGCTCCGGAGGCACTGGAGCCTGGATTCGAAACCACCTGGAAGACTTCAAGCAAACCGTCGCCATGTTTGCCGTGGACATGGTGGGAGCCGATGCGCGGAAGAGCGGCGGAAGTTTCCGAATCGAAAAGTATCCCGATCCTTCCATTACGTTTCCACGTCCCCATGACGCGCCATCAGGCTGGAAACAAGAACAGGATGCACGCATCGTCCCCGTCCCCGGCGCTTTTATCAACGATTACGTGCTGACGATCTGCCGGATGAGGCAGATGGAGACGCCGTGGAAACTGACGTCCAATCCGTACGAAGGCGGCAGTGACCATGTGCCTTTCGTCGAGGCTCAGATTCCGGCCGTGCTTGCATGGCACTATCCCGATCCGTTTTATCACAGTTCGCTCGATGATGTGGACAAGATCGACCCGACCGAGATGAAGAACGCCGGCGTGGTCGTGGGCGCGGCGATGCTGGGTTTGGCCCACGCCGACGAACGGGAGTCGGTGGAAATGCTGGACCTTCTTACGTCGTCGGCACGTCGTCGGTTTGAATTGGAATTGTCGGAAAGTCAGCGCGTGCTGGGTTCGGGCGGTGATCTTGTCCGGGAAAAAGAAATTTTGGAGGCGTGGCAAATGTGGTATGTGGAGGCGATTCGTTCTGTCGCGAGGTTGGTTGCGGCCGGTCGCATGGACTCGCAAGTCAAGGACGCCGAAGAAACCATCCGGCAAATTGCATCCGAATCGATCCATCGACTGCAAGCACGCAATTGAGCCAATCCAAACGAAGGCAGGAAATACACAAGGAGACGCATCATGAAGAATTTGCAATTTGAAATCAAGAACCGCATCGCCTACGTCACCATCAACCGCCCCGACAAGCTGAACGCCCTCAATACCGAGACATTTGGTGAACTCTTCGAGGTGATGAAAAAAGTGAACGAGGACGCCGGAGTCATCGGTGTCGTCCTGACCGGTAGTGGGGACAAAGCATTCGTCGCGGGCGCAGACATCAGCGAGTTGGCGGTGCAGACGCCGGTCACCGCGAAGGAATTTGCCCTGCGCAGTGAGCAGGTTCTCTGCTTCATCGAACGTATGAACAAGCCCGTGATTGCCGCGGTCAACGGATTTGCGTTAGGCGGCGGATGCGAATTGTCCATGGCGTGTCACATGCGCATCGCGTCGGAAGGCGCGCGATTCGGCCAGCCGGAAGTGAATCTGGGTTTGATCGCGGGTAACGGAGGCACGCAACGGCTTCCGCGTCTGGTCGGCAAAGGCCGGGCCCTGGAAATTCTGCTTACTGGGGACATGATTTCTGCCGAAGAAGCGCATCGGATCGGCTTGGCCAATCGCGTGGTGAAAAAAGAAGAACTGATTCCAACCTGTGAAAAGATCCTGAATACAATCGGCGCCAAGGCGCCCGTCGCGATCCAGTTGTCCATCGAAGCCGTGCAGAGTGGTTTGGAAATGACGCTGGAAGAAGGATTGAATCTCGAAGCCAATCTTTTTGGTCTGGTATTCTCGACGGACGACATGAAGGAAGGAACAAAAGCGTTTCTGGAAAAACGAAAAGCGAATTTCCAAGGCAAATGATGAGTTCTCATCTTGCGCGAGTCGTCATTGCCCTCATCGGCATTCCGATCTTTGCGGCGTGCATCCTGTATGGCGATTGGTGGTTCTTCGGACTGGTCGTGGGCATTGCCCTTCTGGGCGTACGCGAAACGAACAACCTGCTTCTTCACAAGGGCGCGCACGCGCAGAGTCCGGCCAGCCTGGCGCTGGTGTTTGGCATCTGCCTGCTGATCCAGCTTCACGCGTGGAACTGGATTCCGGCCTTCTTGTTGGCGGGACTGGTGGTCGTACTGACGACGGAGCTTTTTCGGACCGGCGGATCGGCCAATCTGAACGTCAGCGGAACATTCTGGAGTGTCGTCTATTGCGGCTTGCCGTTATCGGCGATGCTTGTACTGCGCAACATGACGTTTTCCAAAGACGTCTTCGGCATCCAGATCGTTTGTTTGATTTTTGCGTCCATTTGGGCCTGCGACACGCTCGCTTACTATGCGGGGAGATGGATGGGGCGAAGGAAATTGTTCGAACGCGTCAGTCCAAAAAAAACGTGGGAGGGCGCCGTCGGAGGACTGCTGGGCGCGCTGGGAGGCGTGACGCTGATCCGGTATTTGTTCTTGATTGCGGATACGGAATTCGGAATGACGCTTTCCCAAACATTGGTGATCGGGATGCTGGGCGGCACGCTCGGACAGATCGGCGACCTGGCGGAATCCTGGCTGAAGCGGGACGCGGGCGTCAAAGACTCGAGTTCTCTTTTGCCCGGCCACGGCGGAGTCATGGATCGATTTGATAGCTTATTTTTTGTAGCACCGGCAACCTATGTGTATGTCACGCATTTTATGTAACAGCCTCCTGCTTGGGATGGTTCTGTCCTGCGGACCTTCGCGGGATCCCAATCAGGTCATCGTCTCCCTCACGGCGGATATCGCGACACTCAATCCATTAACCGCAGTCGGTACTTCGGCTGGAACGATCACGCCCTTTCTGTTTCCATCACTGGTGCAGATTGAGTTTGATTCGGCACAGGGTCGCGCGATCTACAAGCCGTTTCTGGCTTCGCGATGGGTCAGCGACAGTATGACCGTCACGTTCGTTCTTCGGAAGTGTTTTTGGGAGGATGCTCGACCGATCACGCCGGGCGACGTGCGCTATTCGTATCGCACGTATGCCCACCCCGACTTGGCCTCACCGAGGCGCGCCGGCCTGACGCTTCTTGCACTGGACGAAAAAGGACTGCCTCGCCTGGAGACGCCCACGGACTCCACCGTGGTGTTCCATTTTCAGCGGTCGGCGCCTCTAAGCGTGCGGCTGAATCTGGCCAATCTCGAAATTGTCCCCTCCCACATGCTGGGGAACCTGACGATCAAAGAAATTCCCTCGTCTGCTTTCAGCCTGCGTCCGACGACCGGCAGGCATTATCGATTCTTCAATCGCGAGCCAGGTCAGTCCGTCGTGCTGACGAAAAATGAGCAATGGACTTTTCCAACGGAAACGATTATTCCGCATGTCATCTTTCGCATCCTGCCCGACGCCAACACGCGCCTGGTCGAACTCAAGCAAGGACGAATCGATGTGGCAGAAGGATTGTCCGTCGACGACGCGAAATTTCTCAGCGAAGAATCCCACATCCGCATCGAGACCCAGCCGCAACGCCGATACGACTACATCGGCTGGATGAACATCGATGTCGCTGAATACCAAAAGACGAAGAAGAGACAGCCGCATCCGATTTTCGGTGATCCGCGTGTGCGCAAGGCGTTGACGATGGCGATTCACCGGCAGGACATCGTCGAACAACATCTGGGCTCGTATGGCCGTGGGGCATTCGGCCCGGTCTCGCCGGCATTCCGGTGGGCGTATCATGATTCGCTCCAGCCATGGCCATACGATCCCGACGAGGCGAAACGACTGCTTCGTGATGCGGGATGGAGCGACCATGACGGTGACGGCGTGTTGGATCGTGATGGGAAAGCGTTCGAGTTTGAGTTGGTGACCAATGCCGGAAATGCTCGTCGCGAGGCCATCATCGAGGCGGTCGCATCGGACTTGCAAAAGATCGGGATTCGCTGCACTCCCCGGAAGATGGAAGCGAATGCATTTCATGCCGGACTGCGAACACGCTCCTACGACGCTTTTCTCACGGGCTTCCAGGTGGCCGCAGGCGCCGACCTGACGGCGCAATTCGGTTCCGACATCTCCAGGAATGTATTCAATGTGCAGGCCTACACGAGCGAGGCGGTCGACAGTCTGCTGTCGGAGGCGTACTGGGACGAGACCGGGCGGAGTCTGAAACGACTGCAGGAAGTGTTGCATGAAGACCAGCCGGTGACGTTCCTCTACTGGTTTGATAA
Organism: uncultured Bacteroidota bacterium; assembly: GCA_964602985.1. Taxonomy (GTDB): domain Bacteria; phylum CLD3; class CLD3; order SB21; family SB21; genus CAYZJB01. Next base: position 94,673 of record CAZRTJ010000011.1, read on the forward strand.
TCTCGTCGCTGTTCACAACCGTCTGCAAGGAACCACGGTCGATTTCATCTCGGCATTTCAGGCCTTGGAGAGGTGGAACATCGTGGATTAGCGGTGTTCCGTCGGGAAGGATAATTATGCTGATCTATGTGCTGAAACGCTCGCTCTCCTCCATTCCCCTGCTCTTTGGGCTTCTGACGATTACGTTCTTTCTGATTCGATTGGCGCCGGGTGATCCGACCGCGTTGTTTCTGGATCCGTCGATTGATCCGGAAGTTGCCAGGGATCTGCGCCGCAATCTTGGACTCGACGATCCGTTGTGGATGCAGTATGGGAAATGGCTGGGCGTCTTGCCTCCGTTTTCGGGCGTACTCCAGGGCGACTTGGGCATCAGTTTCAGTCGCCAACAACCCGTGATCGACGTGTTGCGGGAGGCGGCGGGTAACACTCTGATCCTCACCGGAGCCTCCCTGGCCGTGGACCTTCTGGTCGGTGTCTGGCTGGGAATATGGTCCGCCTTGCGCCGGGGGACATGGATCGACAAGACGATATCCGTGACGGGATTATTCTTCTACTCCATGCCCAATTTTTGGATGGGTCTGATGCTGATTTTGATTTTCTCCCTCTGGCTGGGCTGGCTGCCGGCTTCGCAAATGCACAGCATTGGGGCCGAACGCTTGCCGCCGATGGAGTACGCCGGAGACTTTCTTTCACACATGATCCTGCCGGTCATGGTGCTGGGGATCGGAGGCGCGGCGTCCACGGTTCGGTATATGCGAAGCAGTATGCTGGACGTCCTTCATCAGGAGTACATTCGGACAGCGCGCGCCAAAGGGCTGTCCGAGCGAGCCGTCATTTACCGTCATGCGTTTCGGAATGCGCTTCTTCCGATCCTTACGATCGTCGGCTTGTCCTTCCCGTTTCTGATGAGCGGCGCAGTGATCACGGAGGTCGTCTTTGCCTGGCCCGGCATGGGTCGCGTGACGGTGGACGCGATTTTTGCCCGCGATTATCCGGTGATCATCGGCACTACGCTCGTGGCCGGCGGTTTCGTCATCCTTGGTAATTTGCTCAGCGATGTATTGTACAGCCTTGCGGATCCGCGCGTGCGAATCCACTAACCCAAAGGACCCTTATGATCCGTGTTCTCCTTGCGCTGTCTAGCGCTGTCGGCGTCTTCGCGCAGGACATCCTGTTGCCGGCGGGACCCTACGATCCCAACATTCCGACTCCCGCTGTTTTTTTTGGACATCATCCGGGGGACCGTTTTACGCGGCATCACGGATTGGAGTCTTATCTGCGACGGCTGGAACAATTGTCGGAGCGGGTCAAAGTCGTGGCCTACGGCACGACGCCGGAAGGTCGCACACTGCATCTGGTGATCGTTACCGCACCGGACAATCACCGCAGGCTGGAGGAAATCCGACTCCAGCATCTTCGCCGGATGGAAGCTCCCTTCGACCTACCGGAAGACCAACCGATTCCTGTGTGGTTGACGTATTCCGTCCACGGGAATGAAGCGTCGGGGACCGAGGCGGCCGTCGTCCTGCTCTACAATCTTGCCGCCGGACAATCCTCCGTGCTCGACAGTGTCCTCGCCCACGAAATTATTCTGATCGATCCGGAAACCAATCCGGACGGACGGGAGCGCTATGTCCATCATGTCGCCATGCGGCAAGGCGGCAAAGGAAACAGTGATCCGCTCGCCAGCGAACATTTCACGCCGTGGCCAGGCGGGCGATGGAATCATTATCTCTTTGATCTCAATCGCGACTGGGCGTGGTTGACACAGGAAGAGTCGAGGGCGAGAGTCGCCCTGTATCGACAATGGATGCCGATCTTTCACGGAGATTTTCATGAGATGGGCGCTCAGAGTACTTATTACTTCGCTCCGCCCAGTGCACCGTTCAATCGATTCATCGACGAAGTGACGTTCAGCAAGTGGGCGAATGTGTACGGTCGCAATTGGGCGGCCGCCTTCGACCGGCAGTCCTGGCGCTATTTTACGCGAGAAACGTTCGACATGCACTATCCGGGATTTGGCGACACATGGCCCACGCTCAACGGCGCGGTAGGCGTGACATTCGAACAGGCAGGAGGAGTCGGAATCCGCTTTCAGCGGAAGGATGGAGAAATTCTCACGCTGAAAGATCGACTGACCCATCACTTTGTGACGTCATGGACAACGTTGTTGACCGCCCTGGAAAATCGGCGCGAGCACCTTCGGGACTTCAGTCAATACTGGAAACAGTCGATGAAATGGGACGGTGCGACGAGAGCGTATGTGATTCCGAAGACGAACCACGGCGAACACACCACCCGGCTGATCGAGAACCTGCTGCGTCAAGGCATCGAGGTCTACGAGTCGCGGGGACCGATCGCCGCGGCCAAGCTGACCGACCTGTACGGTCGAGCGGTGCCCGGACACACGTTCGACGCGTATGTCGTGCCGATGCGCCAGGCGAGGCGGCGACTTCTGCAGGCCATCATGGAAGTCGAACAGATCCGCAATGACAGTCTGTTCTATGACATCACGGCGTGGTCACTGCCCCTCGTGCTGAATGTGGAGTGCTATCAGAGTCAAACCGACCCGGATGTCGCCAAATTGACGAAGATCGATACGCTGTCCCACGTGGGGCTCTTTGCCGCCGCTCCATCACCCTATGCATACCTGATGGACTGGCAACAGGAATTTGCGGCGCAGGCTGTGTCCGGGATGATCCGCGACAATCTTCGTTTGTCCTTTTTGACAATTCCCGTACGTGTGGGAGGTCGGGAATATTCGCGCGGCACGATCATCATCCATCCCGACGGTAGAACCGATTCTGCGCTGAAGCGGTTGGTCGAGAAGACATCCGTGCGCATCGATGCGGTGACTTCCGGATGGTCGGAATCGGGTGCCGACCTGGGGTCTGACAGGGTGCGTCCCTTGCTCCGGCCAAAGATCGGTCTGTTTTACGGCGAGCCGGTCAGCGCCCCCGATCTGGGCGCTCTCTGGCACTGGCTGGATGGACAGGGATTGGACTATTCGCTGCTGGAAATCGACGGTCGGAGATCGTGGGAATCGTACTCGGTGCTGGTCTTTCCGTCCTCGTGGCGTTCGTTGTCGAATATGGACAAGGGGTTCGTCGAATCTCTGCGGGAATGGGTGGATCGGGGCGGCGTTCTCATCACGACCGGATCCTCCGCATTCTGGATGTCCAAAGCGCTTTCCGGTTTGACACAGCTCACGACGGTTGCGGACAAGAAAGTCGATGAGAAATCCTCCTCTGAAAACGATGCAGACAGGGCGTCAAAAGAAAAATGGAAAGTCATGACGCGATTTGAAAAGGAAATGTACGAACAAAAGACGTCGATCCCGGGCAGTGTGTTTCGCATCCAGATGGACACGACGCACGAGTTGGGATACGGTTACCCGATGTCCCGTCTGCCTGTCCTGATGACCGGCTCCAACGCATTCCACCTCAGTAGCGCCGGGTACAACGTGGGGCGATTCGACGAACGTCCGTTGATCGCGGGATATGCCGACACGAGTCTGGTTCGGAAATTGTCGCGGACGGCCTATTTGATCGACGAACCGGTGGGGCGAGGCCATGTGGTGGTGTATGCAGACGATCCCCTCTTCCGTGCCTTTTGGATGACCATGAGTCGTTCGCTGGTCAATGCGATGTTGTTTCTGCGGAAGTGATGTTCATTTGCCTGTTTTTTGAATCGTTGTTTTGTTACCTTGTCACGCGAAAAATGTGATGTGAGGAGTCATGCCGAAGGAAAAGAATTCGAAAGTCCGCATCGGGGTCATCGGATGCGGCGCGATCGCTCAGATCGTGCACTTCCCGATTCTGACGAAAATGGAAGACGTGGAGGTCGTGGGAATTGCGGACAGCGATAAGACAAAGGTCGCTGCGCTTGCGGAAAAATACAAGATCCGCCAATATTATACGGATTACGAAAAACTGCTTGCCACGGACGCAATCGACGCCATCCTGATCTGCACGCCCAATCATACACACGCCCCGATTTCGATCGCGGCCCTGTCTGCCGGGAAACACGTGATGGTGGAGAAGCCGATTGCGCGTGGCGCCGACGAGGCCAAAACCATGTCCGACGAAGCGAAAAAACGGAAACGGACGCTGATGGTGGGAATGAATCATCGCTTCCGTCCAGATGCGATGGTGTTGAAGAATTTCGTCAAGGGCAAGGAGCTCGGCAAGATTTTCTATTGCAAGAGCGGATGGCTGCGTCGTCGCGGCTCCTGGAACGAGAACGAGTGGGCGCGCAAGAAACTCATGGCCGGTGGCGGGGTGTTTATGGATCTGGGGATTCCCATGCTCGATCTCAGTATCTGGCTCATGGACAATCCGAAAATCAAGTCGGTCAGTAGCGCCATGTACAACCACTACCAAAAAGAGGGGGTCGAAGACTCCGCCACGGTGATGTTACGTTTCGAGTCGGACGTTGTTTTGAATCTGGAAGTCAGCTGGACACTGCTGATGGAAAATGATTTCATGTACAACAATCTGTTCGGCACGGCCGGTGGAGCGCTGCTGAATCCGCTGCGGATTCACAAAGAAATGCACGGCAATCTCGTCAACGTGACGCCGACGAAAATGGAGAAACCCGAGAATAACTATAAGAAATCGTACGAGTACGAACTGAAGCACTTTGTCGAGTGTCTGAAACACGATCGACCTGTCATGTCGGGCGCCGAGGAGGCTTTGGAAATCATGCGGATATCGGAAATGGTCTATCAATCGGCCCGCGAAAAACGAGAAATCGTTCGCTGAGGGGAATGGGTCTATTTACCAAGCTGAGGATCGGACTGGCGCTGGGCAGCGGAGGCGCGCGCGGGCTGTCCCATATCGGCGTGATCAAAGCGCTGGAAGCACATCAAATTCCCATCCACGTCATCACCGGCAGCAGCATTGGCGCACTGGTCGGCGGCATGTACGCCGAAGGCCTGAACATTCAGGATGTGGAGAAACGGGTCACCGGGTTTTTTACCAGCGAGGAATTTCAAGAAACCGGATTCAAGCTCTTTCGTGCCGAACTTCATCCCGAGAACTTCTACGGCCAGATCGCTAAGAAGACCAACGGCGGATTGACCATCCAACTCGACAGCCGCCGCGTGTCCCTCATGAAGGAACACCGTCTGAATATCGTCATGGATCGTCTGCTGGGTAACGGACTGGTTGAGAACACACGCATCAAATTTGCTCCGGTGGCGACAAACCTGGAGACAGGAGAAGTGGTCGTTTTCCGAAGCGGGAGTCTTCGTGAGGCGGTCAAGTCCAGTTCCTCGATTCCGGGTTTCTTGCCTCCGATCTCGTATCGCGACATGGTGCTCGTGGATGGCGGCGTGGCGGCCTCCATTCCCGTCGAGCCGGCGTTTGGACTCGGCGCCGACTTTGTCATCGCCGTCAACGTCTCGCGATCCCTGGAACACGAACCCATGCCCAACAACGTGATGGATGTGCTTTTTCGAACGAACCTCATCACCGCTCACCGCAACGATATGCTTGCGTGCGAGAAAGCCCAGGTCGTCCTGCGGCCCAATGTGGGACACGTGCATTGGACAGAGTTCGATCGGTTCGCGGAATTGATCTCGGAAGGAGCAAAATGTGCTGAAGCGGGGATCGATCTGATCAAAACCCTGGTGCGAAAGAACAGCGGCCGCCTCGTTCGGCACGCGTTTGATCAGAAGTTCGTCAAGAACTAATCCGCGTCACGCGCACCTGTTGGACCAGTTTGGGAGTCTTCTTGGTGACTTTGAACTGAAACGATCCGTACGCGAGACTCTCTCCCACCCCGGGGATATGCCCGACAAGGTCATTAATAAATCCCGCCAGCGTTTCGTAATTTTCGCTTTCCGGCAGCTGGGCGGAAAACTGACGATTGAAGTCATCCAACCGCATTCGGCCATTCACGGTAAAACTCCCGTCCGGGTTTTCCTCAGCTTCCCGCTTTTCATCGTCGTACTCGTCCTGAATCTGTCCGACGATTTTTTCCAAAATATTCTCCAGCGTGATGATTCCGCTCGTGCCGCCAAATTCGTCAATGACAATCCCCAGGTGCACCCTCTGCTGAAGGAAGTCTTGCATGACGCGGTTGATGCTGGTTGTCTCCGGGGTGAAGTAGGGCGCCCGCAGGATCGGCTCGAGCGTGACGGAGGGATCCTCCCGATTGACTTTGAACAGGTCCTTGACGAACAACACTCCGATGACTGAGTCGAGATTGTCCCGGTACACGGGAACCCGCGTGAATCCACTCTCCACGGCGAGACGGACATTCTCCGCAAACGAAACATCGATGTCGAGGGCAAAAACGTCCGTGCGCGGCACCATCAGTTCGCGCACTGTCGTTTCGGTGAAATCGAAAATGTTTTCGATGAGGCGGTGCTCAGTCGCATCGATCACACCCGTTCGGCGGCCATCTGCAATCAGCAGGCGAATTTCCTCTTCCGAGTGTGCCAGTTCGTGACCTGCGGCTGGTGGAATGCGGATGGCTCTCAGCATCAGGTTAGCCGCGCCATTGAGCACAAAGATGAATGGCTTAAAGACAATGTAAAACAAACGGAGCGGGTACGACACGAAGAGGGTCGTTCCTTTGGGAAACTGAATCGCCGCCGACTTGGGAGCCAATTCCCCCAGCGTAATGTGCAAAAACGTAATGACCGAAAATCCCACCGCAAAGGATATCGAGTGGATGATCTTCGGGTTGGTGATGCCAAGGTACTCCAGCAAAGGCAGGATCATTTTGGAAATCGCGGGTTCGCCAAACCAACCCAACCCGATGCTGGCAATGGTGATCCCCAGCTGGGTCGCGGAAAGATACGCGTCCAGTTTGGAAATCACTTCCTTCGCGATCCTGGCCCGATGATTGTTTTGTTGGATCAGGGTCTCGATCTGTGTGGCCCGCACCTTGACGATGGCAAACTCTGCGGCCACGAAAAATCCGTTTGCCAGAACGAGAAACAGAATGAGGAGGACGTCTCCCACTTAGAAAGCTCCGGACTGCAGGAGGAGGCTCACCTTCGGTTCCTGATAAATTCCTCCACAATCCGGTCGATGTCACTTGTGGAAAGGCCCTCGCCGGTCGCTTCCGGGAGAACCGGGACCGGCTCCCGGACCGGTTTGCTTGTGGGGTGAACCAGGGAAGAAACAAAGGGACGGGTTTCGAAGGCCAGCCGCTTGATGTTCATGAGATGCGTGGGCATGATATTGTCTGTGGTGATCGAACCGCCGAGCGTACCGGGACCGAGCGTCATTGACGGTGCGACACCGGTCGTGTAGCCGACGGCCCCGAGCGTAGCTACGGTATTGACGACAATGCGGAACGCCGGCTTTTCCAATCCAAATTTCATAATGATTTCGTGATTGCCCGAATGGATGGCCATGGTGTGTCCGATGCCCCCGAATTGAAGGATCCGTATGCACAACTCGCAGCCCTCCTCCCATCCGTTCACAAAGAACATGGACAACACCGGGGAGAGTTTTTCAGCAGACATCGGTTCCTCACGACCCACCTGCGCGCAATTCACCACCAGCACGGTCGTGTCCGGCGGCACACGGACGCCCGCGCGTTCTGCGATGACAGGCGCCGATTGTCCGACAATGGCCGTGTTCAACTTACCGGTGGGGAACATCAGTTTCTGCAGGTTGGCCTTTTCGTCCTCGTTGCATACATACGCCCGGTTGGCTTTGAGTTCATTCAATACCTTGTTCTTCAGACTGATGTCGGCCACAATGGAATTTTCCGAAGAACAAAGAAGTCCATAATCAAAGCACTTCCCCGCCACAATATCCGCGACGGCTTTCTTCACATCGGCCGTCTTTTCGATGAACGCCGGGACATTCCCGGAACCCACGCCCAGTGCTGGTTTACCGGAACTGTAGGCGGCTCTCACGATGCCCGGTCCGCCCGTGGCGAGAATGACGGACGTTTCGGGAGCCTTCATGAGCGCCTGCGTTCCTTCCAGGGTCGGATGTTCAATACAGGTAATCAGGTTGCGGGGGGCGCCGAGCGACTCTGCGGTCTTCCGCAGGAGCATCGCCGCCTCGTACGTGCATCGCGCGGCCTTGGGATGGGGTGCGATGGCGATGCCGTTTCCCGCCTTCAAAGCAATGAGGATCTTGTACATGACGGTCGACGTCGGGTTGGTCGTGGGGATAATCGCCGCGACCACGCCCATGGGCATGGCGATCTCGTACAGTTTCCGTTTTTCATCGTGCCGGATGACGCCGACGGTCTTCATGTCGCGTATGTATTCGTACACTTCCTTCGTACCGAAGCGATTTTTCAGAATCTTGTCCTCGGTTCGGCCCATCTTCGTCTCTTCGTGGGCCATTCGGGCCAGACGTTCTGCCGCATCATGGCCGACGTCGGCCATGGCTTTCACGATTCCATCGACTTGTTGTTGACTGAATTTGGAAAATTCCTTCTGGGCGGCGTGCGCGAGACGAACGGCATCGCGGGCCTCTTGAATAGCGATGAGGTCTTTGTCCATAGAGTGCTGATTCTGAATGATCCGCCCGAATATAGAGATTCATGAATCCGCATGCAAGGCGCGATTCCATCGACCATCCCGAGACAACGGAAAGGATGTCCCGCAGAAGACCGGGGTCCGCTTCGAACTGCTGTCCGAGAGCCGTGGTGTGGCTTGCTTTTCCGGCATTTACCCAATAGTTTGCTTTCGAATCAAACGGAGTTCATTCATCAGTGAAGGAGAATAGGACATGAGATTATTTCTGGTGTGTGTGTTATGTGCCGTCAGTTCGGCGGTGGCTCAAAAGCCGGACTGGGTTGACAATCCCGGTATGTACGCGGGCGAGAATTTCGTCGTCGTTGCAGTCGTCAAGGAAAAGAAAGTCGACAAAGCGCGGGACAAGGCTGAAAAAAAAGCCAAGAAGGGACTGGAGACCCTGTTGAAGCAGAAATATCCGAAGAAAGACGTGAAATCGTCTTTGGCGCATGCGAGAATCGAAGCCTATTGGACCGAGTCCGAGTACACGTATGCCTTGGGGCTTCTGCCGTTGGAGGCGATTGACAAGAATTACGCAGCTCAGAAGAAAATGGACATGGCCCGAGGGACTGCGCTGAATGCCGCAAAGATGCTGAACGAGCAGGCGAAGGACTCGGATGTCCTGGTAATGGACGCCGAGGACGACATCGGCGAGTGAGTTTTGTCATTTGGAGGCCGCCGCAAGGCGGCATTTTTTCTTTCCTTTTTCCTGATTGACAAGGGGAGGGGTGACGTGTATATTGGTGCCCCGATTTTGGCTTATTCCGGAGGATTAGGCTAATTGGTAAGTCAGCAGTCTTGAAAACTGCCGTCCGAAAGGACTTGGGGGTTCGAGTCCCTCATCCTCCGCACGTTCGGACGATTTCGAATACGGAGAGGTGGCCGAGTGGCTGAAGGCAGCGGTTTGCTAAACCGCCATACGGTCGAAAGTCTGTATCGGGAGTTCGAATCTCCCCCTCTCCGCATGCGCCCAGTTCGACTGGGCGTTTCTGTTATGGTTT
>CAZRTJ010000012.1:0-102348 GCA_964602985.1 uncultured Bacteroidota bacterium
CATTAAAGGTGCGAAGAGCCGCTTAAAAAATTTCCACAACTATTGACATTATCTCAGAATCGATACGCTTTGCGAATGGGCTCGCGATTCTCTAACGTAGAAGACGTACAAGAAATCCTCGGAGGATGGAATGAAACCAATCGTATGGATCATCCTGCTGAGCGCAGGCTCGAGTGCGGCACAGACCATTATCGATGCGCAAGTATGTGAGAATATCGTGAAAATGGAGCCGGTGAATCCCAAGACACAATTCGACGTCGGCGCACGGGCCTACTGCTGGATCAAGGTTGCGGATGGCACACCCGGTACGGCGATCGGCATCGACTGGTATGCCAATTCGGTGTTGCAGTTTGCGGGACATCTGGATCTGGTGTCGGCGAACATGCGCACCTATGGGTACAAAACATTGACCATCGGCGGAGTGTGGCGCGTCGATATCAAGTCTCCTTCGGGCGGCGTCCTGAAATCGCTCCAGTTTACTGTCGGCTCCGATGCGGGAAAGCAGGTGATCGGTGAAAAAGAAAAGGAAGACACGAAGGACCACAATATCGAAAAGGAGACAGACGGGTACGTGCACACGATCGAACAACCCAGTGAATTGCTGTTGCCGCCCGGCTATGATCGGGAAAAATCGTATCCGCTGTTTGTGTTCTTTCCGTATACGGAGGGGACCGCGGCGGGACTGCTGCATCAGTATGCATTTGTCGGAGAGAATGCCGACAACTTTGTGGAATTTCACGCCAAGCTGTTCAACAACGACCCTGAGGCCTCCTTCCTTCTCCTCTTGCCGGATGGAATGGGCAGTACGGCCGATCATTCCTGGCAGGGATTTGCCGCCTGCATCGAGCGGTATGAGAAACGCGTGAAACAGGACATTGACGCGGCGCGAAAGGAACACAAGATCGGGAATATCTACCTGGCGGGATTTTCCCTGGGCGGAGACCTGAGTTGGGCGCTGAGTCAACGCCATCCCGATTTGTTTCAGGGAGCCATCGTCATGGGCAGTCGGTGCAGCTATTATGAGGCGGGGAAGCTCGATCAACTGGCGAAGAAGAAGTATCGCTTCAGTCTGGTCATGGGCGCTGACGAGCGCGCGGACAGAATGAAAGGGATCAAAGCCGCCATGGAACTGCTTGACAAGTCCCATGTCACTTATCAGTACAAGACTGTTCCGGGCCAGGAACATGTGGCGGCCACACCCGAACTTTTCAGGGATGCAATAAGATACCTGCTGAAGCCTTAAGGGGTCATTTTGTCTTCATAAGTGTTGTATAAACAAGCGATTGTTTGACATAAGGCCGGCTGGATCTTATCCACAGGAGTCGGTTCATAACATGTGAACAATAAGATCATGTTGATAACTATTTATCAATCCGAATTCATGTTGATTGTTATGAATTTACAATGTTGATAACATGTGGATTGCTGTTGATATGTAGAAAATTCTTGCCTTTCCTAGCCTCATGTTTTACCATTTGTCTACCCTGCTTCCGATTCCCTTTTGGGTTGGAAACATCCAGTTTTTTCAGGCACTTGCGTGTTAAGAATGATGTGACAAGGGTTTGCTTTCGCCAAACCCCGTCGCAAGACAGGTTTTTTCTCATTTTTGCAGGTTCTTTTTAAATGTCATACATTCACAGAAACCACTAATCACAGGGGAAAGGCGCATGGCGATTAAGGATCCCGAGGTGAAGGAGAAATCATCTCCGAAAAAAGGGGGACAGAAGATCGTGAACGGTATCCAGTACGATGGGGCCAAAGGATTGCGCTTCAAACGGTATTTTACCGAAGCCGGAGTGCATCCCTTCGACCAAATCGAGTGGGAAAAACGTTCCAGCGTCATCACGGAGCCCGATGGGAGCGTCGTCTTTGAGATGACGGACATCGAAATTCCAAAATCCTGGTCGCAGTTGGCAACCGACATAGCCGCCTCCAAATACTTCCGCAAGGCGGGAGTTCCCGCCACGGGTCGCGAGACGAGCGTACGACAGTTGGTCCGGCGCGTGGCGCACACCATTCGCGTCGAAGGGGAAAAGCTGGGTTATTTCGATACGACCGAAGACGCAGAGGTTTTCGAGATGGAGTTGACCCATCTGCTGGTCCAACAAAAAGGCGCGTTCAATTCCCCGGTCTGGTTCAACTGCGGCCTGTATCATGAATACGGAATTACCGGCAGCGGCGGCAATTACTACTGGAATTCCAAAGCCGACGTCATCGAGCAAACCGCGGACAGCTACAGCCATCCGCAATGCTCCGCATGCTTCATCCAGAAGGTCGAAGACGATCTCATGTCGATCTTCGACCTGGCCAAGAATGAAGCCCGCCTGTTTAAATACGGTTCCGGTACGGGAAGCAACTTCTCCGCACTGCGCGGCAAACAGGAAAAACTGTCCGGGGGCGGCACGTCCTCCGGTCTCATGTCCTTCCTGTCCGTGCTGGACCGCGGGGCCGGCGCCACCAAGTCGGGCGGCACAACGCGCCGCGCCGCCAAGATGGTCTGCCTCGATATGGACCATCCGGAAATCGAGGACTTCATCAACTGGAAGGTCAAAGAAGAGAAAAAAGTCAAAGCCTTGATGGATGCGGGCTACAGCTCCGACTTCAACGGCGAAGCCTACCAAACCGTGGCCGGACAGAACTCCAACAATTCGGTGCGCATCCCGGACCGATTTATGAATGCCGTCCTGGAAAATGGCGAATGGAAAACCACGGCACGGACTTCCGGCGAGACCATCGACACCTACAAAGCGCGGGATCTCTTTCAGCAGGTCGCCTTCGCCGCGTGGGCGTGCGCCGATCCGGGCGTGCAGTTCGACGACATCATCAATGAATGGCACACGTGTCCGAATACCGACCGCATCCATGCGTCCAATCCGTGCTCGGAGTACATGTTCCTGGACGACAGCGCCTGCAATCTGGCCTCGGTCAATTTGATGAAATTCACCGACGAACAGGGACGATTTGACGTCAAATCCTATCGTGAAGCGTGCCGGGTCTTTATTATCGCACAGGAAATTCTCGTCGATTTGTCGGCCTATCCGACCGCGGGCATTGCCAAGAACAGTCACGACTACCGACCGCTCGGACTGGGATACGCCAACCTCGGAACACTCCTGATGATCAACGGCGTGCCGTACAACAGCGAGGAAGGGCGCGCGATCGCAGGCGCAATCACGGCGATCATGCATGCCGCCGCCTTTGCCGGTTCCGCGGAAGTGGCCTCCATCAAAGGACCATTTGCCGGCTACAAGAAAAACGAAAAGCCGATGCTTCAGGTGATGCGCAAACATCGGGATGCCGCCCACAAGATCAGTACGGAGTTTTGCCCCGACTATCTCCTGAAGGCCGCACGCGAAGACTGGGACGCATGCGTCGCTCTCGGTGAGAAATACGGCTATCGGAATGCCCAGGCTACGGTACTGGCGCCGACCGGAACCATCGGCCTGCTGATGGACTGCGATACCACAGGCGTCGAGCCGGAATTTTCTCTGGTGAAATGGAAAAAACTGGCGGGCGGCGGGTACTTCAAGATCGTCAATGGTTCGATTCCGCGAACACTCAGGAATCTCAGTTACTCCGCCGAGGAGATCGACGGCATCATCAAGTACATTCTCGGTCACGGCACGTTTCACGGCGCGCCGTACGTCAATCCGGAGCAACTGCACACGCTCGGATTTACAGAACAGGAAATCGCCGAAGCCGAGGAGTATGTTCAGAAAAACAAATCGCTCGACGAGTGGACACCCCACGTCAATATCAAGACGCTGAAACTCAAAGGGTTGTCCGGCGAACAGATTTCCCGTGCCGTGATTTACATCGGCGGCGCCCAAACCGTCGAAGGCACACACCTCCTCAAAGAAGAACACGTCGCCGTCTTCGACTGCGCCAACAAATGCGGAATCGGCAAACGATTCATCGATCCGATGGGTCACGTCAAAATGATGGCCGCCGTCCAGCCGTTTTTGTCGGGAGCCATTTCCAAAACGGTCAATCTGCCGAATGAGGCGACCGTGGAGGAAATCGAGAAGATTTATTTCGAATCGTGGAAGCTGGGACTGAAAGCCATCGCGTTGTACCGCGACGGATCCAAATTCTCCCAGCCGCTGAGTTCCAAAACGATCGGTTCCGACGATGCCGGCATTACGCAGGACATGTTGGACAAGGCCGTCAAAGATGCACTGGAAAAGGCGGGCAAGGAACTGCGCCGCGGTCAGAAAAAACCTCTTCCGCTGAAGCGTCGCGGATGGACGCAGGAAGCGATCGTCGGCGGACAGAAGATCTATTTCCGCACGGGTGAATACGAGGATGGACATCTCGGCGAGGTTTTCATTGACATGTTTAAAGAAGGCGCCGCCTATCGCAGTCTACTCAACTGCTTTGCGGTTGCCGTGTCGATGGGATTGCAATACGGAGTTCCGCTGGACAAATTCGTGGAGAAATTCACGTTCACGCGATTCGAGCCGAGCGGATTTACGAATCACCCCAATATCAAAAACGCGACGTCGATTCTGGATTTCATCTTCCGCGTGCTCGGGATGGAATACCTGAAGCGGATGGACTTTGTGCATGTGCCGCCGACCGATGAAGGCGCGCCGCGCGCAGAGACGACTCTGCCGGCCGAAGATCTGGAACAGACTCCGGTCGTGGAGACACCGCTGGAATCGTCAGCCAATCTGATGGAAAAGCAACTGGAAGAGATGATGGGCGACGCGCCAGCCTGTGATGTGTGCGGTCACATGACCGTTCGCAATGCGGCCTGTTACAAGTGCCTCAACTGCGGGAATAGCATGGGATGTAGCTGATCCATTCCCGGACAATCTGTAAATCAAAAAGCACCGCCCAGCGCGGTGCTTTTTTGTTTTATTCTGTGCAGGCGCGTTTTCATGATCGGCAAATAAAAACGTAGACACCACGTGATCGCGATCTGATTATCAAACGTTCCTGTTCGTTCGTCGCGCCGGCCCCTGCCTTTGCGGACAGTCAAATTGTAATTTCGGAAATTCCGAAGGCTACATGAGGTCAGTCAATAGTTTTCGAAGTCTTACGAAGGTCAGAAAAATTCCATTCAAGTCTTGTGGTTCCGCAAGACTTCTCTTCAAGTTGATATCGATGCCGTCCAGGAAGTTGTTCACCGTGATATAGAGCGTGCCGTCGACGAACGAAAGGGCGCATTGATACCGATGGGTTTGCTCGGATTCAAAATCTAACCACGCACGAATACGCTGTTCGCTAAGAAAGGTCCGGGTGTCGTCGCAATTCTCACTATGCACGGTGAATCCTTCCTCAAGATTGACCAGACCCAGAGTCACCGGAGGAAGAGAGGGTTTTTGTGACAAAAGACCCGCTGCGGCCGCCAACATGCCCGTCAAGCGGGGAGCGATAATAAGCGGCTGGCGATCCAGTCCTGAATCGAGACGCAGAAACACGCCGTCGAAGTACACTTCGCCCCGCGGACCGCCGGAAGAACGCCTCCGACCCCGCATCCGCGTGATCCGATACGGAAGGCGCTGAATGTCTCCGGCATAGGATTCCACACACTCGAGTCGGCCCAAGGGTGTATTCCAAAAAAGCAGACTCTTGCGAACCTCTTCATCTGGCGGGGCGGGACTCGGATCATACTGCTGACCGGGAAAGACCGTCGGAAAAACTACAACGGCGATTTGATTGCGGAATAGCCTCTCGTAGCGGCGATAAACTTCGAAATAGATGATGAGGAAACCGAAGAAATTCATGATCAGTAAAATCAGAATACCGAAGAAGATGGGTCGGTCATCCTGAAAGTGCGCCATAGCAGGTATACCCATGGCCGGCAAAAGAAAGAACCAGATGGCCGCGATCCTGATTATTCGCCGATACCGCAGCCGCTGCTCTTCGTATGCGTTGGCTTCACCAACAACCCGAATGTCCGTTTCATGCTGCATGGGGTCTCCCATCCTTGATTCTAGGTTACGATTCAGTCAGACGCGGTTATCGCTCGTGTTTCAACCCTGACGGAAACCACATTGGTCCCCTGTACCGTGCGCCACGTGGCGCATGTCCTTATCCTACCGCCGGCGAAATCAAGTAACTTCCGTCCGACTGCCGACGAATCACAAACTCAACGGATCGTTTTGATCCGTCAAACAATCCGACTTCTCCACGAACGTTGTACGAGGATTCATCGCCGTCCAACTCGAGAATCGTCAGTCGGTCGATACCGTTCAATCGGTTGTATGGAGATTTGTCTTTTGGTTTTGGAATGAGCTTGTTGTTGACCATCCCAAGTCCCAAACTTTCTTCGATGAATTGAGCAGGCTCGATGCCGATCGAATTCTGCATTCGATAGGCTTCACATTCAAACAGCATGACCGTTTTTGCCCAATCATGAGCCTCGACGGCGCCAATCAGTGCTTTGCAAAATCGATCCTTTTCTGTGCCTGCGTTTTGGGCAGCTGCAATATGCACGCTCACCACCAGTAACAATACAAATCGCATAGGACTCCTTCTCTGGGTTTCACATATCGATGAAGAGAAACATTTATGGAAACGAAATTCGTCCGAGCAGTGCTGGACGCCGGGCGCCTGTAGCGGCTGGGATGTTTCCTGCCTGTTGATCCAGGAGAAGGTGAGCCAGATAGGCAAACAACACCGCTTCCTTGGCGTCACTCGGCACGCCGACCTCGTCGGTGGTTCGAACCGAAGCGGGCGCGAGAAGTTTCTCCAGCCGGCTCATGAGGAACGCGTTCCGGGCTCCTCCTCCGCTGACGATCACTTCCTGAGCCGGGCGTCCGCCGTACCTTTTCAACTGGTCCGCTATGCTTTGTGCCGTCCATTCTGTCATCGTCGCCAAGACGTCTTCATCTGTGAGCGCGGCTGTTTGACGGGCGATCAGTCCGGCAAGCGATTCACCAAAAACCTCCGTTCCCGTTGATTTGGGAGGTGGATCATGAAAATATTCGTGCTTCATCAGATGGCGGAGCAGATCGCGGTGGACCCGTCCCGACGCGGCCGTTCGACCCTCCGCATCAAACGGTTGTCCGGACAACCTCATGGCATAATAATCAATCAATGCATTTCCCGGACCCGTATCGAAAGCCAGAAGATTCACCGGCGTGGACTCGGGGTGTAGGATCGTGACATTGGCAATGCCGCCAATGTTAAGCAGGACACGGGTGCGCTCCGGATCGCGAAAAAGCTCCAGGTCGAGGATCGGCACGAGCGGAGCGCCGCCTCCGCCCACCGCCACATCCCCGTTGCGGAAGTGACTGACCGTCAGGATTCCCGATCGTTTGGCGACGATGTCGGGATCGCCGACCTGAAGGGAGGAATGGACTTGATGATGGAACAGGACCTCTTGATGGGGATGATGAAAGATCGTCTGTCCATGCAATCCGATCGCGTCGAGGTCGGCGATTCGCTCGTGTTTGATGAAATCGACAGCGGCGTCGGAAAAGATCTGTCCCAACAGCGTTTCCAACTGACCCCATTCGGATGCGCGCCCGCTCGTGACGGCTTTGTGAATGTGCTCCTTCAGGCCTTGTGGAAATAAACGATGTCCCCATTTCAGAATCCGGACGCGCGCGCCGGTCTCGATATACGCCAGATCCACTCCGTCCATCGAGGTGCCGGAATTGATCCCCAGTATTCGCCGGGTCGGTTTGTCCAGAACATCGCGCAGTCTCATGTTCCAGTATAGCAATATTCAGTGGAATCGCGCAAACTGAACTGCTTCTTGCCACTGACTCCTTCCGGCGCTGCATGGCCTGACCCTCCGGCGTGTTCGGCGCCTCACTCCCCGAATCTCCGGCATTGACTTTTCAATCGGGGCGGTTGTATGTTCGTCCACCTTTCTCATCCGAAGACACTGCGGAGGTCATTGTGAAAATCAAGTATCTGGATGGGTTGCGCCTCAAGCGATCCCTGATTGCCGGTTGCAACTACGTAATCAACAAGAAGGAATATCTGAATAACATTAACGTGTTCCCTGTTCCGGATGGCGATACGGGCACAAACATGGCCTCGACGCTGAAGAACATCGCGGATACCGTCCAAGAGACGGAAGAGAAGTCCATCGAGGGAATGGCGGTCGTCCTGGCCGATTCTGCACTGATGGGGGCGCGTGGTAACTCCGGCGTCATCATGGCGCAGTTCTTCCAGGGAATGAACGAAGGACTCAAGGGCGTTCGCCGCGCCTCCACACAGCATTTTTCTGC
The DNA here is from genome assembly GCA_964602985.1 of uncultured Bacteroidota bacterium. GTDB lineage: Bacteria > CLD3 > CLD3 > SB21 > SB21 > CAYZJB01. The sequence goes on from CAZRTJ010000012.1 coordinate 8,193, forward strand.
AGCTGTCCAGCTGGCCACCAAAGGAGCCTGGAGCGCCATGTCGAAACCGGTGGAGGGAACGATCCTCTCGGTGATTCGTGATTGGGCGCGTTCGGTGGAATCGCAGGCGACCCAGACGGATGACTTCAGCGTTCTCTTTCGGGAATCGTTGAACGACGCTCAGAAGTCGCTGGCCAATACCCCCAAGCAAATGGAGATGCTCGCCAAAGCGGGCGTCGTCGACGCGGGAGCGCAGGGATTTGTGACGCTGCTGGAAGGAATTCACGACTATATCGAATTTGGCAGAATCACCGATATTCGCCGCACGGGTCTCACGGAAACGGATGAAGAAGCGGTTCTGCCGACCCTGGACGAACATGCCGAGGACGATATCACGTTTCAATTTTGCACGGAATGTCTGCTCGTAGGGGACCAGCTGAATCGGGAGGGAATTCGCGAGAGACTCACCTCGATGGGGGACTCGCTCATCGTGGCGGGATCGGACAAGAAAGTCAAAATCCACCTCCACTCGGATATCCCCGAAGAGGTGTTCGAGGTGCTTGCAGATTACGGCAAGGTGTTGTCGACCAAGATCGACGACATGCGTCAGCAATATCTGAATGCCCATTCGGAGACGAAGCAGGAAATTGCCATCGCGGTGGACAGTTGCTGCGATTTGCCGCTGGAGTACATCCGCCGCCATCATCTCCACGTCATTCCGCTGAACGTGCATTTCGGGGAAGACGTGTATTTTGACCGCCTGACGCTGACGCCGAAGAAGTTTTACGAGAAACTGCAATCGCTTCCCGATCATCCGAAGTCCTCTCAGCCGACGCCTCAGAAATTCAAAGAGTCATACGAGCGATTGCTGAGCATCTATCCGAAGGTTATTTCCATTCACCTTTCTTCGAAGCTGAGTGGGACGTGGCAGGGAGCCCAGGTGATCGCAAATCAAATCGCGCCGGACCGGGTGTTCACGTTTGATTCGCTCAGCGCATCCGTCGGCATCGGCCTCATGATCCGCGAGATTCAACCAATGATCGCCGCCAATGAGCCGATCGAGCGCATCGTGAGTCATCTGGAATTTTGCAGAAAGAACATGTCGGTCTTCATCAGCGTGCAGACGATGGATTATCTGATCAAAGGGGGTCGCGTCAGCAAAGCGAGGGGATTGCTCGCCAAGGCGCTGAACATCCGACCGGTGCTGGCGATCCAGGACGGCGTCGTCGCGCCCATCGACAAAGTATTCGGCCACAGCAACGCTCTGCGTCGTGTGGTTCAGTATGTGAAGCAGAAAGCGGCCGGAAAAAAGAATGTCCGATTCGGTATCGCCCATGCCAATGCCATCGGTATCGCAGATTGGTATGCGAGAGAGTTGTCCAAGTATTTCGAAGTGGATCGAAACGATATCCTGGTTACGGATGTGTCGACGGTCATCGCCACCCACGCGGGACCGGGCGCCGCGGCGATCGCCGTGCTCACGGATGAATAAGACCCTCTGCATGTGGCTGCTTCTGTGGGGAAGCGCCGTCGCGCAGGATGATCTGCCGGATCGCGCATTGCGATATTGGCGAAACGAGGAACTGGATTCTCTTCGCGCGATCCTTCCCGTCCTGTATCAGCAGCATGAACATTCGTCTGCGGCGACCTTTTTTCGGGCCGCCATGGATTCACGGGCAGAGGCCGCAGTGGAGGAGTTCCACAAACTGGCGGCAGGGTCGGACGGATTTGCGGAGGAGAGTCTGATCCGGTGGATCCAGTTTGAATACGCGGTGGGACGGTACGTGTCTGCAAAAGAGAAATGGCACGATCTGCGCAACCGGTTCCCTTCGTCCCGGTGGGTCTCCGTGGGGAAGGAAATGCTCGGTCGGATCGAGCCGGATACCACGTCCGGCGCGGCGTTCGTCCTGCAAGTCGGCGCGTTCAGCGTGATGGACAACGCCCGGGACCTCCAGAAGAAAGTCAGCGCCGCGGGATATGCGCCGGTTCGGATTCAGGAAAAGACGGTTCAGGGGAAGAAACTGTTCGCCGTCTGGGTCGGGGGCTATCCAACTCGATCCTCAGCGGACGCCACCGGCAAAAGGATCCAGTCTGAACTCGGTCTGTCGTATTCCATCGTCCAGCCCTGATGTTTCGCGCATTTGTGGCCATTGACGTATCTCCGGCCATGCGAAATTCCCTTCACGATGTTCAGCGAAAACTGCGTTCTGTTTTTGATCTCCACGCATCCTGGGTTCGCCCGGAAAACTTCCATCTGACCATCCGATTTCTGGGCGGCATCTCCTCGGATCGTCTGGCGACTCTCTGCTGTCGATTGCAGGAGATCCGACGTTCGCCCTTCGATCTTTCCTTGAGCGGCGCCGGGTGTTTTCCAGACGTCCGGAGACCAAGCGTTTTATGGGCGGGGCTGGAGGAGGAACCGGAACTCATAAGGCTGGCGAATTCCGTAGAGTCCGCGTGCGTCGATGTCGGGATGTCGCAGGAGAAGAAACCCTTTCACGCGCATGTTACCTTGGCGCGTGTGAAGGACAGAATCCGGAATCCCGCGGCCTTTCAGCAGTTCCTCTCGGACGTTCACCTGTCGGACTCCTGTCCGGTGCGGGAGATGACTCTCTATCAAAGTATTTTGGATCGACAAGGATCGATGTATCGGAAGATAGCAGGCTTCCGTTTCGTGGATTGACACTTGAAGAGGCAAGGGATATATTCGATGGAATCTAATGCGGGGACATTCATGAAGAGTATGTTCGTTTTGTGCGTGTGGATGACCGTCTCTCTGGCGGCCCAGGAGCGCTACGAGGGTCGGATACTGGAGCACGGGATGAAAGGGTTGCAGGTGAAAAGACTGCAGTACGACCTGTACTTTCTCGGATACGCGGTGTATCTGGAGGCGTATGGAGGAGCGACGGGAGAATTTAACCAAGCCACGACCAATGCCGTGGTGGCGCTGCAGAGAGATCGGGGTTTGGTGCAGCATGGAATCGTCGACCGGAAGACAACGGCCGCGATTGTGGAGATGTTGGCGGCGACGGAAGTGGGCGCAAATCACTCGTGCTACAACCCTCTGCGCTATGACGGAAGACGACTGGGGGTGGGGCATCGGGACGACTCCGGTAAGAAGATCGTTTCGCAACTCCAACGCGATTTGAAAAAACTCGGGTTTTCGTGCGAGGATGATCCTGCGGGGGAATTCTCCACTCACACGCAGCAGGCCTTGCGATCCTTTCAGGAAGAAGCTCTCATTCCACAAACGGGCATCACGGACGAGCACACCACGGTGCAGTTGGCCGCGCGCCTTTGCTTCCAAAAATGATACGCGTGACCGCCGTTGAGGCGGTTCGAATTCGAAAGCAACCCCACGTTCGCGTTACCACCGATACCGGATTGACCAACGATTTTCTGCCCGACACCGTCCTGGGATCGGGCCTGCATGTCGACGACGAAGTGTCCGACGCCCGGTGGGAGGAAATTTGCCTGGCGGACGAAACGCTTCGCTGCAAGCATCAGGCGCTGCGATGGCTGGCGGTGAGGATCCGCAGTCGCGAGGAATTACGAACCAAACTTTTGGGCAAGGGTTTCTGCGACCGGGCCGTCGGTCGATGCCTTGTGGAAATGGCCGAGCAACATCGCCTCGATGACACGGACTTCGCACGGCGATTTGCCAAACATCGTTTGCGGAAGAAACCGATGGGACGAAGGGCTCTGGATGCAGAATTACGCAACAAGGGAATTGCGGGCGCGATTCGGCAGGTCGTTTTGACCGAACTGTATGCCGATCCACCGGAGTCGGAAGTCGCCTTGCGCCTTGCGACCAGGAAGTTTGGCCGCCTGCAAAGAGGCCAAGACCGCGAACGACGAGTCTCCGCGTTTCTCCGTCAGCGGGGTTTTGGTTGGGACGTGATCCAATCTGTGCTACAATACCTCTCTTCGCGAACAAAGGAGAGTGGTTTCTGATGCCGAAGCGGGGGAGAAACAGTTGATTGAGAAGAGCAAATGCGATACCTTCAACCACCTTTTAAGAAAAGCAAAGACTTGATCATGACGAATGGCTTTCTTGCGATTTTGTTCATCTTGCTATCCAGCCCGTTTCCGAATGGAGAAGAGGATAAGAAATTCGTCCTCGAAAATCTGAAGACCGCCAACGAAGGCACAACCTCCATCGAGGCAAACATGCGACAACGCAAGCGATCGTCCTTCATGGACAAAGAAGTCGTGACGAAGGCGAAGTTCTATTTTCTCAAGCCGGGCAAATTTGCTCTGATCCCAAATTCCTCAAACGAAAACCGCTACATCGCGAACGCCGGGATTCTGTGGATCATCAATGATGAGGCGAAGAGCGTGACGGAAACGGCGGAATCCGACTTTGATTTTACCCAGTACTTCACCGGATTCGGCAGTTCGGCCGATCAGTTGGAGAAGTGGTTCGATGTGCAGGTCGATTCGCCGCAGAAGGTCAAATCGTTTCAGGCATACCGAATGGAGCTGACGCCGCGCGAGTCCGGTAAATTTGAGGGCAAACTCGATCGCATCGTGGTCTGGATACGCGCAGACATCTGGCTTCCCCATGGAGCGGAATTTTATGAATCGGACGGGGACGTGACCGAGTGGGAGTTCAGCGATTACAAAATCAACAAGAAAGTCAAAGACGAATTATTCGTCCAACAGCTTCCGAAAGGCTACACGCTCAAAAAGCTGGAAAAGAAATAGAAAGGATCGAACGTGCTGAAGGTATTCAGCGTCGCGATTCTCGCCCTGACGATGCTGTTGGGTGACGCAGAGGCGCAGACACGCAGACCGCGCAAGGAGGTCAAGCGCATTTCAGGGGAGACCGTCGACTACTGGGGAGCGATTGCAGGATTCAATCGCGTGACCGGATTTCAGTACGAAATGGGTTTGCGCAACAAGAGCGGCGCCGTCTCGAAGAGTCTCTTTACGACCACGGTGGGGTACAGTTCGCGTCTGACTACGTTCGAAAATGACTTTACCCTCCAAAAGACGACCCAATGGGTGCATGGGGTCGGACTCGAATTCGGTATTCAGAATTACGTACACAAAACAGACGAAGGGATCTTGTGGGGACTCGGGATTGGAGGTCATGTGTTCTTTGAGAATACCGGCACACCAAAGCGCTTTTCCAATCAAGTCAAGAATTACGCGGTTTTCGGTGATGTCGGATATCGTTTCGATTCGGGGAACTGGTTTTGGTCTCCGAAGGTGGGCGTGGCCATCATGGGGTCTTCCTTCAAGAGTTCGACCGGATCGGATATCAACGGACTTTTCTTCACGGCGGGTATGGCTCTCAGCATGAAACGCAAGACGCCATGACGATGGATCTTTTTGCAAAAGCCTTTTCCGATGATGACGAGCCGAGGGTGCCCAGGGTTCTGACAGTCGGAGAACTGACCCGGAATATCAAGGAGCTGATCGAATCGGGGTTCGGCAAAATGTCCGTTCAGGGGGAGGTATCCAACTTGACCTTCCATTCGTCAGGGCATTGTTATTTCACGCTGAAGGATGAGCAATCGCAAATCAAGTGTGTGCTGTGGCGGAGCGATTTTGATCGCGTATCCTTTCGTCTGGAACATGGAATGAAAGTGATTACGCACGGACGGCTTTCCGTGTATGAGCGCGGAGGCTACTATCAATTGACGGTACGCGACATCCAGCCGCAAGGCGTGGGCGCCTTGCAGGCCGCGTTTGAAGCGTTGAAACGTCGATTGTTTGAAGAGGGATGGTTTGACGAACAGAACAAGATCGAGATCCCGCAATATCCGGACTGCGTCGGCGTCATTACGTCTCCGACAGGTGCGGCCATTCGCGACATGGTGAGCGTGATCCGGCGGCGCCTCCCTCACGTGCAGATCGTGCTGTATCCGGTGCGCGTACAAGGGGAAGGAGCGGCTCAGGAAATTGCGACGGCGATACGGGAATTCGATCGGGACGGTCGGGCGGACGTTTTGATTGTCGGACGCGGAGGCGGGTCGCTTGAGGATTTGTGGGCCTTTAATGAAGAAATCGTCGCGCGGGCCATCTACGAGTGCCAGACGCCGATCATCAGCGCTGTCGGACACGAGATCGACGTGACCATTGCCGACTTCGTCGCCGATGTGCGCGCCGCGACGCCGTCGGCCGCCGCGGAAATCGTCTCTGCGCATCGGGAAGAATTGCTCGAGCAGTTGCGCAAGACCCGGACGTCGATGGTTCGCGAAATGCGGCGAACGATCGACGATCGTCGGACCTTTCTCCGTCAGATCGTACGAGAGTACGGATTTCGAAGCCCGGTCGATCGCGTCTACCAGCTGCGCCAGGACGTCGACCGTCTAGAATCGCGCATGGTGCAGTCCCTCGCACATTCCGTCGAACTTCACCGTACGCGCGCGGAGCAGATCGAAAAACGACTGCAGTCCCTGAATCCACGCCAGACCCTTGCTCGTGGATATGCCATCGTCTGGCAAAACGGACGCGCTGTCTCACGCACGGATTCTGCCGAAGCCGGTCCTGCCGTTGTGGAGTGGCAGGATGGTACCGCCGATGCCACGTTGACCAAATTTACCCAAGAGTCGATATCATCATTGAGGAGAACATCATGAATCCAAAAATCAAAGATTTGATCGGGAAGGACGGAGAGAACCTGCTGTCTCACGTGTGCAAGGGCATCTCCCGGGACAAACTGCATTTGCCCGGCTCCGACATTGTGGAACGGGTGTGGAAAGACAGCGATCGCAACGTACAGGTGTTGCGAAATTTTCAGGCGATTTTGAATACCGGACGATTGGCCGGAACGGGTTATGTTTCCATCCTCCCGGTGGATCAAGGGATCGAACACTCGGCCGGGGCGTCGTTTGCGCCGAACCCGGATTATTTCGATGCGGAAAAAATCATCCGATTGGCCATTGAGGGCGGCTGCAACGCCGTCGCGTCGACCTACGGCGTGCTGGGAGCCTGTGCACGTCGATACGCCCATCGGATTCCTTTCATTGTGAAGATCAATCACAACGAGTTCCTCAGTTATCCGAACAAATACGATCAGATCATGTTTGGAAGCGTGAAGCAGGCGTGGGACCTTGGCGCCGCCGCGGTGGGAGCGACCATTTACTTCGGCTCCGCCGAGTCGGCACGGCAGATCCAGGAAGTCAGCGAAGCGTTTGCGTATGCACACGAACTGGGTCTGGTGACCATCCTGTGGTGCTACACGCGCAACAACGCTTTTAAGACTGCCGAAATGGATTACCATACGTCCGCAGACCTCACGGGCCAGGCGAATCATCTGGGAGTGACGATCCAGGCGGATATTGTCAAACAGAAATTGCCTACCAACAATGGCGGATACGAAGCATTGAAATTCGGCAAGACGCACAAGAAGGTGTATACGGAACTGACGACCGAAAATCCCATCGATCTCACTCGCTATCAGGTTGCCAATGGATACATGGGACGCGTGGGGCTGATTAATTCCGGAGGCGAATCCAAAGGCGCGAGCGACCTTGCCGAAGCCGTGACCACGGCGGTGATCAACAAGCGTGCAGGCGGGATGGGTCTCATCTCCGGGAGGAAGGCGTTTCAAAAGCCGATGGCCGATGGTGTGCAACTTTTAAATGCGATCCAGGACGTTTACTTGGACAAGGATATTACCATTGCGTAAGTCTATCGTGGCCGTCGCGTGGTGCGTGTGGGCGGTGGCCGTCCACGGCCAGTTTGATTTGGGCGGCGCCAAGACGCACGAAAAGCGCCACCCGCACTCGTTCTGGCTGGAGGTGCCGTTCAGCAATGAGGATCTGGCCATCGGCGGAGTCTATCGGTATTCCGTTCATGCCGATCAGTTTCTGGGACTCTATGCGGCCTTTCAGGGTCGTCCGTTTGGGAAGAAGATTCTGTTGCAAGACGGACCGAATTTTTTCTTCCAGTTGAAGGAATATCGGTACGTGATTTCGGCAGGATTGGATAAGAAGTTCTGGATCAACAATCGGATGGATTTTTTCGTTGGGGGCGGCGCGGGGTTGACTCTCGTCGACTATCGCGGTACGGGGGAGGGAATTTTCATGGGACACAAGATCGTGAAAAAAGAAGGCTTCGTGCCGATGGCCAAAGCCGGATTTTCATTTAAGATCAACCGCTATGTGTTTCTTCGCGCGGGGTACACCTATTTCGATGCCCGGACCCTGCCGGGGCATCGTGTCTCCCTTTCGTTGGGAGGTCAGTTATGAATCGTCTCCTGTGGATTCCTGTGCTTGCTCTTGGGATTTTCGCGTGTGAATTTTTGGAGGATGATGAGGAATGCACGCCGGTACCTGCCTCTTGCGAAGAGGTGCGTCCCAGCGAAGGGCCGCTGATCGTTCGATCCAGCGTGACCGGCTCCGGACCCACGCGCATTTGGGTGTATCGGGGTGACTTTGAGTTGAATGATCAGATTCTGGATACCTCGATTTCGACCGCAGGCTTCTCGCTGACCCTGCCTACCGATCAGTATTACTCGGTCGTCGCGATGTATGTGAAGACCAATGGCGATACAATCGTTGCCATTGACGGGGACGAAATTGACGTGAGTTCAGACGAATATTGCGGCGGTGTGGAATGTTACGACGTTGACCCGGGAAACATCGACGTGTTGCTGAAGGACTGATCCCTATCGACGCGACATCTTGCGTCGTAATTTCTCGATTCGTTCCAATGCCTCTTCATACCCCAGGTCAAGGGCCTGCTGATACAGTTTGAGCGCCTCGGAGTAGTCCTTGAGGAACCATTTGCGGTCCTGCTCGTACTCCTCTCGCTTGCCTTCTTCGCACAATTTGTATGCGTTGAACCACCTTTCCCGTTCTCTTTCTTTTTCCTGCTGATAGTGGACGCGACCCAGCTCCTTCACGTTGACTAGCATCTCGTCCTCGTTGTGCCGTTCGTAAGACACGAATTTCATGACATCGCAAGTGAGGTTCATCACGACAGTCGAAGACTTCAAGGGAAGGAGACGCTTGGACCAGATGCGAACGATTCCTTTCTCTCCACCGCACGCCAGGGTGGCTCCGTCATGACTGAATGCCAGCGATTGAATCCCCGTCGTATTGCCCAAGACCGTCGTCAGTTCCTTGCCGGCGGAGATGTCCCACAGCTTGATGGTTGTATCCGCTCCTGCACTGGCCAGGATGTGGCCTTCCGGATGAAACGCCAACGAATAGATCGGTCCTACGTGACCGGTGAGGGCATGCAATTCTTCACCCGTTTCAATGTCCCAGATTTTGATGATCCGGTCTGATCCTGCCGAGGCCAGCAGGTGACCGTCCGGGCTGAACCGAACGGCGTTGACCGAGTCGCGGTGACCCGTCAGGGACAACGTGTTGCTCCCGCTCTCGACTTTCCAAATCTTGACTGTGTTGTCCGAACTGGCGCTCGCCAGGAGCCTGCCGTCATGGTTAAAACGAATGGAATTGATTCCGTTGGCGTGTCCCGCGAGAGAGCGGATGTTCTCGCCGGTCTCTGTATTCCACAGGAGAATGGTCGAATCGTCGGCGCCGCTGGCGAGGGTCTTCCCGTCGGGACTGACGCTGAGGGAATCCACGTTGTGAGAATGTCCCACCAGACGGGCGATCCTGCGTCCCGATTTGCAATTCCATTTCTGAATCGCGGTATCGCCGCCGCCGCTGAACAGAAATTGTCCATCGGGCGTAAACACGATGGAATCCACTCCGTTGGAATGGCCAATCAATCGTCGATATTCCCGATTCGTATGGAGATTCCATAGCACAATGCCGCTGTCCGAACTGCCGCTGGCAAGGAATGTATCGTCGGTGTCAAACGCAATGGACTTGACCGTATCACTGTGTCGTGACAATGTGTTGATCAGGCGATAATTGATCAACAGTTTGGTAGTACTCCAATCCCGTTTCTTGCGCAGTTCGTGATCGGCTTCGAGCAGGTCGACGGTTGTGTTAGTCTTGAGACTATCCAGCAGGGATCCAACGACCGACTTGGCGGCGCTCGTCGGGATCATCCTGGCTTTGACAGAGTCGATGACCGTCTTCATGTTCGCCGACCATTCGTCGCGATGTCGCTCGAGCAATTTGACAATCTCAGGCAATCGGCCGAGGTCTCCGTCCATCGCGGTCTTGATGGCGTAGACATCCTGTTGACGAATCAGATTGGCGAGGATCGGTTCTACCTCGTCGTTCCGACCGAGAGCCGCAAGACTCTTGGCATGCAGGAACGCGGCTTCCGAAAAGTCGGAGTACAAATGGAAAGCCTTCGACGTGAATTCGACGGCCTCGGAAAAGTTTGCGTGAATGTAACTGGCCAGTCCCGCGAGAAAATAACATTCCGATGCCACGAGTTTCTTGATGTGATCGACATCTTGTTTCGGCGGGAGGCCCGGCAGGGTTTTCAACAAAATCTCCGCGAGGGACCATTGCTCTTCCGACATATGCGCGAGGACGTCCCGCGCCGCCTCGTCGAAATGTTGGGCGGCTTGTTCCGGATCGATATGGCCGGGGACAAATAATTTCAGCGATCCCAAAACGTGGCGTGGGCAGAAATTCCAGCCGTTCAATCCCAATCCCTGAGAGAGCGTTTCTGCTGCGGCTGCGTACTGATGACTCTCGAAAAATCCCTCTTTAAACTCGGTGAGACCTTTTCGAAGCGTTTCCATGACCCGGTCCAGCGCGCTTTGCTTCGGAAAAACAGAATCGAAGTCGTTTAAGATGAGCGTGACGCGTCGAAAGCAGATTTTGGAGAGCTGTTGCCAGTGAAGATACGGGAGGTTCACCGATTTGCCAACGTGACGGGACAAGAATTGATCCGCTTTTTGCATCGTCCCGGCGACGATCGGGAGGGCTTCCGGTGTTTCGACCGGGGTCGTTGTGGTGGATAAATAACTGACCCATTGATCCTTGGGGGACAGTTTCGATTCCAGATCGATGGCAAATGAATACATAACACGTCCGCGGTTGGATATTCCGGATCTCTGTGCAACCGATGGCAGGGTCAGCGTAATGTACTCGAAATTGCAGAAAGATCAATGAAAAGGTGGTACCGTCCGTGATCTTGCGCTCCATGTGCGTATTTCCTACTTTGTCCCGAACGACACCGAGGTCTGTCATGAGCAAAACATTCATTAGCAACAAAGATGAAACGATCCGGATGTTTCAGAGTGATTTCCTGGAGGCCTTTTCCAGAGTTCACTTCACGGTTCCGTTGATTCTTTTTGGTCCGGTCGTTTTGTATTTTCTGTATCAGGCATGGACGTTGACGACGATCGGTCTGATGCTGGGATGGCTTGGGGCGGGTTTGCTCACTTGGACGTTCACCGAATATACCCTTCATCGGTTTTTGTTTCACTTCACGATCGACGCGGCCTGGTTTCAGAGACTTCATTTCATCATGCACGGCGTTCATCACGATTATCCGAATGATTCGAAACGGTTGGTCATGCCGCCGGTTCTCAGTATTCCGCTGGCGGTTGCGTTCTACTTCCTATTTCGATGGATGGTTCCTGCATCGGGGCATTCGTCTCATTTCGCCGGCTTTCTGACAGGTTATCTCATTTACGATATGACGCACTACGCCGTCCACCACTTCAACATGCATTCGCGCGTATGGCTGGCCGTCAAGAATCACCACATGAAGCATCATTTCATGGACCCGACAAGTGGATTTGGCGTGAGTTCGCCTCTGTGGGATTTCTTGCTGGGGACAACGTTTCGAACCCGGAACAAACGGGAGACGGTGGAAGAGAATGCGGAGGCCTAGATTTTTCGCATCCAGACTTTTTGTACGCGGTGTCCGGAGCCTTTGAAGAGTACGAGGTTGGCACGGGAGCGCGTGGGATAGATATTCTCCCGGAGGTTCACGCCGTTAATTTCACGCCAGATTCTCTTGGCCATCTGTCGCGCCTCCTGGGTTGTCAGCTTGGAAAACCGGTGGAAGTAGGACGCATTGTCCCGGAAGACGGTTCGGCGCAGCGTGAGAAATCTCTCCACGTACCACCGAACGATATTCTCTTCATTTGCATCAACATAGATGGAGAAGTCAAAAAAGTCCGAGAGATAAACAGAGGTTTTGCCGGACTGCGGCTTGGGGGTCTGGAGGACATTGAGTCCCTCGAGGATCACGATGTCCGGAGCCGTAATCCGGATCTTGCGATCGGCGACGATATCGTAGGTGACGTGAGAGTAGATGGGCGCAGCGACTTCGGCGTGACCGGATTTGATGTCCGCAACGAAGCGCACGAGTTTGCGAATGTCATAGCTTTCGGGGAAGCCCTTGCGACTCATCAGCCCTTTCTTTTCCAGGATGCGATTGGGATATAGGAAACCATCGGTCGTCACCAGGTCGACCTTTGGATGATTGGGCCATCGGCCCAGCAACGCTTGGAGAATCCGAGCGGTCGTGCTCTTCCCAACGGCCACACTTCCAGCGATCGCGATGACGAACGGCATTTTTCGAGTCGGGTCATGCAGAAATCGCCCGCTTGCGCGATGGAGTTCCTGCGTTGCGGCAACATGCAGATTGAGCAAACGGCTCAGGGGAAGATAGATTTGCGTGACTTCCCGAAGCGACAGTTTTTCGTTAATCCCGCGCAATGCCTCCAATTCTCCCGATGCGAGAGGCATGGGTGTATTGTCTCGCAATCGAGACCACTGCTGGCGTGTAAAGGAAAGGTACGGGGAAGACACTCTACTCATATGCATTCCGTTAGGGTTCTGCAAACCGCATTGTAGAGAAATTGTCCTTCGGAGGTCAAGCGAAAATGTCCGTCTTCCGTGTACCCCAGGTTCCCGATCTTTTCCAGAGCGAGTGAAAAATGGGATCCAAAATGCAGTTCAAATTTTTTTTCTATATCCTCGATCGAGATCCCCTTGCGTTGTCGGAGACCGAGGAGGATGGTCTCGATCAACCGCTGTTCTCTCGTCAGCGCTTCTTTTCCGGCCACGGGCGACTGGTTTTGTTGGATCCGAGTGCAGTACTCCGTCAAGCTTCGCACATTCCACCATCGCAAGTTGCCATCAAATGAATGGGCGGAGGGACCCAGTCCCAGATAGGGCCGGTCCTCCCAGTAGACACAGTTGTGGACTGCTCTTCTCTCGGGCTTTGCATAGTTGGATATTTCATAGTGCTCAAACCCGGCTCCCTCGAGCATCTGTTTGGCAAGCATGAAAAGGCGCCATTGGTTTTCATCATCCGGCAGCGTCACCAGTTCTTTCTCAACCTGTTTGTGCAGATGCGTGCCGTCCTCGACGGTGAGACTGTAGACGGACACGTGCTCGACGTCGAGGGAGATCGCGGTGTGAAGGGAATGCTTCCATTGCGATTCCGTTTGGTTCTCGGTACCGAAGATCAGGTCAATCCCGATATTCTCAAACCCGCAGCGTCGGGCAACTTGCACTGCACGGGATGCGTCCTCGGCGGTATGGTTGCGGGTGAGGAACTTGAGTTCCCGATCCAGAAACGACTGTACTCCTATGGTGATCCGATCAAATCCAAGGTTCCGCCATGCGCGCGCGTTTTCCTCCGTCACGTCGTTGGGATTGGCCTCCAGGCCGCATTCGATTACGTTGTTGCAATTCCACCGGCTCCGAATAGCGGCGACCAGGGACGATAACAATGGGACAGGCAGAAATGAGGGCGTTCCGCCCCCGAAGTAGAGGGTCCGGACTTCTTGGTTGGGGAAGAGTGCGTGGGACTGGATTTCGCCAGCGACGGCATCGGCAAATTCAGGGAAAAATTTGCGTGCCGTAGTCACATAGAAGTCGCAGTAGGTGCAAATGCGTCTGCAAAACGGAATGTGAGCATAGATGGCGAGACTTGTCATTCAGCTAACTTATTAAGAAAAAGGAAGTTATTCACACAAAAAATCGACATTTACCTCGTTGTGACGATTTCTATGTATACGCACATTTGACACACGCCCGTTAGGGTGTTTTCGCTTGACAATCGAAAGGGTCTTAAATAAATTGGCCTACCACAATTCAACACTTGGTTGTTCTAAGCTATATCGTCTTTAGGTTTCTCGTGTATAAAGAGTTTCAAGCTCTTTGTGTTATTCACCCATCTTAAAGGAGGAAGACAGATGAAGCGGTATCTCTGGTTTGCATTCATCGCGCTGGTTTCGGTCGCCGTGTTGAACACGGATGCCATGGCGCAAAAGAAGAAGAAGAAAAAGAAAGACGGGCCACCGGAGTGGACGTACAAACCAGGTCTGTATGAAGATGTGATCATCGCTGCGGGCGTCGGCGAGGGCTTTTCGGAAATGAAAGCCAAGAGCCAGGCGGAGCAAAACGGCCGCAAGAAGATTGCGGAAGCGTTGGAAACCGAAGTGAAGAGCATGACGACCAACTTCATGGAAGAGGCATCCACGACGACAGAAGAAGGTTCCAGTGGCGCCGGTCAGGAATACTTCCAGGAAATCACGCAGACGATGACCAAGCAGACCCTGCAGGGCGCGTTCATCGAAGAGTATTGGCCGCCCCTCGGCGAGAAGAACGGAAGCAAAGTGAAGTTCTACGCCAAGGTCGTTCTGAAGAAATCTGCCGTGATCGATGCCTACAAGAAGCAGATCCAGGATGATGTGGCGCAAAAGAAGATCAAGGGCGTGAAGGCCTCGGCCGATGACGCGTTGAGCGCATTGGACAAAGCGATTGCGAAGTGGGAAAAGGATAGCAACAACGGTCCCGCGGACGGTGGCGAAGAAGAAGGCTCTGAAGAATAACTGACGTTTGTTGACAAAATACCGTAATTCCCTTCGGGGAATTACGGTATTTTTTTCTTCACGAAACAGGAGCAACGAATGCGAATTTGGACAATCGCCGGAACGCTGTTTCTGGCAACGGTCATCGGGTGCGGAGGGGGTTCCAAGACCTCCAAGAAAGAGGACAAATTGCCGAAGTGGATCACCAAACCCGGTCTGTATGAGGACGCGATTCTTGCAGCAGGCATTGGAGAAGGCCTGTCGGAGCAGAAGGCGAAGAGTCAAGCAGAACTCAGTGGTCGCAAGAAGATCGCGGAGACCATTCAGACGCAAATCAAGAGCCTGACGACGAATTTCATGGAAGAAGCCACTACGCGCGATGAGAAAGGTTCTGAATCGGCGGCTCAGGAATATTTCCAGGAAATTTCTCAGAGTCTGACGAATGTGACGCTGAACGGTGCGGTCGTCGAGGAATACTGGCCGCCTCTGGGCATGAAAGAAGGAAACAAGATTAAGTTTTATGCCAAGGTCGTTCTCAAGAAGAACGCATTGCTGGACGAATTCCGTAAGAAAGTCCAGGACGATGCGGCTGCCAAGAAGATCAAAGGCGTGAAGAAGAGCGCGGACGAAGCGCTGAGTGCGCTGGACAAAGCGATCGCCAAATGGGAGTCCACGTCCGAGTCTGAAGAGTAGTTTGTAGATCGAGATCACGGGGTGGATGCCGCCCCGTGGGCTCGGCGGCTTCGATCGAGAGTGAGGGCCGCTGGTACCATTGCCCCGGTTCTTTGCTTACCCGTTTTTTGAGATGTTAGAGGAGAGATAGACTATGAAGATCCTGCCTTGGAGAGCCATGCTGATCTTGGCATGTATCTCGTCTTCCTTGCTGGCCCAGAGTTTTCCCGCCTGGGTCAATGAATTGCCCATTAAAGAAGGCCACCTGTATGCGGTCGGTGTGGTGAATCGGCATTATGAGAAAAAAGCCGGTGAAGACGCCGCGGCGCAGGCGGCACGATTCGAATTGGCGCAGTCCATCCGGATGAATGTGAAAACCATTACCAGCAGTTGGTCGGGTGATGTCGGCGGAACGGGTTTTGTTTCTGAGATGGAAAAGAGCGTCGATGAAGATGTGGTCGCATCGGTGGAGAAATGCAAAATTCTGGAAACTTGGGTTGATCCGGAGGGGCTGATCTACGCTCTGGCCGAATTGGCCCTCGAAGGCTCCGTGGATGCGATCCAGAAGAAGGTCGTCGATCAGGCCAAGAAGTCGGGAGATTTCAAGAAGATCGAAAAACTGGAAGTGTCTCTGAAAGGTCTGAAGGACCCGAAATCCTATGTGCGAAAGGACCAACCGGACTGGGTGAAAGCTTTGCCGGAGGAGGGCGACGCCATCTATGCGCTCGGCGTCGCGGAAAAATTTTACTTCTATGTGAACGGTCGCGAATCGGCAAAAGACAAGGCCCGCGCCGAGTTGGCCGCCACGATCAAGACGGAGATTCAAGCCGTCCTTACGGACTGGTTTGAGGTCAACGAAGGATCGGAATCCTATGGGTTGGAGCGACACACGATGGAGGAAATGGCTTCCTCGGTGTCCGAAGCGACGTTGAGCGGTTCACAGATCGTGGAGACGTGGTATGACAAGACCACAAAGTGGCATTACGCACTGGCACGAATGAGTCTGTCGGAAGTGATTTCCAAAGTGTCTGCACAAGCCTCCTCGAAAACATCCGATACGAAGGCTCTCAAAGGTCTGTCGGACAAACTGGGGAAGATGATTAATCGCGACTATCTGAAACGGAAGGACGGGCGCCCGACGTGGATCACCAAGGTCCCGAAAGACAACGACGCCATTTTTGCCGTAGGGATTGACGAGGGCAAATATTTTTCCGAAACTCAGGGGCTCGAAAAGGCCAAGGTGTCGGCCCGCACCAAACTGGCAAAAGCGGTGGAAGTGCAGGTCGAGTCCATCACCAAGTCGTGGATGGAGACCCAGGAAACAAAAGACGGATTGGGCGACCAGATGACCAACGACTATTTGTCCGTTCTGTCAAAAGAAGCCACCAGCGTATGTCTCGAGGGTTCTCAGATCCTTGCAACGTTCGTCTCCAAAGAAGGAGGCAAGAAAGACGCCGGGGATAAGGACAAGAAAAAAGACAAGAAGAAAGATAAGAAGAAGGACAAAGGAAAGGACGACAAAGCATCGTCTCAGACCTACGAATCCGAGAAGACGGTCTTCTATGCGTTGGGACGGCTGTATTCCGGGACGTTGGTGTCCAAGCTGAAGAAGAAGGCTGCGGAGATCACGAAATTGCCCGAGGAAACCAAGGACGAGAGCTTGGAAGACAAGGCCGAACGAATCATCAGTGGACCACGGGACAAGGCCAAAGCGGCCTTGGAAAAGCTGAATTCGGCGCTAGACAAGATGGGGACTCAATTCTGACAAGTGACAATCAATATTAGGACAATTTAGGAGGATCCAATTCATGAGCAGGATGATTTTGTTTGCGGTGTCGATGCTGCTGATGCTTCGGGGCGACGTCATTGCGCAGAAGAAGAAGGATAAGAAAGACAAGAAGTCCGGCAATGTGCCGGAATGGATTTCCAAACCCGGCGTGTACGATGATGTGATCGTCGCCGCCGGCATCGGCGAAGGGCTCAACGAGCAAGTGGCGAAGTCGGAGGCCGATCAGAATGCCCGGAAGAAAATAGCAGACGCCATCCAGACGAATGTGCGTTCCATGACGACCAATTTTATGGAGGAGGCCAGTCAAACGGATGGAGTGACGTCCACCTCTGCCGCACAGGAGTATTTCAGTGAAATTACCCAAACACTCACCAACCTCACGTTGCAGAACGTGATGATCGAGGAATACTATCCCCCCAAAGGGGAAAAAAGCGGGAAGAAGATCAAGTTTTACGCCAAGGCCGTCGTGAAGAAGGCGGATGTCGAAAAAGCTTTGCAAAATCAAATTTCCTCGGATGCCGCATCGAACAAGATCAAAGGCGTCAAGATGTCGGCGGACAAAGCGCTTTCGGCTCTGGACAAGGCAATCGCAAAATGGAATTCCGGAGAGTCGGGAGGCGAGGGAACGTCCGACATGGGCGTGAAGGATATGGGGAAGGATATTGGAGTCAAGAAAGATGAGGAATCGGCGAGCGGCGGTCAGGAGAAAACCAAGATTGCATATGGAGACTGGCAAAAGTCGCTGCCAAATATGCCGAAGCGCGACGGATATTATCAGGGTTTAGGGGCGATCCCGGCGTCCGGTAATCAGTCACAGGACGCGTCGAAGGCGGAAGGGGAGGCTCGTGCGATGGTCATTCGGGCAATCCGGTCCGAAATCACGAGCAAGGTGACCAATGTGATGGAGGAAACGACCAAGAACGGGGCCACCGATTTCAGCGAGAGTTTCAACTCCGTGACGGAATCGTTTTCCCAGGAGACGTTGAAGAATCTGAAAGTCGAGTTCTACATCGACAAGAAGACAAAGAAACACTACGCGTATTGCGAAATTTCCATCGCAGAAGTGGAGCGTCAATTTGCCGAACGATTGAAGAAGGCCATCAACGTCGCCAAGACGTATTATCAGGCGGCGAAATCGGCGGAGGCCAGCGGTGATTATTACCTTGCGCTCACTCAGTATTTTGAAGGCGCCAAGGAGATCGTGATCGCCGAAGTCATCAACAAGGAGCCGATCGAAGGCGACATTGACGGTTCCGGTAAGAGCGTTTCTGTCCGCGCGACGTTTGACACGCAATTGAAGAACCTGCTGGGCAAAATGCGCGTGGAAATCGTGTCGGGAGAAGGGCAGAAGGGCGTGAAAGGCGAACCGCTGGCTCAGCCCTTGGTCGCGCGGCTTGTATACGATCGCGGCGGCAGTGTGACGCCCGTGAAGAACGCCAATCTGGCCGCATTTTCCGTGCAGCCGACCGTCGTGAAAGTGGACGAGTCGGCGAAGACCGACGGCTCCGGTAACGTGAATTTCACGGTACACTCCGTCGAAACCGTCAATGCCAGCGGTCAGAACAAAGTTCGCATCGGCATCAACGTGCGGGAGTTCGAGGCTTTCGGTCAATATCTGGCCAACGCCGTGGGTGCGGCGAAAAATGTGTTCAAGGACTTCACGTTTACCGCCAAGGGCTCCGCGATCACTCGCATTGTCATTCTGGTGTTTGAGAACAATGTCGGGAAAGAACAGAGCGTCTCCATTGTCGAAGGCGACATCGTGAAACAGCTCGTGTCGAATAAGTTCAAAGTCATTGACAAGAGCGAGGTGTTCAAGGCAGTGAGTCGGGAACAAGCGAAGGCGTCCGCGGAAAGCAGCAACGACGATGTCGTCTCGAACGCCCTGAAGTCGGTCGCCGATGTGCTGATCATCGGTTCTGTGAAGGCCTCGGAGTCGGAAGGCGGATCGACGAACCCGTATGGCGGCAGCAGCAATCGGAAGTCGGCGTGGGCCAGCGGCTCGGTTCGTTGCATTGATCTGGAAAACGGCAAAATCATCGCCGCTTCGGAAAAGCAGGGTGTGAAGGGCATCCAGTTGTCGTTGGAAAAAGCCGGCATCATGGCACTTCAGGAATTGAGCAAACAAACGTCGAAAGAGATCCTCGACGGATTGAATGCGGCATTGAAATAAGGACGATACCATGAAACGCACATTGCTTGTTCTCTTGAGCGCGGCTGTCTGGATGGGTTGTCCATCCAAGACCGATCCGAAAAAGGACGATCCCGTGAAGAAAGACTCCCTGGAAAAGGAGATTCCAAAGATCAGCGAATCTGAAGAGGCGACATCGCTGGAAGAGCTGGTGTATGATGCCGAGGGCGCGTCGATCCTGAAGAAGGAATCGTTGGCGAAGTCTCAGGCCGAGCACAAGGCGCGGGTAGAACTGGTCGGGGTCCTGGCGCGTGAGGCGGTGAATATGATGCAGGCCTTTGCGGTGGCCCATCCGACGGTGATCCAGACGTCGGATACGGCGGCGTTTGGCATCAAAGTCAAGGCGGCCATGGAAAAGGAAACCACGCTGAAGGGCAGTCAGATCGGTGAATACGATCAACGGGGTGATTCGACAATCGCCAGCGTCGAGATTGCTTTGATGAGCGGATATGATGTGATCGAAGCCGCCCTGGTGCAGGTGGGTGCAAAAGAAAAATACATTGCCGATGCGGAGGGTTTCCGGAAAGCGTTTCGGGAGTTCTTCCTGTCCGAGAAGAAAAAGTTGGTTACCCGACCGTCCTAACTCGGATGAATGGGCGATTTTGAAACCAAGGAACGGGTCATGAAACTACGGATATTTTTGTTGGTTGCCTCGATGGCAACGTCATCTTGGGCACAAACGGACTCCTTTGCCAAAGGCGAAGCAGCGTTTAAGGAAGGGCGGTACGAAGAAGCGCTCACCGCATTTCAGTCGGTGATTTCGACCTCCACCAAGAAGAGTCAAAAGGCTGACGCCCATAACTACTCGGGCATGATTCTTCAGCGGCTGAATCAACACGACAAAGCGGCTCCGAATTTTCAGTTGGCGGCGAAGTACTATACCGAGCTTAAGAATACCTCCGGTACGGCGAGCGCATTTGCGAATTGGGGAATTTCGGCTTTCCGGATTCGCGAAGCCGAGGTGAAGAAGGCGGGGAAGAGAATCTCGCTGGAAGACATCGGGCAAATTTTGGCCTTTCATCTGAAGGCCAAGCAACTGCACGAACAAATTCCAGACAAGATCGGAACGGGAGACGATCTGAACAATATCTCGACCATGTATTTTGAAGCCGGATTCTATCAGGAAGCCTCCGATTATCTGAATCAAGCCATGAAGTTGCATCAGGAAATGAACTACAAGGGCGGTTTGGCAACGGACCTGGCAAACATGGGGCGCATCTATTATAAGACCGACGATGACGCCAACGCCGTGAAGTACTATGAAAAGGCAGCCGCGCTTTTTGACGACATCGGGGATCGCGAAGGCGCCTGGCAGACGTATTCCTTTGTGGGGATCATTTACGAAACGTTTGCCCGGCAAAGCGAGATCCGCAAGGATGCAGACGGAGCGGCGAAGAACCGGCAGAAGGCCATCGCGGCGTGGAAGAAGGCCGTCGATCACATTGAAGCGTTGAAGGGTAGTTTTACCAACAAAGAGTACTACGAATCGTTCCTGCAGAACAAGATTCCCGTGTACAAGCGGCTGATTTCCGCTCTGAAGAAAGCGGGGAACGTGCAGGAAGCGTTCACGTACATCGAGCGCTCCAAGGCGAAGTTGTCGAATGATGTCATCGCGGCCCAGAAGATCCAGGTGACGAACAAGGAAGAGCAGAAGCAGCTGGACAAAGTTCAGGAATTACAGAAGAAAAATGAAGACATCGAAAAGCAACTGGCGGAAGAAAAGGCCAAGCCTCTCGAGAAACAGGACAAGGCCAAGATCGACAACCTGAGTCAGACGCTCACGAAGAATCAGGGCGATTTCAATGCGCTGATGATCGACCTGGAGACGAAGTATCCGAATATCTACCAGGTGATCAAGGTCGATCCAATCCAGCTGGCGGATTTGCAGAAGCAGTTGGCGGATGATGTCGTTCTGCTGGAATATTTTCCTGCGGAAGATGCGCTTTACATTTTCATGATTACGCGGGACCAGATCGAGGCCAAGACGGTGCCGGTCACGAGCATGGAGTTGGATTCGCTGGTCAACAAGTATCGGTATTATGTGAGCGACGCGACGTCGCTGATGAAACGCGGCCGTTTTGACACCAAGATGAAGGACTGGAAGGCGGGAGGGGACCAGCGTTTCTACGATCGCCATGCGAAACCGCTGCGGGACATCATGGTGAAACTGTACGACTATCTGATTCTGCCGGTTTGGGATAATATCAAGAGCGACAAGATCAAGAACGTCACGGTGATTCCGGCGGCAAGTTTGTACTACGTGCCCTTCCAGTGTCTGGCTTCGGAAACGGAGGACGGGGACATCTCCTTCCTGATCGAAAAGAAGGCGGTGAATTATCTGACCGCGGCGACCTTGATGGACTTGGTGTCGAAGAAGAAGCAGGGGAAGGTCAACAACGTGCTCGTATTCGGGAATCCGGATGGCAGTTTGCCGGGCGCGGAGGAGGAAGCCAAGGTGATCAAGGCGGCCTTCAGCAGCGCGGCGCTGTATCAGAATCAGGATGCGACCAAGGACAAGGCCAAAGAAAAGGCCGGACTGTTTGAGGTCGTTCACTTTGCCACGCACGGGTTTCTCTCGAGCGATGAACCGCAGAAGTCCTTCCTGCTGATGGCGCCCAACTCGGCCAAAGGCGAGGACGACAAGTTTACCATCAGCGAAATTTTGAAATTGCCGCTGAAAGATCGCAATGAACTGATCGTTCTTTCGGCTTGCAACACGTCGATGGGGAAGAGCGCCACGGGTGTTGAATTGATCTCGTTGTCCCGCGCGTTCGCGGTGGCCGGAGCGCCTACCACAGTGGCGACGCTATGGCCGGTGGACGACGAATCGACAAAAATCATCATGATCCATTTCTACGACGGATTGAAAAAAGGATTGCCGAAAGCCGAGGCCCTGCGCCAGGCGCAGATCGCCCTGATCCGAAAAGGGGATTTCCATATTCATCCGTTCTTCTGGGCCCCGTACGTGATGATTGGGAATCCTCAATAATTCGTCGAGTGGCCGGAGAGTTTCAAAAGGGCTGGCAATCAGCCCTTTCCTTTTTTCCGGCAAATTTGCAAGTTGTCCGCCACCTGCTACAACGAAGGAGGTAGTCATGAGTCGAATGATTTTCTTGTTGGCGCTGGGTTGCTCCGGCGCGTTTGGCCAGAGCAAATTGGCCGTGATGCCATTTGAGAACAAAGGCAATGGTCCGGAGTGGATGCAGTACGGAATTCCGCACACACTGATTGAAGCGTTTCGGGCAACCGCGAAGGTCGACCCGATTTCTCTGGATGAAGTAAATCGGGCGGCGACCGATATCGATATTCGCCCGCGATCGTTGTTTGAGGGGATCGTCACGCCGGGGTTTCTCCGCTACGCCGCGGACTGGGGCACGGATTACATCATCGTCGGTCAGTATGGCGCACTGGACGATTCGCTCTGGATCAGTTTCCGTATCGCAATTCTATCAAAGAAAGCCTTCACACCGATCGCTTCCGCCGGCGGACGGTTTGGAAAATTCACGGAATTCTTCGTGACGGCATTGCGGCTGGAAGAGAAAGTCTTTTCAGAATTCATCCTGCAGACGGACAAACCGCTGGATCGAGGGGATCTGACAAAGATGAATGACCGCACGAGGGCGCTGGTGGCCGACTACGAGGGACTGCAGGCGTATCTGCAGAGCTGGATGGCGCTCCAGTCGTATGAAAAGGGATTGCGCGATGCGGAAAAATCAAAGTGGGACGACGCGATCGAGGCGTTTCAAAGGACCGTTCGTCTGGACGCCGCCGGGACGCTCAACGCCCGTGTGAATCTCTCGAAGTCGTATGTGATGCGGGCGAACGTCCGCGCGACGGAAAAACCGGATGAAGCGCTGGCCGATCTGCAGGAAGCGATCCGTCTGGATTCGACCAATGCGGAAGCGTGTTACAATGCGGGGAACCTGTACAAACAACAATCGAAATGGGACGAGGCGCTGGAGCAATACGCTCGTGCCCTCGCCCGGAAATCGGACTACTTTGAAGCGCACGTGAATACCGGGTTTGTCCTCCTTCAGCAGGGTCGTGCGAGCGAATCGGTAGCCGCGTATGAGGCGGCGGTAAAAATTCGGGATGACAACGCGTCGGTGCATTTCTTTCTGGGAGGTGCGCACGATCTGGCAGGAAATATCCCAGCCGCGAAGACCAGCTATCAACGTGCGCTTGCATTGGACTCGTCGCTCGGCGATGCTCATTTGAACATTGGAATCCTGTATTCCATGGAAAAGAACACAGCTCTTGCAAAGAGCCATTACACCAAGGCGCTGACATACAGTCCGAATTCCGCTCTTGCGCATCGGAATCTGGGGATTCTTTTGATGAATGACAAAAAAGAAGCGAAACAAGCGATCTATCATCTGGAAAAGACGCTGGAAATCGATCTGCATCAGGACGACGCGGACGTGATTCGCAAGAACATTGCGATTCTGAAGAAGAGGGTGAAGAAGAAGTAATTACGGCAGGTGAATGCTTGCCGTCTTCTCCAGTACGCTGCCGCATACGCCGTAGGCATTGTCGATGCCTGACTGCTCAGTCAGTTTGAGCACGAACTGAGCGTAATGGTCATCGCACGCCGAGATGGTAACGGTGTGAATTCCCGGCGTAAAACCGTCTCCCGGATAATAGAAAACCGTGGTGTCCGACGTGATGTATTCTGCATCCGCGACCTTGACGATATATAGGGATGCACGTGCGGAGGTCCAGTAGATCCGCCGTCCTTCATTACGGATCTGGAAGTCGTCGGGTGCTCGAGTTTGTCCGGTAATTAACCGTTCACCAGCCTGAATCCTCAGTCCGTACTCTCGTCCCGGTTGTAAAGTCAGTCCGTCTCGATAGTAGTTGTAGAATTCGATCCAGCGCTGTGCCGTACCGGCAAAGTGAATGGAATCCTGGGACAATTCCTGAAACGCGAAAGAATCAACCTCCACCTGCGCTCCGGACACGAAGTTCAGTCGAAAGGAATCGACGTGTGCCACGGTTGTGATCAGGATACGTTGGCGCGATTGCCCAAATACAAGCACCGCGTTGACGGCAAGGTCATCCGGTGGAGTGTGCTTGGACGGTTCGAAGTCAAATTCACACCCGCTCCCAAGCAGAAACACAATAACTGCTACCCAGGATTTGCCAGCGAGAGTTGCTTCGGATTTCATGTTCCTGCCTATCGAGATCATTTCCATTCCAATTCGATTCCCAGAGATGGGATGATGGGCAGCCCCGGCTCCATTCCGTCCGTATTCACTCCCCCGTAGGTCCGGCTGCCGTACATGTATTGTTGTTCCCAATCATAGCGGAGGGGATGTTGTCGGAAGAAGACGTTTTGAATCTGGGTGTACATCGTCATCCGCGTTTTCGAGAAGTCAAATGTTCGGCGACAGGAAACATCGATGCGCAGATAATACGGGAGTCGATCGGAGTTGGTCTCTCCATAGACAAACCGCTGTCCGATGAAAGTGTAGTCCGGATTGTCTTCTCCCCAGCCGGAACCAAAAAACGTGCCCAGAACAGGAGTAAAGGGCGCTCCGCTGCGGTAAGTTCCAGCTAGGTTGACAGTCCACTTCTTGGAAATTTGAAATCCGACCATGCCTTTCAGTGCATGGGGCACGTCCCAATCCGCTGGGATGTGACGACCCTCGCGAAGCGTAAAGACACGCTGAAACGTGTAGGCGATTTGACCTGTCCACCAACCCCGACTCTTTTCTAACCAGACATCGAATCCATAGGCTTTTCCTTTGCCGAACTGAAATGTGGGATACGGACGCTCAATCGCGTGGAGTGTGGCGATGCGGTCAAAGTGTCGCAAATACGCCTCCCACTTTAATTGCACGCCTTGGATCGGGTCAACCATGATTCCGGCGGAGTAAGTAGTTGCCCGTTGTTCCAGGGGCAAGAAAAAAAGTGGACTCGAGATGCTACCCTCGTTTGCCTCCTTGCCCTCGCCAAGAAACTGATAATATCGGCCTGCGGAAACATGCAATCGCAGTCCAGTTTGTGGAGTGAAGAACAAGGTCGTTCGAGGGGAAAGGTCTTCGACATGTTGGGTTGTGAAAGCAGCCGCTCGCAGAGAACTCTGCCACATCCATTGGCTTGTCGGCAACCAGCTTACAGATCCGTAGCCGTAGTAACTCTCCTGCACGGCGCTCTGATGGAATGTCAATGGGACGCCGGTATAGAAAAACTCATCGGCGTCAGGTGTATTCCAGTTGTAGTTCTGGACCACTCGTTTGTACATGCCACCCAAATCAAATACAATCTTGGTGTAGATGCGCCGTCCATTGAACTGGACGGTCTGATCCGTCCATGCATTGTCCATTTCTATGGCGTCTCCTTGCACGGCGTTGTTGAAGGAGCGCGCGATGGAAAAAGTGAGATCGCCTTGAGCATTGTCGTCCGTCCGGCGAAGTCGGACAGCAGCCATCTGGTTTCCCCACGCGATATGGCGTTTTGGAGTGGAGTCGTCGTTGTCTGGACGTCGGACGTAGTCGTCCGTTCCAAGAAATCCGAGGACGTCCAATGAGAGTTTGGGATGAAGGTGTTGAGTCAGACGGACATTGACATCGTAAAAGTAGTAAGGAAATGACTTTCCGAAAAGTCCGGATGCGGCGTCGAGATACGTACGGCGGCCGCCGAGCAGGACGGACGTATTACCGCGTTGATGCGTGAATGCAAAGCCCGACGAAATCAAACTCAAGTGTGCAATCGCGATCTTCCTGGAGGACGGGTCGATGGTCTGAACGTCGATCACTCCGCTGAGTCGGTCGCCGTATCGGGCGGGGAGATTGCCCGTATAAACCTCTGCACCCTCCAGAGCCAGCAAATTGAATGCACCGGACAATCCCAGTAAATGTCGAGGGTTGTATATCTCGATGCCATCCAGAAAGAATTGGGTTTGGTCTGAACTGCCGCCTCGAATGAACATCGCCGCTCTCAAATCATTGGACTGGAGCACACTTGGAAGCCACGAGGTCGTGCGCAGAATATCCGGTTCCCCAAGAGCTGGTACATTTCTGGCGTGATGCGCGTCGATAACGTGGCCGAACGGATTCATCCTGATGGGCCCTGATGCTTCGATTGTGACTGTTCCGAGTTGCAGCGTATGAGGAGACAACAGGATCTGCACGTGAATCGAGTCGTTGGTCACCGTGACATCCAACAGCTGCTTGTGGTAGGCGACATGCATGATGATCAGACGATGCTGCCCGTGAGTTGCCATGATCTGGAATGATCCGTCCTTGCGGCTGTACGTTCCGCGAAATGTGTTGTCCACACTGATGTTGCACAGGGCGACAGGTTCACGACTCGCACTGTCCAGCACGATCCCGGAAATGACTGAGGTTTGCCCGGAGAGAGAAGATCCGGTCAGTAAGAGCGCCGCACACAGTGCCATTCGGCGTAGAGTTATCTCAACGAACGACCCGGCGGGTCGACTATTTTGGGAAGCCAATGGCAATGGAAAGTCCGTACGTGGTATTTGCGAACAGTCCTTTGCTTCGATCGCAATTCACAAAGATCTCGATCTCAGCAGGAAAAAGAACCGAGGCGAGTTGTTCAGGAACAAAAATGTGCAATCAATATCAACAGAGGCGGGCATTGCAACCGCCTTCGGGGTTGACGGCGTCATTTTGGTACAGAGTAAAGAGTGATAGGTAACGGAACTCGGAACTTATGCTCCAGGGCGCCAAGCTGACATTTCCGTAATAAGTAAATCGAGAATCGTGAGTGCGAAGCAGGACGGGCACGATCAGGGCGAAGGCCGTTACTCTGTTGCTGGCTTCATACAAAATGGCAGACTCATGTGAGGAGTGGGCAGTGATATCGGCCATACGATTGGTCATGACAAGTCCAACGCCAACGTTTGGGTGCACTTTGTACGTGAGACCGACCTCCATTTTTCTCAGACTCTGACTGACAGGCTGGATCAAATTTTTGTCTGCACGTTTGAATTGCGCCTCTCCAGAGCGAGAGAGGGTGCCTTGAAAGTCGCTCCGAATTTCAACTCGACCGAACTCAACAACGACGCCCATCTCGAAAGCAGGCAGTACGCCGAACTGAATGTGCTTGTTGACTCTCGTCTGAAGGTGAGTCAGACCTTCGATACGGTGGTTCGTAAAGCCGGATGAGAATAGACTGGTCCCCGCGCGGAATTTTAGTCGAATCTCATTGTCTGCACTGTCCGGAGGAGAGCCCATGAGGCGGCAGTTAGTAAAGACGATTACTAGAAGAACGATCACAGACACGAATTTTCCATGACGAATGCTTTCACCTCATCAACAGACTCGCCTGTAGGACCAGCGAAGTCCGCCAGCAGTTTGTTGAGTTCTCGATTTCACCAAAAGCCGATAGCCCCAAGCTACCCTGTGACAGGGGAAGTATAATCCCCAGGAAAGTAAAATCAATAAATTTGTTCAGATTTGTTCGGGAAGGCTGCCGTTTGGGACATCGTGGCTTTTTGTATGTGGATAATAGAGCTTGGCAAAAATTCGAATCTATTGCCAGCAGTCGGAGTCTCGTTGGCTGTGACCAACCCTTGCGCGGATCTTTTGTCGTTTAGAGTAAGTCGACCCGCGTGAAGAAAAGGTAGAGAGGGTTGAGGATGCCTCTCCCCGCCTTGCTATTCTCTGGGCGTGCGTCTATATTGCCTGCCCGTTATGAGTCTCGATCTGTTCGAACCGCAGCCGACTGTACCCGCCGATGACTTGTACAAAGACACGCTGATCGTTCGCGGCGCGCGAGTTCACAATCTCCAAAACATCGACGTCGATATTCCCCGAAACAAACTGACGGTGATCACCGGTTTGTCCGGATCGGGGAAGTCGTCCCTGGCGTTTGACACCATCTTTGCCGAGGGACAGCGGCGGTATGTCGAATCGCTCTCCGCTTACGCACGGCAATTTCTAGATATGATGGAAAAGCCCGACGTCGATCTCGTCGACGGCCTCAGTCCGGCCATCAGCATCGAACAGAAGACCTCAAGCCGCAATCCACGCTCGACTGTCGGAACCGTTACCGAGATCTACGACTACTTGCGTCTTCTCTATTCGAAAATTGCGACGCCGTATTGTCACCAATGCGGACGGGAGGTGAAAAGGCAGTCCAGGGACCAGATCATCGAGGCCATCCACACGCTTCCGCGGGGAAGCAAACAAATTCTGCTCGCGCCGCTCGTCCGCGGACGCAAAGGTCATTATCAGGAATTGTTCGAGAAACTCCGCAAGAGCGGATTCGTGCGGGTCCGGATTGACGGAGCGATGCACGAACTGGAAGACGTACAGAAGGTCTCGCGGTTCAAGGTTCACGATATCGAGGTCGTTGTCGATCGACTGGTCATTGACGGCCAGACGCATCAGCGGCTGATCGAGTCGGTGGAAAAAGCGCTCGATCTCGGCGAGGGAATTCTCATCCTGGCTCCGGCGGAAAAGAAAGGCGCGGACATCCGCTACAGCGTGCACCTGGCGTGTCTTCATTGCGGGATCAGTTACGAAGAACCGTTTCCGAAGTTGTTTTCATTCAACAGTCCGTACGGGGCCTGTGAGGTCTGCGATGGATTGGGCGTGCTCCGGGAAATTGATCCAGACTTGATTATTCCCGACAAGTCGCTGTCGATTCATGAAAAGGCTATTCGCCTCACGGAAAAGACGAACACCGAAGCGTGGTTCTTTCTGCAGGTCGAGATGGTTCTGGCGACGTTTGGCTGCGATTTTGACACGCCGATCAAGAAATTCTCAAAGAAGGCGTATGATGCGCTCCTGAACGGAACCGGATCGGTCAAGCATCAGTTCTATTACTATTCGGGAAAGCGGAAGAAACACTACACCGGTCGTTTCCGGGGACTCATCGGTTATGTCCGCAATGCGATGGACGAGGCGGCATCCGAGACGAGTCGGGAGTGGGCGGAGAAATTTCTGTCCGAAAAAACGTGTCCCTCGTGCCAGGGCGGACGCCTGAAGGTGGAACCGCTTTCGTACCGACTGGGGCAGAAGAACATTCACGAGTTGTCCACCTTATCGATTCGCAGCGTTGCGGATTTCCTTCGTGCTTTTCAGGTGCCCACACGACTGGAAAAGATCGGCGGGCCCGTACTCAAAGAGATTCACGATCGCTTGGGATTCCTTCTGCAGGTCGGTCTTGATTATCTGACGCTGGACCGGCCTGCGCGGACGCTGTCCGGAGGCGAGTCACAGCGGATACGGCTAGCGACCCAGATCGGATCGCAGTTGGTCGGTGTGCTGTATATTCTGGATGAACCGAGCATCGGTCTGCATCAGCGGGATAATCAACGGTTGATCGATGCCTTGCTGCAACTGCGCGATCTGGGCAATACGGTGATTGTCGTGGAGCACGATCGCGACACGATGGAGCGCGCCGATCACGTGATTGACTTGGGGCCCGGAGCCGGAAGGCTGGGCGGGCGGGTTGTGGCGCAGGGACACGAGTTGTTTGCATCTGCATCCTTGACCGCGCAATATCTGAGACGCGAAAGAGAGATTGCGGTTCCGTCTACACGTCGTGCCGGGAACGGGCTTTCGCTTACCCTGCACGGTGCGACAGGTCATAATCTCAAAAACGTCGACGTGCACCTGCCGTTGGGGACGCTGATCTGTGTGACGGGAGTGTCCGGTTCCGGCAAGAGCACGCTGATCAACGAGACCATGTATCCGATTCTGGCGCGGTATTTCCACGACTCCGGGGACCCGCCCTTGGCGCATCGTTCGATCGAAGGGATGAAACACATCGACAAAGTCATCGACATCGATCAATCCCCGATTGGCCGAACGCCGCGAAGCAATCCGGCCACATACACGAATCTCTTCACGCTCATCCGCGATTTGTTTTCGGCATTGCCGGAATCGAAAATCCGGGGATACAAACCGGGTCGGTTCAGTTTTAATGTCCAGGGCGGACGGTGCGAAGACTGTCAGGGCGCAGGCCTTCGGAAGATCGAAATGAATTTTCTTCCCGACGTGTATGTCCAGTGTGAGACCTGTCAGGGTCGGCGGTACAATCGGGAAACGCTGGAGATCCGGTACCGCAGTCAGTCGATCTCGGACGTCCTGGAAATGACCGTTGCCGAAGCGCTGGAGTTTTTCGACGCGGTGCCGGTGATTCGGCGTAAACTGCAAACACTCCATGACGTCGGTCTGGACTACATCCATCTCGGTCAACAGGCCACAACCTTATCGGGGGGCGAGGCGCAGCGGGTGAAACTCGCAGAAGAATTGTCCAAGGTCAGCACCGGCAAGACCCTGTACATTTTGGACGAACCGACAACGGGTTTGCACTTTGAGGATATCCGGATGCTGATGGATGTGCTGGGGCGGCTGGTGGACAAAGGGAATACGGTCGTTGTGATCGAACATAATTTGGATGTCATCAAGTGCGCAGATTGGATCATTGACATGGGGCCGGAGGGCGGCGAGGAGGGCGGACAAATCGTGGCGGAGGGTACGCCGGAATCCATCGCCGCGAATGGCGTCGGTCATACGGGAAGGTACCTGCAGAAGGAACTCGCGCTGACCGGAAACGGCGCGGGTTGAGCGGCGAAGTCTGAAATTCAAATTGTGTTAATCTCGTTTTTTCGTTAAACTCGTGACGTATGTCGCAGATCGTGTATCAAACGGGCGAGGACAAGATTCGGCGCGTTGAAAAGATGCAGTTGTCGCGTTTTGTGGAAGACGTCCGAAACACGTTGCATCTCGAGGTTGTCGTCGAGGGAAGTCTGACCAATCGCTATTTCACGCAGCGTGATCTGCACCGACCCGGTTTGGCGCTGGCCGGATTCGTCGAGTTGTTCACGCATGACAAGATTCAGATTCTCGGCAATACGGAAAACTATTATCTCGTCAGTTTGACGGAAGAGGGCCGCCGCACCGCCTTGGAGAAGGTTTTCCAATTTGATATGCCTTGCATCATAATCACCAACGGGAATCAGGTCTTGCCGGAAGTACGTGAATTTTGCGAGTTGAAGCAGGTTCCGTTGCTTCGCACGCAGTTATCCACGACCGATACGATCCACCTGATCAGCACGTATCTCGACGACGTCTTTGCGCCGCAGGTGACGGTCCACGGCTCGATGGTCGACGTGTACGGGATCGGGATGCTGTTGACGGGCAAATCGGGAATCGGAAAGAGCGAGATTGCGCTGGATTTGGTGGAGCGCGGTCATCGCCTGGTGGCCGACGATACGGTGAATATCAAACGAAACGCCGAGACGATCTTGATTGCGTATGGTCACACCACGATGAGTCATTTCATCGAGATTCGTGGGGTGGGGATCCTCGACGTCCGGGAGATGTTCGGCATTCGCGCCGCTCGGGTGCAAAAGCGACTTGAGGTGCTGGTGGATCTGCAATTATGGGACGGAAAAGAGGAATACGAGCGCCTCGGACTGGATGAGGAAACAACGAATATTCTGGATGTGAACATTCCCATTATCAAACTGCCGATCTATCCCGGCAAGAATATTACCGTGATCGCCGAAGCGATTGCGTTGAATTTGCTCTTGAAGATCCAAGGATATGATGCGGCGAGAGTGTTCAGCGATAAATTGATGGCGGAAATTCAAACGAAGTCACGGAATGCGGACATGAATCCGTACCTGCAGAGGGATTTCGAGTAACGATCTGAGGCGAGGCCCATTTGAACGAACATAAAATTCTGGAGATCAAGGTCGGGATCACCATCTTGACATCGGTGATGCTGCTGGTCTTGGGGATCATCTGGCTGAAGGGGATCACGTTTAAGCCGAACACATTTGAGATCAAGATTCTGTTTCCGAATACGGGAGGACTGCAGGCGGGAGATCCTGCGATGGTGTCCGGCTTGCGCGTGGGAAAGGTGACGGATATCCAGTTGAGTGGAGATTCGGTTTTGGTGTTCGTGAGTTTGTCGAACAGCATCCAGCTGCGTTCCGATGTGACGGGACAGATTTCCAGTTCGGATTTTTTCGGCGGTAAGAAGGTGGACATCTTTCCGGGTAAATCGGACAGGAAATATGAGGGAGGTTCGTTGATCCGAGGACAACGCGAACCGGACATTACGGAGTTGACGAGTCAGCTGAGGGATATCGCGATCGATGTCAAAGAGACCCTGGTGAAGGTGGACACGGTACTGGTCGGCATCAGCGGCATCGTCAATGACAAGTCGTTTGCCATATCATTGAAACAGACCATGAAGAATTTGGAAAAGACGACGGAAAAAATTTCGTCCATTGCAGATAAAAGTGACGCGAAGATTGATTCGATGCTCACTCGGCTCAGCGGGGCGTCCCGAAGTTTTCGCATGCTGGTGGACAAAACGAATGGCAAAATCGACACGACGTTTACGAACGTCGTAGAAATTACGCGAACCGTGTCGCATCTGACCAACTCATTGGACAGCATTGTGACGGTCGTGGAACGGGGAGAGGGAAGTCTCGGAAAACTGGTTCATGACGATCAACTCTATCTGCGGCTCGATCAAACCGTGACGGAGCTGGATTCGCTCGTTCGATCTGTACGCGATCGGGGCATGAAGGTTAATGTGAAGCTGTTCGGCGATTAGCGCATGGGGCTGGCCATTGGTCTGAGCGCTATTTCCGGTTTGGTGATCATTTTCGGAGGCCTGCTTTTCGGTCTCCGTCGCCGGTGGGAACGCAAATACCTGGACACATTTGTCGCATTGGGAGCGGGATATATCCTGGCCGTTGCTCTACTGGATATGATTCCTGCGGTGGTGACCTCTTCCCCCACGATGATGGTTTGGGTGATTCTGGGTTACCTGATCGTTCATCTTTTTGAACATGTTTTTACGCCGCATTTTCACTACGGGGAGGAGACGCACGAGCATTTGGTTTCGCACGTGGTGAGCACCTCTGCGCTGATTGGTCTAGTCGTGCATAATTTTTTCAGTGGGATCGCAATCGGGAGCGGTTTGTCGAAGGAATGGGGTTTGGGTTGGCTGATCTTTGTGGGAACCGTCTTACACAAGTTGCCGGAGGGGTTTACGATTTCCTCGATCATGTTTGTCAGTCACCATCATCGTCGGCAGGGTCTGTGGAGCACGGTAGCCCTTGCGGTGTCGTCGGTAGTGGGGACGCTGATGATTTTCGTGTTGGATGAACCGGGCGATGTGTTGCGCAATGCCGCGCTCGCTCTGTCGGCCGGGACGTTTATACATGTTGCGACCACGGACCTCATTCCCCGCATCAACGATAGCGGCGTCCGGTGGATGCCGCTGATGATTTTTCTCGGCGTGGCGTTGTTTCTTATGAGTTCGTTATTCTTCCACTTATAATCTTCGACGATCCCCCATGCCTGCGTTTGAACGAGATTCTTACTCGACCGTCACGCTCTTGGCGAGATTCCGTGGCTGATCGACGTTGCATCCGCGCAAGACGGCCATGTGGTAGGCCAGCAGTTGAAGCGGAATTACGGTGAGGATGGGACAGAGGAAATCGAGGGTCTTCGGCACGTAAATCACGTGGTCGACCTTGGATGCAATTTCGGTATTGCCTTCGGTCGTTACTGCGATGATACGGCCTCCGCGCGCGCGCACTTCCTCGATATTGCTTACGACTTTGTCGTAGATCGAATCTTTTGGCGCAATAACGACCGTGGGCATGTCTTCATCGATCAAAGCGATGGGTCCGTGTTTCATCTCCGCGGCCGGATAGCCTTCCGCATGGATGTAGGAAATTTCCTTGAGCTTCAGCGCGCCCTCAAGCGCGACAGGGAAGTGATACCCGCGGCCGAGGTAGAGAAAATTTCGTTTGTCCTGGTAGCGCTCGGCGATTTCCCGTATGTGGTCGTTTGCGGTCAGGATGGCACGAACCTTTTGAGGAATTTGCTGGATCTCCGCGACGATCTGTTTGCCTTCGACGACCGACATGTTTCTCTTCCGGGCCAAGAGGAGCGTTAGGAGAGCCAGCACGGTCAGTTGCGAGGTGAAGGCCTTGGTTGAGGCCACGCCGATTTCCGGTCCGGCGTGGATGTATACGCCTGCGTCGGATTCCC
Source organism: uncultured Bacteroidota bacterium (assembly GCA_964602985.1). Classification (GTDB taxonomy): domain Bacteria; phylum CLD3; class CLD3; order SB21; family SB21; genus CAYZJB01. Next base: position 42,500 of record CAZRTJ010000012.1, read on the forward strand.
GGGCGATCGTACTTCCGACGACATTGCAGATACCGAGAACGGTCGCGCCGCGCCGTTTGGCTTCGCGCATGGCCGCAAGGGTGTCTGCGGTTTCACCGGATTGACTGATGGCGATGACGACCGTACCCTCTTCCAGGATTGGATTGCGGTAGCGAAATTCCGAAGCGTATTCGACCTCCACGTTGATTCGCGCAAATTCTTCGATCATGTATTCGCCTGCGAGGGCGGCATGCCAGGAGGTACCACAGGCCGTCAAGATGATCTTGCGCGCCTGGACGAGCCGGTCCACGAATTCGCCGAGACCTCCCAGCTTGGAAATTCCTTCCTCCACGATCAACCGTCCGCGCATTGCATCGGTGATGGTGCTGGATTGCTCAAAGATCTCTTTGAGCATGAAATGTTCGTACCCTTGTTTTTCGATTTGACTCACATCAAATGTGATTTCCTCGACTTTCTTCTCGACCGGCTGATCGTCCAGCGTCTTGGTGACGATTCCCTCATTCGTGAGGATGGCCATTTCGTTGTCTTCCAGATATCCGACCTGCCGTGTGAGACCCACGATGGCGGAAGCGTCCGACGCGACCAGAAATTCGCCCTCACCGTACCCGAGCACCAAAGGACTGCCGTGTCGAGCGACAACGATCTTGTCCGGCTCTTTTTGAGAAATGACGGCGATTCCAAACGTACCTTTCACACATGCCAACGCCTCTCGAACCGCCATTTCCAGGCTGCCGCAGGATGCGTAGAACTCTTCGATCAGATGTACGATGGTTTCCGTGTCCGTGTCCGTGTGGAACTCGTGACCCTTCTTCTGAAGCTCGACTTTCAGAGCGGCATAGTTTTCGATAATGCCGTTGTGAATCAGAGCGATCTCACTGCTCTCCCCGGTGTGCGGATGAGCATTATTCGTATTGGGGACGCCGTGTGTCGCCCATCGTGTGTGACCAATGCCAATGGTACCGGCAAATGTTTCGCCGCAGATGAAATTTTCCAACTCTGAGAGCTTTCCTGCCTGTTTGCGGATTTCGATTCGGTTGGATTCCAGTACGGCGATGCCGGCGGAATCATAACCTCTGTATTCCAAACGTCTTAGTCCGCTCATGATAATAGGAACGGCTCGTTTGGCCCCCACATACCCTACAATTCCACACATATATATGCTCCTAGGTTTCGGCGGAATGGTACATATTTTCGACCCAGCGGGCAAGGATTTTGATGGAGGTACGTCCCTCGCAAGTCGGTTTGATTCATAACCCAAAAAGACCTATTTTCGGGCCATTGGAACATAAGGAGTTACGCATTGACAACAGAATCAAAGAAAACACCATTTTATGACTTTCATGTAGCGGCGGGCGCCAAGATGGTGGATTTTGCAGGATACTTGATGCCGGTGCGTTATGACGGCGACATAGCGGAACACATGCGGGTCCGTACGGGAGTAGGGATGTTTGATGTCTCGCACATGGGTGAATTTTATGTGACGGGGGAAGGTGCGCTGGGCTTCCTTCAGCAGGTCACCGTGAACGACGTATCGAAGTTGGAGACGGGTCAGGCGCAGTATTCCGCGATGTGTAAAGAGGATGGCGGCATCGTCGACGACCTGATTGTCTATCGATACCCGGACAAGTACATGTTGGTTGTGAACGCCTCGAATATGGAAAAGGACTTTGCCTGGCTCACCGCGCATTGTCCGTCGAATGCGAAATTAGAAAATGTCAGCGAGCAGATTGCGCTTCTTGCTATTCAGGGCCCGAAAGCGCTCGATTTGGTGCAGTCGATGACGAAGACGGCCGTTGCGGCGATCCGGTTTTATTGGTTTGCCCAAGGCGAGATAGCGGGTGTGCCGGTTACCATCTCGCGGACCGGATATACCGGCGAACGAGGGTATGAGCTGTATTTTGACGCCCGGAATGCCCCTGCGGTGTGGAATGAAGTCATGCGGAAGGGTGAGACCTTTGGTCTGGGGTTGTGTGGACTGGGTGCGCGTGACACCCTGCGGCTGGAGATGAAGTACTGCCTGTATGGAAACGATATCGACGAGACCACGCATCCATTGGAGGCGGGTCTGGGATGGATCACAAAGTTGAAGAAGGGCGACTTCATCGGACGGGACGTTCTGATGAAGGCCAAAGAGACAGGGCTGAAGCGGAAACTCGTTGGGTTGGAAGTGGAAGGAAAGGTACCGGCGCGTCACGGATACGAGGTTCATGCAGAAGGTCGGCGCATCGGACAAATCGCCAGCGGGACCTTTTCGCCGAGCCGGCAGCGCGCCATCGCCACCGCATACGTCGAGGCCGCATTCAGCGAAAACGGTACGGTCCTGCACGTACAGGCCCGTGGCCGTACGCTGAACGCGAGGGTCGTGCCCACCCCGTTTCATGACGGGGACCCTTCCCGAGAGTAGGATGTCCGGAAGAAAGAAGACAAAGGCACCGGCCGAAAAACCACGCTCCGCAAGACTCACCCCCAAGGCGAAGCGAGAAATCGCGGGAATCGTTGTCATGGGACTCTCGGTCCTCGCGATCCTCGCGCTGGTCTCCCACGATCCGTCTGAAGAGCCGTCCAACATTTCCGCGTTGAGTCACGCGGGCAAGCTTCGCAATGTCTTGGGCAGCTTTGGCGCCACCGTTTCTCATTTCTTCGTGACCTACACCTTTGGCTATGCGATGCTCGCGGTTCCGATACTGACGATCAGCTACGGATGGCTGATGTTGACGAACCGACCGCTTGGGCAGTCGAATCGATTTGCATTTTATCTGCTCACGGCGATGGTGCTCGTGTCTGTTTGGCTGGCCTTTCCCGGCAGTCTGGGGGACCGTGAAGATTGGACATGGTCTGGATTCATCGGAGGCATGCTGGCAAACAAGCTGCACCAGATGTTTGGCTCGGTCGGGGCGATCAGTGTCTGGATTTTGCTGAGTGTCGTGTGGCTGATCCTGGTGACGCGAGTGAGTCTTTCCGATGCGATACCGATCGTCCAAAACACGCTGAGCGCGTGGTGGCGTGGGATCCGTGAAATGTTTCATCGACCAGCGGCTGGCCCTGCGGACGACTTGGTTCCCGAGTACCTGCAGGAAGAGAATCCGGAGAAGAAGGACGACCTCCGATCCGAAACGACGGAACCCCGTAAAGTCGAATCCAATCAGCCCACGGTGAAGATTCAGTCCGCGAAGGCTGACACGGCCGAGTCCCGAGTCAAGGAACCTCCATCCAGGGTCGACCTCACGATGGACACGGAACTGGTGCAGGATCTTCAAGCCGTCCGTCAGATCGAAAAGAATTTTACCGTACGGAAGTTTGATACGGAATTGAAACTGGTTCCCGCATCGAAGACGATATCGGAACCCTCCCGGAGCGAGGGCGAAGAGTCGGCAGACGATTTCCGGGACATCGCCAAAAGCGCCTTTGACGAAGAAGTGTCTCATTCGATGAATGCCAGGTCCTCCAGGGAAGTCGTACCTCCGACCAAGGAGCCGACGGAAGAAGTTCCGGTCGAACCGCGTGTGGAATCGACTTCCGATGATCCGACTGAGCCGTCGATCGAGCTTGTGCCTGAGGAAACTCAGGAACCCGTGAAGAAAGTGAGGGAGAAGCGGGCCATCGACCTCGACAAAGCGAACCAATCAGCCAGAAATAAATATCGCGCCCCATCTCTGGACCTGCTGGAGGAGACGCACGAGGTGGAGAAGCTGTCGGATGCAGATATTCGAGAATTGGATTTGAAGATCGAGCAAATCATCGAGACGCTGAAGCAGTTTAATATTGAGACGCGGGTCACCTCCACCCAGTATGGCGGGCCGGTGGTTGCGATTTATCAGCTGGAATTGCCGTCCGGTTTGAAAATTTCGAAGATCACGGGATTGGAGGAAGAAATTGCGCTGGCTTTGAAAGTCAAATCCGTTCGTATGGTGCCGGTGGCTTCCAAAGGTACAATCCAGGTGGAAATTCCCAAGCCGCGTTCGAGTCCCGTGTTGATTCGCAGTATCTTTGAGGACAAGGCCTTTAAACAAGCCAAGCAAAAATTTCGGCTCGGTCTTGCGTTGGGCAAGACCATCGACGGTGTGTGTCACATCGAAGATCTGGCCAAGATGCCGCATTTGCTGATTGCCGGTACGACGGGTTCCGGTAAGTCCGTCGGCGTCAATTCGATGATCACCAGTCTGCTCTACCAGTTTGACCCTTCGGAAGTCAAATTTGTCATGATCGATCCGAAGAAAGTCGAACTGGCGCTCTACCGCGATCTGAAGAACCATCACCTGATCTGCCTGCGCAACGCGCACGGGGAATTGATCGAGGACGTCATTACCCGGCCGGAGAATGCGAAGCTGATGTTGAACGCGCTGGTCGAGGAGATGGAAGTTCGGTACGAGAAGCTGGCTCATGCCAATGTGCGGAATCTTGAGGACTACAATGTGCGCTGGCAAGAGGGCAAGATGCCCACCGACGGAAAATTTGACCATTACAAGTTGGAATACATCATTGCGATTATTGACGAGCTGGCGGATCTGATGATGACGGCTCCGCGGGAGATTGAGACGTCCATCACGCGGCTCGCACAGATGGCTCGCGCCGTGGGGATCCATCTGGTGGTCGCGACTCAGCGGCCGTCCGTGGACGTCCTCACGGGGCTGATCAAGGCGAATTTTCCAGCCCGCATCGCGTATCAGGTACGAAGCAAGATTGACTCTCGTACGATTTTGGACATGTCGGGCGCCGAGCAATTGCTGGGACGCGGGGACATGCTGTATTTGCCTCCGGGTCAAATGCCGATCCGAATTCAGAACGCATTTACGTCGACGGCAGAGACCGAGCAGCTCGTGGAGTACATCCGTCGCATGCCGGCATTCCCGCGCCGGGATTTCCAGCTGAGGGAGGAGCCGCGCGAGGAATCCGGCGGAGAAGGAGACGCAGGTTCGTACGACTCCTTGTTCAACGAGGCGCTGGACATTGTAGTGAAATTCAATCAGGGTTCCGCGTCCCTGCTGCAGCGGCGGTTGAGCATCGGCTATGCGCGGGCCGCTCGGATCGTCGATCAATTGGAACGGGCAGGCGTCGTGAGTCCCCCCGACGGCGGAAAACCGAGGCAAATCCTGATCACGGAAGATCAGGCAGCCATGTATAAAATTTAGAGTTCATTTCGGCCGAAAACTGTATACTATCTCATCCGAAGGAGTGTTCATGAGTATGTGGAATGTGTGGATTGTCTGGACCGCGCTGTGGGGGCAGGAGTCGGGCAAGGACGTCATCAAGAAGGTTCAGGAGAGATACAAGAAGATCAAGACGCTGGAGGTCTCGTTCGATTATCAGTTTAAATGGAAACTGACGGGGAAACTTCAAAATCTCACCGGCAAGTTGTTTTACAAGAAAGAGAACTACATCCGGTACGAACTGGGTCAGCAGTTAAATATCACGGACGGTCAGACGGTGTGGCAGTATTCGGAGGGGATCAATCAAGTGATTGTGGATCGCCTCAAGAAAGGGAGCAAGAGTCTCTTCCTGCCCAAGTATTTTCTGTACGAGTACATGGACAAGTTCGTCGCCGAGATCATCAAGACCGAAGCGATCAAAGGTCGTTCGGTCTATGTTCTCAAGATGAATCCCAAAGACAAAGACGACTTCGTGCAAAGCATGAAGATCTGGGTGCCATCGGATACCTGGCTGACGGAGCGTGTGGAATACACAGACTTAGAGGGCAATGTGATCTCGTACTCGTTCACGCAGGTTGTGACGGATCCGGTGCTGGACGACAAGTTGTTTACATTTAGTCCGGAAGCGGGGACCGACGTGATTGACTTGCGATGATCGTGGGTGAGTTCTGAAAAAGAAGATCTGGTTTGCCGCCAATATCGCAATCAGCGGTGTCTTTGTCTTTCTAGCGGTGCGAGGCGTTCAGTTTGAGGAATTGCTGATCCAGTTTGACCGCATTGATGTGACGTTTGTGGTGTCGTCCGCGGCGCTGAATCTTTTCAGTTGTTGGTTACGGTCATGGAGATTTCAGGAAATGGCAAAGCCGATCGGTCGCTTGGCGATGGGACCGTCGTACGTGTCGGTGATGGTGGGTTTGATGGTCAATAACCTTCTTCCCTTTCGTCTGGGAGAGCTGACGCGGGCGCAGGTTTTGAAGCGGCGCGCCGGATTTTCTTTTACGACGTCGATGGGTCTGATTTTGGTGGAGAGAGTGTTGGATGTACTGGCGCTGTTGGTCATTTTTGGAATTTTGGTGTTTTTCTTTCCTTTTCCCAGTTGGGTTCGGAGTGGCGGAACTGTGATCTTCTGGTTTTTGACGGCAGTGATCGGGTTGTTGTTTTGGCTGGGACGCAACCCCGAGCGTATGAATCGAATCATCGGATTCGTTTTTGGAAGATTCCATGTTCGTCTGTCCGAGCGCTTGCAGCAGCTCTCTTCCTCGTTTGCGGAGGGGATCCGGTTTTCCCATACCGGAGGAGCGTATCTGAAGATAGGTGTTCAAACGGTATTGATCTGGCTCACGTACATCGCTGCAGTGTGGTGCATGTTTCCGGGTATGCGATTTGACCAGCCATATGGGTTGGGCGTGTTTGAAGCGATTGTGTTGATGGTTTTTACGACGTTCGCGATTTTGATCCCATCGGCGCCGGGCTACGTGGGCACGTTTCATGAGGTGGCGAAGCAGAGTTTGATTCTGTTTCGTGTTCCGCGGGAGTCTGCGCTGGCATTGGCGATCGTGTTTCATGGGATTCATTACGTGGCCATTACAGTGGTTGGATTGATTTGTTTTGCGGCCAGTCACATGCGATTGGCCGACGCGCTTCGGCGCGATACGGTTACGATGTCATCTTGAGGAGGCTATGAAGGCACTTGCGTTCGTCTTGCAGTGGATTTGTGTGATTTCGGTTGCGGCCCAACAGGACACCGGACGCGTGACCCAGAAAATGGAGCGACGAATCCGCCCGTCGGACCAGTTGGTCATCGTGGTCTATGGTCATGACGAACTTCCGAAGACTGTCAAAGTTGAAGCGGACGGTACGATCAAATATCCCTTTATGAAGGGAGTCAAAGTGGACGGTCTGACGGTCGAGCAGATGGCGGGAGTGCTCAGCGCCCGCTTATCGCAATATATCGGCGGTCGGGCGGAAGTCGTGACCACGTTTGCGGAGGACGAGCAGATCGAGGTGGTCGTCCTGGGTCAGGTCAACAGTCCCGGGGCACACAAAATGCCGAGGAACAATACCATTCAGGGCGCCATCGCCGCGGCGGGAGGGGCGACCAACCGGAGCAATCTCAATGAGACGCAGTTGATTCGAATTAATCCCGAAACGGGACTTCGGGAGGAATTTAAAGTTGAGGTGGAATCGATCGTGATCGAGACCGGAGATATTGTGAAATTGCCGGCCTTGCGGGACGGGGACATTATTTTTGTACCGGCGATCTATGGTGCGGTCTTCGTCAATGTGCTGGGTGCGGTCCGCAAGCCGGGGAATTACGAGCTGTTTCCCGGAGCCAATCTGATCGATGTGATTTTCCTGGCTGGGGGCCCTGCAGACGACGCTTCGATCCGTACGGTGAAATTGATTCGACGAGTCGGTGCCGCTCAAGTCGAAGAGGTTGTCGACGTAGATGCGGTTCTGAAAGCAAAAGGCGGTCAGATGCCCAAACTGGAGCCGGGCGACATCGTTTTTGTTCCGGCACGCAAATTTACCCTGAAGTCCTTTTTCCAGGTTCTCAGTTACGTCGCGACCATCGGGACGATCATCCTTTTGTTCTATAACATTCAAAATCAGTAATCAGCCTATGCAAGATATTCAAGTCAAGCAGGGTCTGGACACACAGGCCATTTTTCAGATCATCTTTCGCCACAAGTGGGTGGTTCTGACCGTGTTTCTGCTGTTTGCGGTCATCGTGTCCTATTATTCCCTGACCAAACCGACGCAATACGTTTCCTCCGCCATCGTGTATTTTGATAATTCGACCAAGAATCCCGTGCTGGATCTGCTGGGGAAAAACGCGGGTATCCGCTCGCTGGACATCGGTTATTACGATATCCTGATCACGACGGATGATTTTGTGAGGCGTTTGCGGGATGAGATGCGCGTGGAATTGCGTCCGGTGAAAGACGAGGCGTATATCGAACACGCGTTGGGGTTGATCGGCAAGGGGACCGTGTCTCTGCGCCCTCACCGGGAAAGCGCGCAGTTCATAGAGATGGTCGCGGTGTCGACCGATTCGTTCCTTGTGCGGCGTCTCGTGAATGTCGCGACAACGGTCCTGAAGCGACGGGCCGCGGAGTTGGATCGCGAGGATTTGGAAGGAAGCATCCGCTTCATTGACGACCAGGTTGAAATCTCGAAGACCAATTTGGAGAAGACCGAATTGGCGCTCCAGGCTCTGAAGAAGAAGACTGATGCCGTCGCGGGAGATGCCGAGGGACCCCTCAATAAGATGATCTTAATGAAAGGCAAGCTGGCAGAACTGGAGACCCAGGTGCAGATACGCACGTCGAATTTGTACGCGTTGGAGGCGCAACTGGATTCCCTTCAGCGGCGCATGACCGGTCAGGCCGCTCGACCGGAAAAGGAATCGGACGATGAGAGAAGACTGAAGTTACAGATTGAAGAATTGCAAAGTCGCAAAGCCATCATTCTCCAGCGTGTGGAGGGCAATCCAAACGACGCCGAACTGGAAAGGATCGATGCGCAGTTGAACAAACTGCGGGAAGAGTATGTGGCCGTCTTATCGTCGTACAACACGTCCAACGAAATCGCGACGACGGGAGATTTGAATGATCTTTGGAAAAATATTTTTGCCAAGAAGAACAACGAAGAAGTTGAGTTGTTCATTTTGCGCGGACAGGTGCGGTTGTACTCGGGCTTGATTCGGAATTTTGAGTTACGCAATCCCAATCTTCTGCAAGATGCCGTGGACATGACGCGTCTGACGCGTTCCAAGCAGGTGTACGAGGAGACGTTGAATTCCCTGATCAAGCAGAAGGAGAGTTTTTCGATCCAGATGTTTGGTACGACCGGCAACCTGAAGATCGTCGACCCGGCGCGAGAACCGGTTGCGATCTACCGAAATGTGTATACCATGATGGTCGTGGGTTCGATGCTCGGTTTGATCTTTGGAGTGGCCTTGGCCTTTGGGATTGAGTACTTGGACACGACGATTCGATCTCAGGAGACCATTGCGTCAATCACGAACATTCCTGTCATCGGGATGATTCCGCCGATTGAGCCCGAGTCGAATTCGAACGGTTCGCTGTCTCTTTCCAAGAAGTTATTGCCTTGGCTTCACCGAGCGGAGTTTGTCGAAAACGAGGACAAGAATCTGACGCGCAAGCGGGCGATGATTTCGCAGTTCAATCCGCGATCCTTTGTCTCGGAGAGTTATCGAACTCTGAGAACCAATTTGCAGTTTGCGAATATCGACACGCCTTTGCGATCTTTGGTGGTCGGGAGTTCGGGCCCTGGTGAAGGGAAGACCACGACGGCCGTGAATCTCGCCATTTCGTTTGCCGATATGGGGTTGCGGGTCTGTCTCGTGGATGCGGATTTGCGCAAACCGAAACACCACATTCTGTTTGATCTGAAGGATTCGCCAGGATTGGCCGACTGCATCTTGAATAATGTCTCAGTCAGCCAGGCGTTGCAACAGACTCGAATACCCAACCTGCAGTTGCTGACGATCGGGACGGGAGCGTTGAATCACTCGGAGATTTTTTCGTCGAAGAAGATGCAGTCGGTGATGGAGGAAGTGCAAAAGTCATTCGATATCGTTCTGTATGATACGCCGCCGCTTTTGTTGCTCACGGATTCCATCATCTTGGCCAGTCGGGTGGATGGCGTGATTCTGATTGTCAAGTACGGGCTGACCGAGCGTTCGAATCTTCAACAAGCCATCTCTGCGGTCAAGAATGTCCGGGCCAACATACTGGGCATTGTCTTCAACAGTTTTGTGCCGGAGCGAAAAGGCTACTACCGGTACGCTCAGGAGTCTTACTACGAGCAGTTTGAGAAAAGCGGGGAATCCGGATCTTGAAAATTCTCGTAACGGGAGCAGCGGGTTTCATCGGCAGTCACGTATGCGAGAGGCTGTTGGACGAGGGCCACGACATCGTCGGACTGGACAATTTCGACGACTTCTACGATCCTCGCATTAAGGAAACGAACATACAGTCTTCCAGTGCATCGGCTCGATTTCGCTTAGTACGTGGTGATCTTCTGGATGCTGGCTTGCTGGATACGATTCTGGCCAGCGGAATCGATCGTGTGGTGCACCTGGCTGCCCGTGCGGGAGTTCGACCCTCGATCGAGCGACCGTTGTTGTATTACCGTAATAATGTCGAAGGCACGCTGTCATTGCTGGATGCGATTCGAAAGCGCGGGCTTCGAAAATTAGTCTTGGCGTCCTCATCCTCCGTGTACGGAAATAATCAGAAGATTCCGTATTCGGAAAAAGATCCCGTCGATCATTGTATTTCTCCATACGCTGCAACCAAGAAAGCTTGTGAACTGCTGGCGCATACATATCATCATCTGTATGGGATGGACATTTTTTGTTTGAGGTTTTTCACGGTCTACGGGCCCCGGCAGCGTCCGGAAATGGCCATCCACGCGTTCACGCGAGCGATTGCAAACGGGGAAGCTGTGTCTGTTTTTGGCGACGGTTCTTCCCGAAGGGACTATACGTACATTTCCGACATTGTTGACGGGGTGTCATTGGCTCTCGCAAAACTTCAGGGATTTGAGATTATCAATTTGGGGGAATCGAGAACGGTGGCCTTGGCGGATGTCATACGTCTGATCGAAGCGAATCTGGGGCGTCCGGCCCGTCTTGAATTTCGTCCCACACAGGCCGGAGATGTTCATCAAACTTGGGCCGATGTGACGAAAGCAGAGACGATGTTGGGATATCGGTCGAGGGTGAGCTTTGAGGAGGGCGTGCGGGAGTTTGTTTCATGGTATCGCAGGAATAAATAATACTGGTCTGTCTTGACAGAACATTCTCCTCATTCCAAATCCCTTACGCGGCTTGCAAGAAACTCTCTGTGGTCCGGCTTCGGTTTGTATGCTGGGTTGGCATTCGTACCCCTCACCAGCGTCATTCTGACGCGCTTTCTGGGAGCGGATGGCTATGGAATCTATAGTCTGGTTCAAAGTTGGGCGGGATTTGCCGCAGGTCTTTGCTCGTTAGGTTTGTACGGGGCTAGCCTACGACTCATTCCCATGTACGTCGCAAAGAGGGAGTTTGGCAAGGTTAAGGGTTGCCTGATTCATACGACTTGGATCGTCGGCGTGCTTGCGCTGTGCGTGAGTCTTGCAGTCGCGTTGTTTCCGGATGAGTTCTGTTCATTGTTCGTCAGAAAACCAGACTCAATGACTTGGGAGTCATTTCGGGAGAAGGTCGTACCGGTTTTTCAATTTTACTCAGTCTCCATATTGCTGACAGCTCTTTACCAGTCGTTTCTTTCCGGACTGGCGGGACTCCAGGCCTTTCGTTACAAAGTAATCGCAAATGATCTGATAAGTCCCGTTGCAAAAACGCTGGCTCTCGTGATCTTGCTCTGGATTGGTTTCGGTGTCACGGGCGCTCTGGCCGCCAATATCATTCAAGATGTAACGATCTTGCTGCTTAGCGGATGGTTTCTTACGAAGACCTTCCCAGAAGTCAAAGAAAGAACTGTCAAAGCGATTTTCGAGACTGGACGGACGATCAAGTTCGCGGTTGCGTTGTTCTTGGACTCATTGTTGTACCGCTATACCTTTCAGCTTGATGTCTTGTTTCTTGGATATTTTGGTCAGCTCAGCGGGGTTGGGATATACACCGTCGCCCAGAATCTCCAACGGTTGATTCACATGCCTGGATATTCCATCCTAACATCATTTGGGCCTATGTGTGGCGAGCTGTATGCAAAGGGAGATCTGGAAGGTCTCGAAAAGACGTATAAGACCGCTACAAAATGGAGCTGTACATTCAGTTTTCCACTTTTCACCATGTATGTGCTCTTTGCTGAGCCAATTTTGCAGATTTTTGGCCATGAGTTTGTTGCAGGCCAAACTGCCCTTATCGTCCTTGCATCTGGTAGTCTGGTGGCTGATTCTCTCGGTTTATCAGGGTCTGCCCTAGTCAGTACTGGTCGGGCTAAATTGAACTTGGTTGGATCTGTAGTCAGTGCCACAACCAGCATCGTATTATTTATCATACTAATACCCAGATACGGTATTCTTGGGGCTGCGATAGCCCGATCCGTGGCATTTTTGGTGATAAACGCGATTCGTATTATACAAGTGAAAGTTGTTTACAACATACATCCTTTCAAGCGGGCCCTGCTGAAGCCGCTTGGCGCGTGTGTCAGTGCGGCATCGGTGGTGAGAGTCTCCTCGTTTTTTCTTCCAATACCTGACGGTGGCGGGTTTTGGATGGTGTTTATCGCATATCTTGTGATTTTTTCCGGTGTATATGTATGCGTATTGTGGCTCTTGAAATTTGATGATGAGGATCAAATGGTGTGGGAAATCCTCAAGAGACGAGTGTTCTTGCAGAGGAAGTCCCGAACATGAGGGCGTCACGCTTGTACATGTTGTCTTGGACAACTGGAGTTACAGTGGCGGCTCTCGCGGTTCTTCTCTCCGCCGGTGCAGCCTGGGAAAAGGTGAATCCGGAGGCGGACGACAAAGATGCGCTGGAATATCGTCTCTTGGGCGGGTCGCTGTCCGAAGGGCAGGGACTTTCGTATCGCGGAACAGCAGACGTGGTTCTGAGTCCAGGATATCCTCTGCTGATCGCTGTTACAGATCTTGTTCTGCAAAATTCGTGGAATAGCCGTGTAGTATCGTTAATGGCATTCGTTGCGGGTTGTGTCATGTTATACTTGATTGGGATGCGGGTTTTCCAGGATGCCAAGCTGGCTGTCATCAGTGCGGGTCTCGCGGTTGGCACATCCCAAGGGTTATGGAACACCATTTCCGGATTCAGCGAGAGTGTGTATATTCTCTCTGTTCTTCTGGTCTTCTGGCTGTGCATGAGAAGGGTCGACTCACCGACACGTTGGTCGGAAGAAATGTTGCTCGGGATTCTGATTGGATTTGCCTACCTGATACGTTCCGAGGGAATCCTCCTCTTACCTGTCGGCGGCTATCTGATGTTTCGTCGGCTTCGGTGGTGTGGATTGCTTCGGGTTAGTCTCTTTGTCTTGATCTTGACGTTTCCATATTTGTGTTTCCTGCGAGAACAAAGCGGAGCTTGGATCATGTCAGGGAAGGCGTACCCTAACCTGGTGATGGGCGAATTGGAAAGTCCCTACCAGTCTGGGCCTCATTCGGATCGTTATCGTGTCATCCAGCGCACGCACGCTGATCCCACAGAGGCCACACTCTACTGGAAGTATTTGGCATCAGATGGTATCAGGATGATCACGAGGATTCCTCATAATGTCATCGAGTACGTGAAGTATTTCTATTATACCATTTCTCTGATTGGATGTATCTTGGCTGCAATCGGGCTTGCCTGCCTGTCGTCGGAAGTGCGCTCGGGACTCTTTGGTATGTGGGCCATCTCTCTTGTGTATTTGCTGTTCTTCGTACTGTGGCGACATCTCTCGATGTATCATTGGATAACGGCCCTATTCATGACGGTAGCTCTGCATCGGTTGTCGCTGCGTTTTGATGAGAAGTCCTGGTCCCGCACACTTGTTGTTGTCATTCCGTTCGTTTGCATTCTACTCTTCCAACTGCGCTCGTTCATCAAGGCGGGAATTATGTGAAACCGATCCGAATTGTTCATATTACTCCGGACGGGAGTATCGGAGGTCGAGAGCGACAATTGCTGTTCTTAAGTCAAGAATTAGCAAAACGCTTTCCAACAGCCATCCAGTCAAACGTTGTGTTTCTTCGACCAGGAGGACCGGTGTTGGAGGAGTTTGTTGCTCGCGGACTACCGCACATCGTTTTGACGTTCGGGTTCTTCCGAGCGGGGAACCTCCGTGCGGTTATTCGACTCTTCCGATCCGCCGATCTCGCGGTGTTTTGGAGTGCTAGTATTGCGCTGCTCTTGCTAACCACATTATTGGGCACTCCGTATGTATTTAGTTTGACAGGGGCCAAGGTTTTTTGGCGAAAATCATTTCAGTCCTACGTTCGAAATCTGGTGAACGACTCTGAATCAAGACACACTCGTCGTTGGAGTGCACTTGTCAGAACTACTTTTCGATTCTTGCGTAATGCAGTACGGAAAATGATCTTCGGATCGGTTCTCCGACACGCGGATCAGGTCATTACGCCTTCACAATTCATGAGAGATTTTGCTCGAAAGAATTATCGCGTTCCGTTCGGGAGAATTCAAGTTTTGCCGAATTTTACCGATGTCGCATACCTACCCATTACGAGAGGCCGGTCTGAAATTCGTGGGGAGTTTCAATGCGATGGACGCACGTTTCTTGTTGGTGTTGCGGCGCGTTTGGATTCTCGGAAACGCCTGGAGCGATTGATCACCACGATGCAACTCCTCCCAGATTCAGTATGTGCCAAAGCGGTTATCATCGGTGAAGGAGAAAACGATGAAATCTGGGAATGGCGGAATCGGGTTCAAAAATTGAATGTGAGTTCTCGGGTGATTTTTGCCGGATCACGCGTGGACATCGCTAATTACATCGCAAGCTTCGATTTGTGCGTTTTGCCATCCCACCATGAGGCCTTTGGGATCGTCCTTCTGGAGGCTTTGTTATTGGGCGTACCCACAGCTGTATTTTCCGACTCGGGAGGACCTTTAGAGATCATCGAGAACGGGAGGACGGGGTATGTTGTCCAATCGGAAGACGAGTTAGCAAAACTGATCGTGAAGCTGGCAGCGGGTGCGCCGGACACGGCAGACATTGTGTGCGCAGGGCGTCGGATAGCCCAAGAGCGTTTTGGTCCGGACAATTCGGATAAATACGTCCGTTTGTTTCGAATAATGGTAGAGGAGACATGAAGTCCACCGTGAACATCCGGGTGATTCATTTCATCGGCGGGGGTGAAATTGGAGGACGCGAGCGAATCTTACATCTACTGCTCCGAGAGGAAAAAAGAAGTGTCAACGTTCGGTCAGCGGTCTTGTTTCTGAAACCGAGCGGTCCCTTTTATGACGAAATTGTTCGGGATGGTCTTGAGCGGATTGATATTTCAAATGGAAGATCGGTGTGGAATGCGGTGAAACAATGTGCGAGGGCAGACGTGCTGGTTTTCCATACGGCTCATTGGAAACTGATGGTCATCGGTCTGGCAAGCGGCGCTCCAATTGTCTACCGACTCTCCGGACTGTATCTGACGCTTCGGAAGAGTCTCCGCCAGGCCATCGTGGCGTTGGTCAGGCGAAAGCGCGTCGCTGGCGATACGGACGGTAAGGTCACCGGACTCTATTCGGGCAGACCCAATTCACGATCCGCCGTGCGACTCATTCGTCGGTGGCTGTTTCAACTCTTCCTGAGGAAATTTGTCCGGATGATGGTCGTTAATTCCCGGTACGCGTTACAAGGTCTCAGGAAGGAGTATGGGCTCGATCCGCGCCGACCACCTGTACGGATTATTCCGAATGGACTTCCATTGGAGACAGCCTCTGGAAATGGAGACATCCGGCAACAGCTCGGGCTGCCTTCGGATACGTTCCTGATTGGGACAGTCGCTCGATTTGATGTGCGGAAACGAATCGATCGTCTTCTGGAAGCTTTTGCGGCCTTGTCAAACTCCGGATCGATTCACCTGGTGATCGTCGGAGGGGGAGATCGGGAGTTGGGGATGCGTTACGAGAATTTCGTGCAAGGAGAGTGTCTCTCCCATCGCGTAACGTTTGTCGGTTTTCGCAACGACATTGGTGATTGGCTGTCCGCCATGAATCTGTTCGTGTTGCCTTCCGATAATGAGTCCTGTCCAAACGCATTATTGGAGGCAATGTTGTTCCAAAAACCAGTCGTTGTCTATGAAGACAGTGGCGGCCCGGTTGAAATCATTCGTAACGGAGAAAATGGAATCGTTATTGCGGGGCCTTCTGACTTTCAACGAGTCGTGGATAAAGTTCGACTAGACCCATCGTGGGCTCAAGACCTGGGCGCAAGGGCACACGCATACGTGGTGAACCATTATTCTCTTGCCACCTACCAACAGAGGTACGCCAAACTGTACCGCGACCTCGTTGCGCCAGACCGCACGGAGACAGCCAACTGATGTGTGGGATTGCGGGTGTTCTCAGACGGGATGGATGCCCAGCCGATTCTGCGCTCCTGCAGCGGATGTCGGATGTACTCGTACATCGGGGTCCGGACGACCAAGGGCTGTACACCTCCGGTGGTATCGGTTTGGTTCATCGTCGTCTCAGCATTATCGACCTCTCTTCAGGCCATCAGCCCATGATGACAAGTGACAGAGCGCTAACGATTGTATTCAATGGTGAGATTTACAATTACGCAGAAATTCGGCAGGAATTGCAGACACTGGGTCACTCCTTTCAGACTCACAGTGATACCGAGGTCATTCTCGAAGCCTATCGCCAGTGGGGTCGATCTTGCGTCCAGAAATTTCGGGGAATGTTTGCCATTGCCTTGTGGGATGAACAGACCCGAAGTTTGTGGTTGTGCAGAGACAGGGTCGGCATCAAGCCTCTATTCTATTATCACGGGGAAGATGAGCTTCTTTTCGGATCTGAGTTGAAGGCTATCCTACAGGAATCTCGCATTCCCCGCAGAATTCACGATTCGTCTCTCCTTGAATATCTGCAGTACGGATATGTGCCGGCGCCCCGGACCATTTACACCTCCATCATGAGTCTGGCACCCGGACATGATTTGCTCATTTCACCAGACAATTGGAATGCGAAACCCGTGCGGTACTGGCAGTGTTCTTTCGTGAGCGATCCCCTGCGGAACCAAGCGGAATGGCTGGAGCAGATATCCGAAGCGCTGACGCAAAGCGTCAAGTTCCACCTGGTGAGCGATGTGCCCGTCGGAGCGTTTCTAAGTGGGGGCGTTGATTCAGGGACCGTCTGTTATCATATGGCACAGGTGCGATCGTCCATTCAGACATTTACGATGGGATTTATCAACGATGAGCGCGACGAACTCCCTCTGGCCCGACGGGTCGCAGAGAGGATCGGCAGTCGACATGTTGAGGGAGTGATTCCAATGGACGCGCTTGAGGAGATTGTGAGCAAACTCATATGGCACTATGATCAGCCATTTGCGGACAGTTCTGCCATTCCAACTTTCTCCATTTGTCAGGAAATGGCAAAGTCTCTGAAGGTCGTTCTTTCTGGAGATGGTGGCGACGAAGTATTTGCCGGTTATGGCCGTTATTCTCATATGATGGAAATGGCTTCCAGTGGTTATCATCGCATACTGGGAGCGACCCTGCTTCGAAATATTCTGCCGGATTTCCGCGGGGTCAATGTCATCAAGAATCGATTGACGGACCCTCGTGATCGATTCTATGACACCGTAGGAATTTTCTCGCGTCGTCAGTTGACTCGGATCGTGAGGCATTCGGTCCGTTATCGCCATGACCTCTTTGATGCATACTACGCACAAGTTTCTCATGATGACGTTTTGTCCCAACTCCAAAACGCGGATATCCACACGTATCTGCCGGAGGATTGTCTCGTGAAAGTCGACCGGGCCAGCATGGCGCATTCCCTGGAAGTCCGCGTTCCGTTGCTCGATCATACGCTTTTGGAACTCACCGCGCAGATTCCAAGTGCACTCCGAATGAAGAATGGAACGACGAAGTATTTGCTGAAGACACTCATGAGGGACAAATTGCCCCCTCAGATTCTTGAATCTCCGAAACGTGGGTTTTCGATTCCGATGAATCGATGGCTGCGTGAGGACCCGACGCTTTTGACGCGTATGTCAGAGACCATTCTGAAGTCCAACATGATTGCCGAGTATCTGAAAGTTAATTCGTTGTCCAACCTAGTCGCAGAACATCGCAGCGGCAAGAAGAACCACGGAAGTCGACTTTGGTCATTGTATTATCTGAGTCGATGGTTCGATGAGTATTTTCAGCGTATGTAGATCATGATGAAGAGCCTTCTGCATTTTGCCTTGCGTCTGACGTGCCGTGTCAAGAGGCAGGACGCGCCTGTGACGTCGGTGCTCGTTTGTGCGGCCTCAGGCATTGGAGACTCACTGATGGCTCTTCCGGCGGTGAACGCGTTGTGCCGCGCACTGCCAGGGGTTCCCGTCGATGCAATTATCGGCGCACCAACCGAAGTCTTGTTACGAAGGCATGACGGGATCCGTCATTTGTTTGTTCTGCCGCGTATGGGTGCATCGTATCTGCGTCTGATTTGGCGTTTGCGCAAACTCCACTACTCTCATTTTGTCGCCTTCATTCCATCGAATACGCTCCGACATGTTTTGATCCCGGTTTGTGCGAGAATTCCTGTTCGCATGAAGCATCGCTCGCCGCATGGGGGCCGAAACAATTTTGACTTTCTCTTTTCCCACGTCCTGCACTATGGTATGGATCGGCACCGAACCAAGCTGAATGTCGACCTGGCCGGATGCTTGGCAAGCGGGGTCGATCAGCCGTCGCAGAGAAAGGCGCTGTCAGGAGAGTTTCACCCGCGAGTCACCTTGCCGCAGTCTCCATTTGCCGTAATACATCCGGGTTGTCGAAAGGATGCGATCATGAAGCGGTGGCCGGCAATTCGTTTCGCAGCCGTCGCCGACTTTCTCGTGCAGGAGGCGCACCTGGAAGTTGTTGTGGTGGGAGGCGCTGAAGATATGGATGACGTGCAAGCAGTGATTGCCTCCGCTCAGGTCCGGATACATAATTATGCGGCAAAGCTGCCCTTGGATGAGACGGCCGGAGTGTTGCAGGGAAGTCAGTTCTTGATTTCTAACGATTCCGGTATTATGCATTTAGCCGTTGCGCTGGGTGTTCCGGTGATAGCCATCTTTGGTCCAACCGAGGCCCAACATATCGGGCCTTGGGGTGCGCGAGATGTCGTCCTACGAAAAGGAGAGAGAGTGGAGAATGTGGAGGTCTCAGATGTGATTTTGGCGGCAATCTCGTTGCACAGGAATCCAGGTTGATTGACAAGTTCAACACGACTGACGGTGGTTGCAGATGGAATCAATTCATTCAAGAAGACCCACATGAACGACTTTATTGAAATCAAAGGCGCGCGCGTACACAATTTGCAGAATGTCGATTTGTGTATCCCTCGCAACAAGTTCGTGGTGATCACCGGAGTCAGCGGATCGGGCAAGTCTTCGCTTGCATTCGACACGCTGTACGCAGAAGGGCAACGGCGCTATGTCGAATCGCTTTCCTCGTACGCACGGCAGTTTCTGGAGCGAATGGATAAGCCGGATGTGGATCACATCAAAGGCATCAGCCCCGCCCTCGCCATTCAACAACGGACGCTCGCGAAGAATCCCCGTTCCACAGTCGGAACGGTCACGGAAATCTACGATTACCTGCGTGTACTCTTCGCGCGCATCGGTACGATCACATGTCCCGCGTGTCAGGTGCCGGTCCGCAAGGATACGGTGAGTTCGGTGATCGATTTTCTGATGAGACAACCAACCGGTTCGCGGTTCCTCCTTCTGGCTCCGATGGAGGTGAATGAGGATCGCGTGCTTGAACTGCGCGAAGGCGGCTTTCATCGTGTTTGGATGGACGGGGACATTCTGGAGATGGACTCGACGGAGGCGATCGAAAAGATCTTGCACACAAAGAAAGTCGATATTCTGATCGATCGTCTCAGCGTCGCGGAGAGTGCACGAACAAGGATTGCGGATAGCCTGGACCAGGCGTTCCGGATCGGTCCGGGTGACATCCGGATTCGATTTCTGGACGGCTCCGAGCACGCGTTTTCCAATCGTCTGGAATGCAATCGCTGCGGACGGTCCTTTCAGGAGCCGGAACCCAGATTGTTTTCATTCAACAATCCGTATGGAGCGTGTCCGGGATGTCAGGGATTCGGCAACCGCATCGAAATAGACATGGACCTTGTGATTCCGGATCGACGGAAGAAACTCAATCAGGGAGCGGTCAGGCCCTGGACGACCGAAGGATTCGCAGATTATCAAAAACGATTGCTCCAATTCGGGCCAAAAGAGGGCCTGCCGGTCGATGTTCCCGTCGAAGACCTGACCAAAGAGCAAACCAAAAAACTGCTGAACGGAGGAAAGGGTTTTGACGGGATTCGCGAGTTCTTTCGATGGCTGGAAACCAAGACGTACAAAATGCACGTGCGAGTGTTGTTGAGCAAGTACCGCGGATATGTGACGTGTCTGGACTGCGACGGTTCCCGGCTTCGTGAAGAATCGTTGTACGTGCTGATCGACGGTCGGAGTATTCACGAGGTACATCGAATGACGATTGCGCAGGCGTTCGACTTCTTTGGGGGGATTCGTCTGTCCGCCATGGACGCGGAGATTGGCAGACGCGCTTTGGAGGAAATCACGAAACGATTGACGTACTTGAAGAATGTCGGACTGGAATATTTAAATCTATCCCGCCTCGCAGGGACACTCTCCGGCGGGGAGGCGCAGCGGATTAGTCTCGCGACCTCGCTGGGCTCGTCGCTCGTCGGATCGCTGTACATTCTGGACGAACCCAGCATCGGGCTTCACCCCAGAGATAATGATAAGCTGATTCGGATCCTGCAAAATTTGCGCAACATTGGAAATACCGTGGTCGTGGTGGAACATGACCGGGAGACCATGCAAGCGGCGGACGAGATTATCGACATGGGTCCGCGTGCGGGAATTCACGGGGGGCGTGTCGTGGCACAAGGTCCGGAGTCGATTCTGCGGGATCATCCAACTTCGCTGACGGCGCTGTATCTGAGCGGGCGGGCGAAAATACCGGTTCCAAGAGAGCGTCGTCCGGTCGGATACGACAAAATCTCCGTGATCGGAGCTGCGGAGAACAATCTGAAAAATATCGATGTGTCTTTCCCTTTGGGGCTGTTTACGTGCGTGACGGGTGTGAGTGGAAGTGGGAAGAGCACGCTTGTCCATGACGTGCTCTATGCAGGACTGATGCGCCACTTTGGGATGAGTCCCGGGAAAGTCGGAAGAGTCTCCGAACTGCGGGGCGCCGAGGGACTGGATGCCGTGGAAATGGTCGATCAGCAGCCCATCGGTCGGACTCCGCGGAGCAATCCCGCATCGTACATCAAGGCGTTTGATCTGATCCGCGATGTCTTTGCAGAAACGCCGATGGCGAAAATCCGCGGGTACAAGCCCGGAACATTCTCATTCAATGTACCAGGCGGCCGGTGCGAGACGTGCGAGGGAGCCGGTTCGACGGTGGTCGAAATGCAATTCTTGGCCGACGTCGTTTTGGAGTGTGAAGAGTGCAAAGGGAAGCGCTACAAAAAGGAAGTGTTAGAAGTCCATTATCGCGACAAGAACATTGCAGATGTTCTGAGCATGACGGTTGCAGAGGCGATGGAGTTTTTTGCAAGCCATTCCCGCATCCACCCCAAGCTGTGCGTGCTCGACGATGTAGGTCTGGGATATCTGAAACTGGGACAATCGGCCAATACCCTGTCCGGCGGCGAGGCACAACGCGTCAAGCTCGCGGCGCATCTGTCAGAACGAAAAGGCCAACGAACGCTGTACCTGCTGGATGAACCAACAACCGGCCTCCATTTTGACGATATCCAAAGGCTATTGGTCGCGTTTCAGAAGTTAATCGAAGCCGGCAGCACCGTCGTCACCATCGAACACAACCTGGACGTGATCAAGTGTGCGGACTACGTCATTGATCTCGGACCCGAAGGCGGGGACAGAGGCGGAGACCTGGTGTGTGCCGGGACGCCGGAAGATCTGGCCAGGCACGGAGCATCGTACACGGGCCGGTACCTGCGAGACTACTTATGATGCCGTACGACCGAACTCTTGCGCGATTTTTTCTCGTGAAGCAGTTAGAGCATCGCAAACACTTGCTTCGCGGCAAGTTGCTTAATGCAGGGTGCGAAGATCAGACCTACGAACACGTCTATGGGTCCCTGACGAACGATCCGATCCGCCTGGATTGGCCTCGAACGCATCACAAAAAGGATGCGATCGATGTGTTTGGTTCCGTTGCGCAGCCACCATTTCGGAATGATCATTTTGATGCGATACTGTGCACCGAGGTCCTGGAGCATGTGAACGATCCTGCAACGACTCTTCGAGAATTTTGGCGAGTTCTCGCGCCGGGAGGGCACCTGGTCCTGAGTGTGCCCTTTCTTTATCACGTGCACGAGCAGCCGTACGATTTCTACCGTTACACGTATTTTGGATTGTGTCACCTGCTCAATGAAGCCGGCTTCCGCATGGACGAATGTCTGGCCCGCGGAGAGATGACAGCGGTCGCGATGTTTTTTGGACGCAAGTGGATGGCAAGGGTCGCGAGCAAAATCATCGGTGTTCGATTGGCAGGAAAAATACCCTGGACTTTACTGGATCGATTGTATATCGCTTTCGTTGGGAAGAGACTCGTTGATCTACCGGGGCAAAGCGCGGCCTACACGTTGGGTTATACCGTGTTTGCAACCAAGAAACCTCACTGAAAGATCCGACTCCCGTAATCCGTCCGCTGCAGTTTGATGTCTCGCAGGGTCGCCGACTTCACCTGAACGATAAAGAAATAGCCCGCGGCGGGACCGGTTGGCGTCCAGTCAAATCGCATTTCCCAACAATGCAAATCACGTACGAACGTGAACGACTGGCTAACGATGTCTTTCTTCAGCAAATCGATCCGCGCCGTGTAATTCACCTGCCAGTTGGGCGAGATGCGAATGCCCGCCGACAGATTAGATCCGATGTTCTTCGTGACATTCTCAGGGTCGTTCTTGTTCATGTCGTAATTGAGATCGACCCGCATGTTCCATGGGACGCCCAACGGCAACGTCGGATTTTGCGGCAGGAATGACTGATAACCCGTCTGTCCCACATCACGAGACGGCTCGCCGGTGGACGCGGAACCCTCACCGCCTTTCAGATTGAATCCCGCCGTCAATGAAAGATTGACTAATCGTGGAATCTTCTGAAGGTCGTTTACGCGGCGGTTGAGAAGTGTGTCATACCGGTAGAAATCATGTGTCAAATTGGCCGTCAGCGAAAGATTTTGTGCCAGATCATTACTGAGCGTGAGCGAAGTGCTTAGGGTGGACAATTTGAACTCAGTGGCCTCGAAGTTATAGCTGATGCTGCTGTTCCAGTTCAGGAGATCGAGTTTGCGCTCGTCGGTATCTTTGACGGTGTCTTTAGCCGCCTGCGCGACTTTGGCCTGGAAGACATTCGACAGACTGAATCCCATCGCCAGGACCCGTCCTTGAGGAGTTCCCCCAAAGAGCGGATTTCCTGCGAACCGGTCGAAGCGTTGCGATGTGCCAGACGTGTCCCTCGCCCGGGCATAATAGTTCCACGTGCGTGACGAGAAGTCAGGCTGGTACGTCAAACTCACCGTGGGCGTCATCACGTGTCGAAACGTCTTCAGTCCCAGCACATCCGGATTCATCACTCCGTACAGTTTGGTGGATACGCCGACGCTGGTCGAGAACGTGTGGCGTGCAAAGAATCCGCGCACGGTGTCTTTTTCGATTTGATTGGAGGTATTGTATCGATGATTCTCGTTGCGGCGATCCACCCATGTCTCTTCGAAACGAACACTCGGCGAAATGTTGACGTAGCGAAAGACTTTGTAAGGCGCCGTGACGGAGACGGAGTGATTCATTCCGACCGCGGCCGTCGTCTTGGATGTGTCGTTGGGCTGGGAGCCGCGATGCAGGGCATTGGAATTATAGCTGTATCGAATCACTTCAAACCATCGATCGGGTCTGTTGCGATCCTCGTCCGGCTTGGAAAACAACGCCGCGCTGGATTTGCTGATCGTCAGGCTCGGCAACGTGTAGTCGCGGGCGCCGTTATCCAAATTTTTGGAGTGGGAGGCATTGGCGCTCATGCTGCCCCACTCAAAATTGCGGTTATACAAAATGTTGGACCGGATCTGTCGATTGAGAATGTCGTTTTGATTGAGGCTCGTAAACTGGTAGAAATTCTTGCTGCTGACAAAATGGAGATCTGCGCTGAGATTTTCCTTGTCGGAAATCGTGTGCTGATGAGAGGCGTCGAGATTCCACAGTCGCGTCCGTTCTCCCGTGATGTAACTGAGTGACGAATAGGAAAACCGCATGCTGCCGGTGTAGGTGTAACGCTTGGCGTAGTTGGCGCCGCCGTGGTACAGCCATCCCGCCTTATCGAGGAAGTCCACCTGAAAGAGTGCGTCGAAGTAGTCGTTGGGCGCCCAGTAGTATCCGAAGTTGCGAAATTGCCGTCCCTCGCGCGGCGTCTCGGAATACACGGGGGGCGTAATTCCGGAAGACCGGCCGGATTTGTTCGGGAAAACGCCGAATGGAATCGCAAAGATCGGGACGTCTTCAATATACAGAATCACCGGTCGTGCGATGACCTGATCGCGCACCACCAGCTTCATCTCTCTCGTGCGGAAGAAGAAATGCGGTTCCTCCGGAACGTCGCAGGTTGTAAACACACCCCCTCGAACGTACAGGGTGCTGTCGCCAATCTTCCGAATCGTCTGACCGTAATAGATGCCATCGCTCTCTTGTGTCTTTCCCTGCAATACTTTCCCGCGTTTCGTATCGAAGTTGTACTCCATCACATGACCGGTAAAGGTTTGACCGCTTTCGGAAAATTCGGGAATACCGCGCCAGTGAATGACCGTCCCGGTAGAATCGGCGCTGTCGGCAACAGCTTCGGCGGTCATGAGTCTTTGGTTCTGATCGATGGTGATCCTGGCCGCCGTGACTTTGATTCCCTCGTAGCGCACCCATGCATTATTGATCAGGATGAGCTTGGAATCGTCCAGCACACCTTCGGTTGTATCGGCGCCGTAGTAAATTGTCGTATCAATGGAAGATGGGTTCCGTCGGAGCGTATCGGATGCGGTGGGGAGGGATGGGAATTTCGATCGCGAGGTGTCGACCGTATGCAGGGAATCCCCCTGCTGGGCGAAGGCCAGGGAGGTCGCAAGTGCGGTCAAGAGTACCAGGCGCATCAGGATTCCAAGACGATGGTGACCGGTCCGCTGTTGTGGATTTCCACGTCCATCCTGGCGCCGAACCTTCCGGTCTCGACACGCACCCCTTTGTCTCGGAGTTGCTGTATGAACAGATCATACAGAGGCTCCGCGGCCTCCGGGCGCGCGGCTTGCACAAAACTCGGACGGCGACCCTTCCGGGCATCGCCGCACAGTGTGAACTGCGAAATCGCCAGGACCTCCCCGGCGACGTCCAGCAAGGAACGGTTCATTCTGTCTTGTTCGTCATTGAAAATGCGAAGATGAATGCATTTGTCGACCGAAGAGGGGATATCTGCTTCGGTATCGGATGCGTGGATTCCGATCAGTAGTACAAGGCCCTTCCCTATCTCTCCGACGATTTCAGAGTTGACACGGACGGCGGCACGTTTCACGCGCTGAACCACGATTCTCATCGGTCGGCAAGATACAACAAAAGATATAGAGAATGAAGAGTTGGAAATGAAAAAGGGCCGCCGGGCGGGCAGCCCTTTTCTCAAAACCTCTATGGATGCATATCGTACTGTCGGAGATCGGACAGTGTCTTGATCGAGTTACTGCCGCCCACTCCCGCGGTGTCCTTGTGGCACGCGTAGCAAGCGAAATCAAGCGTGATCGACGATTGTCCGTTCCTCAAAATCACGCCATTGCCCGCCGAGTTAAACATCGAATCGGTCTTCGTCGCCGCTACATCCAGAATGCGAAAGCTGTGCGAGGAGATGTCGCCCTTGTAGATATTCGTGCTGACTGCGGACTTGCCTGTCTTGGCCATATGGCAAGTGGTGCAGGCGGCCGAAGCATGAAATCCGTTGGAGGTCTTGCCGGCGTGGCATCCGGCATCCGTGCAGTTGGCATTCTTCCATGAATTGCTGTTGTCGCGGAAATACACGACTCCCTTGTGCGGATCGTGACACGCCACGCAGGTCATAGAGGCGTGGGGGCTGGTCTTCAGTTCATTGTACTGTTCGTGATGCTGGACAAATCCACCGCTGGCCGGGATTACGGGATTCGAAGACGTCCACCAATTTCTCTCGTGACACTGCCCGCATGCATCGGCAGAAGTACTGATCGTCATCTCATAACCATCGGGGTCGAACGCGTGTTGGGATCCCTGTCCGTGACACTCTTCGCATTGAACTCCTCCAGACTGGAAGGTTCCAGCCATGTTGGGTTTCCACGCACTGTCCGGTTCGGCTCCCGTGGTGTGGCACTTGAAGCAATCATAATTGTATTTGGTTTCGGATGTTTTGTTGTAGTCGACGTAGGCAGATGTCGCGAGATTATATTGATTCAATCCTTGTCCGCCGCCTGCGCCGCCTGTGCCATAGACATATCCGTCAGCCTTCACGAATCGCGCCTTCCAACCGTACCCACCAATGATCCAATCGAGAGTCGCCGTATCGGCCCAGGTTAGCCCAGTCGGCGGATTCGGCACCCCCGGGCTCGTCCCCATGGGGAAGACCGGTGCCGTACCGGTCAATTTTCGGAGCTTGTATGGATGTCCAGATTCGATAAAGTGGCCGTATTGGTCGGCATGGCAATCGGCCTGGCCACAGGTTTCGGATCCGACGAATGCCAAGTCCGGAGGATCCTTCTTCTTAGAGCTTTCGCATCCGATGAGGGCAAATATCGCGGCCGTGAAGAGCGCCGTAGCGATACGTTTTACGGATTTCATAACACTCCTCCTTTTTCGCCAGGATGTGTTCTTGATTTACAGGAATGCTACAAAACCAGAACTCCTCTGTCACTGATATCCCTCAAGCCATGAGATGACAACGGTAGTGTAGGAGAGGGAATTCTGTGCAAGAAAAAAAGGAGAAACGTGTCTGTAATGGGCGGACAGCGCCCTTAGCCGGCCTGATACACTTTCATGGGCTGTGATTTTCCCTTCAGCTCCATTTCCCCCACAGATTTGAGAGTGAAGCCGTGTCCGCGATCGGCCAAGCGGCGAAACATCGATTCGGAAATGAGAATGGTGCCGGGCGCCGCCTTGGCGCATAAGCGAGCCGCGACGTTCACGGCGTCGCCGATCACGGTATGATCGCTTCGGTCCTGACTGCCGATGTTTCCCTCCACAACCTGCCCGCAGTTCAATCCAATACCGATCTCCAGATCGTATCCCTCTTTCTTCCTTAGGTCGGCGACAGCTTCCAGTACGGCCACTGCACAACGGACAGCCTGGGACTCCATGTCGTTCCCCGAAAAGACCGCCATGACTTCGTCGCCGACAAATTTGTCGATGTCGCCTCCGAATTCCTGGATGACTTTGGCTTGCGCGGAAAGATAGCGATTGACCACCGCAACGGCAGTTTCGGGATTCGATCTCTCGACAAAATGGGTAAACCCCCGAATATCCGAAAAGAACATGGCCCGAAACACACGACGATGCAAAGCGGTATCGAGCGATTCCTGTTCGCGTACATTCGCCAGGGTCGACTGCGACACGTACTTGTGCAAACGGAACTTCTCACGGATTTCCGAGACCATGTAGTTGAACGCCTGACCCAGTGTGCCGATTTCGTCCTTGGTGCGAACGTCAACGCGCTGATTGAAGTCACCCCGGCTCACCTCGATCGCGGCCAATGAAATCTCGACGATCGGACGCGAGATGAGTCGCGCCAGGACGCCCGATATGATGATCGCAACGCCGATACCGATCAGAGAATAGTACAGGATCGCCTGACGCTCGTCCATCAGAGCCATGAGATAGCGGCTGTTGCGAAAATCCACCTCGATCATGCCGACGACCTGTCCGATGGAATCGATGATCGGTGAGTAGGCACTGACCCACATACCGTTCTCATCCTCATACACGCCGGTGTAGCTCGGGTGGCCTTTGTCGAAAACCGGAAGCATTTCCGAACGCATTCCGTAGCGTTCTCCGACGACGTCGTCATTGATCATCACCGCGAATTCCAGCGTGTCTTCAGAGATCCTCCGAAAGGCGTAGACGTTGTCTTCTTCAAATCCAAGATACTTGTTGACGAGGAAGCGTTTCAGGATCGTCTGGATCTCTCGATACTCATCTGTCGCGATGGACTCCCGCCCGCGGAGCGTGGCAAAGCGATCTCCGTCAATGGAAAGCGACGTTGTGTTGGCGGCCAGTTGCAAATGCTCCTGCAGCGTTTGCAGAATTTGCTTTTCGTGTCGACCGTAATTCAAGAAACCGGTCACGGCAATGGCGAAAAAGAGCAGCGCCGACTGCAAAACGGAAATCTTCACAACCAGTTTGATACGCGGTCGGGTTCTCAGGGGTGTGTCGGTCATCGAGATGTTTCCTGATTAGGTCCTGGAAAGAGTCTGCATGTAATGAAGCGCGAATCGCCGTTCCGAGTCTGTCCAGACGCAACGGGGCTCGTAGTGATCGCCCAGGAGCTGATGAAACTCGTCGATCGAATATTTGTAGGAATACTCCGTCAAGATAGACTCTCCGTCAGTAAAATCAAACCGTTCTCCATGAATCCATACACATTGATCCGCGTCGCTCACCAGATGCATTTCGATGCAACCGCGGCGCTCGTTGTACCAGGCATGATGATGCCATTGCCTCAAGTCGAATCCCACATTCCATCGGCGATTGATATGCCCCAGCATGTTCAGGTTGAATTGCGCCGTAATTCCCTGCGCATCGTTGTACGCCGCGTTCAGTATGGCCGGATCCTTCTTGAGGTCGACGCCGATAAGCAATCCACCCGCGGGACCGAGCAGCGTTGCGATTCGCCCCAGGAAAGCGGCGGCTTCGAGGGGGAGAAAGTTGCCGATCGTCGATCCGGGAAAGTAGACGACCTTGCGAGCATGAGCCGGCAGGTGAGGCCATACGAATTCGCGTGTGTAGTCGGCCGGGATTGGCTGGATCGGTATCCTCGGGTATGCCCGGCGCAGAGTCTCTGCCGAAGCCAGCAGATGCGTCTCTGAAATATCGATCGGGACGTACACGGCGGGACGTTGGATGTGATCCAGCAGAAGTCGAGTCTTCATACTGCTTCCACTGCCGAGTTCGATCAGCGCAGCGTCGGGACCGATCGTCCGGACGATGTCGCGAACGTATGTTCTCGTAATGTCCATTTCCGTGCGGGTCACATAGTATTCGTCCGTGTCACAAATCGCATCGAACAAGCGAGAACCTCGTTCGTCATAAAACAGTTTGGCCGGAAGCGTCTTCTGTTTTTTTCGCAATCCCGCCATGACCTCGTCCAGCGTCTCGTCAACAGTCTGTGTGTGAATAGACGGTTTATGCATCATGCGCCAGACGAAGTCCGGTGAATTGCCACCGCGCGTTCGGAGGAAAAAAATTGCGGTACGTCTTGCGCATGTGCGACTGCGGAGTGGCGCAGGAACCGCCGCGCAGGACAAATTGATTGCACATGAACTTTCCGTTGTATTCGCCGATGGCGCCTTCGGCGGGGCGGTATCCCGGATAGGCGGTGTACGGACTCTGCGTCCATTCCCAAACGTCGCCAAATAATTGTTGCATGTCTTCGCCCACATCGGCGGTGGAAGGATGGAATCGTCGCGAGTCTGCAAAATTTCCCCGAATCTCGTGCGTCAGAGACGCAACCTCCCATTCCGCCTCGGTCGGCAATCGGCAACCGGCCCATCGCGAAAATGCATCCGCTTCGAAGTAACTGATGTGCGTGACCGGCTCGCTGGGTCGAATCGGAAGCAGGCCGGCAAGTGTGAATGTGTGCCATCCTCCATCGATCTGCTTCCAGTATAAGGGCGCGGTCCAATGTTCCTGCGCCACAGTTGCCCAGCCATCCGAAAGCCACAGCGTGGATTTCTGGTATCCACCATCGGCCATGAACTGCATCCACTCGGCGTTCGTCACCAGACGCGATGCGACCTTGTAATCGCGAAGCAAAATGTCATGTGCGGGCATCTCATTGTCAAAACAGAACCCATTCCCTCGATAACCCAACGTCCGGATGCCTCCGGGGAATGTCTTCCACGAAAGGGGCGGCGCGCTCCCGGCCTCGTCCCCACCTCGAGCAAGATACACCGGATGAAGCGGATTGATGGACAGGACGTGCTTGATGTCCGTCAGGATCAACTCCTGGTGCTGCTGCTCATGGTTCAGGCCAAGCTCCAGCGTTGCCTTCCAGTTGCCGTAGTCGCGGTCGGAGACAGTGTTCAGCCAGGCGGCCATGTGGTCGTCCACGTGGCGTCGATACGCGTACACTTCCTGCACAGTTGGGCGCGAAAGCAATCCGCGATGCGGGCGATACCAGCGCTCCCCCACCTGGTGGTAATAGGAATTAAAAAGGAAACCGAATTGCTCATGGGGAGATTTGTAAAACGGATCCACAACGGAGAGGATGAACGTTTCAAAGAACCAGCTGGTGTGAGCCAGATGCCACTTCGTCGGTGACACATCGGGCATGGACTGGATCACATAGTCTTCGGTGGACAAAGGCCGCGCCAGTTCTTCGGAAAATGTTCGGATCGAACGGTATCGTTCGACCGGCGAGTCTTCGATCCGCCGGGTGTCGAGTGGAGCAATCATATCATGATTTTATATATACCCTAGAACCGCGACGCACCGCTTTTATTCCAACCACGATCAACTCGATTTCCCGTATTGCCTATCACGCGCCGGGGGGATACCTTGTATCCCACTATCAAGGAGAAAGACCATGTTCTGTCCAACGTGCGGATCGAACCTTTCGGAGAATGCCGCAGTATGTACCAGCTGTGGAAAGCAGCTTCGGAGCGGTCCGGCCAATAAGGCGCTGATCGTAGCGTTGGTGGGGTTCTTGATTGCGATGGGGGCGGGGCTCGCGGTGTTTTTCCTTGGCGCTCAGTAGATGATTTTGGAAGACCGCTCTCTTGCCACTCTGCGGGACGTTGTGTCGCGTCTGGACAGGGGATTTGCCAGACTGCCCGCCCTGGGGGATGGGGAAGACGATTCGAGAATACACGGGGTTTTGTGCGAAGTAGTCGATCGCATGACCGATAACTACCCGTACTTTCATCCGCTGTATGCCGGTCAGATGCTGAAACCGCCGCATCCCATCGCGAGGCTCGCGTATGCGCTGGCCATGTGGATCAACCCGAACAATCATGCGCTGGACGGCGGACGGGCCAGTTCGCGCATGGAAAAGGAAGCCGTTGCGGAATTGGCGGCGATGGTTGGCTGGAAGTTCTTCCTCGGGCACCTGACCAGCGGCGGCACGATGGCCAATCTGGAGTCGCTCTGGATTGCAGGGCAAATACGTCCGGGCAAGACGGTTCTCGCATCGTCACAGGCTCATTACACGCATTCACGCCTTTGTGGAGTACTGGGAATTCCGTTCGAAGCCATTGACTGCGACCCCACAGGTCGGATGGACCTTCATGCGCTGGAGTTGCGATTGCAAAAAGGGGATGTCGGAACAGTAGTTGCGACGATGGGCACGACCGCCGTTGGTTCCGTCGATCCGCTCAACGAGATTTGCAAATTGCGCGAAACGTTTGACTTCCGAATCCATTGTGATGCGACGTACGGAGGCTATTTCCTGCTGACGGAAACTCTGCGGGAAGACACACGCCGAGCTCTCGATGCGATGGCCCGCGCCGACTCGATCGCGATCGATCCGCACAAACACGGCATGCAGCCATACGGCTGCGGATGTGTCTTGTTCAAAGATCCATCCGTGGGTAGCTTCTACAGGCACGATTCACCGTACACCTATTTCAGTTCAGACGAACTCCATCTCGGCGAGATCAGCCTGGAGTGTTCGCGGCCGGGGGCGGCGGCGGTTGCTCTGTGGGCGACGCAAAAACTGTTTCCGCTTGTCCGCCAGGGAGAATTTGCGCGCAATCTCGAACGCGGTCGGTCGGCCGCCAAGCGACTGCATGAGTACTTGAAGGCCGATACGCGATGGGTCACGGCCTTTGAGCCGGAACTCGACATCGTGGTGTGGGCCGTCCACGCGGAGAGCATGTCGCGTTCGTCTGAACTGGCGCGCCGTGTATTTGACGCGTGCGCAGAACGTGATTTGCATTTGGCGCTGGCGGAGCTGCCCATTTCCATTTTTTCATTCGACCCGTCCGTGCGCCGGGACCGCGATCGCGTGACATGCCTGCGAAGCGTTCTGATGAAACCGGAGCATGATGAATGGATGGGAGAGATTGTCCATCGACTGAACGCGGCGATGGAGGGATCGTCGTCCAGACGGGCGTCCTCTGAAAGGTAGCGGCTGGATCGTTCAGATTCTCCGTTGGTTCCGCCGATACAGTACAATCACGGCAATACCTACCAGACCAGCCACGACATACACATCCCAATGCTGTTCTACCAGAGGGATTGGCTCCGGGTTGCCCCATAGCGTGAGGCCGGCCCAGTAATGAGGGGACGCCTTCAGGTCATACGTTGTTTGAATGTACTTGATCTTGGCCTGCTGCAAAGCCACCGCGCGGGATTTTCCATTGTCTAACTGGCGATAAAATTCGGCCACGATGGTTGCCGTAGCCTGGTCATCGAGATCGCGGCTGGACATCAGCAGACTGTATGCGCCTGCATAGGAGAAAGCGTGATTGTAGCCAAGATATCCTTCACCCGTCGTTAATTTTCCCAGGCCGGTCCGACATCCGCTGAGGACAACAAGGTCGGCATCCAGATTCATGTCATACACTTCGTACATTGCTAGAGACCGATCTCGGGTCAGCACGATCTGAGAAGACATCGGATCCACATCGGAGACGAGCGCATGCGTGGCAAAGTCAATGATACGAAACGCTTCCGCTCTATGCAGGAGCGGTGCCGATTCGTGGACAGAGCCCATCCATGCGGTTGCGTGCGGAAAGAGCGACTCGGCCCATTCCACTTGCTGAATGGCGCCCGGAAGCGCCGGCAGGGAGTCAAAATCAGCTCCAGCAAATCCGAAGTAATTCTTCGGCGCGGAAGAAAATCGTTTGCGTTGATCCAGGAAAACGGACAGTGAGACCGAATAGGAAATCGGGTGTCGTTGTACCAGATATTCGCAACTGCTGTAATCTGGTCCCGGCGTTACGACCAGCATTTCAAACGGAAGTCGATACAGCGGGCCGTCGGGAATGATGACCACGTTTGAGCCGCGTGGCAACGCGTCGACTATCGGACCGATCAGTCCCTGATAAAGGAGATGCAGATCTGCGATCTGAGGTGCGGGATTCCTGGTAACGCGATCGATCAGCTGTCCCAGGCTGTCACTGGGAACGCCGGAGACCGCTGCTGTCATTGTGTCTCTCGTGATGGCGACGACCATGAGAGAATCCTCTATCACCGCGAATTGGAGGATCGTGATGTGAGAACCGATATTGCTATGAACTGAGTCTAATGAGAGGGTTCCATCGGAATATCCAGATTTCAATGCGCGGGACCGATCGGCTTCCAGGAGAACTTCAACGGCAGCCGATGCCTCGGTTCGAAACCTCCGATTCCTTTGAATTTGACCGTGAAGGCTGTGGAGTGTGTCCCGAGACTCATTGCCCCTATCCCTGCGGGAATTGGACCCGGCCAGCATGGTTGAGAAGTACAAGCCTCTGTAGGTTTCCATTGATTGAAGAGTTTTGTCGCGCTGACCCATGCGCCAGGAGAAACGAGCGCGATCGTTAAACACAGGGGCGGTCTCTTTGAGAGTTGCCAAAACGGCCCTTCCGGGGTTCATCTCGAGGACCATGTTAGCCAGACTCGCCGCCGAATCAAACAAGACAGCGGCATGTTGCGTCCGATTCGACGTCTCCATAGTCCGTGCCAGTCCGTAATAAGCCAGGTAATTTCTATGGTTCCAATGAAGCGCCGTCCGGTAAGCCATCTGGGCCTCGCGCAGATTGCCTGCGTGAAGATACAAATTGCCGAGCAGGACATAACTCTCATCGGCCTCGGTGTGGATCGTGTTGAGTTCGTCGATGGCACGCCTTTGCCAAAGGATAGCTTCTTGCAGTCGGCCTCTGCGAAGTGAAATCTCTCCCAGATTTGCGAGCGCCGCATGAGTTCGATCATTGGGTTGAACCTTGATGGCGGGCGCAATGGCGAGCGTCAACTGGAGATAAAACTCTGCCGAGTCCAATCTTCCCATCTCCCGGTATGCCTCAGCCAGGTTGATATAGACAGCGGCCAGATCGAACATGTGCTCCTTGGACTTGTAGAAATCGCCGGACGCCAACAGGCCTGGCAACGCCATTTCCGCGAACCCCAGTTCCAACTGGAGAATCGCCATTCGCTGAAGGGAGGAAAAATATGCGTGGGGCATTCTTGCGCGGACCGAATCGCGAGAAGCTATGTCCATAGCGTACTTCAGACGGTTGGCGCACGTTTCGAAGTCTCCCAACTGCCAATACATGTGAGATTCCGTCAGGTAGCCATAGACGGCCCAATAGTCGCTCCGGGTCAACATCCCCAATCGACGGCACCTTTCTGCGGCGCGAGCGGCGTCATGAAAACGGTTACCGTTTTGTAGCCACACAGCCAGTCGATAGTACTCGTAACAAGCCGCCAGCGTATCTTTCTGCGAACGACACCTTGTCATGGCGATCAGGAGCAACCCCTCCGCCTCTTCAAATTTACTTGATTCAATGGCAGCACGAATGGCTGAAAAATCCGGACCCGGAGGCTCCTGCCATTCGCCGGCATACGCAGGAGCAAGAAACAAAAGGAAGAAGAATGGAACCTTTGTCAGACCGAAGGCGTTAAACTTCCAAACCCTTACACCTAACGAGGAGAGTAGCATGAAAAACCTGCTGACGGTAATGTTCAGTTTTATCTTGATTGCCTGCCCGCATCCATCAGAGAAGCGAGCAGGAGAGGTTCACATTCTTGGGGTCGAGAATACGAGCGTTGGGATTCCGCCCCCTCCCGGCGGGAATGGATTTCAAGCGGACGCGCAGAATTCATCTTTGACGCTCACCATCGGCAAACAGGGAATGATCTCAACCTCGTACAACAATCCACGACAAAATGCAGATGCAACGTTTCAGGAATTTCTCCATCCGCAGGAGATGTTGTTCATCTATTTCAACCCAAGCAAAACGGATGTGACTTTGACAGGTGCGAACGCTGATAGTCAGCAGATCTCGAATTTCATGAGGACGCTTGACTCCTTGAAACAGAAAAACTGCGTTGCCGTCTTGTTCATGTCTGGCAGTCAAATAAGTGGCGCTCAACCGGCAAGCAATCCACGACGCCACACATATGATGAATCTCACGAAGTCAGCGATTCCCGACCACATCCACTGATCTTTACCGTCCACAGGAAAGGTTTCGTTAAACTGTGTTACGTTGATCTGGATTCGACCATGCAGGCTATACTCGCACAATAACGTTATCTGAGCTGTGCAGTCTTGTCATAAACTCGAGTCGCCAGCCGTTTCAAATCTGGATCCGATGTGCGTTCGATGACCGCCGAGAGAAGCTTCTGAGCTTTGTCGAGGGAGGCTTCGTCGTATCTCGGAAACAGTCCCAGAGTGGTTTGTTTTGAGTCAAACAACGTCCTGACACCTTCCTTAAAGAGCCTGATGTCCTCGGGCTCTTTTTCATTTCCGCGGGTGACTGACGGTCTTATTGCAAACTCATAGTCGGCCTGAAATTCCGCAAGACCCATCGGTCCGTGATCGAACCGGTAGTTGACGACATACACGGCGGCGCCGTACCCAACCAAACATACCGCAAAAACCGCGGCGATTCGCGCAGTGATCGGCCATCCGATGAAGAAACGTCTGCGTGGCGCTGTGCGAGTCAGGAGTTCTCGCAGGTGGGTCCCCGCGTCTCGTCGTGACTGTGCCGCCCGATGCTCCATTACTTTCAGTTTTTCTTCGCACTCATGGCATTCCCGGACATGTTGCTCGATGTCCCGGCGCCGGGAGTCCGCGATGGCAAACTCGTTGCGCAAGGCATAATCGGCGAGATCGTGCGACTTCACATGATCCATAAGCACTCTATCCAATAAGACACGTCTCGATAGGAAGGCATAACCTTTATGGTACGTCCTTCAGCGCTTGAATATCAGGCTCATTCCGCAAAAGACTCAACCCCCTTGCGAAATAGCTTCGGACCGTTTCCACGGAGTAGCCTGTCTCTTTTCCAATCTCATCGTATGACTTATCTTCCCAAATCTTCTTGTGAAGAACCAGCCGAACGTAGCTCGGCAGTTTCTCCAGTCTCTCGGACAGCAAGCCCTCAAAAACCGCATGGACATCTACGGTCTGCAAGACGTCCTTTTCGATATCGTCTCCCGATCCCAGGGTCTCGGCCATCACCTCCGCGGCCTCTTGATGGCGTCCCGACCGTACATAATTCAGAAATCTGTACTTACAAATGACGCTCACCCATGACGCAAAGCGTCCCGGATCGCGCACAGTACCGTGTTTCTCATGCACCGTGAAGAAGACCTCTTCCATCAGTTTCTCGGCATCCGATGCGCTGGTGATTTTATTGTCGACGAACTTTCTCAGGAAATACCTCCGCGTCCACGCGTAGACCCACGTCAGAACCCAGTCATAGTCTTCCCGCCGTCGTTGATCCAGCCACGCGGCAAAGCGCGCGTGCACCGTCGCGAGGTCGTCCACACCGCTTTCCATAAACCGACGGAGCAGGGCCGACGTCTTCATAAAGACAAAGAGTCACAAAACTAGATTCTGACTGAACTTACGCGAACCGCCTCAGAGAGTCAACGCAGTTGTCTTTACCGATGCCCTGGCGTCGGTCGATCTGGAAGTTATGCCCAGCCGCGTTCCGTGTCTCATCATCACGGCGGTTCCTGTTGACTGGCAGCGAACTCACCCAAATCCCGGTTATGTATGGATTGCAACGGTGTCTAAAACCAATAAGACCAAAATGGAGGAGGAGACCATGAATCCCATCGAACTCGGCACGCACACGTCGCGATTCCGCGAAATGCTCGGACTGGTCATTTTGCTTGCGATCTCTATCATACTCCTGATCATAGCGGGATGGTGGATGAGATGACGGACGGGATAATCTTTGCGGACAACCGGCAGTTTAATGCAAATCTGAAATGATAACCCTAACGGTGGAGCTTACGGACGGGAGGAAAGCATGAGAACATTCTTGGTTGCTTCAATTTCTGTTATTCTGAGTCTTCGTGTCTTCTCACAGAACACAGGCTCTGCGTATTTCCCGAGAAACACGGGAACCAATACGCGCATTCGGGTGGCTGACGTTGCCCCTGTCCATCCGTCTGCTAATCCCGGAGCTTACCAGATCAGCGGAGGAAATATCTCGATGGAGATGTGGGTGTTTCCCATGGAACTGCCGGGAATGAACCAAGGTTCCATTCTTATTCGCAGGCCTTCCAATACAGGCTTTACGACTGATCCATACATGACATTCGACCTGAGCATCAATAACTATACAGGTTCGGATGAACCACGATTTGCAATGGAAATTACGGACGGGACGACCCCGATCACCAACCCTCACGTGTTTGTCAGAGATACAGCCGCTCCCAGAATTGGGGAATGGACGCATGTAGCTGGCACGTACGACGGCGCTACAGCCAAGCTGTATATCAACGGAGGCCTTGTTGCGCAACAAACTTTCAGTCTGAGCATGGGCTCAGGATCGACGGGTCTCTACATCGGCGGAACCTACTTTCAATCTTTCGAAGGTCTCATCGACGAAGTGCGTCTGTGGAACATCACTCGCACGCAGGCCGAAATACAAAGCAAGATGAATACGACGCTCATTGGCAATGAATCTGGTTTGGTCGGCTATTGGAAATTTGACGAGACCGCCGGCGCGGTGATCGCTGTCGATGCGACGGCCAACCATAATGACCTGAATGTTCAGAATGGCGCGACTTTTGTGAATTCCCCGGCAAACACGGCCGTGAGTTTCGTAGTGCAAATACCGACTCCTTGGCAGCGGCTAGTTGCTGGCGATTACATTTCGCGTTCCTGGAACGCGTTGTTCGACGCATATCCTTCCGTCACAATCAACGGTGTCGATGCAACGGAAGGAGTGTTTGTCGATTGGTCATCCGATTCTCTCTTCGTGTTTCCCTCGGATACGGGGAATTTCAAAATACGCTTGAAGCTGACCCACAACGGCCAATCCAAACAATTCGAATACACCGGCGGGTACGTCGATGCTTTTCCGACCTACGCCCGCACGCATAATAATAACAACGCAGTCTTCACGAGCTTCAATAACGGCAAATTTGGCGCCCAACTCAGCGCTGCCGCTTATGGAGAAACCGGTCCCGAAGGGTACAGTGGCGTAGGGTTCGTTTTCAATGGACAAAACGGCCTGTTTGAAGGCTCATTGATGATCGGCAAATCCAGTACACAGGTTCTCGGAAATCTCTTTACGTACGGATATGACTATGCAACGGGAGACACGACCGCCACCGGAACGCTGAATTTGCCGGGTTTTGCACAGGGATTTCAAAATTCATACACCGACGCCCGATCCACCAATCCCATTGGTTTGGCCATCGAACAGGTTACCTACTCCAAAGCGACAGCGCCCGATGATGACTATGTCATCATGGAATACCGCATTCGCAATACTTCATTAGCCGATCTGACCGGATTGTATGTCGGACTTAACATGGATTGGGATGTTAGCCTTAATGCAAATGTGGATCGCGGCGGCTACGATGCGGCAAGACGGTTATCGTACATTTATGAGAATGGTGGAGCTTCCAACCCCAACTACTACGGCGTGGTTGCGTTGAATGGCACGATCAGCGGACAGTCTATCTATCAAAATGGCATCGTGCATGACGATCAAGACTCCGCCATGTATAGGATCATGACATCAGGGCCTATGCCACCTCCCGGTTTTGAT
This sequence comes from uncultured Bacteroidota bacterium, assembly GCA_964602985.1. Taxonomy (GTDB): domain Bacteria; phylum CLD3; class CLD3; order SB21; family SB21; genus CAYZJB01. Next base: position 81,314 of record CAZRTJ010000012.1, read on the forward strand.
ACCGATGTCAGATCGCTCATCGCCGTCGGTCCGTATAACATTCCACGCTTCGGCGTGATCAATGTACAGTTTGCCGTCGTGGGAGGGATCGATTTAGCCGATCTCCAAGCTAATGCGGACCGGGTGCTGTCCGTAATCGCCGTCAACCCGGATCCGGCCCCCGTCATTAAACTCGGCGTCTTGGCGTCCGATGTGACCGACCAGATCAAGATCGCGATTGCTTCCGATCAATCACTTGCCTTTGCGCGAACGATTGTTAACTCCAAGACGGTGAATATGAGATCTCTGGACGGGCGGACGTGGATGGCAGACTACACGTTAACCGCCGGTTCGAATTTGATGATCCAGGCAAGTACAACGGACTATGAGGGCAGCAGTACGGTTGCCAGTCAGAATTATTCCCTCTCGAAGGCGAAACAACTGTCGAAGATGGGGGACTTTGACGTCACGAGTCTGTCCGAGGAGGGGTTTGTCCTGAGTACGACGCGGAAGGTTCGCATGAGTCAGAGCAGAATTCGGTTCCTGGAAGATGGATTATGGTGCGTGGCGACCCTGGATGATCAGGAAGCGCGCATCCAAGCGGCCATCCCGTCATCATGGCTCGACGAACTGAAGAAGACGTACAAAGAGACCTATGACGAGCGAAAGGTTGGCTTGTATGTGGTCGAGGAGGAGAATTTCAGTTACACAGGAGGCGAATCGGAAAGTGGAAAGCTGTCCGTTGTGCTGAACCTGTCCAAAACAGGTCAGACATTCGCCGTGGCATATGATCCGGATCACGTCGTGCTGCCAAAAGAACTTACCCTGTATCAGAATTTTCCAAATCCATTCAACCCGACGACTGAAATTCGATTCTTCCTTCCCGAACGAGCTCGTGTGACTGTCCAGATATATAATGTTCTTGGTCAGGAAGTTCGGACGCTGCTGGCTGAAGATCGGCCCGGGGGATTCCATCAGATCGTGTGGAACGGACGAAATGATTCAGAAAAGGCCGTGGCGAGCGGTATGTACTTCTACACGGTGCGTACGCCGGCGCGTTCGATCACCCGGCGAATGTTGTTGGTCAAATAGGTTCAGATGATTGGAGGTGTTCAATGAGAGGATCCATCCGAATAGTGTTCGTTCTTATCTGTTGTATTGCCTCTTGCCGCGAGGCAGACGATCCGAGGGACATTGTGACGGCGGACGAGGTACTATCGGCCGGCTGGGGGCAATTTGAAAGTAACGATTATGCCGGCGCCCTTTCGGCTTTTCTGGTTGCAAGTTCTTCCTACTCTGCGTCTGCCTATGTGGGAGCAGGCTGGGCGTCTTTGCGATTGGGTCAATACCAGGATGCGTTGAGTTACTTATCGAGGGCAGACATCGAAAATCTGTCAGCGGACGAAATCAATGACCGGTCGGCAGGTCTGGTTTTCCTCCTTTGGGGCGCTGACCGTGATACCGAAGCTCTCTTACAGGCCTCTCAATTGAACAGCCGTTCGCCGAATTACGTCTTCCAGCATGATGAAACCGTTGATTTCAAGGATATTGCTTATGTCGAAGCGAGTATCTACTGGGGTCGGCAAAACTGGACGAATTGCCTGAACAAGATCAGGATTATCGATCCGTCCTACACAACGTCCGTCAGTGATCCGAATATCGCGTCGATTCTGCTGGCAAAATTGGAAACGTTAGGCGCGTTCCATCTTGGTAAAAGGAGATTCTGCTTATGAGATCACGTGCGCATTTCCTGCTGCTGTTTGGGATCATAATGGCCAGCGCCTGTGATCCGAAGATCAAAGGAGACTTTGAAGTCGTCGGCAGTGATTTCATCCTCTTGTCCGATCCGGATGCTCTTATGGAACAACATGTTTCCATCCTCAACACAAACGTCAGTCGGATCGACGGAGACCTTCCCACTGCCACCAACGATATCACGGCGCCATTTCTGAGTGTGGAATATGATTCAGAGACCGACGGTATCGATTCAATGAACCTGGTTGCCGGTCTGACCAACAACTGGCGATGCTATGTGGTAAACCCGTACCAAACGACCGTTGCCGGCATGTATCTGAAAGTCGTGGGCGCCTCCAGCTATTTTCGAATTCCCCTGACAGCGCGGAATTCGGACTTTTTGCGGTATTCTATTCAGATTCAGGTTCCGCAAGACATCGCCGCCGGCAGGTTGGATTTTACCTATGGCCTGTACGATGCGCAGGGCAACGTGGGAAGATACTTCCTCGGCAAGTCGGAAGTTATACGTCTGGGCGGCGATTTTCTTCAGGTTGCGCTGACCTGGGACACAGATTCAACGGATCTCGATCTGTATGTAACGGAGCCGGATTCGACAGTTCTCTATTATGGTAACCGCCACTCAGATTCGGGCGGCGAATTCTTTCAGGACCATCAATTTGGCCGAGGGCCGGAAATCGCACGCTGGCTCGGTGATGCGCCGGATGGCGAATACTCTGTTATGGTCGATTATTACTGGGATGAATCCACTCAGGATGCGTATGGATACAGCTGGCTGAAACTCACTCGTTTTGTCGTACGGATCAACTACCACTCGCTGTCATCCACATTTGAATTCAGTGATCAGGTGGACTTAGCCAACCGGACGTTGACAGCGGTGACGTTCGAAAAAAACGGATCGACGCTCAGTCATTTTCAAAAGAGATCCGTAGCAAAAAATTCACTCGGACGCCTGTCCCATAAGCCATCAGGCCAATCAACCAAGGAGGCGCGATGAAAACCTTACTTTGCGTGCTGGTCATATCCCTTTGGAATCTCCAGATTGCACACGCACAACAGATCAGAGGCGCGCAGGCAGATTACAATATCACCGGGACTGGAGCTCGTGCGGAGGGATTCGGCGGCGCTTTTATCGGAGTCGCCGACGATGCGACAGCGATCACATGGAATCCCGGCGGTTTGACGCAACTTGAGCGCGCGGAATTGTCCCTGGTGGGTCGGCAGGTAAGCGACGGCCTGAAATATTCCTCAGACTTTTCCTCCCTCAAGAACTCGCAAACGCATCTGTCTCTCAATTCCGCAAGCCTCGTTTTGCCTTTTACTCTCGGCGATCAGAAGTTCGTACTTGCCGGCGCCTTTCAGAGACAGTTCGATCTGAATAGCGATCGGACCGACGCGGCAGGTGATGTGGAAGTGCGGGAGGCCATCAAGGGTGGCGTAGACAATGTGTCCTTGGCCATCGCATACAGGCTGAGCAGAGTCATTTCACTTGGGGTCACAGCCAACTATTGGTTTGGCAAACCCGAAAGCCGCTACAAAGAAACCCGTGTGAGCGCATTGTATGGCGGCGATGTCAGTGAGACCTATTATGCCCAGACTCAGAAGGACGATTATTTCGGATACAACTTCAACTCCGGTTTGCTGCTCGACCTGAGTTCCGCGAAAACACGCCTGAAGCTGGGTGTTGCAGTCCGAACGCCCTTCACGCTGTACAGTGAAACCCTCTATGATGGAAAAAGCCGCTTTTATACAGTTTGGGGAGGCTCTCCAGATCAAGACTATTCCTTCAGGTATGACATCACTCAAAACATCCGCATCCCGCTGATGATTGGAATGGGGAGTTCATTTCAATTGGGCGATAATTTCACTTTGTCTGCGGATTATGAATTAAGGAAATTTGCGAAAAGCAAAAACAAAGTTCTCTATGCAGTTCGACAGGAAGACGGTTCCGGCAATGTGCTGATTGCCGCGGATGCGGAGGACTATCTTCTAAGCGAAAGCAAAAAGGACTTGAATCAGATTCGCGTGGGGGCTGAGTACTTGTGGATCAATGACTTCGCTGTGATTCCAATTCGCACCGGATTTCGGACGCTCCCAACGCTAAAAGCAAACAGCCGTTTCGACGGTTTTGAAACAACCCGGAAACAAGTGTCCGGAACGGCGGTCTCTTTTGGACTGGGGTTCATTGTTTCGAGGTTTGCGTTGGATTTCGCATACACCCTCTCAGGATATACGGCGAAGACCGTCTCCAGTGATGCCAGTTCAAAAGAACGAGTAACCAGGAACTATCTGACCAGTTCGATCATCGTCTATTTCTGAATCGACGGCTGGGCGGATAGACGTCGCCGCCGAAAATCGTTCGGTGTGAAAAACCGCTCTGATGCGGATTATGGATGAGGATCAATCAAGGGGGTGAACATGTGTATGATGAGCAGTTCATTTGTACGCGACGAACAGAGTGACCAGTGGCAGAAATTGAGTTGCTTTCCCTGGCGCTCTAAACTACCTTCCAACAGGGCTTCAATATCCATCTCCTTTCTTTCCGATTTCTGTGAGACACTAGGTTTGGCAGGGAAACCATGTTGAACGAAGCGGTTATTCAAATCCCATACAATGATCTGAGGTGAAGTATGAATCGCTTGCCGGCGTGGATCGGATTGCTGTTTCCAGTGTGGTTTATTCTCATGACCCCCTCTTGGAGCACCTGGGCGCAGGGACCGGGCAATGCATTGCAGTTTGACGGGGTCGATGACTACGTAGATATATCAGACGATGACAGTTTTACTGGAAGTGCAATTACCATAGAAGCCTGGATCTATCCGGATGAAGTCGTCGGGACCGAGCGGATCCTTCTCTCAAAATACAATTCCAATGCGTCGGATATTAGTTGGACGCTCTACAAACAAGCTGATGGGCGGTTGTTGTGGCAGGTTCACCAAGATCCCCCGACAGCGAGAATTATCGTTCAAGACGCAGTAACCATCTACGCGAATCAATGGCAACACATTGCAGCAACGTATGAAGTGGCTACTCAAAACATGTACATTTACGTGAATGGAAGCATGACCGCAACAACATTGACGTTCGCATCTTCGCTTTCTTCTATCTATAATGGAAACACTCCCGTTCGCATAGGATCAGCAGTGAATGCGGCGGGGAATATGGTGCAGTTCTGGGATGGTGCAATAGATGAACTCCGAGTGTGGAACAGTTTTCTTGACGCGAGTCAAATACGAACTCGCATGCACACACAGCTGACGGGAAGCGAATCTGGATTGGTCGCATATTACCGCTGTGATGAATCTTCAGGTAACTTAGACGATGGGACGAATAACAATCTGGACGGTGTACTGATGGGAGGCATGACCCGCGGAACCTCTACGGCCGCCGTCGGCGCCGGCTACGGAAATATCCAAACCGTCTCCACGACCGGTTCCAGGAATTTTCCGACGACGAATCTTCTCCTCAACTTCACTAGCAAGAGCGGTTCGGACGACTTTCTCTCGACGTTGCTCAATGACAGTACCGCCGTAGGAACATTGCCGACAGGTTCCAACATCTACACAAAAAAATATTGGGTCCTTGAGAAATTCGGGTCCGGGACTTTTGCGGCCAATGCTACATTTGAGCTGGGCACCGGCGCCATCAGTTCAGCGGACGTCAGCGCGCCGTCAAATCTGAAACTGTACCGGCGCAATGCGAACGAATCCGGGTCGTGGACATTGGTGGGCTCTGCTTCTGCGGCCACGACCGCCAGTGTGACATTCAATGGATTGACCCAGACCGGGCAATACATGATCGGAACTACGGGAACGTCAACTTTTTATTCGTCGGGTGATATCTTATTTTCGGAGTTCAGCAATGGCTCGTTCATCTTTAGTCTCAACAGTCCCTTGGATCTCGGTGATTTCGACAATGACGGTGATTTGGACGTGATTGTAACGGGCAATGACGGTTCAAACATAAAGACAATACTATACCGCAATACGAACGGAACTTACAATGATGCAAATAGTTCCTTACAAAATCTTTATACCGGCGGCGTTCAGTGGGGGGATTACAATAACGACGGCGATTTGGACATCGCTATTCTTGGGTCATCCACATACATAAGTAATCCTGCGGTAGACGGTGGAACTCCGGCGTTACCGATATACAAAGGTAACGGCACATCGTCCTTTACTTTGGACACGAACTTGTCTCCCATTCCTTTGAGAAACACTGTAACGAAGGTAGTTTGGGGAGATTACAACTTCGATGGCCAGACTGATTTGCTCGCTGGCGGAGTATTATATAAAAACCGTGGAGGGACGGGACACACATTTGATCGAGTTGGACACATACCGGATTCACTTTGGTCCAGCAACTACGTTTCATGGTGTGACTATGATGGAGAGGGCGACTTGGATTTTATTTACACCGCAGGGTACGCGGGACAATCTGCGTCCACGCAACTGTGGCGTAATGATGGGTCCACGTTCACACATGTTTTGACGCCCGTGGACGGATCTTCGGATTTTCCACAACTCGCTGAGGGCATGCAGGCGTGGGGTGATTATGACAACGATGGTAAGCCTGATCTTGCAATTTGCGGCACCCCCGACGCTTCCTCTAGGTTCTTGAAGATCTATAAAAACAATGGAAACGGAATCTTCCATGATATAGGAGCATCGTTGGGAGGCGGTGTCGGAGTTTCCATGGGTGCACTGGCATGGGGGGACTTTGACAATGATGGATGGCTTGATTTGATCGCCTTTGGCTATAATGCAACGGGGCCATACAATCTCTCCGTCTATCGCAATAACCGCGATGGGTCATTCACGAATCTCGGATCAGTTGGCATATCCTCAGTTGTCGTTGGAAATGGTGCGGTTGGCGATTATGACAAGGACGGAAGGCTCGACTTCATCATGACGGGTTGGAACCAGTCTAACCAGCATCAATTACTGACGGCCTGCCACAACAATACAAGCGTCAACCCGAATGCCAAGCCGACTGCGCCCGTCATTCGAAACACAGTTCCTGGCGCGGACAGCGTTCGCATTAGTTGGGATCTTGCGACGGACAATGAAACCCCGTCGTTGGGACTAACCTACAACATCCGAATGGGATCAAGTCCCGGTGGAATCAACATCGTCAGTCCCATGGCAGATGTTTCTACGGGCCTGCGTAAGGTTGCGCGTCAAGGTAACGCCTGGCACGATACGACCATTGTAATGCGAAATCTTGCAAATGGAACATACTACTGGGCCGTCCAGGCGATCGACAATAGCTATGATGGCGGCGCTTTTTCGTCTGAGCAGAGTTTTTCGATCGGCGTGCCACCGTTAGTTCCTGGAACGCCCGCAATCAACGTCAACACGATTACCAATGTCACGCTTTCCTGGTCAGCATCTGCCGGCACACTGACGCGTTATCGAATTTTCCGATCGACGACTTCGGGTACCGGTTTTGTTCAAGTGGATTCGACAAGCGATGCAACGAATGCGAAAACACATACGTTGCCGGTTGGAGGAACCTACTACTTTAAAATCGCGGCTGTCAATGCAAACGGAATGTCGGTACAGTCCGGCGAACAAACGGTCGTGACGCTAGCGGTGGAGCCTGCGCAAGCCCCGACAAACTTCACAGCATCGGCATTGGCGACGGACTCACTGATCGTCAATTTCTCGGCAGCTTCCGGTCTGCCCGACGGATATTTGGCCATCCGTAAAGTCGGCAGCGTTCCGACAAGTGTTCCATCGGACGGACAATCGTACGCGGCCGGAAGTTCAGTGATCGCAGGGGATAGTGTTGTTTTTGTCGGAAGCGCAACGACGTTCACGCAAAAGAGACTCACGTCCAACACAGAATATTTTTACCGGATCTTTTCGTTCAATGGAACGGGATTGGCCATCAATTATCTGACGGCTTCGTCGCTGGTCGACAGCGTACTGACTCTGACAACGAGGTCGCTGGGCGTGAATAAATCCTCGATCGCATTCGGAAACGTGGACAAGACGACGAATCAGTCCAGAAATGACACAATCATCTTATCCAAGAGCTTTGCAAACTCGGACATTACGTTCTCGTCGATTGCGGTCACTGGAACCAACGCGTCCGATTTTATGATTCTCAAAGGCAATCCGCTTCCGAACATGGTCAATACAAACGCCCTTGAGCGGGATACGATCGTGGTTCAGTTCACGCCCTCAAATTTTGGTTCCCGATCGGCCAGTCTCGACATCACGGGTAATTTTGATGGAAGTCCGCTGATGGTGGCCATGACGGGATTTGGTACCGGTGATGTTATCAAGCCGAATATAGGACTGCCGTCTGTCAATCCGGCCGCACCGTCGACGAATACAGCGGTCACGGTCACTGTATCCGTTTCCGACAACAGCGGTTTTTTGTCCCATGTCGTTTTGGAATACCGCAGGGGAGATCAGTCGAGTTTTTCACTGGATACGATGCAACTGGCCACGGGGCTGTATGTCGGCGAGATCCCTGCATCATCGGTCACGAAGTTCGGAGTTGTCTATCGAATACGCGCCAGCGATGGATCTGTCGATTCGACATCGAGAATGTATTCAGTGCCAGTCAGCCTTGGGGCGGGCGAAGTCAACACATCCGTATCCGGCACGTATTCTAATGGAATCCCGGGCAGCGCAAAGGGTCAGGGCGATCGTGGATGGCGGCTTTTTTCAATTCCGCTTGACTTGAGTCCTACGCTTGCGGATTTGTTCGAATCGTGGGGCGCCGAATATCGCGTTTTTGATGAGGACGGAAACCGAATCACGACGGCTCAACTGCAATACAGGAAGGGGTACTGGGTCAAACATTTGGGCGGCAACCAGGCGTTTGCGGTATCTCTGGGTGCGGCAAGTGTCTCACTGGATTCGGTTCTGATCCCCCTCGAAAGCGGTTGGAGTTTGATCGGCACCCCGTTTCCAGTACAATCGGTAATCTCGTTGACCAAACCTGCGGAGGTTTCCGGTCTTTACCGGAGAACCAATGCGGACGCATACGAGCCTGCCAGTATAATGGAACCCTTCGAAGGTTATTGGATAAACAACAGCGGATCGCAAACGTCGATTGTCGTTTACCCTCGAACGTCGAATCCGATTGCGAAAGTGGCCTCGAAAACCGACTGGACGGTTCAGTTTAAGGTTCGTCACGACGATCTCCAGGAAGATCATAATTTTATAGGCGTCGTAGAGGGAGACATCCACAATCTTCCGGAAATACCGACAATGGGAGATTACGTGAATGCATCCTTTGAGCGTTCGGAAGGAGAAGGAGTGAAAGTCTATACGCTGGACTTTCGTCCTCCGTCGGATCTGGGTTACACGTGGGATATGTCAGCGACATCGTCGTTTGGCCGCGCGGAGTTGGAACTCGAATGGATTCCGGATCAACTGCCATCAGGACACGTGATGGCCATCCTGGATGTGAGTCACAATCAAGTCGTTGATGCCACTCAGGCCGGTTATCGCTTCCGAGGGATGGATCGATCGGAGCCGGTTCGTTTCAAGATTTTTGTCGGAACAGAAGCCTATACGCTGGGTGAGTTGGCTAAAGCGCAAGCCGAATTGCCGCGGGAATTCTTACTTCAACAGAACTATCCAAACCCATTTAACCCGACGACAAGCATTCGCTACGAACTGGCGCAAGCCGGCGAAGTGAGCCTGACTGTTTATAATATGTTGGGTCAGAGAGTCCGCACCCTGATCGGCAATCGATTCCAACAAACCGGCCGGTACACGGTTTCCTGGGATGGCAAGAATGACGGAGGAATCCAGGTCGCGTCCGGCATCTATCTGTACAGACTGGCAGTCGGAAATTATGTGCGTACGCGCAAAATGCTGTTGATCAAATAAGGAGCGCCGAAATGAAGTCACCCATCACCTTTCTGCTCATCATCGTGCTTCCGGTCGCTGTCCATTCGCAGGAACAAAAGAAAACCACAGCGGCTGTACTGGATTTTGCCGTCGTGCAGGGGATGTCCCCCAACGAGGGGGTTTTGCTGAGTGAAAAATTTCGTAGTTCATGCAGTCGTACAAGAAAGTTCATTTTCCTGACACGAACGGAGATGGAAGAGATTGCAAAGGAACAACACTTTTCACTTACCGATCTGTGCGATCAGGAAAACTGCGCAGTCAAGGTAGGAAAACAGTTGACCGCAGCGAAGATTATCTTTGGGCGAATGGGCAAAGTCGGTCAGACGTACACGGTGAATGCGAAGATCCTGGATGTGACGACCGGTACAATCAACAATGAAGTCGATCGCCAGTATCGCGGTGAAATTGACGGGCTGTTCAAGGTCTTTGATGAAATGGCTCTCGACTTAATGGGAATGAAACGCAAATCGAAATGGCCATGGATTCTGGGCGGAGTGGTGATCGCGGGAGGCGGGGCCGCCTTCCTCTTGAAACCCAAGCCGGCAAAGGATCCATTTGGAACGCCCCCGGGTCCTCCTCAATGAAAGACTATTATGAATGCAATCTCAGTGTGTCTGCTCATAGCTGCTTGGTGTCACGTTTACTTATGTGCAACGACAGCGACCGCACAAAGTCTTATGGATTCAACAGCCGCGCCCAGCTTTTATCTCCGCACGCTGTCCGGTGAAGATTTCTATTCGGCCGACTATTATGGCACACCGAGAAATACCTACAAAGCCAAATCGTCGCGTGAGCCTGTCATTCTGAGCTTCTTTGCCACATGGTGCCAACCATGCCGGCGCGAGATACCGACACTTCATGAACTGCAGAAATCTTATCCAGACATAAAAATCTTTCTTGTCGATGTCGCAGAAAACGAGGATCTGGTAAGAAAACACGTCAAATCTGAAGCCATTGGACTGCCTGTCCTCATGGATCGATATGCAAAGGTTGCGGAGAAATTTGGAGTAAAGGGCAAGGAATCAGTGGCCGTATTACCAACGCTCATTGCCATCGAACGATCAGGTAAGATTCTCATTGTAAAGAAGGGTTACGCTGAAGGCGACGAAAAAAAACTGGAGTCCTTCTGTAGAGTTTTATCGGCATCTAATTAGCCATACCAAAATGGTCAGCCGGTTCGTTCGTGCCATGCTCTACGGGACGCTTTTCTTGGGGCGAATTTCTTTCTCGCAGGAAAAACTGGTACCCGTAGCCGTGATCGACTTCAATGTAAGCACTGGTTTGAGCTTGGGAGAAGCATCTGTCCTGACGAGTCGCTTCAGAGGGCTGTTGGTCAATACTGGCAAATTTGATGTTGTCGAGCGGGACCGGATGAATGAAATTCTCAAACAACAAGATTTTAACATGTCGGATCAGTGTAATACCGCCGAATGCGCTGTCCAGGTCGGCCAATTGCTGGGTGTCCAGCAGATCATTGCCGGAGACCTGGGCCAGCTTGGTGAAACATGGACGATCGATTTACGCCTCGTCGATGTTGAAACAGGGAAAATAATGCTGACAAGGTCCGAGGATCATCGCGGGGAGATTGATGGACTCCTTACCGTCATGAAATCAATTGCGAACGCATTTGCGGGCAATCCGAATAGCGCTTCAAATACTGACGTCTCTGGAAATGCTGATCTCTATATACTGTCCAATCCGGGTAATTTTCCTATACAGTTGAACGGCAAAGCCACGGGGTTTACTACACCAAAACTTATTGAAGGTCTTCCCATTGGAGATTATACGATCGAATTGATAGACGGTGTTCTTGCCGGTAGCGCATCTGTGCAACTGAAAGAAGGCGCTCTCGAGAATGTGACAATTGATCTCAAACCAATCAAAACAAATGTCAAAATTCTTTCAAATCCCCTGGGAGTTGACGTTCTTCTGGAAGATCAGAAAATCGGCGTCACACCATGCGTTGTGGCCATCAATTGTGGAAAACGCAAACTCGTATTCACCAAAATCGGATACAAGGATGAGGAGTTAGATGTCGAAATTGTCCAGGACAAGACACCAAGGACACTTGTGGTTGAGCTCAAATCAATTATTACCGTAAATCTAATCATTAAGCCGGAGAAATCAGAGGTCATTATTGACGGCGTCTCTTATGGTTTGGGATCAACTGTTCTTCGCATGCTCTCAGGAGATCGTTTGGTGATCGTCAAGTCGCTGGATAAGAGTTTTGAAACATATGCCGAGACGATATCTTTGCGAGCCGACACGACCTTGTCCATAAGTTTGCAAAAGAAAAAGAAATAACTTCTCGAACTATTTGTGGCCATTAAGTCTTAAGGAGAGCCGATAACATTATCGATTTCTTCCAGGGCTTTCTCGGCTTTGTTACCCCATCTGCACACGCCCGACGCGAATGTCCTTATGTGCATCATGACAATAGCCCGGTACGAAGCTGGCTGATGCTGCCGTTGCTCTTGTTTCTTTGTACATCCTTGCGACCACAAGATACCCAAGAGGCGAGTCAGTCCCGTTCCTTGACAGTAGAGCGAACGGATAGCGTCATGATGTCGCCCCGCCAGGTTGTACAATACACATTTCCCGTCAGCGCGAGCATTTGGTATTCCGTCGTTGCGCAAGGAGAAGACTTCATATTGTCTGCGACTTTGGCGGACGCGTATGGGGATTCCAATAACTACTCGGCCGTCGGCAAAGAAACGGCTATCGTATTTCGTTGCCCCGATTCAGCTAAGGTCTGTCGCGTACGTGTTCGCAATCTCACGGCTGATTCATCCCTCGTCGTCGTTAGGTTGATTCGACAAACGAAAAAATATTTTGTACCGCCATTTCGTTCGGCAGATGCAATCACGTATTACAATATGTTCGGCTACAGGCCATTGATTGGCAAAGAGAAGCGCAAGGCGGTCAACGGCCACGACGGCGTCGACATCAGTGTGGCAACCGGGTACTCGGGCGGGGGGAAGGCAGCGGCGTGGCTCAAGGACAAGCCGCCGGTTATGGCCATGGCGGACGGCGTCGTGTTGCGGGTAATGAGTGATAACTGCCGCCTCGGTACCATGGTGTGGATTAAACACGAGACGCCTGCCGGAACCTATACTGCGTTATATGGGCATCTCGAAGGCACAACGGTCGCCAAAGGCGACTCGGTTCGGTCAGGCGCAACAGTTGGGCACGTTTTGCCGGCCAGACTGTGTCCGGGCGGATTCGAGCGCCACCTGCACTTGGAGATGTGGAAAGGCATTGTGACGTCCTGGGACGGCGGATACAGCAACGGCCGGTCGGGTCAGATCAATCCGTTGGGAGTCATTTTTTCAGAGTGAGGCTTCCTAAATCACGGGAACTGTCGCCGAACCCATTTACGCTTCGACCTGCAATCTGTCATCGTACGTCAGTCGCCTAGGCATGGACTGAGAGATGCTCTTCTGGAGGTGCAAAACCCTGCCGACGGCAGGAACGGGTTTGGGTACGTAGTTTCAAAAAAAAGACAGGAATCTCAGGATGTGAAAACCCGCAACCACTCGGCGACACTCCACGCCTGAGAGATACAGCCGCGCGGGGAATGAGGCGCGTCGCCGTCGAAGATCTCCGACACACTGCCTGCACACGCTTCTTCCAGGTGCGGTCGCATGCGCGCAAGGATGCCGGCGATCCTGTCGCGGTCGCCGTATCGCCGCACCGCGTCGACATACGGTCCGAGGAGCCACGTCCACACCGTGCCCTGATGATACGCCGCGTCGCGCGCGCGGGGATCGCCTTCGTAACGCGCGACGTATCGCGGATCAAACGGACTCAGACTGCGAAGGCCGACCGGTGTGTACAGGTGATTCGTGACGGTTTGCAGGACGGCGCGGGCCCTTTCGTCGGAAATGAGCGGATGGGGAAGACTGAGCGCGAAAATCTGATTGGGTCGCACGGATCCGTCCTTTGTAGAACCGTCGATGACATCGTACAGGCAATTCTGCTCGGCGTTCCAAAACTGTTCTTCAAATGTTTTGCGGACTCTCGCGGCTTTGTCGAAGGTTGTCTTCGCGTCGTTTGGTCGGTCGGCATCCTCCAACCACTGTCCGTAGATCATGAGCGCGTTGTACCAGAGCGCGTTGATTTCGACGGGTTTACCGATGCGCGGCGTGACTACCCAGTCGCCGACTTTGGCGTCCATCCATGTCAGCTGCACACCCGGCTCGCCCGCGCGAAGCAGACCGTCCGCGTCCACCTGGATTCCGTACCGCGTTCCGCGCTCATGCCAGGCGATGATCTCCGAAAAGACGGGAAGGAGTTCGTCCAAGACAAACCGGGAGTCCTTGCTGATGCGCGAGTACGCGTCGGCCGCGAGGAAGAACCACAACGTCGCGTCCACGGTGTTGTATTCCGGCGCCTCTCCTTCATCCGGAAATCGATTGGGCAGCATGCCGCGATCCACGAGAAGGGAAAATTCTTTGAGAATGAGCTTCGCGTCGTTGAATCGCCTGGTCGTCAACGTGAGTCCGGGCAGTGCGATCATCGTGTCCCGTCCCCAGTCGGTGAACCAATGGTACCCGGCCAGGATGGTTCGCAAGTTGTTTCCGCGCTTCACGATGAATTGGTCTGCGGCAAGGGTCAGACGTCGGACATCGGCATCGCCCGGATTGACTGCTTTCGCCAGCTGTTGCCGCCGTGTTGTCTCCCTGTTCATCAGTACGCGCGCTGACCGTCCGGAAGGTTCGTCGGTGGACAGGAGGATGTGAATGGAATCGCCTTCGGCCGCGCGAATTTCAAACACTCCCGGTGTGAACAGGTCCTCCCGATAATCCAACCCTCGCTCCAGTTCCACGGCGTATTCGAAATTGTAATACCAATGGAAATCCGGGTGGAAGTCGGAATTCGGTACGGATATGTACGTGTCGGGCTGGAATTCGACCGGATGATACTGAAAGACGCCGTCTTGGAATCGTCCGTCCTTCCGTATTCCCTCAAACGCATGCTGCAGGGAGTGATAATCGCGGCACGCATAGAACGGACGAAGAAAGAGGGAGAATCGCTCCGGCGATTTCAGGATGTGAACCGACACCACGGTCGTGTTCTCGCCGTGAATCGCGGCAATGGTCTTCCGTATGTAGACCTCACCGGCGCGGTAGGTCCACGTGGGAAAGAGATCATGTTCGAAGGATTCGATGAATTGGTATCCATTCGGATGGAACGTGCCCGGAAATTGATTGGCGCTGAGGTCATAATTGTTTCCTGCCAGGACGAGGGTTTCGTCCAATCTGGAGATCAGCACCGAACGTCCGACCGGGGGGCGAAGCGCGGCGACGAGCAATCCGTGATAGCGGCGTGTGTGAATACCGCTGACCGTGCCGGACGCCCAACCGCCGAGACCGTTGGCCTCCAGCCATTCGGTGTGCACTTGCGGACTCACATCAATCTCCTTTGGGATCGAGCAGCTTGGCAATCAGGCCCGTCCAGCCCGTCTGGTGCGAGGCGCCGACACCGCGTCCGCTGTCTCCGTGAAAATATTCGTAAAACAAAAGATGATCCCGGAAATGAGGATCGTTCTGAATGTTTTCGTTGTCGCCGAACACCGCGCGTCTGCCATCCGACCCGCGGAGAAAAATCGCGGTCAGACGCCTCGTCAATTCGTCTGCGACCTGCGCGATGGTGTGCGCCTTTCCGCTGCCTGTCGGATATTCGATTTTGAAATCGTCGCCGTAGTATGCGTGAAATTTGTACAACGCGGTGATAATCAGGTAATTCACCGGGAACCAAATCGGCCCTCGCCAGTTGCTGTTGCCGCCGAAGAGTTCGGTTTCCGATTCCCCGGGTTGATAACTGACGGTGAATGCCTTGCCGTCGGACCGAAACACGTACGGCTGGTCCTTATGATAGCGACTGACGGCGCGCACTCCGTAGTCCGACAGAAATTCCGACGTGTCCAGCATGCGCCGCAACACGCACTTCATCCGATGTCCGCGGAGAAGCGAAAGCAGACGTTTCTCGCCTTGTCCGGGCTCGTGCCAGTACGAAACGAGTTTTGCCAGATCGGGGCGATAGCGCAAGAACCAGTCCAGTCGTTTGGCAAAGCGAGGAGCCTGCGACAGGGTTTCCGTGTCGATGATCTCGACGGCAAACAGCGGAATGAGACCGACCATGGACCGGACTTTGAGTTGTGTTGCCGGCGAGTGGGGAGCGTGAAGAACGTCATAAAAAAAGGAATCCTCGTCGTCCCACAGCGACACGCCTTCTGCGCCGATATTGTTCGTGGCCCCGGCGATCAGAAGGAAGTGTTCAAAGAACTTCGTTGCCAGCGCTTCGTATGTGTCGTTCGTTTTCGCCAGTTCCAGCGCGATGCGCATCATGTTGAGCGAGTACATCGCCATCCAACTGGTTCCGTCCGCCTGTTCGAGATAGCCGCCGGTCGGGAGTTCCGCGCTGCGATCGAAAACTCCGATGTTGTCCAGACCGAGGAAACCGCCCTGAAAAATATTATTATCGTTGTTGTCTTTGCGATTGACCCACCAAGTGAAGTTCAGCAGCATTTTGTGGAAGACCTGTTCAAGGAATTTCAGATCGCCCGTGCCGGTTTTTCTCTTTTCGGTATTGTAGACACGCCATGCCGACCACGCGTGCACCGGAGGATTCACATCGCCGAACGCCCATTCATACGCGGGCAGTTGTCCGTTGGGGTGCATGTACCATTCGTGTGTGAGCAGAAGCAATTGATTCTTGGCGAATTCCGGATCGATCATCGCGAGCGGGATGCAGTGAAACGCAAGGTCCCAGGCCGCGTACCACGGGTATTCCCACTTATCGGGCATCGAGATCACATCGGCATTGTTCAGATGAAACCAGCTGTGGTTGCGGCCTTTTTTTCTTTCGGACGGAGGAGCGGGTTGTCCGGGATCGCCGTTGAGCCAGCGCGGCATGTCGATGTGGTAGAACTGCTTGCTCCACAACATCCCTGCAAAAGCCTGTCGCTGGACGAGTCGGGCGTCATCGTTGGTAATGTTCTTCTGAATGTCATTGTAAAAGGCATGTGCTTCCGCTCGACGCTGGTCAAACGTCGTCTCGAATCCTTCGAACGGCGGGGTATGCGAGGGCCGGCGCAGTCGATAACGAAATTCGCGCGATGCGCCGGCATCGATCGTGGCGATGAAATGCAGTGCGGCTTTGGTTCCGCCTCCGTCGCGTCGTATCGCATCCGCCTTGCCGTGCACGATATACTCTCCAATTCCGTCCTTGTAGAATCCTTCCTGCGCCGGCGCATGATACAATCGGACTGCGTTCGTGTCGTTATCGCAAAACAGCGGGACGGCGTCTCCTTCCCAGGACAATTCCATCGTTCCCCGTGTGGCGTGTTCCGCGCTCAGCGTTCGATCCGGTTTCACGCGAATGCACGGCCGGACCGGATCGTCTCCCCAGGACCAGGTGTTGCGGAACCAGAGATGAGGCAGGACGTGAAGGGTCGCCGACTCGGCAGAACGATTATGGACCGTCACCCGTATCAGCAAGTCCTCCGGGTGGGCTTTGGCGTACTCCACGAAGACGTCGAAATAGCGATTGTCCTGAAAGACCCCGGTGTCGATGAGTTCGAATTCCGGATCCGCTTTGGTTCGGCGTTTGTTTTCCTCGACCAGATGCGCGTAGGGAAACTCGACCTGCGGGTATTTGTACAGCATCTTCATGTAGGAATGCGTCGGCGTGGAATCCAAATAATAATACAGCTCCTTCACGTCTTCGCCGTGGTTTCCCTCCGGGCCACCCAGTCCGAACAGTCGTTCCTTCAGGATCGGATCTTGTTCGTTCCACAGGGCAATCGCAAAACAGAATATCTGGTGGTCGTCGCAGATGCCGGCGATGCCCTCCTCGCCCCACCGGAAGGCTTTGCTTCGCGCCATGTCGTGCGTGCAGAAGTCCCATGCGGTTCCGTACGGACTGTAATCTTCGCGGACAGTGCCCCACTGGCGTTCCGTGACATACGGTCCCCAGCGGTACCAGGGTTGCAGGTTCTTTCGGGTTTCTTCGAGGCGCAATTGCTCAGCGTTCATGATCGAGTCGGTAATAGGGTATGTTGTAAAGAATGCGGAATCCGGTTACGGCGTGCCGTTGATGTCAAACCGCGCCGCAACGGTCATAAGCTAATATGTCCTTGATAAATTCGGGTAAAATTCGAGTCCAGTTGAACCAAATCTGCCGCCGTATCGGAAATCAAAATTTCAAACCTGTCCAGTTCCCCGTTCGCTTCAATCAACCAGTTGTATGTTCCCTCAAGTAAGAACAGGTCCCAACCCTTTTCTGCGGGGCCCAGAGCTGTAAGGCATCGGTCATCGGGTTTGTCAATGCCATCAATGAACAGTTCCAGCTTTCGATCGTTCTTCCGCATTTCGTACACGAGTCGGTATCCGAGGCACGGATAGAGTTGGGTTTGAACGAACAACTGGACATTCCTGGACGTGACTGAACTGTTCATAATCGAAACATACAGGGTGCTATCCAGCGGCAGATCGATCTCCCCGCGATAGGAGTCGTGAAAATCGTATTTCGAATCACATCCGATGGCAAGGAAGACTGTGGCGGCCATTTTAGCAAGACGGTTCATGATTGATCTTTACGTTTCTGCGGTGCGGGGCGTGACGGGCCGACTATCTTCCATGTTGCGGTGCGAGACAATGGTGCGCGCGGAAAGAGACCGCAGGCCGACTGAGCACGCCGAGCGAGTGACGCCGTTGGGACGGTAGAATAGATCGAAAGTTTTTTTGTTCATCTGACTATCTCAAATCAGTTCACAGCCAGCATCACGAGTCCACAATGTCTAGCAGCGTGTTATGCGCCGGCTATTTCGTTTATTAGAAAATGCTGTTCAATAATTCTGGCATACCAAAGTATCAAGCCTACATAGTTTGCAATCATGATGTTGAATTGATGCCGAACCAGAAAGCCAGAGGTGGGTTGCAATGCTTTTTCTAGCGGAATCCTCAGTTCTTTATCGACATGAAAAAACTTTCCATTAAAGAACAAATCCCAGATTCTGTTTGCAGGATAGGGCTCTCCATGAATTGAGATTCCGACAGTTTTGTCGTGCATTATTTTATCAAACAGGGATCGTGCGTTTTTGAGGTCTTGAGTCAGTGATTCATCAAGTGCTGTAGTTGTAAACAACAGGTTGTGAATGTGGGGCAGGAAGAGAGGCTCTTCTTCTGACACAAAAGGTCGAATCAGGCTTGAAGCATAAACAAGTTGTTCGGTCTCAAAGCCCTCGAGTTCATGGCGGGATCCGTTTTCAACATCCCAATGTACACGGTACGTTAAGTTGCCCTCAGTCATTCGCTGGAAAAGCGAGGATGACCGAAGTTCCTTGGCGCGTTCAACAAACAATACGAGTTTTGTTTTGGTATCTTCAGTCACTGTTGATCCAGAAATAACTGGCGCATAATGTCCAATATACTCAAACCCCTTCTATCCCGAAGAACGAAATGTCCGATCCGGCTACCCGGCGTACTTCCAGCGGTGATCGGTGGGTCCGTTCTTCAGGCTCCGCACGCGATCAGATCACAAAACCCGTAAAGGACAATCACTCAGCAAAACAAAAAAGACGTGAATGCCGCGTCTGCTAAACCCGTGCGCATAAAATTGCCCAAGATGATCTTACCGACCGGCTTGGTTGGGAAAAAGAGACGTGATGCCTTGACATATCCGGGATCCTCTGATGTTCAGAGAATTCCGACAGAAGCCGGGACAAGCCCGATAATCATACGTCCACATCCTCAAGCCGAACCCCCGTGCCTTCGCGGAGATGTTGCCTGGCAGAGGCGATGCGCTCGAGGAATCTTGGATCATTCTCCAAACGATAGTCAAACCAATCATCCTCGTCTTTAAACCCAATGAGGACTCCGGCCGGTTTTCCATGCCGAAGGATAATAACTTCTTTCTCCTCGGCGACATGGAGATATTCCGACAAATGGTCCTTTACTTCCGAGAGCGCAACTTCTTTGGTTACGGCTCGCCGAACTGTTTTAGCCATTCTTCTGCCTTTCCTTTTGGTACGATCGCCAAGATATTGACGGTTGAGCCTTCAACGTCATAAAAAACTCGAAAGTGATCGACGCGAAGGCGAAATTGCGGTTTAGACAGTCCTCGGAGGCGTTTGATACGGCTTCTGCTGACTTTCATAGGTTCATGCCTTACATGAGTCTCCAGTGCATCTTTGATTTGAGTCCTTTCAAAAGCCGTAAACTGGGCCATGTCTTCAATCGCTTCGGGGGCCAGTATGATATCATACTTCATTCTGGCCAGAATATAGCCAGAACAAACACAGAGTCAAGCTAGAACATACGATTGCTTACACGCAAATTGCACAAGAAAGAGGATGCGCAAACCCCGTCTATCCAGGCTAGCGCTTGTTCTGCCATTTCCAGCACTTCTATGGCTTGCTCGCGGCTAAGCTCGGAAACGCAATAAGAAATTCTTCCAGAGTTTCCCCGGTTTCGATATAGTCAAACAAGTTTTTGATTGGCACACGGGTTTCCTTGAAAACTGGCGTGCCGCTTAAGATATCCGGCGAGGTCGAGATTACTGCCAATATGCTCAAACCCCGTCTATCCCCAAGCACGAAATGTCCGATCCGGCTACCCGGCGTGTTTCCAGCGATGATCGGTGGGTCCGTTCTCCAGGCTCAGCACGCCCCGCGGACATGCGGCGCCTGCTCCCGGTGCCCGGTATCGGTAAAATATGGTTGTGAGGAGGGAGCGGAAAGATGAGCCGTGTGTTATCTGCAGGCGAGTGTAAATACAATTAACTGATCTCGTGGACCTCGCCAGCAAGCATATTCGGCAGCTGCTCAAGCAATGTGGGCATCAAGGGACGGATATACTCAAGACGGTTGAGGCGTGTTTGAAGAACGACAACGGCTAAATTGTAATTCCTGATATTCTGCTGGAAACGGAGATTTTTATCGATTGTCACGAAGATCTGAAACCCGGCTTCAGATGCTTTCGTCATTAGTTGCCCGTTGACTATTCCGGCCCATCCCATTTCTTGAGTCGTGAATACATCGTGCGATTCAAATTCTCTTTTCAAACGCCAATTCAGACACTCATCAAGAAGGATTTTCACACAACTGTAACATTCGATGTCAACGCATGTTCGGCAACCTCAAGAAGCTCAATAACCTGGTCCCGTTTAACAGTCGGGAAGTCACTTAGAAAGTTCTCAATAGTGTCCCCACTCTCCAAATAATCGAACAGATTCTTGATTGGAACACGGGTACCACGGAAGACAGGCATTCCGCTAAGAACATCCGGCGAAGTGTATATCACATTGGATTTCATACAAAACAATATAGAACATGCTGTGTATTTGTCAAAGGCAAACGTTGAGTAGAGATAATGTCAATAGTTGTGGAAATTTTTTAAGCGGCTCTTCGCACCTTTAATG
>CAZRTJ010000013.1:0-100178 GCA_964602985.1 uncultured Bacteroidota bacterium
ATTAAAGGTGCGAAGAGCCGCTTAAAAAATTTCCACAACTATTGACATTATCTCCGAAAGCCACCAAAAATAGGGCATTCTCGATACGATAGCCATATGAAAGTGGTTCTCCCACAGCCAGACAGCACACGTCCCTCTTGCGAACAAGCATCCGATGGGTCGTCCCACAGATCATTCATAAAGTGGTGCCGTCGCCGTGCCGAAGCTGAAATAGGCTATAGAGCCTATACGATAGAGTCCATGTAGGCTTCCTGGCTGGGATGGAGAGTCAATCCGGATACTGCAGACATCCCACGCAGGGTAGGTGCGTAGAAATTTTCTGCAGTTTCAGATTGCAATTCTGCAGGGCAATTGATAAAATTTCAGTCCACGGTTGAACTTCGGGAGGTTGTACACCCATGCGATTGATTACGCGCACGGATTTGGATGGACTGACGTGTGCTGTGTTTATCACAGTGCTGGAAAAAATCGATGAAGTGATGTTTGCGGAACCGAAAGCCATGCAGGACGGGAAGGTCGCGGTCACCGATCACGACATCATCGCCAATCTCCCCTACCATCCCAACTGCGCCCTGTGGTTTGACCATCACACGAGTCAGATGCTTCATTCTGAAAAAGAAAACTATAAGGGCTTGTTCCAAGTCGCTCCCAGTTGCGCTCGCGTGATCTTCAACTTCTACCAGCAGCCGGAGGAATTGAAGAAATTTGATCACCTGCTTGTCGAGACCGATCGCGTCGACAGCGCTCAGCTCAACATGGATGATGTCCTCAACCCCAAAGGCTGGGTCCTCGTGTCCTACACGCTCGATCCCCGCTCCGGACTGGAGGCGTTTGAAGACTACTTTCAGCGAATGATCGGCTGGATCACTTCTCATACAGTCGATGAGATTCTGCAAATACCAGATGTCAAGGAAAAGGTCGATCGTTACCTGAACGACCAGGATCGATTCCGCGAAGCTCTCTTGAAATACTCCAAACAAGATGGCAACGTGGTGATTACGGACCAGCGATCGGTGGAGAAATTTCCGTCCGGAAATCGATTTCTCATCTACACATTATTTCCGGAAACCAACATTTCCGTGCGGCTGTTCAAGGGACGGGATGCGGGGATCATCGTCTGTGCCATCGGCCACAGCATCTTCAATCGTACCTGCAAGACCGATGTAGGTAGTCTCTGTGCTTCATATGGCGGAGGCGGCCACAAAGGCGCGGGCACATGCCAATTCCCTGAAGCCGAGGCCGACGCCAAGGTCAAGGAAATTGTGGCGAAACTCAAAGCCGCGGGCTGATCGTATCCTCAATCGTGACGCCGCGCAAACGTAGAGCCTGAATAAAGTCATCTGAAGGTACCGCGATTTCCTGTGGGACAACACCGCGAGAGAAGACCTGGCCAGCGCTCATCATCTGGGCGATAATGGAGATTGGAAACGCGGTCATCCGCATCATCGCAGTGATCGCCTTGGACGGTACGCCGTAGTCGACAATCTGAAAGATCCGTCGTTTCTTCTCCCCTTCCACAATTCCATCCACTGTGACGCGTACGAGGACGGCGTCGGGACCGTCAAACGAAAGTGCATTCCTGAGCAGCGCCGATAAGACCTCACGGGGAGCTATCTTCATGGTACCGATGGTCTTGGGCTGACTGTCCGTCAGCCCCAAGTCCATGAGGAGCCGAAATTGAGCCGCATGTCCTGGATATCGGATAGTCTTATAATCGAGGTTGCGGACTCGCTTCTTGTACGTCACGGGCAACGTGGATGTCCCACCAGACGTATTGAACGCTTCAAGTTGGCCAAATGGCGGAGGAAATTCCAGTGTCTCAATCTCCTCCATCGGCGGCATCGTGACGACGCGTCCATCGCGCAATTTCACACAGGGCTCGACGTACTCGTTGATGAGTCCGTCGACGGCGAACACCAGTGCGTAATTCATGGGAGGCTGCGGGTGTACCGGGAGCCCGCCTACGCGAATCTGCACCTCATCTACCGAATCCATCGAACCGACGCCCGCCGCGACAAGGACAGACACCATGCCAGGTGCGAGTCCACAGTCGGGAATCACACACACATCCTTCGCTTTTGCCATTCGGTTCATCTTGCGTTGAGCGTTCACTACCGTGTTGTTGCCACCTAAGTCGCAAAAGTGGCAGCCGCAGGATATGGCCAACCGTGTCAGTTCTTCATTGAATCGGTAACTAACCGCACCGATCACCGTATCCACATCCTTCATCATCCGTCGGAGCGAGCCTTTGTCGCGAATATCCACACGAACGAACCGCACGCGCCGATCCGACGCCTTTGCATATTTCCTGGCTTCCCGCAACGACCGTTGGGATGAGTCGGCGACCCATACGCGCTCCGTGGATTCGTTCTGTAATAAGTCATACAGGACCGCCCGCCCCATCAAGCCTGCACCCAGCACAAGGAATTTCATGTGACCGATCTCCGCATTTTGCATCCGAAAAATCCCCCCAGATTGTGTTTGAACGGACGGATCGAAAAGTAACCGTCTTCCGTCGCAAAAGCGTTCCATGCATCCCCCTGCACCGGCTCAACGTGAAATTCAGCATGCCGCCGCAAAAAATCTCCCACAACCTCCTCGTTCTCTCGCCGCAGCAACGTGCAGGTAGCGTAGATCAGCGATCCGCCGGGTCGAACACAGGAGCTGTAGCGCTCCAGAATTTCAGACTGCTCCCTATGCAGATTCTCGACATCGGTCTCTTCCAGCCGTATCCGAATGTCCGGATTGCGACTGATTGTGCCGAGTCCACTGCAAGGTGCGTCGACAAGGACGACATCCGCCTGCTCTTGCAGACTCTGCCATTTGACGTCATCCAAGCCAATCTCGATATTGCTGCAACCGTTCCGCGTCGCGCGTTCCCGCAATTCCTCCAATGCTTCATGATGAACGTCCCCGCAGACGATGCGACCCCGATCCTGCATGTGTGCCGAAAACGCAAGAGATTTGCCGCCCGCCCCGGCGCAGGCGTCCACCACCAGCATACCCTCCCGAACTCCGCACCATTCCGCAAAGAGTTGACTCGATTCCTCCTGCACCTCAAACAACCCAGCTGCAAACTGCGGGGTTTGGAATAACTCTCCCTTTCCCGAAATATACAATCCGTGAGGGGCAAATCGAGACTTCATCACGGAGTATCCTAAACTTTTCAGTTGCTCCAACAGTTGATCCGCGGTTACTCGTTGCGTGTTGGCACGAATGGTCAAGTGCGTATCCCCGTTGTTAAACTCGCAGATCCTCTGGGCGTTTTCGAAACCATACTCATCGATCCAGCGCTGAACCATCCACAATGGATGCGATGTGTAAATCGCAAGGCCTTCCGCCGTCGCGCGATTCGGATACGGGACGACGTTCTTTTGTTGCGCCAGTTCCTTAATGAAATTTCGGATATCGCCGCCGTGAACCGAGAGGGGCCGGGGTAGTGTTGCGTCGATGATTTCACGGGTTCTTTTGGCAGCTTTGTGCAGCAGCAGGACCTGCAAAGTTGCCATGCGCAGCAGGATACGGATCATCATGTCCAGTCCGGACGCATCGGCTTTGATCACGCGCGAAATCACGTAATCGATCCGGACTTGCCATTTTGCCGTGTATTGGGCAAGACGAGTGACCCATCCTTTATCCCGTGAGGATAATTTCGGCTCCTTCCGAATGGCCTCGCGAACAAGCAAGTCAAGACGGCGGCCGGTTCGTTCGAATTCCCGCAACACACCGAACGCAACGCGGCTGCACAGAACTTCATTTAATTCCTCGTGAACGTCCGGTGCATGCACCTTCTGGAAAGGCTTTTGCTTGTGGCGAGCTTTGGGCCGTCGGACCTCGCGGGTGGGCTGTCCGTAGAGATGCTCCAGTCCGGGCGAAATATTGCTGATGGGTTTTCTTTCCGAACCGGACGACTTCTTGCCCGAAGACTTATGCTTCTTGTGGTGCGATTTCATCCGCCAAGAAACCGGGATACGACGCTACAGTTACTCAGACAATCTTTCGGTCAATTTTGTTCAACAAATCGGTCAATTCTCTTGTTTTGTCCTCATAACCCTTCTTACCGAGGAGCGCAAACATGTTCGACTTGTATGCTTCCACGCCCGGCTGGTCAAATGGATTCACGCGCAACAAGTAACCGCTCATGGCGCACGCTTTTTCGAAAAAGAAAATAAGCTGGCCGACGTAATACGGCGAGAGTTCGGGGATTAACACGGTCATGTTCGGCACGCGGCCGTCCCGGTGCGCCAACGCCACACCTTGATAGGCGCGCTCGTTGACGAAATCAAACTCCTTTCCGGACAGGAAATTGAATCCGTCTGTGTCAGACTCCAGGGCCGGTACCGTTGCTTTGCCCTTTTGTCCTTCGATCCAAAGAAGGGTCTCGAAAATATTGCGCGAGCCCTGCTGCACCCACTGTCCCATTGAATGAAGGTCCGTCGAATAATCGACGGAGGCGGGATAGAGACTCCGGTTCTCCTTGCCTTCACTTTCACCGTATAACTGTTTCCACCACTCCGCGAAATAGTGCAACGAGGGCTCGAAGTTGGCCAGAATTTCGATCGCTTTGCCATTGGAATACATGAGGTAGCGAAGAACCGCATACATGTATGCAGGATTCGTCTTCAAACTCGGGTCGCGAAGTCGATCCGCCATATCCCTCGCGCCCTGGAGCAATTCATTAATATTAACGCCGGAAACGGCGATGGGAAGCAAACCCACAGGAGTCAGGACCGAGTATCTTCCGCCCACATCGTCGGGAATCACGTACGTCTTCCATCCGTCTGTTTCGGCCATCTTCTTGAGAGCGCCCTTGTTGGCGTCGGTCGTTGCCACAATGCGCTGCTTCACCTGTCCGCTCGCCATGACGGACAACATGGCGTCCTTCAGAAATCGCAAAGCCAGCGCGGGTTCGGTTGTGGTTCCTGATTTCGAGATCACGTTAACCGAAATGCGCTTGTTTTGAAGAAGGTCCTTCAGGTCGCCAAGATATTTTCCAGACATGTGGTGACCGGCAAAAATAATTTGCGGCGTTTTCTGAGGAAGACTCGCGTGAAAGGAATGCGCCAGTGCATCGATCACCGATTTTGCGCCCAAGTAGGACCCACCAATCCCGATGACCACGAACACGTCGCTGGATTTTTGAATGTCCTCCGCAGTCCGCATCAGGTCTTCCAACTCATGAGCGGTATACTTGTGAGGCAAGTCCAACCAACCAAGAAATTCCGATCCCACACCGGTCCGGTCGTCAATGATCTTGTGGATATCGTCCACTTTGGACTGCATCTTGACAATATCCTTTTCCCGGATGAAGTCGAGCATGTACGTGTAATCCAGACGGAGAAATGACATAACAAACTCCCAGTGAGTTTTGGATCCGTGCGAAAGTGCGTATGAAAGTCGGGGCGAGAGGATTTGAACCTCCGACATCCTGCTCCCAAAACAGGCGCGCTAACCGGGCTGCGCTACGCCCCGAACGGCTGACAATATAAACGAATCTCTATCAAGAACCAACTTCGCTGACCGACTTGCGCAAAAGAGATGCGGCTTCATCCACTTCCGCCGCTGTGACGTTTAGAGCGGGGCGGACGCGAATGGACTTCTCACCGCACTTGAGGATCAGCAACCCGTTTTCTGCCGCCTTCTTGTGCAATCGATCCCTCAATTCCTCCGACGGCAAATCAAACGCGCACAACAATCCCATGCCCCGTGCATTGCTCACGGCGCCAAACTCCTCAGCCAACCGACCCAAGGCCGTTTGCAGACGTTCTCCCTGTTTCCGGACGTTGTCAATCAACTTTTCTTCGTCGATAATGTTCAGATACCAAGTGGAACGGTACATGTCCGCCAGATTGCCTCCCCAAGTGGAGTTGATTCGACCGGCCTTTGCGAAAACATGATTCGCAACCTCATCGATTCGTTTACCCGCGAGAATACCACAGACTTGCATCTTCTTTCCAAATGAAAGAATGTCGGGGCGGACACCGATGACCTGGTGCGCCCAAAACGAGCCCGTCAGTCCGACACCCGTTTGGACCTCGTCGTATATCATCAACATCTCATTTTCATCGCACAGCGTCCGAAGCGCCTGGTGAAATTCCTTCCGAAAGTGATTGTCCCCGCCTTCGGCTTGGATCGGTTCCAGGATGAGAGCCGCGATCCGGTTCTTGTGCCTGGAGATCTGGTCTTTGATGAAATGTAACGACTGGGCTTCTCGCTTCTGCACGTCCGACAAAGTGTCCGCCGTCAGTGGGAAGTGAATCTTCGGGTTGGGCGCTTTGATCCAATCGAACTTTGGAAAGTACTGCACCTTATGGTGATAGTGGGTGTTGGTCATGGTCATGGTGTATCCCGAGCGCCCGTGAAACGCCTCTTGAAAGTAAATCACCTTCAGGCTGTTGACGAACCCCTCCTCTTCTTCCCGCGTGCCGAATCCGTCCGGGAATTGCTTTCGTACTTTCCAATCAAACGCCGTCTTCAATGCGTTTTCCACGGCCAACGCCCCGCCCGAAACAAGGAACAAATGCGGCAAATAGTCCGGGATACCCACCCGGTCAAACGTAGCGACGAATTCCGCCATAATCGATGTGTAGACATCCGAATTGGAGGGATTGTTGGTCGCGGCGTCGATCAGGCCATTTCGAAATTCTTGGGTTTGCATCGCCGGGTGATTCATGCCGATCGGAGAGGACGCAAAAAACGAAAAAAAATCAAGAAACGTCCGACCGGTCCTGGCATCGACGATGCGCGAACCCTGGCTCTTCTTCGTGTCGAGGACCATGTCGTATCCGTCGACGAGCATTCGTTTGCGAAGCGTGTTGTGTACCTGATCGGGTGCTACGGATATGCGATTCATGTGAGTCTTCCTTTCTTCGTTGTGGGGTGGATCGTAGGGAAGGAGGATCTCATTCGTCCCACACCGGCTTCAACTCCGCTTGACGGATGTCCAGCCGCGAAGCGGCAGAACGGATGTCACGCATCGTAGTTATCAATCTGCGCTCGCTGAAGTTTGTCGGAATAGTCCACGTAAATCGTCTTGACTTCGCTGTAAAATTCGTATACAGGCCAACCGCCCTCGCGGTGCCCATTTCCAGTTTCTTTGACGCCGCCAAAAGGCAAGTGAGCCTCCGCCCCGATGGTTGGCGCGTTAATGTAGGTGATCCCCGTCTTGATGTCGCGCATCGCGCGGTACGCCAGGTTGACATCGCGCGTGTAGAGCGAAGAAGACAATCCGTAAACGGTTCCATTGAGTACGCGAATTGCTTCCTCATAGCCGGAGACCTTGATCACGGACAAGACCGGACCAAAAATCTCCTCCTGCTCGATCCGCATGCCGGATCGGACGTTTGTGAAAAGGGTCGGCTTGTAGAACCATCCATTCGCGCAGTCCCCTTCCGTGTGTCGTGCGCCTCCCGTAACGAGTTTGGCGCCTTCCTCCAGCCCGATCTTCACATACCGCTCTACTTTGTCCAGCGATTCCTTGTGGATGAGCGGCCCCACCTGATTGCCCTCTTTCAGACCATCCCCGATTCGCAAGCCCGCGGCCGCCTTCGCCAGCTTTTCGACAAACCCATCGTGAACCTTTTCATGGAGAATTAATCGGCTTGTCGCTGTGCATCGTTGTCCCGTGGTGCCGAAGGCGCCCCACAGCACGCCATCCAGTGCCAAATCGAGGTTGGCGTCATCCATCACGACTTGTGCGTTCTTCCCACCCATTTCCAGCGAAACCCGTTTGAGATCTCGTCCGCATTGAGACGCGATCAATCGGCCTGTCGCCGAACTGCCTGTAAAACTGATCAATTCGACATCACGATGCGACACGATGGCCGCGCCGACTTCCTCCCCTGTGCCGTGCACCAGGTTGACCACGCCGGGCGGGATGCCGGCCTCCTCCAACACCTGAACCAACATCGTGCCTGTTTTCGGAACATCCTCCGCGGGCTTGAACACCACGGTGTTGCCGCAGAGCAGAGCCGGAAACATCTTCCACGTCGGAATCGCGAGGGGAAAATTGAAAGGACAGATCAATCCGGCCACTCCGATCGGCATACGCACGGCCATCGCAAATTTGTCCGGCAACTCCGACGGAACGGTAAAGGAAAAAAGCCGACGACCTTCTGTCGCAGCGTAATACGCCGTGTCAATCCCTTCCTGCACGTCTCCTCGGGTCTCCGCAAGAACCTTGCCCATCTCGCGCGTCATTTCACGCGCAAACTCTTCCTTCCGGGCGACGAGAATGTCCCCGACGCGTCTGAGAATTTCGCCCCGCTTCGGGGCCGGCGTCAGTCGCCAGCCATCCCACGCCTTGCGTGCCGCCTCTACCGCAAGAGCAACATCTTCCCTGGTACTCTTTGGAAAATGGCCAATCACCTCGTTCCAATTGGCCGGATTCCGATTTTCAAACGTGTTTGCGGCGTCCCGCCATTTTCCATCGATGTAATTTTGAAACTTCATACCGTCCTACAAATTTCGATTGATCCGATTGCGAAACCCCTCAGTGCGCATGGCGCGACCCATCACTGCACCCAGCAGGGTCAGCGTGCCTCCAATGATCGCTCCCACAATACTGATCCCCGGGGGAAGGACACTGGTCACCAGCATGTACAACCCGACCAGCAACCACAACCACCACAGTTTGACGACCCACAGAAAGCCCATGACGTTACTCCTTGGTTTCGCGAACCAGCCGTCCGCCATCCATGACAAACAACATCGTATTCGTTCGCACCGATTCACCCTCCTCTTCCGGATACCACACTTGATCCACGCGCAACCGATACGCATGCTCTCCCCGGTAGAGCATGAAATTGCAAGAGGACTGAAAGCCGGCTTCGGTCGCCATCTGAAAAGCCGGTGAGAATGAGCGTGTGGTCAGATCAAACGAATACACAGAACAGTTCTTCGAACCGTCGCGATTCGTCAGGACCGAGTACACTTCCGATCGCCCGTCCTGATCCAAATCGGCAAGCCGTATGTCCTGGATTCCTCCCCCCTGACTGCGATTGAGAACCGCACACTGCCATTCGCTTCCCGTCCAATGATAAGCCAGCACAAAATACACATTCTTGCCCACAATGTCACCGGCGACAATGATTTCTGAATTTCCGTCGTCATCCAGATCTTCAAAAAATCCGTGAAAAACGGAAAATTCCAGTACAGCCATCTCTTCCGATAATCGCAGATCATATTGTTCTTCCGCATCTCTTACGGCGTTTTGCAGATAGTCGCGTGACGTGAGGGAGGGTACGTCCGAATGATCCAGAACCGACAAGGCACCGAAGCAAGCAAGGGTGAGTAGGAAATTCATCTTAGAACGCGGCAACCTCTCTCATGATATGGAGCATTTTGTCTTTATTGGGTAGAAAATACGCTTCGAGCGGCGGACTATACGGTACCGGCGTATCCAAAGCGGCCAGACGTCGGATGGGAGCATCCAGATGTTCAAACGCATTTTCCGTAATGAACGCCGAAATATCTCCACCCACTCCTCCCGTGAGCGTGGCCTCATGCGCAATGATGACGCGGTTGGTCTTTCGGACGGACTCCAGGATCATTTCCTTATCGTAAGGCAAAATACTCCTCAAGTCGAGCACTTCTACGCTGACCCCGTCTTCCTTCTCGATGATCTCCGCCGCCTCCAGCGCCCAATGCACGGCACTGCTGTATCCGATCACGGTGATGTCTTTTCCGGATCGCTTGATGTCGGCTTTGCCGATCGGGACCACATAGTCGTCGTCCGGCACTTCGCCTTTGATTCGGCGGTAGAGATACTTGTGCTCGAAATAGAGAACGGGATTGTTATCGCGGATCGCCGCTTTGATCAGGCCTTTGGCGTCATACGCTGTGGCGGGAGACACGACCTTCAGCCCGGGTACGTGAAAAAACCAAGCCTCCGGGTTCTGCGAGTGAAAAGGACCGCCGTGAACCCCTCCGCCAGACGGACATCGCACGACCATCGGAACCGCCTCGCCCCACCGATAATGGATCTTGGCGGCCTGATTGACCAACTGATTGAATCCGCAGGAAATGAAATCTGCAAATTGCATCTCCGCCACCGGACGCAGACCCATCAGCGCACTCCCCACACACACGCCAATGATACCCGCCTCGGAAATGGGAGTGTCCATGACCCGTTCGTCACCGAACTCTTTGATGAAATCCTTTGTCACCTTGAACGCCCCGCCGTACACGCCGATGTCTTCTCCGATGAGAAATACGTTCTCGTCGCGTTTCATCTCCTCACGAAGGCCCGCCGAGATTGCTTCCAGATAAGTCAGTACCGCCATCGAAATTGTGCCCGCTTACTGTTCGAGGAGTTGAATCTGATTGCCGTCTGGATCCACAATCATGGCGATCTTGCCAAATTCCAACTCCGTCACTTCTTGAGTGAACTTGACATTTCTTTCTTTGAGATTTCCGGCCGTTCGCCATAGATCTTCGACTTCAAACTGAAGCAAAACACCATTTTTTCGAAAATCTTTCGGTTTTTCACTCTTTTCTCCGCCTCGTTCCAGTGTCAGGATGGCCCCTTCGGTATCAAATTGCGCAAATCCGTCCTCTTGATACGTGATCTTCAAACCCAGACCATCCCGATAAAACGCCATGGAGCGTTCAAATTCGGAAGCGTAAACCGTCACGTATTTTATCATCACCTGCAGAGCAGCCATCATCCATCTCCTGTTATTTGAATTTCAGTGAATCACCACTTCTGTGAGGACCCGGCCCTGCGCGCCCGACGGCAGTCCGCACTCCAAAATGCTCGAGATCGTCGGCACGATGTCCAACGGAGAACATTTGTCATCGACGCGCACAGGACGGATCCATTTGGGACCTCGAAGGATCAGCGGAACCTGCGTGTCATGAGTCCATGGCTGGAAGTGATCGGTTCCTTTCGCGTCATTGTCCCACAAGTGAAACGGCTGCAGGACAACCAGCAGGTCTGGCGAACGACCCACAAAAAACGAACGTTGAACTCGCTCGTACACCTCGTCACCCGGGGAGTGAATCTGCTCCGACCATCGGCCGGCATACACTCGATACACGCCCGGAACCTCATCTTCCAAAGCCGCGCTAATATAGTCGATGACCTGTTCTTTATCAATCTTTTTTTCCGCTAAAGCCTTGTAATTCAAGTACAGACGACCATCTCGCGCCCACGAGCAGAAAGATCTTTCGCTTCTCAGACTTCCGTACCGTTTGATCATCAACGAATCCACGTGGCGCGCGATAAAACTCTGAGAGACACGACGACCCAAAGGCGGTTTCTTGTACTCAGGAAATGGCGATGCTCCGTGATCCGCCGTCAAGACAACGAGGATATTTGATAGCCCAATGGTTTCATCCAGATGATCCAGGAATTCCGCCAGGTAACCGTCCATGCGAATCCAGGTATCGAGGAACTCATCGCTTTGAGCGCCAAAATAATGTCCAACATAGTCGGAGGACGAGATGGAGAGCATGAGCAGATCGGACGTCTGGTCTTGCCCAAGTTTCTCTTCGACGATCAACGTTTGTGCAAAATCGAAAAGCGCTTTGATCCCATACGGAGATCGATTGACCTGCTGATACGATCTGAGCGTGTGTGGGAAAGTCCTGTCCGACCACGTGACATCGCTGTGGTGTTCATAGATCAACGTATCGACCGGCGGATACGCCACGGAGTCCAGCGCGCGTGTCCACGATGTATTCAACCATGCGCTCAGCGGCACCGTCTCCTGGTATTTCTTTACCCATTGCGGATAGTCATCCTGATAATAGGTGGACGTCACGAACCGACCCTGTTTCTCATTGATCCAGTACGCCGCGTCGGGATAGTGCCCCCCCATCAGGACCGCCGACCGATCCTTGTTCGAAACGGCGAACACTTTGGCCTTTCCGTAGGTGGACAGTTTCAACTCATCGCCGATCGTGCTGCCGACCAACGAACGAGGCGACACGCCGCCGGCAGTTGGGATCCCGATGATGGATGCAGTGGAGTCCCAGACGGCATACCGCTCGCGGCCAAGCCCGCGATCATACCATTCGTTTGCGACAATACCGTGCACCGATGGAGGGGCGCCGGTTGCGATGGACGCATGCCCCGGCGCCGTTTCCGTAAAACTGTGAGGATACAAACACATCGAAAACAAGGCGCCCTCGCGGGTCAAGCGACGAAATCCTCGATCTCCAAACCATGGATCGAATCGCCAGAGATACTCCGGTCGCGCCTGGTCGATCGAAAGGACGACCACCAAAGTCGGTTTCTCTGTCGACACCCGTGCACAACTCAGCACGGTCAGACTCAGGATCCAGGAAAGACGATTCATTCCGCATCCTCCATTTGATGGGCGGGTCGCAGCAAGTCCAAGGCCGACTTGACAGGATTGAAAACTTTGCGCGGCAATTCGACGAAGACGGAAAGCCAATGCTCCATCGCTCCGTTCCACAACCCCGGCCACTCGAGCACGGAAACCACATTCCCCTCGTACGACTTTCGAGTCACCAGATACCGGCTGGGATTGGAAAATTTCTGAAGATCAAACGGCTGACCGCGATAATCGCGCAAGCCGCAAACCATGTCCACCGGATTGAAATGCGAGGACAACGCAATTTTTTGACGTTGAACGGGATCGTGAGTGGCGATTTGATTCACCTCGACAATCTGAACGGATTGCGTTCCATCCGGATGCGTGATCCAGTACGGTCCTCCTCCAGGATCCTTGTCCTGAGGAACCATCCCGCACACACGCAACGGACGATCCAGGAATTCCCTTAGCTTCGAATGCTGAACCGAGGGCGCTAATTCTTCCCAATCCTTTGTCAGAGCTCGCCATCGTCGTGGAATGACCGGTAGAACTCCGCGATCCAGTCCCCGCAACGCTTCGTGGACCTCCTCACGGACCCGCACAAAGTGCGACAACAGCAGCCGCGAATAGGGCAAGAGTTCTTCGTGACGCCAGGGAGGAGCGATGTTATCGATATTCCGTATCCACACGATGTCGGATTCGATCGACTGCAGGTTCGACAGAAGCGCTCCATGTCCACCCGGGCGCAGGTACACCCGGCCACGCGAATCCCGGACAATGTCACCGGTGGCGTCGAGAGCGACTGTATCGAACCGATGGTCTTGGACCGAAAAGGAAGTCCGGACATTGGGATACTCGCGTTGATAAGCCTCTGCGGCTTGCTCAAATTGCGAGCGATGTTCCTCTTGAACGGTGAAATGCAACGAGGCTGTGTTGCTCGCGCCGGCCAGTTGACTCATTTCCGCCATGTGATCCATCATCGCAGTACGAGGTTCGCCCCGGAAAATGTGAAAAGGAATGAGGCCTTTGGGACGAGCGGAATACCCCAATCCTCGCGTATCCAGAAGCAAATCGACAAGCAGATCCCATGACCTTGATTCCACCAGATCGTGGAAGAATCCCCCGGCCCGCTCCGTGACTTGCTTCCATTCCGCAAAAAAAGGAAGGTCGGACGCGCGGGAAAAAAAATAGTCCCCCTCTGCACCTTCGCCACCGCCGTTGCGCAGACGATGGAGAAATTCAAACATCCGGCTGGCCGCGCCAGATGCGGGAACAAACTTTGCCAATCTTCCCTGGGCGAAAATCTCATCGCACGCAGAGTCTGGCTCCTCCCTCAGAGGCTCAATTCCGTCTCGAAGCCGACAAGGGCGGTCAATGGGTATTGGGTGAAATCCCTCGCGAAGAAGCCGGATTTGCTCGTCTACGGCAGCGGCAGTGATTCCCAGAGATTCCAGATGGGAAATGTCTGACGAGGTCAGCACAGGCGACTATTCCGCATACACGCCGTCGCCGACCGACGCACCGTCCGGAAAGGGAGCCGACAGCGCAAACTCCTCCGCCTCGGCCATTTCGCGGTCCACGCGGTCCTTCAGCGAGTGGACTTCTGTTGCGTTCATGACCTTCTCGCGCAGCAGTGTTTGCTCACACCGGGTGAGGGGATCCTTGGCGCTCCATTCTTCAAATAACTTCTTCGGCACATAGAACGCATCGTCGTGTTCGGCATGACCCTTCATCCGCATGGTCTTGGCTTCAATCAGCACTGGTCCCCGACCAGCGCGACATCTCTCAACGGCGTACGTGCAAACCCGGAATATTTCGAACACATCGTTGCCATCGGCGATAATCGCTTCCATGCCGTACGCTTTTCCCTTGATGGCCAAGTGCGACGGCACCGTCTGCATCCGCGTGGGTGTGGAATACGCGTATTGATTATTCTCGATGATGCAGATGAAGGGCAATTTCCACACCGCCGCCATGTTCATCCCCTCATGAAATTCGGCGGTACTTGTCCCGCCGTCGCCTATGTACGTCAACGCGACGCGGGGTTGCTTTTTCAGCTTGAACGCCAACGCGCATCCGGCCAAATTCGCGATCAGACTTCCGAGATGGGAAATCGGTGCGAACACACCCAGACGGAGATCGCCCAAATGAGAATTTCCATCCCGTCCACCCGTCGGCGTCGTAGAACGTCCGACAAAATTCGAAAGAAAACGATTCACTGGCAGCCCACGGACGATGATGGCGCCGGCATTGCGGATGATCGGGCCGACTATGTCCTCAGGGCCAAGCGCATAGGCGGACCCGATGCTGGTGGCCTCTTGTCCCCGGCTGCCGTACGCCGCGCCGATGATCTTACCCTGCCGATACAGCTTGGCAATGCGATCATCAAAAGCACGATTGAGAAGCATGAAGTAGTACATCTCCTTCTTCTGGTCGCGGGTCGCCTCATACTGCTTCAGGTCCAATTCGCGAGCCCATCGATAGGAGGCCTCCGACGCGGATCTGGATTTTGCTGTTCTGGCGTTCCTGCTCACTCTGCGTACACCTTTTCGGCGGCCTGCTGACCGGCAGGAAAGGAGGCCTTGTCCGCATATTCGATGGCGTCCTCCACTTCGGCAATCACGGATTGTTCGATTTCTGCAATGCGTTTCTTGTTCAGAATTTTCTGTTGAAGGAGGAGATTCTCAAACCGGGCAATGGGATCCTTCTTTTGCCATTTTTCCAACAGACCATCGGGATAATACTCATGTGCGTCGTGTTCCGCATGACCGCGCATGCGCATCGTGACGGATTCGATTAACGTCGGCCCCTCGCCGCGTCGCGCTCTCCCCACCGCCTCTTTGCAGGCGCGGTACACTTCGAGCACATCCGTGCCATCGACCTGGACACCGGGAATTCCATACCCCTCTGCCCGATCGACACAGCTCTCACAAGCATACTGCAAGTGATTGGGGGTGGAATAGGCGTATTGATTATTCTCGATGATCAAAATGAACGGCAATTTCCACACAGCCGCCATGTTCAAACCTTCGTGGAATTCTCCCACATTCATGCCGCCGTCGCCGATGTAGTTCATCACGACCGCGTTTTCTTTCTTTTTCACGGAAGCGAGCGAAGTGCCGACGGCCATCGGAATCATCGCGGCGAGATGACTAATGTTGCCGACGATTCGCAGGGCCTTGTCATAATAGTGGCCCGTCCCGTCGACACCACGAGTGGGACCGTCCCCTTTGCCCAAATGGTTGAGCATGACGACTCGAAGAGAGGCTCCCTTCACGAAGTGGGCGCCAATATCCCGATGCATCGGGTACAAGTAATCCTGTGGCTCGAGCGCGTACGCGCTACCGACGGCGGTGGCCTCGTTGCCCCATCCTGAAAACGTACCTCCGATCATCTTGTTCTGCCGATACAGACGAATCTGACCCAGGTCGAATTGCCGCATCAGTCTCATATACCGATACATTTTCACCAGATCGTCTGACGTCAGCTCCGATGCAGGGGGGGATGGCGTCTTCTTCTTTTTCTTTTGCATACGACTCCGTTAGTTTTCCCAGATATACGAAACACCCTGACCCCGCGTCTCTTCGACGGTCAAAGAAACAGACACGAGCACGTCTGTCAGGTTGGGAGCT
The DNA here is from genome assembly GCA_964602985.1 of uncultured Bacteroidota bacterium. GTDB lineage: Bacteria > CLD3 > CLD3 > SB21 > SB21 > CAYZJB01. The sequence continues at coordinate 15,914 of CAZRTJ010000013.1, forward strand.
TCCTCACGAAACGATTGTACGCATTCTTCGCAGATATGCTTGGCCAGGCCTTCCGCAGTGATGTTGTTGAGGGGAAGAAGAACCACTTCTTCGCAGGGAAACTCATATTCTTTGCGGAAGCCGGCCCCCTGGAAGACGACTCGAAACTGCTGCTCGTGTTTGGCGATCTTCACCAAGGGTGAATCCATGGGCAACAAGACCCGTTCATCCAGCGACTCGCAGATGCGGCGAAGAATCTGCTTCACCTGGTGGAAATCCACGACCAGATTGGAGCCATCGTCCCGTGATTCGACTTCGATCCCTACGTAATAATTGTGTCCATGAAGTTCTTCCACCTGCGCATCGCTGAAGATCGTGAAATGCGCCGAGCTGAACTTCAGGTACTCTTTGGAAATCCTTACGACAAACCGTCCCATTGTCTTCCCGCTTTTCCAGCCGCCTCCTTGCTCTCGTACATCACACCCGCAAAAATGGAACTGTATGTAAGAAAATTCAGTCAGAGATTCCAGAAGAGAATGGTGCGGGAAGGAGTCGGGGAGGTCGTGGACATATGGTGGAAGTTACGTTGCCTTAGCACAGGACCTCTCTGGTCAAATGCCTTGGCTCTCAAATATGTCTTTACATTGACCTAGAGTGACGAACTCTGCATTCATTCCATTACAATACTGAAAGACTTGTTCCATCCGGCTAAGTAGGACCCCAACCTCCTCTTCCGTTTGGGCATACGGACTCGCTCCAGCAATGATTTCGTTACTGTGAAACATCATGTTCAAAAAGACAGGCTCTTCCTCTCTATGGAGAGCCACGTACGAATCGATCACTCGTATTAACACTTGAGCTGAATACGTGCTGGGTCGTAGCGAATAGGTCTTTACATGCTTGCGGCCGAGCACTCTTGAAAAAACTGCCTCGACAGTAGGATGGTTTGAGATCGGCCTACCCACGAAGCGCGGAAGGTTGAAATAGAATTTTGAATACACCGTGAGGGGCACCTCAAAGACCCCACGAGTCGTTGAAGCCTTGTTGTCCGTCTGCAAAAGGTATCCCGCTTTCGGCGAACGGTAATAAAAAGAGTTTGTCCCGCTTTTCATTGTAATCCGACTAAACGGATAAATGCTTGAATCCACTTCATAGCCCAACTCAGACAATATGTTCGTGGTATGAGGCCCGAATCCAAATCGACCAGCCCTAAAGGACCGGGGCCGTCGACCAAAGGCATCGCTGAAACATCTCGTAAGATTCTCCATCTTCCGAAACTCAATTTCCTTCGGATAATCAGCCTGAAAATCCTCCGTGGCTCTCGCAAAAAAATCAGGGTCGGGTTCGACATACTCGCCATGCAGATGCGTACCCAATTCGCACTCTTGAGTGCCACGGAGCAACGTCACGCACGATGAATTTGAGATCACCTCTGGGCTGAGCAAATAGGTCGGCTTGACCCCGTATTTGCCGAACAGTGGTTGAAGAATTTCCGGAATTCCCTTCAATACGGAGTCAAATTGAAAAGGGTATCGTACAGACCAATCTTTTGATTTGTCACACTCCGTATCAACCGTAATAAGAAAATACACTCGCATAACCACCCTAACTCATAGTCAAAGCGTTCACCGTCGCCTCTTACTTCAAAGCACCTTCCTGAACCGATCAATCCAGAAAGGCACGCTATACCTTCCTGAGTACGAAGAGCATGTTCTGGCTCCACGGATTATAAGGGAACAATCGAAAGAACAGCTCAACCATCCTATAGGGCAATGTGCCACAGCATCGCTGAATGTGAGACGGCAAATAAATCAAGCCGTCGCCCATCGTGATCTGTTCAACTTCAAAACTAGCCCTATTCACTCTCCTGACTAATTCCCGCCTCGAATGATAAATGGCACCAGATGTCTTGCCTCTTCGCTTATGCATCCAATTGGAAATGTACTTTCGCCCGCCATACTTGTTAGGTGTCAAGAAGAGCAGGTGCCCACGATCTACCAGTATTCTGTAACATTCTTTCAAAAAGAGATCGATGTTGACGTATTCCAGAAGCCCGATTGAGTAAATTGTATCGAAAGACGAATCTTTGAAAGGCAGGAAGTGGGCGTCAGCTTGCACAAGGCGCAGATCGGTATGGATCCCATGAGTGAAGTCCAGCATTGCCATGGATAGGTCTAAGCCAATGACCTGCCTGGCCACATCTCTTGCATACTGCAGGTACCACCCTGTTCCACAGCCAAGATCCAAAACACACCTGTCGTCGCAATACCTTCTCAATACATTTTCAATGAGTCGGTCCCAATGATCAAATTGGTAGCGCTCAACAGCATTGGCATTTCGGCGAAGATGGTATCTCTTGACAGAAGCCGCGTCGCCGTATTCACGCATGGTACTATTCTAAGCCTTGTTTTGTGTATTTCGTGACTCGCTGTAGGAACTGGCCATGATCCGAATTCAAAAACGGTGCGGAACAGCACTCCCATTGCCAACGCGGGCCCGGGAGCATGCAATTTCGTTGGCAAACATGTGTCGGCCGTGCACATTGGCGTTGACAGTTTGACAGCCTCAACAAAAAGGTTCATCCGGGTTTGCTATGGATAAAGCTGTAGTTTGCCGCAATGGAAGAAGATGGCCGTTTTGAAGTTCTCGAGATTTCGGAAGCCGCAAGCGCGCTTTTTGATTTCTTGGATTTTGCTGTTTAGACCCTCGGCAACGGCGTTGGTCAGGCGATGTGTGATGTAGTTGAGAATGAAGGGTAGATGGCGTTGGAACAATTTTGCGACATCAATGATGGGCTTTAAGCGAGAATGTGTTGCCCAGTTAAACCAGTGTTTGAAAAACTTGAGCGCCGAGGCGGGATACAGATACGACCAAAGTCCACGCAGGTGTTCTTTGATACTCCAGGCTCGGCTCACCCTAAGTTGCATGGAGCGCAGGAGCTTGAATTCTTCCCGACGCTCTGGCGGGACGTTCTCTTGGGCATACAGCCAAAGATACTTGGTTTTCGTTAACGGAGAATCCCCTTGTCGTCCCAGTTCCCGATGTTCCTTTTTGCGCACTTTATCTACCGCGTCGGTCAGATGTTTCATCAAATGAAAACGATCCGCCACGATTTTCTTATCGGCTTCAGGGATATGTTCGCGCACACTCAACCGATAGGGTTCCCACAGGTCCATCACAACGGTGTCAATGCGGGCTCGTTGTTTCTCAGGCAAACCCTGGAAGAAGCCATCCAAACTTTCTTTGGTGCGCCCTTCGGCGATATATTCCACCGAGCCCTCTTCCGCATCAACGACCAGCGTAAGATAGTGATGACCTTTACGGAAGGCTTTCTCGTCGATGCCGAGCTTCTTCAGCGTCTTGGTTTTCTTGCGTTTCAACCCACGCTGGACTGCGCGCTGCATGATCCCGTTCGCTTCATCCCAGCTTATGCACAAAAGAGCGCTCGCCTTCTTTTTCGAGCATCCCTGAAGGAGATCAATCGCAAATCGCTCAAAGAGCGCTGTAAATTGAGCGCCAACTTCCGCCCACGGCACGTGCACCTGCCGGACGCCATGAACTTTGCATTCAACCCGAGGAACCTGCGCATGGACCAGCGTCTTAAACTGACAGCTATCTAAGTGCCGCCATTGACGATCCACATGGTCATACATCCTGCAGGGCTTCCTACATTCCGGACAGTTGAACTCAGCCCCCGGCGGGTGATCCACCCAGACATGAATCTCTTGCGTTTCCAAACTCATTTCTACGTAATCCACAAACCATGGCTCGACCAAACCTAACAATTGACGATACAACTCGGTGTCTTGCATTGGATGATTCCTATTCCAAATGATTGACTGTATGGACCTATTTTACACCATATCACCCAAAAATCCACCCACTGTAAAACCGGATGAACCAACAAAAAAACCTCCGATTGCTTATCGAAGGTCCTGTGGAGACAAGGGGGGTCGAACCCCTGACCTTCCCGCCCTACGGGCGGGACGCTCTCCCAAGCTGTCCGATGAGTTTCTCTATGTATGAACGTTTTTTCTTCTTCTTGATCTCGTTCTCTCGGCGAATGGCATGACTCCGGGTCTCAAATGTTTCCGTGTAAACCAGTTTCCATGGCCGGTACGGTCTTGTCGAAGGCGTCACTCCGGCATTGTGTTCCTCAATGCGCGTCTGGACTTCTTCACAATGTCCGATGTAAAAACGGCCGTTTTTGAGACTCTCGAGAATGTAGGTACAAAACACGTGGAGACAAGCGACCTTTTGTCGAACACCTTCCTATCGGGCATTAAGCTGATTTATAACCTAAAACCCTTTTTAACAGCGGCTTAATGTCCTATGATTCCAAAAGAACCCGTTCTTAGCTGTAAGGAAGTAGTCTGGATTTTCAAAACCGTATTCGGAATGAGCCGGGCTTCCTTCTTCCGTCACCACAGGCCTAAAATGAAGTTCTTTCCCGTCAATGGCAAGGGTAAAAGCGATCTTCGAATTGCCAGGAATGACGTGGTCGAATATTTCCAACAACTACGTGAAAGAAACTTCATGTTCAACGGAGAGTATACGCCGAAACTGGTTTGATCTACTTGCAACACTTCGGATATTCAGGGCAAGACGGCGTCCCTTTTAAAGGACAATTCGCTGTATCCGATTCGGCCGTTGACCCGGAAAAAGCGAAAGCACCTATCGCGATCCCCACTAAAGCGAGAATCAACAACGCACTTCGTTTCATTATCTTTCACCTCCTTCCACTATTATTGATTCACTCTCAGCCGTTAAATGTTTGGCTAAACATTCCTTGATTGCTGACCTTACTTGGCCTAAGCAACAACGTCCCGCTGGGTTCTTTATCTCGCAGGCGCACAATTCAGCTTGAACCTTTACAGTAATATCTTCTGCCGCCAATGATCTGCCAGTGTCCTCAATTTCGTCTTCGATGTCTTTTGCAGTATAATCGAAACAGTAGCATAATTGCTTTTCCGATCCATGTTGTTTCGATCCAACGGAAACGCGAATTTGATCTTGGACAAAATACTGGCTCGTTTCATTACTGAAGTACACAACGTCACAGTCTAATGTCTCACAGTGGAAATAGGTCGTATCCTGGATTTCATTTACGGTTGGTCTCTTGAGCATGTGATAAAGCGTTACGTTTTGAACGGACTTCGCTTGCTTACCACACACTTTGCAAATATTTGACGATTGGAGTGAAACGTTTTTTGGTGTGCAACAATCCATCTCTTTTCCTCACTATTTCGTTTCGGGGATTGAGGCCTTGTAACTGGTCGCTTTGTTTATTTGATCAACGATGGCGGCGACGTTGACTTTATTAGTGTCGAATTGAACAACGGCTTCACCGACTGTGAAGTCCGCTTTGACGGATTTAACGCCTTCGATTTTTTTGACGACCGATTCAACGTGCATGTTGCACCCGGCACAAGTCATTCCTTTAACCTGAATTACGACTTGCAAAACCTGAGAGTTATTCACGGATTGTCCTTCTTGTGAAAATGAAATCGGAACATAGGGAAAAATGATAAACAGAAACGCCATAAACGCGGCAACCCATAAGATGATTTTGTTCCATCTGCCCGCGCTCTCCATTTTGCAAGTTCCGTCTTCGCAATGCACTTGTCGTTTCCGGTAGGCAAGACCAAATCCAATAGCAAGCAGAATGACTGTCAATGTAATGAGAAGTGGCCTATAGGACTCAAAAAAAGAGAACGCTCCGATTCCTGCAACTCCAATGATCGATAACACAGCCGGACCAATGCAACAAATGGATGCCCCTGCCGCAGACAAAACAACCCCAATTGATAGAAATCCACTTTTTTTCATACCTCACTCTTCTTTCAAATGGTCACCATCCAAAAACTCAAGAATCGGACATTCGCTTGTCGGCCCGGAACCATGACATTGAGCCGAAAGCTTTTTTAGAGCTTCGGCAAACTTTTCAAGCATCTGAATTTTTGCTTGAATCATTACAATCGAAGATTCCGCCATTCCACGAACATCAGCACAGGTCTTTCTTTTATCAACTTTGAGAGAGAGTAACTGTGCGATTTCTTTTAGCGAGAAACCAAGCTCTTTGGCCTTCTTGATAAAGACAAGCCGTAATAAATCCTGTTCAGTATACTCCCGGTAGCCGGATTCTTTCGTTTTCGGCTTTGGAAGCAACCTGATACGTTCATAATATCTAATGGTTTGCAGATTTACTTCGGCCGCTTTGGCTAACTTGCCAATCGACAGTGGTGATTTTTGAGCATCAATCATACTCTAATATAAGGTATGTACCATAGTATAGAGTCAAGATTTTTTTTTGTAAAAACGATCAGGGGCTACTACCAGAAGCACCGGTCGTCAGCTATGTGAGGATAAATTCTAAGGTTGGCGACTATTCGCAATAATTCAAAGACGTTGAATCAAATTCAATGCAAACGAATCGTACCTTGATGTCGCCGATTATTTCGTTGGGATTCTCGTTGCTGTAAACCGAGTATGTCACTTCCAGTAGTGAATCTTGAAAATTATACGGGTGGTCAATACCCTCAATGATTAAACGGCCAAAGTGAATATCAACGTTAATGACCTGGTAACAACTGTCCAATAGTACAAAATAAAGCCCGTCCTCCCCTTCGGGGTCGTTGAAATGAAAATATTCGGTCGGATCGCTGAACTCAGTTCTCCAAGAAGTTCCGATCAGACGCTCATCGTTACCGGCCGGTTCAACAATAGTTTTACACCCCACCGCTGTTAATAACAGCAAACGGAGAGTAATACTTTTTATTCTTCCTTTTTTTCTCGCCATTGTACAAGCCCCACAAGTGAAAGAGAAAGAGTCATGATTGCCAGTCTGAGAACTATACGGAACTCAGTTCTTTCATCGACACACTCCGCAATGATATGAACCTGGCTTTAGACGACCTGCAATCACAGGTTGATGAACTCACGTCGCGTGCAAATCAGGCGGAAGCAGACATTGCTAATTTACAGACCGAAGTCATTAACATTAAAAACTACGTCGGAATGGGCGGCGGTGAAGTATGAACAAAAACATTGTTGAACTCAAATTACCGGAATGCCTGATCGGGAAAATATCCGGCTCGATTATCAAGGCCGATCTTACCGGCCTTTTGAAGAAACACGCTCAGAGCTTTGGCAATGAAAAAGCGGTGCTTGAACATATCAAATCCGTCGTGGAAAAACCGGAATATGCGTTTCCTGTGGGTTATCCGAAATTCTTTGTCCTTGCTACCACGCGGGAGAATAACACGTTCCGGGTTATTGAAGTCTCGTTCAAGCAGGAATGTTATCAGGTGACCGGGGCTTACATGTCCACCAAAGACGAAATGACTTACCAAACTGAAATCCTCACCGCAAAGCACGCAGAGAGCGCAGAGAAGAAAAATAAACTGAAGCACAATGCGGCGGGATATGAGATTATCCCGGATCATCTGATTAAGCACAACGTCGGTAAAAAAGACACGCTCAAAACGCCTAGCGGAAGCTATGTCGTGCGTTATGCCGTCATTCCCGAAGAGTACATCATCACAAGCCATGATCCGTGGGACTTCAAGAAGAATCCCGATTATCCAGGATTTTGCCAAGAACGGTCTTATCACAGCGACAAATCCGCACAGATGAAGGTCATGCAAAACGCCAAGAACTTCGATCCGCGTTTTGTAGTGATGGACGCGCCGACCGCCGTTGACGGCGCGCCGGTCGTGGTGCCGTACCAAGACAAATTCATCGTCATGGGCGGTAACTCCCGTGCTATGGTCATTAAGCGGGTCATCAAGGAAAGCGGCAAGTATTCGGAATACCTTTGGGAGCAACGGAAAACATTTGATCTGAAAAGCGACGTATTCATTTATCCTAATGGAATGCTGGTTCGTGTGTTGGACGGTGAATTCAATGAGAACACATGCGCGAAACTCTCGCGGGAACTGAATGAGACGTTCACGCAGGCTAAAGATCAAAACGCCGAAGCATCGAGCTTGGCCCGGTCGATTTCGCAAACTACACTGGATAACCTGTCCGCCACATTGGAAGAGTTTGACAGCTTGGCGGAGTTCTTTGATTCCCCGAAATCCAGGAATTTTATCAACGACCTGAGATCGGACGGGATTATCACTAAGAACAATGCCAATAAATGGTTACTCTCCAACGGCGGATTCACCGACGAAGCCAAAGACATTATCCTGAAGTCCCTTGTTGCCCAGATCGTGACGGATAAGGATCACCTGGCCATCATGGGCAAGACGCTTTTGAACAAAATCGCGTACGTGATTCCGCAACTGATTAACCTGAAAACGACTGAGTGGGACCTGTCCGGAGAAATCCGAAAGATCGTTCTCTTGGACATCAACTCGAGCGGGATGAGTGTGGCGGCTTATCTTGCTCAAAGCCAGATGTTCGAGAAAATAGAACTCTCCGCCATCGAGCGCATTTTAGCCCCGGCGTTTGAAAATCTCGGCGTTCGCAAGCTGAAGGAAAAGTTCATCGTTTTTCTGAACAGTGCAAAATCCAATTCCGAGCCTGCCCTGAGCGGAGCCGAAGGGTTTGGCAATATCTCCAAAGGTGAAGCCATTCTGAAAATCTTTGGCGAAGGTGTGAAACATGAAAATCCGTCGAAACTAAAACGAGTCAAAGTTTATCCTGTAAAAGAAGGCGACCGCATTTTACTCAAGTTCGAGAACGGAGAGTATTTCAGGACTTCGAGTTTTAAAGAATCACCGCCAGTGTGGTTCAATACGATGGATGAAGCTGAACAGTACGTGGCCGAATATCCGAGTTCTTACGAGTTCATCAAATGCGGGTGCAAACACAAGAATCCGGAAGAACCGACAAAACGGTGGGTTTCTCTGGCCGATACGGCAAAGCTGATCCGTCAGGATTTGAAACGGCACTTTCCGGGAATCAAGTTTCAAGTCCGCAGTAAAAGTTATTCCGGTGGATCGAGTATCAACGTCCGGTGGACAGACGGCCCTGTTCAAAAAGACGTGGAATCCGTTATCAAAGTCTACGAGGGCGCGGAATTCGACGGCATGATTGACCTGAAAAGCTACGTGGATCGTGAAATGCCTGATGGTACTATTGTTCACTACGGCGTAGATTACGTGTTTGCAAACCGTGAATATTCCAATTGGCACCCTTCAGTCGTGAGCAACATCGATCTCAGGAAAAAGCCAACCATTGGAGAGCTTGTTGAGAACTGGACGGAGAATCTGCGCCGGGGATATGGGCACTTCAGCCATTGGGAGCGGAAAGACGGGAGCTATGAAATTGAAGCTATTCTTTGGCTGAATGATTACGAACACGAAAAATATATCCAAAGCTTCAAAAACGTCGGCTATAACGTCGAATTCGAGCAAAGAGATACACGAACGATCATTCATCTTTACCCGGAGAACCGGAAGAAGACGACTGGAATTCCCTACCAAGGCCCTGCGAGACTTGAAAACCCGATTCCAATTTTGGCTGGAGTGAAGACCGCATTGAATTTCATCGAATCCGCGAAGAAGATTTCAAATCCGAACGGCTCCATGATCCGCGCTTCCGAAATCAAGCCCGGAATGATGCTTGTCGAATCCGGCGGTGCCGCATTTAAAGTTTTATCCGTGAAGCCCACGAAAAATAAAATCGCAGTATCCATTGACACGTCGGGCTATGCTTTGTCCATGCGGTCAAAGACCAAGACGGTTACTTTCAAAGATACTGCAAAAGTTCGGGTGGTCTTAAGCAATCCCGACGGGATAAACGACATGATTGAACAGGCGAAAGACGTTTTCCGAAAATCTCCAAAGTCCCGCGATCTGATAGCAATCGTTTTCAAATCGGACAAAGGTTACGGGTTTTGCTTTCATAAGCCGGGCATTAGTCCCGGTGACAGGGCAACCCTTGCCGACGGGAGAACAAAGGCAATGGTAGAAGCGGTTGTGAAACCGGATGGAAGCGTTCTTTTAGCCAATCCGGCCGTCGTCAATAAGCAACTCGATGCATTCGGTAAAGATTCGCCTGATGAAGTGGATATTCCCATTGAGCAAGGTCTTGCCCTCATTGCCAAAGCTTCGGTAATCAACTTGGCCATGCACGATGGAGAGCGGCAGTTCACTTTTAGATCAAGTGATTTGTACGCTACAGCAGATGGTCAGTGGCTAATCATTACCCCGAGGACCAGTCTTGAGAATAAGAAGTCGAAGGTTTCCGGGGAAGCCGTGCGGATGTATGAGAATTTCAATCATTACGAATTTGACAAAACCAAGTCGCTTAACCTTCCTTTGGATAAAGGCTTGGTTCCGATCGGACGCATTACAGCGATTGAATACCGCTCCGATAAAATGATTTATAAATCCGATCAAAAAACCGGAGCCAAAGAACGGGATTTTGTGCACCGCTTTACCGATCCGTCAGAAGTCTACAAAATCAAAGGCGACAAGCACGGAAAATACTTTGTTATCGGTCGCATGGGTAAGCCGGTTACGGATAGAGGTATAGAAGCGTAAATTTTGTCTTGAAAAAGAGACAAAGATTCCTTAACATCCCATCGATGAAACGAACGTTTAAAATAATTTTTTCCTCATATGTTTGTCTGCTCACCTTAATGCCCTGTAAAGATACAAAACCACATGTGGCAAAATCAGGACAGACTATTCTCGCTATCTCTAATTTCTATGAGGCTCAAGCAGATCAGGAAGGATGTACGCCGTTCTGCTTCTGTCATTGCTGTGGGGCAATCACAGACGGGCCTGAACATTCGGGATCTTTTTTAATTCAGAATATTTCCATGATCGATATTCTCACTGAAAATCCGCCCTTTTCAACTGTCCAATTTTCTTTCTGGCAACCACCGCGTTTTTCTTAATTCCTTTCTAAAATTCTCATTTTAAATCATTCATGAGTTGGTCTGAGGAACTTGTATAAGTTCTTCACGAAAATTCGTGTCCATATTCCAACCTTTGGAAGGTATTATGATAGATCGCATTATAAGTTTTTCCATTCGGCACAAGCTTTTGATTGGATTGTTTACAGTCGTTTGGATTGTGTGGGGTATTTACTCACTTACGCAATTGCCCATAGATGCTGTCCCGGATATTACGAACAACCAAGTTCAGGTCATTACGCTTGCGCCCACATTGGCGGCGCAGGAAACGGAACGATTCATAACCGCTCCGATTGAACTGGCAATGGCCACAATCCCGGATGTTATAGAACTTCGTTCCATTTCTCGCTTTGGGATTTCCGTCATCACCGTTGTCTTTAAAGATGAAGTAGATATTTACAAAGCCCGGCAACTCGTGGGTGAACGTCTTAAGGAAGCGGAAGATCAAATTCCGCAAGGTGTTGGCACACCGGAGCTTGCGCCGATCACCACGGGCCTTGGAGAGATTTATCACTATGTGCTTCATGCAAAACCCGGATACGAGGATAGATATTCGGCTATGGAATTGCGCACGATCCAAGATTGGATTGTCAAAAGGCAGTTATCCGGAACGCCCGGCGTGGCGGAAGTCAGCGGGTGGGGCGGCTATTTGAAACAGTACGAAATTTCAATCCGTCCCGAAGCTCTCAACAACATGAATGTTTCTTTTGCGGAAATTTTCGAGGCGCTGGAACATAACAATGAAAACACGGGCGGCGCCTATATTGAAAAAGGGCCTAACGCCTATTTTATTCGCGGTTTGGGCATTATCAATTCGCTGGAAGACCTTGAAAAAGTCGTCATAAAAAACGTCAACGGTATTCCTTTGCTTATTAAAGATGTGGCGACAGTCCAATACGCTCATGCGTTACGTTACGGTGCGGTTTCTCGTGACGGTCAGGGTGAAGTCGTGGCCGGGATTGCTTTGATGCTCAAGGGTGAAAACTCGTCGGAAGTTATTAAGAACGTCAAAGAACGCATCGAAAAGATACAAAAGTCTTTGCCTGAAGGCGTAGTGATCGAGCCCTTTATCGACCGAACTACACTTGTAAACAAAGCTATCGGTACGGTATCAACCAACCTGATCGAAGGCGGATTGATCGTCGTTTTTGTCCTGGTGCTTCTACTTGGCAATCTGCGTGCAGGTTTCGTCGTTGCGTCCGTTATTCCGCTTTCCATGTTATTTGCCGTCGGCTTGATGAATCTTTTTGGAGTTTCCGGAAACCTGATGAGTCTGGGAGCAATCGACTTCGGATTAATCGTTGACGGTGCGGTGATAATTGTAGAAAGCATTATTCACAGCATTACCGGAAATGAAAAATATCTGGGCGGCATGACGCAAAACCAAATGGATGAAGAAGTGCACCTGAGTGCGCGTCAAATGATGACTTCTGCTTCATTTGGCCAGATCATTATCTTCATCGTGTATTTGCCGATTCTGGCGCTGGTCGGAATCGAAGGCAAGATGTTCAGGCCGATGGCTCAGACCGTGAGCTTTGCCATTTTAGGCGCGTTTATTCTTTCGCTCACTTATATACCCATGATGTCGGCGTTGGCATTGAGCAAGAAAACAGAGCACAAAAGGAATATAGCCGACTCCATTATGTCCATTCTGCATCGTTTTTACAAGCCTTCCATTCAATGGGCACTTGGGCATAGGAAGAGTATCGTTGGCATGGCCATCGCTCTTTTTATAATCAGCTTCGGAATTTTTTGGAACATGGGGGGTGAATTTATCCCCACATTGGAAGAAGGCGATTTTGCCGTTGAAACCGCTCTTATGCAAGGCAGTTCGCTGAGCCAGTCCGTTAAAGTGTTCAATCAGGCTGAGAAAATACTAAAAGAACAATTCCCGGAAGTCGTTCATGTGGTCTCACGCATCGGAAGTGCGGAAATTCCGACCGATCCCATGCCTATTGAGCGCGGCGATCTGATGATCGCTCTTAAAGATAAAAGTGAGTGGACTTCCGCATCCTCGCGTGAAGAATTACAGGAAAAAATGGAAGAGGCTCTGTCGGTCATTCCGGGCGTGATGTTTGAGATGACACAGCCTATCCAAATGCGTTTCAATGAACTCATGACAGGAATCCGTCAAGACGTAGCCGTAAAAATCTACGGCGATGATCTCGATAAATTAACGGAATTGGCTAATGAAGTTGCACGGCTTATCGCACCGATTGAGGGTATTGAAACGCCGGTAGTTGAGAAAGTCACGGGGTTACCGCAGATAACTGTCGAATACAAACGCGATAAAATCGCCCAATACGGACTCATGATCTCTGAAATCAATAAAGTCATCAAAGCTGGATTCGCCGGTGAAGTCGCCGGTTCTGTTTACGAAGGTGAAAAACGGTTTGATCTTGTGGTAAGATTGGATAAGGGTTACCGTCAAAATTTAGACGACGTTAGAGATTTATATATCAATTTACCGACGGGATATAAAGTACCGCTTAGCCAGGTTGCCGATATTAACTTGAAAGAGGGCCCGGCTCAAATCTCCCGTGATAATACCCAGCGACGAATTTTCGTCGGCTTCAATGTGCGTGGCAGAGACGTGGAATCGGTTGTCGAAGAAATTCAGGAGAAGCTGGACAAAGAACTCAAGCTCCCTCCGGGGTATCATGTTACCTATGGCGGGCAATTTGAAAACCTCTTGGCCGCCAAGTCACGGCTCGCTATCGCAGTTCCTGCGGCACTCGCGCTGATTTTTTTATTACTCTTTTTCGCCTTCCATTCCATCAAAGAAGCACTTCTTATCTACACGGCGATTCCACTTTCAGCAATTGGCGGCGTACTATCACTCTGGATAAGGGATATGCCTTTTAGTATTTCGGCAGGCGTTGGATTTATCGCGCTCTTTGGTGTAGCGGTGCTTAATGGAATAGTCCTTATCAGTTACTTTAATCATCTCGAACGAGAAGGCGTGAAGGACGTTATTGAAAGAGTGCTTAAGGGAACGGCTGTACGTTTGAGACCTGTGATCATGACGGCCGCCGTTGCGTCACTTGGGTTCTTACCAATGGCGCTTTCGACCTCCGCAGGCGCAGAAGTTCAAAAGCCGCTCGCAACGGTGGTTATCGGCGGATTGATCTCGGCAACTTTCTTGACGCTCGTGGTCTTGCCGGTCATTTATGCCATGTTTGCAGGCGGCAAAAAATTTCGATTACCTGTAGAATAAACATCAGAAAGCGAGTTATGATAAAACATCATTATTTAAAGATAATTTCCTTAACGGGCTCTTGGCTCTGTCTGTCTTGGCATAACACGGCCGCACAAGAAGCCATTACGATGGAAGAAGCCGTTCAACTGGCTTTAAAAAATAATCCGGGCCTGCAAGCGGCCGGTTATAAAGTCGATCAGCAAGCCGCATTGCAAAAAGCCGCGATTGATTTTGGCAGAACAGAACTGACTTATGAACGCGAAGAATATAAGCCAAACTTTCCTGGCAATAAGAAATTTACCGTTCGCCAAACGATTTCATTTCCAACGGCCTACCTCTCACAAAGAAGTCTTTCAGGCAAGAATGTGCGTTTAGCCCAAAAGGAATTTGATTTACAGCGCATGGAGTTAGCGCGCGATGTGAAAGGGGTTTTTAACCGACTCTTGATTGACAAAGAAAGATTACAGCTTCTAACTCAGCAGGATAGCCTTTATAAGAACTATGTGGCCGCCTCCGAGACTCGCTATAAAACCGGCGAAAGTTCTTACTTGGAGCAATTATCTGCAAAAGCACGGTATCAGGAAATTGTATTGCTCAAAAACAATTCGGAGGCCGCCGTTAAATCGTCTGAATTGGAACTGGAAAGGCTTGTGGGCAGTACTGTGAAGGTTACGGGTTTGCTTTCGCGCATGAGGTGGAATTCAAAGAGCAACCGTTCTGAAACAAATCCTTTCGTGAATATTCAAAGAGCATTATTGGAGAGAGCCAAGTCTTCCAATTCACTGGCAAAGCAACAATTCCTGCCCGATGTCTCCATAGGATATTCTACTCAACGAATTGACGGCATCAAGGGCTTTCAAGCTTATGAAGTAGGCCTTAGTTTCCCAATTTGGCTATTTCCTCAAGTGGGACAAAAGCAGGCGGCAAGTCTTCAAATGCATATTGCAGAAAAAGAACTTGAAAACACGATGAAGAAGGTCAATACCGAATTTGAATCTCTCAAATTGCGGTTTAGCCAGTTGGAAGCGGCTTTGGATTACTACGAATCTACAGGGCTTGAACAGGTGAAGCAACTTCGGGTGGCCTCGGCAAAGGCGTATCAAACGGGCGAGATTGGCTACTTCGAGTACTTGCAAAACCTGAATCAGGCTTTGGGTATTCAGATGAACTATCTTGAAAGTTTGTTAGAACACAACGAAACAATTTTTCAATTAGAATTTATCTGTGGAGAATAATACAATGAAAACGACTTTATCAGTAATCCTGTTAGCTTTCTTCTTATTTGGTTGCGGTAAAAAGGATGCCGAAGAAAAAAAGGAATCTCACGAAGAGAAGAAGGGAAACATCGAAATCACTGAAGAACAATTCAAAACTGTTGGCATGAAATTAGGCCCGGTTGAACGGAAAAACCTGAAAGACGTGGTTCGCGCGAGCGGTTACCTGAAGGTTCCTCCTCAGAATCAGGCGGGTGTTACGCCTTACATGGGAGGGGTTGTGAAATCCATTAATGTTAACGTGGGCGATTATGTGAGGCGCGGTCAGGCTTTGGCTTCCCTTGAACATCCGGATTACCTTAAATTGCAAGAAGATTATATGACGACAAAAAGCAACTTCGGATTTCTTGAAAAGGAATACGAACGTCAAAAGGAACTTCAAAAAGACAATGCAGGCACCGTCAAAACTTTTCAACAAACGGAAGCTAATTATTTTGCTGAAAAAGCCCGCTTCCAATCGTTGGATAAACAGTTGGAGTTGTTAGGACTTTCGGGTCACGGTCTCTCAGAAGGGTCGTTCGTAAAGACTTTGAATATAAATGCACCGATAGATGGATATGTGGCCACGATCAATGCAAAGATCGGTACGATGGCCGAAGTTGTCAAACCGCTCTTTGAGATCATCGATAACACGAAGCTTCACGTGGACTTGTTTATTTATGAAAAAGATTTATTCCGGGTCAAGATCGGCCAAGACGTAGATTTCACCCTGACCAATCAGGGAAATCGGCAGATTAGGGGTAAAATATTCTCGATCAGCAAGGCTTTCGAAAATGAGTCCAAGTCCGTCGCCATTCACGCTGAAATACCGGGAAGTGATAAGATGAACCTTATTCAGGGTATGTACGTGACAGCCTTAATCAATGTCGGCGAAAATAAAGTCATGTGCGTGCCGGAAGAAACGGTTGTTCGTTCGGATGGAAGAGAATTTGTTTTTGTTCTCTCAGAAGGGGAAAAATCTAAAGCCAATGAAAAAGAGGAAACCGAAAATCGGCATGCTTCACTTCATTTTGACATGAAGGAAGTGAAAGTCGGAGTGTCCGATTTGGGCTATATTGAAATCATACCTGTTGAGAAACTGCCAGATTCGGTTCAGGTCGTGACCAAAGAGGCGTTTTTTCTCCTGTCAAAAACAAAAGCAGGCGAAAGCGAGGAACATTAGGACAAAATTAAAGTCGGCGCACAGTAGTACCTGTGAGCCAGACAAACGTTTAAATAAAATGGAAAAATGAAAAAAACGACATTTCGCATCTCCAAAATGGAAATCCCCGATTCGGAGCTATTGGAACAGACTTCCTTTGGCTTGAACGTGCTTGCGAATCTTGACCAGTATTATTTTCAGGCTGGCCCTGAGACAAAAGTTCGACTTTTGTGTTCGATATTTCCCGGAAAACTGATTTTTGAAAACGGAACTTGTCGAACACCTGAAATTAACCCTGCAATTGAAATTTGGGTCTTCTCCGGATTGAGTGGGTAAAACGACCATGATTTTGCTTAAATATCCGGCAACATGCATGTAAGTATTTTGAGTCCGAGATATTCTTCGTCACGGAGGCCGTATGCTCGACGTTGGATCACACGGATTTTGTTGTTCAATCCTTCAACGAAACCCAGGGGGACTTTGTTCTCAGCGCGGCAGAAAGCGGCCACGCCGTCCCAGTGACGCTCGATGAGTCTGGTAAAGGCCTCATAGGGTTTAAGGCGTTGCCATTTCAGGGAAACCTTCCAATTGTCGAAGAACTTCCGCGCCCAGGTTTCTGATTGGTAGCTCCATAACTGACTGAAGGATTCTTTGAGCATGTAAGCCACGTTGAGCCGTTTGTTCGCCTTGAGCAGCGTTTGCAGCGCTTGGCGGCCCGTCAGTGTTAAATGCTCTCGATTGGAGAGTAGATTATATTTTTGACCTTTGATGAATTGACGTTTTTTGCCCGAAAGGCGAGCATACTCAGACTTGCGTATCTTGTCCAACGCTTCGCCCAAATGACGCATGATATGAAACTTGTCATACAAGATGGCCGTGTGCGAAATATGGGTGGCCGCCGAGGCCTCAAAGGGCTTCCACATATCCATCACCGCCAAGCGAATATGCTTGGTTTTATGCGGCCCCAGCCATTGATAGAACTGATCCATGCTCTGTTGCGAACGATCAACGCCACCGAACCAAATCGGTCGTCGCTTTTCCAAATCACTGACTACAATCTTGTAGGTGTGCCCTTTGCGCAAGGATACTTCGTCGATTCCAATAACCTTAGGTCGCACGGCCGTGGCCCGTCGGAGTTGCTCTCGCATATACTGTTTCTCAAGTTCCTTGACCGTTTTCCAGTCCAAATGAAGTTCTTTGGCCACATCTCGAATCGTCGAACTGCGGCAGCGTTTGCCTACATAGAAGGCGAACCGTTTGGTATAAAAAGGATTGTCCGCCAAGAATGAAAGACGCTCCTGTGTCACCTTCCGGCACTTCCGACATGGAACACGTCGCACTTCTACATCCAGATAGATACGGGTGTCGCCCGACGAAAGGTCTCGTACCCGTCGTATCTTGTGATCGTAAAAGCTTTTGGAAAAACGATCGCAAAGTGGGCAGCGTGTTTTTTTTGACGACGACCCAATTCAATAACTCTGGCTTTCGGGTCTCCAAACACTCTCTTGACCGTCGTCGAAGGAGTGAATCCCGGAAACCGGTAAGCATCTCTAAGGTGTTTGTGTCTGCGCATAGTTTCATCATACAACTTTTCAATGTCATTGAAAACATGAAGAACCGCATAAACACAGCCCTTCGCGCACTTACCAACCCACATTTTACCCACTCGATAGGGAGATGACCCTGAAATTTTATTTAACAAAATCAGTAACTTAAACAGCCCGAAAATAAAAATTCACGGCCCGAAGACCGTGAATTTTGTAAATGTGGAGACAAGGGGGGTCGAACCCCTGACCTCAAGACTGCCAGCCTTGCGCTCTCCCAACTGAGCTATGTCCCCATAACGGTGCGGCCAAGATAGACGAACATCAAAATAGATGCAAGAATTTTCATTCGGGCGCACGAGGCAGATAGGAACTGCCATCCACATACAGGCGCGGCACGCGTGCGTTGATCATGCAGGTGACCTCATACGGAATCGTACCGATGATCTCTGCCAGCGCAGATGCCGTAATTGTCTCGGAGTCAGACCGACCGATCAGCACGACTTCGTCTCCTATGCTGACGCGGTCTTGCCCCACATCCACCATGATCTGATCCATGCAGACCGCTCCTACCACCGGATAACGCTTCCCACGGATGAGCACGGATGCTCGGTTGCTGAGCAATCGAGAATATCCGTCGCCATATCCGATTGGGACAGTGACGATCGTCGTTTCCTCCTTCGTGCGATACAAGTGCCCGTAACTGATGCCTGTCTGAGCCGGCACACGCTTAATGAAGACCACCTTCGAGTGAAGTGACAACACCGGTCGCAGGTTCCATCCTTGGGCGCTGTTCGATGGTGGAATTCCGTACATCCCGATGCCAGGACGAACCATGTCATAACTCGCTTCCGGCAAATGACCCACCGCGCCCGTATTCGAAATATGTTTGAGCGGGATATCCAGTCCCTCTTTTGCCAGTGCAGTTACCAGTGTCTCGTATCGTTCGTGCTGTGCGTGGGCAAAAGCGTCATCCGGCTCATCCGCCGTTGCGAAGTGCGAATACAGACCGACAATGTCGAGATTCGATAGTTTCCGAACCTCCCGGACAAATGGAATGGCGTGCAGATGCGACACTCCTATTCTCTCCATGCCGGTATCAATCTTCAAATGGACCCGGACCTTCTGATGCGATACTTCCGCATCGATATGCCGGGCGAGTTCCAAAGACGACACCGTCACGTCCAGATCGTTTTGAACAAATTTCTTGATCTGGTAACCCAAAATCCCACCCATCACCAAAATGGGAATGTCCACGTCGTGTTGCCGTAAGAAGATCCCTTCCTCCAGGAAACCCACCCCGATGTATTCCACTCCGGAACGAATGGCTTGACGCGTCACCTCCAGGATTCCGTGGCCGTAGGCATTTGCTTTTACGATGGCCATGATTTTCGCGGAACCGATCTTCTTTCGAATTTCATGCAAATTGTGATTCAGCGCCGTCAAATCAATGACAGCGTGTGTCGGACGAATGTCCCGCATGATTGGGTAGAGTTCCATCAGCGTATCTGCTGGATCAAGGCGTGAAGGAGGCGTTGGAATTTTTCTCGCACAAGACCCGCGGTTTCGGTGACTTCATCATGGGAGAGTCGATTCAGCGACAACCCTGTTGCTTTGTTTGTGATACAACTGATGCCAAGAACCCGCATGCCGCAATGCTTTGCGACAATCGTTTCCGGGACCGTCGACATGCCCACTGCGTCCGCACCGCACCGGGTGATCATCCGGACTTCCGCCCGCGTTTCGTACGTCGGGCCGGAACTACCCCAGTACACGCCTCGGCGGACGTGGATCCCCATTTCCCGGGCAATGAACTCGGCCTGTCCTGCCAAATCCGGATCGTACTCCTCACACATGTCCGGGAATCGAGGCCCCCATGCCTCCACATTCGGTCCTCGAAGAGGATTATCAAAAAACATGTTGACGTGGCCCGTCATGATCATGAGGTCGCCTGGTTTAAAATACAGATTCACACCCCCGGCGGCATTCGTCACAATCAGGATGCGAGCGCCGAGCTGACGAAACAATCGCACCCCCAATGTCACTTGCTCGATCGGATAGCCCTCGTAATAGTGCACCCGGCCACGAAAGGCCGCAATCGCCTTCGAACCCAGACCTCCCAGCACCAGCTGACCGGAATGCCCTTCGACTGTCGAGGAAGCATAGTGAGGAATCTCCGCCGTAGGAATGCAGAGCGGATCTTTCAAATCGTCTGCAAACGACCCCAGACCCGACCCGAGTATGAGACCCACTTCAAATATCCTGGAATCGCGAGCGCGAACATGTGCGGTGGCGTCCGCAACTTTTTCTTCGATCGATTTCACGTAAATAACTTAATCACATCCAAAATCAGTTTCGGCTTCGTCTTGAGTGCCGCCTTGAAGATGCGCATCAGACTTCTGTCCGGCATCGGTATCGCCAACACCTGTTTTGCCAAACGATTCAACTGTTCGTCCGTGAACTCAAATATGACGTCCTTGATGCGGTAGAAACGCTCGTAGTCCTTTCCGATCGTACTGTTCCATTCCTTATCGTACTGCGCGAGACGTTTTTCCGTAACGTTGTTTTCCCGAATGGCTTGCGCAGCGATCTTTCCAGCCAACATGCCCGCGTACATGCCTGAAACGATGCCGCCACCGGAAATAGGATTGACCTGATGGGCTGCATCGCCAACCAGCATAAAGCCATGACCGGAAATCTTTTTCAGCGTCAGGGCGCAGGGTACGCCTCCGCACAGCGTAGACAAAATCGGTTTTCCGGCAAATCGTTCATCCACAAAATCCTTCAAATAACTCAAGGCCGAACGCTTGCCGGAAAATTCGCCGGAGATGCCAATTCCGACATTGGCGGTGCGGTTTCCCTTGGGAAACACCCAGATATATCCGCCCGGCACCTTGATGTTGGAAAAGACAAACTCGCACATCTCCTGATCGATGTCGATATCGGCGATGGTAAATTGAGCGCAGGATTCCATGTCGCGCATCTTCGTAAAGGTATTGATTCCGGCCCATCGCCCGACACGAGATTCGACGCCGTCTGCGCCGATGACGATACCGGCGCGAACCTCCACGTCCATTCCCATCGTTCTGACCCGAACTCCGCGCACGACTCCATCTTCTTTCAATAAGCCGTTGACATACGCTTTCGTTACAACTTCTGAACCCTCGCGTGCCGCGAGATTCGCCAGCTCATAATCGAATACCCGCCGATCCAAACAATACCCGCTGTCACCCCACCTCGCGTCTACGGCGGTTCCATTCGGAGCAACCAGGCGGAACCCCTTGATCGTCGCGGCTATCCAATGCGGCTCGACCTTTCCGACCACTCGTTCCAGCGCCTTGGCCCCCACTCCCTCCGCACAACGCACGGGAACGCCAATCTCACGGTCTTTCTCCAACAGAAGCACTTTGGCGCCACCGGCCGAGGCACACTTCGCCGCTGTACTGCCCGCCGGCCCTGCCCCCACGATGATAATGTCGTAATAGTCGTTGCGTATCACTGGAGGCTCATCCTTCCTTCCATCGCACGAGACAGTGTATTCATATCGGCAAATTCGAGATCGCTGCCTATTGGAATTCCACGGGCGATTCGGGAGACACGAATGGGTCTGCCCTTCAGTTGCTCCGCCAAAAACATCACGGTTGCGTCCCCCTGCACGTTGGGATTAATCGCGAGGATGACTTCGCGAATTTCTGCCGAAATCCGCTTTAACAGTCCATCGATGGTGAGATCATTCGGTCCGACCCCGTCGAGCGGACTGAGGACGCCACCGAGCACATGATACAAACCGCGGTACTGATCTATTCTCTCAATGGCGAGTACGTCGTTGGCCTCCTCGACGACACAGATGATCGATCTGTCCCTCTTGGAATTGGAACAAATCGCGCAGGGGTCGGACTCGGTCACATTAAAGCATACGGAACATCGACCGATTTTTTCTTTGAGATCCAGCAATGCCTGCGACAGGCGAGCGACGTCATCCTTCGATTGTTTCAACAGGTAAAAAGCCAGTCGCTGTGCCGTCTTACGACCAATCGTCGGGAGCTTGGACAATTCCCCAATCAACCTCTCCAGCGTTTCAGACGTGTATGTCATCAGAGTTTGAGTTGGGAGAACATGCCTCCCGTCGCTTTGTCCATCTCCTCACCCGCTCGCGTTTCAGCCGCGTCCAGCGCCCGATTGCCAGCTGCCAGGATCATGTCCTGCAGGATCTTCACATCCCCGGAGTGAAAAGCATCCTCCCGGATATGGAGCTCTTTGACTCGCAACGAGCCGCTGACGAGGACTCGCACAGCTCCGCCGTCTGCGGTTTGTTCGACAGTGAGGTGACCCGCCTCAGACTGCGGTTCAGCAATCCTGGCTTCGATTTTTTGCGCCTCTTTCGAGAGGCTCTTCATGTCCATACCCTTCGGCATGTTCAACTCCTGGTTTCCAATTGGATGAGTTCGCAATCCAAATCTCGGATCAGATTCAACAGAGGGGCCGCCTGCTCCAGTTTCCGCAAGCGGGCAAAATTCTCCGAAAGATCGGACGTCTCTGACTCCGGCCGTTGTACGTCCGCAAGGGGATAACTGTCGAACAAATCTCTTTCCTGCTCTTCGATCCGCCGTTCCGCTCTCAACCGCATTCGTCTGCCAAACACCGATTCCGCCATTTCCGTCAGGGAGTCCCGCTCTCGTTCAAGAATCTCAACGTGAAAGGGTTCGGCAGACTGGGCGGGAAGAGCGATTGTCAGTGTATCCCCTTCCACTCGCACGGGTTTCGCTTCCTGCAGAATAGATCCAATCCGGATCTTGCGTTCGCGCACGAGTTCCACGAAATCCATCCACCGCTGAAAGATCGTTTCAGACCGCTGTTCCTCCGGAGGGGAATGCGCCGAGGATGTGGAAGCCGCTGTGGATTGCGTGACTACAGGTTCGGGTTCAGATTTTTTTTTTTCAACGGCGGGCGTTACCGGCGGGGTCTGAGTCAGGGAGTTCAGCAATCGGTCCAATGAAACCGCGTCGTCCATGAATGCCAGCTTTAACAGGGTCAATTCCATCAGTGTCCGCTGTTTCATACTCCAGCGAATTTTCTGATGACTTTCGGTGAGCAGATTCATCATTCGCAGGAAGTCGGTTTCCGAATACCAACCGGCCTGCGATTCGAGTTTTTCTTTGTCGTCATCAAAAACATCCGTCAGCAGGGAACCCGCACCCGACCGTTGCACCAAGAGATTTCTAACATGCTCCAGGAGTCCTTGAAGAAATTCCACCGGATCCCAACCCGCATCCAAGACTCTTTCGAGTTGCCGAAATACCGCACCCGGATTCCTGCTGTGGATGGCGTCAAACATCTCGAAGTAGGCGCTCTGACTAATCAAGCCCAACGCCTGACGGGTTTTGTCAATCGATATGGTTTCACCCGAAAAGGACAATACCTGGTCCAAGAGGGTCATGGCATCCCGCATACCGCCGTCCGCCTGCTGCGCGAGGGCGAATAGCGATTCCCGATCGATCTTCAGCTTCTCCTGATCGCAGATGTACTGCAACCGCGCAATCACCTTCGAGACAGGGACGCGCTTGAAATCCAGCCGTTGACACCTCGACAGGATGGTCGGGAGAACCTTATGCGGTTCCGTCGTGGCAAAAATAAAGATCACCTGTGCCGGTGGTTCCTCCAACGTCTTGAGAAGCGCATTAAAGGCGTCCTTCGTGATCATGTGGAATTCGTCGATGATATACACCTTGTAGCGTCCGCGAACGGGCAGGAAGCGAATGGTTTCCCGCAGATTGCGGATTTCCTCGATGCCGCGGTTCGACGCACCGTCAATTTCCAGCACATCGAGCGCTCGCCCCGCTGTGATTTCGACACAACTGCCACAGGTGTTGCAAGGCGTCGGCGTGGGCCCGCCCGTTTCACAATTAATCGCCTTCGCCAGGATTCTGGCAGACGTCGTCTTGCCAACTCCGCGGGGTCCGGAAAAGATGTACGCATGCCCGATCCGTTTGGATACGATCGCATTGCGGAGCGTCGTGGTGACGTGCTCTTGTCCCACGACATCTTCAAATACCATGGGACGCCATTTACGGGCGATGACTTGATAGGACATGGGTCAGTACGACGTACTTTCGGTGATACTATAAATAAAGCCCAAGCTGATTACGGCACATCCAGGGTAACACCTACCGTTGCTTCCTTCCGGACCTGGCGGGTTTCAGTGGCCTTGAATTGCGTAAGGCTCGGGCATAAAATCTTTTCAGGCCGCGTAAAGTAGGCATTGAGGCCGCCAATGTCAAGAAAAGGTCGCGTCCCCAACCACATACAGATCGGGAATTTCATGAATCATCCCGTAGTAGAAGCAATACGAATAGAATTCCGTGAGCGATTCCTTTTCCAACGATCCCAGATCGTATCGAATATTGTCTGTCAGGTACGATGCATAGAACTCCGGCGAGCGGGTCGATCCCGTTTCTTGAGCAAAGTCTGCCGCAATCTGGCCAATGTGTTCGATGCCAGACTTCTTGGCATCCTGAAACGAGCGAATCTGCTCGTTTCCGAGCACCCCCTTGCGGGCCGCCCAAAAGGCATAGACAAACGGAAGTCCATCCGTCAGGTCCATCCACTCTTCTCCCAAGTCCAGGCATTGATCGACGTCCAGTTCCAACGCAGTATCTCCAATGATCAGCGCGGCGTCGGCTTCCTGCAGCATCGAACCAAGGTTGGCGCTCATGCTGACGATCTCCGGTCGGACATTATACTTCTCCCCCAAAATGATCTGCAGAAGCGCCACAGAGGTTCGGCTACGAGCATCCACCGCGACGCGACGAATCTCGTGCAATCCTTTGTGAAAATACAGCTCGACGCTCTTTACGGTACCGGATGAGGAAATCGAAATGTCGGGGACAATCTCCAGATGGGTTTGCTCGCGAATCCGGGAGTATTCGATCACCGGGATGAGTGCCACGTCTGCTTCCCCGGATGTCAGTCGGGCCGCGCAGTCTGCCGGCGGGGATAAATGAATGGCCAGTCCGTCGGACTGGCCAAGATTGTAGATCAGAGGTCGTGCATTCAGAAAAGAAACGGCACTGACCATCAAAGGTTGTTTCATGTTGGGGTTTCGGTCGAATCTCCGTCGGTGTCTGCGTCTTCGGACAACTCACGTTCCGGAAGCTGAAGGTCTTTCAGAACTTCCAGCGCTTCCGCCTCTCTTTCCTTCGGGACTAAGACTTTGATTTCAGACAAATCCCCGACCCATACCACATTCATGTGGTCCTTTTGCGAGAAGACCGTCGCCTCGAAGCCGGCCTGCTCCAGAAAATCCCGGATCATATCCGCTTGATGTTCGTACGCGACTACGCGGACAACGGCCCAGCCTTCGATGAGTTCGGCCACCTATTTGGCCCCCAGTTGTTTGACCCAGTATTCGGCGGATTCACGATAGCGTCGACTGGTCATCGAGTTGTTGTAATATTTCAACGCCTCGGAGGAATTGCCTGATTTGCGATAGGCGTCAGCTAATTCAAAGTTCAGCCCGGCCGTAGTCTCCGCGTCTTTCGATGCGGCCAGTCCCTTCTGGGCGCTGGAGATCGCGGTCGATGCATCCGCATTCACGTTATAGGCATTCGCCAACTCCAGATACGCCTTGGCCATTCCAGGATCCGCTTGGACGGCCTTTTGAAGAATGCCGATGGCCTCTCCCAAACGACCCAAACCGTCCTTAACCACTTTGCCTTTCAGATACAGCATGTCCGCGTCATTGGGACTCTCTTTGAGATACAAGTCCATTGTCTCAATGGCTTTCTTGTAGTCCTTCGTATCCACATACAGATTGGCCTTGTAACTCACGGCGGAAGTCTTGATTTCGGCGTTTCCGCCAGCCACCTCGACGGCCTTGTCATAATTCTTCAGCGCGCTCGCGAAATCACCCAACCGCCTGTAGGCCAGACCGAGGTTGATATAGGCCTTGGCGTAATTGGGATCCAATTTAATCGCTTCCTGGAACTCACGCACGGCTGCGGCGTAATCTCCCTGTTTGTAGTAATCGCCGCCGTTCTTGAAGTGTGCCTTGGAGGCTTTTTGACTGCCCAGCGAATTGATCTTCTCCTGATTCTGCCGTTCAATCTCCTCTTTCTGCTTTTTCCATGCCTCCAGTTTACGCTGATACTCTTCGTCTTCATTCTGCGCAAACGCACTCGATCCACCGAGGACGAAAAAGACGATTACGAAAAGAGGGTACTTCATGCCAACACCTCCGTTGTGAAATATTTTTTCTAAACTACATCTTCCAACTGAGCCGACAGGTAAACTACACGGACAGGTCAATGGTGCCGAAGGCGGGATTTGAACCCGCACGCCAAAGGCGCCACCCCCTCAAGATGGTGCGTCTGCCAATTTCGCCACTTCGGCAGTGAATCTGCGCAAAGATATTCAAACCCGCGCAAAAGAATCAATGAGAATCTACTGTCCGGGCAAGGCCGGCGTTTCGCCATTCTCGTTCAATTGTCGTTCAATGATGCCCTGCTCGGACGAATCACCGGACAAATACGTAATATTCAATCCCACGCTGAGCAAGGCAAAAAGAACAGCCAACACCACCGTCGCTTTGGTCAGCGTATCCGCCGCCTGGCGTCCACTGATAAACGTCCCGCCGCCGCCAAATGTCCCAGCCAGACCGCCGCCCTTGCTCGCCTGCATCAGGATCGACACCACGAGCAGAATGCACACCAAGATGTGCAAAACCAACAGAATCGTAAACAACATCACACTCTCCTTATGATAATCTTCTTATTCTATCTTCATATTCTATGAATGCGCGTCCGCCGCTCTGACAATAGCCGCAAATCCATCGGGATCCAGACTCGCACCACCCACCAACGCTCCGTCGATCTCCTCGCAAGACAAGAGGCTCGCGGCATTTTCCGCCTTCACACTGCCTCCGTATTGTATGACAATTTTTTCCGCAACGTCCGATCCAAATAGCTCGGTCAGTTGCCGTCGGATAAAGCGATGCACTTCATCGGCCTCAGCCACCGTCGCATTCTTACCCGTGCCGATCGCCCATACGGGTTCATACGCTAGCGTGACCAAACTGGCCTGCTGCGTGGTGAGGCCAGACAAACCTACCTGGACCTGCTTGTCAATCACCTCAAATGTCACGTTCGCGTTCCGCTGATCCAGGGTTTCGCCGACGCAAACGATCGGAAGCAACTCGTGGGTCAACGACAACTTGATCTTGGCATTGACCGTCTCGTCGCTTTCGCCAAAAAACTGCCGCCTTTCCGAGTGGCCGATGATCACATATCGGCATCCGGCATCCCGAATCATCGGCGCGGATACTTCTCCAGTCAGCGCTCCGCTGGCCAGATGCGACACATTCTGCGCTCCGACGAGTATATTCGAATCCTTCAGCGATTCGACCACACCGTGAAGATCGACAAATGGCGGACACACGCCGATCTTTGTCTTGCGAATATCCGAAACCTTCACTTTGAGGGACCGGGCCAAATGGACGGCCTCCGACGGGGTCTTGTTCATTTTCCAGTTTCCGACGATAAACTTCTTGCGCTTAGGCATTCGTCAACGCCTCCACGCCGGGCAACTGCTTCCCTTCCAGGAACTCCAAAGAAGCCCCACCACCTGTCGAAACGTGTGAGACCTGCTCGGCCAGACCAAATTCGGACATCGCCGCGGCCGAATCGCCACCCCCGACGATCGTGGTCGTACCCTTCTTCGTCGCCTCGACCAGCGCCTGAGCGACGGAACGCGTCCCGTGCGCAAAGTTCGACATTTCGAATACCCCCATCGGACCATTCCACACCACAGTCTTTGCGTTCAGAATATGACTGCGAAACAATTCGACTGTCTTCGGCCCAATGTCCATGCCCAGTTGATCGGCGGGAATTTCGTTCAACGCAACGGCTCGATGCGGCGCATCGTTCTTGAATTCCGTGGCCACGATCGCGTCGACGGGAAAAACAATCTTCGCTCGGCTGGTCTTCGACCTCTCCATCAACGACGAGGCCATCTCGACGCGTTCTTTTTCAAAAAGAGATTTGCCAATCTCATGGCCCATGACGCGGGCAAACGTGAACACCATGCCGCCGCCGATGAGAATCGTGTCCACTTTCTCCAGAAGGTTTTCGATGACGTCGATCTTCCCGGAGATCTTCGCCCCGCCGATAATCGCGACAAACGGTCGCAGCGGCTGAGTCATGACAGAACCCAAATACTGAATTTCTTTCTCCATCAGCAGGCCGGCGGCGTTTTGACGAAAGAACTTGGTCACGCCCTCTGTGGAGGCATGCGCACGGTGAGCGGAACCGAACGCGTCGTTGACGTACAGGTCAGCGAGGGACGCCAGTTCTTTTGCAAAACCGGGTTCGTTCTCTTCCTCGGCGTGGTAAAATCGAACGTTCTCCAGCATCAGAAGATCTCCGTCCTTCATGTTCTGCACCAGTTGCTGGACTTCCGGTCCGACACAGTCCGGAGCCATGGTCACATATTTGCCGAGCAATTGTGAGAGACGTTCCGCCGCTGGACGGAGGCTCATGGACGGATTCTTTTTGCCCTTGGGCCGCCCCAGATGGCTCACGATGATGAGGCGCCCACCCGAAGCGATGATCTTCTGAATCGTCGGCAGGGTCTCCCGAATCCTCGTGTCGTCTGTGACGTTCAGTTTGTCATCCAGTGGCACATTAAAATCGACGCGCAACAACACCTTGCGGCCTGCGCACGTCAATTGATCCATCGTCAGCTTTCGCACGCGTTACCCCGCAATCTTCATGAGCAGTTCGACCACGCGATTGGAATACCCCCATTCATTATCATACCACGAGACAATCTTGAAGAAGCGCTTTTCTCCCTTCAGATTGTTCTCCAGCGTGGCCAGCGAGTCGTAGATCGACGATCGCTCGTCGTGTATGAAGTCCGAGGAGACGACCTCATCGCTGCAGTACCCGAGTATGTTTTTCAAATACGTCTCCGAAGCTTTCTTCATCAGACCGTCGATTTCTTCGATGGACGTATCGCGTCCAGCACGAAACGTGAGGTCTACAACTGAAACGTTTGCGGTCGGAACCCGGAAGGACATTCCCGTCAATTTTCCTTTGAGCGCCGGAATGACCTCTCCGACGGCCTTGGCCGCGCCGGTTGTGGAAGGGATGATGTTGACGGCGGCGGCGCGTCCTCCGCGCCAATCCTTCTTGCTGGGTCCATCGACCGTCTTCTGAGTCGCCGTGTACGAGTGAATCGTTGTCATCAGACCCGTTTCAATTCCGATCCCCTCCTTCATCAGCACATGCACGACTGGGGCCAGACAATTGGTGGTGCAGGATGCGTTGGAAACGACGTGGTGGGATTTCGCATCGTACTCGTGATCATTCACACCGATCACCAGCGTCTTGATATCGCCTTTGGCAGGAGCAGAAATGATGACTTTCTTGGCGCCGGCTGTCAGGTGACCATTGGCTTTGTCCAATGACGTGAACAAACCGGTCGATTCAATTACATAATCCACTCCCAAATCCTTCCATGGCAATTGCGAGGGCTCTTTGGTTGCGGGAATGCACTGGATCTTGTGCCCATTCACCACAAGCACATCGTCCTCCTCCACATCCGGACGGCTCTTCGCGGTGGACAGAGTGGCCGCAGACTTGCCGTGAATGGAGTCGTACTGGAGCTGATACGCAAAGTACTTTGCATCCGTACTGACATCCACCACAGCCACGACATCCACCGCCTTGCCCAGAAGCCCTTTGTCCACCAGGGCATTGAAAGTCAGGCGCCCAATGCGCCCAAATCCATTAATTCCAACTTTGATTGCCATCACACACCTCGATTCGGATAAATCTTAACCCTCTATCTACTTGTTTTTCAACCCCTTGCAGCTGTTTTTCAACCTGTTGAAAAACGCGGCGTAATATATTGGCCGAACCCAGAAAAGTCAAATGACTTTTGTGTCTTTTGTGTCGGCTTCTTATTTCGTGGTCATGGTGAATACGCCATCCCAATTCGCCTGTGGCGGGTTCTTCTTGAATTCCTCACACCTTTCGAGATAGACGCCGGAAGGTCCGTCCTCCTCTTTGGCATGGAGCGCTGCACGGAAGCTGACGATGGCCTCGTCCCAGCGTTGCTGGCGATACGCGGCCAGACCGGCATTGTAATTTTCCACTACCTTTTTCATCGTGCTCGAAATGCCCGTGGACGTTCTCGCCAGGACCTCAAACACCTTGACGGGTTTCTCCTTTCCTTTGACCCGAATCAGATCGAGTTCGCGGGTAATCACGGCTTCTTTGGCAAATTCCTGCGTCCATTCCGAAATCATCACGTAAGAGCCGTACTCCTTGTTGGCGCCCTCGAGACGGCTGGCGAGGTTGACGTTGTCACCCATGACGGTATAGTCAAACACCGATTCGGAGCCCATGTTCCCAAGAACGACATTTCCACTATTGATGCCGGCGCGCGCATACAGTTCGGGGCGTCCTTCCTTCCTCCATTTCACGCGCATCTCGACCAGCTTTTCCTGCATTTCCAGCGCGGCGTAACAGGCCTTCACCGCGTGTTCGTCATCCTGCAAGGGCGCGCCGAATTCCGCCATGATGGCGTCCCCTTCGTACTTGTCAATGATCCCGTCGTATTTCGTGATGATATCGGTCATCGCGGTGAGATACTCGTTGAGCAAGTGGACGAGCTGCACCGGAGTCAGTTTTTCTGATATCGTCGTAAATCCCGCCACGTCGGAAAACAGCACAGACAACACGCGTTCTTCGCCGCCGAGTTTCAACAGACCCGGATTCTCGATCAACTGCGCCACGACTTTCTCCGGCAGATACCGACCAAACGCGTTTCGAATCGTCGCTTTTTCTTTTCGCTCACCCAGATACTGGAAAAGCGTATTCCCGACGTACGTAAACGCTACGGCCAAAACGGGAGTGACAATCTGCATGTGAATGTTGTGGCTGATGAAGAGATAGAACGCCGCCACGATAATCAAGACGACGATCAGCAGAAACAACGGCAACGCAAGCAAAGGCTTCTGCAAACGACTCACCAGGAAGTACACGAGGAAACAGGTGATCGTCACCAAGACGACCCGCCACACATCCGGCTGCATCGTGACGAAGTCTTCCGTGATCATGGTGTACACCGCATTCGCGTGGATCTCGACCCCCGGCATCAGGGTTTCCAGCTTCTGACCTTCGATGTTACGGGTCTCCGAAATGGGCACGGCAAAAACATCGTGCAACTCCTCCATTTCCGCGCCCAGAAGGACAATCTTGTCCTGGAAAAATCCGGACTCCAAGAGGCCCGCCGGAATCCCCAAAACCGAATCAGCCTCCAGATCAAAAACATCCGAGTCGTATTCGGGCTTCAAGTCAAAGGTCACGTCATCAACACATTCATCGAAGGATTTGTACGGAAAGGTCTTGAGCGGTCCCTGGAAGTTGATCAGGAATGAATAATCGCGGTACTTCTTGATGACCTTGTCGCCAAATTTGAAATACGTTTCGGCGTTTTCGAATTCCGCATCATCGGGAATGTCGTAGTACTTGCGAAGAATCTCGATGCCAAACGAGTAAAATCGCTGGGTCGTGTCGGATTGTTCGATGGTTTCTTCGATCAGGTATTGTCTCCACACGTTGTCGGCATCATTCGTGACGCCGACCAGACCCCACGGTGCGCCCGCATCCAGGAATTTGTACAGAGGCTGGATGGACTGCTCGACCTGCACCTGACCGCCGGCCTGTTCCGCTTTTGAAACCTTTCCTGCCAATACCACATTTCCGCACTCCGCCAATGCCAGCGCAAATTCGTCGTCTTTCTCCGGTCCGCTGTAGTCCGGCGCATCGAAGACGACGTCGATCCCGACCACCTTGGCGCCGGCACGCTTCATGTTGCGAATGAAGTGCGCGTAGTAATCCCGCGGCCACGGCCATCGATCCTTGACTGAATTGGCCGATTGATCATTGATCGAGACGACGATGATCGGCGACTCTTCTGGCGTTAACTTCTTTTCTTCGAGAACGTATTGGTATTTGAAATTGAACCGCTGATCGAGTGTTTTGAGTTCCAGCGACTCGATGGCTTTGATGTTGACGAGGAAGCTTCCCAGCCAGACCGCCAGGAGAGTAATGAAAAGACCGCTCAGGACCTTGTTCTTGAAACCGGATGCCCAAATCCCGATGACCGCAGCCAACAGAGAAGCAAACGTCAGTCCGATATTCAGGAGGTAAAAGGCAAACAAATTATCGGACAGATCCGGAAGAAGCTTGAGAATCAGATTCGGCACAAATACGAGTAACGCGATGATCAGGCAGATGAATGCCAGCGTATTTTCCCGCATGAATCGGACAAGAGCGCCTTTCGCCATAGCCAGTCTCCGTTAGGTTAAAAAGGAATGAGGCTGTCCCCGCTCGTCGAGAACAGCCTCATTCTCGCATACATGCATGCAATATCAGAATACGAATTCGTATCGGGCTGTGATCACCCGGTTCGATTCCTTTTTCGTACCAGTCAGATTGCCATCCACATCGAAGGTCTGGACTTCAATTCCGCTCGTATTGCTCAGGTCCAGATACAGCGTGTGCCGCTCATACATGTTAAATCGCGAACCCAGGGTGAAGGTCAAGAGGGTGGCGGGGTCGACACTGGGAATCTCGTACGACGTGATCGCAAATCCGGAATAGACGTTGAGTTTCTGATCCTTCGATTCCATGATCCGATAGTCACCCGACAACCCGAAGGTCATCGACTTCGTCGGCGCCTTGTCGACGGAAACGCTGTCGAGAACTTCCGTTTCACCATCGGTGAGACTGAACGTCAGGTTGGTTCGCAGCGGAATCTTCCATTCGCTCGTAATTCCAAACCCAAACGACGTGGTTTTGGCGTCACCGTATGCGATCCAGTAATTGGCGACTGTGTCCGTGCCGGAAATCGCCTGCAGGATGTTTTTGGTGTTGTCCTTTCGATTGCTGGTAGCGACGCTCAGAGAGAAATTATGCCGCATGTCAAACAACGTCTGCGCATAACTTGTCGAGACAGACAGGATATTGGTCTTGTTGTCTTCCGGCTTGGAGGTTCCTGCAAACTCATCTTCCCACTTCGAGGTTGACTGGGAGTACTGGAATCCATTGTCGCGGCCGATGGTGTTGAAGCCAATGGTCAATGTCGGCAATTTTGGGATGAACATCGCATACTGGAAGCCGATGTTTTTTGTTTCGACCGTGTTGGCATTGGTACCCAGGAGGTTGTTGGACGACTGCGCGTACGAGCCCGTCAGGAAGATTCGGTTTTCCCACAGGCGGATCCGATCGGAAATTTCGAACGACTCCAGATCGCGGGCGACGCTGGCGCCGTACGTTTGGAAGTACCCTCCGTGATACCGATAACGTGCGCTGAAGTTGTTGTTCAATGCATTGATCGACGCGCCTGCCGTGTACGCAAACAGATTCTGCTTATCCAACTCACCCAGCGGCAACGGATTGAGGTTCGTATTAAACGTAATGAAGTTGCTGACCATGTCGATCGTGCCTTGAGAAATGACGATTCCGCTCAGCGCAAGCGTCTCCTTCTCGATCGAGCCACCCGTGATATCTTCGTTCGTCAGACCGGTCGCGACGCTGGCATCGAAATTGATGCGCTTGTTCCACGCGCTGAATTTCATATCCAACCCCGCCACAACGTTTTCTTTGGGCGGAGTGCCCTCGAACAACGCGGCGTTGGTCAGTTGATTGTACTTCAACGACGACTGAATGTCTTTGGCCTTGAAAGCGGAAATACCGATCTGGGCGGAACCGGGACCCATGCTGATGCGTCCGCCAATGATGTCGCGTTGAAACGTGCCCGTAAAACTCGCGGTATCGTTATCCAGCGTATCAGCCAGACTGATCGTTGCCAGACCGCGATTGACTTTATCCTCCTTGGAAATCACCGCACGATTCAACTGACCCTGGACAAATTGGAAATTAAAGATTCCCAGATTCACAGCGGCGCTGAGCCCGCGCACCCGGGTACCATATAGGGTCACAGGACTGAATACAGGATACGCATCGCCGTAGTCCACCAGGAGCATGTTCGAAAAGTTTGCCGTCACCAGGTAGCGGCTGAGAGGCTGATTGACGGCCGGATTGTCCTCGGAATCCCAGTCTCCCGTGAATCCAATTTTGAACCAATTCTGCTCGTACGACAGATCGCCGCCCGCACGCTTGTAGTTGGTCGTGGTCCCCAGATTGTTTTGACCTTTGAACTCGGTTCTCAGATTGGCGCGGAATTTCCCATCCTCAAAAGACTTCTTTTCACCCACTTCGCCGCTCTGACTGGCCACCTGCGTGAACCCTTTGCCGCTGAAGATGTCTTCGGCCCCGCTCTGACTGACCACAAAGGCGGCTTCGGCGAGCAGGATGATGTTGTCTGCATCCTGGGCATACCACAGCCGGATTTCGTGATCGCCTTCCTTGATGCCTTTGCCTGAATACGTGACGAGTTCGGGAGTAACGTCCGACTGCTTCGTGACGTCGTTGCCGTCCAATTTTAGTTGCAGTTTCTTGACGTCCACGGTGTCAGCAAATAGAGAAATGGCGACAAAAAAATCGCTGGGCGACAGGGTGGCGCCTGGCTCGGGCGACAGGAGAACGGCTTCAATCCCCTGTTCCTGAAAGGCTGTACGTCGAATGACGTTGATCGTGTGCGGCATGGACTCCGGGTCGTGGGCAGGTTCCGTCACTAATTGTCCGGTGGACGTTTCCGCCGTGATATAATATTCGATCCGGTCACCGGCGTTGAGCGCTAGATCGCGCAGAACAGCCTTATAATTGCCGTTCAAGGCTTGCCGCATATCCATCGTCCGGAAGCCCGCTTCATTGTTCAGCCTGTAATGCAGTTCGACACTCGACACCGAGACCAGGAAAGACGTCTCAATCACGACAGGTTTATCCACCGATACTTCGTGTACGGGCTGATGCACGAACACGCCGCCGAGACCGGCAAATGCAGACATCGGCAGGGTTAGTGCAAAAAGAAATATGGCAAGGAAGACCCGGCGAAATGGCAGGCAAACCATACAACCTCCTATTGGCGGTACATTAGATTAGAATTGAATGAATGAGAACTGAAGATAACAAATTGTTTTACTGAAAGTAACGGAAAGGCCGTACAGAGTCAAGCGATTAGTTGCCCGGAAAACGACTCAGCCCGCCGTGAAGGCGGGCTGGCGGCGGAGAGAGTGAGATTCGAACTCACGGTACGGTTTCCCGTACACACGCTTTCCAGGCGTGCCAGTTAAGCCACTCCTGCATCTCTCCGGGTGGTCAAAATGCGGCGTAAAGTATAGGATCGATCCCTCAGTCTCAAGTTTTTTTTCACCAATCCTGCAGGAGCGGTGGAGAGGTCTCGTGATCAAATCCCCCCAGCTTCAGAATTTCGATGGTCGGAACCTTGCCCCGGGGTCCGATAAAAAGCGCCCGCAGACAGGCGCGTGCGTGAACCTCGTCCCCTCGTTCAAATGTCTGTTCCAGGTAGAACCACTTTTCGTCCCACGCGACCAGCCTGGTTCGAAGACGAAATCGAACGAACGGATTCAGTGGTTTCACGAAGTCGAGACGAACACGGCCGATCACCGGCAGCCAGCGCCGCCGTATGACCTTCCACAACGCGTGAACCTCTGCAAGCAGAAGCATCCTGCCGAGATCCATCAGACTCAGATAACGGCCATTGGTCAGATGAAGATTAATGTCACAGTCGGTCGGCCAAACACGAAAACCCACCACACTTTCGTCGAGAATCGGACGTTTTCGAGCCAACAGAGCCAGACAGATGATTCGAAGGAGACGACCGTAGAGATTCATGAAAAAAAAAGGGCCAACCCCTGCGAGTTAGCCCATCCGTTGATTTGTCGAAACGTCTGCTCTAGAGAATGCCCTTGGCCATCGCTTCGCGGGCGGTCATCCCTCCGGCCATCTCCACGATTTTGTTGTCGTAGTAATCGGAGATGCGGGCAACCGATTTGATCGAGGCGCGGAATTCGTTCTCGTCCAGGTTTGCGCCGGCGAGCGAGTTGGAAAAGATAATCGTGTTGTCAAAGGTCAAACCGAACGCGCCGAAGTGGATGACGGCGTTCTCCCGAAGCAGGAATCGGCACAAGTCCTGCGTGACATTGCATCCCTGAACGACGTATGAGAATGACTCCACGACCACATCGCCGTCATGCCACGGCCGAATCACCGTCTGTATGCACGTCGATCCTTCGAACGCAAGGAACCGTCCGTCGTCATGTCTTTCGTAGGAGCCCTTGTACACTTTCTTCATGTACGACTCGACCTTATCGGTGACGGCCGCGATCAATTGCTCCCCGCTTAATCGTTTTGCCGCCTTCTTGGGCGCTTTGGCCTTCTTCTTGGCGGCCTTCTTCACAGGCTTCTTGGCCGACTTCTTGACAGCTTTCTTCTTCTTCACGCTTTTCTTCGCCGTTCGTTTCACAGCTTTTTTTCTCTTTCTTGCAGCCATTGAACTCCTCCGCTGTATCGAGATTGGATGATTGGAATCGGAAGCGCACAAAATTCCAGAAAATCGTTAAGAAAGTCAAGCGCCGGATTCGTCTGGGGATATTTCCGCTTCGCGGATATTGCGTTTCATGCCGGACAGCTTGGCGCGTCTAATCGGACTGGTGCGAAAGACTTTGCGAAATTCTTCGTCTGTCATCGAGTCCCATTCTTCCTTTGTAAGTCGTGCGAGAGACGCGGAGGGTCGGAAAGCCTGCTCCCGCGTGGGCTGGGCGAATTTTTGATTCCATGGACACACGTCCTGGCAAACGTCACAGCCGAAGATCCAGCCATCTGTTCGTCCGGAGATATCCTGCGGAAAGCTCTCGCCCTTGAATTCAATCGTCCAATACGACAGGCATCTGCGGGCGTCCACGACATAGGGTTCCGTGATTGCCTGCGTCGGGCATGCATCCAGACAGGCAGTGCAGGTGCCGCAGGAATCCTCGACGGGGACAGTCGCCGTCAGTTCGACGTTGACGAAAATTTCGCCCAGGAAAAACCACGATCCCAAGTCCCGGCTAATTACATTGGAGTGCTTGCCCTGCCATCCGATGCCGCTTTGCGCCGCCCAATACTTGTCCAGGACCGGCGAGGTATCGCAGGCGATTCGTCCATCGATCCCAAGCCGAAGCAGGCGGATTTGCTCCAACAGGCCGGACATTTTTTGTTTCATCACGTCATGATAATCCTCACCCATGGCATACCGCGAGATTTTGCCTGCGGAAATATCCGGAGTCCCTTCGGAGTAGTAGTTCAAGGCCAGACAGATGACGGATTTCGCTTCCGCATACCACAGGCGTGGGTCCGCCCGGACATCTGATTTCTTTTCCATCCATGTCATCCCGGCATGATATCCGCGATCGAGCCATTCCCCGAGTCGCGTCTGAGCCCGACCGACCGAGGAAAATCCAACTTTGTCAAAGCCCGCATCCAGAGCCAAACGTCGAATGTCCTCTGTGAGGCCGTTCATTTCCACTTTCTCAAATGATTCAACACACTGCGAAAATCCTTGGGCGGGGGTGCCGTAACAGAGATCGGTTTTTCCGTGTGCGGATG
This sequence comes from uncultured Bacteroidota bacterium, assembly GCA_964602985.1. Classification (GTDB taxonomy): domain Bacteria; phylum CLD3; class CLD3; order SB21; family SB21; genus CAYZJB01. The sequence goes on from CAZRTJ010000013.1 coordinate 53,498, forward strand.
TACAAGATCCAGTCGTGCGGCGTGAAGCGTCAGACGGCTCATGAGAGGCCGTTCTTCTTCCTCTTTGTAGCGATACCCGCGTTTGATGGTGGACAGAAAGAGCGCCTTGCCTCCTCCGTACGTCTCATCGATGGCCAGAGGGTGACCCGCGTGCGCAAAATGAATCCGGATCTGATGTTGTCGTCCTGTTTCCGGGCGCACCTCCACCAGCGTGAAGCGGTCGAAGCGCTCGACAACTGTGTAGATCGTCGCGCTTTCCTTGCCGGTGGGGTGGACCTCTACCGTTCCGGGTCGGGAGGGATTTTCCCGGATGGCCCCCGTCAGCCGTCCCGCTTCATCCTCCAGATTCCCCAGCACCAGAGCCATGTAGGTTTTGCATACTTCGCGTTTTTCGAAGCGATCATTGAGAGTGCGATGCGTCTCCCGATTCCTCGCAAAGAGGATCACACCGCTGGTTTCCCGATCCAGGCGATGCACCACGAAGAGCGGGTCGTACAGTTTCCGCAGAAGTTCGGACAACGACGGCAAGGACGAATCGAATCGATCCGGAATGGTGAGCAGGGGCGCGGGTTTATTCACCGCCAGGACGTCCGGATCCTCATACAGGATTTCTTTTTCGATTCGAACCATGGGAAAATCCTTTGGCCGTTGGGAGTGGAAATCGACGGGATTGCCGAATGGACGGATCAAATGTAGCCCGGCTGTTGACCGCGTTTCCATTTGATACTGCATCCGACGCTGGGACGCTGGGATCCTGTCACCGGATGACCGGCGAGGGTCAGATCAATCGCTTGTCGCAAATCGCGGCCCGTGACGGAAATGCCATTATGGGGCCGGCTGTCGTCCAGTTGTCCTCGATACACAAGCCGCCTGGACTGATCAAACAGAAAAAAATCCGGCGTGCAGGCCGCGGTGTAGGATCTTGCAACGGATTGCGCTTCATCAAAACAAAGCGGAAAAACGAAGTCGAGTTGTTCGGCCATTTCCCTGAGTGATTCGGGTCCGTCTTCCGGATAAGCTTCGGGGTCGTTGGAACTGATGGCGACGATACCCAGGTCCGCGGACCGGTAATCCCGGCCAAGCCTTGCCAGTTCCATCTCGACGTGGACGACATACGGACAATGCCGGCAAATGAACATCACCAGCAAGGCTTTCTTGTCGTCGAAATCCGCTTTCGAAATGATCGTGCCGGTACGAACATCGGGCAACGAAAATTCCGGCGCCGGCGTACCCAGCGCGAGCATGGTAGAGTTGGTTTTGGCCATGGTGTATCCTTTCGGCTTCCTGGCCCATCAACATAACCATTACAACGAGACGGGTCAAGCCGTACACCTATCCTCCCTTCTGCAGTTTGAATCTTCACCGCGTGCAGAAGTCCCAAGCCCACGACCGCGCGCGTCCTCCATGTTCATGCCGGACAGAATTCGCAAACGCTTTTTGCGAAGGAACCTATTGAACTCCTTGCGAGATTTCTTTAGACTTTGCCGTTCCGCTTCCGATCCGTAACAAACCGTCATACGAGATGTATCCTTAGGACGAGAGCTATGCGAACCAGATATTCTTTACTCATTTTTGCCCTTGTGTTTTCCGTCGGGATCCTGTCTCCCCCGGATATTTTTGCTGAGGACAGCGGTCATCACCTGATCTCCAGCATCGGCATCAGCATATTGGCCGCCACGGTCATGGCGTTCCTGTCACATTTCACAAAACAGCCTTTGCTGCTCGCCTACATCGCGGCGGGCGTCGTTATCGGGCCGGAAATCGGGTTCCAATTCGTTACTAGTAAACAGGACATCGAAGTCATCGCGGAAATTGGCTTGATTCTGCTCCTCTTTATGATCGGTTTGGAAATCGACATGAAGAAATTAAGAGAATCGGGTAAGTCCCTGATTATGACGGGCGTTCTTCAGTTCATCATCTGCGTTGCGCTCGCGCTGGGATTTTTCGCAATGCTCGGATACACTTTAGGAGGCGGAAAATTTGACCTGCTGTATCTCGCGATATGCTGCGGCCTCAGCAGTACGGCGATCGTCGTTAAATTGCTCTATGCCAAATTCGAATTAGACACCCTGGCCGGCCGAATCACGCTCGGCGTGCTCGTCTTTCAGGATATCTGGGCGATCGTCGTTCTCGGAATTCAACCCAATCTCGCCAATCCCGACATTCTTCAAATCCTCTGGTCGTTCGCCAAGGGCGGCATCCTTGTCGTCGTTGCCTTGGCCATCAGCAAGTATGTGCTTCCCAAACTGTTTCGATCCATTGCCAAGTTGCCCGAACTCATTTTGGTGGCGTCGCTCGGCTGGTGCTTTTTTGTCTGCGGTCTGGCCGGACAGTTTGGGCTGTCTCTCGAAATGGGCGCTCTGATTGCCGGTGTTGCGATTTCAACGTTTCCATACAACCTGGACGTTATCGCCAAGGTCGTCAGCATTCGGGATTTTTTCATCACACTGTTTTTTGTCGCTCTGGGTATGCAAATTCCCAACCCCATCGACAATCCCTCGATCCTGCTGGCGGCCGCCATTGCGGCGGTTTTCGTCATCCTGAGTCGCTTCATCGGCGTGTATCCGGTTCTGTACGGACTGAAGAACGGACATCGGGTCAGTCTCCTGCCCTCGATCAATCTGGCTAATATGTCCGAATTCTCGCTGGTCATTGCCGCATTGGGATTGACTGCCGGACATATTGGGACAGACATCCTTTCCATGATCATTTTTGTGTTTGTCATAACCTCGATCGCCGCTCCGTATTTGATCAAGTACAATCATCCGATCCAACTCGCGATGGCAAGGTTGTTGAACAAAATCGGCCTCAAAGACATTAGCAATATCAAGGAAGAAAAGGCCGAGGAGGTTGACAAAGATATCGCCCTGTTGGGCTTTTTCCGCGTGGCTTCGTCGCTGGTGCGCGAACTGCAGGACCGCGAATTTGCCGGCGGCGCGAGCGCAAAGCTGAAAGACGAGGTGGTCGTCGTAGATTTCAACCCCAATGTCCACTCCAAACTGGAAGCCTTGGAAGTAAAAGCCATCTACGGGGATATCAGCAACATGGATACACTGCATCACGCCGGTATCCACGGAGCCAAGGTTGTCCTGTCGACCATCCCGGATACGGTGCTCGTCGGTACAGATAATCTCAAAATGATCAAACAGATTCAGTCGATATGTCCCCACGCAAAAATCGTCGTCACGGCAGAGAGCGCACAGCGTGCATTGAAGATGTACGCCGAGGGTGCAGATTATGTTTTCCTTCCGCGCATCCTGGCGGCGGGGCATCTAATTGGAGTGATCGAGACTCTTCTGAATGGTGAAGAAACCGCGATACAGGACTTGAAAAACAATCATATGGAGGCGCTGGGTCATCGCGAAGAAATTATCTCCTGACGGCTGGGAACGCCGGCAATGGACACGTCGATTCAATCGGGTCTTCGTGCGACTGTATCAGGAAAGGGTCGCCCGGCTGGCCTTTTGGGTCTGCGTAGTCACTATCTTCGGCGGACTGGCGGTCGCACTATCGGAAGCAGACGGGCCCGAAAGCAATATACGCGGTATTCTTGAAGGAATATGGTGGGCTGTCGTCACCATCACGACCACTGGCTACGGCGATAAATATCCGATGACTTGGGGCGGACGACTGGTTGCCTTGAGCGTCATGATCTGTGGCATCGGATTGATCTCTGTATTAACCGCGACCATTTCATCCCGTTTTGTTGAATCTCGATTACGAAAGGGACAAGGCTTGGACAAAGTAAAAAAGAAACGTCACATCGTGATTTGCGGCTGGAACTTCAATGTCGAGACGATCGTGCGGACATTGGAAGCGGAGTTGGACTTTCCGTCGATCGTTTTGGTGAATACCGTGAATCCGGTTCAGATGGACGAGTTTGCGCGGAGCTTCAAGAACTCGGAAGTCCGGTTTGTGTCGGGCGACTACACTCAGGACGGGGTCCTGGAGAAGGCCAGCGTGTCCCAGGCGGAATGCGTGATCGTTGTGGCCGATTCGTCCGAGCTCACTGCCCACAAGGCCGACGAGAAGACGATCATCACCACGCTGACGGTGAAGAACATGAATCCGCGGGTCCGCCTGTACGCCCACGTGGTCAATCCGGACAATGTGCCGCACCTCCAACGGGCCAAGGCCGACGACGTCGTGATCAGCGACAAATACAGCGGCTTTCTTCTGGCGTGCACGTCACAAATCCCGGGGTGCCTCGCGTCGTGGATGAACTGCTGAACTTCTCGATCGGGAACGAGATTGTCCGACTGGAAATCCCGGACGACTTTGTGGGTCGGTCATTCATCGAACTGTCCGAATACTTCAAAGTGAATGAAGACGCCATTCTGATCGGCATTGCCAAAGAGACAAAAGCACCCGTCCTGACGGAATTGCTCTCGGACGGTGATTCGTATTTGGACCAGTTCATCCGTCAGAAACTGCAGGAATCGGGCAAGAAACTAGGGGAACAGGAAAGAATCAAGATCGCTATCAATCCCCCCTCGGACACGGTGATTGATGCCGTACATACGGCGATCGTTATCGCAGACAGATTTTAACATCGGATACTGATTATGCTCACCGTCGATTTTGTTTCGAAATTTTCATTGTTCCAGGGGATCAAACCCGAAAAGATGAAAAGTTTGATTGCCATCATGGCCGAAATTGAATTCAAGACCGGGGATTGGATTATCCGCGACGGTGATCGCGGAGAAGAAATGTTTGTCTTGCTCGACGGCGACGTGGAAATTTCCAAATCCATGACGCTCAAAGTGGACCCTCAGGCCAGCGCCGAAAAGAACAAGTCGCTGTTTCGATTGAGTTCAAAAGCGTTTGCCTGTTTCGGGGAGATGGCTCTCATCGAAGAAAACAGCGAGCGATCCGCCAGCGTGAGAGCCATCGTCAACTGCAAAGTCGCCACCATCCGCAGGGATCAGTTCCTCCGCCTCGCCGACGAAGACCCGGAAATCGGAAATGTGGTTTTCCGAAACATGGCGCGGATCATCAGCGACCGGCTCAAGAAAGCCAACAAGGATATTTTGAAACTCACGACTGCCTTCCTGCTCGCGGTCGATTCCTGATGCACGACTTCCCGTTTCTCGGCGATCTGATCGTCATCGTCGGGCTGATCCTGGCGATCCTGCTTCTTGCCCATCAACTGCGTTTTCCATCGATCATCGGTTTTCTTTTGTCCGGTGTGGTCATCGGACCTTCCGCTTTGGGGTGGGTGGAAAGTTCGAAGTCCGTCGATCTGCTGGCGGAAACCGGCGTCATTTTGCTTTTGTTTGCGATCGGGCTGGAATTCTCCATCACGACGTTGATGAAACTCAAACGTCTGCTCTTGATTGCAGGCGGGGGCCAGGTCGCGCTGACGATACTCGCCATCTGGGGACTGGGAGCCGGCTTCGGTGTATCAACACCCAAGGCCCTCCTGATCGGTTGCATGGTAGCGCTGTCCAGTACTGCCGTTGTGCTGAAGATCCTCGGCGACTCGGATAGACTCCAGACGCCGGTCGGTCGGATGGCCTTGACCATGTTGTTGTTCCAGGACTTGTGCATTGTACCGATGATCCTCCTGATTCCGTACCTGGGAAGCCATGGTGAAGTTGATTGGATGCAGATTGGCAGCACCCTGGCTTTGTCGCTGACGGGTATCGCATTGATCCTGATCGGGGCGCGCATCCTGATGCCCAAGCTGCTGCACGCTGTTTTTCAACTTCAGAATCGGGAATTGTTTCTCATTACGATCCTGTTTGTGGCGTTTGGCACGGCGTGGATCGGGTATCAACTCGGACTTTCGCTGGCCCTGGGAGCGTTTCTGGCTGGCCTGATTATCTCTGAAAGCGAATTCTCGCATCAGATCGTGGCGGATATCATGCCGGTCAAAGATCTCATGATCGCGCTTTTTTTTGTTTCTATCGGGATGCTGGTCGATGTGGAATTTCTACGAGTTCATTATCTCACACTCGTCATCGCGACGCTGGTGATCATCCTGTTCAAGACCCTTCTCATTTTCGCGTTCCTGTATCTCCTGCAATATCCGGCACGACTGGGCCTGGCCTCTGCGCTAATGGTCAGTCAAATCGGTGAATTCAGTTTTGTCATCGCCATGAAAGGTACCGACCTGCGTTTGCTGAGCGCCGATGAGAATCAGATTTTTCTGTGCGCGAGCATCATGACGATGGTGCTTTCGCCAGTGCTGATCCAGCACTCCAGGGTCATCGGAGAACGCGTGCAGAAATTCCTGCATCTCCCGGACAAGATTTCCCTCCCGGTTCAGCGACTCCAGCGCGCTCTGGAGACGGAAGATGCCGTGACCTCTGCTCCCCTCCAGGATCATGTCGTGATTGTCGGCTATGGGTCGACCGGAGAATACTTGGCAAACGTTCTTTCCAATACCGGCGTCCCCTTCCTGATCGCGGAATTTCTGTACGACCGCTACGAAATCGCCCGCCGCAAGCATCGGCGTGTTATTTTTGGCGACGCATCGACACGCGCCGTCATGGACGCGTTGAACATCGCCGAGGCCCGCCAACTGGTGGTCGCGATCAGTCAGCGAGACGAAATCGAACGAATCATCCGATCCGTTCGAGGGGTCAATGCGAACATCTACATCGTCGCACGTTCGAAGACCATCGCCGATGCCGACGAGATCTATAAGCTGGGCGCCAACTATGTCGTGCCGGAGGAGTTGGAGACGACGGTGGAGATGCTGGCGCTGATTCTGCGCCAGTATCACATTCCGCGCAATGTGATCGCATCCCAGGTCGCCATCATCCGGCAGGACAAGTATCGTCCGCTGATCGGCGACAACGTTTCCGCCTCGACGTTGGAGCAATTGCCGTTCATCTTGTCCGCCACCACCACGGAGGCCGGCATGATTCTGGATCATTCACCCTGTGCCGGTAAGACGTTGAAAGAATCGGGACTAACAGATACGCGGGTTCGCCTGCTGGCCGTGGTGCGGGAGGGAAAACCGATTCAAAATCCCGATGACGGTTTTGTTTTCCAAACGGGAGACATGCTGATCCTGATCGGTAATCACGCCGATATCGACGCGGCGCTTGGGATTTTGGGATGCGAAATTGTTTCGTAACAGGAGTAGAAATATGAACCAATTCCTTGCCTTCGTTTGTTGCGTGCTGTGTGCCTGCACAAAAGAAAATGCAGACCTGCTGATCGTCAACGCGCGTATATACCCGATGCAAGACAGTCTCCAAACGGTGGAGGCGCTGGCCATTCGCGATGGCAGGGTACTTGCTCTGGGCACAACAGACGAGATTCTCGGGAATTTTGTTTCCCGCAAAGTCGAAGATGCCAAGGGTCTGACCGTCCTGCCCGGGTTCAACGATGCGCATCTTCATTTGCTCGGCCTTGGCCGTGCCTTGCAGCGCGTGGATCTGGTGGGTACAAAATCCTATGAGGAAGTCAGAACCAGAGTTCAGGCACGAGCCGATCAGACCGCCGGCGGCGAGTGGATTCTGGGACGCGGATGGGATCAGAACGACTGGCCGGACAAGTCATTTCCCACGCATGAATCGCTCAGCGCCATCACTCCCCGCCACTTCGTTGCCATTCGACGGGTCGACGGCCACGCGGTCCTGGTGAACAAGAGCGTTCTGGATCTCGCAGGCATCGACGCGTCTACAAAGGATCCGTCCGGCGGCAAGATTCTGCGAGACAGCCGCGGCAATCCAACCGGAGTACTCATCGACAATGCGATGGCGCTGGTGGAACGCCTCGTCCCAGCGCCGTCGGCCGCGCAGGACAGCGCCGCGCTGGAACTTGCGATCGAATCGTGTCTGTCGGTTGGCTTGACGTCCGTGCAAGATCCGGGCGTCGACTCGTCGGATATCGAGGTGTACAATAAACTCGGCCATGCCGGACGACTGCGTTTGCGTGCGTCCCTGATGCTGGATGGAAGCAACGCGGCTCTGCTGAAGAATTATTTTTCCGCCGGCCCGCAACGGGACCTCTTCCGACATCGCTTGAACATAGCCGCCGTCAAATTGTATGCGGATGGCGCCCTGGGATCGCGCGGCGCGGCTCTGCTGGCTCCCTACACGGACGAACCGACGCATTCCGGCCTCCTGCTAACAGATCCGAAAGAGATTCAGCAAATCACCATCGACGGACTGAGGGCCGGTTTCCAAATCTGCACCCATGCGATCGGCGACCGCGGCAATCACAGCACGCTCGACGCCTACGCAGAAGCGCTTCGAGTCACCGGCGTCAAGGAATCGCGATTGCGCATTGAACATGCGCAAGTGGTCGCTCTCGCCGACATCGATCGATTTGCGGAACTGGGTATCATCGCGTCCATGCAACCCACGCATTGTACGTCGGACCTGTACTGGGCGGAAAAACGCGTCGGTCCTCAGAGAATTCTCGGCGCGTACGCCTGGCGTACGATGATCGACAAAGGGATCGTCGTCGCGGGTGGTTCTGACGCGCCGGTGGAATCCAATCGCCCGCTGTGGGGACTGTACGCCGCCGTCACCCGCACGGATCACGATGGTTTCCCGAACGGCGGTTGGTATCCGGATCAGAAACTTACCCGGGCGGAAGCCGTAAGGATATTCACACGGAATGCCGCCTATGCAGAATTTGAAGAATCATTTAAAGGCACACTCGCTCCGGGAATGGCCGCTGATCTGGTTGTCCTGTCCCATGATATTTTTGCCATCGATCCGCTTGACATTCTTCACGCGGAAGTTGACATGACAATGGTGGATGGCGAGATTGTATACCGAAAGATGAAATGACTCCATCGATCCGATATCAGATTTTCTCATTGGGTCTCATGGTGGCCATGGATTCGGCATTGCTTTTTCTGCTCGCGTGGTTTGGACAACTTCCGCAGGCGGAAATTCTCAAGCCACTGCGTGAATTAACGATGGTGCAACTGCAGGAAGATCCGCTCGTCGAAAAGGCCAGGAAGATCATGGACAATCCCCTCGCGAACCAGTTCGTCCCGCAAAAAGCGGACATCCTGTCGGATCAAAATTCCACCGCGCTTCAGAAAGACATTCCGGCAGACGACCTTCGGGTGGGCGGAGATCAATCGCTGACGCGCACAGCAGAGGATGAATCGCGGAAAGACGCGGAGGAGTTTTCCGGTCCTTTCAGGAAATCACGTCTCAACGAAAACACGATGATGCAGCATCTCACCGGGGAACAAGCGGCCACTTCCACCGAAGTCGGTCATTTGTATGAATTGAACACATACAAATGGGAGTTCGCCCCCTACATGCTCCGCTGGAAAGACAAGATGACCGGCAAGTGGTATGAGATCACCTCGCGTGTCTTCTTTCAAAAAACCGCCCGCCTGGGTGAAATCATCATCAGCGCCAAAGTTGGCCGCGACGGACGTCTGCTCGACTCGAAGATTGTCGATTTCAACTGCGATCGCTCCTTCGTCGCGCCTGCCTACGCCAGCGTCGTTAATTCTTTTCCCCTGGATCCCTTACCCTCTAACTTCCCGGACGAATTTTTGGAAACCACATGGACGATTCGGATCGTTCCATAACGAAAGGTCATTCATGAAACGAGTTCTGACAGCCCTCACCGCGGCGCTCCTCCTCTCCTGCGGACCCGAGACCACAACAGAATACATCCAGGAAATCGACGCGTACTACGCCAAACGATACGAGCGCCTGCAAAGCGAGACCGGCTGGCTGAATCTGGTGGGCTTGTACTGGCTGCGGGATGGAGACAACACATTTGGTAGCGACTCGTCGAATCAGATCGTCATGCCGGACAAGGCTCCGGCATTTGGCGGAACGCTGACGCTGAAGAACGATCTCGTCACGCTGACCTCTCACAAAGACGCACCGATCTTTCATAACGGAAGTCCCGTGCGGAAAATGGAATTGATCACCGATGCCGACAGCAACACGACGGTGCTCGACATGGGACCGTTACGCTGGTTCATCATCCGACGGGGCAGTCAGTTTGGCGTGCGGTTGCGCGATCTGGAGAGCGAGTTGGTCGCATCGTTCCAGGGAATCGATCGATTCCCCACCGATGTGCGGTGGCGGTTCACAGCGCGATGGGAGCCATACGCGCCGGCTCGCATCATCCCGGTGCCCACGATTCTAGGCACGATGGATTCGATGGAATGTCATGGAGCGCTGGCGTTTGATGTCGACGGCGAGACGTATCGTCTGGACGCCATGGGGCGCAGGGACGAGAGGCTTTTCCTGATTTTCGGAGATCAGACGAACAACCGGGAGACGTACGGGGCCGGTCGGTATCTGTATGTCGATTGGCCGGACAGCGCGGGTCACATCGTTCTGGATTTCAACAAGGCGTACAATCCACCTTGCGTATTCACCGACTTTGCCACGTGCCCCTTCCCGCCGCCGCAAAACAAATTGCCGATCGCGATCCCCGCGGGTGAAAAGAAATTCGGGAGGCACTGAGAAAGAAACTGCGCCCGCTTGGGAAGTTCTTTTTGAATATCCGATTCACGTCGTGTCGAAAAGCTTAGATCGTGAATTCGTACCCGACTTTGAAATACTGTCCCACCTGTTCCAATTTCTTGCCCTGCAAATTCAGAACAAGATAGACATTGCTGCCGGCGAAGAATTCATACTGAAGGAGTGAATTCCACAGATTCACCTTCTCCACGGAATTCGCTGCCCGGTCCTCGCGAACCTCGCGTTGAAAGAACGTCCGCAGGTACAGCTTCTTCAGTATTCGATAATCCACCTTGGCGCGGGAAATTTCTGTCAGAAAATCCTCGTTTCCGACGCGGAGGTACGTGAGGATTCCCGACAACCGGCTGAAGAAATACAAGTTCAATGTCGCGTAGGGATTGTGAAGCGTCGACCCAAAATATTCGCCAAAGCTGTATCCGAACTGTAGACTGTGCGATCCGAATAGAACTTTCAGATTATGATCTTGAAGAAGGTTCTTCCGCGTGATCCGAACCGTATCCTTGACATCGTTGGGCCGGTTGAACTCGAAGGAATGTCCCATCGATAACCAGTCATTGACTTTATAATTGGCTTCACCGGCGATGCGCTCCTCGTACTTGAAACGATCCCTCAGCGTCTGCGCAAGAAAGTACTCGGTTCGGACATTAATCGACGAAAAGTACGGCCGCTTGTAGACAAATTGGTATCCACCCGAAACGAGAACTTCGTCATGGTCGCCGCCGAAATTATTGAATAAGGTCATGACAGAGAAATCCCGGCTGAAGCGTCTGTAATAAACGTCCGCATACGGACCGCCCGACGCGTTGTATTGGTAAAACAGGTACGTCTGATAGGCATGACCGTCTGCGGTTCGAATCACCTGGGGATTGAACACAAACCGCGAAGGCAAATCCACTCGTGCATCTACGCTCACTACTTTGTCGGAGATTTGGCGATCCGGATCCCGAGCCACGATCGCCGTGCCGCCCACGTTGACGTACTTTGAATTTATCACAGGCCGCGCGACAAAAAATTCGCGTCCACTTTGATCCGGCGTCCCCTCTTCGCGCACGTACGCCGATCCCATCTTCAGGTGGTCGCTCCGGTAAGTGTAATTCAATCCATAGTCGATGTTCTGGATCGCGCGCGTGTAGAACAGGTTGATCGGCGATCGGTAAATATCCAGATCTTTGCTGAAGAACGGCCGCTTTTCCTGCAAAAAGATGGAGCGTCCGTAGAGTGAGAAATTAAAGGGATCCGCCTCCAACGTTGATTCGTCAGTGTTGTACGTGCCTTTGAGGGTATGGCGATCCAGCATCACGTTCATTTCACCGCCGATGTCCGCGCGATACGAAGAGTCCGACAAGCGATTGGCCACCACGTAAGGCGTGGCGCTGACCCGGAAATTGGCTTTCTCCTCAAACGGCTCAATATCCATTTTGTACGTGCCGGCCAGACTCAAAATCTCGCTCGTCGGCACGATCGAGTAGAAATAGCTTGTTCCATCCGGACGGTACGAAAACATCTGAACGTCGATTCCGATTTGAGATCGATTCTTGTTCTGAATGCGATCGACGGGTATCTCTACCTCTGCCTCGATGTATCCCGGTTTCTCCCCTTCCGCCTTGGCATATTCGTGCGTCTTCACATTCCACACCCAGTCCCATTCGGCGGACATGTTTCGCTGGTTGTAAATGACCATATCCCGCTGATTGTCAAGAAAACTGAAGGCGAAGAAATACCCGTTCTGGTTTTTGTTCTCGAGGTCCAGCAAAATAAAGAATTCATTCTCTTCATCTGAACTGCGGTCCCGGATCAACGACTGACGGATGACCTTCCCCCGAGGCCAGTATTTGAACGCTACGTAAATGGCGGTTTTGCTCTGCTTGATGAGCACGACCGTGCTGTCGGGTCTCTCTGGAATCCGAGGCACGGTGACGTAGTGCCGATCGAAGATCGTAGCCCCGACCCACTCATCCTCCTGGATTCGTCCGTCGATCGTGGGTGTGTTCCCTGGCTGATCCCCCGGTCCTGTCCCCGCCCACGCTGAACACGCGATCCCCATTGCGAGAATCACAAACGTCCGCATGTGATGCCTTTCGGTTAGAAATTTCGACTGACTTGCGGCGCAACGGAAGGTCCGCGTCTTTGACCGACGAGATTACGAGAGAGACATGGGAAAGGTTTCAGAAACGACCATCGAGAAACTGCAACACATGCTCACAGAACAGGTCGACGGCTTCGTGGTGAATCCAGTGTCCGGCGTCGGGGATCATCCGGAGTTCCGCCCTGGGGAAATACCTGATAATCGCATCGCGGTCGGCGTCCAATCGGTAGGCGGATTTTTCGCCTCCGAGAAAAAGCGTCGGGCCGTCGTACCGATCCGCCGGGGAGGCCCGAAATCGACTGATTTCGTTTTTTGCAAACTCCGTGAGCGCGGGGATATTCACCCTCCATCGCAGACCGTGATCTTCCCGCACGAGATTCGTCAGAATGAACAATCGGACGGCGTCGTTGCGGATCGAAGAACGCAGGGCGACCTCAACCTGCTTTTTTTCTTCGAACGCGGTGAGATCCACCGCCGCCATCGCATGCAGAATATCCACGAGACCGCCTTCATACGATCGCGGAGCGATGTCCTCGATGATCAGACATCGAAGGCGCTCCGGATGTCGAAACGCGTACGCCATGGCCACATGACCCCCCATCGAGTGACCGAGCAACGCGAACTTCTGCAGGTCCAACTCATCGCACAGCCGTTCCAGGTCCGAGCACATCGCCGCGACCGAGTGCTCCGCATCGTGGGGGGAAATGCCGTGGTTACGCTGATCCGGTATGATAAGCCGATAGCGCTGAGACAGTTTTTTTGCGACGGAATACCAGTTTCGCTCCGACCCCAGCAATCCGTGGAGAATCACCAGCGTCTGCGACCCATGACCGTAGGTAGTGAAGTGAAGTTTCATCTTGCGGCGCGTCGAGGTACGTTCGTATGTTCGGTGGCAAAATTATCATGAAGGCGTCACAAGTGCAAACCCCCGTCCTCATCGTCCATGGCTTCGCCGACGTGACGGGAATGTGGGCGCGGCTCGTATCCCCTCTCCAGAACGCCGGCTTTCACCCGCTGATCTTCCGATACCCCACGCTGGAAAATCAGTTGGACGTCCCCGAGATTGCGGACTCGCTCTTCACATTTGTTCAACAGGAAGTCGGCGCCGAGTCCTTTCAGATTGTGGGTCACTCACAGGGGGGATTGATTGCGGAGTGGCTGGATTTGTTCTGCAGACCTGTCGGTCTTCGGAGAGTGGTGACGATCGCGACGCCGTTTCAGGGAAACTCCCTCCCGCTGATCGCACCCCGCGTATTGTTGAAGCATTGGCCTTTCAGCCGCAATCAATTGCTGGGACTCTCTACATTCAGTCCGGTTCTGCAACGACTGTTGAACGCACGCTGGACACGGAAGACACCCACGCAGTGGTTTTCATTCATCGGCCAGCTGGCTAGCGGCAAGATCGAGAGCGATGGCGTGGTGGCCGTTTGCGAGGGCCGGCGACGATCGTGGGTGTATGTGCGAAAGGACAAACACTTCGTGGAACTGGCGCGAGCAGAGCCGTCCGACGAAAGGATCCTGCGACGCAATCACCTGCCTCCGAGTTGGTTGAAACAATCGACGCGCTTCGTCCCGGACTTGCTTCAGGTGCTCGCGGGTCAGTCTCCGCCGCCGCATCGTCGTCTTCCTCAGCGTCAGGCGTGTCTGATTGTCCACCACGCATTTCTGGATCAACTCCAATTGCGACCCGCGTTTCGAAAACTGCTCGCGCGTCCGACGCTGGACGGCCGGCACCACGTGCTCTTCGGCGAAGTGGATTCCCCTGCCGTCGTCTCGTGCGGTGGCGACCCAATCGCCGTGACACCCGGTCACGCGACGTATATCATCGCCGCCGACCTAGTTTCGTGAGGAAGGGCCGCAGGATCGTCTCCAGCGTGACCGACCCGATTTCCTGCAGGTCGTAGCGAACGCGCACGGTAGGTTTGCGGATGCGAATGATGCGATTCAGGTCGATCGGCGTGCCGATCACCACCACGTCACAGGGAACGCGGTTGATCGTCCTCTCCAGATCCTTCGTTTGTTGTTTGCCGTACCCCATCGCGGGAAGCAGATGTCCGATCTTCGGATATTTCCTGAATGTCTCCGCGATCCGACCGGTGGTGTAGGGTCGTGGATCGATGATTTCGGATGCGCCGTATTTTTCCGCGGCGACCGTTCCCGCCCCCGTCGTCATTTCACCGTGCGTCAGCGTCGGCCCGTCTTCCACCACCAGCGCCTTGTGGTTTCGGATTCGATCGACGTGATCCAGCATCAGCGGAGACGCCGCCTCGACGATCTCGGCCTTTGGATTGACGGCGAGGATATTTCGTCGCAGGAGATTGACCGACGCGGCTCCAGCGGTGTCAGCCTTGTTGATGACCACCACGTCTGCCATGCGCAAATTCGTTTCGCCCGGGTAATACGATAACTCATGACCCGCGCGGAGAGGATCGGCAACGACGATGTGTACATCCGGCACGTAAAACGGCGTATCGTTATTTCCCCCGTCCCAGAGGATGATGTCGGCTTCTTTCTCGGCTTGTCGGAGAATCGCTTCGTAATCCACGCCCGCATAGATGATCGTGTGGTTTACGATATGCGGTTCGTACTCTTCCACCTCTTCGATCGTGCATTTGTGTTTTTTCAGATCCGCCAGCGTGTGAAAGCGCTGGACTCGTTGCTTGGCGAGATCGCCGTACGGCATCGGATGACGAATGGCCGCCACCTTCAAGCCGTACTGCTTGCAAATATCCGCTACTCGACGTGTGGTCTGACTTTTTCCGGAGCCGGTTCGAACCGCGCAGACGGAGATGACCGGCTTCTTGCTCCGGATCATCGTCGAGGCCGCCGACAGCACTTTGAAGTGGGCGCCGGCAGCATTGGCAATCGCCGCGCGTCCCATCACATGGGCATACGATACATCGCTGTACGAAAACACCACTTCGTCGATCGATTTTGTTCGAATCAGCGACGCGAGTTGTTCCTCTGCGAATATGGGAATCCCTTTGGGGTACAACTTCCCCGCGAGTGTCGAGGGATATTTTCTACCTGCGATATCCGGAATCTGCGTTGCGGTAAAAGCGACAACCTCGTACGCAGGATGATCGCGATAGAGTACGTTGAAATTATGGAAATCTCGTCCTGCGGCGCCCAGGATCACAATTCGCGTGCGTGGCATAAGGCCTCCTTGCGTTACTGTCGAAGGGTACGACGATCTACAGACGCAACGCCATGAGGGAAAGCAGTATTTTTTTGTATGCGATGGGTAGGGTGAAACAGCGAATGTCGGCCCTCGATCGCAGACGGGCGGTTCAACAAATCACCCGGCGAGCTAGCTCCCCGCTCTGCAACCTGCGCTCCGGTTCACCTGGTAAAGACAAACGTCTGACTGATCGTTACCATGCCTTTCTTCCGTTTTGGAAATTGCCATCCGCGGATCGTGGACACCACACACTCTGCGACCGTACCACCGATTGTTCTGCGAGCGGTTGTTACACCCACCACCTTGCCCGCCGGATTGACTCTGATCATCAACTGCAACTTGCCTTTCAGATCGGGTGAGGTTCTGAGTTCCTTCGCATAACAGAGATGAATGGAAGCCATCTTGGACAAAAAGTCTGCCCGGACGTTCACATCCACTGAATCCGCCGCCCCTCGCGGAACAATGTCGGGATATCCAACACCCGTCAATCCCTCTTCGCCATAAAATAGATATCCGATCGCAGGCTCAAGCGATATTTGGCTGTCCGAAATTTCCCACTGCGCCACTGACGACATGACCGCAACGCAGCTCAGAAGCCAACATGTTCTCATACTGTTCTCCGTTTCGCGAGAGAGAGGCATGATTCCCGCCCACTGCCAATTCGTTCACGCAAACGCCTGTCGGATCAAATGCTCCTGTTGCGCGGTGTGGACAGCGAGTGAGCCCGGCGCCGGGGAGGCGCTCGGCGCTCGTCCGGCGTACGACAGACGCTGGTGGGACGCGAGGTCCTCGGATAACCGTGGCGCCAGGAAGGACCAAGCCCCCATGTTCTGCGGCTCTTCCTGCGTCCAGACAACTTCTTTTGCATTCGTGAAGCGGCTGAGGATCGTCTTCATCCGGTCTGATCGATAGGGATAGAATTGTTCGACCCTCACAATCGCAACGTCCACCATCGACTGCGAACTGCGATATTTCAGGAGTTCGTAGTACAGTTTCCCCGAACACAGAATCACCTTGCGGCACGACTCGGCGTTGACCGAGGCGTCATCGATGATTTCTTGAAATTCACCGCTCGTAAACTCCGCCTTCTTCGAACGGGCTTCCGGCAAGCGAAGCAGACTCTTCGGCGTCATCAGGATCATCGGCTTCTTGGGTTGATGAGTCAATTGACGTCGAAGCGCATGAAAGTACTGCGCAGGGGTCGTCACATTTCCGACGATCAGATTGTCCTCTGCACAAAGCGTAAGGAATCGCTCGAGACGCGCACTGCTGTGTTCCGGCCCCTGACCTTCGTATCCGTGCGGCAGGAGCAAGACCAGATGACTCGCCAGCTGCCACTTGGCGTGTGCGCTGACGATGAAGTTATCGATGATCGGCTGTGCCACGTTGGCAAAGTCTCCAAATTGGGCCTCCCACAGGACCAGGGCCAACGGATCGGCAATCGAATAGCCAAACTCGAAACCCAGCACGGCCGTCTCGGACAATGCGCTATCGACCGCTTCGATCCTGGCTTGCTGCGGATCCATGTGATTGAGCGGATTGTATTCGTGTCCTGAGTTCACGTCCGTGAACGCAAGATGTCGCTGACTGAATGTACCCCGCACAACGTCCTCCCCGCTCAGCCGCACGGGAACGCCTTCCAGCAATAACGTGCCGAACGCCAGCGCCTCTCCGAACGCCCAGTCCGCTTCCCCGTCGCCCGTCAGCATCCGGCGCCGCTGATCGAGGAAGTTTTGCAGCTTCGGGTGGATGGAGAAATTCTCGGGAATGGTGGTCAACCCCCGTATGACCGCCTCCAGCATCGATGCATCCACGTGCGTATGCGGGGCCACATGGACCGCCTGCAAATCGCGCTGGGTGATGGCCAGTGGGGTTTCCGATTGAAAATGAACCGACTTTTGTTTGGCCATTTCCAGGGCTTCCGACATTTCACTCCACACGGATTGCTGCATCTGATCGAATTCCTCGGACGTCACGATTTTCTCGCGAATCAGTCTTTCGCCGTACAGTTTCATCACGGACGGATGTGCCTTGATGGTCTTGTACATCAGCGGTTGAGTGTATCCCGGCTCGTCGCCTTCGTTGTGACCGTGACGGCGATATCCGTACACGTCGATCACCACGTCCTTTTCGAACAACTGACGATATTCCAACGCAAGCAGAGTCACCCACAGCGTCGCCTCAGGGTCGTCGCCGTTGACGTGAAAAATCGGCGCCTGGACCATGCGTGCGACGTCGGTCGCATAGGTGGAGGAACGGGAATCCTCCGGCGTGGTGGTGAATCCGATCTGATTGTTGATGATGACATGGACCGTCCCGCGCGTCCGATAGCCCTTCAGTTGCGACAGATTCAGCGTTTCCGCGACGACACCCTGCCCGGCAAACGCGGCATCTCCGTGAATCAGTACCGCCAGCACGGCCTTGTTTTGCGCATTCGGCATGCGCGTCTGCTTGGCCCGCACGATGCCTTCGACGACGGGATTGACAAACTCCAGATGGCTCGGATTGGGAGCGACTGAAATGGTAATCGTGCCGTTTTCGGTTTGGTATTGCCCCGTAGCTCCCAAATGATACTTGACGTCGCCCGAGCCTTGCGGCGAGGTCGCATCGATGTGGCCTTCAAATTCCGAAAAGACCCGATAGTATGGTTTCCCGATCAGGTTGGTCAGGACGTTCAGCCGTCCGCGATGCGCCATCCCCAACACCATTTCGCGAATGCCGTTTTCCACAGACTTGCGCGCGAGAAAATCCAGCAGCGGGATAATCGTCTCCGATCCCTCCAGCGAAAACCGCTTGTGCCCTACAAATTTCGTGTGAATGAACTTCTCGAAACTTTCCGACGCCACCAGCCTCGACAGGATTCGCCTCTTCGATTCACCGTCGAACTGCGGCTGATTGCGTGTCGATTCCATGCGGGTTTGCAGCCATTCCTTTTCTTCCGGACTCTGGATGTGTCGGAATTCCACACCGATCTTGTCGCAATACGTTTGCTGCAGGATTTCCAGGATTTCGCGCAATCTGGCCGTCTTGGTGCCCCCGAGACCGTCCGTCAGGAAAGCCCGGTCGTAGTCCCACACGGTGAAGCCGTACGTCGCTGAATCCAACTCCGGATGCGCCTGCATTTTGTCCGTCAGGGGATCCAGATCCGCCAGCAAATGGCCGCGCACGCGGTACATGTTGATCAGCTTCCAGACCTGCGCATGCTTCTCGAATACCTCAAAATCGTGGCCGTTCCCGGTTTGCACCGGCATGGTGTCCTTGGACCACTGCGCAGGCCGCACGGGCATTCGCAGCGATTCGAAGATTTCTTCATAGAAGGCTTCCGCACCGATCAGCAGTTGATGCACATATTGAAGAAACATTCCCGACTCTGCACCCTGAATAATTCGGTGATCGTATGTGCTCGTAATGTTCATCACTTTACCGATGCCGAGTTGAGCCAGCATGGGGTCACTCATCGCGTGAAATTCCGCCGGATAGTCGATGGCACCCGTCGCGATGATGGCGCCCTGGCCCAGAAGCAGACGAGGATTGGAGGCGATGGTACCGACCGTACCGGGATTGGTCAGGGTCAGCGTGGTACCGGCGACATCCGACGGCTCGATCTTGTTGGCGCGGGCACGGCGGATGATATCATCGTAGGCCGCGACGTACTGCTGAAAATTCATTTCGTTCGCCCGCTTGATATTGGGCACGATCAGCGATCGCGAACCGTCCTTTTTCTCAAGATCGACGGCTAGTCCCAGATGGATCTGCGGCTTGCGAATTACGTGCGGCTCGCCATCCAGCACGGTAAAGGCACTGTTCAGAGACGGATACTTCTTCAGCGCTTTGATCAATGCCCACCCAATCACGTGCGTGAACGAAATCTTACTTCGGTGGGTTTTCTGGAGATGTTGGTTGACGATTCGGCGATTTTCATCCAGCAGTTTGACAGGCACAGCCCGAAACGTCGTCGCGGTCGGGATCGTCAGACTGGCGGACATGTTTTCCACGATCTTGGCCGGCACGCCTCGGAGCGGTGTCGCTTCTTCACCTGCCATTGGTTTAGGCATCGTGATGGACGACACAGCCACAGAGGCCGAAGTCCCGTTGGTTTTTCGCACCTCGACCGCCTGTCCGGTCAGCGTATGGAAATAGCTCTTCCACGGCTCGGCCACGATGTCCGGATTCGACTGATATTGCGAAAAAAGCTCTTCGACGAACCACGAGTTGGGACCGAAATTGTCGATCGCCTCGCGCTGGTCGGATGTCAGTTCCTGGAGTTCCATATCAGAATCATTCCTCTGTTTTTCTTCTTTGCCCTTGCGGACTCGCGAAGGTCAGTATAAACAAAGAGACCATTCGATTCAACTTCGGCCGAAAATCAATCCGGTCGATCGGACCGCATTTGTCCGGTCTGTCAGATTCCCCGTTGCGTTGTGACCCTTGTCTTTTTATATTGAGAGTGTCGTCACAACATAGCCTGGAATGACCACTCTGGCTAGTCTTGCACATTTTGCCCCGCAACGTTTCTTCAGCTACCACTCGTATATCCGACGCCGCTTCGGACGGCGCATCCATCGGGTCACGATCGATGCCGGGTTCACCTGCCCCAATCGAGACGGGACCGCGGGCACAGGAGGCTGCACGTATTGCAACAACGACGGGTTCAGCCCCGCATCCAATGCCTATCGCCCGAGAATCTACATGCAGCCGACAGCCGACGTGTGCTCCCAGATCATCGGATCGTTGTCGAAATTGCAAAAGCGGTACAAGACCGATTCGTTCTTTGCGTACTTCCAGGCCTACAGCAATACCTACGCACCGCTTTCGACTCTGGAGCGACTCTATGCAGAAGCTCTGTCGGTACCGGGAATTGTCGGTTTGATTATCGGCACGCGACCGGATTGCGTGGATCGTGAGAAATTGGACTACTTGGAGCAATTGGCTCGGGAAACATATGTCTGCTTGGAATACGGTTGCGAGAGCGTTCACGATAAGACGCTCGAGTGGGTCCACCGCGGCCATAACTATGCCTGTTTCGTCGACGCCGTCCATGAAACGGCCGGTCGCGGAATCGATGTGGGAGCCCATGTGATTCTCGGATTCCCCACCGAAACACGAAACGAAATGCTGATGACGGCGGATGAGCTGTCCAGACTTCCTATTCAGGCCGTCAAGATCCATAATCTGCATATTGTCAAGGACACTGCCCTCGCCCATGTGTACCGGAACGAGCCTTTCCCTATTCTGTCAAAAGAAGAGTATGTCGAACTGGTCTGCGATTTCATCGAGCGATTGTCTCCCCGCATAGCCATCGAGCGTCTGTACGGCGACGCGCCTCTTGACATGATGATAACTCCCACGTGGTCCACGACCGGAAATGAATTTTCCCAAATCGTCCAATCCGCCCTCGAACGGAGAAACACGTTCCAGGGCGTTCACTGCATTTCAGAGTCAGCCGCAACCGTCAACGCCTAACAAGGAGAACGGCATGATCAGCCTGAAAGACATCCAACGACTCTCCAAACTGGGGGGCAAGGAGTTCTACATCACCAGCCTGTATCTGGCGGTCGATCGGCATCAGTCGGGAGACTACAAGATCATTCTGAAGGACCTGCTGAAAGACCGGCGGCAGAAACTGTCCGACTACCGCAAACAAAACCGTTTGACCCGGGACCAGGCAAATTCCATCGAAAAGGATTTCGAAAAACTGGAAACCTACATCCTGCATGACCACGTGCACAAAGACAACAGCAAAGGGCTCGTTGCCTTTTCATCCTCGGCCAATCACTTTTGGGAAACCTTTGAACTGCCCCAACCGGTTCCCAATTACCTAAATGCCGATCTGGACCCCTACGTGCGCCCTCTCAGTGAAATGATCTGCGATCATCGAAGCTACGGCATCCTCCTGGTCGACAGCGCCAAGGCAAAGCTGCTGGAGGTTCATCTGGGATTTGTCCGCGAACACGTGGACATTCGCGATACCGTGGATTCCAAAATCAAGTATGGAGGAATCGACGGAACCCAGGAAAAAAAGTTGGATCATGCGCACCAGGAACAGGTACACAAACACTTCAAGAAAGTCGCTGCGGAGACGAAGAAGATGGCCGACCAGAGCGACTGGATGTGGCTCGTCATCGGCGGGCGACAGAACATGATTCAGCAATTCGAAGCGTTCCTGCACTCGAGCATCCGTAAGAGTGTGGTCGGCCATATCATGGTGGAGCCGGATGCGGCGCTGTCCGACATCCTCCAGAAGGCGGAAGACGTCACGCGCAAGGCGGAACAAAAATACGAAAACGACTTGATCGAGCGCCTGCGAAATGAGGCCCACGGCAATGGCGGACGCGGCATCTTCGGTCTGCAACCGACGCTTCAGCACCTGCGTCGCGGAGGCGTCAGCACGCTCGTCGTGTCCAACGGCTATGCCGCGCCGGGATTTGTCTGCCACAAATGCTTTTTCATCGGCGTCCCGGAAGAGAAGGGCAGTCAGAACACGTGTCCGATTTGCAGCGGACAGGCTCACGATGTCCATGACGTTGTGGACGAAGCCATTACGTTTGCGCTCATGCAGGGCTGCAAGGTCGAGAACACGAAGGAACATCCGCGACTCAAGATCATGGGGAATATCGGCGCGCTCTTGCGGTTTTAAGTACAGAGATTTTCCTTTCGGAGAATATGTTGGCCCGACATTTCGCAATCCTCTGTCTGTGGAGCGCTTCTGTGGCGGCACAGCAGGAAAGCGAGAGTTTTCTGTCCGTTCAAGCCATCTTCAACCGACGTTGCGTCCGTTGCCATGGCGGCACCGAGCCGGAGGCCGGCATGTCTCTCGAATCTGGGCGGGCCCATCGTTCTGTGGTCAACGTTCCGTCCGTCGAGAATCCAAATCTCATGCGCGTCGATCCCAATCGTCCGGACGACAGCTACTTGATGCGCAAAATATCCCGTGACATGGACAAACTCCCATACCGGGAAGCCGCAATGCCTTTCAATGATGAGAAACTCGACGACCGGGATATTGAGGCAATCCGAAGATGGATTCAGTCATTCCCAGAAGAACTGTGGGGCGAAGCGGAGTCCCAAACGGTCGTCCCCTCGGCATCGGAAGACGTTCGTGGGTTTCTCGCAACTCAGTTGATGTATCTCCCCACGACGCGAGTCTTGGGTACCCGGACTGCGGAATTTCGAATTCTCCATCGATTTGGCCTGATCAATGGCGGCGGCAATCAAACTTTCAGATCGTTTTTCGGACTCGACAATGGCGCGACCACAAGTCTGAATCTGCTGATGTCGATTCGCCCGAACATGGATCTCCTTTTCCGAAGGACGGGCGCAAACAAAGACATCGAGATGGCAGTCAAATATGTCCCCTTTCCTTCCCGTCTCGGTCGGCCCTGGTCGTTGGGCGTTCATGTCGGTTTTGACTGGATTAGTCGCGAAAACAACGGAGCCAACCGGTTTTCTCCGAACGTCCAATTGCTGTCGTCCTATGCCGTACATTCAAATCTGATTTTTCTTGTTGTTCCGACGCTGACACTCAAGGCCAATCACAGCGAAACCATCGTACGTGACGGAGTTCTCATCAAGGATACTCGTTCGACGTTTGCCGTCGGGCTGGGTGCGCAGTACGAATTTCTACGCAACACCGCCCTGACGGCGGAATACATTCCGCGACTGTCCGGGTATCGGGGCATCGCGGCCGCCGACGACCCGAGATTCAACACGTGGGCCCTGGGAGTGGCATACAAGATTCGGCTCCACGTATTCCAGGTATTGCTCAGCAACACGCAGGTTTTGCATACGACCCAGTTTATCCCAGGGAGCAGTGCCATTCAGAAGAATACGCTTTGGGATCGCGGCGCCAATTTTCATTTCGGTTTTAATATCATCCGACAGTTTAAGTGGTAAGGAAATCCTATGAAGCGATTTTGGATGCTGAGTTTTGCCATCCTCGCGTGCGGGGATACGGAAGAAACCGACAGTTCGGTCAATCTCGTACCCGCGAATGTTCAGACGATTTTTACCGATCATTGCGCGCTGTCCGGATGTCACGCGGGGTCCAGTCCGGCGCAGGGCCAAAATCTATCGGAGAGTCGGGCGTACGGCAGTATTGTGAATGTGACGGCACAGCAATCGCCGTCCAAAAAACGCATCGCACCCGGTGACACGACCAACAGTTACATGTTCGAAAAAATCAAAGGAACCGGGGGTATTTCCGGCAATCGGATGCCGCTCGGCGGACCCTATCTCACTGTCGCACAGATCGACACGATCCGGCAATGGATATTGCTCGGCGCACCCCCTCGATAACCCCCCCTGGACTATGATTCGCTGATTCGGCCTCGACAGAACGCGACTCAGCGCCTTCTTGTGGCTTGCCGCCTCACGCCTTGATCCGTACGGCGATTGTGTTAAATTACCTCGCGTAAAAGGAGTTTGACATGGCCGGTATGCACTCGTTTGACATCGTATCGAAGCTGAACATGCAGGAAGTGACCAACGCTGTTCAGCAAACGGTGAAGGAAATCCAGACCCGATACGATTTCAAAGGCTCCAAGAGTTCCGTCGAACTCGGCAAAGACATCATCACGATCATCGCTGACGACGATTTCAAGATGAAATCTGTCGTCGACATTTTGCAAAACAAAATGATCAAGCGGGGCGTTCCGGTCAAGGCCCTGACGTACGGGAAACAAGAGCCCGCGGCGGGCGGCACCGTACGCATGGTCGTCACCCTCCAGCAGGGAATCTCTACCGAAAACGCCAAGAAGGTTGCCGCCTACATCAAGGACACGAAAATGAAGGTCCAGCCGGCGATCCAGGGCGACCAACTCCGGGTGACCGCCCGGGACATTGATGATCTGCAAACCATCATCAAACTTCTCCGCGAAAAAGAATTCGACTTTGCCATCCAGTTTGAAAATTACCGATAGATGAACGTCCTGGTCACAGGAGGCGCGGGGTACGTCGGCTCACACGCGGTCAAGGCCCTCCTGTCCGAAGGACACCGCGTCACTGTCCTCGATAATCTCACCACCGGTCACCGCGAATTTGTCCCAGAAAATCTCCTCGTGGTGGGAGAAATTTCCGACGCGGAATTTCTCAGCAACGTTTTCACGCGCGGACGCTTCCAAGCCGTCATGCATTTTGCCGCTCACGCCTATGTCGGGGAATCGGTCACAGACCCGGCGAAATATTATCGCAACAACGTCGGCGCCACGATGATCTTGCTCGAGGCGATGAGAAAATTCGACGTTCGAGATTTTGTCTTCTCCTCGACCTGTGCGACGTACGGAATTCCCGAAACCCTCCCGCTCACGGAATCGACGCAGCAAAATCCCGTCAATCCGTACGGACGAACCAAGTGGATGGTCGAACAGATCTGCAACGACTATGCGCACGCGTATGGACTGCGGTGCGTCTTCCTGCGCTATTTCAACGCCGCCGGCGCCGATCCTGACGCCACGATCGGCGAGGACCATTCACCGGAAACCCATTTGATTCCGCTCGCGCTGGACGCTCTTGTCGGAAGACGCGACGCCCTTCACGTCTTTGGTCGTGACTACGACACTCCCGACGGGACGTGCATCCGTGACTATGTACACGTTGGCGACCTCGCCTCCGGGCATACGCGCGCGCTCCGGTGGATCGCGGAAACGGGTAGGACGGACGCGTTTAACCTCGGCAGCGAATCGGGATTTTCCGTGTTGCAGGTTCTGGAGACGATCGAACGCGTCACCGGCCGTCGCGTGCCCACGGTGGATGCGCCGCGGCGTGAAGGGGATCCGCCTCGCCTGGTCGCCGACTCCTCCCTCGCCCGCCGCATGCTCGATTGGCGACCGCAATTCAGCAAATTGGAAACAATCATCGAAACCGCATGGCGCTGGCATCAGCGGCGTTTTACCAGGAGTACGTGACATGGTCCTCAGCATGACAGGCTACGGCAAAGCGGAACGCATTCAGAACGGCACCACCGTGTCTGTGGAAATTCGCACGCTCAACAGCCGATATCTCGATTTGACGTTCAAAGCTCCCCGGATCTTCCTGTACCGCGAAAATGAACTCCGCGAACGTTTGAAGAAGACAATCGAACGGGGCAAGATCACACTCGCGGTGAATGTGCAATCCACAAACGCGAATCTCGCGAATCTGCGCATCGACCAAACCATCGTCGATCAGTACGTCCGAATGCTCCGGCAGACCGCCCAGGCGGCGGGTCTCGCCCCGGAGGTACGTCTGGAGCACCTCCTTTCGTTCGATGACATCTTCTCCACCGAACTCGACGACACCCATTTTCAACAACTGTGGATGGACATCGTCGCCGTGATTGATCTGGCCGTACAGCAGATGCACAGCATGCGAAAGAAAGAAGGCGCCGAACTTTCCAAAGACCTTCTGTCCCGACTCGCGCGGATCAGTGAACATCTCACCGCCATCGAGGAACAATCGCAAAATGAAGTACAAGTCGAATTCGACAAGCTTCGCGAGCGGGTGGCGAAATTGCTCGAAAAGACCGATCTCGATCCGCAACGACTCAACACGGAAATCGCCATCCTCGCCGACCGCGTGGACATTACCGAGGAACTTGTTCGCTTCCGCAGTCATAATAAATTGTTTCGCGACCTGGTGGAGGGCCCTGAACAACACGTCGGGCGACGATTGAATTTCCTCGTCCAGGAGATGGGCCGGGAAGCCAATACCATCGGATCCAAGTCTTCGCTCCCCGACGTCATCCATACCGTCGTCCGCATCAAAGAGGAACTCGAGAAGTTGCGCGAACAAATTCAAAACGTCGAGTAGCATGCCCGACTTCCAGACGCTTCACGCCACCTTCGATCAACTCGACACGGGGTTGATCTACTTCATTATCTTTGCCGCGGGATTTCTGGAGAATTGCATTCCGCCCATTCCCGGCGACACCGTGACGGTCCTGGGCGCGTGGCTGGTCGGAACCGGTCGGCTGAATTATTTCGGCGTGTTCTTTTCGGCTACCGCGGGCAATCTCAGCGGATTCATGGTCATGTACCACATCGGCCGCACTTTCGGCCAGGACTACTTCATTCGAAAAAACTTTCGCTTCTTTCCGAAACGTGACATTCTGAAATCGGAACAGTGGTTCACCCGGTATGGCTTCAAGATTATCCTCGTCAATCGATTTCTGAGCGGACTCCGGTCGGTGATCTCGCTGTTCTCCGGAATGGCCCATCTCAACCGCGGTAAGGTGATTCTGTTTGCCTTCTTATCCGCCTGCATGTGGGACGGACTCCTGCTGTACGGCGGCTATCTCCTCGGACAAAATTTCGAAATCCTCGTCGGCCGATACAACAAGGTCATGCTCATTGTCGTGGCTTCTGTCGTACTGATCCTCATCGGATTCAGGTGGTGGACGCGCCGGAAGACGGAGTCCGATGACTGAGCCCATTCCGACCGATCTGAAGGAGTGGTACGAATCAGAGAAAGAGAAATTGCTGTCTGGATGTCCGCCGAACCGTTTCGGATTGTCTCTTTCACAAGAGCTGACGCAACTGACCACGCACCTGATCCGCCGAATCCTTTCCGAGGTCGAAATTCCCGATCGGACCGCGATGTGCGCGACGGGAAGTCTGGCCCGATGCGAAATGAGCCCGCATTCGGACGTCGATGTTGTTTTTCTTACGCACGACATTCGCCGACAGGAATCGATCGAGACCCTGGTCCAACGTTTGTGGGATGTCGGACTCCGGGTCGGCCACTCCGTTCGGACGTTTGAGGGATACATTCAGTTGGCCTCCACAGACATCGAGGTGCTGACCTCTCTCTTCGACCTCTCACCGATCTCAGACACGACCCGACAGGTGGACATTTTCCGAACGGAGTGGATTGACCCGTTTCTCAGAAGAGCCGGCCTCGACCGCGCGCGCGCGCTCGTCCAAGAGTGGGAGCACAGACAGACACGCAGCGTTTCGTTTCGACTGCTCGAGCCGGATGTCAAAGAGTCCGGGGGCGGATTGCGCGATCTGCACGGGCTGGCCTGTCTGGCCTCTCTACAGAACTATCAACCGTCCTGCGTGACCGTCGTCGAGCGATTACAACACGCGAGCGACGTATCGCCGGCCCTCTTGCGTGAACTCACGGCCGCGTTCGAGTTCTTTGTCCTCGTCCGCAACGCACAGCATTTCCTCGCAGGCCGCAAACAGGACACGCTGACCTATGACCTCCAGAATCGGATCGCACAGTTCCTGCGATACCCCGACGTGCCACGCCGGGCGGTCGAGACCTTCATGCAGGAATTCTTTGTCAAATCGCGTTTCGTCTTCACGCGTACGGCCCAACTGCGGGGTCTCTGGATACGGGCCCGAATTCCGTCGATTTCCTCACCTGCTCTGCCGGTCGAACCTCCGTTTAGCATCCGAAACGAAAATGATCGCCATGTACTGGAATACGACGGCGATGTGGTGCGTGATTTCACCCTCGAACCTTCGCTGGTCATGAAGACCTTCCTCCTCACGGCGAAATTCCATGCATCGCCATCCGAGCCGCTGCAGTCCGGAATTCAGGATGTTGTTTCGGCGATGGATGCAGAGGCATGGCATCCTGTGGCATGGGCTGTTCATTTCCGAACCCTGTGGAAATACGAAGGTCAGATCGCGCACGCGCTCCGGTGGATGCATGACCTGGATATCTTGTCCAAATACCTGCCGGAGTTTGGCTACATCGTCGCTCATCACAGCTACAATGTGTATCATGCCTACACCACCGATGAACATCTCATCGTCACGGTGGAGATGATCGAACGGCTTTTCCAGCACGACCCGCCGACGGATTCTCTGCGGAGGTTGAAGGACCTCTATGACGACCTCTCGTTGTTTGAAAAAACACAACTCTACCTCGCGGCCTTCCTGCACGACGTCGGCAAGTCACGCGGGGGGGATCACTGTGAAATCGGCGTGGACTTGGCGCGCCAAATATTTGCCCGAACCGGATTGGACGACGTCGCCGAAGTGGTAACGACATTGATCCGACACCATTTGCGGATGGAGCAAATTGCGTTTCGGCGCAATCTGTCCGACCCGGACGTCATCTCCGGATTTGCGAATCTCCTCGGCGACCGGAGACGCCTCCGACAATTGTATCTCCTCACGTACGCCGACATCTGCGCGTCCAATCCGAAGGCCTGGACGGAGTGGAAGGCGACTCTGCTCCAGGAACTGTTTGACCGGTCGGACGCCTATCTGATGAAGAGCGATCCGGAGGCACAACCGGAACGTGAATGTGACAAGATCGCGCTCTCGGAGACCGTGCGCGTCTCGTTTGAACCACTCGATCACTACAGTCAGGTCACCGTCGTGACGCGGGACCGGCCATACTGCCTGGCAAGAATCTGCGGCGCCTTTGCGGCCTGTGACATCGGGATTTTCGATGCGACCATCCACACGCGCGAGGACGGCTTGGTCATCGATCGATTTCGCGTCGTGGATGTCAAGACCGACCGGGCCGTGCCTGTGGAAACCCAATCACGATTCACTGCGTTCGTGGAATCCGTCCTGACCGATCGTGAAGACGTGGCGGAGGCCGTGGCCCGCGCGCGACGCCGTTGGCGCCGACTCCAAAAGCCGTCCGGAGTTGTCGCAGAAGTTTACTTCGAAACGACAGACCGTTTTACCATCATTGACGTTTTCGCGCCGGATCAAGTAGGCTTGCTGTACGAGATTGCGGAGACGTTAGCCATGCTCGGGCTGGTGATTTTTTCCGCCAAAATCGGAACGCGATTGGACGGCGTTGCGGATTGTTTTTATGTAAAGAAGGCAGATGGCGCCCGGGTCGAATCCCTCGAAGAGCAGGAATCGATTCGCCAACACATTCTCGAAGCGATTAGCCGTCCAGCCGCAGAAAAATCTCGTCGCCTGTGACTTCCACTTCGTACGGCCGAAGGCAGACTCCCGGTTTGCCCACACATTCTCCCGTGCGCAGATCGTATTCCCATCCATGCCACGAACACGCAAGCCGTGCGCCCTTCCATCGCCCGACCTTCGCCAGAGCCGCTCCCATGTGCTTGCAGGCGCCCTCTCTCGCAAAGATCTCGTCTCCGAGGCGATAGACCATCACCTCACGAGCCAGGATTTTCAGACTTCGCGGATGGTCTTCCGTTAATTCGGATATCTTACACACACGGATCTTTTTCACCGAAACACCCTCATCACAAGACATTTCAAATACTCCGTCTCGCGCATCGACAATAGGATCGGATGGTCCGGGGCCTGCGACCGCTGCTCGATCAACCAGGCGTGTCGGCCCGCCGCAGAAATACCCTGCTGGACGACATTGCGGAAAGACTCGATATCGACGACATGCGAACAACTGCAGCAGATCAGCACGCCCCCGTCGTACAGCGCCTTGGCGCCCCGACGGGCGATCTCCCGGTAGCCGTTGAGGGCGTCCCGCACCTCCGCGCGCGATTTCGCAAACGCCGGCGGATCGAGAATCACGAGATCAAACAACTCCTTGCGATCGTTGATGGCTTTGAGTTCGTCGAATGCGTCTGCGTGCACGAACGAACACTGGGGCAGGTCATTCATGGATGCATGGAGGCGCGCCTGCTCCACCGCGGACTTGGAAACGTCGATTCCACGCACCTCAGCCGCTCCGCCGCGCGCCGCCTGCAGACTCCACGCACCGACATACGAAAAGACGTCGAGCACGCGCCGATCTTTGACGAACGGCGCCGTCAGCAGATGATTATACCGCTGGTCCAGAAAAAAACCTGTCTTCTGGCCGTGGACGAAGTCCAGGTGATATCGAATCCCCTCGATCTCCACTTCGCCCTCTCCCCGCCCCTTGATCAACTCCACACGATTCTCCAGATGTTCCAATTTCCTCGCCGAAGCATCATTCCGTACAATCACAGACTCCGGGCTCCAAGTCTGGTCGGCCGCTTCCAGCGCCGTCGCTTGCAATCGGTCCATCCCTGCCGTCAGAAACTGCAGCACCAGCGTCGTGTCATATTTGTCAATCACCAGCCCCGGCAGACCGTCGGACTCCCCATACACCATCCGCCCCACGCGTCGATCCGACCGACGATCAGACGCCCGGGAAAGTCGGTCGACGAAAAAGGATCGATCGATCGCTGTTTCCTCAAGGGACAGAATTCGCACAGCAATCAGACTCCGCGGATTGATCGTTCCGAGTCCCAGAAACGCATCCGTGGTTGATCGCACCGTCACGATGTCCCCCGGTGCATACTCCTTCAGCGGGGACAAGATTTCATTTGAGAAAATCCACGCATGCCCGGCTCGCAGACGCCTTTCGATCCCGTTCTTGACGACAACCTTCTTCATGGCGAGCGTAAGGAAACCAAACCGCATCGAAAAAGCAATCGGCTTATGCGGTACAGACACGCATTCGATGGACCGACCGCTGGGCTACGGAAGCACCGACGAGCCGAAAGAAAATTGCATTTGCGTAGGTCAATTGATATATTGCCGCCCGATTTTACAAACGGCGCGTATGAACAACATTCGAAATTTCTGTATCGTCGCTCATATCGACCACGGCAAATCCACTCTGGCGGACCGTCTCCTGGAAGAGACACGAACGCTGAGTTCCAGAGAGATGGAAAACCAAGTGCTCGACAGCATGGATTTGGAACGGGAGCGCGGCATTACCATCAAGGCGCACGCGATTCGCATGGAGTATCGCGCGTTGGACAAACAGGATTACGTGCTCAATCTGATCGATACTCCCGGTCATGTGGATTTTACATACGAGGTTTCGCGCAGTCTCGCCGCTTGCGAAGGAGCGATCCTGGTCGTCGATGCGTCGCAGGGCGTGGAGGCACAAACGATCAGCAACCTGTACCTCGCGATTGATGCCGGCTTGCATATTATTCCGGTTGTCAACAAGATCGATTTGCCTTCCTCGGAACCGGAACGCGTCTGCCAGGAAATCATCGATCTCATCGGTTGTTCGCGGGAGGAAATCATCCTGGCCAGCGCCAAGGCCGGTATCGGGATTACGGACATCCTCGAAGCCATCGTGAAACACATCCCTGCCCCCAAAGGCAATCCCGACGCGCCCTTGCAGGCATTGATCTTTGACTCGGTCTTCGATTCCTTCCGCGGCGCGATCGCATACGTACGCATCTTCAGCGGAAAACTGACCGCGCGCGACAAGGTTCGTTTCTTCTCCAACAGCCGCGACTACGAGGCCGACGAGATCGGTTATCTGAAAATCAACCGGATCAAGACCGACCAGCTGAACGTGGGCGAAGTCGGCTACCTCATCGGCAATGTTCGCGAAATCACCGACATCCGCGTCGGCGACACAGTCACGTCCGCCAGGGATGGCGCCGTGGACCCTCTCCCCGGCTACAAGGACATCAAACCCATGGTGTTCAGCGGCATTTACCCGACCAATTCCGACGACTTCGAGGAACTCCGGTATTCTTTGGAAAAACTCAAACTCAACGATTCGTCATTGATCTATGAGCCGGAGACGTCCACCGCACTGGGCTTCGGATTCCGCTGTGGCTTTCTTGGACTCCTGCATATGGAAATCGTCCAGGAACGCCTGGAGCGCGAATTCAACATGTCCATGGTTACCACCGTCCCCAATGTCCGGTACCTGGTCTATCGGACCAATGGCGAAGTCGTCGAAGTGTCGAATCCCTCGTCCATGCCCAATGCCGGGGTGATCGAGCGGGTCGAAGAACCGTACATCAAGGCGCAGATCATCACGCCGGCGGAATTTATCGGCAACATCATGTCGTTGTCCATGGAGCGCCGCGGAATTTATATCAACACGCATTACATTTCTCCCACGCGGGCCGATCTCAGCTTCGAATTTCCTCTGAGTGAAATCATTTTTGATTTCTACGACAAGTTGAAGTCTGTCACCAAAGGGTACGCTTCCTTCGACTACGAATATTGCGGCTACAAGGATGGGAACCTGGTCAAACTCGACATTTTGATTAATGGCGATCCCGTGGATGCCTTTTCCAGCATCATTCACCGCGACAAGGCGTACGAATGGGGGCGGCGCTTGTGTGAGAAATTGAAAGACCTGATTCCCCGTCAGATGTTTGAGGTTGTGGTCCAGGCGGCGATCGGCTCCAAGATCATCGCGCGCGACAGCATCCGGGCCATGCGCAAGGACGTCACTGCCAAGTGTTACGGTGGCGACATCTCCCGAAAGCGAAAACTTCTGGAAAAGCAGAAGGAGGGAAAAAAGCGGATGAAACAAGTCGGGCGCGTCGAGATTCCTCAGGAAGCTTTTCTTGCCGTACTAAAAATCGATCAGTGATGGACACGCCCTTTGCCGTCATCCTGATCACCGCACCGAATACCGAAACTGCGGAACGGATCGCGCGCGAACTTGTGGAGCAAAAACTCGCGGCGTGTTGCAACGTCGTGACCGGACTCCGGTCGATTTACCGGTGGAAGGGAGAGATCTGCACCGACCCGGAGGTGCTTCTGATCGTCAAGTCGCGTGTGGACTGCTTTGAGAAAATCGCCGTGTCGGTGAAGGCCCTGCATCCTTATGAGGTGCCCGAAATCATCAGTCTGGCCATCACCAACGGTCAACCCGACTATCTGAAATGGCTGGCCGATTCCCTCGATTGAGTCATTCGCCGACTGCCACCATCGACACTGCCCGCTCTTCTCCCAAACGCTCGTACGCCTGGACAAAGGACGTGGCACGTTCCCGCAGATAATTCACCAGAAAAGAAAGCAACGGAATGACCCCATCCCGCACTGGGCACTGCGTCAGTGCGCCAAGGTGGGCTTCGGCTCGATTCAAATACAGCCGAATCGTCGACAAGACTGACGGGAAGATGGAGAAACTCTTCATCAACTGGATCAGCTCCCTGTACCCATCGGATTCGCCGGCCAGAATCTGTCTCCGCGCCGCATCCCTTTCACCTTCCGGTAACGCCTGCAGCAGGTCAATCATCGGCAACGGCAAATAGCCGTTCTTCAAGTCGTGATCACCGTCCTCGAGGAGGCCCATCATATCATGCAGGTCGTCAACCAGTTGGTACGCCATTCCCATCTCATGTCCGTACGCACCAGTGTGACGGACAATCTCCGCATCCGCGCCGCCCAAGCGACACCCGATGCTGGCGGAAAATTCGAATAAGACAGCCGTCTTCGACTCGATGATGTTCAGATACTCGCTCCTTCGCAGGTCGAGATTCCATCGGTTGCGCGCAGCCTGAATCTCGCTCTTGACCATCGTGCGAAGCGTCGTGAGAAAATCCTGCGTGATGTCCGCCGTCGTCTTCCCTACGAACAAATCGAGACTCTCGGCCAGCAGGTAATCGCCGGCCAGAATAGAGCGCGTGTTGCCGACTTGCCTCCCGCCCGACAAGTGATGACGCCGCGTCGTCGTCTCGTCGATCACATCATCGTGAAAGAGTGTCGCCATGTGGAAAAGCTCAATCGCCGCCGAAGCGTATGGCAAGGCCGGATGCGGCTCCCCGACCAACTGGGCAGACGCACCCACGATAAACGGTCTGAGCCGTTTGCCTCCGTGATGCTGACGCCGCAACAGATCCTTAAGCTCCGCGCTGCCTGTCCGCTCAAAAAGCTCGGCAATCACCTCGTCCGACGAACGGACGAGACGTTGATACCAATCGAGCGTTTCAAAAACCTCCATGGTGGTCCTTTACTTCCAGGAAATCGGAATCTTGGTGAGAGACGTCGATGTGACCTCTTCACCCTGGATAAATTTCTCAAGCAATTGGTTGACTCCACTCGAAATCTGCCTCAGGTTCTCGAGTCGCCCCAGGAAGACCTCTGACGTTTTTCGGTCCGCGTCTGCCATCCCCCTGAGGTTCTGTCTCAGCATGCCCTCGCTTCGGTGGAGAATGTCAAGCACGGGTTCCAGTTCCCTTTTCTTTCGTTCGCGCACAAAGAGCGTGATCATCTTCCAGATGTCCTCGTCGACTTCGTAGTAATCTCTTCGATCCCCCTTCTTTCGGATTTTTCGAATCACGCCCCAATCCTTCAAACCGCGAATATTCATGGAGGCGTTTCCCCGGCTAATCCCCAGACGGTCGCTCATGTCGTCCAGCGTAAGCGGTCGGTCGCTCGCCAGGAGAATGGCGTACAGCCTCCCCATGACTTTGTTGATCCCCCAGAACGAACCCAAGTCGGCCCACCGGTCGGCAAACTCTTCCACAGTCTTCTGGTAAACGCGATTCATGATGTTTCAAATATTTCTGAAACTTCGTTATCTCGCAAAATAGCCTCCTCCTTGTCCAGAGTCAAGCAATTCGAGGTTGTCCGGGAGAATTAATTTGAAATCCCACATTGCCATGGCTATTTTATCCGCATGCAGAATGCGGAGAAGTTCATGAGGCGCGCCCTCGAGCTGGCCGCGCGCGGCCGTGGCAAGACCCAAACCAATCCTCTGGTCGGCGCCGTGCTGACGACGGGACGAGGAGACGAGGAAGCGGTTCTCGCTGAAGGATATCACCGGAGATTCGGCGGACCCCACGCGGAAGTCATCGCCATCCAGAACGCTCACCGAGCCGGTCACGGTGACCTCTCCCGTTGCACGCTCTATGTCAATCTCGAACCGTGTTGCCACTACGGCAAAACGCCGCCTTGCACCGATTTGCTAATCGCTGAGCGGATTGGCGCGGTCGTGGTGGGAATCCAGGATCCTTTTCCAAAAGTCCGCGGCAAAGGCATCCGCCTGCTCCGTGACGCGGGCATTCGGGTCGAAACCGGAATTCTCGAGGACGCCTGCCGCGATCTGAACCGGGTCTTCGTGAAAAATCTCGCCCGCAAAATGCCCTGGGTCACGCTGAAAACCGGCCAGACGCTGGATGGAAAGATCGCGACGACCTCCGGCGAATCGAGGTGGATCACCGGCGAAAAATCGCGTGCGTTCGTGCACCGACTGCGGTCGCAATACGACGCCGTGTGCGTCGGCGCCGGCACCGTGGTCGCCGACAATCCTCTGCTCTCGGTGCGTGGGCGCAAGGGGCGCCAGCCGTATCGTGTCATCGTGGACGGTCGGCTCCGTTCGCCGCTCACGAGTCACGTGTTCTTGGATGAATTTCGAGATCGGACGATTCTGCTCACCAGTGTGCGGCCGGCCCACAAAAAGATCGCGACCCTGCTCCAGAGAGGCGTACACGTCGTTTCGATGCCCGGTCCATCGATCGATCTCGCGGCCGCGATGCGAAAACTCTACAGCGGCTGGAATATCGCAACGGTCTTGGTCGAAGGCGGAGGACATCTCCACGGCGAATGTCTCCGGCACCGCATCGTCGACGACGCCTATCTGTTCTACGCGACCCGCATCCTCGGTTCCGGCCGCGACGCCATCCAGCGACCCGTCCACCGCCTGCGCGATGCGATCCCGCTGCGCCAGACGACCGTGCGATCCGTCGGAGAAGACTGGATGCTATACGGACGCTTATGAACGTTGGCTTCACATACGGAATGCTCGCCGGATTGTTGGGATTATCCATTGGGTTTGTCAATTCCATTCCCCTCGGACCGATCACCGTATCGATTATCGACACCAGTTTTCGGCGAGGATTTTGGCCGGCCTTCATGATCGGGCTGGGCGCTCTCGTCATGGACATCTTCTATTGTGCGGTTGGGGTCTTCGGTGTGTCCCTTTTCGATTCCACGATGGAAACAATCATTCAATCGGCCGGATTTCCGGTCCTCAGTGTGCTCGGCGGCCGTTTGATGTATCTTGGATTCAAAGGTCAGATGGAGAAGACACACCTCAAAATGACCCATCTGGACTTCACCAAGAATTTCTCGCTGGGCTTCGTACTGTGCATGACCAATCCGCTGGCGATCGGATTTTGGATCGTCACGCTATCGTTGCTTTTTTCGTACGAGATGATCCGAAGCGAGTTTTCCGACAAACTCTCCTTTGTCATTGGGATGGGGATCGGCACGAGTTTGTGGTTCTTCTCCCTCGCGCGTTTCGTGGCCTGGCGGCGGCAGACGATTTCCGATCAGACGATTCGGAAAATTTCCATCGGTACGGGCTTCGTCCTCGTGGCGCTGGGACTGGCTGTCGGAATTCGATTTCTGGTGAGCGTTTGGTAAGCCGGTCGTTTGACGTGCTTCTGTTTGATATGGACGGCACTTTGGTGAACTCGCTGAGCGATATCGCTTCTTCGGCCAATCATGCGTTGTCGCATGTGGGCCTGCGGGCGTTGCCTCCTGCACGGGTTCGCGAATTTGTCGGCGACGGAGTGGTCACACTCCTTACGCGATGCCTGACCGAAGCGGGCGGACAGATCGATCTGCTTGACACCGCACTCGATGCCTACTGGCGGCACCACGACGAGCAATGCATTGACACCGTGACGCTGTACCCGGAAGTCGCCGAGACGTTGCCCCGTTGGTCGGCCAAGCGGCTGGCGGTCATTACCAACAAGCCGGAACGATTTGCCCGGAAGGTTCTGCGCCACTTGAATCTCGATCCGTTTTTTGCCATCCTCGTGGGTGGCGATTCGCTTCCAGAAAAGAAACCCAGTCCTCTGCCCGTGCACTTCTGTTTGCAGAACTTTCAAACCGAACCTTCTTGCGCGATGATGGTGGGCGATGGACCTCAGGACATCGCGACGGGTCGCACCGCGGGAGTTCTCACGTGCTCGGTCACGTACGGATTTCATCCACGAGAATCGATCCAACACGCGGATATCCTGATCGACTCGTTCGGGCAATTGAGGGACGTCATCCGGTGATCACCAAAGACATCCTCAAGAAAGTGCGGACCATCGAGATCAGGACACGCGGACTGGTCAACCATATTTTCGGCGGCGAGTACCACAGCGTGTTCAAAGGACGAGGGATGAGTTTTTCCGAGGTCCGCGAATATCAGTTTGGGGACGAGATTCGCTTCATCGACTGGAATGTCTCGGCGAGGATGGAAAAACCATATATCAAGGTTTTCGAAGAGGAACGGGAGCAAACTCTGCTGATTCTGTTTGACGCGAGTGCATCCGGGGACTTTGGGACGGTTGTGCAAAGCAAGCGGGAACTCATGATCGAACTGGCGGCGGTCATTGCGTTCAGCGCCATTCAGAACAACGACAAGGTCGGACTGGTGATGTTTACGCAGTCGGTGGAAAGGTACATCCCCCCGAAGAAGGGCAGGACCCATGTGCTGCGGATCATTCGCGAGCTGTTGACGTTTGAACCCAAGGACGCCGGGACGTCGATCCGTGCCGCCTTGGAGTTTACTTCGCTCGTGACCGCGCGCCGCAGTATCATCTTCACGATCAGTGATTTTTTTGATCGACAGGATTTTGGCCGTCCGCTGCGAACACTCGCCAGGAAACACGATGTCATTGCCATCCGAGTCCACGATCGTCGAGAGGATGAGTTACCGGACGTGGGACTCATCGCCGTCGAAGACCCGGAAACGGGCGACATGATCGATATCGATACTTCCTCGCAAGAAGTGCGACTCGGCGTCCAGCAGGCCGCAGACAGACGTGAGCAACACATTCGCCAACATCTTCAGTCCGGACGTGTCGACCTGATCGACATCCAGACAGGATCCGACTACATTGAGTCCCTAATCCGATTCTTCAAAACACGTGAAAAACGAATTGCTCATATGTTCTGAAAGTACAGCAGTTTAATCAAAATTTGTTTTGACATAATAGCCTATTTGTACTAACTTTACACAGTTATTGGAAAACCTACCTTCTTCAACGATATGAGGTGGCATTGTGGCTGGCGTATATGACCGAGCAAAAGACCTTCGCGAAAAAGTCGACGCGGTCTTGCTCAAGAAAATCGAATGGCAGATCCTGTTCTCCGTAGATGGCAAGCGGTCGACGACCGAAATTGCTGGCAAAGTCCAACGGGACGAGACTTTTGTCAAGGAAGTGTTGGCGAAATTGGCTCAGAAAATGCTGATCGTCGGTGACGGAGCCAGCGACAATGGTTCTTCCCGAGTGGCCGAGAAGAAGCCAGCCGTCGAACCAGTCAAGAAGCCGCAGGCGAAGAAGGAGGAATTCATCCTCGACGAGCCGATGGAAACCGTCGTAGAAAAGAAGCCGGAGAAGAAACCCGCCGTCGAGAAGAAGACAGAACCGGTGGCGGAAAAGAAACCGGAACCCAAGAAAGAATCTGCCAAAGTCGCCAAACCCGCGGCGGGAGGCGGCCGTAAGATTCTCGTAGTGGACGACAGTATCGTGATCCAAAAAATGGTCGAGATCGCACTGGAAAGCGAGCAGGTTACGCTGAGCGCCGCCATGAAAGGCGAAGATGCTATCAAAGCCGCGCAGGAGTTTGATCCCTCGTTAATCCTCTTGGACATGATGTTGCCGGACATGAGCGGCCTGGATGTCATGAAGCAAATTCGAGCGCTGGGCGGAGCCATGGAATCAGTGCCGATCGTCGTACTCAGCGGCAAGGACTCTCCGCAAGACAAAGACACAGCCCTGAGCAACGGTGCAAACGATTTCCTGACCAAGCCGTTTCACGACGAAGACCTGCTGGCAAAGGTCCATGAATACGTCCACTGAGTTCCATCGACACTCTTGTTCGATCAACCCTAATGAATCATTAGGGTTTTTTTTCACTGAGGCCGCATGAGCGACGATCCGAAACTGAAGAAAATCGTCGATTTTTATTTCCCCGAATTGTTCAGTCACTTCCGCGGGGTGGCTGAGCATCGCCTCCCCTCTGGCCAGTACAGCATCGTCAAGAAATTGTTTTGGCCATATACGCAGGCCGCAGACAAACCGGCTTATCTCGCCCGACTGCGTCAGGTGAACATACTGGAACCAGCCAACCAATTGATTGATTCCATTTTGACAAAAGTCGGTAAGGGTGAAACGCGGCTGAGTCATCTCCTCGCCAATATCGAGGTGGATTCCGAACGACTCGTCCAGGTCTTCGAAAAGATCTTTCGTGACATCCCGATGAACCGGATCCAGGAATCCATCGGCGTCATGGGCGTCATTGTGGATGTCCCCGCCCCCGTGACCGTAGCGCCCAAGGTCCGCAAGCCGACAACCCCTTCGCAGAGTCAGCGCCTCACCGCGACCGCGAAGACCCCAGACAAGACGTCCACTTTGCCCACAGACGGGTTTACGCAGGTGCGGGATTTTGTTCGCTTCTTCCGCGATCGCCGTGTCAAGAAACAACAACCTCCGGGAAAGATCGAGCGCGAGTCCAAACTGGGAAGCATTGACGACGAGACGCTGAACGATTTCCGGGAAGAGGTGCTGTCTTACGTGGATTCGATGACGGCGGCGCTCCGTGAGTTGGACAAAAACCCCTCTTCCGCTTTGTCAGAAATTCGCCTGTCGGCGCGCGGTCTCGCGACGGCCTCGCGGGTACTGCAAATCGATCGTCTCACACAGTTGTGTCAGCAAGTTGCACGATCGACTCGAGAACTCGAAAATGAATCCGACGGCGCCCGGCAGCTTTCGACGCAGGCGGTCCGGGACTTTGTTCGATCACTAAGACTCTTCGTGGAAGAAAAGCCAATCTCCTGGTCGGACGTTGAAAAAGCGGTCGCCGGGTGGAAGACGATCCAGCGTTCTCCGGAACCGGTCGTCACCAAGCCAAAGATCCAGACAACAGAAAAGCGTGAATCACCGGCCAACGGGAAGGCGCATTGGATTGACGAGATTCAAACGGTGCTGGATCACCATTACCCGCAGTCCTCCATCCTGACGCACACAGCTCCGACTGAACGTGTGGAGGAACCGCCGGTCTTCGATCTCGCAGAAACGAAGGAAGAGAAACCACCCGTCGAAATTCCGAAGCCCGTCCGCAGGGAAACCCCCAAACCGGTCGCCCCTAAACCGGTAGAGACTGGAACCGTGGCGGCAACCAATGCCTTACTGGCTCTGATGGCATCCGAAGACATCGACGCCGATATCGACAAGATTCCGATGCCGACTTTCATGGAAAAGCTGTCGGAAGAACCACACAACCTGGCGCGAACCGGTAAGGCCAAGACCCGACGTATCGTCAAGAAGACCAAGAAAATTCAAAAAGCGAAAGTGGTTGAAGCGCCTGTACCCCCGGAAGGTCAGTATGTCGTTCGGGAATTGAACTACGCCAACGTCGATCCCGAAATCCTGGACATTTTCGAGCAGGAATCTGCAGATTACCTGAACACCCTTCGAGGTGTTCTCGACAAACTCCAACACACGCCAGACACCGCCGTCAAAGAACTGGAGCGCACGTGCCACACGTTGAAAAGTTCGGCACGCATGCTCGGCTTTGAGAAAATCTCCGGCATCGCGGCATGTATGGAACTCATCGCCGAGCGCTACTTCGAGAAGGAGATCCAAATCGACGAGGTTGTTCTAACGCTGATCCGCGACATGCTGGAGGCGTTGGAATTGCTTTTCAAAAGGAACGCCGCTTCGGTTGATCGCATTGTGACGAATCTGCTGGCGATTGAAGCTAGATTGGACAGCCCCAATACGTTTGTCCGCCATATCGTCACACTGGAGGGGGCGGAAAAGACCGCCGAAGCGAAGGCGGCCATCACACCGACGCAGGCGCCGGTCCTGGAGCAGGAAACTCCACAAACCGAAACCACGGATTACTTCGCGTCCACGGGTGTGGACAT
Source organism: uncultured Bacteroidota bacterium (assembly GCA_964602985.1). Taxonomy (GTDB): domain Bacteria; phylum CLD3; class CLD3; order SB21; family SB21; genus CAYZJB01. Next base: position 94,749 of record CAZRTJ010000013.1, read on the forward strand.
GGACATCATTCAGATCTTCAAGGAGGAGTCGGCCTCCTATCTGACCCAGATGACTTCGACAATGACTCGTCTGCGAGAGAACGCTGATGCGGACAGCGTGCGCGGACTCGAAAAAGCCGCGCACAGTCTTCGAAGCAGCGCCAAAATGCTCGGGTTTGACAAGATCAGTCAATTGGCTCGGGCCATCGAGGAGATTGCAGAAAAAGCGACGCGCGGACGTATGAAGTTGAATGCAGATGCGATTCGAATGGTCGATGCCGCTTGTACATTGCTACGGAAGCTCGCCGAAGGCCGCGACGTGCAAACCGACGAAGTCGTGCGCCAACTGGACGCCATCGGACAGGCGGCAGATGGATCGACCCCGGAGGAGCCCATGCAAGCCGTCCGGACATCGGAGTCAAAATCCCCGGCAAAAAAGAAGAAGAAAATCGTCACATCAAAAACCAAGAAGACCAAGTTTGCCGACGTTGATATGGCATCGGACCCGATCCTCAAGCGACTGGCTTTGGAGCAGGAACCGTTGCTGGAGGAAATGGCCCACTCCAACGTCCCATGATTCTTCTGAAAGGCACACCATGATTCGAACAGGCGTTGTCCTCGTCCTTCTGGCGGCTTCGTTACAGGCCGCGACGACATCCGGTATTTTGAAGAAGGATGAAACATGGGAAGGTGTGGTCAACATCACCGGCGATGTCGTCGTACCGGAAGGCATCACCCTCACCATCAAAGCCAATGCCTTGATTAAGTTTTCTTCCGCCTCCGACGATCAGGGAGGTGGATACGATCCCACCCGATCGGAATTGATTATCGAAGGAATTCTCCGCGCCGAAGGAAAAGACAAATACCAGATCCGGTTTACTTCCTCCAACTTTACGTTGCCTGAGGAAAAGGTCCAGACCCGCGTTCAGCCGCAAGCGGGCGATTGGTATGGCATCATCTTCAGGCGCGGTGGCCACGATAAGAGCATTCTCACCTATTCGATCATCGAATTTGCATACGACGGAATTACCTGCATCAATGCGTCTCCCCGGATATTTAGGAACCGGATCGAAGGTAACTTCTGGAACGGTATTCTGTGCGACATCATATCCGCCCCCAAGATCAGCAATAATCAGGTACTCAACAACGGATATGCAGGCATCAACTGCAAAATCAATTCCGCCCCGATCATCGCCTCCAATGAAATCACCGGCAATCGATACGGCATCCTGGCACAGGATGTGTCCACGCCCATCATCGGAGATTTGCGCATGGGTGAAAATTCCGGAAAGAATACGATCTATAACAATCTTGAATTCAATCTGTTCAACCACACCAAACGCGTTCTCTATGCGCAGCGCAACGACTGGGGCGACAACACCAAAGCGGATGCGGGCATTTACGACGATGATGAAAACACCAAATACGGTCTGGTCGTCTTCACGCCACCCTACACATCCGGCACTATCTCGCTGGTTGAATTTGCAAACATTGTCGTGGCCGCTGAACGTGACGACGAAGGCGAAAAAGCCAAACAGCAGCAAGCAATCGACAGTCTGAAAAAGAAGATCGAAGAAAAAGCAGGCGAGTCGACCAAAGGAAATCTGGCCAGCATCGATGAAGAGGAGCAGAAACGATTGCTCGACGAACAAGAAAAGGAAAAAGAGCGCCTCCGCTTGCTGGAAGAACAGTTGAAACGCCAGGAAGAAATCCGACTCGAGCAGGAAAAACAACTGGCCCTGAAGAAGAAAGAAGAGGAAGAGCGTCAGCGAAAACTCAAGGCCGAACAGGAAAAGTCCAAGGCAGTCGCCTTTGTTCCGACCAAGATGGCCAATGAACTCGATAACAATCCCAAACCGATTTCCAAGGTTTGGCCGGAAGTTCCCTCCAAAGCCAAAGAGGCCAAGATTTCCGGTACCGTCTCGCTGCGCTGTCTGATCAACACCTCGGGAGCGGTCGAGGAAGTTCACGTCAGCAAACGAATCGGCAACAAGGACTTTGACCAGATGATCAATGAAGCGGTGATCACCGCCGTGCAAAAGTGGACCTTTGAGGTCGGTTTGTCCGGCGGTCAACCTGTCAAATATTGGACCGTCGTGACTGTCCTCGTAAAATAGCCGGATCGCCCCCGCATTTTCTTTTTGACTTCGTTGCCTGTTTTTTTACATTCCGCCCATTCTTTTGTCAATTCCTGACTACGGAAAGTGATGTCAGAAGTATACAGACCGATCCCGCTGTCGTATGTCCGACGATCCCAAGAGGAGATGCGACAGCGAGCGAAATCATTTTACGAAGAGATGGCGCGGCGCCGCAGTTGTCGCTTTTTCTCCGATGAGCCGGTACCACGCGAGTGTATCGAACTGGCAATCCGTGCGGCGTCTACGGCTCCTTCCGGAGCCCACAAGCAGCCCTGGACATGGGTGGTCGTGGATCATCCCGAACTGAAACGAAAAATCCGTGAGGCCGCTGAAAAGGAAGAGAAGATCAGCTATGAAGGCGGACGCATGCCCGCGGAATGGCTCCAGGCGCTGGTCCCCATGGGCACGGATTGGCACAAGCCCTTTCTCGAGACGGCCCCGTTTCTGGTGGTTTGCTTCCGGCAAAATTATGGATACACTGACCGGGAGGAACGCATGACCCACTACTACGTCCACGAGAGCGTCGGCATCGCGTGTGGTCTGTTCATCACAGCCATTCACCATATGGGCCTGGTCACCCTGACCCACACACCGAGTCCGATGACCTTTCTTTCGTCAGTATTGAATCGGCCGGAAAATGAAAAACCCTTCATCCTATTTCCGGTTGGATATCCGGACGCGGACGCGACCGTCCCTGATCTGCATCGAAAGACCTTGAATGAGGTCGTGCAATGGAATGATGGAATCCTGCCTGCAGCAACATAGTATGTTCAAAGAACTTCCCTCACCAGACGAATTTTCGCAAACGGAACAGCGAGTGCTGGAGCGCTGGAAGGCGAATGACATTTTCCGTAAGTCGATCGACAATCGGCCCGTTGGCCGTCCCTACGTGTTCTACGAGGGCCCGCCAACGGCGAATGGACGACCGGGCATTCATCATGTCCTGGCTCGGACGGTCAAAGACTTCGTGTGTCGGTACAAGACCATGCACGGGTATCGCGTGCATCGCAAGGGCGGCTGGGATACCCACGGGTTACCCGTAGAAATCGAAGTTGAAAAATCGCTGCAGATCAGTGGAAAGAAAGACATCGAGGCCTACGGCGTCGAGAACTTCAACCGCAAGTGCCACGAGAGCGTCTGGACGTACAAGGAACTCTGGGATCGACTCACGGACCGCATGGGCTACTGGGTCGATCTGAAGGATCCATACGTGACATGCGATAATAACTACATCGAGTCTGTGTGGTGGGTTTTGTCTCGCTTCTATGAAAAAGGACTCATCTACAAGGGCTTCAAGGTGGTCCCCTATTGTCCCCGCTGCGGCACTCCCCTCTCATCCCACGAGGTCGCCCAGGGCTATCAGACGGTCAAAGACCCTTCGGTGTATGTCAAGTTCAGAGTGAAGAATTCGGAAGACACCTTCTTCCTGGTGTGGACGACGACGCCGTGGACGCTGATTTCCAATGTCGCCCTCGCGGTCGGGCCCGACATCCAGTACGTCAAGGTGCGGCACGAGGATCAGTACCTCATCCTTGCGGAAGCTCGACTCGCCGCACTCTTTCCTGACGGTGCGGAAGTGCTAGAGCGCATGACAGGAGGTGACATCCTCGGTTGGGAATACGAACGATTGTTCGACTACCTTGAGGTGGACAAGAAGGCATTCTACGTGATTCCTGGTGATTTTGTCACGACTGGGGATGGAACCGGCATTGTCCACACGGCTCCGGCGTTTGGAGAAGACGACTTCCGTGTCGGCAAAGAAAACGATCTCCCGCTTCTCCGCCCCGTGGATGCGTCCGGCAAGTTCGAAGACATGGTGACAGACTTCAAAGGCCTCTTCGTCAAAGATGCGGATCCCGATATCGTCACGCACGTCAAGCGGCGAGGGTTGCTCTTCCGTTCGGAGAAATACGAACACAGTTACCCACACTGCTGGCGCCATCGCACGCCGCTGATCTATTACGCACGGGACGCATGGTACATCCGTACCACGTTCTTCAAGAAGGAAATGGTCTCCTACAATCAAACCGTCCATTGGTTTCCACCCGAGATCAAAGACGGCCGATTTGGCAATTGGCTGGAGAACAATATCGACTGGTCCCTGTCCAGAGACCGGTACTGGGGAACGCCCCTCCCGATCTGGGTTCACGATGCGACGGGAGAAATGATTTTCGTGTCGAGCCGGGAGGAACTGCGGCGTGGACGCATGCGAGATGGATCCGCGGTTCCGCATGACATGGACCTCCACAAGCCGTATGTCGATCACGTGATCTTCGAGCGCGACGGAAAGGTCTTTGAACGAACACCGGAAGTGATCGACGTCTGGTTTGATTCCGGTTCGATGCCTTTCGCCCAATGGCATTATCCGTTTGAGAATCAGGACACTTTCCAGGCGCAATTTCCGGCGGACTTTATCTGCGAGGGCGTCGATCAGACGCGCGGGTGGTTTTACTCGCTGATGGCGATCTCTGCGTTTCTGATGGGCCGGTCTCCCTATCGCAATGTGATTGTGAATGAACTGATCCTCGACGCTCACGGGCGCAAGATGAGCAAGTCACTCGGGAACGTGGTGGATCCGTTCTCGATGCTGGATCAGCATGGCGCCGATGTCCTGCGTTGGTATCTGCTCGTTCAGACACCGATTTGGCTCCCCAAACGCTTTGACGACGCCGGTCTACTCGAAATGAAGAAGAAGTTCTTCCGACCCCTTTTGGAGACCTACAAGTTCTTCAGCCTCTATGCGAATATCGACGGGTACGACGGTTCGGAGATGCCGATTGCACTGGGGCGGCGAACCGAACTGGACCGTTGGATCCTGTCGCGACTGCACTCGCTGACATCGCACGTCACGGAGTGGTTGGACAGTTTTGAATTCACAAAAGCCGGAAAGGCCATACAAGAATTTGTCGAGGGTGACTTATCCAATTGGTATGTCCGTCTTTCCCGGCGACGATTCTGGAAGGGCGACAAAGGCCCGGACAAGACGGCGGCCTATCAGACCCTGCATGAGGTGCTGTCGGTCCTGAGTCGAATGATTGCCCCTTATTGTCCCTTCCTCGCGGATGAATTGTATCTGAAGGTTCACGCGTCGGATCGATGCGAGTCGGTGCATCTGGCAGACTTCCCCGTTGCATCCGCAGACGCCCGCAATCCTGATCTCGAAGCCAAAATGGACGCGCCGCGCCGGGCGGTGGAACTGGGCCGCGCGATTCGTGAACTCAAAGGCATCAAAACACGCCAACCGCTGGCCAAAATGATTGTCGTTACGGACGATCCGTTTAAGCGCCAGACCATAGAAGAATTTGCCGAGATC
>CAZRTJ010000014.1:0-2567 GCA_964602985.1 uncultured Bacteroidota bacterium
CATCCAATCAGCACGAGTGTCTTCATGTCGGAACTCCTTCGGTTGTCCTATCGTGTCATGCAATTCACTGTCCTTTGATCGTATTCATCCACCCGATCACCTGATCGACGTCGGCGCCGCCGGGATTTTTCTGAATGTATTTGGACATGTACTCGAGCGCTTTTTCATTCTGCCCCAGCGCCCAGTAGAACGTTCCCAGAACCTTATATGCCGTGTAGAATCTCGGATTGCCTTGCAGCAAAATATTATAGCTGTCAATGGCCTTCAGATAGTTCGATTCGCCTGCATAAATGGCGCCCATCACCGTGTGTCCCACCATGTCGTACGGATTGATCTTGAGCGCCTTTTCGATGTACTCCTTCGCTTTGTCGTTCTTTTTCATGTTCCAATAGCAGTTCCCGATCATCGAATACGGCTGGAAGTAGTTCGGGGTCAACTCAATGCATTTCTCGAATTGTTTGATCGCGTCTTTGTATTTGCCGTCCGTGTGCATGACGTATCCGAGTCCCAGATACGGAGCGGAGTACTTCGGATCTTCTTTGATCGACTTTTCGTACCATTTTTTGGCGTCTTTGACTTTTCCCTCGCTGAACGCCGATGCGCCTTTTTGATAATATTCCGCAGCTTTCACAGACTGCGTCGAGTTGGTGATCACCGCCGACACTCGCTTGATTTCATCGTCCGAGATCCTGCCGCCCATGTTTTGCGCGAGCAGAAGGCAGATGTCCTGCTGGAGACGAAATACGTTGGCAATTTTATCCGACTTGTTACTGATTAGCCCGCTTTCGTCGACTTTGCCGCTTTGCACGTCCACGATTCGGCAGTTGATGTTAATGTCTTCTCCCAGAATCTGAAAACTCCCCAGGACCAGCTTCTGTGCGCCTAGCAGTTCGCCGATTTTCACGGACTTCGTAGCGTCGACGAGGTCGGATAGTTGCAAATCCTGTTCTTTGATAGCGGCATCAAGTCTTTTGCGCTCGACGACGATAAATTGTCCGATCTGGACAAAACCCGATGTCAGACTCTCACAGAACCCATCCGACAACCACGCGTAGTCCTCACTCTTGGAGGTATTGTCAAAAGGCAGGACAGCGATGGTCGTCTGTCCTGCGGCAAACCTGGACAGACCCGTGAGCAGTGTAAGCAGAAATACAACACAGTGTTTCATGAGAGTTCCTTGTTTTGGTCGAGTCTTGGAAATTCCGTTTGCATAATTGCCGATATCAAAGATTCACTCGCACGCCATACACCGGTTTCCAGCTTTTGCCCACCGGTATGAATGCGAGAGTCGGTGTGAGACTGCCAAGCGGTGCGGATGGCGCCTGATTGGCGGACGCGCTGGCGTCCAGACTGACTGCCAGAATGGAGAAGGCTCCGATCGCTCCGACGGAGATGGGCACACCGGGTACGTCCACATCATTGGCGGCCAGTGCGATCAGCGTCGTGGCATCGGCCAGTGCCAGACCGTATGTGACCCAGCCAGCCATTCGCATCCCCGGCATGCCCTCCGAGGAACTGTTTCGTCTGGCCGAACTGCCGCCCGCTGAAATCACCGGTACGGCCACCGCGAGAATGACTGTCCCGGTTGCACCGACGGCGATTCCCGTACTGAAACTGCCCGCTCCGTCTGCGACAATCCCGGAAATCAAAACCAGCGGCGCCGCCACGTATCCCAACGTGGCCGCACTCCTCGCCCATCCGGCATTCGACGGCATGGGCAAGTTCTGAATGGACATCTCGCTCTTCCTCGCCAAAACAAGACTCCGCGATTCCTGCGAAGCGCCTGCGGCCACACAAGTTATGAGGATAAAGGACATTCGGAAAAACGCGTTCATGGGTCCCTCCTTGGTTTCCGTATTGCGGTTTTTTCTATCCATCACGTTTCATCATCGCATCCAGGACAAACGGTAATTTCCACGCTTGTTCTTTGGCGACGAATCCTTTTGCTCCGGCTTGACGCGCGGCGTCGCTCAGGGATTCCTCGTCGTACTGGGTGACGATCACGACCCTCGCATCCGGGTGCTGCTCGCAGATCGCCCGCGTGGCGGCCAGCCCATCCTGTCCCTCCATGCGCACATCCATCAGAACCACATCCGGATGCAAGCGGTCGTAATCCCGAACGGCCGAGGGTCCGTCTCCGCACTCCCAGCAAGTCACTTCGCCGTGATAATGCTCCTTCAGCGTCTCCGCGACGGAGGAACGAAAGCGTGCGTTGTCGTCGACGATCAGACATTTCACCATTTCCGTTATCTCACAGATAAGTCTGGCGGTAGGGCTGTCTTCAAGATAAGCGGCCAGCGGCCGCCTGTCCATACAGACGCCTACGCATTCATCAGTAGAAATTTCGTGACAGGCTTTACGTACCCCTACGTAGAAAGTGGACGGAGCAGGAAGCGGATCGATATTGCAACCCCTCCCATATCCCTCCCCTTACGCACACCGAATCCAGCGGTACGCGAAATCCGAGTTGCGTAAGGGGAGGGTGGGGTGGGGTTGCAGCCCCTTACGCACATGGGAATGTCAGGTACGTAAAATCCATCTCGCGTAAGGAGGGTGCGGTGGGGTTG
>CAZRTJ010000014.1:2667-24949 GCA_964602985.1 uncultured Bacteroidota bacterium
TGGGAATGTCAGGTACGTAAAATCCATCTCGCGTAAGGAGGGTGCGGTGGGGTTGTGTCCCCTTACGCACACCGAATCCAGCGGTACGCGAAATCCGAGTTGCGTAAGGGCAGAGTGCGGTGGGGTTGCAGCCCCTTACGCACATGGGAATGTCAGGTACGTAAAATCCATCTCGCGTAAGGAGGGTGCGGTGGGGTTGTGTCCCCTTACGCACACCGAATCCAGCGGTACGCGAAATCCGAGTTGCGTAAGGGGAGGGTGGGGTGGGGTTGTGAGCCGTGTCTGCTAAAAAAAAGGCAATCCGTTCACAGCGTCGGGCCCTTCGATGGATGGCACGTGGCGGGATCATTCGGAGCTAGCCGGTTGTTGAAAATCGTTCTTTGCTGTCGACATATCGAGCGACAGCGAGAAATCCGGACTTGAAATTATTGGTTGTCTCACTTCGCTTCGTTCGAAATGACACAGTGGCCTTTTTCAACAGTCTGTTAGAGGTGCTTCAGTTGTTCCAGCGCGAATTGAAACAAAGCCTGGTATCCATTGAGTCCCAATTTGCGGCAGATATTGTGGCGATGCGTTTCCACGGTCCGCTGACTGATGAAGAGCGTATCGGCAATCTCACGACTGGTCTTCTTCTCGCCCACCAATCGAAGAACTTTTCGCTCGGCCGGCGTAAGCGGGCGGAGAATCTCCGGCAGTCCGCTGTTGGTGACGAGATCGATCAGTTCGTCTGACAGACTCGGACTGATGAAGATCTGCCCGGCCGCCACACGGTGCAGGCAATCCCGAATTTCCCGGACGCCCTGATCCTTCAGCACGTATCCCCGCACACCGAATTTCAACGCCTCGACGAAGAAGTCCTTTTCCTTGTGCATGGTGAGAATGACTACGTGTACGGGCAGGTGTCGTCGATGGACTTCACGCGCCACGTCAAGTCCATTACATATAGGCATGCTGAGATCGACGACGGCAAGGTCAACTTCGGCAGGGTCAAGCGCATCGAGAGCCTCTTGTCCATCGGAGCACTCGGCCACGATTTCAAACAATGGATCCTCGCGGATCACGTCCCGAAAACCGCGCCGCACGAGTTCGTGGTCGTCCGCGATCAATACTCGAAAGACAGAACTCATCGGCCCACCGGCACGTTCAGTTCCACACGAGTTCCTCCATGGACGGATGAGGAAATCTGTAGATTTCCCCCGATCAATCTGCTTCTTTCCCGCATGTGGATCAACCCCAATCCCTCCTTCGATTCTCGTATGCCGTGTCCGTTATCGGCGATGACGATCCGGAGCCGCGATCCGTCCCGGTGGAGTTCGACACGGACGTGCGTGGCGCCGCTGTGTTTCAGGATGTTGGCAAATGCCTCCTGGAAAATCCGAAACACGTGAATGTCCGCATCTCGCGGAAACCGGGTCAGCATTTCGGGATCGCCCAATACATCCACCGTCAGAGGAATTTTTTTCAGAAACGACTGCACGGTTTGGGCCAGACCCAATTGACTCAACTGAACCGGTCGGAGATCGTGCGAAAGCTGGCGAATTTCTTCCAGAGATTCAGACAGCCAGCCAGCCCACGTCTGCAGATCCTCTTTGGTGAGCCGGAGTTCGGAGGACGAGTGGACTCGCCGCTGCAGTTCGTTCAGAATGACCAGCAGATTTTGTCCGTGGCCGTCGTGGAGAGCGGCGGCAATTTTTTTTCGTTCTTCTTCCTGCAATCGGATCAGCGCGCGGGCGAATTCGCGACGCATTTTGAATTCCCGTCGAAGATTTCGAACCCGCAATCGGATTTGAAAGATAATTCCTCCGGCCACCATCAGACCCATGCCCACCCACAGCAGAGGATGGGACCACCAGGCGCGCAGAATGACAAACGAGACCGACGCCCCGGTTCGATTCCACACACCGTCGGAATTGCACCCGATGACGCGAAACGTGTACGCTCCCGGTTCCAGCCCGGAGTAGTCCGCACGATGGGAAGCGCCTGCCTCACGCCAGTCGTCGTGCAGACCGATGAGACGATACGCAAACCGGTTTTGGAGAGGACTGCGGAAATCCATCACGGCAAATTCAAAAGACAGGTCGTTCTCATCATGCGGCAGATCGACCCATTTTCCATCCTGCACCGGACGCACGACGCCACCGCGAGTGACGACATTTGTGATGCGCACGGCGGTTTCCCCCGGGTCCTGCCTGAGGCTGTCGGGATGAAACCGCACAAATCCAGCGATGCCTCCGAAGTACATCTCGCCGTTGCGGGATCGCAGGAAGGAGTTTGTATTGAATTCGTTCGACGGCAGTCCATCGCTCACATCGTACGACTGAAACGTCTGCGAGTCCGGATCGAACCGCGACAATCCGCGATTCGTGCTGATCCAGAGCCGGCCTCGTCCATCGGGGAGAATGCCGTACACACTGTTGTTCGCCAGGCCATGCCGTGTGGTCCACGACCGAACCGACCGCCGGTCGGCGGAGAGGCAGGAAAACCCGGCGCCCCACGTCCCAATCCACAAACGCTGATTCGGATCTTCGAGAAAACACATCACAATACCGCCGCTGAGTTCTCCGGGCCGACCAAACGGAAAGCGTTCGAAGCGGAATTTTCCATGATCTTCCTGCACCCGATGAATTCCTCCTCCCCACGTGCCGATCCAGATCCCATCGGAGGCTTCGTAGATGCATTGAATCACCGACGAGGTTAGAGCGGTCGTGTCCCCGGCATCGGCAAAATATTTCTGAAACTCCGTCGTGCCGGGCATCCGCACATTCAGTCCATTGCTGGTGCCGACCCAGAGCCGATTCCTGGAATCCCGCAGGACCGCCCACACCTCCGAATGCGAAATGCGATCCGGCGCCTCGCCGGCTTCGACATATTGAACGCCTGCGCCTGCGCGGAGTCTGCCGACCCCGCCGCCGTGCGTGCCAAACCATAGCCCATCGCCCGAGGTAAGCGAATACACCAGGCGGCGACCAGCCTCCAGCGGAACCGACCTGAATCGATGCGTCGACGGAAAGAACTGCAGCAAGCCCTCGCCGTACGTTCCCATCCAGATTGATCCGTCCGCGTCCTCGAGCATCGGGTAGATGTACGGCCTCCGGAGTCCGGATTCGCTCCGACCGTATACTCGCAAGATCCGCATGCGATCGGTAAACTTGTGCAGTCCTCCGAATTCCGTGCCCACCCACACCGTGCCGTGTCCATCCACAAAAAGCGACTGCACGGGATCGGCTGCCAGACTCATCGGCTCGGATGGATCGTGGAAATAGGCTTCGAAATCGGAAGACGCGGACCGACGGACATTCAGTCCATGGGACGTGCCGATCCATATCCACCCCCGCCGATCTTCGACGATCGCATGGACGGAGAGGTCGGATATTCTCGATGAATGATCTCGGATTGTATTTCCGGAAATTTCGTACACGCCCCTGTCTGTGCCCATCCACATCGCACCCGTCGCATCCAACATCAGTGCGCGCACGGACGCCGCTCCGGCAGATTCGGATGAAAGCATCAGGCGCGTGCGTTTCCGTACATCCCATGCCTGCAGACCCTTGCCCTCTGTGCCAATCCACAGGGTGTCCCCGCGGATGAGCAGAGCGAGGATGGTCGTACCGTTGAATTCGGGCAGAACGGACACGCTGTCGGCGGTCATCCTCGCGAGTCCACCGCCCATCCCGATCCAGGTCTGCTGATCCTGCCGAGCGATTGCGTAGACGGGTCGTCGAAGCGTCGGCAAGAGACGCCGAAATACACCCGATGTCCAAACGTGCAGTCCTTCATCCGTTCCGACCATGAGTTCCGGAGAACCATGAATCGCGTGAATGTAGTTGTCCGCCAGGGAGAGGGAATCGTAAGGGATGTGATGGAATTTCTTGAATTCGTATCCGTCGAAACGATTCAGTCCGTCGAACGTACCGACCCAGAGGAATCCGCTTGTGTCCTGTGTGATGGAATAGACAGAGCTTTGGGACAATCCCTCATGGAGTCCGATCCGTTCGAATCGGATGCCCTGTGCGTGCAAACTCGCCGAGAGCACGAGCAGTAGGAAGAATCTTTTTTGTTTCATCGGGCGCCTGCAAGACACCCATCCTCCGTCAACAGGAGTATTACAAAGAAAACGCACCCATGTCAACCCCGCTCGCTTTCCTTGTGTGCCAGGTCGTTGGCAGCTTGAGCGTACTTCAAACCACGTACAACCCCACCCTGCCCTCCCTTACGCACACAGTGCCATTGTCGTTTCCACGAGCTCTACATCGCGTAAAGGGAGGGGGAAAGGCGGGATTCGCGACAACTCGCCGCGATACCCGAAATCACGAGAGTTTCAATCGCGCAAGCGGATCGAAAATTCGATTAAACTTGACTTTTTTGTATAGTTTATATAGATAGACCTGACCTGGCGAAACAATAGGATCGCTCCATGAGCACAGAAATTGAACAGCTCCAAGAACTCACAAACCAGGACTACAAATACGGGTTCACCACAGATATCGAGGCCGACTCTGCGCCTCCTGGATTGAGCGAAGATATCATCCGGTTCATCTCCGCCAAGAAAAACGAGCCGCAGTTTCTCTTGGACTGGCGGCTCAAGGCGTATCGGCATTGGCTCAAGATGCTCGAAGAAGGCGAACCGGAGTGGGCAAATGTTTCCTATACGAAGCCGAACTACCAGGACATCATCTACTACTCCGCGCCCAAGCAAAAGAAACTGTCCAGTCTCGATGAGGTCGATCCGGAACTGCTGAAGACGTATGAAAAACTCGGGATTCCTCTGCACGAGCGGGAAATTCTGGCGGGCGTGGCCGTCGATGCGGTCTTCGACAGCGTGTCGGTTGCGACAACCTTCAAAAGCAAACTGAAGGAACTCGGAATTATTTTCTGTTCATTCTCCGAGGCCGTGCAGGAGCACCCGGATCTTGTACGCAAATACCTCGGCAGTGTCGTGCCGTACACCGATAACTTTTACGCGACGCTCAATTCCGCCGTCTTCAGCGACGGGTCCTTTTGTTACATTCCGAAAAACGTGAAGTGTCCGATGGAGTTGTCGACGTACTTCCGCATCAATGCGGCCAAGACGGGACAGTTTGAACGCACCCTCATTATCGCGGACGAAGGCAGTGCGGTGAGCTACCTCGAAGGATGCACGGCCCCGATGCGGGATGAGAACCAGCTCCACGCCGCTGTCGTGGAACTGGTCGCTCTGGACAACGCCACGATCAAATATTCGACCGTGCAGAATTGGTACCCCGGCGACAAGGACGGCAAAGGCGGCATTTACAATTTCGTAACCAAACGCGGCAAGTGCGCCGGCGTGAATTCCAAAATCACGTGGACGCAGGTGGAAACCGGCAGCGCCATCACCTGGAAATATCCAAGCTGTATCCTGCAAGGCGACAACAGCGTCGGAGAATTTTATTCCGTCGCCGTGACGGCCAATCGTCAGCAGGCCGACACGGGAACGAAGATGATTCACATCGGCAAAAACACCCGTTCCACAATCGTGTCCAAAGGCATCTCGGCCGGATTCGGACAAAACACGTACCGCGGACTGGTAAAGATTTTGAAGGGCGCCGACAACGCCCGCAATTTTTCGCAGTGCGACTCGCTTCTGATCGGCGACCAATGCGGCGCACACACGTTCCCCTACATCGAGGTGAAGAACAATTCCGCGCGCATGGAACACGAAGCGACCACGTCGAAGATCGGCGAAGACCAGATCTTTTACTGCAATCAACGCGGTATTTCCACCGAAGACGCTGTCAACATGATCGTGAACGGCTTTTGCAAGGAAGTCTTTCGTGAACTGCCGATGGAATTTGCCGTCGAAGCTCAAAAACTGCTCGGCGTTAGTTTGGAAGGGAGCGTAGGATAGATCCAGATGAACCGTTGGCGCAAGATGTCCCGCGCGGTCATGTTCGTCGTGATCGCCTTGTTCTCATGCAAGAATTCCGGCTCCGATCGGGATTTTCGCGAGGAGATGCGAACGTTCGTCCGCGAAATCAGCGAGTACGCCAAAGCGACGGATTCCACGTTTGTCATCATTCCGCAGAACGGTCTGGAACTGGTCACGACCACCGGAGACGCGTCCGGACCCGTGGCGTTTGCGTATCTGAGTTCGATCGATGGCGTGGGACGCGAAGACCTCTTCTACGGATACACGGACGACGATGCCGCCACACCGTTGGCGGACCGCAATTTCATGATCGGCTTCTGTGATCTGATCCACTCGACCGGCCGTCCGATCCTCGTGACGGACTATTGCTCAACTCTTTCGAAAATGGACGACTCGTATGCGCAGAACTTTTCGCGGGGGTACGTGTCGTTTGCCGCTGACCGTCGCGAGTTGGACGCCATTCCTGCCCATCCCTCTCCGATCCACCTGGAAAACGATTCGAACATCACCTTGCTCGGACAGATTCGCAATTTTCTGTATTTGATCAATCCGTCGTCATTCTCCAGCCGTCAAGCCTTCGTGGATTCCCTGCGCGCGACGAATTACGATCTGTTGCTGATCGATCTATTTGTGGGAGAAGAATCGCTCACCGCCACCGATGTGTCCGCGCTCAAGACCAAGGCCAATGGCGCGTCGCGGCTGGTCGTCGGATACATGTCGATCGGCGAGGCGGAAGACTACCGCTACTACTGGGAGCGATTGAATCAGGATCTCGTGGCCGAGGAGAATCCGAACTGGCCCGGCAATTATGTGATTCGATATTGGGAGCCGGACTGGAAGCAGATTATTGTCGGCAATGACTCCTGTTACACAAAGAAGTTTCTCGATGCCGGCTTCGACGGCGTGTATCTCGATATTATCGAGGCGTATGAATCGTTTGAATAGAGTCTTTTGAATTAAGTCTGAAGAAGGAATTGTCCATGCTCGAAATCAAGAACCTGCGCGCCTCCGTCAGTGGAAATGAGATTCTGCGCGGAATCAATCTGTCCGTCGGCGCAGGCGAAGTCCACGCTATCATGGGACCGAATGGTTCCGGCAAGAGCACACTCGCCGGCATTCTCGCCGGACGCGAAGACTACGACATCACGCAGGGGGAAGTCACCTACCGCGGGATGAATCTGCTCGAGATGGATCCGGAAGCGCGCGCCTGCGAAGGAATCTTCCTTGCCTTTCAATACCCGGTTGAAATCCCCGGCGTGAATAATACGTATTTTCTCAAAGCGGCGGTGAATTCCATCCGCAAGTATCGGAAAGAAGAAGAACTCGATGCGATGGATTTTCTGAATCTTGTACGATCCAAGATGAAGCTGGTGGAATTGGACGAAGACCTCCTGAAGCGCCCGGTGAATGAGGGTTTTTCGGGCGGCGAGAAGAAGCGAAATGAGATTTTTCAAATGGCCGTGTTGGATCCGACGCTGGGAATTCTCGACGAAACCGATTCGGGTCTCGACATCGACGCGTTGCGGATCGTCGCCAACGGCGTGAACAAATTACGATCGCCGCAAAAATCGTTCATCGTGGTGACGCACTACCAGCGCTTGTTAAATTACATTGTTCCCGACTTTGTCCATGTCCTGGTCAATGGCCGCATCGTCAAATCGGGCGGCAAGGACTTGGCGCTCGAGTTGGAAGAAAAGGGGTACGATTGGACGCGCGAGGTCGCATGATGGAGACATCGATCCAGCCGTTTCTGGAGTTGATCCGGTCCCACAACGGCCACGGCGGCGGGCGCGCAAGCGCGCTCGGCAAACTGGCGGGACTGCGTTTCCCGACCCGTCGGGATGAAGACTGGCGCACCACCGATATCGAACCGATCGTCAAAACCCGCTACCGGTTTGCCGACCCCACGCGTCCCGCGTGGGCCGCCGCCGTGGCGCGGTTCCGCTACGCCCAGATCAGTCCCATCCGCCTCGTCTTCCTCAACGGCCATTTCTCGGAAAGCCTGTCCGACATCCCCGCCCTCCCTGCGGGCGTCTCCATCCGCCGAACCTCCGCCCGAATGACGGAGCCGATTTCCAATGCGATCTTCCCGTCTTTGAACGCCGCGGGATGCAAGGACGGATTGGACATTCACCTTCAGCCCGGTACGCAACTCGCCGATCCGATCGTTTGCATTTTCGTGACAGAAGGATCCGATCATCCATACCTCGTCATGCCGCGCAACCGGATCGTCGCCGAAGCCAACAGCCGCGCCCGGATCATAGAAGTCTACGCAGGTCAAAACGATCGACCGTATTTCACCAATGCCGTTACGAACGTGACGGTGGACGAAGGCGCTGACATCGACCATCACAAATTGCAAATCGAAAGTCCCGGCGCGTATCACATCGGACATGTTTGGGTTGAACAAAAGCCTGCCTCCACGTTCCGCTCGCACCTGTATTCCTTCGGCGCCTCGATCGCCCGCAACGAACTGCGCACCACGCTCGACGGCGAAGGCGTCGAAACCACATTAAACGGCGTGTATCTCGCCAAAGGGACCCAGCACGTGGACAACCGCACGATGATCGATCACGCCCGCCCGCATTGTCACAGCTGGGAGGTGTACAAAGGCATTCTCGCCGACCGGGCCACCGGCACATTCAACGGCAAGATCGTCGTTCGACCTGACGCGCAAAAGACGGACGCGAAACAATCCAATCATGCACTGCTGCTGTCCCCCGACGCCACCATCCACAGCAAACCGCAGTTGGAAATCTTCGCGGACGATGTGAAGTGCACACACGGCGCGACCGTCGGACAACTGGACGAACAAATGCTGTTCTACATGCGGACGCGCGGCATCTCGAAGGACCGGGCGCAGCATTTGCTGACCTACGCTTTTGCGGCCGACGTGGTGTCCGGAATTCAGATCCCGGCGCTCGAGGATATCGTCCAGGAGGAAATTCTCCGGCGTCTGGCCTTCACCGACATTACGACGGCTAATAAAGAATGACGATCCCATCCGACATCCTGGACATCCACGCGATTCGATGCGACTTCCCGATTTTACAGGAACTCGTGCACGGGAAGCCGCTCATCTATCTGGATAATGCGGCGACGAGTCAGAAGCCGAGGGTCGTCACGGACGCGACGGCCCGATTTTACGATTCGGAAAATTCCAATATCCACCGCGGCGTGCATTTCCTCAGCGCCCAGGCGACGGACGCCTATGAACGTGCGCGCACCAAGGTGCGTCGGTTCATCGGCGCGGCTTCGGAAAAGGAAATTATCTTCGTTCGCGGTACCACCGAGGCGGTCAATCTCGTCGCTCAATCCTTTGGCCGTACGTTCTTCAAGGCCGGCGATGAGATTGTCATTTCCGCGATGGAACATCACTCCAATATCGTACCGTGGCAACTTCTCGCGGATCAGATTGGCGTCGTCCTTCGCGTCATTCCGATCAACGACGACGGCGAATTGATGCTGACTGAATATGAAAAACTTCTCGGGCCGCGCACCCGACTCGTCAGCGTCGTCCATGTGTCCAATTCCCTCGGCACGGTCAATCCCGTCCGGCGCATGATCGAAATCGCCCACGCGCGGGACATCCCCGTGTTCATCGACGGCGCGCAAGCCGTGCCCCACTTGCGCGTGGATGTGCGCGAATTGGATTGCGATTTCTACGCGTTCAGCGGACATAAGATGTTCAGCCCGACAGGAGTCGGCATTCTGTACGGAAAAGAAAAATGGCTCGACCGGATGCCGCCGTACCAAGGCGGCGGCGACATGATCCGTTCCGTCACGTTTGAGAAAACGACATTCAACGAACTGCCTTTCAAATTCGAGGCCGGCACGCCGAATATCGTCGGAGGTATCGGACTGGGCGTCGGGATCGATTATTTGGAGTCGATCGGCGTAGAGCGAATCGCCGCATATGAGCACGATCTGCTTGAATACGGCACCGCGGCGCTGCGGTCTGTCCGGGGACTGAGACTGATCGGAACGGCTCGGGAGAAATGCAGTATTTTGTCGTTCGTGCTGGACAATGTCCATCCGCACGATGTCGGAACGATTTTAGACATGGAAGGTATTGCCATTCGCACCGGCCACCATTGCACCCAGCCGGTGATGCAGCGGTTTGGAATTCCCGCCACCTCCCGCGCCAGCCTCGCTTTTTACAACACCCGCGAAGAGATCGATTCGCTGGTCGCGGCCATTGACAAAGCCCAAAAGGTGTTTGCATGATGGATGAACTTCGGGATTTATACCAGGAAACGATTCTCGATCACAACAAGAATCCCCGTAATTATGGCAAACTCGATCCGCACTCCCACATGAAAGAGGGTTATAACCCGTTGTGCGGTGATCACTTCTTCGTGTATCTGAATGTCGAGAAGGACCGGATTTCAGACATTCGGTTCGAAGGATCGGGGTGCGCCATTTCCAAGTCGTCCGCCTCCCTGATGACCACGCTGTTGAAAGGCAAGACACTGGAGGAAGCGGAAACCCTGTACAGGCGGTTTCACGAACTGGTCGCCGGCGCTTCCGCTCCGACGGGCGATATCGGCAAGATGGCCGTTTTTGCAGGCGTACGCGATTTCCCTGCCCGTGTCAAATGCGCCAGCCTCGCGTGGCACACGTTCCATGCCGCAGTGACCAACGACTCTCAAACCGTGAGCACCGAATGATGGACATGGTTCAGAAAATCGATTTGGAAAATCGAATTGTCGAAGCGATTCGCTCCTGTTACGATCCCGAAATTCCCGTGAACATCTACGATCTTGGAATGATCTACGGGGTCGAGATCGATGACGATGCCAATGCGAATGTCAAGATGACGTTGACGTCGCCGAACTGTCCCGTCGCCGAAAGCTTACCGATCGAAGTGGAACGTAAAGTCCAAAGTGTCGAGGGCGTCAGCAAGGCCAGCGTCGAAGTCGTGTGGGAGCCGCCATGGAACATGGGGATGATGACCGAAGCGGCCAAATTGGAACTGGGAATGTTATGAAGTTCAGCTCGCAGGAAGAGTATGGTCTGCGCATTCTGTTGCAGGTCGCGCGGCATCCGGAGGGTGTGACCATACCGCAGATCAGCGCGCTGGAGGACCTGTCCGAAGCCAACGTCGCCAAAATGACGCGTCTGTTGCGAATGGGAGGATATCTCGAGAGTACTCGCGGCCAGGAAGGCGGCTACACGCTTGCCCGCCGCCCATCGGAGATCGTTGTCCACCACGTGCTCCAGGAACTCGGCGGCAAGCTTTTCGACGAAGATTTTTGCGAAAAATACTCCGGCGACGCTCACAACTGCACCACGACCGTACCCTGCTCGGTACGTTCCGTCTGGCAACGCGTCCAACAGGCCATCGACACGGCTCTGGAAGGCCTGACCCTTCAGGATCTCATCGCTCAGGAGTCTAAGCCGATCCGGTCTATCGGCATAAAGCCTCGATAAGTCTCATTTTTCTAAGCATAATTACTCACATGTGACGCGGAGTCCGTTGACTGCCTGCGCCGATCGGGCTACTTTGAGCCGCGAAACTTTAGCGTCCCTGCTGGTAATTCCTAAATTTGATTACTCAAGAACAGCGGCCCCAAGTGGCCGCGTAAATCAATGACGGCAGTATCTTCAAAAATCGGCGCCCGTGTGCGTTCCCTGCGGCGGGAAAAAGGATGGAGTCAGGAAAAACTCGCCCTCACCGCGGGACTGGACCGGACGTATATCAGCAGTCTGGAGAGCGGCAAACGTAATGTTTCCATCAGCAATATCGAAAAGATCGCCGATGCGTTGGGAGTTACGATAGCCGATTTCTTTGACTCCGAGGTATTTGCACACGGCGATCGGGTCGAACTAGCAAGGGTGTCATCGGACACGCGATTCCATCCCCGCGTACTGGCAGTCGATGACGAGCCGATGATTTTGGACGTCATCCGGGACTTGCTCGCCCCGCATTTTGAAGTGGACATCGCGGAATCGGTCGAAAAAGCCTTGTCGATTCTGCGCCAAAAGCATTTCGACGTTGTTCTGATCGATTACAATCTCCCCCCGACGACGGCGATAGAAGCGCTAAAAGCTCACCCACAAGATTTTGAGAAGTCTGCAGTCGTGCTGATGACAGGAGCGGGGACTTTCCAGATCGCGGCGGAAGCGCTGGCCCTCGGCGTCAAGTCTCTCCTGACCAAGCCTCTCGACCCTCACCATCTCCATACGGTCCTCACGAAAGCCGCCCTGATGAATCCGCGACCTGATGCGAAGCCGTGATCTTCGCGATTTGACGATCCTGCCACTTTCCAAAGAATAATTGCCCCAGAAAAGACCCGACCAGTGCCAGGGCCATGTCCGTCTGGGTATCCCACACGTCGCCCTGTGTTCCGAGAAAAGCGTCTGCCGCTTCGCCCGTCATCACAGCGACGGACCATTCGATTAATTCGTAAGACGCACTGATCGCCAGACAAACACATACGACGATGAAGAAAAGCCACGCCTTGCGGACCACCACCTGATTCCTCAGAAAGACCTCGCGCGCAATGATCGCCGGAACGAATCCCTGCACGAAATGACCGACACGATCGTAGTGATTGCGACTCAGGTCCAACGCATCGCGAACCCAGTTTCCCAGCGGAACTTCAGCGTAGGTGTAATGCCCGCCAACCATCAGGATGACGGCGTGCACGGCGATCCACGAATACGTGATGTCCGTAAACCGGAATCGACGGTACGTCAAGACGAGAATGGGCCCAGCCAACAGTACCGGAAAGACTTCCAGAAACCACGTAAAATAGTCGTGGGGATCAATACCGGACAGTATCAGGACGGCCGCGACGAGGATAAGCAAGATCAAATGAAGACGCATGGTGAATTCTCCTCTGAAAATCGTGATTGATTGTTCGACCCGATCTGGCTCCAGTGCCTACGGTCGGATGTTCCATTTTTCTGCGGGCCGCACGGAATGCGTTTCCAATTCGCGAACAAGCGTCTCGGCGGCGGCCCCCACTCGAATCAAGCCACGGTGTTCTGCTCGAAGGAATCCGTCCGTCACCATCCGATCCAGTTGTGACAATAACGAATCGTAAAAGCCGTCCACATTCAACAAACCGATCGGCTTGCCATGCAAACCCAATTGCGCCCACGTGACAAATTCGAACAATTCGTCCAGCGTTCCAAAGCCGCCCGGCATCGCCACGATCGCGTCGCTGAGACGATACATCGTTTCTTTTCGTTCATGCATGGTCGGCACGACGATCCGGCGCGTGAGTCCGGAATGTCCGACTTCTTTGTCCACGAGAAATTCGGGGATTACTCCCGTGACTTCGCCGCCTCTCGCCAAGACGGCATCCGCCAGAATTCCCATCAGCCCGACCGCCCCTCCTCCGTAGACCAACTCCCACTGACGCGCGACAAGGATCCGCGCCAGTTCGAGCGCCGATTCGCGAAAGGCGGGATTCGTACCGACATTGGATCCGCAGAAAACACAGACACGATGAATCATCGCTACAAGTCCAGCGCCATTCCGGATTCGGCGACCCGGTAACCGCGGGAGACAACGGACTGGCGTTCGACGCCATCAGAAAGAACCGGATTCGTGTGGTTCATATGGATGAAATAGACCTTCTTCTTCTCACCGACCGGCAATGCGTCCAACCGTTTCATCGTCTCTTCGATGAATGGGTGGGGAATCTCGCTCATGCTTCGACCGGGAATTTCACCCTCCCGAAATAACGTGCCGTCCAGGAATGCGTAATCCACACGACGAATCCAAGCCTCGATCGGGTGTTGCCATTTTTCCCACTTGTCGATGTCCGGAATAAACAGGAGCGACTTTGTCGGACCCCGAACCAGAAATCCCACGGTCTCGGAATACTCGTCCCGATGTGGAACCAACAACGGCTGCACACTCATGTCCGACCGAATCGCAACAGGCAATCCATCCTGCAACATCACCAGGCGGATATTCTGCAGTGCGACCAACTGGCTCCACGGACCGTTACCAGACAGAAATTGGCTCATGCGGGGCATGGCATAGACCGGCACGGAGGACGCGTTCATCACCTCTCGTCCCAACGCCATCAGTCCCGTGTAATGTCCGATGTGCGCATGCGTGAGGAATATTCCGTCGAGCCGACCGGAGGAATCTCCGGAAAGATTTTGCAGAATACGAAGCTGATCCGAAAAATCCGGTGTGGCATCCAACAGCCACTCTTCACCGGTACGAGAATCGAAGATGCCAAGCGAACTGACGAGCCGGGGGGAAGCTGCCGCACGACAGCAGTTTTTCCGGCACCCGGCATGTGGCAGTCCTCCGTCTTGCGTCGTGCCGAGCACGACGACTCTTGGCTGAGCAGAAGCCGCGAGCGCTCCGGTCAGCGCGAGCAGAATCCTCAACAACGATCGCACTCGTCCCGATCGACGCACGTTCGACATACCCGCCGATACACTTCGAATTCGAGCAGTTCGACGGTCGGTGTGACGAAGTCTTTTTTCAGAGGCTCCTCTCGCAGGAGGTCTGTACTAAGGTATTTCTTGTTGTCGTCTGGCAGGACCGTAACCACGCAGGCCTGCGCATCGAGTTGCCGCTTCAGCAGGATGGCTCCGACCACATTGGCGCCGGAGGAAATGCCGACTCCCAGTCCGAGTTCGGTCGCCATCTTCTGCGCCATCAGGATCGCATCGCCGTCATGCACGCTGACGATCTCGTCGACAGACTCGAGCTTACAGATCGGAGGAATGAATTCGTCTGAAATTCCCTGGATACGGTGATGGCCGACCTTTCGTCCCACGGACAAGGTTGGCGATTCGGCGGGTTGGAGGGGATGAACCTTGATCGATGGGCTTTGTTCTTTCAGGAAATGACCGACGCCCATCAGCGTGCCGCCCGTGCCGACGCCGGCCACGAACGCGTCCGGCCTGCACCCGGCTTCCTCGCACTGCCACCAAATTTCCGGTCCGGTCGTCTGTCGATGCGCGTCTACATTGGCTTCGTTTGCAAATTGCCGTGGAAGGAAGACGTCTGCAGACTGTTTGGCCATTTCTTCCGCCATCTGGATGCTTCCCAGGAAACCGCCTTCTTCACGCGAGACCAGACGGATTTCTGCGCCAAGACTTTGAATGAGGCGCTTGCGTTCTTCGCTCATCCAGTTGGGCATGAAGATCGTCACCGGATGCCCGAGGGCCCGGCCGATGGCAGAAATGGAAATTCCCGTGTTGCCGCTGGTCGCCTCTGCGATGCGGTGACCCCGATCGATGCGTCCTTCCCGATAGGCATTTTCCAGGATGATGTATGCCATCCGGTCTTTGATGCTTCCGGTCATGTTGAGATTTTCCGCCTTGGCGAAGACCGACCCTTCACGATCTCCATCCCGGTAGCGGATCTTCAGCAGGGGCGTATTGCCCACCATGTGCCGGAGGCCCTTGAATCGCGCATTGTCGGATGGGTATGGGTTCATGGAATCTCCTTCAGTGAACAGAATGGGCGGCTTCGGCGCGGCGCCGGGCATCTTGCACAGCCTGCCGAGCTGTCTCGTCCGCCGGGTACGCCGCAGCCAGTTTTTGCAAAACCTCCAGTTCCGCGGCGAGGTTTTTTTGTTCGCGATGCAGAAGCGCGAGATTGAGGTAGGCCTCCGCAAAGTCCGGTCTCACCGCAATGGCACGCTCATAGTGCCGAACGGCATCGTCCCTTTGTCCGAGATCGGCATAGCAGAGAGCGAGATTGAAATGAACGGACGGCGATCGTCCGTTCAGGTCGAGCGCGCGCAGAAAGTGAACCAGAGCGCCCGCCGTGTCCTTTTTTTCGCGACAGGTCACGCCGAGACTATTGTGGATCAAGGGCTCCCGGGGACGACGTCGGACGGCCTCCTGGAAATAAAACAGCGCCTCGTCGAATTTCCTGCCCTCCCGACACAGCAGGCCCAGGTCGTAATAGAGACGCCAGTACTTGGGCCGGATCTTCAGCGCGGATTTCAGCGTCTCTAACGCTTGCGACAGTTGACCGGATTTTTGTTGGGAGCGGGACAGGTTGGCATAGCTATCGTAGTGATCGGGATGCAGGCGGACGGATTCGGCAAAACATCGCGTCGCCAGGTCATAGTCTTTGGCCTGATAGGCCGCCACCCCTTCATTAAAAATCTGCGTTGCCTGACGCAGATTTTCATACCTGGCAAAGAATTTCTTTAGAAACACATTTCTCTCCGAATGCGCTTATGATAGGACTTTGAGGGGAGAAGGTCAATTACGGCGTGATGGGACATGACGACAAACGCGGCACGCCATTGCCTCTCTTTCCCCTCTTATGAGAACACGCGCGCTGATTCTGGTGGCATATGAATTCACAATCGCGTGAAGGTGGCCTGGGATTGCGCTGGCCGTGTGTTTCACAAGAAAATCATCGATCGCTTTTCTGGAGTCCCAGAGGGCATGATGGCGGACTCACGCAGGTGCGAATCCCTGCCGAGGCTACTCCGGACCGTTCAGAAGATACCGTCGGAATCAAGATGGAACATGACCGTCTGCCAGGCGTCGTGGCTGAAGCCCCTCCCCCACGCGACGTTGATGGCCCACGCCGGAAATTGACACGCGTAAGGGAAGGCGGACGGGATTCGAATCCCGCGAAGTATCACTTTATCAACAACATCTTGCGGCTGAGTACACCGCCGGGAGTCTCCAATCGATAGATGTACACACCGCTGGCCACGGATTGTCCCTGATCGTTGCGGCCGTTCCACAAGTAGGTGTGATAGCCGGCTTGTTGCACGCCTCGGAAGAGATCGGTCACCCGCTGGCCGAGGATATTGTAAACCGTCAATCGAATCGGTCCGGACTCCGGCAGGCCAAATCGAATGGCCGTCGTCGGATTGAACGGATTCGGGTAATTCTGAGACAGTTCGACCTTCTTGGGCAGGAACACATGATCCGGATTGTAAAACAACGCGACATCGCCCAATCGATACAGAGAACCCGTCACACTTCCGGTTGACCCCTCTCCGCCCAGATAAGTCCATTGACCATCCTGCCACTGATACAGACCGATCCGGCGTTCGTCGTAGTCCGCCAGATTGCGACACTCGGACAACTGGGATTCGTCAAACGTCACCTGCAGTGTCGCGCGCTCGCCTTCCCGCATATCGCTTGTGCTCATCATCCCGATGCGTGTCCCCAACTCGATCCAACGGTCCGCGCCTTTCGAAAGCCTCCGCGAAGAGGTCGGCACGATGCGCGAAGTGAGAAGGATCCATGCCTCCTCTGCAAACGCATTCTTCGGAATGGAAAGGACCGTATTCCCATGTGTAATCGAGCGGGCCTCTTTCGCGACCGTGCCCACGGCGTACGTCCGTGAGTCCGTACCGACATTGCCGGCCGAGTCGTTTGCATTCACAGAGATATTCAGTGTCCCTTCCTCCAATCGGTAGGAAGTGGCAAAGACACGGCGATTGCCGGGCAGAGCCACGAACGACGGATTGGTCGTACTATCCAGCGTCAGCGTCCCCGTCACGCTCGCCAACCCTTCATTCGCCGCGACCATGATGTCCACGTACCGTTTCAACACCGTACTGCGCAGTAAATAGATGTCCACGACCGGCGGCACGTTTTCCAATCCGATCCCGAACAGGGGAATCACAAGCGGACCGCCCGTCGAATTACTCATGACTCTCAATGTGTCCCGGCGAGGGCCGATATTTTGCGGCACGAAGCGCACCGTCAGGGCCAGAGTATCCGTCCCCGCCGCCAGAGTATCCGGCAAGGGTGTGGAGACGATGCGGAAATCTGGCAATCCTTTGATGGCCTGATTGACGGTGACCGGGCCGGATGCCGCATAGACCTTGATGGTAGCAGAACTACTGTCCCCCAAACGTACACTCCCGTAGGCGATTGACGATTGATCCGCAAACAATGCGCCCCCACCGATGCCCCCTTCGCCCTCCAGATAAACCTGAACCGTGTCTTGCGCTGAATAGAAAGTCAACGTATCCCGGAAAGTGCCGTTTGCGCTCGGAATGAATCGGATGTTTGCGAAGGCCGTATCGCGACCTTCAATCAATGTATCCGGCTCCTGAACATTGCTGTTGAAAAACTGAAATGCCGGCTCTGTCAGGCTCGATACGGAATCGATCCGGACATTGCCATTCACCGGAAATACACGAAAAGGAAGTGTGGCAGTGTCGCCCACGGGAACCGTCCCGTAGTTCAACGTGCCTCCAAAGATGGCGAGCGTCCCAAAAAACGGAATCGCAGGCGTGGAGAATGCCGATGTGCTGCTCAAATCCTGAAGGGCGGTGACTTCCAGGCCTGAAGAAAGTATCACCTTGCGCGACCATGCCCCACTTCCATTAGCCGTCGTCGTTCCGAGTGGAAATCGTCCCTGTCCCCGGCCCACCGAATCGGCAAATAGCTGAATGAATGCGTTCGGCTGGGATGTCCCGCTAACCGTCGAATCCGATGCGATGCCGGAAATCACCGGTGGCACGAGACCACCCTGGGCCCCGTTCTGAAACCAGATCCCGCCCAACTGATTCTTGTAGATCAGATTCTGATAGAAGATTGAACTATCGGTCTGACTGCCATCGACAGCGATGCCAAACTGCTGGTTGAATGCCATTCGATTGTACAGTACCGAGTCAGCACGGGCCCGCTTGTTGATCATCAGACCGGAGAAGGAATTGGGCACGGCCAGATTTCCACCTCCGTCCGTGCCAAGGAAATTGCCCTCCACGCGCGCGAGTGCGCTGTTTGTAAGAGTGATGGCGTTGCCCGTGTTCCCGGAAATCGTGTTCCCAAGCACGATGCATTTTCGGGAAGAGTCCACTTCCATGCCGCGCACATTGGGAATGGCGCTCGTTCCCGCCGCATTGAGACCGATGTAGTTGCCACGGACCTCATTGGAGTCGGAGAAAAATATCCTCAATCCGGTTTGGGATGTGTGCCCGCTGATGATGTTGCGACCTCTCGCCGTGCCATTGCCTATTCGATTGTGTTTGGAACGGTTCGATATGGAGATACCCTGGAGACCATTGGCGATACCCGCGTTGCCCGCAGCATCCGTTCCGATATAGTTGCCATAAACATTATTGGAAATGGTCAGATTCCCATCAATGACAAGACCCGCTGAGCCGTTTCCGGAAATAACATTTCCGTGGCCGGGCAATGAGTCTCCGATCGTATTGAACGAAGACGACAAGCTGAGCCTGATCCCGTCTCCCGCATTCCCGACATTGGCTGTGCCTGCGGCGTTCGTCCCGATGTAATTGCCAATGACCTTGTTGTATGGGGATGTGCTTAACTCGATGCCGTATGCATTTCCGGAAATCACGTTCCGGCCCCCGGGTGTGCCGTCGCCGATTTGATTTTCGGATGTTGCCTCCAGTTTGATACCGACGACATTGTTACCGATGCCAAACGATCCGGTGGCATCCGTGCCGATGAAATTCGCGAGGATGACGGTGGAGTCTGCATTATCCAAATAGATCCCGTAGTTATTGTTTCCGGAAATGACATTGCCCAAAGAAGGCAATCCGATGGTCGTGCGCGAAGCGTTCAAATTAAGCCACAAGCCGAAATCATTCGAGAGATTCGCAGTGCCGGCCGCGTTCAGACCGACATAATTATTCACGATGAAGATGTCGCTTCCCTCACTGTAGATACTGTAATTGCTATTCCCGGAGATGACATTTCGCCCATTGGGTCCGCCGGCGCCGATGTGGATGTGCCGGGTTTGCTGGCCTAGTCTGATGGCCGTACCGTTCGGGAGCGCCCCCGTCCCGGCCGCGTCGACGCCGAAGTAATTGCCGACAACGTATGTGCTGTCGGCGTCATTTTGGAAGTCAATTCCTTCGCTGGAGTTTCCGGAGATCACGTTGCGCGCGTTTACGTTATTCGAGTCCCCGATCATATTGGCGCTGACGCCGAGACTGGCGATTTGAATGCCCCAGAAATTTCCGGTACCCGAAGCGCTCATGCCGTCCAGACTTGTGCCGATGTAACAACCTTCTATGCGGTTATTGCGGGACCCATTGATCAGAATTCCCGCTGTGTTGAATTTCTGGATGTTGAGGTTGCGTACGACATTGTTCGAGCTTCCGATGACGATCCCCCAGTTGGGTGTGCCATTATCGATAATCGACACACTGGGTTTGGAATCACCGTCCACGTCGCCGTCGATCACCGTACTGCCTGTCGTTAGCGAAAGATCGCTGCCCGTAACCAGAATCTGGCGACCCAGCATGATCGGATTTGAGAATCGAATCGTGTCCGGTCCCGCATACGTATTGGCGCTATCGATGGCATCGCGCAGAGAGCCGGCGCCCGCATCCGCATCGGTCGTAACAATCCGCCAGTTCAGAGCCGTCGCAATCGTGTTGGAAAAAGCAGAAGTGTTATTCAGCGAATCACTTTGTAGCGCCGTGATGTTGACGTTCGGCGGAAGTCCGGTCAGCACCTTCGAAAACGCGCCGCCGGTGCCTGCGTACACACTGTCCAGATAGGCGCGTCCCTGATTTCCATTGTCAGCGAAAATCTGAATCAGATTCCCTTCGGCATCGGCAGTTCCAGACACTGTGCCGGTCGCAATATCCGCCAGCGTCAGGACGGGCGTTGGAATGAAATCCTGAGCATTGTTATCCAGGAATATTCCACCATTGACGTTGCTGTGGATGGAATTCCTGAATATGAAATTCCTATTTGCGGGCACTACATCTCCCAGAATGTAAATGCCCTGATCGCCATTATGGGCGATGACGTTGTCGGAGATGGTATTTCTCGATACGGAGTCCTGATAGGCATAGATGTCGATCCCGTGTATGGCGTTGCCTCGTGGGGTCACACCATCCGGCCCGACACCGATATAGTTTCCCAAGATCTGATTACCAAAGGCCCTCCGAACGGAGGTGGCCTCGATCCTGATGCCGTCGAAACCATTGGAACCGATCACGTTTCGTCCGGCAGGCGAGCCATCGCCGGCCTGAACGAAATCAGACTCATTGATGTAAATACCGCTCTGAACGTTTGCCCATCCGGCTCCCGCCACATCGACCCCGAGGTAATTGCCTAACACCAAAGTCGAATCTGCAAGGTTCAGGGAAATCGCGTCCGTGCCCGAACCGATGACGATATTTCGATCCCCAGGATTGGTACCGCCAATCACATTTCCGAATCCGTTCGTGACGGCAATGCCGGCCCCTGTGTGCCCGTAACCGGCTGTGCCCGCGCCCGACGAGTCCGTACCGATGTAATTTCCTCGGATGACATTGTACTTCGTCCCCGCCCCGGCCACCCAGATTCCGGTGCCCCCCGCCGCCAGGACATTGCGTCCCGTCAGGGTTCCATTTCCAATCCGGTTGTATTTCGCGTTGCTTGCAATGGCAACGGCGGTATCATTTCCATTGAAGGTGTTGTCCGATTGGACGCCGATGAAATTCCCGGCTATCTCGTTCGAATCACTGCCGGTTCCCTCGATCAGGATCGCCTGGGTATTTCCATTAATGAAATAATTTCGACCGCGAATGGTTCCGTCGCCGATCCGGTTACGACGCCCGCCATTGGCGATGTGCACGCCGTGCTCATTATTTTGCAGATCGCACCCGATGACGACGTTGTCCGATCCTCCATTGATGTAAATGCCACTGAGGTTCGATCTGAAATCCCAGATCGCCAAATACTCGATCCTGTTGTACGAGGAACGGATCTCCAGTCCGGTCAATTCCGGTCCACTTGCCGTCTGTTGCAGGGTGAAATCCGGCGTCCCGTCTCCATCAATGTCCCCACGAATGAGCGTAAAGTCATCCAGAATGGCCGGGAGCGCCGAATCATTCACACTGTATATATTACCGAACAAATCCATGTCAAACAGGATTGTATCCGGTCCCGGATTGACATTGGCTTGCCCGATCGCCCATCGCAGTGACCCAACGACCAAGCTGTCGTCCGACATGTCTGTGACCGTAAACGTCCCCGCCTCGATCCGGGCGGCAGTGATCAGAGTCATGAAAAGCACCACTTGTTTCATCATGATTGTCGCAGCCCCTTATCTTGTTTGCACTTGTATTTCAATGTGATCAATACAAACGACAATGATTTGACGATTCGACCGTGCCGGACTTTCAGATGAACCTCACGGTATGCTCAAGGTGGGATGAATCAAAGTAAACGAGTTGCGGCATCCAGTCAAGGAGGCTTTTTGCGGGTACCCAGAAATTTGACAGAGCTGAAATCAGGTTGACTGGAATCGTGATACCCGATCGGTTTTTTACAAGCGTTGCTGACTGCTGTGATTTCGAGCCCCGTTCTTACATGTTACTGAAGACAGGCTCGACCAACCCCTCCCATGTCCCTCCCCTTACGCGCACTGGCTTGTACGGTACCTGAAATCGAAATCGCGCAAGGGGAGGGGCCGGGTGGGGTTGTGTCCCCTGACCCTCACCGATCATACGA
>CAZRTJ010000014.1:25049-97355 GCA_964602985.1 uncultured Bacteroidota bacterium
TGCGTGAAATCTGACTCGCGTAAGGGAGGATCAGGTTCGGGTTGTGTCCCCCTACGCGCTTCCGGCTTGTACAGTACGTAAAATCGAAATCGCGTAAGGGGCGGGGTTGTGTCCCCTGACCCTCACCGATCATACGATGCGTGAAATCTGACTCGCGTAAGGGAGGATCAGGTTCGGGTTGTGTCCCCCTACCCGCTTCCGGCTTGTACAGTACGTAAAATCGAAATCGCGTAAGGGGCGGGGCGGGGTTGTGTCCCCTTACACGGAAGAGTTTGGCCGGTGCGTGAAAACCAGCTCTCCTAAAAAGGTGAGGTGCAAGCGTCTGCTAAGAAATACGATCGAGGACGACCGGCAAGATGTTTCGTTCTGACATGTTACTGAAGAAAGGCTCGACCAACCCCTCCCATGTCCCTCCCCTTACGCGCACTGGCTTGTACGGTCCGTGAAATCGAACTCGCGTAAGGGGAGGGGCGGGGTGGGGGGGCCGCACGAAGCGGCCTGATTCAAATCATCGCAGTGTACGGTCCATTACTGGGCGGCGCGCAGAGCATCCAGTTTGGTCAGCAGTGCAGCCGGATCGGTTGTGCTCGCAAATCCGGTGTCGAGCAGTTGAACCCGACTCAGGCATGCCGGGAAGTCTCCGAGATGCCAGTAATCATAGCCCTGTGTCAGGAGCATGGTGCGATACGTAACTCCATTGTCAAATTCGAAAACGAATTCCGGCAACCGATCCAGCACAAACTGTGCGTGAGCGGCGCTGTTGGCGTGATCGCCATTCAGCCATCCGACGATGGCCCAGCCCGCGTAGCCATGAAGAAGGGTGTCGGCTTCGGTACGAAGAAAATATCCGTTCGACTGCGGAAGGGAATCCATCTTCAGCGTGGTCCAGCCCAAACCGACAAGGGCCTCGGCGCGATGATCGCGAATGGCCAGCGTAAAAGACGAATGGGCCGCGGAATACTGTCCCGCCACAAACAATGCCCACGCATCCGCGATCTGCGTGTCTTCGCTATCTCCGCCGCCGCACCCCAGCGTAACGGCCGTCAGCGCACTCAAGAATATTTTTCGCATGTTCATATCCTGAACTCCTGATTGGTTTCGTTATTTCACCAACAACATCTTGCGACTGGCCACTCCCTGGGGAGTTTCGAGTCTGTAGATGTACACGCCGCTCGCGACCTGTTGCCCCAGATCGTTTCGGCCATTCCACAGAACGGTGTGAAAGCCCGCCTGCCGTAGTCCGCTGAATATCTCCGTCACTTTCTGGCCTAGAATGTTGTACACGACGAGCCGGATTCGACCCTCATCCGGCAGACCAAATCGAATCGTCGTTGTCGGATTGAACGGGTTCGGATAATTCTGCGACAGCTCCAGTTTCTTCGGCAACGCTTCGTGGTCGGCATTGTACAGAAGCATCAAATTCCCGCCGGTCACAATGCGCGCGGTGACCATTCCGTCGGCTCCTTCTCCGCCTTCATAGATCCATTGGCCGTCCTGTTCGCGATACAATCCGATATTCCGCTCATCGAAGTCGGGAAATTGCTTGTGAATCCCGACAAGATCCTGATCGGAGTATGTAATCCGGATCGTTACGTCTTTTCTCAATCCGACGGACGAAACCCATTCGTAGCCGCGACCGACGGGCGCCATGCGATCGGACCAGATCGCTGCGGATTTGCCCAGCGTCGTTCGCGAAATATCGGATTCCTCTTCCATGCGACCCACCAGGATGAATCCGTCCTCGTTCACGACGCCGCGCGCCGCGGTCGCCTCAAATCCGTCCAACCGGATGTTCAATGGCAGTTCCCTGGTGAGCGCGCTGACGGAGTACGTCTTGTTCAAGGAGGCCGCGTTGTTCACGGTGTCGGACGCGGAGATGTCGATGCTCAACGTGCCGGAGGTGGTCAGTTTGTATTGCGCCACACTTGCGTTCGACAGGCCGGGCACATCGGCAAGAACCGGCGGATTGGGGTCGACCGTTCCGTTGAATGTCCAAACCGCCGACTTCGTTGACAAGGGCTCGCTGCTGTAGACGTACAGCGACAGATATTTATTGACGACACTCAGCGCAAACACGCCCGCCGTCAATGTCGGCGGTGTATTTTCGACGCCGGTTCCGCTGAGCGCGACCTTCACCGTGCCGCCCACCGATGTATTCGCGACCACGAGCGTGTCCGTCAGCGACCCTGTCGCCGTCGGCTTGAATGTAATAGTCAGGATCAATGAGTCTCCTGTAAGCAACGTGTCAGGAGTCGTCGCGCTCACAGAGAAATGCGTCCCGAGCGACATGGTAATTCCGCTCAGAATCACACCGCCGGACGCCGCCGACAATCGTATCGTCTGCGTCGTGCTGTCGGCAATTTTGATTCCCGCGAAACCTAACGACGTCGGCACCGCACTCAGCACGCCCGGAGGCGCCATGACGGCATTCGAAAACGCCGACGAGTTGTTCGCGCTGTCCTGGATGGCCGTGACATTGTATCCGAACATTACGAGTACATTCGCGGCCCAATTACCCGACCCGTCGGCGCGCGCCGAATCCTTGTACTCGCGGCCTTCGTCATCGAGGTCGCCGAAGATCTGCACGAGCGCTCCGGGAGCCGCTTTCCCGCTCACGACAGAACCGTCGTACGACTGAATCAAGGGCGCCCACACGCCCCGTTGCGCACCGGCGGTCATCTGGATGCCGGAACCTCCGTTCGAATGGATCGAGTTGACAAACATTTGATTATCGCGAGTCTTCGATCCATCGAAATGCACTCCATGACCGGAATTGAAAGCAATCGTATTGTTCTCGATCCAGGTGAACTCCACGCTGTCCTCGGCGGAAATATTCTCCAGCTTCAACCCATCGCCGCCGTTGCCAAGCGCCGCTGTTCCATTGGCGCCGACCCCGATGTAATTATTTTGCACGTACGTGTACCAGACCATCCCCGTATCGGCGCACAGTTCGATACCGGCTCCACCATTTCCCGAAATCACGTTACCGCTGATCCCGAGAGGCAGACTGACAGACTCGGCCGCCTGCGTGGACGTACCCAATTCGAATGCCTTTGACACCTGACCCCCTTCGTCATACTCCAGCATCACTCCGATCGCATTGTCGCTGGCGTTCCACACCATGACGCCATTGCCGGCGTTAGGGATTGCCGCGGATCCATTCAGATCGGTGCCGATGTAATTGCCTACGATCGAATTGTCATACGATAATGCATCGACATAAATGCCGTGTCGACCGTTTCCGCTGATCACATTCCGCCCTCCCGGCACCGTATCGCCGACGACCACCGAAGAAGTGATCAGCCAGATGCCGTCCTCTCCATTGCCCAGCGCGGCTGTGCCCGCCGCGTTGGTTCCAATCAGGTTACCACGAACGAAATGCAGTACACTGCCGCCCGAAGGTAGTGGAGGCTGGAACGCGCCGAACGCAGCCTGCGTTCGCTGAAGAGCTTCTTCCTTCCTGGCTTGACCACATTCATATTCGCATCCTTCGCCTCCGTCGCCGACGATGGCAATGCCATACGTCGTGTTTCCGGATATCACATTCCCCTGTCCGGCGAGATTGCCGCCGATCGCACAATTCTGTGAGTTCTGAATATAGATTCCGGCGTCGTTGGGCAGGCTCGCCGTCCCCGACGAATTGACTCCGATGTAATTGCCGAGGATGGAATCGTCGTCGCTGTACGAAAGGTAGATACCGATCGAATCGTTACCCGAAATCACATTGCGACCGAGCGCCGTGCCGTTTCCGATCAGGACATCGTCCGATTCGTTGAGAAATACACCGATGTAGCGATTCCCCAAGTCTGCATTTCCGGCCGCATTCGTGCCAATCCAATTTCCGAGAATGCGGTTGCCGCTGGAATAGTACATGTAGATGCCGTGTCCGCCATTACCGGAAATTACATTTCCTCCGCCCGCCAGGCCATTTCCAATCCAGTTGTTGTAATGGTAATTTCCATCGAAGTAGATGCCGTCCGATCCGTTGCCCAATGCGGTATTGCCCGTCACATCGGTGCCGATGTAGTTGCCCAGGATGGAATTATCATGCACCGACCCTCCACCGCCAAATCCAATGCCGTAGTTTGCATTACCGGAAATAATATTACGTCCGCCGGCGGTCCCATCGCCAATCGTGTTGCGAGACGACAAATACGAGAAATAGACTCCTGACCCATTCCGTATCGACGACGTCCCGGCGGCGTTGGTGCCGATGTAGTTGCCCAGGACTCGACTACTGTGTGCGCGGTAGAAATACACACCGTAATTTGGGTTCCCGGAAATCACGTTTCGTCCGCCGGCTGTTCCATCTCCGATCCAGTGCGTTCGGCTGGTATATTCGATATACACCCCGGAATAACCGTTTCCCACAGAATCGCCGTTGGCGGCTATACCCACCCAGTTGCCAAGAATGAACGTGCCCTGAGGAGCAAGCGTCTGAGATTCAACAGCGCTCCCGGACTCCTTGAGCACCGCTATGTCTCCGCCTTCCCCTCCGTCAATGTGGATGCCGTCGTACAAGTTACCGGAGATAATATTCCGTCCCGCCGCCGTACCATCGCCAATGCGATTGCCTTGTATGGCTCCATACAAATGGATTCCGGTTCCATTGGGTACAGCGACATTTCCCGTCTCATCCGTTCCGATGTAATTGCCCACGATCAGGTTGTCATTTCCCGTCATGTGAATCCCGTGGTACCAGTTTTGAACGACCAAGCCCTTGACGGTGTTTCGATTGGAGGCGACGATCAATCCATACTGAAAGTTGTTCACATCGATTCCATCGATTGTGATGTCCGGAGTTCCATTTCCATCGAGATCGCCATTGATATAGGTTTCGTCGGTGTTAATCGAGGTCAGGGACGTCACGCTGATGGTCGAACCGGCGCCGATCTGAAATACGATCGTGTCCGTCTGTGTGGAATTGTTGGCATTCTGCAACGCCGAGTCCAGCGAACCGAACCCGCTCGCCAGCGTGTTGGTGACAAACCATTTTCCGGGTGTCGCGGAAGGAATGAACGTCCCCAGATCCGACACGGGTCCGGACCATCCGTTACCGTCGACGGCCCAAACACGGACATAATACAGGAGGCTATTCGTCAAAGCGCTCAGCGTGATCGTCGTGTCGTTGATCCCGCCGGTCGTCGAGTCCACGCGCGCGCGGAAGCTGTCGAAGGATCCGGCGGTATCTGTCTGGATGTAGTATTTGACGACATCCGATTTGTTCTTCGCGCTCCATCGCACGAAGGCGCCATTGTTGCGGGACGCGGTGAAGAGATTCAGCACCTGAGTCGGCGCCCGGTCGATGACGAACGGCGCGGGCTCGGACTGGAACTTCGAGCCGCGGTAGATGGCATCGATGGCCTGTACGCTCCAGAAGTACGAACCGTCGGACAGATCGCTCAGGATGTACGACGTATCCTGACTCACGTTGCCGTTCCCCACGACGAGGCGGAATCCTCCGCCCAGAGCCGGCCCGGTAACCTTGGATAATGGCGGCATGACTTCGGTTCCTCCCGCTGTCCGTCCCATCCTCACATTATAAGTAAGACTGTTTTTCGGGGTCTGGGCATCGGATGCGCTGTTCCATCGCAAATAGACAGAATCCGCGGCGCTTACCGCGATCAGACCTGTGGGTTCCGTCGGCGCAGAATTTAGAACCGACTGGCGATTGTCGTATAACAGTGTGACGATGTCTGAGTTATTGGTACGACCGTTCAACAGGACATCCAGATCTCCGTCCCGATCCACATCGGCCCATCCGCCATACATGTTGGCCCTCCAATCGCCGGAAATATCTTCCATGCCTGTGCTCAGTTGCGTGTAGGCTCCGGCGCCGTCATTGCGGTACACGTAGGTCCTTGCGATACTGGTTTGTCCCCCTTCTTCGCCGGTAATGAGGACGTCGAGATCCCCGTCGTTATCGAAATCACCGAGCGAAACCTGAGCCTTCGTGAACCCGGGAAGTCCCGTGGGGATTTCTGTGAAATTACTTCCATCACCGTCGTTCTGATAGATTCTGAATTCCCGTTGAGAACTGGACCCTCCTCCTGTATAGACGATGTCCGGGTATCCGTCGTTGTTCATATCTCCCCATGCCGCCATACCATTCCATGCGCCGGGAAATCCAAATCCGATGTCGGTAAACGAGCCGCCGTCATTGCGATACAAGACCACCGTGCGGCCGCCGCTTCCGCTGTAACCGCTGTAATACGTACCGAGAGCCAGTAAGTCCAAATCGCCGTCTTTGTCGTAGTCCGACCATGACAAGTTGCCGGTATTCAATCCGATGAGGCCGGCGTCGACTTGGTTGAATTCTCCGCTCCCATCGTTGCGATAGAGATTGGTGCTGGGATTGCTGCCGTCTCGTTCACCCATCACGGAAATGTCCAAGTCACCGTCGTTGTCAAAGTCCACCCATGCGAGAGAGGATTTGGCATACCCTGGGATGTCCACGTCCATGTCGGTGAATGATCCGGCTCCATTGTTGCGATAGAGTTTGAACAATCTCTGTCCGTTACCCAGACTGCCGGTATAGGCAACGTCCAGCAATCCGTCGTTGTTGTAATCGCCGAAAGCGGCGGACGCGCGGAAGGCGCCCGACTCGAATCCCGGATTCACGTCGACGAACGTTCCGCCATCGTTTCGGAAGATCGTGGCCCGTGCATCGCCGCCGTCGAAGTAACCGACCATCAGAATGTCGAGATCTCCGTCGTTATCGTAATCGCCGTAAACCGTGGCTCCTTCGGTGAGGCCCGGCAGTCCGTCCTGCGTGAGGAAGAACACGGTGGGAACGGCAAACGCATCATTCGAGTATCCACTCAACTGTCCCGTCGCGCTGACAGCGGCAACACGAAAGTAATAGGTTCGGAAGTTGTTCAGAGAGGTCACAGTCTTCGTCGTATCCAGAATTCCGCCCGTCGTCGAATCTGTCAATGCTTGCGTCGAATAGTCGGCCAGCGTGTCCATGTAAATGCAGTACTTCACTGCGCTGCCGGCTCCCGGAGACCAGGTCAGGCGAACACGACCCGTATCCGCCGTCGCCTGCAGATTCGACGCACTCAACAATTGCATGGCAGAAGAAGCCGTGAAGGTCGGGCCATTAATGAGGGCCAGGTTGCGCGCGTTGGGGGTCGAGTCCGCAGCCGTGGTTCCTGCTGCCTCATCAAAACGCCAATATCCGACCAGATTCGTGTCCGAT
The DNA here is from genome assembly GCA_964602985.1 of uncultured Bacteroidota bacterium. GTDB lineage: Bacteria > CLD3 > CLD3 > SB21 > SB21 > CAYZJB01. The sequence goes on from CAZRTJ010000014.1 coordinate 32,251, forward strand.
ACGGACACGGCCGACAACGCGCCGGCCAAAATCTGACCGGGTGTTCGCGCAATCTTCCAGATGCGGAATTCGTCTACCTGTCCACCGAAAACCTCGCCGCCTGCTTGATTGGAGCCCACGGTCGTCGAATCGGTTGGCGCATACGGACTCGCGAAATACCAGGAATCGCCTGTATTCCTTCCGTCGATATACAGACTCCACTCCCCAGTCGAGGAACGACTGACGGCCACATGTTGCCATACGTTCGGAGTGAGGGAGCGAGTGGAATTCAAGACGTCGTTTCCGCCCAGCAGGATCGACAGTTGGTAGGAATTGCCGGCATTCAGGAAGAGGCCGTAGCCGTTAAAGGAAGTGTTGCCGTTGTAAAAGAGAAATTCGTTCGATCCTGTGGTGACGCCATCCCATTTGACCCATGCCTCCATCGTCAGGTTATCGGTCACCGTCGTGACGGCGGCACGCACCGCATAGTCATTCGACCCGTCCAGCGTCAGGGCATTTTGCGCTCCCACACGAGCAGTGCACGCGATCGTGAAGAATACTGCGAGCTTTGTTGCTAACCGCGACATACATTCCTCCGAGAGTTCGTGTGATCAGTCTTATGAAATTTCGTACCTGCAGAAGTTAGAGGACTGAAGCGTCAGCGTGGAACCAGGTTCCGCCATGCCTCTTGAAGACATGGCAAAATAAGACAAGTCTGTTGCGTGAGCAAGTTAAAAAAATGATAGCTGTCAGTTACTTAATTCACATATGCGAAAATTTCGTCAAATGTATCGTGTAATCCTGACTTATGGTGTTTTCTTAAGATCCCTGTGAGAGATGATTTTTTCGTTCCCGCGTAGATATGGCAAGCCAACTTTGCCTGACACGTGATTGCCTGTTCTTGTGGAGTATGACTTGTGGATTATGCTTGCCACATGCGTAAAAGGCAGTGCCAGGAAAATGGAAGGATGGTTGAGGCTTGATAGACGAATTGAATAAACAAATGCAAAACAACGAAGGCGGCCAAAACCTTCCTGCTCACGACGTTGGACTACCGCCTCTCAGGCGCTGCCCATGTTACCGGGACATCTTCGTAACAGGACCGACATTCACAAAATACTGAAGAACCGCCTTGGTCTCTGGCGCCCGGTACAGTGTGTCTCCCAACAATGAAGTGATGGGGAGAGAGCCCTTCATTTGGCTGACATCCATCGCCCCAATCCGACCTCTCCAGGCAGGCGCCAGAGGAAATCGATCCCCTCCATCCAACAGGATGGATGAGACATCTGTATCTGCAATGCCGAAACTCGAGAGTCGTGCGCCGCAGGGAATGCGACTCGCCGAATCATACATGTACCGTCCTCCTCGCAGCATGTGAAATTGTCCGCCGTATGCCACGATCTTCGCATCGGGGTACTCTCGATACGCATTGGCAATGCCCTCGGCCATGGTTTGATTTCTCGTGTCCCAGCATATGGCGCGCATGAGACCGATCCGCCACGGATCTTCATCGATCGCCAACACGCGAACCACCCGTGTCCGATTCTTATAACACCAGGACACAATACCGCTAAAGGGAAGACAGTCCTCATTGGCCTCCATCATCTCCAGATACTTCACATCCCCTGATTCCATGTAGCTGTCCAGCGCGGGCTGAACGCTGGCCGGCAATTCCAGTGCGAGAACGAGTTTCTGTGAGTCCATGCGTTCGAGGAACTTCACGAAGTAGCTCATGATCTCAACCCGAAAATGAACTTCCCCTACCAACAGAACCCGCTTGGAGGACACGGCAGTCGCGAGACGTTCCACATCCATCAGCGTTGTGTCCAGCGCGGATGCAATCTCTGCAACGGTTTGATCGGAGACACTGACATTGTATTCCATCGCCCGCGGACAGGCGATCACACGCACGAAAATCAAGACGGCAAGTGCGCCAAGGAACATCATGGCCCGGCGCACTCCTTTACCAACTTTCACTGGACCTCCTTAAGGTAATCTACTCCTCACCCCGCCGACCCAAACAGACTTTCCAACTCCGTCAGCAGTTCGTCGGGACCGGTTCCGGGTGTCGTGCCGGTCAGACTGCCAATGATCTGCGCGACGCGCGCATAATTCCCCATGCGATATTCCGCATACGCTTCTTTCATCTGCATGTCCCGCGCCGTCACCGTACGGTCATGGGCAAACACGTACGCCGGCGAGCGGCGCAGAACAAACTGCGCGCCTGACACAACTCCCGCATTGTCGCCGGCCCACCAATCTGCAATCGCCCATCCCGCGTATCCATCGACGATCGAATCCGACGCGGCATTGGCGAAATACACTTTGGCCTGCGGCATGGAGTCCATCCGCATGGCCGTCCATCCCAGTCCCACCCATGCTTCGGGCTGGGACGACGTCAACTCCGCAAATGCCTGGTGCGCGCCGGCGTAGTCGTTGTTTCGAAATTTCGACCACGCGACATCCAGCGGATCGTCTTCTCCGCAGGAGACCAGCAACATCATACTTACCAAAACAAAGCGCTTTTTCATGACGGTCTCCTATTTGATGAGTAACATTTTGCGCGTGACGACGCCCAACGGCGATTCCAGTCGATATAAGTACACGCCCGTTGCCGCCTCTCTGCCTTGATCGGTTCTGCCATTCCACACCACGGTGTGATATCCTGCCGTGCGCACTCCATTCTCCAACTGCGCAACCTTCTGTCCCAGCATGTTGTACACCGTCAGTCGGATGCGGCCGCTCTCGGGCAAACCAAATCGAATGGTCGTCGTCGGATTGAATGGGTTCGGATAGTTCTGATTCAATTCCAACTGCCTGGGCAACGTCACATGCTCGGGATTGTACGCAACGACGTACGCGCCCGGCTCGGTCACTCCAACCCCGAGCGACCCCTCCGAGCTCTCTCCGCCGACATACACGAGATCCTCTGCCCTGTACAAACCGACTTTCGTTTCGTCAAAGTCGCGAATCATGTTCCGCAGTTCCGCAATCTCCTCGTCGAGTCGTACCGTCACGCGTGCCGGCTTGGACCACGTCTCGGTTGAGAGAATGTCCACACCGCAAACGTTCGTCAGCATAGCGCCTTCGCCCTTCGACAAAGTCGGCTCGGAAATCTTCAAGCGTGACGAACCCAACAGGACAAAACTCTCACCGCTCACACTTCCGCGGGAAAGGGATAATTCGATCCCGTCATGCGTTATCCGCAGTTCTTGTTGTTTGGTCAAACTGCCGATGGCATACGCGCGCGATCCGCTGCCGAGGTTGCCGGCGGAATCCGAGCCGCTGACACGAATCGACAGCGTTCCTGTTTCGGCCAGCCGGTAACTGCCGCTGTAGACTCCCTGGCTGCCCGCGGCCATCGCAATGCCCACGCTGTCGTATCCCCCTGCAGTCGTCAGAGCGGCGGAAGCCGTGGGCAATCCCTGAATCGTCTCCCCAAATACGCCGACCACATCCAGGTATCTCTTGATGACCGTACTTCGCAGGATGCCCACCGTCACGCCCGGCACCGTGACGTCCACTCGGAAAGAACCCGGCGAACTGGTATACGTCTCACCCGATGGATCCACCGCCATGACCCGCCAGTACCAGGTTCCAGCCGTCAGAACACTTGCGACTGTGTAGGTCGAGTCTCCCGTCACGCTGTCCGACACCGTCAGTGTCGAGAAATCTGATACCGAAGACACGTGGATGCGATACCTCAGCGTGTCGCCATTGGCATCGCCGCGATCCTGCCAACTCAGAGTCGGCGTAGCATCACTGGTCCAGCTATTACCGATCGGCGATTTTAGCGCAAACGCATTTGGCGGAACATTGCTGACGAAACCGGTACCGGTCAGCAGAATCAGGGACGGCGAACCTGTCGCATTGTGATAGATTTTGATGGTGTCCACCTTCACGCCCGCCGACAACGGACGAAATGTCGTCGTCATGAACAGCGTGTCTGTGGTTCCCGAATACAAGGTATCCGGCAGAGCTGGAGCGACGGTCACCTGAAAATCCACCGCGCCCCCGATGCCCTGCGTTACCTGCGACACGTGCACCGGACCGCCGGTCGCGTAGGCCTTCAGGGTTACCGTGGCACTATCGCCCACGGACGTACTGGCAAAGCCGAAACTCACGTCCGAAACCAACGTCCCAACCGGCGCTCCACCGGACCCGGTGAGGATCAGATCGGCATGTCCGCCCAGACCATCGTGAACCACGCGTATGGTATCCGCGTAACCGGTAGTCGCGGTGGGTTTGAACTTCACCGTCAAGGTGAGCGTGTCACCCTCCGCCAGGGGTCCCGGGATGGATACGCTGGTATCCGTCGTGAAGAAATATGTCCCCACGAGATGAGAGAACGAACTCAGATTGATCGGCCCGCCGATCGCGACGGCCCGGATCGCCAGCGACATGCTGTCGCCCGCGGTGACCGTGCCGAAATTGGTGATCGAACTCACAGGCACCAGCGCACCGGGAACACCTAGTGCAATCGAAAACCCGGATGTATTGAGCGCCGAGTCCTGCATGGCTGTCACCGAGAGCCCGGCTTGCAAAGCCACTTTCTTCATCCAGGTTCCGTCACTTTGCGTATATGTTGTGTCCAGGAAATTCCTCCCCTGATTGGTTGAGTCAGAGAAAATCTGGATCAACGTATTCGGAGCGCCCGTGCCTTGGACCACCGAATCGCTTCCCACGTTTGTAAGTCGAGGCGCCGCAATATCCCCTTGCGTGCCGGCGGCGAGAGAAACTCCACCCAGCGTGTTGTTGTAAATCTCGTTTCGGTAAAATCGATTGCTGTCTGTCCCGGAAGTCAGGACTTGAATTCCGTATCCTGATTGGAAAGCCATCCGATTGTATTCGACCAGCGAATGGGATGCTCCTCCATCGATCCGTACGCCTATGCCCCCTGCACCGACCACAGCCGTCACACCGTCCGCACGCAGACCGAAGGTATTGCCGCGCACGATATTTGAATCGGAATTCGCGTCGGAAATTTTGACGTGAACAGCGCTTCCCGCGAACAAGTTGCCGAAGCCGGGCAGGGTATCGCCGATCTGATTGTATCTGGCCAGACCTGAAATGACCGAGATCGACACACCGCCGCTTCCATTGCCGCGTGCGTTGATCCCAGCCGCATCCACACCGATGTAATTACCGAGGATCTGGGTGAACGATCCCGGATCGATCGCAATACCGTAAATCGTATTGCTGGATATGATGTTTCGTCCCAATGCCGTGCCGTCGCCAATCTTCGTGTGCAGGATTCCGTTTTGCAAAACGATGCCATAATTGTTGGCAATCGGTGTAGCGCCATTTGTGCCCAGACCGAAAATGTTTCCGAGGATCGTATTGCTGTCCGATCCGGTGCTCGCGATCTGGAGGCCGTACGCGTCATTGCCGGCAATCACGTTGCCGCCGCCGGCCAGTCCAGTACCGATAACGTTGTTCTTGGAGAGCACGGAGATGCCCGTGATGGAATTTCCTTTATCGACAAGTCCGGTCGCATCGGTGCCGATATAGTTTCCGGTGACGACGTGTCCAGGGGTTTGGATCGAAATGCCCGTATTACTATTCCCGCTGATCACGTTACGGCCGCCGCTTGTGCCGTCACCGATCCAGACATGCGTCGCACCGGCTTCAATGGTAATCCCATTATTGTTCGCACGAATCGTAGAACCATCGGCGGCCAGTCCGATATAATTGCCGAGCACGAAGGTGCTGTCCGTTCCCGCATCGATGACGCGTAAGCCCTGATCCAAGTTGGATCCCACGATGACATTGCGTCCGCCCGCTGTGCCATTACCGACGAGAGTTTGCTTGGAGCCATTGAAGACGATCATTCCGCGGCCGTTGCCGAAGCCCACCAAGCCGGTCGAGTCCGTACCGACATAGTTGCCCAGAACCTGGTTACCACGTCCATTACCGACATAAATTCCGTTCCCGATGTTGCCGGCGACGACATTGCGTCCGCCGACCGTCCCATCGCCGACGATGCAGAAATTGCCGCCGTCGACGTCGATGCCGTCGTTGTTGCGCAGAGTATCCAGACCGGTCGCATCCAGACCGACGAAATTGCCGAGAATCCTGGCGTACGATCCCTGCACCCACATGGCGCGGTTGGAGGTACGGCAGATGACATTACGACCACCGACCGTTCCGTTACCAATGGATACGGCGGAAGCTAGAACCCAGATTCCATGCACTGTCCCGCTCACTCCGGTCGTGCCGTCTGCGGCCACGCCGATGTAGTTGCCGAGAACCTCGCTGGAGTCTCCACCCGCTCCGATGAGTACGGCGACGTTATTTGAAGAAATCACATTGCGGCCCGCAATCGTGCCGTCTCCTACGCGATTGTATTTTCCATAAATCGAGACCGTCGTGGACGCCGGCTTGCTGACCACACCGGCGGAATCCAGACCGACGTAATTGCCTGCCAGGGTGTTGAACCGGGCCGCAGCCACGTCCATCGTGATACCCGTGCCTCCGCCTGCAACGACGTTGCGTCCCGCGAACGTGGCAATGCCAATGCGGTTGTACAAAGTCCGCACGGCCATTCCGATGTTATTGGCAATGACCGTAGTTCCGTTCTTCGCAAGTCCGATGAAGTTACCCGCAACGTTATTAGAATCCCCGCCGCTGATGATCACACCGGCGTAGGAGGCGCCGCACACAAAGTTGCGCCCTGGGATGGTCCCGTCGCCGATCTTGTTGGCTTTGGAACCACTGCCATTGGTGATGCCCGAGTATCCTCCAAAGTCCCTCGTGGTTGAAATATCGGATCCAATCACGTTGCCGATGACCGTGTTTTCCCGACCGCCGGAAATGTCTACACCGACATTACCGACATCTTTTCGGTTGGCGATGACGTTGCCTTTTATTGTATTATGGCTGCTATTGTTCAGCGCCACTCCGATCTGGACGGGACTTCCCGTGAGAGTGTCCGATCCTGCCAGATTCGTTCCAAAGTAGTTTTCTAAAATCATGTTGCTGTCGGCAAGCGAAAGAAAGACGGCAACGGCCGATCCTCGAATATTTAGGTGCCGGATCGTATTGAACTCGGACTGCAAAGTGATGGCCGTACCACTTGTGAACAGCGTGATGCTTGGAATATCGTCGCCGTCGATATCTCCATCAATCGTTGTCTCGTCGTCTGTAATCACAAGGTCACTGCCCAGGCTGATGATGGCTCCTGTGAGTCCCGGATCAAACGTAATCACATCGGGTCCGGGGTTGGAATTGGCGTAGCTCACGGCGTTGCGGAGCGATCCAAAGGATCCGTCGTCCAGCGTGTTGGTCACCAAAAGCGCAGTCGGTGCTGCGGCAGAGAGCTTCGATGTGTTCCAGGAACTATCCTGCGTCGCGCGCACTGTCGTTCCACCGGGAATCACCACGGTCTTTGTCCACGCGCCTCCGGGAGTAGCGTAGGTCGAATCCAGCCAGAATCGCGCGTCGTCGCTTGAGTCTGCGTAAATCTGGATCAGCGCATTGGCAGCGGCGCTTCCCGATACGGTCGAGCCGACGAGCGATGTGATCCGTGGCGGAGCGACGCCGCCATTACCCGGCGGGGCCATCTCGATGGCGCCCATGGGTCCTATATTAAAGATCGAATTGCGGTAAAATCGGTTGCTGTCTGTCCCGGCCGCCGCCGCCACGATGATGCCGGAATTGGCCATGTTGGCGATCGTATTGGATTGCAGGAGATTCTTTGATGAACCCGGGTTGATCGATACTCCGTATGATCCCGGCTTTGGGGTCAGACCGTCGGCTCCTACGCCGAGATAGTTGTCGCGGATCCAGTTCGCATTCGAACTGTCGATGGAAATGCTTTCGTTCGTTCCGTATAGCAGATTTCTTCCGGCGGCATTGCCGTTGCCAATAACGGAGCCTGTGGTGGTGGAGCGGAATCGGATAGCCGCCAATCCGGTGGCCAGTGCGGTTGTGGTATCGCAGCCGATGTAATTATTATAAATCCGCACATTGGATGAGCCGTCGACTCTGATTCCGTCTTTCGTGGGCGCCACGGCGATGTAATTTCTCGCCGAAGCCCCGGTCGTGTCGCCGATTTGAATATCCGTTCTGCCAAACTGGACCTGGATGGCATCCTCGTTGTTGACCGCGGGAATGCCGTTCGGAAGGAGTCCGATAAAATTTCCGGCGATTCGGGTTTGATTGGACCCAACCAGAATCCCGACGCGGTTTCCGGCGATGATGTTGCGTTTCGGATATGTCCCGTCGCCTACGTAGTGACCGGTTCCGCTCAATCGGACGCCTTCCGCCGTGTTGGGCAGGAGCGCTCCGCCACTCCCAACGCCGATTCGGTTGCTGTAAATCCAGATCGAAGTGTCCATCCCAAACGAAACAATGCCGTGGCCGCTATTACCGGCAATCACATTGCCGGAGGCAATTTCCGCCGCCGTGACATTTTGTATGCCAATACCGGCCGTAAGGTTGGGAATGGCCAGTGTGCCCGTTACGTCTGTACCGATGTAATTGCCCACCGATTGGACGGAATCACAATCAAAAAACAACACGCCGTAGTCATTATTGCCGGAAATCAGATTCCTTCCGTTCGCTGTGCCGTCGCCGATGGAGACCCATCGGGTCACGACAGAAGATCCATCTACTTCGATTCCACGGGTATTGCCCAGATCGACTGTGCCGCTAATGTCGGTGCCAATATAATTATTGCGGATCAACGTCACGCGGGAGGGATTCCCTCGCACAAAAATTCCACGAAGCGCACAGGCAGAAATAATATTTCGATCCGTCACGGCCAGACCGCCGATCGTATTGTAGGAGCCGGATACGTAGATTCCACTTCCTGTCGCGAGAGCGGAAGCCGCCGTTCCATCAAAATTCGTCCCGATTCGACAACCGGCGACGGTCGAGAAGACGCCCGCCATCCGGATCATGTAGAAACTGGGACCGGCGCCGATCAAGTGCAGGTAGGCGAGTCGACTCCAATTGAGGACATTCAGTACGTCAAACCCTGCCATGGGCGCGATCGTGATGTCCGGTTCGAAATTTCCATCCACGTCGCCGATCAACCAGATCGAATCGAGCGTGAGCGGCGTGGAGAGCATAATCGTGTCGCCCGTCAGGCTCGCGTGAAATCGGATCGTATCCACTCCGGCATAAAAGTTGGCGGAATCAATCGCGGCCCTGAGGGAGCCCAGCCCGCCGTCGTTGGTGTTCGTGACAAGAAAGGGATCCAGGCCGAGGCTGCCATCGGAAAAGACACGCTGAGCATACACATCAAACACACTGGTTCCGCCGCGTTCATCGTCCCACGCGACGATGGCGCCACCGGCGCCATCCGACACGAGATTATGCGCCTGGTTGAAGTAATCCGGGTCCGCCTGCGAACCCGTAGCCGATGTGATCGGCACACCTTCCGTCGCCCAAAGCTGACTGCCGCTGGACGCCAATTTCTGAGCGAATACGTCCCAGGGGTTCCCCCTCGCATTATCCGTCCACGCGACGATGGCATCACTGCCGGACATGATGACGACGGGATTCCACTGATTCCCGCTCTCCACCACAACATCCACTCCGTCCGCCGTCCATGCGTCCGCTCCGCCCGGCGTCAATTTCTGCGCAAACACATCGGTATTACCGTTTCGGGTACTTTCCCAAACCAGAATCGCTCCGCCATTTCCGTCCTCGACCAGACGCGGCCCGTTGAAAGTGAGAACTGCGTTATCGGACACCAATTCGCCGTTTGCAGTCCACTGAACGAGTCCGGCGGATGAGATGCGTTGACAATAAATTCCAAATGTCGGACTATTGCGCCCGTCCAGCCAGCCGATGATGGCCCCATTCGAGCCGTCGATTACGATGGACGGAAATTGCTGATTGGCCGCTGCGTTACTGATCACAACACCATTGGCGGTCCACTGAGCGACGCCGCTGGAATTCAGACGTTGTGAGTACATATCGATATCGGCCCCCCGTGAGTCCTCCCAGGCGAGGATTGCTCCGCCGGTTTCATCGCTTACGATCACGGGTGAGGTTTGATCGCCCGTCGTGGATGAGACGGCTACGCCGTTTGCGGTCCAGACCACGGATCCGGAGAAATTGACTCTCTGCGAGTAGATGTCTCTGTTGGAACCGCCCCGCATATCGCTCCATGCGATGATGGCTCCTCCTCCTCCATCGGTCGTCAGCACTGGCCCATCCTGATCATCCGTGGCCGTGCAAACAGCCACACCGCCCGGCGTCCACAAAACGGTCCCAGCGCCGGAGATGCGTTGAGCATAAATGTCGTTGTCTGTTCCGTTATTCAACTGCCAGGTGAGGATGACTCCGCCTGCGCCATCGCTGATGGCCGAGACCATGTCCTCCCCTTCGGATGCGGAGGTTACCTGAATCCCGTTCACGGTCCATTGCGCGACGCCGGCCAGAGAGAATCTCTGGGCGTACAGGTCGCCGTTGCCGTTGCGGTAGTCCACCCAGACTATGATCGCACCGCCGGCTCCGTCGCTTACCACACGGCTCCGACGCTGGTCGCCTGTCGCATTGGAAACGACGTTATTGACAGCCGGATCTACGGACCACTGCGCGCATGCCTCATCCGAACCAAGAAAAGGCATACTCATGAGCGCCGCCAATGTGACGAAAATGCGGTAACGAATCATGACGTCATCCTCCTATGCAAATTTGCACTGTCTGGTTAAACTTCAAATAAACGCACTCACAGAACTAAAGAATGATCTGTGGACTGATTCTAATCAGCTATTCGTCCCAAATACGTTACTCATCTCTCAGGAAAGCGGAAATGGGAGCACAAGTCTCCCATTTCACCTCTCCTCCTCGTGCAGGTAGGGCTCTTTGCAAAATACGCTCTTCGGATCGCGGATGCAACATTCGACATACTTCAGCGCCAAAAAAAGAACAGGATCAGAATCAGAACAACCGATGCGAAGAAGAAAATGATGATTGCCCTCATGTCTCCCTCATGATTTCACAAACGTTCGCTGGTAGGCTCCGTCGCCGTAGGATTGGTCGTAACGAGCGATCATCTTCTGGGCGACCGCCTTCCGTTCTTCGGATCGGTAATTGGTTCCCGAGTCGATCAGTTGCTCCGCTTGCACAATGAGTTCGCGCGGCGGTTCTCCTCCCGGTGCACAGTGACTATGCGTCTTCTTGAGCAGATCTATTTTGGCCTGCGTCAGAACTATGTCCACATTCGCGAACGCTTCGAGATAGGTTTCGTGGTTGAAGATATCGTCCCAGGACAGACCGAAGGACTGTTTAAGAAGTAATTCCCGAAATGCCAGACGGTGCGGGTTGAGTTGTTGCGTTCTTCGAATATTCTTTTTCGTGCGGGACGGATTCGTTTTGTCCAACCACCGATCGTCCGTGGGCGCGAATTTCGTGTAGGCATCGATCCAGTCGTTGACCAGTGTAAGGATGTAATCACAGCGATTCCATATCGCGCTCCATTTGGCCATGTCGGGCGCGTAGCTCCACTCGATCCTCTGCCGCTTCAGCCCAAACAAGAAACTGTCCGGTATGCCAAAGGACGCCGCAGAAGCCATTTCATCAAACGCACTCAGAATCTCCTCGCGCATTCGAACTTCAAGGGATCGATTGGCAAATGTTGTCCACTCCAGATCCGTGACCAAACCCTGGCGCGCGGCCACCGACCCCTCGAGGGCCCGGTCGAGACCTTTTTCGATCAGCTGTCGCAAGAACACTGGATACGATACTCCCGATTGTCCCAGATCCATCACGTCCTGCACAGCTTTCTTCAAGACGACTGCCTCGGCAGGCTTCATCGTACCCGAGGACACTTGCTGATCGTAGGACGACAACGCGCTCGTGTACGCCTGGAGGGTCTGGCGGAGCAATCCGGCGTCTTCGTCACCAGTCGATGTTGACTGCTTGGATGCGTCCGCCAGAACTTCGCCGTAGTAGGTACTGAAATTCAAAAAACAATTTTCCGTCGTCAATTTCGCACTGAAGGCGGCGACGTCGTCTATCTCCTGCGCGTACTTCTCCATTTTGGCCAGTTCCGCCGCCATTTTGTCAAACGACGGACCGGACAGCTTCCGGTCACGGCACTCTTGAACCATATTCCGAAAAGTACCGAGCATGCTGTCGCTGATCATTTTATCGATGGGCATGGAGGTTCCTTTCGTTACTTATTCTTTGTTCTGGATCCGATCGTCCAGCGAAGTCGAGACGAGTCGTCGAGCTTTCGTGGCCTCCTCGACTCCCGCTCGGAGGCCGGTTTGGTCGTCGAGCGAATTCGAGACGGGTCTTCGAGCTTTCGTGGCCTCCTCGACTCCCGCTCGGAGGCCGATCCGGTCGTTGAGCGGGAGTCGAAACGACCGATTCATCCCTGCCCGCAGTATTGTTTGTGTTGGTCGATTCGCAGTTTGACGACCTCGTCGGGAAACGGAATGCCGCGCCGGTGGCGGACTTCCCAAATCAAGTCATAGTCAAAATCCCAGTCGGCCCTGTAATTTCGATTGTTCTTGAGCCTCTCGGCATATTGCTGTCGTCCACGCTCGAGCGTTTCGGACACGAACTTCTTGTTTTCTTCCTTCCATTCGTCGGGAATGTCCGGCGCGATGGCCTGTGCTTCCTCCAGATCCTCGAGAACCTTGAAGTCGGAATAGAAATCCGACATCAGAAGGTCCACGGTAATCAGCAAGGACACCTCCTGTTCGATGCTCGACGAGATCTGCGCGACTTCCATCGCCGTTTTGGCCGATCCGATTTCATTCAGAATGCGTTCCGGCGCCAGCGCGCGAATGATCTCGTCCATTTTCCTATAGCTCTCCAACCGGGCCGCTTCCTGATCCTCGACGAGGGCAATGGCGCATCTCACTTCCGGATGTTCTCTTTCAATCACCGCTCGGAAGTCTTCCAGCCTGGCGCAGCTTTTGATCGCCTCCGCCATTTTCTTTTCCGCTTCGTAGCATCTCTTATACGCCGGTTGGTTTTCGTATTTTTTCATCCGCGCTTCGTAGTACGCGATATACTCTGCGTGTCGTTGATCCATCTTAGTCTCCAAAAAAACCACGCCGTGGGTCCTTGTCTCAAGCCATCCCGGAGGATGTCACAGACGCGCACGGCGTGAATGTTATGGACTCGTCGTGCCGATTTCCGATTCGTCGAATACCTGATCCCAGTTGATCTCTACATCTTCATTCCACAAGCAGACCGCTTCCGAGGATCCGTCCACGATCAGGACAGCCGGTTCGTCGATCCCCTCCCCGGGCGCCAGTCCGCACGCTTCCTCATGGACAGGGGACGGTTTGCCCGCAGACATCAGACCCGCAACGATCCAGAGTATCTCAAGCCAGATGTTCATTGTCGGCTCCTCGAAAGGAGCCGCACGCCATGGAAGACGTGCGGCCGTTCTTTTACTGCTTCCAGTTTCCGCTCTTGGCGATGTTCTCTTTGGGAATTTCGTACCCGAAATTCAGAATCGTAGGCTTGATCTGATATCCGGTGGAATGGAACGTGTAGTCATCCGGAATCGCACCCAGTCCCGTCCATCGGAAATTCTTCTCTGTTGGCTGACGGGAGAAGGACAGGAGAATGATTTCATATTTTCCATCCGGCCTTTCAAACAGTCCATAGCCCGTACCGACGTAGTTGTTCACCTGAGTCTGGTTCGGGAAAGGTTTCATGACCACGCCGGTTTGGGCGCACGACAACTTGATCAGCTTGCCGTATTTCGATAATTCTTCCCGATTAGGAATTTCTAACTGTTTGTCAACCGAACCGTACTGATCCGGAAAGACGACGGTGGACAGTTTCTTGGCCCACAGTTTTTCGTAATACGCCTTCAGCACTTCCTTGCCCTTGCCGTCGAGTTGGATTCGGAAATTTCCCGTCGCGGCAAATTTATCGTCGTACCCCTTGTCGTCCAGACCGAACACGATGTCGTACGTTCCCGGCGTCAGGGACAACAGCCACTTCACCATGTGCAGCGTGGGCAAGTATTGAAGATGGCTCTTGTAGGTGGTCTTCTCAGGATCCGGAAGCAGATCGAGGGCAATGTACGACAGCTTCAGCGCGGGCTGGTCCTTCCCGCCGACATCATACACATGGACGGAGGATGAGACGCCCTTGTCTTCCGTACTGAGTTTGAAGAACGCGTCCGGAAGGCACGAAACACTGTACCCGAGGTCTCGATCGATCTTAGTCGCGCCGATTTCTTTCACCGTCTGGCGGAAATACGCCATCGCATACACGGGTTGTCCGGGTATGATCTCTGTGACGATGTCGGCAGAGTTTTCCTTTCCGACGGTCTGCGGATTCTTGAACAGTACGATTTTGTTGACGTTTTGTTTGTGGAAGGGACCGGTGAACAAGTGCGCAAAGTTGGTCATCGCTCGTTCAAACGCCGAATTGGCTTCCTTCTCCACATCTTCAAACACCGGATTGTCTGGAAACATGGCTTTGAAACTCCGCGCCATCAGACCGGCCATTTCGAAATACGCCAGCTTGACGTCTGTACTGTAGGTGATCCCGTCCCCCTGTGCGATACAGATCGACACGGCGCGCGCCAGCTCCCGTTGACCGTCTTCCATTTTGTCTTTCCACAACAGGAGCTTGTTGATCGACTCGTTGATTTTCTCATCGTCTCCGCTGGTCACGCCGATCTCTTTCCCGTCTTTGGCTTCCTGGCCGCGCGCGGGCTTGTGCAGTCGATTCTTCAGCGCGTAGAAGTATTTCGGCTGGGACGCTTTGTCGGAGGCCATTCGTTTGGCCAGGGATGGATAGTCGATTTGCTGCAGGATCTGAACCATCGTGCTCGGTTGCACCTGATCGCCCGAGACGGTCGGCAGCATGTGTTCCGCGACGATATCGTACGGGGATCGACTCACGGCTTCGGCGATGCCTTTGTAGTAGGGCAACATCGATGCTGCGCTATTGCCGCCGCCACCCGCACTGTTGCCTCTGGCCGCAATGGCGGCCTTGCGTCGATCCACGCCTTCCCACATGGGTTTGGTGTCTTCCTTGGGCCAGTTCTTCTCGATCATCTGGATCTGCAGTTCGATCTTGTTGACATACCGGGGCAACTGGCTTTCCCAGTTTTGATTGCCCCATTTGCCTTCCTTGATGACCGTATCAAAATCTCCAAACAGTTTTCGCAGATCCGTAAGCGCCTGCGTGAGCCGCGAGTCCTTCGTTCCCTCCTGTTGTTGTCCGCCGCCCGCGCGACCGCCTTGCGAATCGCTCTTGCCTTTGTCCTTCTTCTTGTCCTTGAGCAGTTTGTCCAGTTGGGCGGAACTTCCGCCGACATCGGCAAAACCGATCGCCAGAACGGCGAGAAGAATTGACAGAATCGTTTTCATGAACTCCTCCTTGGAATAGTGAGTGGATTATGGGTTTGAGACAAGGGATAATCGAGCTGTAAAACTTCCATAAATCGACGTAGTACCGTCGTCCAGACGAACACGGCCAATCACGTCCTGACCGTCCACTCGCTGAATTTCCATGGTTCCCGCATCGCGACCGGACAGAATCACCGATCCTCCGCGCGTCTGGAATTGCGCCGACACTCGCCGTTCCCCGCTGTCCGTGCACGCATACACGCCTGGATCCAACGACGACGTGCCATCCACGACCAGCGTGATGCGAATGTCTTCCACCGAAGAGGGAGCACGATTCGCAGCCAGGTCGTAATTCGCCATCGAAATCAGGTACCTCCGGTCGCTGACCCGGGAGACCCGTCCGGGCTGGAGTTTCACCTCGTGCTGCAGGACGGGATTGTAAGACGCCTTGGACTCCACGATCACAGAATTCCCCACGCCGGAATTCAAGCGGCCACAGGAGGGCAGGATCAGGAGACATGCGATGACAATACTTCGATTCATCATGCAGGTCAACATGTTCAAAACCACGCGCGCAGGCAACTAACACAATCGACAGTCCGCAAACCGATCGTCCCGTCGAACTATCACAATCGATAGGTTTTCGGCCTCCCCTTGCGCGCGGGAGTCGAGACGGGTCGTCGAGCGGGAGTCGAGACGGGTCGGGTTTTTATCGTTGCGTTGCCAGGTCCTTTGTGGCAAATTGCCAAAAACTCGAAGGATTTTGGATGAAGAAGCTGATCCTATGGATTTGCGGCACGGCTTTGGGTTGGGCGCAGTCGGATTATCCCGAAGCCATCATGGATAATTCCTTTCTGATCGAGGAGGCTTACAATCAGGAACCGGGAGTCGTTCAACACATTTCGAATTTTGTCTACGATCACAAGGCGCAGGACTGGACGTATTCGTTCACACAGGAGTGGCCCGTCGTGAGTCAAAGACACCAGTTGAGTTTTTCTGTGCCGCTGGCCAATGTCAACAACCATTCGGGAATCGGAGACATTGCGGTCAATTATCGTTATCAGGCCGCATTCGACCCCAACGGGTGGTCGTTTTCGCCTCGATTGACTCTTTTCCTCCCGACGGGCGATGCTGGCAAGGATCTGGGCTCCGATCCCATGTACTATCAATTGAATTTTCCTGTCGGCGTCCGGGCGTCTTCGCGCTGGGCGCTGCACTTCAATGCAGGAACGACGTATCAACCGGGCGTCGATATCGGAGGAGATAGACAGAGTCTATTGAACGCACATATCGGAGCGAGTGCCATCTGGTTGGTACGTCAGAATTTCAATCTCATGGTCGAATGGATCTCCGAGTGGAACGACGACGGATCGAAATTCAAGAAAAGCTCTGTCATCAATCCGGGATTTCGTTGGGCGAAGAATTTCGGAAGCCTCCAGATCGTGCCGGGCGCGTCCCTCCCGATCGAGTTGACCCGCGGCGACAAGTTCCGACAGGTTTTCCTGTACTTGTCACTGGAACATCCGTTCTGAAACGGGCGGCCCCGAGGCATTTTTCCGCAGGCCGCGAGAGAAAGTTATTCTCGGCGACCTGTGAAAGCCTACGTATTCCTCAGGGCTTTCGCCATGAGATCGACAAGAATGACGCACTCCCCAAAAAAGGGTTTAGCCCCAAATTGATATCATGCCCTGCGTCCGGTTTGGATCCACTACGTCCGAGCGACAAACGACGTGAAAAAACTCTGCGGCATCCTTTTGCGGAGGCCGAATTGAACGCATGTCGCAGAACGAGCGGAAAAACCATACTGCTGTGAGAATGAGAATAGCCTGCGGCAGTATGGAGTTGGAATTCTGAATCATGAGGATGACTGGGCCTGCAAGTTCAGGCCTCCTCGTCTGGCGCTCGGAGGCCGTTCCTATTTTCTTGCGCTCAATGATCGTCGAGCGGGAGTCGAGACGGGGTCGTCGAGCGGGAGTCGAGACGGGGTCGTCGAGCGGGAGTCGAGACGGGGCTGCATTCCTCAGCCTGAAACCGGACACTCGATCCGCTCTGAAAGGCTTGATTCTCCTGCCTCGCGTCGCTACACTCCATCGGAGGTGATCCTATGATCGATCCGCGAGTCGATGCTTACATTGAACGGGCGGCGGCCTTCGCACAACCGATTCTCCGCCGCTTGCGGGAGATCGTCCACGAAGTGTGCCCTGACGTCAGGGAGACGATGAAATGGTCCTTCCCCCATTTCGAATACAAAGGCGTACTCTGCAGTTTCGCGGCGTTTAAAGAGCACTGTGCGTTTACGTTCTGGAAAGGCTCGCTCCTGTCCGACCCAAAGAAGATTCTGAACACATCCGACGCCATGGGCCATTTGGGAAAGATCCGAACGATTAGCGATCTCCCACCGGCCGCGACGCTCAACCGGTACCTCCGCGAGGCGATGAAACTCAACGAAGCCGGAATCAAACCGAAGAAGACTCCGTCTGGGAAGAAGAACATCGCCGTACCGGCCGATCTCAGGCGAGCGCTCGCGGCTAAGGCAAAAGCCCGCGCTCATTGGCAGGTCCTCAGCCCAAGCCACCGACGCGAGTACATCGAGTGGATCACCGAAGCGAAAATGCCCGCCACGCGAACGCGACGAATCGCCCAAACCGTGACATGGCTGTCCCAGGGAAAGAATCGAAACTGGAAATACGAAAGAAAGGATGCATGAAACGAATTTGGATCCTCGCTCTGGCGCTCTCCGGTTGTACTGCATCACGGTCGATATCGTCGGACAAGCTGGCCTGCACGGAATTGCGGGACAAGAATGCCTTGCCGACTTTTCTCGTCCATTTTGAAACCGCCGTCGTGAAGAAAGCCGACATGAACATAACCGGCCGAGTGACGGGATTGGACAGCTCATCGCTTGTGGGAATCCCGGTTCAGCTCGGATACTGGAAGCACGCGGATGACGGATCGTACTTTTACATTCGACTCGAACGAAAGACGGATGCGAGCGGGCAATTTCATTTTCAAACCGCCGTTTTGCCGGAAGATTACTTGATATTCGAGACGCCCTCCGAGAGCCGCTTCTATCGGATCGGCGAATTGCTCGAATCCGACCAGTGCGCGGAGTAGCGATGGGCGTTATTTCGAACCACCAAAGGCCTCCACTCTGGTCATTTCGAACTGCCGAAGGCGGTGAGAAATCTTTTCGTTCCTATTGGACTGCCGAACGACAAGATTTCTCAGTCGCTTCGCTCCTTCGAAATGACCAAACAACCCAGACCCTGCATCCGCTACGCGACATCGACGCGACCAAAGGCCTCCACTCCCTGGTCATTTCGAACTGCCGAAGGCCATCTTTCCCCGTCATTTCGAACCACCAAAGGCACTCCACTCTGGTCATTTCGAACCGCCGAAGGCGGTGAGAAATCCTTTCTTTCCTGTTGTACTGCCGAACGACAAGATTTCTCAGTCGCTTCGCTCCTTCGAAATGACCAAACAACCCAGACCCTGCATCCGCCACGCGACGTAGTCGCCACCAAAGGCCTCCACTCTGGTCATTTCGAACCGCCGAAGGCCATCTTTTCCTCGTCATTTCGAACCGCCGAAGGCGGTGAGAAATCCTTTCGTTCACGTTCCACTGCCGAACGACAAGATCTTTCAGTCGCTTCGCTCCTTCGAAATGACCAAAGAGTCCCGCCGTTCCCAATCAAAAATCATTTGAAAAGGACATTTAATTTTCCAATTGTCCTTTAGTCAGTAACCCAATTACACAGATGGCCTTAACCACACACCCGAGCCGACGGGTCGCCAAGTTCGGCGGCACCAGCATGGCCGACGCCAACGCAATCCGACGCAGCGCGTCCATCGCCATCGAACGCAATGCCGACCTCGTCGTGGTGTCCGCAACCGCCGGCACGACCAACACGCTCATCGAAATCTCCCGACTGGCCGTCTCCGGCCAATGGCCGAACGCGAAATCCCATCTCGACGCGATGCGCGAGCGACACGAACATGTGGCATCCGAGTTGAATTGTCCGAACGACACACGAGAGGAATTGCGTCAGCTTCTGATCGAAGCGGATACCATCGCTCACGGGATCTTTCTTCTGCGCGAGTGTTCCCCTCGCGCCTACGACCGTCTCCTCAGCATCGGCGAACGGATGAGTTCGCTCTTGTGCGCGGCGGCCCTCCGCGAGATCGCCGGAGCACGTCCGGTCGAAAATGTCGACGTCCGGCGCGTTCTCCGTACGGACGATCAATTCGGCAAGGCCATGCCGCTGACGGACGAAATTCCCAAACTGTCCGCGTCGATCTTCCCGCACCTGGGACAAACGATCTACGTCACCCAGGGTTTTGTCGGCGGAACCGAATCCGGCGAGACGACGACACTGGGACGAGGCGGCAGTGATTTTTCCGCCACGCTCCTGGGCGCAGCGATCGGCGCCTCCGTCGTGGAAATCTGGACGGACGTGGCCGGCATCGCCACGACGGACCCGCGCTTGTGTCCGGACGCTCGCCCGATCGCGGAAATGACGTTTCAGGAGGCCGCCGAACTCGCCGCCTTCGGCGCGAAAGTCCTCCACCCGACCACGCTGGCGCCCGCGATCCGCGCCGGTATCGAAGTTTTTGTCGGCAGCAGTTTTGAGCCGGAGCAGCCCGGCACCTGGATTCGCACGAAGACTGTCGACTCTCCCCTCGTTCGCGCCATGACCTTAAAGAAAGATCAATCGCTCCTCACGCTGACCACGCCGCGGATGTCGCACGTCCACGGATTCCTGTACTCCATTTTCAAAATCTTTAACGATCACAAAATCAGCGTCGACTCCATCACAACGTCGGAAATTTCCGTCGCGCTGACCGTGGACGACGCTACCCTGCTGAACAAATCGTTGTTTACCGAACTCAACCGCTTCGCGGAATTGCGAGTCGAAGAACATCTCACCCTCGTCAGCCTCATCGGCAACAACATCAACCACACGCCCGGGCTCGGCCGGATGATCTTCGACACGCTGGCGCCCGATCACGAGTCGTCCATCAACGTTCGCATGATCTGTCTTGGCGCGAGCAAACATAATTTTTGTTTCCTCGTCAATGAAAACGAAGCGCCCGAAGCCGTCCGACGGCTGCATCGGACGTTTATCGAAAGCAAACTGCCGCGCAAAGCGGTCGTGTCGTGAAAACAGCCGTTCTGGGAAAAGGCAAGACCGGCTCCAAAGTCATCGAACTCCTGAAGGATCGACCCGTGGACGTATACGATCGTTCGCATCCTCCGACTGTCGATCACCTGTCCCGCGCGGATATCGTGATTTGTTTTCTCCCCGGTCCGGCCTTTCAGAAGATCCTTCCCATCCTGCTCGACTGCGAAAAGCCGGTCGTCACCGGCAGTACCGGCTGGGAAGGCGCCGAGACTCTCGATCAGAAACTGAAGTCGTCGGGTCGCACATGGATTTGGGGAACGAATTTCGCTCTGGGCATGAACGTGGTGAAACTTTGCATCGAGCAATTATCCAAAGCATCCCGTCTGGGAACCGCCCGGTATGCGATTCACGAAATTCATCACACGCGGAAACTGGACGCGCCGAGCGGCACCGCGCTGTCCTGGCAACGCTGGCTCGGTCAGGACGTCTCCATCACCTCCGAACGCACAGGCGACGTGATCGGCATTCACGAGTTGACTCTGCAGCTTCCGTTTGAGAAAATTTCTTTGCGTCATGAGGCGGAGGATCGCAAAATTTTTGCGCAAGGAGCCGTCTGGGCGGCCGAACAAATTCTGTCGCGTTCCCTGCGCCCGGGATTGATTCGATTTGACGAACTGGTCAGTCAGGAGTTGCTATGAATCTAAACGAAACGATTTTGTGGACGGCGGTGATCACGCCGCTCGATCGCGAAGGCCGCGTCGATGTTCACTCACTCGAAACGCTCCTGCGTCAGCAGGAAAGCGCCCGTAACGGAATTCTCATGCTCGGCAGCACCGGCGAGGCGTTGAATCTGGATGCGGCGGAGCGCAATCAGATTCTGGACTTCACGCAGTCGCTCGGCTTGCAGGTTCCGATCATGGTCGGCGTCGGCGGAATTCACATGCCGGATACCCTTGCGTGGGTGCGCTCGTTGGAATCGCGTCCGGTCCACGCGTACCTGCTCGTGACGCCGCTCTACGCGAAGCCCGGGCGGCATGGACAGACGGCGTGGTTTCAACAGTTGCTCGATGCGTCGACGCGACCGTGTATGATTTATAATATCCCGTCCCGAACGGGAAAGGCGCTCGAGCACGAGACCGTGAAAGATCTCCAGTCGCATCCGCGATTCTGGGCAATCAAAGAAGCCTCCGGATCGGAACAGGAATTTTCCAAATACCGCGCCGAAGCGCCACGCGCCCTGATGATGAGCGGCGACGACGCATTGACGCCCGCCTTCGGACGTCTCGGCGCCAACGGCCTCGTGTCCGTCGCCAGCAACGTTTGGCCCGAAGCCGCCCAACGGATCACCCGGCTCTCCATCGAGAAGAAATTGTCAACCGAAGACGAAACGATGTGGAAGGAATGTTCGAACGCGCTCTTCCTCGCCAGCAATCCCGTGCCGGTGAAACGTCTGATGGCGGAACTCGGCATCATCGCGACGGCGGAAACGCGATTGCCCTTGTCCGCACGCGATCTGGAATCTGCAGAACGTCTGCTGGAAGCGCACCGACGCGTCACGGCCTGGTACGAAAGGAATCGCGGATGAGTTCGGTCCTCGATCAACTGGAAGCCGGAACGGTCCGCGCCGCGACGCTTGTCGATGGAGAGTGGCGCGCCAACATCGACGTCAAGAACGCGATCCTCGCCGCTTTCAAAGAGGGACGATTGACCGACTACCACGGCTTCGTGGACAAAGAAAATCTGTTGCCGCAGACGTTCGATGTCCCGCGCGGCGTGCGCGTCGTACCCGGCGGCACGTCGATCCGTCGCGGTGCGTTCATCGCCAAAGGCGTGATCGTCATGCCTCCCGCCTACGTCAACGTCGGCGCGTATGTAGACGAAGGCACGATGATCGACAGTCACGTGCTCGTCGGCAGCTGCGCGCAGATCGGACGGCGCGTTCATCTCTCCGCGGGCGTACAGATCGGCGGCGTACTCGAACCCGTCGGACTCAATCCCGTGGTCATCGAGGACGACGTCTTCGTGGGCGCAGGGAGTGTCATCGTCGAGGGGATCGTGGTGAAACGACGTGCCGTCCTTGCGCCGGGCGTGATGTTGAGCAAGTCCGTGCCCGTCTATGACTGCGTACACGAACGCATCTTGCCCAAAGGTTCTGCCATTCCTGAACACGCCGTCGTCGTGTCCGGCACGCGGCCGGTCCATCCGCAACTGACGTGGGCCGCGTCGCAGGGCCTTCAACTGCGCTGTGCCCTGATCATCAAATACCGCGACGAAAAGTCCGACGCATCCCTCGTTCTGGAAGAATCGCTCCGATGACGTTTCAGCTCTCTGCGCCGCACCGCCGCTTGTGCGAGCAGGCCGCCGAGACGGTGGACAGTCCGTTTTTTGTTTATGATCTCGACGGATTCGACCGGCGGATTCGCGAATGGACCGCTCTCGTACCGTCGACGTGGCAACTGTGGTACGCCTGCAAGGCCAATCCGCTGTCGTCCATTCTCGCTGTCGTACGCCGCCACGGATTCGGCATCGACGTCGCCAGTATCGGCGAATTCGAACAGTCCATTACGTGCGGTTTTGAAACAACGATTGCGACGGGTCCTGCGAAAACCGAATCGTATCTGCGACGGCTGATCGCCAGCGGCGTCCACACCGTCGTACTCGAGAGTCGTGCGCAGGCCAGGACGCTGAACGAGGTCGCTCGTGCGATGAATCGGCGCGTATCGGCGCTGATCCGTGTGCAACTCGTCTGGGAATCGGGCGAGAGCCTGCTCGGCGGAAAAAATGTCACAGCATTTGGCGAAGAGGCCGACGTGTGGCGAACACTGGATGTCTCTGCATGGACGCACGTGGACATTCGCGGCATGCACGTCTTTCAGTGGAGCAACGTTTCCGACCTGTCGGCACTCGCGTCGATCTGGAATCACACTGCCGATCAATGTCGAAAGCTGGCGCGGGACATGATGTGCCCGCTGGATGTCCTGGATGTCGGCGGCGGTGTTGGAATTCCGTACAACGCAGATCAGAATGAAATTTCGTTCGCGTCGGTCGTCGCAGAGTTGGAGATGATTCGGCGGAGGCACTCCATTCCTCAGATCTGGATGGAAATTGGCCGCTACGCCATCGGACCGCACGGCCGGTATCTCACCCGCGTCGTTGATCGCAAGAACGTTCGCGGTCGCGAACTGCTCGTGTTGGAAGGTGGGATGAATCATATCGCCCGGCCGGTATTGACGGGCGAGACATTTCCGGCAGATCTTCTGCGTGGATCGTCGGCAGAGAGCCGAACGTTTCAATTACACGGACCTCTGTGTACGGCTCTCGATTGTCTCGGCACGCATTCCCTGCCCGCGGACACGGCCATCGGAGATTGGATTGTCTTTCATCAGGCGGGCGCATACGGATTCACGGAGTCGATGCCGCATTTCCTCTGCCACCCTCAGGCCGCGGAAATCGTGATTGAAAACGAACAAACGAGGATCGTTCGCCCGCCCGCTTCACCACGAGATTGGATGAAATGAAAAACGAAATTCACATCCAGACCCTCCCCATCAAACAACTGCCCAACGGCGATGCGCTGAACGTGCGCGCATATTCGATTCGTGGAAATACGCCCGGACTCCACGTGCACATTCAGGCCTCCGTTCACGGCGGCGAGCATCAGGGCAATGTCGTCATTCATGAGTTGATGAAATATTTTTCCGAACAGGATTTTTCCGGATCGGTCACGTTCGTTCCCGCCGCCAATCCGCAGGCGATGAATGTAAAACTCGGCTCGTCGACGCTTGGCCGATTCAATCCGATGACGGGACACAATTGGAACCGTTCGTTCCTGAATCTCACGCAATTGCCCCAGGGTCAAACGGGTCTGGACATCGCGCAATTTGCCTCTGCACATCGCGACAAAACGATGGACGACATCCGGTCGAGCTTCAAACAGGAAATCGCCGGCGCTCTGGCGCGATGCGAACAAACGGTTTTTTCGCGCGGCCCCGAAGAGAACGGCTGGCTCCAGCATCACCTGCAACGACTCGCCGCACCTGCGGACATCGTGCTCGATCTGCACACCGGACCGGCCGCCTGCCGATACCTGTTTGCGCCGGAATACGCGCGTGAGTCGGCGCGAATGTTTCAGTCTGACGTCACGCTCCTCATTCCGCATGTCTTTGCCGGCGCGATGGATGAAGCGTGCTTCATGCCGTGGGTGACTTTGCACGAGGCGCTCCGAACACACGGCCGGGACGAACCGATTCATTTTGAATCGTTCACCGTCGAACTCGGCGGTGAAGAGCGGATCTCCTTTGACGAGGCGCAACAGGATGCGGCTCGAATTCTGAACTACCTCGCCCATCGCGGCGTCGTGTCCGGGCGGTTCGATGGCTCGTCGAAACTCCGCTATGCGGGATTTCTAAAAGACTACCGCACATACTTTTCTCCGTACGGCGGACTGGTGGAATTTCTGGCGCGTCCGGGTCGGATGGTTCGGAAGGGAGAGACGACGGCGCAATTTCTACTCACCGATCGCATGCACGGAGCGGACAGCGTGATCCCCTATCGCGCGCCCCGAGACATGGTTTTGGTGACGCATTTTCCCTCCGCGGCAATTTCTCAGGGCGCGGAGATGTTTTACGCGCTGGAGGAGTTTTTTGAATTTTGAGTGACTGCGTCCGGGATATCCGCGACGAAAGCGGGTCCGCGAATCGCCGTTTATATGTGCGGACGCGGCCTGCGACTTGGTGTTTCCCCCGCTTTCTTAATATTCATCGAATAGCTGGAGGAGTGTCAGGCTGACAAGCGCTTCCAACTGGCGCCCGGGGTGTTGCTTCAATGGCAGATTGAATTGGAAACCCCCCAAAAAAAACGGTTTGTTGGAACGTTCGTATTTTCTCTCTGCTCTTTCTTTTGCCAACGCGGCAAAAGAAAGAGCCAAAGAAAAGCGCTGGCGGCTTGCGAAAAAATGCCTGAACTCTCCTTCGCGCCGCGGCGCGGAAAAAACTCCTCGTCCCGACCAAGACAAATACTGTCGGGACTCGTCAGACAGTTTTCCGCGCTCTTCGCGTCGCTCATTCGAGTTCCGGGCGGCATTTTTCCGCAGGCCGGGGAAGACGGTGTTCTTCGTGGCCTCCGCTGGCGCCGTTGTCACGACCGAAGGCTGATCCGCCTTTGTTCACTTGGTTCTTTCTGGCGCCTGCCCTGCTGGCGAGCGGGGCGTCAAGAGAAACAATAGAAGAGAACAACGCGGTTAAGCCGCTTACTTCCAATGTCCAAATTCGCACCGGACAGGCAAACGGAATCAGTTTATCCATGTCCGTAGTTTGCAGTTGTGGTATGATCGACGCATATTTTTGCATTGAGAACGGAAATTCCATGATCTTTACGATAACCATTACGCGCGACGAAGACGGCGTCTACATTTCTGAATGTCCAGCCATCCCCGGTTGCATTAGCCAGGGAAAGACCGAGGCTGAGGCCCAACAAAACATCCAAGATGCCATTAGACAATGCCTCGCAGTTCGAAACGAAATGGGAATGCCCCTTACCATTGCCACAAAGCAAGTCGAAGTCGCGGTATAAATGCCGCCCATCCCGGTTCTCCGGCCCAAAATAGTCATCAAGACATGTGAACAATTTGGATAGTCTGTCGTTCGGCAATCCGGAAGTCATATTATCCTCACAAAACCCGGCCACATTGCAACATTGTCTGTTCCCAATCACGACGAAGTTGCGCGTGGGACCTTGCGCGCGTTGATATCCAAAGCAGGATTTACCGTCGACGAGTTCATCGAAGCCTCCAAGTGATCAGTCCAAGTCTGCCCGGACAAAACCCTTTCACTCCACCAAGTATCGTTAACTCAAATCATTCCCACACTCATCCCAAATCAGACCCAAGAATTTCGAGAGGCGCCGGCAGATTGAACGCTTGACTATGGTCGAATGCATGTATACTTTTATCGTATACGCTAAGACTGGGATCATGTGATCGATATTGAAGGGATCGAGGGCTTCGATTGGGACGATGGAAACATCAGTAAGAATTGGGACTCTCACAAAGTCACTCATCTTGAGGCCGAACAGGTCTTTTTCAATGATCCGTTCCTCATCGCTTATGACCGAGAACATTCGCAGCGAGAGGAGCGCTTTGCCGGACTTGGTAAAACGGATTCTGAACGTTTGCTATTTGTGATTTTCACCATCCGGGACAAAATGATCCGAGTCATCTCCGTTCGTGACATGTCGCGAAAAGAAAGAAAGGCTTATCATGAAAAGACGTAAATCCATCCCCCGATTCAAATCAGAAGATAAGGAACGGGCTTTCTGGGACAAACATGATTCCACCGACTATATTGACTGGTCGAAGGCAAAAAAGGCCAAATTTCCAAATCTGAAGCCTTCGAGACGATCCATTTCCTTACGATTGCCCGAATCGATGATTAACGATCTTAAAATACTGGCGAATCAACGCGACGTCCCATACCAATCCCTTCTGAAGATGCTCCTGGCGGAGAAAATTAAGGAAGAAATGGCATAGTGGAATCGCTCACCGGCGCGCTCGGACTCGTGGACTATTCTTAAGCGTTCATCCGGAGTACGATGTTCCCGATCTTCTGACCGCTTGCCGCATAACGAAACGCTTCGGCAATTTCCCCCAGCGAAACAACCCGATCGATGACGGGCTTGAATTTCCCCCTGCTCAAAAGATCCGAGACGAACTTCATACTACGCGGGATATTGACCGGAACCGGAAACACGACCTTGCGGCTTCCGAAGATCCGCGTCGTGAGGGCAAGAAACGGATTTTCGTTGTGCGGCCCGAGCTCTGACGAGATGTACACGCCGCCTTTCACCAACAGCGGTTTGCACGCGGCAAAGGTGCTTTTGCCCACCGCATCGAAAACGAAATCATACGATCGGCCCGATTTCGTGAAATCGTCTTTCGTAAAATCGATGATGTCGTCGGCGCCCAGCGATTGCACGAGATCTGCGTACGCTCCGGGACAAACCGCAGTCACCAATGCGCCCAGATGCTTTAGAAATTGCACGACTGCGGAACCGATGGCTCCGGTCGCCCCATTGACGAGCACGCGACAGCCCGTTCGGAGGTTGACCTTTGTGATGAAATTGTATGCGTAGTGCCCGCCTTCGATGCTCGAGGCCGCTTGTTCGAATGACATTCCGTCGGGAATTCTGTCGATGGCGTGATGTTCGGCGACCGTGAGAAATTCTGCGTGTGAGCGCGATCCTGTATCGTCAAACCCCCACACGTTGTCGCCGACTGTGAATCGCGTGACTTTATTTCCGACGGCTTCGACGACACCGGCGAAATCCGTTCCGGTCACCGGCACGCGCGGTTTCGGCCAACCGACCACGAGCTTCATGATCGCCGGCTTGCCGGTGAGAATCGCGCAATCGGTGCGATTCACGGTTGTCGCGTGGACACGGACCAGCAATTCGTTCGGTTTGGGAACGGGTCGTGGGAGTTCCTCGATCCGGATGGGTTCCGTGTATGCGTAACGAACGGCGGCTTTCATGGGTCTCGTCGGCTTTTTTTTAGATTTTATCAAATACGATGGGTAAAAGAAAGAGCGATACAATCCGACGCGGTTGCAACCGCGCCTCGGTGTCTTTGGAATTTTCTTTTTGACATGTGACGGCAAGTACTATGTTTCTGTGTTGCTTGCATAGCAAGGCTCTTGGGGAATGTCGCGAATACGATGTAACGATATATCCGATCGGGGTAGGGCTTTTCGGCGCTGGATGACAAATGCCGGACCCGGACTATTTCTTTTGTGAAGTGGAATCGGTAGAATACGGGTGGGTAAATGAACTTAGCCCGCAGTGACCGAGAGGACGCATCGCCCGAAGTGGATCTGCCCATGAACTTCGTCAAATCCAAGCAACGTGTCGCCGACCACGGCGAAGTGTTCACCCCACCGTGGATGGTCGAGGCAATGCTCGACCTCGTGAAGGACGAGACGGAGCGGATAGATTCTCGCTTCCTTGAGCCTGCCTGTGGCAGTGGGAATTTTCTTGTGAAGATTCTCAGACGTAAGCTCGCCGCTGTCGAACTCAAATACGGCAACTCCGACTTTGAACGACAGCAATATTCCATGCTGGCTTTGATGTGCATCTACGGCATTGAGTTGCTGGAGGACAATATTGCAGAGTGCCGCTCGAATCTGCTGGAAATCCTGGCCGAATATCTGAACGTGGCTGATTCTGATGAGACATACCATGCCGCTTCGTATGTATTGTCGCAGAATCTTGTTCACGGAGATGCTCTGAAGATGCGAACCCATGATGATCAGCCCATTACGTTTGCTGAGTGGGGTTACCTGGGCAAGGGCAAATTCCAGAGGCGCGACTTCCGCCTGGACGTTCTCACCCAATCGTCTGCTTACAGTGCGGAAGGTTCGCTTTTCGCCCATCTGGGCAAACACGAGATTTTCACGCCGACGAAGACCTATTCGCCGATGACGGTGAGTGAACTGGCAGCGTGCATGTTGCATCCAGGATCTGATGGGTCAGGAGGCGAGCGGTGAACAAAAAAAATCAAAGAGTCTCACGCGAAAAGACGCGAAGGACGCGAAAATTTAGCCGGCGGGATCTCACGCGAAAAGACGCGGAGGTCGCGAAGAATTCCTCGGTCGTGTATCACGTGAGTTCGTGAAAAAGCATGTGGAGGTGATATGAATGTAGAAGAGGTTTCAGCCGTTGTCGTGGACCGCGCTTACCGACTGCATGTTGAACTCGGCCCTGGTTTGCTGGAGTCGGTTTACGAAACAGTCCTGGCCCGAGTTTTGTCTGAGCAAGGCCTCAAGGTCGAACGGCAAAAGGTGGTTGAGTTTGAATATCACGGTATCCACTTCAACGATGGACTACGAGTTGACCTGATGATCGATAATCAGTTGATCGTCGAATTGAAATCGGTCGAGACATTGGCTCCGGTTCACAGTAAGCAGTTGCTCACCTATCTGCGATTACTGCACATGCCGCTTGGATTGCTTATCAATTTCGGGGCCGTCACGTTCAAAGAGGGCTGCAAAAGAATTGTCAATCAACATAAAGACATCGCGTCTTCGCGACTTCGCGTGAACCAGGCCCAACAACAGAGCGCACGCGAAGGCGCGCAGCGCGCGGAGGAGAAGGGATGAAAAGCCATCTTCATCCGACCCGGTTATCTCCGCGTCTCCGCGTGAGACGTCGCAGGCACAATTCACCCTGCGCGGTCGGAATCAACATAAAGACATCGCGTCTTCACGACTTCGCGTGAACCAGGCCCAACAACAGAGCGCACGCGAAGGCGCGAAGCGCGCGGAGGAGAAGGGATGAAAAAGCCATCTTCATCCGACCCGGTCTCCTCGCCCTCCACGTCTCCGCGTGAGACGTCGCAGGCACAATTCACCCTGCGCGGACGCAACCCGGACGTGCTCACGTGCATCGCGAATCTCTCCAACGACGAAGTATTCACACCGCCTGAACTCGCCAACCGGATGCTCGACACGCTGGCCGAGGCATGGGCGGCGAATAACAAGGGCGCAAATATCTGGGCGGACAAGACCGTGAAGTTCCTCGACCCCTGTACGAAGTCGGGCGTGTTCCTGCGCGAGATTACGAGCCGACTCAACAAAGGGCTGGAACAGGAGATTCCGAATCTGGAAAAGCGCGTGAACCACATCCTGACCAGGCAGGTCTTCGGCATCGGCATCACGCAGATCACCAGCCTGCTCGCGCGGCGCAGTGTGTATTGCTCCAAGCACGCCACCGGCAAACACTCCGTCGCCAAATCGTTCGCCAGCGACGATGGCAATATCTGGTTCAAGCGCATTGAGCACACGTGGGGTGAAACCAAGTGCGAATTTTGTGGTGCGCCGAAAGTAATATTGGACCGTGAGGCAGGAGTTGAAAACTACGCCTATCCGTTTATTCACACCGACAACATCAAGACTCGGCTCACCGAGATATTTGGAGGCAATATGCAATTCGATGTCATCATCGGGAATCCGCCGTATCAGATGAAGGGAGGCGCGGGCGGTTCAAGCGATTCATCCATCTTTCATTTGTTTGTCCAACAGGCGCTCAAACTAGAACCACGGTTTCTCAGCATGGTTATGCCATCACGATGGATGGCCGGAGGACGAGGTCTAGATGAATTTCGAGCGCAGATGCTCTCCAGCGGACACGTTCGTTTCCTGACTGACTTCCCTGACTCCGGCGAAGCATTTCCCGGCGTTCAAATCAAAGGCGGCGTTTGCTACTTCCTTTGGGACAACTCGCACAATGGCCCATGCAACGTGACGCGGGTAGCTGGCGGTGTTGAGCATCTTCAACAGAACCGCGTGCTAGGTGAATTTGATGTTTTTGTGCGCGACGAACGAGCCGTTGGAATTCTCAGAAAGGTTCTCGCAAAAAAAGAACCGTCAATTCTTGAGCTTGTCTCTGGCGACACGCCGTTTGGCATTGCGACCAATTTCGAGGAATGGAGCGAGAAACGCGGCGCAGGTTTGATAGTGCTACACTTGATCCAAAAGGGCAAACGCACAGTCGGTTTCATGAAACGAGACGCCATCCGCAAGAACACCGCCGCGATTGATGCTTGGAAAGTGCTAGTGCCAGAAGCCTACGGTGCGGGCGAGACGTTTCCCCATCAAATTCTTGGCAAGGAAATCGTGGCAGCACCCCCATCCGCTTGCACTCAATCCTATCTCGTTGTTTCACCCTTTCAGTCGGAGCGCGCGGCTCGAAGTTTTGCGAGCTACTACCGCACGCGGTTTTTCCGCTTTCTCGTGTCATTGCGAAAGATTACCCAACACGCACTGCGTTCAACTTACTCGTGGATTCCGCAGCAGGCTTGGAATCGAACGTGGACAGACGAACTGCTCTACAAGAAATACGGCATCACAAAGAAAGAGATTGAGTTCATCAACAGCATGATTCGTCCGATGGGCGAGAGCGAAAGCGATGAGTAAGACCATCGAAGAAATCCTCGCACCGAAGCTGGAGACCGGGCCTCGAATGTACGCGTACTCGATCAGCGACAAGACACATGTTTCAGCGCCAAAGGCGCGACTCAAGTCCACCCCGGGGCATCGCCCTGGGTATCCAAACAACAATACAAACCAAGCCCTGAAAGGGCGGCCCAGACCATGCCTCAGTCCCTCGCGCGTCTTCATGTTCATCTCGTTTTCAGTACCAAACATCGCACACGCCTCATCACCAACTCTGTACGCAATTCGTTGCACGCCTACATGGCCACCGTACTGCAAAATCTGGGATGCCCTCCAGTACTTATCAATTCCGTCGAAGACCACGTTCACATCCTTTTTGAACTTGCCCGCACAGTGTCCGTCAGCCAGGCGGTCGAAGACGTCAAAAAATCCTCGTCGAAATGGATCAAAACACAGGGGGATGAATTTGGCGAATTTGCGTGGCAAGCGGGTTACGGGGCGTTTGCCGTCAGCGAATCCGCCGTGCCATCCGTTCGCGATTACATCGCCGTGCAACAGGAACATCACCGTCGCAAATCGTTCCAGGAGGAATACCGCGTGTTTTTGGAGCGCCACGGCATCGCGTTCGATGAACGGTATGTGTGGGATTGAAGGGCGCATTGGAGCGCCCTTTCAGGGCTCAGTTTCTTTTATTCACGTAATACCCAGGGCGTTGCCCTGGGTTGGTACGGCCCGCCCCGTTGGGGCTCGTCTCATTGAGAGACCGTCATGAGCAAACCCACCATCGAAGAAATCCTCGCGCCGAAGCCGAAGCCGCATCGGACAATGAGGAATGCGCCTATGGATCAGATGGGCGCAGATAAGATTGAGTTGACGACAATTTGTCGACAACTGGAGGTGACGAATGAGTAAGGAACACGCGCTGGCCGTTTTTGAGATCTTCAAGATTCGCCGGGTGTATGACGAAAAGTTCGAGACGTGGTATTTCTCCGTCGTGGACATCGTCGCGGCGTTGATTCAACAGCCGGACTTTCAAGCCGCCAGGAACTATTGGAAAGTGCTGAAGAATCGGTTGAAGAAGGAAGGCAGCGAGTCGGTTACAAAATGTAACCGACTGAAACAACCTCCTGCATCATAAAGGAGATGTGATTATGAAAAACAAACGAGCTTTGGTGGCTTTTGAGAAACATGCGATTCGCCGGTATTTCGACGAGAAATCTGAAACATGGTACTTCTCCGTGGTTGATGTGGTGGCGGCGTTGACGGATAGCCTGAATCCGGCGGTTTACTGGCGAGTGCTGAAAAAACGGCTGAAAGACGAGGGTGCCGGCGAAACCGTTACAAAATGTAACGGGTTGAGAATGCCGTCAGCCGACGGGAAAATGCGCCTGACCGACATGGCTGACACGGAAACCTTGCTTCGCCTGATTCAGTCCATCCCATCGCCAAAAGCCGAACCGTTCAAGCAGTGGCTGGCCAAGGTGGGCTACGAGCGGATTCAGGACATGAGTGACCCGGCCCGTTCGCTCGACCGCGCCCGCGAGTATTGGCAAAAGCATGGCCGCAGCGAGAAGTGGATCCAACAACGGATGATGGGACAGGAGACGCGCAACAAGCTCACCGACTACTGGAAGGATCACGACATCAAGGGCGAGGAGGAGTTCGCAATGCTCACCAACATCATTCATCAGGAATGGAGCGGCGTTTCGGTCAAAGCGCACAAACACCTCAAGGGACTCAAGCAGCAGAACCTGCGCGATCACATGAGCGAAGCGGAGTTGATCTTTACCGCCTTGGCGGAACTTTCCACCCGCCAGATCGCCGAGAGCGAGCAGGCGACCGGTATGGGCGAAAACGCGGACGCCGGGCGGAAGGGCGGACGCATCGCGAAGAAGGCACGCCGCGAACTCGAACAAAAGACGGGCAAGAGCGTGGTAACCGGGGAGAACTTCCTGCCGCCGGTCAAAAAAACGAAAACATTGAAGAAGCCTGAGGATGAATAAGACCATCGACGAAATCCTGACGCCGAAGCCGGAAGCCCGGCCGCGCATCTACGCCTACGCGATCAGCGACAAGACACATGTTTCAGCGCCATCGGCGCGACACAACTCCACCCCAGGGCATCGCCCTGGGTATCCAAACAACAATACAAACCAAGCCCTGAAAGGGCGGCCCAGACCATGCCTCAGTCCCTCGCGCGTCTTCATGTTCATCTCGTTTTCAGTACCAAACATCGCACACGCCTCATCACCAACTCTGTACGCAATTCGTTGCACGCCTACATGGCCACCGTACTGCAAAATCTGGGATGCCCTCCAGTACTTATCAATTCCGTCGAAGACCACGTTCACATCCTTTTTGAACTTGCCCGCACAGTGTCCGTCAGCCAGGCGGTCGAAGACGTCAAAAAATCCTCGTCGAAATGGATCAAAACACAGGGGGATGAATTTGGCGAATTTGCGTGGCAAGCGGGTTACGGGGCGTTTGCCGTCAGCGAATCCGCCGTGCCATCCGTTCGCGATTACATCGCCGTGCAACAGGAACATCACCGTCGCAAATCGTTCCAGGAGGAATACCGCGTGTTTTTGGAGCGCCACGGCATCGCGTACGATGAACGGTATGTATGGGATTGAAGGGCGCATTGGAGCGCCCCTTCAGGGCTCAGTTTCTTCTTTTCACGTAATACCCAGGGCGTTGCCCTGGGTTGGTACAGCCCGCCCCGTTGGGGCTTGTCTCATTGAGAGGCCGTCATGAGCAAGCCCACCATCGAAGAAATTCTCGCGCCGAAGCCGGAGGCCAGGCCTCGAATCTACGCCTACGCGAACAGCGACAAGGCGCACGCGGGACTGCTCATCAGGATGCGGACAGAAAGGCCATGACACCATTGAAGAAATTCTATTCAGAAAACCCAAAGTGGTATGAGAAGATCGGCGACATCCACGCACTGCTTGAGCGCGTCAAAATCAGCGAGGAGCAATCCGGCGACGTATTGCAACTGCGCAAGCGTTCTCGCATTCTGTCCATTCACGCCTCCACCGCCATCGAAGGTAACCGGCTCACCCTGAGCCAGGTCACCGATGTGATCAATGGCAAACCGGTTTTGGGAGCGCTCAAAGACATCAAAGAAGTGCAAAATGCCTGGCATGCGTACAACGAAATGACCGGCTATGATCCATGGTCAGCGGAGGACTTGCTGAAAGCCCACGCGCACCTGACGGATGAACTGATCGAGGAGTCGGGCCGGTTCCGGACAGTCGGCGTTCAGGTTGTACGCGGCGATGGCGTGGTGATGCACCAGGGCTTGTCGGCGCCCGAAGTTCCGGCACTCGTCGGACAACTCCTCAACTGGGGAAAGACCGACGAAGCACACGCGATTATCAAGAGTTCCGCCGTCCACTACATGCTCGAATACATCCATCCCTTCCGCGACGGCAATGGCCGGATCGGGAGACTGTGGCAGACGCTGATCCTGTCCCGATGGAATCCACTGTTTACATGGATGCCGGTGGAAACACTGGTTCACCACAACCAGGCGTTGTACTACAAGGCCTTGCAGGATTCGCACGCAGGCAACGTAGATTGCCGTCCATTCATCGACTTCATGGTCGATGCGATCGCCAATTCGCTCTACAAATTCATTGATGTTGCGACGGAAACGGCCGCCAATGTCCCTGTAAATGTCCCTGTAAATGTCCCTGTAAATGACGGTTTGAGCGATGTTTCGGCCAAAATTCTCATTTTGTTGCGCGCCAATCCCAAAGCGACCGCGCAGAAGATGGGGCTCGCGCTGGGGGTAACCGACAAGACGATCAAGCGCCATCTAAAAGCACTTCGCGAAGCGGGCCGAATCAGACGGGTTGGTTCCGACAAAGCGGGGCACTGGGAAATCATTGAGAGGCCGTCATGAGCAAACCCACCATCGACGAAATCCTTGCGCCCAAGCCGGAGGCCAGGCCTCGAATCTACGCCTACTCGATCGACGACAAGGCACACGCGGGACTGCTCAAGGTGGGGCAGACCACGCGCGACGTCAAGCAGCGCGTCGCCGAGCAGGTCAAAACGGCTGCCATCAAGAATTACAAAATCGAACTGGACGAACCCGCCGAGCGGGCCGATGGCACGACCTTCACCGATCATGAGGTGCGCGCCGCTCTCGTGCGGAAAGGCTTCGCCAATCCAGAACTGGAATGGATGCGGTGCACAGTTCAAGACGTAAAAACCGTTCTGACCGAACTTCGTACCGGCAGGAAATTTACAGGCACCCACTCCGAGACATTCGCGATGCGGCGGGAACAAACCGAGGCCGTCAACAAGACCCACGCCTATTTCCACTCCATCTGGAAGGAGGACATGCACGCCGTCCCGCGTTTCCTGTGGAACGCCAAAATGCGCTTCGGCAAGACCTTCACCACGTATCAGCTCGCCAAAAGACTCGGGGCCAAGCGTGTGCTGGTCGTTACCTTCAAACCTGCAGTGGAAGACGCCTGGCAGACGGACCTCGAATTTCACGTTGATTTCGACGGCTGGCAATATCAGTCGCGCCATTCGGATAGCGATCCGACGAAGGTCTCGGCCAAGAAACCGCTCGTCTATTTCGGTTCATTCCAGGATTTGCTGGGCCGTGACGATGCGGGAAACATCAAGGCCAAGAACGAATGGCTTCACAAGGTAAAGTGGGATCTGGTCGTATTCGATGAATATCACTTCGGGGCATGGCGCGAAACCGCCAAAGAATTGTTCGAAGGCGAGGAAGAGGCGGTCTCCAAGAAGGAGGCCAAGCTTGAGTACGGAATCGGCCTGGAAGACATAAACGAAGACCTCGGCGAACTATCGGAGAAGGAGACGGAGTTCCTGCCCATCATGACAAAGGCTTACCTTTACCTTTCGGGCACCCCGTTCAGGGCGCTGGCCACGGGCGAGTTCATCGAGGAGCAGATCTTCAACTGGACGTACACCGACGAGCAGCGCGCGAAGGAAGAGTTTGAGAATAAGAATCCCGGCAGTTGGAATCCCTACGGCGCGCTGCCGCAGATGCGGCTGCTTACCTATCAGATGCCGGATGAACTGCTGGCGATCGCGAGCGCCGGGGAATTTGACGAGTTTGACCTAAACGCTTTTTTTGAAGCCTCTGGCGAAAGAAACAAGGCACAGTTTCGACACAAAAGCGATGTACAGAAATGGCTGGATATCATCCGTGGTGCCTACGCGCCCAAGGCTGTTGAATTCCTTAAGACCGGTACGCGCCCGCCGTTCCCTTATTCGGACGTTCGCCTCTTGCCGTATCTCCAGCACGCGTTCTGGTTTCTGCCCAATGTCGCGGCGTGTCACGCCATGGCGAACCTGCTGGCGGAGAAGCACAACACATTTTGGCGCGAATACAAGGTCCTCATCGCGGCGGGTGCATCAGCCGGTATAGGTCTCGATGCTTTGCCTCCCGTACGTGCGGCTATCGGTAGCGGCTTTGACACCAAGACCATCACACTGTCCTGCGGCAAGCTCACGACAGGCGTCACCGTGCCGCAGTGGTCGCCCATTTTGATGCTGCGAAATCTCAAATCGCCGGAGACGTATTTTCAGTCGGCGTTTCGCGTGCAGTCGCCCTGGTCCATCAACAATCCCAACGGCGACGACCCGAACGCGGAGGAAATTCTCAAGCCGGTTTGTTTCGTTTTCGATTTCGCTCCCACGCGCGCTTTAAGACAGCTCTCCGAATACGGCATCGGGCTTTCGCCCGGTGAACCGAACCCGGAGAACGCCGTTAGGGAGCTCGTGTCGTTCCTGCCCGTCCTGGCCTACGACGGCGCGAATATGGCGCAGCTCGACGCGGGAGGCATACTCGACATTGCGATGGCCGGCACCTCAGCCACACTGCTGGCACGAAAGTGGGAAAGCGCGCTGCTCGTGAACGTCGACAACGACACCTTGCGCCGCATCCTCGAAAACCCCGAGGCGATGGCTGCTGTGGAGCGAATCGAAGGCTGGCGTTCGCTGGGCGACAACATCATCGAGACTATCATCAATAAGAGTGAGAAGATCAAAGCGCTCAAGAACAAGGCGAAGAAGAAGGACTTGTCGGCAAAGGAGATGAAGCAACTCACCGAAGAAGAGAAGGAGTTTAAGTCGAAGCGTAAGTTGGTGCAGGAAAAACTGATCAAGTTCGCCACGCGCATCCCAGCCTTCATGTACCTCACAGACTTTCGCGAGAACACGCTTCAGGATGTCATCACAAAGATCGAACCTGATTTGTTCCTCACGGTGACAGGCCTGACGGTAAAGGATTTCCATTTGCTCGTGCGACTCAAGGTATTCAACACCGAGCAAATGAACCAAGCCGTGTTCGCGTTTCGACGGTACGAAGACGCGTCGCTTCGGTACACGGGCATAGATAGCCACCCGGGACTGACATACTACGGCCTGTACGACACAGTGATCGCGAGGGAAGATGCCCCGCCTTACGAGAACCGGTGACTGGCAGGACGGCGCCGTCTGACGGCTTGAAGTTAGACATCCATACCGAGGAATGAACATGACACGAGTTCGCGTTGAGAGCTTCACCATCTCGCTTGACGGATTCGGAGCCGGTCCGAATCAAGACCTTACTAACCCACTTGGCATTGGCGGAACGGAGTTGCATCAATGGGCGGTCCCGACGCGCACATTCCAACGAAACGTGTTCGGCAAGGATGACGGTACGACTGGACTTGACGAGGACTTCGCCGCACGTGGCTTTCGGAATATAGGAGCCTGGATTCTGGGGAGGAACATGTTCGGACCCATTCGTGGGCCCTGGCCGGACATGAACTGGAAAGGCTGGTGGGGGGACAATCCGCCGTATCACGTCCCGGTGTTCATCTTGACGCATCATGCACGTTCCCCCATCGAGATGGAAGGCGGCACGACGTTCCACTTCATCACGGGAGGCATCCGCGAGGCGGTCGACCGGGCGCGCGAGGCGGCCGCCGGTATGGACGTGCGCATCGGTGGAGGGCCAAACACCATCCAGCAGTATCTTCGTGAGGGACTGATAGACGAACTGCACATCGCCATCGCACCCGTTCTGCTCGGCAGTGGAGAGCGGCTCTTTGAGGGAGTGGACCTGCGGGTTCACGGATACGAATGCGTAGAATTTGTGACGTCGGTGAAGGCCACGCATGTTGTCCTTCGGCACGGAAGGCACGTCTAACCAAAGGGTCATCATGGAGAAAATCATGGGCAAAACAATTTTTCCGCACCAGGGCTTGCCGGAAATCCATTTTGATTTTTCAGCTTGAAAGCATAGGTTTGGTCAATCACCCGAGATCGATCGATGCTATGGCATCTTGATACGAATGCTAAACCCATGAAGACTCTGTATGCTCTCATGTTCACCGTCTATTCGGTTACGTCCTTGTCGTGCGGTGCGAAAAAGGAAGAAACCAACAAAGACACTCAATCAACAACCGCAAAGGATTCGCGTTTGTCCTTTTCCAGGATCTATTCAGGGAATATAGACGGTCGGTTGAAAATCAGCATGAAACTGTCGGCTGATGACGGCCGGCTTGAAGGCAAGTATTACTATTCCAACGTGGGTAACGACATTCCTCTGCACGGTACGATCGATACAACAGAAAAATTGTGAATGGAAGAGTCGGACAAGTCAGGAAAGATCACAGGATCGTTCTCGGGCGTAAGACAGCCCAACGGCGTCATAACAGGGTCCTGGGCGTCTCCGGACGGCGCGAAATCGATGGACTTCAGCCTGTTCGAGAGCGACAAACCGTATGAGTATGATCCGGGGTTGCTGGAAATCGAACGAACTCATCGACTGACTCCTTATTTTATAGAGGAGAGCCACTCCCCTTCTTATGGATATATCGTCAAGCTCCCAGCTGTTTGGAAGACGGGGGAGGACAATTCGTACCTGGGGGCCCCAACATTCAGGTCCGTCAGGCCAGGGGACAACACGCCCGATCCCTCGAAGGAACAGATTACGGTCTTCAGTGAAGACGAATTTGGCGATGTGAAAGAGCCCAAGGAAGCCATGAATCATTGCCTGGACCGTCTGGGGACCTTCCATAACGCTCAGGTGGACAACTTCCAAGTCGTGAAATCCGGTGAAATCCGATCCTCCACCTCGTATACCCCTTACACCGCTACCATTGGTACGATGAAGACAAAGAACATCATGTACGTCACCGCGGGTGAGTGTTTCATGAAGCCGCTCACCGACGAGCCTGCCAGACGAGCCTACCACGTTTACGTAGTCGTCTGCCAGGCAGAAGAAGCGTCATATGCTGAATACAAACCGCTGTTCAATGCCATTGGGGAGGGTATCACATTCGGTGCCGCGCCAAAATAACAGGGAAGATCCATCTCAAGTCCCGGATCATCAACTGATCGGCGCTCCCGGCCAACGGGGTGGATATTTTCGGTAATGACACGATGAAAATTCTCGAAGTGACTATGCGAAGATAATGGCTCACATGTTTTCTGACACGCATCCAAAGATGGAGGACCTGCGTGTTGAACTATTGCGGCGGGCAAGTCCCACGAAGAAGATGAACATGCTGGCTCAATTAAACGCCTCCGCGCGGATGTTGGCGCTTGCGGGTTTGCGTTCCCGCTTCCCCGATGCCAACCAAGCGGAACTGCGCTACAAACTGGCCGTCCTGCTCTTGGGCGAAGAACTGGCGCGAAAAGCCTGCAAAGAATCGCCCCATGAATGAGCCTCTGGAAGTCACGCTCAGGGTTACGAGCGTGCTGGAGCGGCTTGGCGTCCGCTATCGCATCGGCGGATCGCTTGCCAGCACCTTGTATGGCATGGTGCGGACGACCCAGGATTCGGATATCGTCGCGGAATTGCGTCCCGATAATCTGCGGCCTTTCGTGGAGGCATTGCAGGATGCGTTTTATCTCGATGAGGACATGATTGCGGATGCCGTTCGCTCGAACGCCGCTTTCTCCATCATTCATCGCGAAACGTTATTCAAGGTGGACGTCTTCATCCCGCATCCGCGTCCCTTTTTGCAATCCCAACTTGTCCGTGCTCAAAAGCAAACCTTTGCCTTTGAAACCGAAGTCAGCGCAATGTTTGCGAGTCCTGAAGATACCGTTCTCGCCAAATTGGAGTGGTATCGACGGGGAGGCGAAATGTCTGAAAGGCAATGGCAGGATATCCTCGGCGTGCTGAAGATTTGCGCGGGGGAATTGGATTTGGATTATCTGCACCAATGGGCGGGTGAACTGAATGTGGGCGATTTATTGGAACGCGCTCTGAAGGAGGCCGAATAGATGTCCACTCATCGCTGCTTTCCTGCTTCGCTGCAAGATAGGACACCGATGCCTCCGAGTCGTGACATTAGAAGACCGGAAAACAATTCATGACGCATTTCTTGAGCTAGGTTTTACACCATGAAACTTGAATATTCTCCAGATCCTGATTCATTTGCATTGACCTTCTTCAGAGAGTACAGTTCTTCACGATGATGCTGAAGGCAAACTAGGCGGTATCGATACTGATAATGCCGAGAATAAGGCGAATCTGACCAAACTCACACTCAGTAGATTACCCGGTATCGCGGAAACTGATGCCGCCGACCCATCGGCGCAAGCGGACGTTAAGAATATGAGTGAAAATTCAAATCATGTGCGGCGCACCTTAGCCGCAGTGGTGCGTGGCGCGCTGGCGCCTATGCAGCTGGTACGAATAGGTTCCGCTCTGCTCATTGCCGCAACGTGTGGGCACGCTTCTCAGGACGCAACTTCAAGCGCAAGCTACGCTCTCCCGAACGAACTTGTTCTTCGAATAGTGGTCACCCATCGTGTCGTTCACGAGGGTGATTCGCTGACAATCGTCGCAACGCTTGCCAACGTCGGTGACAGCACAAGGCGCCACCGGTCGGCAACCACATGTCATCTTCACATTCTCCTCACGACGGAATCCGGGTCGCCTTTGCCCGCCGCCTGGCACACCTGCGGGGATGCAATCACGGGGCTTATACTGCCTCCGGGCGACAGTACCGTGGTGCGGCTATCCCTGCGTGCCGGACGCCAGAGTGACTTCATGGCGCACCGGATCGGACCTGGACGGTACCTGGCATACGCAAGTGTCGATGACATTTCCGGTCGTGCTGGGCTGGTCCGAGTTACTGTGCTCGCGGGCGTACCGCCTAAGAGGGGAGTCGTCGACGCGTCCGGCCCGTCCTGGATCATCGCTCATTTCTTGAACTGCACGGCAATTTATGGATCGGATGTTGTATGCAATCTTGAAGGTGTTGACGTCAGCCGGTCTCCGTTCTCCAACGGAAAACGGCACGTTTTTCCATACAGTATCTGGATCATAAATGATCTGGATGGGAAATATGCGTGAGCCTTGACACTTCATCTTATTTTTGGAGGATGAAGAATGATTCGCGCCGCTGTACTCATAACCGCTGTCACCATTTTTACTGCGTCTTGTTCGTCGATACCGCACAAGGTGAATCTGTTCATGAAGGAGAAGTACGACGATCCAGTGGTGTCGGAAGTGTCGGCTCAGCGGGACTTTCCTTTGAAGGGAATAAAGGTCTATTCCGTGTACGAACGCCGGAATCAGACGGAGGATCCACTCATTCCCACTGTCTGGCTTTATGCGGGTGGGGAAATCGTCGACGGGTCAAGAATATTCGACGTACTCAATCGTATCCAATATCAGCCTTCAGATGATCTGCATGCACTGCGATGCGCGCGCCTTGCGGTAAGTCTCAGCGGCAGATATTATTCTGACAGAAAATCGTCCGTCCAAGTGTCGAACGGTGTGTATACGGTGACCATGGAAGGGGACTGTTCGCTGACGTATCCGTTCTTCCGCCGGGAAGATGCGCATCCCTGCACTTTGACAGTGACTCTGGGAAAGGGAGTTTGTGCAATCACGGAACGGTGAGATCACCGATCGTCTGAAACTCGATTGACTCCTCTGCATGACCTCAGCCGGACTGTCGTGGACCCAGAGGAACTGGAGAGTCGCACACAGCCTTCCCGCCGCCCGTATCTTATTGAACGCAACTTGTTTACATTGAGGCGGGTATTAGGTAGAATAATATCGACGAATGAAGTTAGGCCGCCTGGCTGGGAGACGTGATATGTCAGATCATCGGACGTCCGACGGACCACCAAACGAATTGAATCGTCGCATGGATCGAAGTACTCTTTTGGGCGTTCTTACCGGCGGGGCAGTACTTGTCGGGTCGATGCTCGTACTGGCCGCTGTGGCCGTCCTGCTCGGTTGGATGCAGAGGGACGAGACCGGATCAATCAATCTGGGCCCATGGCTGGCGCTTGAAGTCTTGGGTGGCGCTGCCGCCAGCGTTCTGGCCGGATGGGTTTGCCGGAACATCTCTCATCGACTTCGTGGGCCGGTGGTTCTGGCTCTTGTGGTTTGTTCCGTAGGCCTTCTCGAAGCTGTCGAGATTCTTCACTACATCAAGGGGAATACAGTCAAGGCCCCGATTTGGCTGGTCTTGATCGCTCCGTTCGTAGCGGCATCGGGAATTTTGCTCGGCGGATTCCGGCGATCGCAGGGCGATGCCGTCGGGATTGCGCAATCGCTGACCGCCCGCCTGACTACTGTGTGGAGATATGCCATCCCGGTAGCAGTGCTTCTTGCGGCTACACTGCTCGCGCTCTTCGTACTTCCGACTCAGACGAACTCACAGACAACGGTCCTGGCGTCTGCACTTACGCTGGACCTGACCGTAACATTTCCTGGGCTCGTCTATCTATTCCTGGTTAGGACTCGACGATTGCCGTGGATCGCCATTGTTCCGTCGGTCGTACTCGGATATTTCGCAGCCACTTTGGCAATCCCCGATGCGCACCACGACTTATTGGAGAATCTGCGACTGTTGGTTATACCGGTGGAATTGACGGTCGTCACCTACCTGTTGATTCGGGCGAGGCGAATCTTCTTGGCAATTCCGGAAGGAAGTGGAGATTTTGTCACGCGCTTTCGCTCGGCGACGGCGGACATGCTCGGAAGTCGTGTTGCCGCAGGAATCTTCGCAACGGAAATCG
This sequence comes from uncultured Bacteroidota bacterium, assembly GCA_964602985.1. Lineage (GTDB taxonomy): Bacteria > CLD3 > CLD3 > SB21 > SB21 > CAYZJB01. The sequence goes on from CAZRTJ010000014.1 coordinate 75,616, forward strand.
GGATCTTGTATCATGCATTCAAATGGAGGACGCCTCCAGTTGCAAACGCCACCTGCTATACGGTCCACCGCAAGTCGGGATATGGGAGTGTCTTGTTCGGGCTGTTCATCGCACTACTTGTGGAGGCTATCGCCCTGCATTTCCTTATCAGCCAGTGGAGTCACACTGCCGCATGGATTCTGACAGGCCTCACCGGTTATGCGGTGGTTTGGTTCGTCGGTGATTACCGGGCTTTCCGAGCGCGCCCGATTCTCATCACGCCGACAGATTTGCGTGTTCGCGTAGGCCTTCGCTGGGAGATCCGAGTCGACATGGATAACCTCCGGGAGATTCGGGTTCATTTATCCCAGAAGGAAAAATCGAGCGATGCACTCAGCGCAGTTGTACTTGGAAAAGCAAACGTGTGCCTGAAACTAGTCCGTCCGGTTGAAGCCGTTGGGATGTACGGAATTCGAAAAAGCACGAGTGAAATCTGGTTGCAAGTCGACGATGCCGATCGGTTGTACAACGAGTTGCAGGCCAGCCAGGCAAGCCGATGAAGGGGAAGGGCCACGCATCGCACTTGAAAAGACTCCATCATCCTCTGAAGCCGCATTCAATCGCTGTCGGCATGCGCTGGTAAGGATAACTGATAATGGGTAAGTGGCTTTTGATCTCGATTGGACTTATCGCAATTGGCATTGTCATCGCTGTTGTCATTGGGCAGGCACGGGAAAGCGCTAAGACGAAGGAACTGGTAGAAACACTTATGGAGAGCGCGTCCCAGCCAGGCAACATCGATTTTGACTCGTTCTCAGAACTGCCGCCTCCGGTTGCCAGCTATTTCAATCATGTTCTACCAGACGGGCGCAAACCGATCAGAACGGCGACGATACGTCAATCGGGATTGCTGCGAACCAGCGCGACGACTGACAGCTGGGCTTCATTCACGGCGCGTCAAATAATTGTGCCGCCCGCAACCGGCTTCGTCTGGAACGCCAAGGTCGAGATGCCATTGGCCACACATATGCGCGTTGTGGATAGCTACTGTGCCGGTGTCGGCTCGGGTCGAGTGAGCCTTTTGTCGGCATTTGCAGTCGCCTCAGAGAGTGGAGCGCCCGAGCTGAACTCGGGGGCATTGCACAGGTATTTGGCCGAGGCGGTTTGGTTTCCCACCGCTCTTTTACCTCAGTCAGGTGTCGCGTGGACGCCGATTGATGATCGAACAGCACTGGCAACCCTGACTAACCACGGCACGACCGTGTCGCTGGAGTTTCGGTTCAACGAGGCCGGAGAGGTGATAAGTATTTACAGCCCCGGTCGCTTCGGCAGATTCGACGATGGATACAAACAAGTGCCATGGGAGGGACACTTTCGCGATTATCAAGTGCGGTCGGGTATGCGCGTTCCGCTGTATGGCGAAGTGGGCTGGTACGTTGACGGTACGTTACAAATAGTCTGGAAAGGAAATCTCATCGACGTGCAGTATGAGCTTGGATCGTGAGCATTATGAAGGCGTCCTCGAGGCACCGCGTCGCGATTGTGAACAGCGTCATCAGGCATGGCTATTGAACAGGAGAATTGAAATGCACAGGTACGTGTCCATCTCAGGACTGCTGGTGTGTCTCGTGGCTTGTCGTGGGCCGGGCGAGGATGTCACGGCTGTGCGCATCGCAACGGCGGAGCGATTCTTCAGAGGCGTCTACGGCTGCGATTCAAGCGTCGTGGACGAGCTGGCCAGTGACGATGTCGTGGTCTCCTACCCGATCTTCAAGACCATCTTTGCAACGCCCTCCATTCGTGGACGCGCGGCCGTCCGGAAGTTTGCCTCCGGTTTCTGCGAACGGTGGGCTGAGCCGCACATTACCATTCATGAATCGGTCGGTGAGAAGACAAGGTTGTCCTGGTATGGAGTTTCCGGGCGCGCAATGTCGGATCGGCCCGACAAGGAATACAGCCGACCCATCAGGAACACTGGCATCACGCTGTACCGCTTCGACAAGAATGGAAAAATTGTAGCCGAGATAGGTGAAGAGAGTGAACCCGGACCGATACAACGCCTGTCGGACGAAACACCCACCCAGTAGATGGTTTTCAGCGGATCCTCAACGGTGTTTTCGCCATGATTGATGTTAGACTCCAAAAAGGCGAACCTCACATGCGGCTAATTTAACTCAGGAGGTAGTCGTTACATGAGTCAATCTTTCAGGAATATTTTGATAAACTCGACGCTCGCGTTTGTCTCGGCATTTATCATGACCACTTTCGTTCACGAATTCGGACATTTCTTGTCTTATGAATTTCTTGGCGCCCATCCGACCCTCTTTCACAATTACGTCCAAACACAGACGCAATCGCTGAGCATACCCGCCAAAATCATTTCCGCCATGGCCGGTCCGGTGATCAGTTTGATCCAGGGTCTCGTTTTTGGACGAATTGCTGCGACAAGGAAAGGAAACGGGATCAGCCGTCTTTTCGTTCTTTGGTTCAGTTTGCTGGGCTTTGTCAATTTCTTTGGATACCTGGTGACGACGCCATTTTCGACGGCGGGAGATACGGGAAAAGTTGCGGAGATGCTGGGGATCGGTTTCGCCGGCAAACTTGGAATCGCTCTGGTTGGATTGGTTCTCTTGCTTTGGATCCTTACCAAAGTCGCCGTGAACTTTGGTCACTTCATCCATGAACAAAACGATAGAGTCCTACGAGCGAAGTACATTTATCGGATCATGTTCTTCCCCATTCTGATTGGAAGCCTCGTCAAAGTCATTCTGGCGTTTCCCGCTCCGGCAGTACTCAGCATCCTCTATCCGGCAACGAGTTCGTTCGTCATCATGAGTTCATTCCCTGCCATTCTTCGATCTGTCAAGACTCAGACAATCAGACCACCATTTGAAGACCGGATCATGAAATCCATGATCGTGCTGGCGGTGTGCATGATTCTATGGAATCGAATTTTGACGCTTGGCATAGGATAGAGAGGCCGGGCTCGGGAACACGTCGCGCCGATCGGCGTGCGACCCCGGACAAACCGCGGTCACCGACGCACCCAGTTGTTTCAGAAATTGGACGGCGGCCGATCCAATGGCTCCGGTCGCGCCGTTGACAAGCACACGACTGCCTGCGCGGATATTCACTTTCGTGATGAAGTTATACGCATAGTGCGCTCCTTCCATGCTGGCGGCGGCTTCTTCGAATGAAATTCCCTCGGGGATCCGGTCGATGGCGCGATGTTCGGCGATCGTGAGAAAGTCTGCGTGCGAGGCGCAATCCGGCGTCGTCGAAACCCCACACGCGATCTCCGATCCTGCAAGCGCGTCACCCGCTCTCCCGCCTCTTCGACCACCCCTGCGAAATCCGTTCCGGTTACCGGCACGCGCGGTTTCGGCCAGCCGAGCATGAGCTTCATGATCGCCGGCTTGCCGGTGAGGATGGCGCAATCAGTGCGATTCACCGTTGTCGCACGGACACGGACCAGCAGTTCGTTCGGTTTGGGCACAGGCCGGGGAAGCTCCTCGATGCGAATCGATTCCGTGCATCTGTAACGAACCGCAGCTTTCATGTCGTATCACCTGACGTTCGCGTCTGAGTTCACGTCGTACCTTGCATTTGGGGATACGCTGACATAGACTTATGAGTGTGGAGGGTAACGTGAACTTTCGCATCCCGATCCTGTTGACGGTCTGGTTCTTTTGCGTCTCACACATGCCGGTCGCTGGCCAAAACCGGGAACCTGCCGTCAACTTCCTCATGAGCCACGGAGACTCTGTCTGGGTCAAGCGCTTCTTCCCTGTCGATCCGTCCCACGGCGCGAAGGCTGTTTTGATTGTGCCCGGATGGCCGGCTGTTGGAAAGGATGTTCTCGGCCTCGGAGCAGCGCTGAGTTCGAAAGGAATCCACGTCCTCATTCTGCACCCTCGTGGACACAGTGAAAGCCGTGGACAGGCAACTTTCCAGAACGCCCTGGAAGACGTGGCTGTTGTGTGGAACTGGATGTCATCCCTGGAGGGCGGTCGCATCGACCCGGATCAAAGGGTCCTGCTCGGTTACAGTTGGGGCGGAGGGATTGCGCTCGCCTTTGCTGCGCAGGACATATCCGTCAGGCGCGTAGCGTCAATCGCCGGCAGCGATCACGGTTCCTTCATTCGACGAGTGGACCGTGACTCGGCCTACGGATCATTCATGCGCCGCGTGCTGGAGTCGACCCGCGCACCCGGCGGTCCGGTTCGCTTTGATGTGGAGTCCGCTCTCGAAGAATTGCGGACCCACCACAAGCAACACGATCTTGTTACAGTTGCGCCCAGACTCGTCGACCGGGATGTTCTCATTGTTGCAGGCTGGGATGATCGAGAGGTCGAACTCGAACATCAAGTGTTGCCCTTCTATCGGGCGCTTCGTACGGCGAATTCCACTTCGGTGGCTGTGCTGTCCTATCAGGACGATCATGCACTGCGCAAGGTGCGGCAGGAAATGGCTGAAGCGATTTTTCAGTGGATACAGAACAAGCAGTAGCGCGATCGTAATTCGCGACCGCCGTGACGAGACATCCAGTCGCAACGATCGAGAGGACGCAATTACCGTTCCGTCACCTCCGGCCTTCCCATCACGGCTTCATTCTCTCCCACCAGACGTTGGAATGTTTCACGCAGATTTGGATTGTCCTGCAGACGCATCGTCGTGTCATGTTCCGGATCGTCGTCATTTTGCCAACGCTCATTCCACCAGGAGAAGCCGATGATGCGAGGCCAACGGCGGCTGATGAGGTCCGCAAGTGCTGACTCCGCCCAATCGGCCTGATCGCCGAGCGGATGACCGGCGGTCACGCCGAATTCCGTCACAATGATCGGCTTGTCCTGTGACAGCGCGGTCAGTCTCGGATACACAGCATCCATGTCGTCGCGAAAAGAAGTCCAGTATTCGTCCAGGGGCCTTTGAGCGCCGTACAAACTTACGCCGATCCAATCCACCCACTCATCGCCGGGATAGTAGTTCTCGAAACGGTTCCAGTTCTCATCCGGTATGTCATTGTGGTTGACGTGGAATACCCAGGTGATATTTACCGCGCCTTCCTCTCTCGAGAGCTGAATGATGCGGCGGTATGCGTCGCGGAACCGCTCGGGGCCATCGGATTCTTCCGGCAAACCGTATGGAGTCAGGGAGTCGCCGCCATTCCAAACCCCATTCCACGAGAACCATTCGCCGTTCATCTCTGTGCCGTATTCTGCAAGAATGGGAGAGCCGAACGTCCGAGCGTCCCGGGCCCAGGCGCGCAGATCGCTGTCAAAATCACCCTCGATGATTCGATCCAGCGTGAACGTCGGCTCAGTATTTCCCTGCACTGCATCGCTTCGCAACATCAATCTGATGTACGGGATACTTCCTGCATTTCGAATCCAGGTGGCGGTCGCAATTGGAAAGTGACGATCCCGGTACCAGTTGTGAGAGAAATAGACCCAGGCGGCGGATTTTCCAGCGGCCTGCTCATACGAAGTCAACTCGTTCGTCGTGATGTCGTCTTCTTCCCCGGTCACGCCGCCCGGATAACAGGCGTGATACATACCTCCGGCAGGCGGGACGTCGATCCTTGTCGTGTGCGTCGATGAAGCCATCTCACATCCCATGACGCATAACATGACCAGCATCCAGCAAGATTCACTAACGGATTTGATTGCGACAAATGGAAGCCGGGTTCGAAGGCATGGTAGAAATAGTCTCACGGCACGATTGCTTTGTGCACCCATCTGACGCGGCCTTGTCTGTCGACATATCCTGAATCCTTTTCGGATCGGAATGCGGCAAGGTCTCCGCGAAACGGTGAAAGTTCGGACCATCCGCCCGTTGCGATGACTTGCCAATCCGTATCCATCAACCCGGCAACTTCTTCTTTGCGGAAGCCCCATCGATTGTCCGCGAGCTTCTCCAGCGCATCGTATTCCGGCTTGCGGCGCTCTGTCAGCTTCCTATCCACAACTCCCAACTTGCCGCCGCGTGAGAACTTCGCCAGACCTCCATGAAATTCCCAGATCGAATCGGCGGCGAACTCAGGATGGGTTATCCATTGTCCCGTGGAGTCCATGGCGCCCCAGTGGCGGATTTCCATGGGAGGAACGTACTCCTGACCCTCGCGTGTCGTGACATGCATCCATTCGCGCTTCATCACGAGGATCACATCCTCCGTTTCGGGATGGACGACGGCTTCGTATTGATTCCAGGACGGCTGTCCAAGCGAATCCGGAAACATTCTGATCGTACCCCACCTGCGGTAATCGTGGTAATGACTGACGAGAACCAGATGATTGGACAATTTGCGATAGCCGATGTACAAGTCCGACAACCTCACCGGCTCGAAATTCGTTTTGTAGAACGTCGTGACGGTTCGGTGAATCACGCCATCGGCCGGACCGATGTCTTCCTTGAACGCCGAATGAAGAGACCATCCATGCGCCAATGGAACGAGGTCAGGAGAAAACGGGACACTCATACCCGTCGTATCCACTTTGGACCAGAAGGTAACCGCACGCGGCATGGGCGACCACAGCGGCCCGGGCATCATTTCTACTTCTTGGACGATGGAATGATGGCGTATGAAGATGGATGCGTCCACGCGGCTCTTTTTCGGTGGCAGAATCCAGTTTCCGTCACGGTCGATCAGGCCGAGACCGTTCTCGGTCGCCGCCCATGCACGGTCGTCGCGAAAATCCGAAACTCTCAGGAATTGAGCGGGAATCCTGACAACACCACCGCTATCCAAAAAGCCATACCGATCCCCTTCACGATACCACGCCAGACCATCCGCCCATCGGCCCGTTTCCTCGAAATGAGGAGGCAAGACCATTCGCCCGTGATCATCGATCAAACCCCATCGCCCGCCCTTCTTCATGGGGTAACTGTATGTGCCTCCATGCCGATACTCGATTGTCCAAACCGGTCGGAAGTGCATTGATCGGTTGTCTTCCGTGAGACGAACGTCATCGGGATGCGGCAGGGCGATCACGCTGTCGAAACTTCCGGAGACCAGGTGACCTCGACGGTCAATCAAGGTCCATCCTGAATCACCAAGTACCCAGGAAACATGATTCCTGAACTCCATAACCCTTGCGTACCGAGGCTCGATGATCACATGTCCGGTGGAGTCGATGAATCCCCATTTTCCATTCTCAATAATGGGATAGAGAAATTCCGGCGACGGCCGCGAACACGATGCGAGCGCCAACAGAAGGACGGAGACAAGTTTTTTCTTCATGAGATTCTGTGAAGGTTCAGGAGTGCAAGCAGATTGCGCGTCAACATAGCCAAGTATGGCGTGATCGTCAACGATGGATTCTCCGAATGGATTTTTTCGACAACGGCACTGTGAGGCAAAGAAAACGAGTGAGTCCGCAATCGCTGAAGCGTCTTATGTTCCGAAGCCCAGAGACGTGTAGATGTTTGACAGGGGGATCAAGGAAGTTAGAGCATTACTCAATCTCGTTGCGAATCCGGTCCAGCGGGCTTTCACTTCTTTTTCAGGCGTGGCCCCTTGGTTTAGTTTCTGTTACGCAATTCAATCTACTAAACCGCTACGCCATTTTCTTTTTACAGATAATTAGCGACATCACCATTTGACTTTGTCTATTCTATCGATGTATGTTATCGCATCTCCAGTTTGTGGGCACGGTTTTCACCGAGAGTGTTTGAATATTGATTTGCAACGTATCCGGTCACGGGTAGCGGACTGTCACATAACGCTAGAAAAGGAAAAATTCACATGCACGGAATGATCTTTATTGAATTGAAGAAGTTTGTGGATAAAATCATGGGACCCAAAGGTTGGCCTGAGATCATCGAGGCCGCTGCGATCGGTTCCAGCTTTCACATGCCTAGCCAGTCTTATCCCGACACCGATTTCTATGGACTCTTGAAAGCCATCGCCGACAAGAGTGGAGTGGCCCGTGACGACATGTTGACACAATTTGGCGAGTTCACCATTCCCGATCTGTTGAAGACGTATGGGGGCGTCATTAAGAAGGAATGGAGCCTGATGGATCTTTTGGAACGGATCGAGGACACCATTCACACCGTGGTCAGGATGCGCAACAAGAACGCGACGCCACCGAGCCTCAGTATTGCAAGAATCGATGAGCATACAGTCAAGATTTTATATTCTTCAGAACGTAAGCTGTGTTTTTTTGGCAAGGGTCTCATCAGAGGTTTGGCATCCCACTACAGGATTCCAGTTCGCATAATCGAGAATACATGTCAACACCGAAACGACCGATGCTGTGAAATCGTCGTAGCTCACGCAACATAACAGTTCCACCCTGGCTTGATGTTGAGGAAGCGCTCGTGGAACTGCTTTGAACAGGTAGGTCAGACGTCCCTCATACATGGCCGGTGGAAATGGACTGCAACCGTCTGCAACTGAGAAAATATGGTTGGCAGGATCACTCAAAGGGAAGATCGTCTGTGATTAATCCCACAAACCTACTTCAGAAGACGGGCCTGTCAATGGAGTACTCGCGTATTTCACCGCACCGAACGAATCCTTGATGGAGCGGCTTTCAGGCGAAAGTTGAGGGAAAAAGCAAATCCGCAGTATGGGGAGCGTTGGAGAGCAATCGAGCATCAGCGAGCTTAGCGGAGCGAACTCGACCCTGGAGCGCGGCGACACCTAACGAAATTACACAGCAGGGAGGCGGACGATGACTCATTTCAGAATCAACATCCTCCGATGGCGGCCTATCCGGCGCATGATCCTTTGGTCGGGATTCCCTGTCGTCCTTCAGGGGATCGTCCGGGCCAGCGGCGATGGCTAACAACAGCAGGAGGCGGAAGATCCTCCCCCGACGCTAAACCGGAGCATTAGCCGGGCCATGTGTTTACTCTCTGTCCCGCGGAGGCAGACGGGTCTGACAATTTCCAGACATATTTATCCGATCACATGGAAAGGCCCTTCATGAAACGAACAAACGACCTTCGAGTTCGGTTATCGAGCGAAGTCGAGATAACTTCGCTCGATGACTGGATCGGCCTCCGAGCGGGAGTCGAGGAGGCCGGAATCGGAACGGATCTGCAACCATTTCCAGGCTCAGTTGTCCGATCACATGGAAAGGCCTCCTCATGAAACGAATAATCGTCGTTATTATCGTTACCGTCATCATCACGGCCGTCGCGACGTACTCCGGAACCCGCTACATCTTCGAGCAACCGATCTTGAACAAGAACGTTGTCGTTCGCTCTGTGAACTCCACCATCCTTGACGAAACGCGACCGTTTCTGGTGCACTTGCCAGAAAGTTATTCCAGAGACTTAAACAGACGATACCCGGCGCTGTACGTCCTCGACGGTTCTTCGCAGGACTTACATACAGCAAAGTCAGCCGGCATGCTGTCGCGCATCGGCGTCATGCCGGAAATTCTCGTTGTGGGTATTCCAAACGTCAATGGCACAGGCCGTCAACGCGACTACACGCCCCCCGGCATGCGTCAGGACATCGATGAACCGGACAGCCCGGAAGGTCAGGCGGACAAGTTTCTCTCCTTCCTCAAGCACGATTTGATCCCGGCGATCGAACAGGATTACCGCACCGACGGAAGGCGAATGCTTGCGGGAAATTCGCGAGGCGGTCTTTTTGTGATCTACTCATTGATAGCGGACCCAAGCCTGTTCGATGCCCGATTCGCTCACAGTCCTGCGCTCTGGCGTGATAACGATTCGATCATTGTGCGGCTTGAACGTTTTCTGGAAACGTCCAGGGAACAGCAGGGGTTTCTTTTCGTCAGTCTGGGGGACGCCGAGAACGACAAGATGACCCGGTCCTTCCGACGACTCACCGCGCTTCTCCAGGCGAGCGCACCTCCCTCCTTGTTATTCCAATCCTACTTCAGTCGAGGCGGAACCCACCGCGACAACGCTGAGATTTCCACACCGGTCGGACTCCACGCATTTTTCACACCGTGAAATCCATCTGATCATGAACGGACTCTTGACCCGTCCTAGTCTCGACAATCAACGCCTGAGAGTTCTGCAGTCACCGCACGGATGGAACATCCGGCTGAACGCTGACTATTTCCTTTCTACGGAAAACTGGATAGGTTTGAGACAGACCAACGAAGGAGGAGGAAACATGTTCGGCATGCGATTCATCAAGGTCGAGCCCACGGAGTATCTTTTGCAATTCAAACGCGGCAAGGTGGTACGCGAAGGCGCCGGCTTGTCGTTCTTCTATTTTGCGCCGACAACCTCGCTCGTCCGCATTCCCATCGGCAGTGCGGATGTTCCGTTCATTTTCGTGGAAGTCACCGCGGATTTCCAACAAGTGACGGTCCAGGGGCAATTGACCTATCGCGTCGCGGAGGCGGGGAAACTGTCCCAATTGCTGAACTTCACATTGGCGGCCAATGGGAAAGACTACGCATCCGATGATCCCAAGAAACTTCCTCAGCGGCTGGTCAATCACGTGCAGGTGCTGACTCAGGCGTCTCTGAAATCTCTTCGGTTGAGAGAAGCGTTGGGTCAATCGGATGCGCTCGTGGCGTCGTTGCGAAAAGGGCTCCAGTCCCTGGAAACGATCGGTTCCCTCGGGATCGAAATCCTCGGCCTCTCGATCCTGGCCATCAAACCGACTCCGGAGACGGCACGAGCTCTGGAAGCCGAAGCGCGCGAACAGGTCCTTCGCGAGGCCGACGAGGCGATCTACGCCAGACGCAATGCGGCGGTGGAACAGGAGCGCAACATCAAGGAAAACGAATTGAACACCGAGATTGCGGTCGAGAACAAGAAGCGGCAGATCAAGGAAGCCCAAATGGAGGCCGAGAAATCTGTCCAGCAGAAGAAGCGGGAGCTTCGGGAAGCGGAAATGGCCGCGGAGATCTCAATCGAAGAAAAAAAGAAACAACTCATCGCCTTGTCCACGGCCAACGCGCGGGAGGAAGCAGATTCCAAGGCATACGGCATTGCCGCCATGATGAAAGCCTTGTCCCAAAGCGACCCGAAGACTCTTCTGGCGCTGACGAGCGTCGGCATGGACGCGGGAAAGCTTGTCGCTCTCGCCTTCAAGGAACTCGCGGAGAGCGCCGACAAGATCGGCCAACTGAACGTGTCGCCGGACCTTCTGCGCGAACTGCTTCAGCGAACCGCTCCCAAGTGACGGAGAGAAGAACCGAAAATAAGATCGTCATCGTCGTGCGGCGAACACGGCTGGACGAGTTGGTCGCCCGATTCAACACCGAGGATCAGGCGCGATTCTACGTGGAACATCTTCGCGCCGATTTTTCTGACTACCAGGCCGAGGATCGCGTGTACAAAGAAGTCATTCAGCGCGCGCACGAGATTCTTTCGCGCCACGGCCGGGTTCATGTGGTCGACCGGTCGTTCGTGCCGAATTTTGTCTTCGGACCTCACGATACCATTGTTGCCATCGGACAGGACGGCCTCGTCGCAAATGTCCTGAAGTATCTGGACGGTCAATGGCTCATCGGAGTCAACCCGGACGTCAAACGATGGGAGGGCGTCCTTCTGCCGTTTACGGTCACCGACCTGGACCGTATCCTCCCTGAGGTTTTCGCGCGCAAGCGGCCAATCGCAGACGTGACCATGGCGGAGGCGATATTGAACAACGGCCAGCGCCTGTCGGCTGTGAACGATGTATTCATCGGTCCGCGTTCCCACACGTCGGCACGGTATGCAATTCGAATCGGAGATCGATCCGAACATCACTCGTCCAGCGGCATCATCGTTTCGACGGGTCTCGGTTCCACAGGGTGGTTCCGCAGTGTGATGGCCGGTGCGACCGGGATCGCTTCCGCTCTGATGGGGACCGACGTCGGCACCGGGGCGCGCAAACCCGTGGCCTGGAATGCAGAGTACTTGTTCTTCTCCGTCCGGGAACCCTGGCCAAGCAAGACCTCCGGTGCGACCATCACCTTCGGCAAAGTGACGCGCGACCAGCCTCTTGTCCTTGTCTCTCAGATGCCGGAAAACGGAGTCATCTTCAGCGACGGAATTGAATCCGACTTTCTTCAGTTCAATTCGGGCACAGAAGCGACGATCACGCTCATGGAAAAGAAGGGCCACCTCGTCAAGTGAGACATCCGACATCACGCACGGCTATCCTTGCAAGTTGCAACAAAGCACGATCTGTTGCCGTATGGAGCTTTCATGACGTGCCCTGTCCTTTCGCACTCTGACCATTCTTTGCAATCATCTGGCAGGACACGTGTGAGCACCCTGTCTCTTCTTCCGCTTCTCCTGCTTTCGATTGCATCTTCAGTCGCTCAGATCAAGTGGGAACGTGTGCGAGTCCCCACGTCGGACCCTCTTCATGACATATTCTTTCTGAACGATTCCCTCGGCTGGAGTTATTCGTATGGGACAGGACTGATCCTGAAGACGACGGATTCCGGCGTGAACTGGGATGTTGTGTCACGACTCGACTCCGTCTACTACGAACAAATCCAATTTGTCGACGCCAGCGTCGGCTACCTCTGCGGCGGAAACAACCATGTACTCAAGACGATGGACGGCGGTCTCTCGTGGGTGTCCATCGCAATTCCACATTCTTCCGACGCGCTTTTCCACCTGACCTATGCCATGCATTTCCATGACCGACTGATCGGATGGGTCGCGCAGAGCAGTTTTGGTCTGATCGCGAGAAATAACCGCAAGTATCTTGACTGGGCAAACGGCAGGCACCGAATACTCCAGACGACCGATGGCGGAGAAAACTGGATCGCGCTTCCGCCACCGCCCGACCAATTCTTGAATTTCTTCTTTCTGAGCGACTCCATCGCCGTCGCGACCGGATCGGGGGGCTCTGTGTATCGCACGACCGATGGCGGCAGCGCGTGGGTTTGTGTGTTTCGTGACAGCGCAGTTGGACAAATTCGTGGGCTCTGGTTTGTCGACCAACAAAATGGCTTTGCCGTGACATGGAATGGATTTGTTCTGAAGACCATCGACGGCGGCCGATCCTGGAGCGTGTCGAGAATCGAAGGATTGTTTCGTTCCATTTGTTTTCTGGACAAGAACACAGGCGTGATCGTTGGAAATGCGAAACCCCATTCGTTGCTTATGACTTCCGACTCGGGAGGCAGCTGGCAACCTGTCCTCGACGGTTACCCCGATTTGCACCGCGTCCGGAAAAGTACAAACTATTATTGGATTTGCGGGAAGGACGGAACCATTCTCAGAGGATCCACGCATTGACGGAACTTTCGACTGCTTTCACATTGTATCGGATTTAAAATTCCCTTCAAACAGGATCGAGAATGACAACCGCACAGCACACACAGACATTCGATCTCGAACAACCTGTGATCGACGTATTTCCTCTGTTCTCTCCGGAAGGGGAAAAGCGCTGGGTACCGGAATGGGACTACGAGAACGTCATGGGATCGAACGACTTGTCGGAGGACTATGTCTTCCTCACGAGATCTCACGACCATGGAACGACCGAAGCCATCTGGCTGGTCAAACGATTCGACCCCGACGATCACACCGTGGAGTACTACAAGATTGAACCCGCGGATAAAGTGGGCGTCGTGCGAGTGACGTGCACCTCACTGGAGGATCGGGGCACGCGGGTCGAGGTGACATACAAGTACATTGCCCTCTCGGAAACAGGACGGACCTTCATCGCCGGATTCACGGCGGACGTGTACAAAAACTTCATCGAGGAGTGGCGACGCCTCCTTCTGACGTACTTTGCGACACGGCGGTGAAGCGTTCTGGAAGGTTGTCAGCAAATCCTGATCGACACCGATCACAACGAACGATGATAAGACGATAACTCCCCCGCCCCTTTGGGCGGAATCCTCAGAAGGAGAACATCATGGGAAAGAACAGACTGGAAGCTTTCAGCGACGGCGTCCTGGCTATCATTATTACGATCATGGTGCTGGAGCTGAAAATTCCTCATGGCTCCTCGTGGGAGGATCTGATGCCGTTGGCGCCGGTATTCCTGAGTTATGTGTTGAGTTTTCTTTACGTAGGAATCTATTGGAATAACCACCATCACATGCTCCACACCTGCGCGAAAGTCACGGGACCGGTCTTGTGGGCAAATCTGCACTTGTTGTTTTGGCTTTCCTTGTTTCCTTTCGTGACCGGTTGGATGGGCGAGAATCATTTTGCGGCCCTGCCGTCAGCGGTATACGGGATGGTATTACTCGCGGCCGCTGTCGCATACTATGTTCTGCAGCAAACGATCGTCGCGTCCCAGGGAGCGGCCTCCCTGCTCAAGCAGGCGATCGGCTCGGATTGGAAGGGAAAGCTCTCTCTGGTGATCTACGCGGTGGCGGTTCCCATCACGTTCTTTCAGGCCTGGCTGGGACAAATCCTGTATGTCGCGGTGGCGCTCATCTGGCTCATCCCCGATCCACGCATCGAACAGACATTGAACCGGGTGGAATCTGCGGTATCCGATCGTCCGCATTCGCCGCAGGCATAGAAGGTGTGCGGGAAACCTCCGCATTGGACATCGAACATCCGATTCCTGTACGTCAACATCTGGAGAACCGTATGCTCGCATGGAACGTATTTGTCTACCGCATCGTCGGAGAGGGAGAACGCGTTTTGCTGGCCCGGTGGATGACCGGCGCGTTTGGACTCAAGTGGTTGGACGAGTTCATTCAATCGAAAAAGGCCGTCAGCCTCGGAGGCGACGGTTATCCTGTGCGGTATACTCTGAAAGGCTCCGCTCTTCGGCAGGCGCTATCACAAGGGTTGCCGACGAATCACAGTCCAATGGTGATCGGTGAAGATTATGTCATGGGATCGGGATGGAATGGCGAGCGGCAAGTGGACGAGGTCTTGCTCGCGGACTGTGGTGACGACGAAGATCTGGCTCTCGAAGCCTGGGATCAAAGTTAGACAGCCTCCATGCGTCCGAATGGAACCTGGCGATTCAAGAAGAAGCGAATCTGAATAGGCCATTTCTACCCGAGAACCTGTCAAGAGTCAGCAGTGACGATCAAAAGCGTTGTGTCTATTGTCCTTGCCTCGAACGATGGCAGGGATGTATCTTCACGCCATTATCCTGCTGAGAAGAGCATGGCCGACGGCAACAGAACGAGAATTTCTACAAAGAAACGATAGGAGACTTCCATGAGCCAAGACAGCAAGTGCCCGATGCATGTTTCCGGTACATCCAACCGGGACTGGTGGCCGAATCAACTGAATCTGCGAATCCTCCACCAGCATTCCTCCAAGTCCAATCCGATGGGCAAGAAATTCAACTACGCCAAAGAATTCAAGAAGCTCAACCTGAAGGCGATCAAGAAGGACCTCTATGCGCTGATGACGGATTCGCAGGATTGGTGGCCGGCTGATTACGGCCACTACGGAGGTCTGTTCATCCGCATGGCCTGGCACAGCGCGGGCACGTACCGCATCGGCGACGGCCGCGGCGGCGCAGGGAGCGGCACACAGCGTTTTGCGCCGCTCAACAGCTGGCCCGATAATGCAAACCTGGACAAAGCGCGCCGTCTTCTCTGGCCGATCAAAAAGAAATACGGCAACAAAATCTCCTGGGCCGATCTGATGATCCTGGCCGGCAATTGCGCGCTGGAGTCAATGGGTTTCCGGACGTTCGGTTTTGCCGGTGGACGCGAGGATGTATGGGAGCCCGAAGAAGACGTCTATTGGGGCACGGAGACCGAATGGCTGGGTGACAAGAGATACTCCGGCGATCGGGAATTGGAGAATCCTCTGGCCGCCGTTCAGATGGGCTTGATCTACGTCAATCCGCAGGGCCCCAACGGTGAACCCGATCCTCTGAAATCCGCGCGCGACATTCGCGAAACCTTTGCGCGGATGGCCATGAATGACGAAGAGACGGTGGCGCTCACTGCCGGCGGTCATACGTTTGGAAAAGCACACGGGGCCGCTCCCGATTCGCACGTCGGACGCGAACCCGAAGGCGCTTCCATCGAGGCACAGGGACTCGGCTGGATGAGCGATTACCGAAGCGGCAAGGGCGACGATACGATCACCAGCGGAATCGAAGGCGCCTGGACGCCGAATCCCACGACATGGGACAACGGGTATTTCGACATGTTGTTTGGATATGAGTGGGAATTGGTCAAGAGTCCGGCCGGCGCGTGGCAGTGGCTGGCCAAGAATGTAAAAGAAGAACACATGGTTCCGGGCGCAAACGACCGTTCCAAAAAGTCCCGTCCGATGATGACGACAGCGGACATGGCCATGCGTATGGACCCGATTTACGAAACAATCTCCCGTCGCTTCCACCAGGATCCACAGGCTTTTGCGGATGCGTTTGCGCGGGCGTGGTTCAAACTCACGCATCGCGACATGGGTCCGCGCTCCCGTTATCTCGGCGCGGAAGTTCCGAAAGAAGATCTGATCTGGCAGGACCCCGTACCGCCCGTCCGGCATAAATTGGTACAAGCGAAAGACATCGCGGCGCTCAAGAAGAAAATTCTGGCGTCAGGGCTTTCCGCGTCGCAACTCGTCTACACGGCATGGTCAGCGGCGTCCACATTCCGCGGATCGGATAAGCGAGGCGGCGCCAACGGCGCGCGCATCCGTCTGGCTCCGCAGAAAGACTGGGACGTCAACCATCCCGCGCAACTGGCCACGGTGATCCAAACGCTGGAGAAAATCCAGAAGTCTTTCAACCGCACCGGCGGCAAAAAGAAAATTTCGCTGGCCGACCTGATCGTTCTCGGCGGATGCGCGGCCATCGAAAAGGCCGCCGCCCAGGCCGGACATAAGATCACGGTACCTTTCACACCCGGACGCACAGACGCCTCGACGGAGCAAACCGACGCGGCCTCCTTTGCCGTACTCGAACCGGTGGCGGACGGATTCCGCAATTATCTGAAGAAGGAGTACCGTGTGCCGGCCGAGGAACTTCTGGTCGACAAGGCGCAGTTGCTCACGCTGACGGCCACGGAAATGACCGTTCTCGTCGGAGGCATGCGCGTGTTGAATGCCAACTTCGGACAATCAACCCACGGCGTCTTCACCAGGCGGCCGGGCTTGCTCACGAACGACTTTTTCGTGAACCTGCTCGACATGAACACCACGTGGAAGGAAGTGTCCGCGGGTGTCTACGAAGGACGCGACCGCAAGACGGGCGCACTCAAGTGGACCGGCACCCGCGTGGATCTCATTTTCGGTTCTCATTCCGAACTCCGGGCCCTGGCGGAAGTCTATGCGCAGGACGACGCAAAGGACAAGTTCGTGGCGGATTTCGTCGCCGTGTGGAACAAGGTGATGAATGCCGATCGGTTTGATCTGGCATAACGGCGCCTCGGGTATTTCTCCATTGTTTTGGTGAGGAGAAAGACTGCGCATGAGACCATCCATTCGCCGAATCGGATACCGATGCGGGATCGTCGCGTGCGCCTCCGCGGTCGCGTACGATGTCGTGCAGATCATGCAGGTTGGGGGCGTGGTTCACTTCCCACTCGACGAAATCCTGATCTACGGGACCTCGCTGTGCATTGTCGTGCCGTTTGTGCTGGAGATGCTCGCTTTTCATTATGTCACGGCGCCGGACAAGCAATTCTGGTCTCATGCGGCGCTGATTTTCACGATCGTCTATGCCGTCTTTGTCACGGCCAATTACGTCGTCCAACTCGCGACGGTGATTCCGTCGAAGAGGGCGGGAACTTTGGAAGCGATTCGCGTACTCGAACAGACACCTCACTCTCTGTTCTGGAATTTTGACGCGATCGGTTACATTTCGATGGGGCTGGCGACGGCGTTGGCGATTCCCGCAGTGGACAACGCCGGTTTCGAAAAGTGGGTGCGGATTTCCCTGATGGCCAATGCGCTGGTCACGCCGTTGATCAGCATTGTGTATTTCTACCCCACGTTCTCGCAGAATTTGCTGTACCTGGGTTTTCCCTGGGCCGTCACGGCGCCCCTTTTCATGGGAATGATCGCGATCCTGTTGCGGCGGCGAGAGTAGAGATTGGGAGAGTCGAAATCTGGCCTCCTCGACTCCCGCTCGGAGGCCGATCCGGTTATCGAGCGGAGTTATCTCGACTTCGCTCGATAACCGAACTCGAGGCCGTTTGTGCAAGACCATCCGGGGACCCTTTGATGGACACATCCCCACAAAAAAAACTTTTGCTTACAGGGGTTTTGATATAGATTTCGTGGCAGGTCATTTTCGGGACCGGTATGGGTTTCGTTCTCACGGAATGCGGAGCGAGGATGTTCCTTCAAGCGGTAAGAATCTGCGGCCTCCGCGGCAGTCTCACGGCAGAGTTCAATTCCCGACGCTTTCTCGATTGCCCGGACAGCGGAGACAGAGCCACCGACCGTCGAGTTCACAGTCCTGCCGGCATTTCCTGCTAGACGACCCGGCCAGGTCGAAACTCGCCTTTTGCAACGTCCTATGCGTAAGATATGAGGTTCGAACGATTCCCAGTTGGATTCATGATTTTCCCCGTTTTCGCGCTCTTCGGCGGTCCGTGGATGCCCGTTTCCGATCGTTTGCAGGTTGCGTTTGTCCCTGATCCGGCAGACTTGACCCGCCTGCAGACCTACAAAGGGTGGCTCTTCCTCGTCAATACGTCGTAAGTGATAAGTGAATAGAGGTGGCTTATGGGAGTCCATAGAAAAAAGAAGTCAACGACCCGGCGTTTGTCCAGTCAGACGGTACGAGGCGCTAAACGCCAACGATCAATACCGCGGAGCAATCCCTCCAGTTCAAGGACCAAAACCCACAAAGCACAGATCCCCGGCATACTTGAACGCATCACCGATGGCATCGTGGCGTTCGATGCACAGATGAATTATCTCTTCGTCAATGAGAGCGCTGGCCAATCACTTGGACGCAAACCCGCCGATCTGATCGGCAAGAACTACTGGGTGGAATTTCCCGAAGCGGAGGGCACGCCGTTCGCGAACGCCTACATGAAAGCCTTGAAAACGCAAGAACCTCTGGTGATCGAGGACCATTATGCGCCATGGGATCGCTGGTTCGAAAACCGCATCTACCCTTCGAAGGACGGGCTTTGCATTTTTTTCTCGGAGATCACCGAACGCAAGAAAGCGGAGGAAGCGTTGCAGGTCCAAAGCCGGTTCATCAATACGCTGGCGAACACACTGCCCACCATCATATATGTCTACGATATGGAGACCCAAAGCAATGTCTATTCCAATGATGGCATGGAATCTGTACTCGGCTTCACGCCTCGGGAGGTGCAGGAGATGGGAGCCGAAGTATTTGCGCGCCTCATCCATCCCGATGACCTGGAGGCGGTAATCGAATTTCAATCGCATGTCGCGTCCGCAAGGGACGAAAGCGTGTTGGAAATCGAATATCGCATGCGGCGCAAAGGGGGAGATTGGCGCTGGCTCCACAGTTACGAACGTCCATTCGTGCGTAACGCGGAGGGCGGGTTGAAACAGAAGATCGGCATTGCGGTGGACATCACCGAACGTAAACGGGACGAACTCCTGCTGGAGACGGAAAAACAAATTCTCGAAATGATCGCCTCGGACGCCACTCTGCCCGAAGCGCTGGAAAAGATTGTTCTGAACATCGAAGCCTTGGCGCGAGTGACGATTGCCTCGGTTCTCCTGCTCGGCTCCGACGGGCTGCACGTGCATTACGGCGCGGCGCCCCACCTGCCCAAGTCCTACAGCGACGCGCTCGAAGGTGCGCCGATCGGTCCCGTGGCCGGCTCGTGCGGAACGGCTCTGTACAGGCGTGAAACGGTGATCGTGACGGATATCGAGACCGACCCGCTGTGGGACGATTACCGAACGCTGGCGCGCGCCCATGGACTGCGCGCCTGCTGGTCCACGCCAGTAATCGCTTTCGATGGGAAGGTACTGGCGAGTTTTGCCATGTACTACCGCGAGACACGCCAACCCGAAGCGCAGGATTTGAAACTCATCGAACGCGCCGTGCATCTTGCGCGAATTGCCATTGAGCGCAAGCAGGTGGAGGAGGCGTTGCAAGAATCCGAACGGCGGCTTTCAACGCTCATCAGCAACCTGCCGGGCGCGGTGTATCGCGCCCGCAACGATAGGGCTTGGGCGACGGAGTTCGTCAGCGAAGGCATCCTGCATCTGACGGGCTATCCAGCCTCCGACTTCACTCAACAACGCCGCGAAATCGGCGATTTGATTCACCCGGACGACCGCGAGCGCGTCTGGGACGACATCCAATCCGCGTTGGGCGAGCCGGCCGGCAGTATTGAACAGGTCTGGCTGCTTGGAATCATTGCCCTGCTGACCCTGTTGATAGCCGTGGTCAACTACGTCAATTTGTCTACTGCACGATCGGAGCGCAGGGCGCGTGAAGTGGGAATCCGAAAAACAGTCGGCGGTTCGGTGCCGCAGATTGCAGGGTTGCTGCTGCTGGAAACCTCGATGCTTGCGGCGATTTCCATTGTTTTTGCATGCGTCATAACGGAAGTGGCCGCCCCGTGGGTGAGCGATCTTGCAGGCAAAACGCTCAGCTTGGGGCAACTGGGACCGGAAATGTTTGTTATTACGGCCGGGGTCTCGTGGTTTATCGTATCGCTGATGGCGGGCGCATATCCGGCGCTGGTGTTGTCGCGTCTTAGACCCATCCACGTAATCAAGGGAAGCGTGGGCCAGCCGGCCGCCATCAACAAACTGCGTGGAACCCTCGTGGTGTTTCAGTTTGCCGTTTCGATGGTCCTTATTATAGGCGCCCTGGTGGCTGTTGATCAAATGGAATTCCTTTCCAGACGCAACCTTGGATTTGACCGTGATCATATACTGATCTCCTCGGTGGGCGACAACAGCTCGCGCGAGAAGATTGTAACGCTAAAGAACGTCCTGGAAAGGATACCGGGCGTGCAATCGGCGTCGGTAAGCTCGGCAAAGCCGTCGCGCATTCAATCGGGGTACACTGCCTTTGGTGAAGGCCTCGATCCGGATCATCCGCCGTTGGTCACGGCGCTCTGTACCGACGAGGATTTTGTCAGGACCATGAACCTCACGCTGCTGGCAGGACCCGGTTTTCCGCCGATTACCCTGGACGACGGAAACTACTACTACATGGTCAACGAGACGGCCCTTGCCAGATTCGGATGGACGGTGGAAGACGCCATTGGACGGGAGTTTAATCTGCAGGGCGGCCGTCCCGGCCGGGTGGTTGGAGTAGTCAGGGATTTTAATTTTCGCTCGCTGCATCAGCAAATCGGGCCACTTGTGCTGTTTAACGAACTTTTTCAGGCACAATACCTGTTGATCAAGGTGTAGACTCCCGAACTGCGCCGGCTAATCATGGAAGTGGAAAAAGCATGGAACGGCGTTCTGCCGCACAGGCCGTTTGAGTTCACATTCCTGGACGACGAATTGAATACGCAGTATGCCGCCGAACGGCGGGTCTCGACGTTGATGGGGACCTTTTCGGGTTTAGCGATCCTGATTGCATGTATCGGGCTATTTGCGCTTGCCGCGCACGCCATGGAAAAACGCACCAAGGAAATAGGAATTCGCAAAGTTCTGGGAGCTACCGCCTTTCAACTTGTGGGCATGTTGAACCGGGATTTCGTGGTTAAGATAGTCATTGCGATGCTCGTGGCCTGGCCGGTGGGGTTCTATCTGGCGGATTATTGGCTGGACGACTTTGCGTACCGGATAGAAATCTCAATCTACTACTTTCTGACCGCCGCATCAGTCTCGCTATTGGTATCCGTCGTTGTTGTTACATATCACGGGCTTAAGGCCGCGTTGGCAAATCCGGTTGATGCGATCCGAGCAGAGTAAAGGAGATAATGTCAATAGTTGTGGAAATTTTTTAAGCGGCTCTTCGCACCTTTAAT
>CAZRTJ010000015.1:0-97047 GCA_964602985.1 uncultured Bacteroidota bacterium
GTACGGTGGTGTGAGAGGACGGCTGAGGAACTAATCCTCAGCCTCCTACTCGATATGACCATTGAAACGACACAAACAACTACGCTGGCCGACACGACAACACCGGTCAATCTGTACCTCATGCTGAGAGACCGTTTTCCGGGAGCGATTCTCCTCGAAAGCTCCGACTACCGCGCCAGCCACAACAGCACGTCCTATCTCGCGTTGTCGCCCGCGGCCGAAATCGTCGTGACGGGCAACGAGTGCCTGCGCACGTATCCGGACGGAACCGAAATCCGCTCGTCCGTCTCCCATCCAGATGACGCCGTCGCCGCCCTGCGGTCGTTCGCCGACTCACTCGTGTGGACAACGCCGACATCCGCTCCCCGGCTGTTCGGCTACATGGCGTATGATGCAGAACCCTTGCTTGAGAACATTTCTATCCGTCAATCGGATGTGCCCCTCCTCCGCTACGCCGCGTATCGGTTCGTGATTGAAATCAATCACTTTCATAACGAATTGACTGTATACCACAACCGATTCGCAGGTGACCTGCGCGACGATCTGACGACGGACGAACTCGCGCCGTGGATCGGCCGCGAAAACTTTCCGCTTTATCGTTTCGCCAAGGTCGGCGTCGAATCAGCCAACATGAGCGACGATGACTATCGCAGGCTCGTTCTGCGCGGAATCGAGCATTGTCGGCGCGGTGACGTTTTCCAAATCGTCTTTTCTCGTCGCTTTGACATGGCCTTTTCGGGAGACGAATTCAATGTCTATCGCGCGTTGCGCTCGGTGAATCCGTCGCCGTATTTGTTTTTCTTCGACTACGGCGATTACAAAGTATTCGGATCTTCGCCCGAAGCACAAATCGTGATCGAAGGCGGCCGTGCGAGTATTCGTCCGATCGCCGGTACGTTCCGTCGTGACGGACAGACCGATTCGGATACAGAGCTGGCGAGCCAACTTCTTGCCAATGAGAAGGAAAATGCCGAGCACGTGATGCTCGTGGATCTGGCGCGTAACGATCTGTCGCGCTGCGGCACGGACGTCCGGGTGGACACCTTCCGCGAAGTGCAATTCTACAGCCACGTCATTCACCTCGTCTCGAAGGTATCGGCTCGAATCCCGCCCGGTGCGAATTTCTGGCAAGTCGCCGCCGACAGCTTTCCTGCGGGCACACTCACTGGCGCTCCGAAATACCGTGCGATGCAGTTGATTAGCGAATACGAGCCCACGCCGCGCGGATGTTACGGAGGATGCATTGGGTTGGTCGGCGCCGACGGCACGTTCAATCACGCCATCATGATCCGTTCCTTTCTGAGTCGCAACCAACGCCTGTCGTATCAAGCGGGCGCAGGTGTCGTGGCGTCGTCGGATCCGGAGCGGGAACTGCAGGAAGTGAACAACAAACTCGCCGCGCTCCGACAAGCGCTGGACATGGCAGAGGAATTATGAAACGCACGCTCGTGGTGGATAATTACGACTCGTTCACATACAACCTGGTTCATCTGTTGCGCGAATTGGGCGCCGACGCGGACGTTCAGAGGAACGATGAAATAACGGACGTCCGTCCCTACGACCAGATTGTTCTGTCCCCCGGACCCGGAATACCTTCCGAAGCCGGACTGCTGGTGCAGTTGATCCGAGAATTCGCCCCGGCCAAGAAATTCCTTGGCGTCTGTCTGGGTCATCAGGCCATCGGCGAGGTCTTCGGAGGAAGATTGGTGAATACACAAACCGTCTACCACGGCGTCGCTACCGACGTATGTATCACCGATCCCGATGATCCGCTGTTTCGCGGAATCCCGACGACTTTTTCTGCAGGACGCTATCATTCGTGGGTTGTAACGGATCTCGTGTTCCCCCTGATCCCGACAGCCGTCGACGAGCGCGGCACGATCATGGCCATGCGACACGCAGAATACCCGATCTTTGGAGTGCAATTTCACCCTGAATCTGTATTGACCCCGTGTGGAAAGCAGGTTCTCAAAAACTGGCTGGAGATTTGACATGAAAGCGACGCTGACCAGACTCTTTTCTCACGCGGTTCTCACGCGCGAAGAAGCCTTTCAATGGTTCCTGAACGTGAGTCGCTATCCGCCCGCGCAAATTGCAGCATTTCTGGCGGTGTATCAAATGCGTCCCGTGACCGTGCCTGAACTCACGGGCTTTCGCGATGCGATGCGTGAGTTGTGCATACGCGTGGATCTGTCGGAATTCAATTCCATCGATGTGTGCGGGACCGGAGGCGATGGCAAGAACACGTTCAATATCAGTACGGCGGCGGCGTTTGTCGTTGCCGGAGCCGATGTGCGCGTTGCCAAGCACGGCAACGTCGCGGTGTCGAGCATTTGCGGATCGTCCAATGTACTGGAAGCGCTGGGTGTTCGTTTCGCCAACGATCGCGACGCCCTCTTGCGAGCGCTCGAACGCGCGGGGATTTGTTATCTGCATGCACCGCTGTTTCATCCTGCGATGAAGCATGTCGCTCCTGTCCGACGCGAACTCGGCGTACGCACATTTTTCAATATACTCGGTCCGCTCGCTAACCCGTGTTCGCCGGCCGCACAGCTGATCGGTGTGCACAGTCTGGAACTGGCACGCCTCTACGCATACATGCACCAATCGGAGGCACAATCCTTCGTCATCGTTCACTCGCTCGATGGCTATGACGAGGTGTCGTTGACCGCCTCGTTCAAATACATCACACGGACAGGAGAGCGCTTTGCGCGACCGTCCGATCTGGGGTTGCCTGCGGTCATGCCCTCCGATCTGGCGGGCGGACAGGATGCCGCTGAGTCGGCAGAGCTGTTGGTGAAAATTCTTTCCGGAAATGGTTCGCCGGCCCAGCGATCTGTCGTCGTCGCCAACGCAGCTCTCGCCATTCACGCGGCGAAGCCAGCGGTTTCTCTAAGGGATTGTGTGTCGGAGGCAGACGAGTCGCTCAGTTCCGGCCGCGCGTATCGGGCATTGAATGTACTTCGTGAAATGGGAGCGTAGCGATGAGCGTCTTATCTAACATTGTTGCGGCGAAACAACGGGAAGTCGAGGAACGCCGTGCCTTGTATCCAATCCGTCTGCTCGAACGCAGTCTGTACTTCGAAACGCCGACAGTCTCGCTGAAGAAATATCTCCTGCGTCCGGACCGACAGGGCATCATCGCGGAGATCAAACGTCGCTCCCCGTCAGCCGGCACGATCAACGAGTATGTGAATGTCGAACAAACCTCGATCGGATATATGCAGGCCGGAGCCTCCGCGCTCTCCATTCTGACGGATACGCCATTCTTTGGCGGATCCTCGGAGGACCTGCGCATGGCGAGACGATTCAACTTCTGTCCGATACTCAGAAAGGATTTTATTCTCGATGAATACCAGGTTATCGAATCCAAGTCCATCGGAGCGGATGCGATTCTCCTGATTGCGGCTATCCTGGATCGTACACGGCTGTTGCAATTACTGGATCTCGCGAAATCTGTCGCGTTGGAAGTGATCGTCGAAATCCACACGGAGCAGGAAGCCGATTCATTGCCGGACACCGCAGAACTGATCGGGGTCAATCGCCGCGATCTGCGCACGTTCGAAGTGTCGGACGGACCTGAACGACTGTTTGCGATGCGAACCGGGCGCGATTGCGTGTGGATTGCGGAGAGCGGTATTCGCACACCCGGGGACGTCATGAGACTTCGCGACGCAGGTTTTCAGGCATTTCTTATTGGCGAAACCTTCATGCGCCGGGCGCGACCGGAAGGGGCATGCCGCGATTTCATCAGCCACTTGAATCGACTCGAGAGCGTCTATGCGGAAGATTAAAGTCTGCGGCCTGACTGACCGCGCAAATCTGTGTGCGATGGCCGAATGCCATCCGGACTTCGTCGGATTTATTTTCGCTCCATCTCCTCGCCGCGCCGACGAGCGGTTACTCGATGTCCGCTTGCCCGGGGATGTCCGCCGCGTCGGAGTGTTTGTGGATCCAAGTCTGGACGACATCAAGACGTTTTGCGGGCGGCTGGATGCGATCCAGTTGCACGGTACAGAATCGCCGGAGTTCTGTGCATCGGTTCGGCAATTGGGATTTCTCCTGCTGAAGGCATTCGCCATCGAAAGCGAATTGCCTCTGCCAGACATGGAACGGTACCGCGACGTCATGGACTATGCTCTACTCGACTGCGCCGGTCCGCTGAGGGGTGGAAATGGACGCAGGTTTGATTGGAATCTGTTGAATGCCTACGACAGCGACATTCCATTTCTTCTGAGCGGAGGAATTGCTTTGAATGATGCGCTCCCCCTGCGTCGATTGAAGTGTGACCAACTGATCGGTTTCGATATCAACTCCCGATTCGAATCCGCCTCGGGAATCAAGAACTCTGCCGAGGTCGGGCAATTCATCTACCGGATCCGACAAACCAATCCAGCCGACGTAGATTCCAAAGGATATTACGGCGACTTCGGAGGCGCATTCATTCCGGAAATGCTCTACCCCAACGTCACGGAATTGGCGGATCGGTATCGCGAGATCATCCGGGAATCGTCTTTCCAAAGAGAATTCCGCGAATTGCTTCGCACGTATGTGGGCCGGCCGACTCCGCTCTATTATGCACGGCGCCTGTCCGAGAAGTACGGAGCCTCGATCTATCTAAAGCGCGAGGACCTGTGCCACACCGGTGCGCACAAAATCAACAACACCATTGGTCAGGCGCTGTTGGCCCGGCGACTGGGAAAGACTCGCATCATTGCAGAAACCGGTGCGGGTCAACACGGAGTGGCTACAGCGACCGTATGCGCCCTGCTCGGACTGAACTGCACGGTATTCATGGGCGCCCGCGACATCGAACGACAGCGGCCGAATGTGGACAGGATGCGCTTTCTTGGCGCCGATGTGCAACGCGTAACATCCGGATCGCAAACGCTGAAAGATGCGACGAACGAGGCCCTGCGTGAATGGATTCGGCGGCCTCTGGACACGTATTATCTCATCGGATCCGTGGTGGGACCGCATCCGTATCCGGACATGGTCACGCAATTTCAATCCGTGATCAGCGAAGAGATTCGCGAACAACTGCTCCGTGAAACAGGACGCGCCAATCCGGATTCATTGATTGCGTGCGTGGGAGGCGGCAGTAATGCGGCGGGAGCGTTTTATCATTTCATGGATGATGAAGTCGAACTCATCGGCGCTGAGGCCGCAGGCGAAGGATTGACCAGCGGAAGGTCCGCCGCAACGATTTCGTTGGGCAGACCGGGAATTCTCCATGGCAGTCGAACCCTGGTCATGCAGGACGAGGACGGACAGATTCTCGAAGCGCATTCAATCAGCGCCGGACTAGATTATCCGGGCGTCGGACCGCTCCATGCGTGTCTACATCAGGCCGGACGCGTCCGATTTGTCGCCGTCACAGACAGCGAAGCGATGGCGGCCGGTCGGCAGTTGGCGCGTCTGGAAGGCATCATTCCGGCGCTCGAGAGCGCGCACGCGTTGGCTGTACTCGATAGCCGCGAGTCCCTGCGAGGTCGCACGGTGGTGATTAACCTCTCCGGCCGCGGCGACAAAGACATGGCAAAGTACACGGAGGAATCATGAACCGTATCGATGCGCTCTTCACAACAAGATCGGAAAACATTTTGTCCGTGTACTTCACGGCAGGATTTCCATCCGTTGACGATACCCTCCCGTTGGCGCAGACGGCGCAGGAGTCGGGCGCCGACATGATTGAAATCGGAATGCCCTTCAGCGACCCCATCGCGGACGGTCCGGTCATTCAGCGTTGCAATTCCGTCGCGCTTCGCAACGGCATGACGGTTGAACGGCTGTTTGCCCAGCTTGCTTCTCTTCGCGCGAGCGTCTCGATCCCCGTGCTGTTGATGGGCTATCTGAATCCGGTACTCCAATTTGGCGTCGACCGTTTTCTCGATTCCTGCGCAGACTGCGGCGTCGACGGGGTGATCATTCCCGACTGGCCATGGGACGAGCGCGATGCACAGCTGTTCGATTCGCGCAATCTCCATCGCGTCCTGCTGGTCGCTCCGCAGACGACTGAAGAAAGACTGCGCGAGATCGACCGCCGCTCCCGGGGGTTCCTCTACGCCGTTTCGTCTTTTGGTACGACGGGGCAAACTTCGGTGTCGGACGATTCGATCGCTTTTCTGCAACGGCTCGCCTCGATGAAGTTGCGCAATCCGGTGCTCGTGGGCTTTGGTATTCGTACGGCGCATGACCTTGCCAGAATCCGACCGTATGGTTCGGGAGCGATAGTCGGATCTGCATTCTTGGAAAACATCACAGAAGCACAACCGACGCTTTCGGCCCGATCGTTCATTCAGGCAGTACGGAGGACGGCATGATTCTCGAAATGGAACGCAATATCCGTGCGGAGGATCGACTTCGGATTTGTGAATATTTGTCCGGTATCGGTTACCGTCCGACGGAGGTTGTGACCCAGCGCTCCCGCTATTTCGTGGCGATCGGTCAACGGGAGTTTGACATTCGTCGCATCGGTCAATTGCGCGGCGTATCGGATGTCTTTCGCGTGTCGGACGCATACAAACTCGTCTCGCGAAAATGGAAAGTGGAGCCCACTGTCCTGGATCTCGGTGATCAGGTGTCCGTCGGAGAAACGAGTTTGGCCATCATGGCAGGGCCTTGCAGTATTGAAGACGAAGCGCAGACACGTCGCACCGCGGCGCATCTTGCAGAATGCGGCGTTCGAATCATGCGGGGAGGAGTCTTTAAGCCGCGTACATCACCGTATGCTTACCGTGGCGCCGGTCTCGATAGCCTCCGGATGTTCTCCGCAGTCGCGCAGGAGACCGGACTGAAAATCATCTCCGAGGTCATGGAGGTATCGCAAATCGAACCCATGCTGGATTTCGTCGACGTCTTTCAAGTGGGCGCGCGGAATACGCAGAACTTCAACCTGCTCGATGCCCTGGGTCGAGTGGACAAACCCGTGCTTCTCAAGCGCGGCATGTCCGGAACGATCGATGAACTCCTGCAAAGTGCGGAGTATGTGTTTTCGGCGGGTAACGAAAAGCTGATCCTGTGCGAGCGCGGGATTCGCACGTTCGAGCCCGCCTATCGCAACACGCTGGATCTGAATGCCGTTCCGATCCTGAAGCAAAAAACGCATCTGCCCGTCGTCGTCGATCCGTCCCATGGAATTGGACTGCGTGATGCCGTCGCTCCGATGGCGCTCGCGGCGGTGATGGCCGGAGCGGACGGTGTGTTGATCGAAGTTCATGAATCTCCGGAGAAGGCAGTTTCTGACGGACAACAGACGCTCAACTTCGCAGAATCCGCGCAGTTGTTTGCAAACCTTCGCTCGCTGTCGGAATTCCGGGAGACGTTATGAAGCCGTTGCGAATCGCGATTCAAAAATCCGGACGCCTGTACGAGCCCTCCGTGGACCTCTTACGCAAAGCCGGATTGGAATTTGAGTTCTACAAGAACTCGCTTATCTCTCCATGTCGGAATTTCCCGATGG
Organism: uncultured Bacteroidota bacterium; assembly: GCA_964602985.1. GTDB lineage: Bacteria > CLD3 > CLD3 > SB21 > SB21 > CAYZJB01. The sequence goes on from CAZRTJ010000015.1 coordinate 7,463, forward strand.
AAATCACCTTCCTGCGCGACGACGACATTCCCGAGTACGTGCAGGACGGTATTGCCGATCTGGGAGTGTGCGGTGAGAATGTGATTGCAGAACAGAACGTTAACGTGACCCGTTTGCAGACGCTGGGATATGGAAAGTGCCGTCTGAGCCTGGCGGTGCCCAACGACGAACCGATTCAGTCTCCACGCGAACTTGGCGGGAAGACCATTGCGACCACGTATCCGTTTCTCACCCAGCGATATCTCCGTGAGCAGGGAATTCCCGCGTCGGTCGTCACGATCAACGGCTCGGCGGAAATTTCCCCCGCGCTTGGCTTGAGCGACGCCATCTGCGATCTCGTCTCCACGGGCAGCACACTCAAGAGCAATGGCCTGCGGCCCATCGCCGACGTCATGACATCGGAGGCCGTGCTCGTCGGACACAACGGCATCGCGCAACTCGGGATCGTGGAGGAACTGCTGTTGCGCATTCGCTCGGTTCTGCGAGCCCAGGGTCACAAATATGTCGTCCTGAATATCCAACGCGCGCAACTGAACCGCATCGTGCAGTTGCTTCCCGGCGTCAAGAGCCCGACCGTCGTTCCGCTGGCGGAGGCCGGATGGGTTGCCGTGCACACGGTCATCAGTGAAACGGATTTCTGGGAGCGCATCGCGCTGGTGAAGCAAGCCGGCGCACAGGGGATTGCCGTCATGAACATGGAGAAAATGATTTTGTGAAGACTTATCAAATGGCTGAACTCACGGAGAGCGACCTCATAAGACTGTGCACCCGGCCTTCGGTGAAGGACGATCCGGAGACGGCGGCGAGCGTGCGCGCCATTGTGGAGGATGTGCGACGTACCGGACAGGATGCCGTATGGAAGTACGCGCGGCAATTCGATGGTCACGACCGAATTCTGTCTGTGCGCGAAGAATGGACGCCATGGATCGATCGACTGACGCCCGCACAGCGATCGGCCATTGACGACGCCATGGAAAACATCCGTCGATTTCATACGATGCCGAAACGCGAACCGGCCGTGGAAGTGCGCCCCGGGGTGCACTGCTGGCGCGAGTGGCGTCCCATCCAGCGCGTCGGGCTGTATGTTCCGGGTGGATCGGCGCCGCTCGTTTCTACGCTGATGATGTTAGGCGTACCGGCAAGAGTGGCCGGATGTGAAGAGATCGTCGTTTGCACTCCGCCGGATGCGCAGGGAAATCTTGCACCGGCCATCGCGTATGTGTCTGAGCGATTGCAACTCGATCGTGTGTTTCTTCTCGGCGGTGTGCAGGCCATCGCGGCGATGGCTTTCGGCACGGAGTTGATTCCCGCCGTGGACAAAATCTTTGGTCCGGGCAATCGCTTTGTCACGCAAGCCAAACTGTCCGTACAGTCTCACGTCGCGATAGACCTTCCCGCCGGCCCATCTGAAATACTGATCGTCGCCGACGAATCCGCCCGCCCGGAATTCATCGCGGCGGATATGCTGGCGCAGGCGGAACACGGCGCCGATAGTCCGTGCGTGCTCGTGACGACCGATTCGCAGCTCATTCCGCTTGTGGAAAATGCCATCGGGGAACAACAGAGCGACCTCTCCAGACGAGATACATGCGCACGTGCATTGGCAAATTCGCTGTGTGTCGTGGCCCGCACCCTGGATGAAGCCATTCGCTTCGCGAATGCGTATGCGCCGGAACATCTCAGTCTGATGATCTCCGACCCGATGGCGTGGACGCCGCGCATTGTCCATGCGGGTTCGGTTTTTTGCGGGTCGTTTGCTCCCGTCGCCGCAGGTGACTACGCCTCGGGCACCAACCATACCCTTCCGACGGGCCGTTGGGCGCGCGCATACTCGGGTGTGCACACAACCGCGTTCCTGAAGTCCGTTTCATTTCAATCGCTTTCACGGGAAGGCCTGATGAATATGACCACGGCCGCAGAAACGCTGGCGGAAATCGAAGCGCTCGACGCTCACCGGAATTCCCTTGTCATCCGGAGACGCGCATGAATGTACTCGACATGGTACCGAAACACATTCGCGAATTGTCCCCGTACCAGAGCGCGCGCAGTTTGCACACCGACGGACTCCTGCTCGACGCCAACGAAAATCCGTGCGGACTGTTTGGTCGGGTCAATCGCTATCCCGATGGCTCAAATATTCGGCTTCGCACCGCCCTTTCTGAGATGCACGACATGTCGCCGGAAGAATGTGCCGTTGGGAATGGAAGCGATGAGTTAATTGATCTTCTATTTCGCGTGTTTTGCATTCCCGGAGACCGCGTGATCATTCCGGCGCCCACCTACGGTGTGTACTCCACCACCGCCGCCATTCACAACATCGCCTCTCGCGTGATTCCGATGACTTTGTGGCAGCCGGATGTTCCGGCGATTCGTGCGTCGATCGAAGAACGCACCAAGATCATCTGGCTGTGCTCGCCTAACAACCCGATTGGCAATCTCATCGATCCCGCGGTGGTGAGCGCGTTGCTGGCAACAGGGAGAATCGTCGTTGTCGATGAGGCGTATGCGGAATTCAGTGAAGCAGCCTCGTGGGTTCGTTCCGTACGGCGCTATCCAAATCTCATTGTGCTCCGCACTTTGTCCAAGGCGTTTGCGTTGGCAGGAGCACGAGTCGGGTATCTCTTCGCGCATCCGACCATCGTACAACTGATTCAGAACATCAAGTTGCCGTATAACATCAATCGGCAAACGACGACTGCGGCTTTGCACGCCATCCAGCATCGTGAACTCGTTACTCGTTTTGTCGAAACGACTATTCGCGAGCGACAGCGCGTCACGGACACGTTGCGGCATGTGAAGGGCGTTTCGCATGTATTCGAATCCAGCGCCAATTTCGTTTTGTTTCAAATGGATGGCGCCGACTCGGTCTTTCGGGAATTGCTGGCGCAGGGTGTGGTGATTCGCGACCGATCGCGGGAACCGCAGCTGGTCAATTGTCTGCGGGTCACGATTGGTACGGCCATTCAGAATGATCAGTTTCTGGATGCGCTCCGTCGTATCGTCGGGATGACAACCGAACCACAACGCGAGGCGCATCTCGTTCGCGAAACGCATGAGACGATGCTGGACGTCCGTGTGCGTCTGGACGGAAGCGGGCGGTACTTCATTCGTACCGGCGTGCGCTTTCTCGATCATATGCTCGAGCAATTCTCGAAGCACTCCGCTGTCGACATCGATTTGTTCGCCGACGGAGATTTGGATGTAGATGAACACCACACAATCGAGGATAGCGCCATTGTTCTTGGCAAGGCGATTCGCAGTGCGATGGGCGACAAGCGCGGCATGGAGAGATACGGATTCGTTCTGCCGATGGACGAGAGTCTCGCTTTCTGTGCCATCGATTTCAGCGGACGACCTCTGTGCATTTTCGAGGGCGAGTTCACACGGGAACGCGTGGGCGATTTGCCGACCGAAATGGTCCCGCACTGGTTTCGCAGTTTTGCAGAACATGCGGGGGCGACGATCCACATCCAGCTGAAAGGGGAAAATGATCATCACAAAATCGAGGCGGCCTTCAAGGCGCTCGCAAAGAGTGTAAGACAAGCGGTCGCTCGCCAAGGAATCGAGTTACCTTCCACGAAGGGAATGCTGTAATGATCGGAATCATCGACTACGGATCGGGCAACCTATTTTCGCTGGAATGCGCATTGCGACGCCTGGATGCGTCGTTTTGCAGAATCGGTTCACCGGAGGAATCGGAAAACTGCAATCGATACATCCTTCCCGGTGTGGGTCATGCCGCCCCAGCCATGAAACGGCTTCGCGCAACGGGTCTGATCCCCATGCTCCGTGCAACCCCGAAGCCCGTTCTCGGTATCTGTCTGGGCATGCAACTATTGTGTGAGCACTCGGAGGAAGGAGACACCACCCTCCTGGGCATCGTGCCCTTGCGCGTCAGACACTTTCGGCACGCGCCGAAAATTCCCCACATGGGATGGAATCGTGTGGAACGAGGCGGATCATCGGACTATTTCTATTTTGTGCATTCTTTCTTCGTCGAGCGGGATGATGCGTGGACCGTCGGACTCACGCAACACGGCGAAACATTTTCCGCTGTCGTCCGGAAGGACAATTACCTGGGCGTCCAGTTTCACCCGGAAAAATCCGGCGCGGCGGGAAGCGCGCTCTTAGATGATTGGTTGCGCTCATGATGATCCTTCCGGCGATGGATGTTATGAAGGGCCGAGTTGTCCGATTGCGACGAGGACAGTTCCAGGACGTGACGCAGTATTCGATTGACGTAGCCGATCAACTCCGAGTCTTTGAAGATGCAGGATTGGCAAGGGTCCACATCGTTGATTTGACTGCGGCCGCGGGCGACACGACGCAGTGGCCGCTCTTGCAGGATGTCGCTCGCGGACGAACCATCCGTCTGCAGGTGGGCGGCGGTATCCGAACGCTGGATCAGGCGATCCAGCGCCTGAAAGTGGCGGAACGAATTGTCGTAGGAACGGCGGCTTTTCAGGATGGGGAATTTCTGCCTCAACTCGCATCCCTCCATTTGCAGGAGCGGATCGTTCTTGCGGTGGATGTGGAAATGGGAAGAATCAGAACTCATGGATGGACAGCGGACGCGGCAGAATCCCCAGACGATTTTCTCCGCCGTGCGATGAAGGCCGGCTTCGTGAGATTCCTGTGTACGGATATTTCACGCGACGGCATGATGAGGGGCCCCAATGTAACGTTGTATCAGGAGTGGGTCGACCGATTTCCCGAGCTCCGGTTGATCGCGTCCGGCGGAGTGTCGTCGATGAAGGATGTCGAGCAACTGAAGGTCTCAGGCGTCGAGGCGGTCGTGATCGGTCGGGCGTATTACGATGGCTGTATATCGCTCGAAGAAATCCGGGCGTGGAACGGATGCTGACGAAGCGTATCATCCCCTGTCTGGACGTGAAGGACGGCCGTACGGTCAAGGGTGTACGATTTGAAGATCTGCGTGATGCGGGTGACGCAGTCGCACTCGCGTGCCGTTATCGCGAAGAGGGCGCTGATGAGATCGTCTTTTTGGATATTTCGGCAACCTCGGAGCGAAGGAAGACTGCCGTAGAACTGTGCCGGCGGGTGGCTCGTGAGCTGGACATCCCGTTCACGATCGGTGGCGGAATCGCGAGCGTCGAGGATGCGGGAGATTTGCTGGACCACGGCGCCGATAAGGTGTCCATCAATACCGCGGCCGTCGAACGACCCGATTTGATCCAGGAACTCGCCGAGACATTTGGAACTCAGTTTGTTGTCGTCGCGATCGATTCCAGGAAAATGGACGATCGCGATGTCGTCACGACACATGCCGGGACGCGCGCGACCGGTCGCTCGACATGGGAGTGGGTGCGGGAAGTCGCCGACCGTGGCGCGGGAGAGATTCTGCTCACGTCCATCGACCGGGATGGCACCCGTGACGGATTTGATGTCGATCTGCTGGACCGTGTCACTCACGGTGTGCGAATTCCCGTTATCGCCAGCGGGGGCGCCGGGACGATGGGTCACTTCGCTGACGTTTTTGCGCGAACAACTGTCGATGCGGCGTTGGCGGCATCCGTCTTCCATCGTCGCGAAATAGACATCGCGGAACTGAAGTCGTATCTCACCCTTCATCACATACAGGTGCGCACGTGAAGCCGAAATTTACCAAACAGAATCCGCTCCTTCCCGCGATCGTGCAGGATGCACAGACATTGGAAGTGCTCATGCTTGGATATATGAACGCATCCTCCTATCGCAAGACGGTGCGGACCGGACGTGTGACGTTTTATTCGCGCTCGCGCAAACGACTGTGGACAAAAGGCGAAACGAGCGGCAATTCGCTGAGGCTGGTTTCCATTCATGTCGATTGCGATGGCGACTCGATTCTGGTCGGAGTGATTCCTGCCGGTCCGACGTGTCACACAGGAAAGCGATCGTGTTTCCATACCGAATGGAATCAGAACTTTCTCTTCCAGCTCGAGCGGATCGTCAGCGAACGATGGACGGCGGGAGATCGTTCTTCGTATGTGCGGCGGCTGCGAAAACGAGGCATCGGCAAGACCGCCCAGAAGGTGATCGAAGAAGCGGGTGAGTGCGCCCTGGCGTTTGTCGATCGAAATCGGAAGGGTCGGATCGCCGAATCCGCCGATTTGTTCTTCCATCTCGTGGTGCTCCTCCAACACGGAGGTCTGACGTTGGACGACGTGGCGAGGGAATTGAGAAAACGACATCGACCCCGGTAAAGATTCCGTTGGCAAAGTGATGCCGGGAATGTATCTTGGCCATCATGAATCGATTCATTTTGGTTTTGGCAGGGATCCTCCACGTCGTGTCGGCGAGAGCGCAGGAGGAGACGGAAACACTGAGTTCGTGGACTCCTTTGCCGCTGATTTTCTGGAGCCCGGAAACGAAATTCGGCGGCGGCCTCGCGGTAGCGTATTTGGTCAAGGACGCAGGAGACAGTTCGAGAGTTCCGACGTCGTGGAATTTCACCTCCATCTACACGCAAAGGAAACAAGTCAGTCTGTATCTCGCGCTCAAGAAGTACACCGATGGGGGTGCGCGGATCTGGCGCGGACAGACGGTTTACAGTCGTTTTCCGGATTACTTTTTTGGGATCGGTAATGAAACGCCCGACACCTCCGATCGGTTCACGCCGGAGCAAGTCGGGTTTGCGGGCACTGTGATGTTCAAGGTACGGCCGGGGTTCTTTGCCGGTCCGTCCCTTGAGGTGGATCACCAGGAATTGTTGAGCGCAGAAGACGGAGGGTTGCTCGACAAACGCGCGGTGCGCGGATCGGTGGCCAATTACAACATCGGCATCGGCGCGGCCTGCGAGTGGGATGATCGCAATTCACAGGTCTATCCGACACGAGGACGGTTCATCGAAAGCACGCTGGGTTTTTTCCCATCGTTTCTCGGTACCGACTTTCCGTTCACCCGCGTCACGATCAATGCGAGACAATATTTTCAAGCGCCGCTTCGAGGCGTCGTCGCCTTGCAGTGGTTTGGGCAGTTCACGTTCGGCCGTCCGGCGTTTCAGAAACTCGCCAAAATCGGCGGTGCGTCCATCATGCGCGGATACTACGAAGGTCGATACCGCGACCGTCAGATGATCGCCGCACAAGCCGAGTTGCGTCAACCCTTGTTCTGGATCGTCGGCGTCAATCTATTTGCCGGATTGGGCGACGTCGTGGACGGTCTGGACGATTCCCAGTTGACGGAATGGAAATACAGTGTCGGCTACGGGTTAAGATTTCTGCTCAGCCGCGAGAGCGAACTGTACCTTCGGCTGGAAATGGCCTACGGGAAGAACTCGTTCTATCCCGTGCTTGGTTTGGGTGAGTCATTCTGACTATTCTGCCCGCCATTCCACGCCGAGCGCGAACCGAGTGCCCGACCAGATCACCTGCGCAGTCGACAACTCCGTCCGTTCATAGAACAGTCTCGCAAAGAGATCCGCGCGTCGGGACAGGTGGTAGGCCAGCTTGCCGCTGATTCGCTGTTCCTGATCCGCGCCCGTGTACAAGAGACTGCTGCTGAGACCAAGTTTCGTGTGAATGGGTCTCACATAATAATCGGCCATCACGTAGAGGGACCAATCGTCGCTGAGATTTTTTCCTGCGAGGAAACGGAATTCATGATCCCACGCGGGCGTTGTCAGTTGCGATGTTCGCCGGAGGAGTTTGTAGTTCAACGACAGCACGAGGGGTTTTTGAAAATCCACACCGACGTCAAGACCGTACCGGTGTCCGCGGTTGTGATCCACGAGCAATTGATCCTGGTTTTTCGCCTGGAAAAATTCTTCCTGCAATCCTGCATACCATCGACGACTTCTCTGACGATGATGAACCAACCGGGCGTGCACGCCGAGCGAGAGGATATCCGTCGCGGCAGGGGTTTCGATTCGAACCAGTGAAGGCATGACTCCTGCTTCCATGGACCATTCGGGAGAAAGAACAACTGCGCTCGTCATCCGGGCCAGCACAGCGTACGTCAGAATGGACGCACTGTCGGTACGATAATCGCTTCGCCGCAGATCGACCGCGAATTGAAGACTGGCCGCTTTCGCGCGTCGTCCGTACAGCAGACCGACGGTTTCGTGAAACGAATAAGTTCCGTGGGCGGGCGAGTAGATTTCCGGTCGCCAGCGGAACTGAACGGTCAGCGATTGACGATCGCCGTTGAATTGCGATCGCCAATGAAACCATCCCACCGACATCCAGCGCACGTCTTTGGAATCCAAACGATGACCGCCGTGGAAATAGCCAGACTCCAAAGCCAGTCTCCACTGATTGTCCCCGGCCGTTCCTGTGCAGACAAAGAGGAGCCAGAACAAAATACTTTTCGGTACGCTCACCGTCATCGTCCGACTTTGGCCCGAAGCGAGTTTCCAAACACCTGCAGTTCCTTTTCGGCCTTTTTGAGAAGCCGGACGTATTCCTCGACGGAGTAGTCGCGGTCCTCGCTCTGCACCAGAAAACTGCCTGAATGCAATTGTTGGAGCAGTCCGGTAACGGACTCAGCTTTGGAATTGAGCGCGTCTTGTGGATCGAACAGGACGCCTTCACTGCCTCGCGTCGCCGAGGAACCGCCTTGCAGAAGAAACGCCGTGCTTCCGCCCCGGGATTCGTCCGCAAATTCCTGGGTTCGTTGCTGAAGGGCGACAATGGATTCGAATTCCGTTCGCGATTCGCGGACTCGGGCCAGATGACGATCGATTTCGTCAATTGCCTTTTCCAGGAGATCGCGCGTACGTTGGTCGTCTGTTTCCAGCAGGAGAACGCGTTGCGGATCAAAACTCAGCATCGGAATCGCCGGTTCGAGCCAGGCTCGTTGTTCGGCATACATCTGCAAACGGGAACGCAGAATGTCCCGATCGCGACGGGGAACAGAAGACTCCGCGGCCCTTAGGGAATCCATTTTCTGTGCGATCAGTCCGAGCAGGTACCGTTTCAACGCGTCGATGTGTCGCCCGGTTTCGGACGTCACCCGCTGTTGCGTTCGGATCTGAGTCGAGAGCGCAATTCCGTCCGACATCAGGCTGGAAATCTTCTTTTCGTCCGGAGCCGATGCGGATTTTTCTTTCTCGATGCTCCGACTCAACGCCTCCATCCGCGCCTGGAGAGAATCAAGCACCGCACGTTCTCCATTCCATTTCTTGTACGCGCTCTGGAGCACAACCTCCGCATCGGAGATGGATTGTCCCACGACGGAGGAAACGAGACAAACGAAAGCGAGGAGCGCCGATCTCATAAGAGGCCGTATTTTTCCAGCTTGTAATACAACGTGCTGGTTTTGATCCCGAGCAGTTTGGCTGCGCGGTTCTTGGTTTGATCGCATTTCTTTATGGCCTGGAGGATCATCTGCTTTTCGAACGCCTCCACGGCCGCTTCCAATGGAAGATGATCCCAGTCCGACGGCGCGGCCGATCCACTCACCTGTTGCGCGACGAGTGGGTACGGGATGATCGGGTCCGGGGACATCACGCACAGACGTTCGATGAGATGCTTGAGTTCCCGCACGTTGCCCGGCCACGAGTAGGAGGTGAGCAATTCCATGGATGCGGCATCGATCGTCCGCAGCGACTCCCGCCGGGTCCGTGAGAAATCGTCCAGGAAATACGTGATCAGGGGCGGGATGTCTTCCCGTCGTAAATGACAAAAGGATGATTCGTTCTAATGATCGGCCATGCGTACTTCCATGTTGTCGCAGTCGACTTCATAAAAGTACTCTTCGCCGTCGAGGATGTACCGTACGCCGTTCTTTTCAAAAATCGCCGCCCCTTTCATCGTGACATCGGAATATTCGATCCGGTAGGTTCCGTTGTTCTCACATCCCATGGATGAGTCGCACGCGATTCCCATCCAGATGTCGAAGTCCCGGTAGAAATAGTCCGGCGTCGCGTCCTGTACGGACGTAAAGGTCATCCGACCCCGATAGGGCATGCATCCGTTTTCCTTCATGCGGATGTCGTTGTCCGCCGATGCGAAAGAGACGGTCACCGTCGTATCTTCGGTGAATTTCTCTGCATACGTGTATTTCGACGCGCCTTCGTAGACTATCTCTCCGTCGACGTCCGGGTCGTTCCAGTTCTTCAAACCGGTGATGCGATACGCGGATTCCGAAGAATAAATCCACCGATCGACGATCTCGCTGTCTCCGTATCGACCGGAGCTCTTCATGGTACATTCCATCGATTCGGTTTCATCCGTCGACATGCCCTCGCTGTCGTGAGGCTCATATCGATACGTCATTTCCCACGATCCCCATTCATCCTGATATCCATAGAACCAGAATCCGGTCGCTGGATCGTAGTAGGAAGTGTCCTGGTAGGTAAAGGCGTCGGTGGAATCGTCAGCCACTCTTCGCAGTCGGGCGAGGCCATTCCGAAATGTCGTTTTGCTGAGAGTTCCGCGCTCCGTGATGACGTTGAAATTGAAAAAAGCTCCCTGGATCATGTTACGTCCCGCAAACATCGCGAGTCGGTCCAAAGCCGCTTTGTCCATCGAACTTCCCGAAGACCCACTGTCGCCACAGCCGACCGCCAAAGCCAGAGTGAATAAAATGACCACTAACAGATGCGCCGGCCGCGCGCCCGGTTTCCATGAAGTCATAGCCCAGTCCTTTCGTGATGGTTATGTCTCGTGGCTTACTCAAGAACCGGGCCAAATCAGTTCGCGTTGTATCTGCGAGACTTACGGAAAAGTTACGAGCGATGGAGTATCGAAAATCTGAGGGACTATCGAAAACCTGAGGGTCAGGGTCTGCGGAAAAGCACGATCCGATTGGTATTCGTCCCGTGCCTGTTGTTGCGGATGCCCCAGATGTTTGCGGTCTTCGAAAACGTCTGTCGATTGATCATGACCTTGACGGGTTCCAGTCCTCCGTCCATTCCCACGGGCAGAATGATTTCATCCAGACAGATTTTCTGCTTTCGAACTTCTCCCACTTCCACGGCGACATGGCCTCCCGGCCGGACGACGCGAACCAGTTCTGCTATGACTCGTCGCATCATCTGTGTCCAGCCTTCGAGAGTGCGGGACTCACGGATGCTCCGATCCACCGGATCCGGGGAGATGTGATTGAACCAGCAACGCAGCCAGTTGTCGTCTGCATATTGCACGACATCGAGGAAATGCGGGGAGGTGACGACCAGTTGAACACTGTGTCCGGCGATCGCGGGCGTTGACTGGGCGGGTCCGGTGGTGAACAAGGCCCGCTGACCGATCTGTCGGAGCCGGATCTTTGTTTCGGGAGAAATGCTTTTGACCAGAGATTTCGATTTCCGAAGTATCCGTGCGTGTGTGTCTCGATACTCGGGTTTCTGCCGGAGTCTTTGATTGATTACTTTCTGTCGCTGGGGCGAGACGGCTTGATTCGGAGGCAGGGTATACACCGAAAAGAAACCGGTCGAATGTCCGGTGAGGCGATTGGTGGCGACCATCCGGATCCACTGATCGATTTCGTCTTCGACGTCGTCGGCCCTTCGTTGACGGAGATATTCGCGCAGGCCGAGAATTTCATTCAACGTATCGGGATGATAAAACATGGACAAGGAAATGTCCGCCGGACTCGGACACGTGCGTGGAATGCGGAGGAGGCGATCTTCGAGATCAGTCAGGTCCGGGATGAAAAATCTCGGTCGCGTGAGCATTTCACTCAGCGGGTTCAAATCGTTGCTGATCACATGACGACCGCGCAAGCCCGCCTCGATGGCCGTGGTTCCACGCCCTCCAAACGGATCGTAGACCACCTCACCGGGTTGCGTGCAGGCCTCGATAAAGTATGCGGGCAATTGCGGTTTGAAACAGGCGCGATACGCAATCTCGTGCAGCGGATTGGCCTGTCGCTGCGCGGCGGTCCAGAACTCGTCCGTTATCCGGAGCGCTTCACTCGTTTGCAGGGGAACCTCCGATTTCACGAGGCGATCTTGTAAATCTTGCCATCAAAGGAACAAAGATACAGCTCACGAGAGGCATCGACCCCGAAGGAAGAAATCGGCAGACCCGATGAGACCAGGAGGCGATGGATCACACGATTGCCCTCCAGGCGGATCGACCAGATCTTGCCCGTACCGAAATCGGCATACACGTAGGCCCCGATCAAATCGGGCCATTTCGTACCGCGATAGACATGTCCACCGGTGACCGAGATGCCCTCCGAACGGGGATAGTCGAGAATCGGCAGGATCAGTCCCGCGGTATCGCAGGAAGCCGCGTTGTAACAGGAAAAACCCTCCATCGTATTCCAACCGTAATTGCCGCCCTTTCGAATCAAATCAATCTCTTCGAACTTATTCTGTCCAACGTCCCCGCACCACAGCAAACCGGTCTCCGGATCAAAACTGAATCGCCAGACGTTGCGCAAACCGTATGCGTAGATTTCCTCACGCACTCCCGCCTGGCCGACAAACGGATTATCGGCGGGAATGCCGTACGGATCAGTGTTCACGTCGATGCGGAGTATCTTTCCGAGAAGCGTAGACAGACTTTGTCCATTCCCCTGCGGGTCCCCTCCGGATCCGCCGTCTCCCGTGCCGATGTACAAATATCCATCCGGTCCGAAAGCGATCTGGCCGCCGTTGTGGTTAGAGTAGGGTTGGCTGAATTCGAGCACAACGCTCGCGCTGGCGGGATCGGCCGCGTTCGAATCGGATGAAACCGTATACCGGGCGATCACGGTTCGGTCCGGATTGGACGCCGTGTAGTTGACATAGAAAGTGCCGTTCGATTTGTAATTGGGATGAAACGCCAGACCCAGCAGACCCTCCTCGTTGCCGCTATCGTCGACGAGTGCGCGGATGTCAAGGAAGACCGTCGTCGAGGTAACGCCGGCGTCGGCGGCAAAGACATGAATACGCCCCTCTTGCTCGACGACAAACACACGGCCGTCGCCACAATTCTGCAAATCCACCGGTCGTTCGAACGTCAGATGCGGGAATGCCGCTTCCACGGAGAATGCGGTCGCCGGATCGGATTCCCGATCCCGTTTGCATGAGGAGAACACACACCACACAAGCAGAATCATTCCGGGTACACTCATGAGGATCGCTTTCTGACAGATGAGGAAATGACGCATTTCGTACGAATGGAAACTATAGACCGACGACCGCACAATCAACAGGTATTGCGAAAGTTTTGGACGTCGAAGGCTCCGGAGGAAGAATCATTTCTTTCTTTACTGGTCTGTGGTCCAAAAGTATATTGGCGTTCGCACCCCATCGAGAACCGAAAGAGAGGAGAGAGAGAATGTTTGCGATCAGCCGTCGGATAGCGCGTTCGGAATGGTTCCACCGGTTCATCATCGGGATCATCGTCATGGCTGGAGTCCTGGTTGGGTTGGAAACATACGAATCCAATGTCGAGCGATACGGTTCGATGCTCCACTTCCTGGACCAGGTGGTTCTGTGGATTTTCGTGGTGGAAGCCGCGATCAAGATTCTTGCCGAAGGGAATCGGCCGCTTCGCTATTTCATGGATCCGTGGAATGTGTTCGATTTTACGATCGTGGCCGTGTGCTTTCTGCCCGTACACGCGGAATTCGTCACGGTTTTGCGTTTGGCCCGGATCCTTCGTGTATTCAAGCTCGTGACTGCCCTGCCGCGTCTTCAACTCATCGTGTCGGCGTTGCTGAAGAGCATTCCGTCCATGGTCTATGTCATTCTCCTGCTGAATCTGTTATTCTATATTTATGCCGTGCTGGGCACGTTCACGTTTGGGAAGAACGACCCGCTTCACTTTGGCAACCTTCAGACATCCATGTTGACGCTGTTTCAAGTCGTGACGCTCGAGGGCTGGGCGGACATTCTGCAGATCAATCTGTACGGGTGCGACCAGGTGGGGTACGAAGACAGGATGGATCTATGCACTCAGCCCTCAGCGTCTCCGTACGGCGCACCGATCTATTTTGTTTCGTTCATTGTGCTGGGCACGATGATTATTCTCAATCTCTTCATCGGTGTGATCATGAACGCCATGAGCGAGGTGGTCGCGGAGGAAGCGGCGCAGGATGAGGCCTCGCACCCGGATCGCATTCGTCCACTGGATGAGGAGATTGCCGCATTGTCGGAGCGGCTGGGAGAGTTCCAGAAAGAACTCAAGACTGTCGCCGCCAGGGTGCGGAACGAACGTTCGCAGTGATCCAGGGTCAGCGATGTGCCGCTTTCAGATGCCGGTCGAAGAAGTTGAGATTGGTTTCCATGAATTGCGGCCACCGCTTGATGAATTCGTGCTTTTCGCCATCGAGCGACACCAGCGTAACCTCCTTTCCAGATTCGCGGAGTTTTCCCGCAATGGCCTCAGACCATTCGTAGGGGCACGACTCATCGTTCGTTCCGTGTTGAATCAAGACGGGCACGCGCACCCGATCGAAATAACTGGCGGGGGACATGGCTTTCCAAAAGTCCGGGTTGTCTTCGGGTCGTCCGTACATCGTGAGCAGAGTATCTCCCAGCCGGGATCCCGCCGTCCAACGGTTAAAATTGTCGTCCAGTTCCGCGCTGACCGGGGCATAGAGCGCTGCCGCGCGGATCAGGTCCGGAAACATGGTGATCACCTGCATCGTAATTCCCCCGCCCATGGAATGTCCCAACATACCGATCCGGGACGTGTCGATCTGAGGCAGTCCGGCGCATCGGATCGCGTGCACCGCGGCGATCACGTCCTCGGCGTATCCCAGTCGCCAGCGTAGATCATTCAGCGTATCTTTGTCGGATTCTGCATGATTGCGATAATCAGAATGGAGAACGGCGTATCCGCGTCGCGCGAAGTAATCCTGTTCGCGTTTCAACCCACGTCCGTTCGTGTAGATTTTGGGCGGGATGTATCCGTGATTCAACACCAGGAGCGGAAACGGCCCCTTGCCGTGGGGGATGTTCATCACTCCGGAGATTTGCAGATCGCCCGATCGGTAGGTGATGTAATGACGCGTGTAGGCAGATTCGCGGGCCAGGACACGGCCGAGTTTGAATTCGCACGACGATTTGGGAATCTGCGTCAATTCCAGGAGCGACATAGACCGGTAGGCGCGCGCTGAGTCCGGATCCGCAGGGGAATCCCCGGGCGAGGACTCCATCGACGGAGCCCACCGCAAGACGACCGCCGCGATAGCAATCACCAGAAGAACCATGAACCATCCTTTGCGTTTCACGCTCATCGATACGTGAGTACCACCAAAACGGTTGCAAAGCAAGAGGGGCGTGGGGGTGTGTCCCCTTACTCGCACCGATCATGCGACACGCGAAATCCAACTCGCGTGAGAGGAAGGCAGGGTGGGGTTGCAAGCCTCTGTCCGGTGAAGCAATACGATCCGAGGTGTTCACAACGCTCTCTCTATTGCGTGACAGTAATCTGTTCTGTCCGTTCCACGAGCTCGCCGGATAGTTGATCCGTCACCCGTACTCGAATCTGGTGAGTGCCGGGTCTCAGGGATGATATGTCAATTCCCAGAGTATAGGTCTCGCTCGATTCCCTTGTCTGTCCTTCAAAGGAGGTCGAGGTGGCATGGCGATCGGAACGCACTAGGCTCTTGAATTTCCCCAGAAATCCGTCTGAGCGGATCGGAGTTGCCGCGACGTCGATTTGATATTTTCGCCTTCCTTCGTCGTCCGCCTTCAGGTTGTAAATTTCAAAATAAAGGCCAATGGCTTGGTTGCCCGCAAAGCGGAGATCGAAGGAAGGCAGGGGTACCCGTCCGTCGACCTGCATGGCGCCAACAATCACGTCGCTGGTTTCTAATCGGGACGGATCGAAGACCCGTGTCTTAAACTTCTTGCGCTCGACGGCGTGCCAACCGACATCTGCGAAAAGGATTTCGTGTGAGAGAGAATGGACCCTCTGTGTGGGCTCCAGAACCACCTGCGCCTCACCGATCGTGCGATTTTGAGCGGTCGTCCTGACCGTACGTCCGTACAGCTGTCGAGCTTCGTTGGTAATTCTGGATTCTTCGTCCAACAAGAAAAGACCGACCTCGCCGGAGGACGATGTGATTCCCACCGTATCTCTCAGTTCATAATAGGATGCTACCTTCGTTCGCTTGTCCGGGGTTCTGAAGCAGAATTGTCTGGTCCTGAGTGGAAGCCTCTTGACGGTTGGAAAGAAATCCTCTTTGTCAAGAAGTGAGGATCGGTCGGCGTTTACTTTATGCAGCGAGAATTTTCCACTGGCAAATTGATCTTCGAAAATGAAAGCCGCCGTCGGGTACTCCCACCTTTCCTTGCCGCCCAGATTGACCTCGTCGGGCTGATAGCGAATGAGACGCGCGGGGGGTCAGTATTGCAGGTACGTCCTGCCGCGATCCGTTCCCCAACCGGGAATGTTGGCTGCGGGCAAACCAAATCGAAGATTGACGTAGGCCATCCGGTTGTAATGTTCGATTTTTCGCTCATTGATCTCGGTGAGATAGAGAGGGTCCTTTGTTCGCCAGAGTTTGTCTTCATACTGCTTGGCGCGCAGGGGAGACTGTCTGCCCGATTCGTATTCCTTGCGGTCACTCTTGGGTACCAGATAACCGATATATAAGAATTCCGAGATTTCCTTTTCATCCATTTGCGTAAACGCCAGATCATAATATTCGGCGGCCCGTCGATCACTTCCCTGCTTGGAATGGGCCAATCCGAGAAACAGAAGCGCATCCTTGTGTCGGGGGAACTGGGCAGTCACTCGTTGCAGAATTGCTATCATCCTTTCATAGTCTGACTCTTCGTAGTGCAACGCGGCCAACCGAAATGCCGCCTCTTGGTTGCGAGGATCGTATTGCAACGCCTGGAAATATCCCTTTTTTGCTTCGATCTGCGACTCGACGCCGAAATGGTTCAATGGAACAGCGATCGGTTCGTCAGAATGATTGCTTGTAAAGACCTCGGATATCATCCGAGTGTATTTCAGTGCGGAACGCTCGTGGATGAGAGCCCAATAGAAAAGCAGGTTTGAATATTCTACCGAATCCGAATGAGTCGCAATCGCCCGTTGTTCGCGAAACAGGTCTTCCAGAGTTCGGACCGCCAGCGGGTAGTGACCCGATTCATACGCGCTCCGCACAACCAAGTGCGCGTACGCAAGGTTACTTGGGTCGGTGGTAAAGAGACTCCGGCTGATCTCCAGCGCTTTTCTTCTGGTATCGACGCGGTTCGTTTTGAGCAAGTCGCTGGCTTGTTGGATTAGCGAGTCGTTGTCCACCTGTCCGACGAGAAGGACCGGAAGAACTACGCCAAGTATGAAGCAGATAAGAAGATTCAACTCAGACCGATCAAAGAGTGTGTAAGAGTATTTGCCTGGACTGCATTTCCCACACAGGCAAAGAAAATATAGAACGACGAGGTCAATATGTCAAACCGAGAAGAAGTGTCAAGTGCAATGATGCCGCAAGAATGGAGCGCAATTTCTGTACAACCAAAGCTTGCAAAGCAACAGGGGATCCGATCGGGGGTGCTCAGCGCGGACTGGGGATCGTGTGCCGTCCTTCGACTCTCGAAAAATCTTTTTGATTTTCTACGCCGCTCCGACTATGTTTTTGCACCTTCCTCTACATCGACGAACGGAGTAACGTATGAAGTCCTACAGCGCTGATAAGATCCGAAACATCTGCCTGGCCTCTCACGGAGGAACCGGTAAAACCACTTTGGCGGAATCCATCCTTTACGTCAGCGGGGCCAGGAAACGATTTGGCACCGTGGACGAGGGCTCGACCACCAGCGATTACAACGCCGATGAAATCGAGCGCAAATTTTCGATCAACACGACGCTGATGCATTGCGAATGGAACGGCTGCAAGATCAATATCCTGGACACTCCCGGATACGCCGACTTCCACGGCGAAGTCGCTTCAGCAATGCGTGCCGCTGATATCGTCGTGATTCCCGTCAAAGCGACCGCCCTGATGGATGTCGGCACGGAAGTCGCCTGGAACATGGCGGCAAAATACAATTTGCCTGTGATCTTCGTTGTGAACGAACTCGACAAAGAAAACAGCAATTTCGACCAGACGTTCGAGGTGCTGGCGGAACGTTTTGGATCCGACCGACATCTTGTGGAAATCGGGTGGCCCATCGGCGAAGGCCGCCCCGACTTCAACAAGATTTTCGATATCCTCACCATGAAACTGCTCAAATTCGAAACGGATCGATCTGGAAAATTCGAAGGGCTGGATGTGCCTTCGGAATTCAAGGAGCGGATGAACAAGTTGCATGAAATTCTCGTGGAAGATGCCGCCGAAAGTGAAGAAAAATTCATGGAAGATTATTTTGAAACCGGCGGGCTCACGGACGAGGAATTTCACACCGGACTGCGCGAGGGGATTCAGATGCGCAAGATCATTCCCGTCTTCTGTGCCAATGGCTTGAGTTCGGTCGGCGTGCGCCCGTTTCTGGACTTTCTCGTGGAGTATTGTCCGTCGCCGGCGGACATGCCTGCCCGGACGGGATCGTCACCCGACGGGAAGGAAATTTTGCGTACGTGCAAAGCGGAAGAACCGTTCTCGGCATTTATTTTCAAGACGCTGAGCGAACCGCACGTCGGCGAGCTTTCCCTGTTCCGCGTCTTTTCCGGTTCGGTCAAGACCGGTGACGACGCGTGGAACGCGGATAAGAATCTCAGCGAGCGAATCAGTCAGGTGTTTGTATTAAACGGCAAAGAGCGCACCGAAGTCGGCCACGCATCGGCGGGGGACATCGCGGCGCTGGTCAAATTGCGCGACACGCATACGAACAACACGCTGTGCGAAAAATCGCACCCCGTTCGATTTCCTGCGATTCAGTTTCCGGATCCCGTGATGACGTGCGGTATCGTTCCACGCGGAAAGGCAGATGAGGCGAAAATCAGCACGGGCTTGCATTCCCTGCACGAGGAAGACCCGTCCTTTCTCTACACGTACGACCCGGAAACCCAGCAGAGTACGGTATCGGGTCAGGGAGAAATGCATTTGGCCGTCGTAGTGAAGCGTCTGAAGAACCGGTTCGGCGTGGAAGTCGATCTGGTCGAGGCGAAAATTCCATACAAAGAAACGATCCGTGGAACCGTCAAAGACGCAGAATACAAACACAAGAAGCAGACCGGCGGGCGGGGTCAATACGGACACGTCCACATCAAACTGGAACCGCTGGTCCGGGGTCGAGGGTTTGAATTCGCCGATGAAATTGTCGGTGGCGTAGTGCCGGGACGATTCGTGCCGGCCGTCGAGAAGGGCGTTGCGGAGGCGCTTCTGCAAGGCGTGATCGCCGGATACCCGGTCGTGGACATGAGAGTGACTCTCTTTGACGGCAGTTATCACGACGTAGACAGCGACGAGTTGTCTTTCAAGATCGCCGGCGCGATGGCCTTGCGAAAAGGATTCAAGGAGGGGCATCCGATGATGCTGGAACCGATCTACGAAGTGGACATCACGATCCCGGAGGAATACCTCGGAACGATCATGGGCGACATCTCCGGTCGTCGCGGTCAGATTCTGGGCATGGAAGCCGACGGCCATTTCCAAATGGTCAAAGCGAACGTTCCCCTCGCGGAATTGCAGAAATACGCGACGATTTTGCGTTCCCTGACCAGCGGACGCGGCGCCTTCCGCAAGAAATTTTCCCACTATGCCGAAGTGCCCCACGAGGTGGCGAGTAAACTGATGGCCATCTACGAAGAGCGAAAAGCGCACGGTGAGAAATAGGTTGAATTTGGGACGTTCTTTTCGTTACCCTCAGGGAGGTTGTTCATGAAATACCCCTCGCTGAAAACACCCATCACCCGGTACTACCTGCTGCACCTGTACACGGAGGCCCCGCTCCAGGACTGTCCGTACACGAATATTTTTGCCGCGTTCGCCCAAACGGAGTACTCGCAACTTTTGCTGACGGAATTGTCTGTGTTTCTTGAGCGGGAAATCAAGAAGACGCAGAAGGTCAACGGCAAATCGAAAATTCCGCTCCAGCAGTTTGAAACCGTCGAAACCCTGACGGTCGAACTGGATGCCAAATCGTACTTGGAATTCGTCGCGCTCGAGTACAAAGAACTTCCGCGCGATCTGGTGCTGGCGGATCTCTCCGATGAACTCATCGAGTGTTTTGAGATGGTCTATCTGTTCCTGAAGGGCGCGATTTTCCCGGGCATTCACAAACTCGAGATGCTGATCGATAACGGCGTTCCGGCCATGGTGCCGATCCGGGAAATCCTGTCGCGCGTGCTGTCGGACAAATTGAAAATCAATATTCTGGCAGAATATCAGCTGATGAATTTTGATCGTCCGTCAGAAGACTTTGTCGATTTTAACTTGATCTGGTTCCTCGGCAAAATGGACCTGCATACTGTGGAGAAATTCATGCAGGAGGAGCCGCTCGACGAAGGAGACGAGGAAGAACGAGAGCCTTGGAAATCGGATCCGGAAAAGGAATCGGAGGAACGCGCCGAAGCCGACCGCCAAATCCGAATCGAGCTGGAAGATGAATTGAAAAAATTCTACATCGATGAGTCGCGATATTTTACCCGAATCGTCGGCTTGCGCCATTCCGGTTTCAATATCGACGAGCTGAAGGAAAGCACGCGCGTGCTACTGATCCCCGAACCGGACAATCCGCATGATCCCAACGCCGTGGCGGTCCACATGTTTGACGGTCGCATGATCGGCTATCTCAAACGCGAATTGGCCGGGCTGATGCAGCCGGAAATCAACAAAGGCATCATGTACAAAGCGACAATTGCCAAAGTGTTGCCGGAAGTGTCCGACACCAACTGCCAAATCAGCCTGCTGATCGAGAAAATTACGTATCATTTTAATTGATCCCGGCACACTCGAAGGAAAATGCGTTCCGGACATCGTGGACAAAAGCGGGATAACAGGGCGAAAAGAAAAAAACTTCGCAAGTAACGATTTGGAAAACCGATGGTTGCAAAAATGTTGTTAGACAGACGGGAAATCGGCTTGACAAACCGAGGCGCTTTTGTAAATTAATCAAGCTTTTTGAAAAGTCGGTTCGGCTGTGGATAAATTGTTAAGTGTGGATAACTTGTTGTGATGTGAATGAAAGTTTTCTTCTCCTTCCGTTTTTCTTATTTCCATGGTATTGCGCGGGAGACCGCGGGTAAGTAGTTTGAAAAACAAAGGTTACCGCTGCAGCGGGGCGATCCGGACGGCGCATGGACAGTTCGGAATGTGGTTTTGTTTTCTTATGGGTCGGCGGTTTTGAGATTGTGGATAATTTGATCAATAGTAATCGATAATAAGTTTTAGTTATTAATAGACAGACTTCGGGGACAGCGAATGGTTGAACAGGATAACTATTTCGTCGTGGACTCATCGGGGGACCAACCCAACGAGGCCAAGCGGATTTGGGACGAATGCACCGACATTATCCGCTCGCAGATCCCCGGACCCTCCTTCCGAACATGGTTCAACCCCATCGAGCCGTTGCGTCTGGAGGATCAGACCCTGCAGTTGTCCATCCCCAATCAGTTTTTCATCGAGTGGCTGGAGGGTCGGTACAGCGATTTGATCCGTTCCGCACTTTTGACTGTGGCGGGACCGGATGTGCGTCTCCAGTATCTGGTGAAAGATCAGACACAGCAGGAATCGACACAGACGGATGTTCTGACGCTGCATAAGGTCAGCCTGAACGCTCCTCCGGTGGGCGACAGTGGGCATGCCAAATTCGAAAGCCTGCTCAACAGCCGGTACACGTTTGACAATTTTATCGAGGGCAACGGCAACAAATTTGCAAAAGCCGCCGCATTGGCGGTCTCCGAAAAACCGGGGAAGACCTCGTTCAATCCCCTGGTCATATACGGCGGCGCGGGTCTCGGCAAGACGCACTTGATCCAAGCCATCGGGAATTACGTCAAAGAAAACCATCCTGAGAAAAAAATCGCCTACGTGACCAGCGAGACATTCACCAACGACTTCGTGGTCGCCATTCGAAACGACAAGATCCAGGAGTTCAGCCGGCTGTACCGTAATTTCGATGTGCTGATGGTCGACGATATCCAATTCTTCGCTGACAAAGGCAAAACGCAGGAAGAATTCTTCCACACGTTCAACACCCTGCACCAGATGGGAAAACAAATCGTGTTGACGTCGGACCGGCCGCCGAAGGAACTCAAACACGTCGAAGAGCGACTCATCTCGCGATTCCAATGGGGACTTGTGACGGATGTCCAGCCTCCCGATCTGGAAACCCGAATCGCCATTCTGCAGAAACGCAGCGAAGAGGACAATGTCTATCTGCCGCAGGACGTGTGCGAATTCGTCGCCATGAACATCACCTCCAATATCCGCGAACTCGAAGGCGCGTTGATCAAACTCCTGGCGTTTGCTTCGATCACCAACAGCGAACTGACGTTGGATCTGGCCAAATCGGTTTTGAAAGATACGATCGCGATCAAGAAGAAGAATCTCTCCATCGAGATGATTCAAAAGACAGTCGCCTCGTATTACAATCTGCCCGAGGACATGCTGCGCGCCAAGACGCGAAAGAAAGAAATCGTGGAGGCAAGGCAGATCTGCATGTACATGATCAAAGAAATTCTCGGCAGTTCGCTTAAGACCATCGGTCTGCACTTCGGAGGCCGCGATCATTCGACCGTCATTTATGCCTGCAAGATGGTCGAAGACTGGATGGCGTCCAATCCCAAGATCAAAGACGACGTCGAGATCATCAAGCGTAAGATCGAACTCGCCGGATACTGATCTCCGACTCCCACCGTTCCGTTTTTCCATACTTTGTTGCAAAACGGGTCTGCGACCGGATCGCTGTAGCAAATCCGTAATTTTGCGTGTTTTGTAGTATATCAGACGACCTGCTTGACTTGGCTCACCTGTTTGGGTAAGATGCGGCGTCTCATCTACCGCATCCTGCGGAGACAGTAAACAACCCGTCTTCCAAAGTCCAACAAAGGAGAATACCCAATGGACTTGAAAAAACAATGGCTCACAGCCATGGCATGCGTCCTATCTATTGGCATGCTGATAAGCGGTTGCGACAAATCAGCCGTCGAGGAGCAGGAGTTGGCCGCATCGGGCACACCGATCGAAGGCCAGTACATCATCGTGCTCCACAAGACTCTCTCCAAATCCAGCGCGGCCGTCGCTGCGGATATGGCCGCGACGTACGGTTTGGAAAGTGAGAGATTGTATGAAACCGCGCTGAAGGGATTCAGCGCCCGTATTCCGGCCGACCAGGTGGATGCCGTGCGTCGCGATTCCCGCGTGCGGTACATCGAGCAGGATCGTGTGATTGCGTTGGGCAAGGGCAAGCCCGGCGGTGGTGGCGGCGCAGCGCAAGTGACCCCCTGGGGAATTACTCGCGTGGGCGGATCGGCCAGCGGTGCCGGCAAGCGCGCATGGATCATCGACACCGGTATCGATCTCGACCATCCGGATCTGAATGTCGATGTGTCAAGAAGTGTATCTTTTATTTCCAACGAAACGGCCGATGATCAGAACGGACATGGAACGCACGTCGCCGGCACGGTTGCGGCGATTGACAATAGCCGCGATGTGGTCGGTGTGGCCGCCGGAGCGACGGTGGTCGCCGTCAAAGTGTTGAACCGACGCGGAAGCGGATCGTACTCCGGTGTGATCGCAGGCGTCGACTATGTCGCCGCGAATGGCGCCAACGGAGACGCCGCCAATATGAGTCTGGGTGGACCGGTTTCGCAAGCGCTGGACGACGCCGTGAGCGCCGCCGCAGCGACGGGAGTCAAATTTGCCCTTGCCGCCGGTAACGAAAGCGATGACGCGAATAATCACTCACCGGGACGCACCAACGGCGCAAATATCTACACAGTCTCGGCGATCAATTCCAGCAACGTGTTTGCATCGTTCTCCAATTATGGTAACCCGCCGGTCGATTGGGCCGCGCCGGGAGTGAGCATCCTTTCCTTGTGGAAGGGCGGCGGCACCAACACCATCAGCGGTACCAGCATGGCGACCCCGCACGTGTGCGGCCTTCTCCTGCTGGGTGCGATCCACGCAGACGGCAATGCGTCCGGAGATCCGGATGGCAATCCCGATCCGATCGCGCATCGATAGCTCATTGATTTTGTGATACCACAAAAGGCCGCCACCAGGCGGCCTTTTGTATTTCTATCCCCCGGTATATTAGGGAATGACGTCTCGCTTGCGATGGGTGAGACATCCTATGAACTAGGTGTGGAGAGACTGTGTAGTTACCGAAAACACGGCAGTACAAATGATCTCAAACACAACGTAGGGTTGAGACGCGACCCGTCACACCCAGCATAGTATTGATTGCTTCCCTACTCAAATTACCTTTGGCGTTCCACGCAATAACCCTTCCACGTTCAAGAACGAGGATCGAGTCGACAATACTATAGAGTTCCTCGATGTTGTGCGAACTGATCAAGAACGCCGCACGGAATTCCGATCGAAAGAAGTCTATTAACTCAATAAGTTGGCTCTTTGAACGGGGATCTAGATGCGCGAACGGCTCATCCCAAATAACAAGTTTGGGACGATGGATAAGTGATCCAATCAATCCAACTTTCACAAAGTTGCCCTGTGACAGATCTCGAATAAGCTGCGATTCCCGATATTCAATCTCGAGTATTCCTAGAAATTTGTCTATTAGACATGTAGTTATCTTCTTGTCCAAAGCGTGGACACGTTGAAGCCACATGAAGTATTCCTCAACGGTCATATAATTCAGGAGAAAAGTTTCATCTAAGAAAGCCCCAATCCTACGTTTTATTGAAATTTCATTTGACTCCCATGTCGTTTCCAGTACCTCAATGTCCCCACTTGCTCTTTTTAAAAAGTCCAGTATCGTCAGTAAGAGTGTCGTTTTGCCAGACCCGTTGTTTCCAACAAGGCCCAAGATTTCCGATTGATGTAAGCTAAACTCTTCTACCACCAGACTAAATACCACTCCACGGTGTACCTTCAGATCTCTAACAGCGAGTATTCTTGGCATCTTCTTCAGTCCTTTCATTCAAATTTGTATCCGCTTCCCTCGTTGGCGGAGGAGACCGAGATGTCTCGTAGGGATCTTAAGAACACATCACCGTACATGGCAAAACCGCGGTGCTTATAAACAATTCTTCCCGTTGCGTCGATAACGAAAGTCGTTGGTAAACCTTCAGGACGCAAGATAAGTGGTGGTCGCTCATCAAAAAGATACACCGGAATATCCAAGTCATTTTCCTTCATAAAATCCTGAACGACTTCAGGTTTCTCAGATGTGACTAACACAAACCTGACATTGCTCGTCTTCAAAGAATCGTACATTCTTTGAATAGCGGGCAGTTCCAAGATACAAGGGCCACACCAAGTTGCCCAAAAATTCAAAAAGACCACCTTACCGCGAAACGCCCCAAAATCTACGCGTTCGCCGGCAAGGGACTTCATGCTCCAATCATAACTAATGGCTCCGAAGTCCTGTTGTTCTTGAAGCTCAGGCCGGAATTTCTTTTGTAAGCGCTCACAGCCAAAAACAAGCAGAACGAACAAGAGACTAGACAGATAAGACTTCAAGGTTCCAGCTCCAGCTCCGATGTAACCATCGTGTGTACATCCTTTCATAGGTGACATAAAGCCGACGCTCCGCTAACAAGGCTAGACCGAGCATCGCCAGACAGATAATAACCTCCCAGATATCGACCTTAATCGCAGGTCCTAACAGACAAAATGTTATTTCTAACAACCCCAAGATCCCTACCAGCAGAGAAAGTTTGACCGGCCGTCTAAATGAATTGTAATTAAAAATGCTGCCGTCCAAGTCAATACTCTTGTAGCTATGTAATGAAACGAGGAGAACAAGGTGCGGCAAAAAGACAACGTTAATTGCTACCACAATCACCAACGGCGGCAATGTGGTCACGAAAGTCATGTAGAACGACGCCACAAGATTGAAAGATAGGACTATTCGCCTTAACAACGTTAGTTTTGATGTTACGTAATCTTTGGTTGAGTATGGAGAAACCCGCAGCACTCCAAGAGAAGTATAATCCGCACTGAAATAGTACTGAAAGAACTCCCCGAGAGTAAGGCACATCATCATGTTCATTCCGAGAATAGCAACTGCCATCTTAGCCCCAGCCAGTGTCATGACTGTCAGTAGCAATACTTGAAGAGACCAACCAATAATGAACTGCTGTCTACTCTTTCGGTGACGAAAGAGCAACAAGAACTCCTTCAGAACCAACGGATCCTTCCAAATCCGACTTAATCCGGTCCAGCCACAGTGTGGCGAATTACGCAAGAATGTGACTTGATTGACAGTTTTGGTCAAGAGAGTTAGGTTCAATATCGTAACACTCAGAAACAGCGGCAACGCGATTTCATTCATGAGTCCGCCAAAAGCCAAAGCGGGGATTACTAGCAAGAGAATGCCACTGTATGAAAGAAGATCCTTCAGCCCAGATACTCTACTGACTTTTGCAATCATCATGCTTGTTATCAAACATGCCAGGGTTGCGTAGAAGCTTGCAATTCCGGCGCTGCCATTGAAGTCGAGAAATACTGCAGAATAGAAAAGTGCTAATAAGGCAATGGGTGTTATCGATGGCGTCAATATGGCAGCCATTACGGCGCTTAGAACCAGACGAAATTTTGATGTTGGAGCCAGCAGAAAGACGCTTTCTCGATACCACGGGAACTTGTAAAGATAAAGTACCATAATAAAGGCAATAGCCAGGGAGGCGGCTCCAAATCCTCCTGCATACAATCGCTTCATGTCCAGGTTCAGGAAATACCAAGGAAGCGCTGCGTAGGACATCACGCCAACCGATATTCCCATGATTCTGAGGAGACCCAAGAATCCTCTAAATCTCCCCCGTTGTAATATGAGCGCTCGAATATACATGTGCAAATCCTTGACTGCGTATCAAGAGGCACGCGTGGCATAATGCCACGCGTGCTTGAATGTGACTCAGATTAACATGGTGATGTCTGGCACCGAGGGTCGTTTCCCCAAAAAGAGTCAGGTAAAGGGTCCGGGCAATCGGCCAAAAATGCATAGCCCAGCCCAATCGTTATACTTCCGAAAAGCCCTGCCATGCCTCCAGCTGCTGCACTCAGCCCAACACCGAAGGCCCCGCATGCCACTCCGTCCCAATTGATACAGGACCAGCAGACATCACCGCCTTGGATAGCATCCATTTGCTCAAGCGTCATCTCCTTCATTTGTTTTCTCCTTCAATTAGTTTAAACGAGTGCCCCTGCCGCTTGGGCGTTTGTTCTACGGCAACTGTTTCCGCCAAATGATACTCCTTACAAGAGTTCTCGAATTCTTGCAAAGCTTACTTCTCCTCTAAATCTAGAAATCATCTTTCCTCCCTCAGAGAAAAAATATGTGGCTGGCGTTCCATTCTTCCCAAATATCTTTTCAAACTCGCGTCTATCGACGATTCCCCACTTAACGACAGCAGTGTCCTGCAGCCGTGTATAGGCTCCCTTCACCTTCATGAACAAGTCGTCTTCATCACTCAGCAAAATCAGCTTCACCTCATTCATCTGGTCTATGTTAGCATCGAAGGATTCGAGCTGACGCTTACAGTGACTGCATTCGCTGTGGAAAAGGCAGACGATGACCTTTAGACTATCATTACTCACGGTTTCGACTGCACCCGCACTGTTTCTAAAAGTAAGGTAGGGTATTCCGTCGCCGACGTGTATCCCTTCTGATCTTGTCGAGTTCATTACCCGCATATAGATCGTGGAGACAACAGTCGTCAAAAAAAGGACTACGAGAACTTTCTTCAACATGTCAAGTGCTCTTCCCTGGTCTCAAGACAACGAGTGCGGACAACAAACTCGAATTTTTTAGAAAACTCCAAACAGGATGTAGGGCAAAGTCACCAAAACACCCACAGGTGGCTCGACCAGTGATTAGGAAAAGGAAGCTGACGATTGAGAAGACAGTAAATACCGAAACAATGAACGTGTACATTATCATATTATCAATGAGTAAAATACCAAGTGCCAACGCTGTTTCCAGAATCATCAACAATACGACGACGGTTTCCGATGTGTCGTAAGATGTTCCAATGACTTCAGCGATGATCACGATCGTTTCATTGGAAGAATAAACCTTGGCTGCCGCCGACAACAATAGTACAATCGAAACGACGTATCTTAAAAACCCAGCCAGCTTTTTACGTAGATGAATATTATCCATTGAAAAATAAGTATTACGGTCCAGACAGTAGAAGCAAACAAGATTGAATTTGAGCGTGTAATTGAGAAATGACGATTGAGATATGTCGACAACACGCCTATCCACCCTATCTCAGAGACATTCATGCCTGCCAGAAACCCGTAGACTCCGACCGAGTAGTCATTGGAATCAACCAAAGCGGTTAGAGATAGAGGAAAGTCTGCAAGGGCGTATTCGTTGATCTCGGTTGGATCAAGCCGCAACAGATATACGATCTTCAAGATGGCTCCGAAAAGGAGCGGGAAATATGACAACACTGCTATTCTAAACACATTTCTGAACGCCACTTCAATGTTTGTCATGATCAGGCCAAATTGAATCACAAGTGAAACAACTGCCATCCTCAACCAGAGGCCAACTGGGATTAGCAAGAGCGATGCTGCTGAAAATAGCCGAATCATTTCTGTCAACTCACGAATTCTGGTTTGGTCAAGTTGGTTCCCGAGGATAGTCTTGTATGCCGATTCGCTCATCACCATTTCATTTTGAATCCACACGAGAACACCTGTCATGGCAACGACCAACCAGAATAGCATCGAGGTCTCAAATCTATTCTGTTTAACTTGATTAATTTCTGGCCTTGACTGAGTTAGTTCCATGGCCTTGTTGCTTCTGAAGTGACGTCGTTTCGCCGCTTCGTTTGAAAATATTTGTCAATTCTCTTGGTCCCCGTCTCTGTTAATTCGTAAACGACATCGGCTTCATCTATGATTGTCTGATCGTGGCTTATCACGAGCACGGCATTTCTCTTGGAATACGTTTGTAGAATTTTCAACGCAACGGCTTTCAAGTGAGGATCCATGCCAGAGAGAGCTTCATCGATGATGACCACCTCAGGATAATTAAGCAAAGCTCGAATTAGTCCAAGATTCTGGATCTCACCGCCGGAGAGTCTTAGCCCATTTTTTCCCAACACCGTAGACAAACCACCACCAAAACGGGAAAGAAAATAACTGAACCCCAGTGTCCGTACTCGCCTCGCTATTTCGTCAGTTGGTATCTCGTTTCTGCCAAGACGGAGATTGTCAAGTAGCGTTCCGTTGAAAATCTTGATGTCCTGCGGAACAACCGAAACCTTCTGCCGATATTCATTTGGTTCAATCTCTTCAGCGTTGATCCCATCTATCATTACAGATCCCTTAGAGAGGGAATAGTTGCGGATGAGCACTTCGGTCAGGGTACTCTTTCCGGATCCACTGCCGCCCGCAAGGGCGGTAAGAAAACCTTTGGGTATCTCAATGTTAACGTTTGTCCATAAGACCTTTCGCTGTTTCCACCCGATCTGACCGTCGACAATTGACAGACTTCTCTCCATCTTAAACTCCCTGCATCCTCGTCTATTCGTAATTACTTCACAATCCAAGTCCGACATTCTTTGGAACGCTAAATCTGCTCCTTGGAAGGCGATTTTAGTCTCGACGAATCTCATGACGCACGGCATCAAACCCGAGAATATGGAATAGATGGCTACCATTTGACCAATTGTTATCCTTGATTCTGTGACAAGAAAAGAACCCCACAGAAGCACTCCGACTAGAGAATAACCCGCAAGAAGTTCTGAATGCAGAGTTAAGGTTGATTGGTAATACCCAAGATCAAGAACTTTTTCCTGATAAGCAGCATAGGCATCACTATTGCGCTTTGCGAAGACTTTTGTCGTTCCAAAGTTCAAAATTTCATTTATACCTTCTAGGCTGTCCACATAGGCAGATTCAGTTGCGGAGAACTTGTTGAAAAGGTTGATTTGATAGTCTCGGATGCGGTGAGTCCTAGAGTTTAGGATGAGAGCATAGAAGATAAGTAGAATGATCGTGCATGACCCAAGTCGTGAATCAATGAATAACAAGTATACAATTGAACCGACAAGTACTAATGAATCGACAACACAAACAGTACTCAGTCTCAGCGTTAACGACTGGAGTTTATTTGTATCTGCCATTCGTGCTAAGATATCGCCCGGCTTTCTCGAATCAAAAAACGGCTTGGTCAAGCGAAACAGTTTTGCAACGAAACTTTGATTAACCTCCGTCCCAAGGCGACGGCTGACACGTACGAGAAATCTCTGCCGAAAATATCCCGCCAACGCCCTGACAGTTAGCAGACCTCCCAGTACCATTATGACATTTGATAAACCTGTGTAATCAGACGCTGGGATGAATTTGTCAAGCAGTAGTTGAATGACCAAGCGGCAAAGAGGCCAATGGACGTGTAAATGAGACCCAAAAACAACGACTGCGTGAGCAATACTTCATGGCGTTTGATTTGACTCAAAATCCACGCAGGCAATCTTGGGATTTCCTCCCTCAAAAGAGAAGCGCCGGGTTCCACGAGAACCGCTGCTCGTGTTCTCCACATATCTTCAAAGTCACGTCTTGAAAGTCGGTGATTTCCTGTCGCAGGATCACCAACCAGAAGCCACTCATGTGTTGCCTTATACACAACCAAGTAGTGATTAAGGCCGTCTTTCATGACCACGTGGACAATTAATGGCAGTCTTTGCTTCAGGAGATCACCGTACTCGCCTGTGACACCTCGCGCTGAAATTCCGACGTCACTCGCTGCTTCCACCAGGTCCGACATCCTAGTGCCCTCACGATCTGTCCTACACAGAGAACGTATCCTGGGTAAAGATGTATTGCCACCAAAATAACGCAAAATCGTTAACAGCACAGCCGGGCCGCAATCAACCTGATCGTATTGGAGCACAGTCTTAGGTGGATATCTTCTTACAAGCCAGCGACACGAATGGGCCAAGCGATCCATTCTACTAGTGAAGGCATTCCAAAATTTCGGGAACACACACGCCACGACAGCCCCTACCTTGAGTGCAAGCTTACTTATAGCACAAGCTTAGCTACCATACACATCACAAAAGAAAAGAGATTATTGGGCAGTGAAAACTGCCAAACCCCCCTACCATTGTCAAGAGAAAAACGCAAAAAAACGCACTTTTTTGCAGTAGTTCTTCATAAATCATTGTAATGCTCAAGTTCGGATTTGACAGTGGACCGATTCAAACTCCTCATTCTTCCAGAAAGCGAATTGAGGAATATTTCTCGTGTAAGGCGTTCATGACCCAAATCAAGCATGCCTGTAAACCAACACGCGAATGTCCGTGGGACGAATGCCTGGATTAGCTGGATCCAAACTTGGACACTAACGCGAAGAACGAAGGACAGCGGATTCGTCCCGATATTTGATTCGTCCCACCCTTGATAAGTCTGCGGCTCTTTCGTAAGTTCGCCCGACAACGAAAGAAATATTCATCCCCGCTTAGGAGATTAACCATGTTCGACCTTTCGATGATCAAGAACGTGTACGAGAATCTGCCTGCACGACACGATCGGGCGCGGAAACTTTTCGGGCGTCCGCTGACCTTGACAGAAAAAATTCTCGCGTCGCATTTTTCGGAGTTTCCTGATAAAGCTCCCGTTCGACTGAAAAGTTATGCCGATCTGGCACCCGACCGCGTCGCCATGCAGGATGCGACAGCGCAAATGGCTCTGCTGCAATTTATGTCCTCCGGACGAAAGACCGTCGCCGTTCCGTCCACCGTGCACTGCGATCACCTGATCCGCGCGGAACAAGGCGCCGAAGAGGACCTTCAGAAGGCGCTCGGAGAAAACAAGGAAGTCTACGACTTCCTCGCCAGCGTGTCGAACAAGTACGGCATTGGCTTTTGGAAACCCGGCGCGGGGATTATTCACCAGGTGGTCCTGGAAAATTACGCCTTCCCGGGCGGTATGATGATCGGCACCGACTCCCACACACCCAACGCCGGCGGCCTCGGCATGATCGCGGTCGGAGTAGGCGGAGCCGATGCGGTGGATGTGATGGCCGGCCTACCATGGGAAGTGAAATGGCCCGGCGTGACGGGCGTGAAACTGACCGGCAAAATGAGCGGATGGACGTCGGCCAAGGACGTTATTCTGAAACTGGCGGGCATTCTCACCGTCAAGGGTGGAACCGGGAAGATCATCGAATATTTTGGATCCGGTACCGAATCCATCAGCTGTACCGGCAAGGCGACGATCTGCAATATGGGAGCGGAAATCGGCGCTACGACATCTGTGTTTCCGTACGATCGACGCATGGCCGATTATCTGAAAGCGACGGGACGGACTGAATTAGCGGCCCTCGCAGACGAGGTGAGCGCCTGTCTTCGTGCGGACGACGAAACGCTGTCCAATCCGCATCAGATGTACGACGAGGTCATCGAAATAGATCTCAATGAACTGGAACCGCACGTGAACGGTCCATTTTCGCCCGACCGCGCATGGCCCATTTCCAAACTGTCCCAAGCCGTCGTCGAAAATAACTATCCTCCGGAATTGAAAGTTGCTCTGATCGGCAGTTGCACAAACTCCTCGTACGAAGACATCGAACGCGCCGCCGCCGTCGCCCGCACGGCTCTGGCCAACGGACTGACTGCGAAAAGCGAGTTTGTCATCACTCCGGGATCGGAGCAAATCCGCGCCACGATCGAGCGCGACGGTCATCTGGACGTGTTTGCGAAAATCGGCGGGAAGGTTCTGGCCAATGCCTGCGGGCCTTGCATCGGTCAGTGGAAACGCCACGACGTGACGGACGGAGAGCCGAATACCATCATCACGTCGTACAATCGTAATTTCGCAAAACGCAACGATGGGAATTCGGGCACGCATGCGTTTGTGGCCAGTCCGGAAATCGTCACGGCGATGGCGATTGCGGGGACGATTCGATTCAATCCGCTGGCCGAGACGCTGACCAATGGAACGGGTCAGGCGGTTCGCCTCGGCGAGCCGAGCGGCGACGAGTTGCCCCGCAAGGGATTTGCGTCCGGCAATCGAGGGTATGTGGCTCCGGCGAAAAACGGCGCGTCCGTCAAAGTCGCCATCGATCGCAAGAGTGAGCGCCTCCAGGCGCTCGAGCCGTTCAAACCCTGGGACGGTCGGGACATCACGGATGCCGTTGTTCTGCTGAAGGCGAAAGGCAAGTGCACGACGGATCATATTTCGCCGGCCGGTCCGTGGTTGAAATACCGTGGACATCTGGACAATATCTCGAACAACATGTTTCTCGGCGCCATCAATGCCTTTGGTCACGAAGCCGGCAAAGGTAAGAATCTCATCACCGGTGAGGTGAGGTCATTTGCCGAAAATGCCCGCGACTACAAAGCGCGAAAGATCGCATGGGTCGCCATCGGAGACGAGAACTATGGCGAGGGATCCAGTCGTGAGCATGCCGCGATGGAACCGCGCTATCTCGGCGGTCGGGCGATCGTGGTCAAGAGCTTTGCGCGTATCCATGAAACGAATCTGAAAAAGCAAGGCATGCTGGCGTTGACGTTCAAACAGGCTTCTGATTACGACCGAGTCCGTGAAGACGATCGCATAACGATCTCCGGGCTGGGGGAATTTGCCCCTGGCCAGAATCTGACCATGATTCTCCACCACGCGGACGGCAAGACGGAGTCCGTGGAACTGGTGCACTCGTACAATGCACAACAAATCGAGTGGTTCCGAGCGGGAAGCGCATTGAATCTGATCGGCGGCGCCGCGAAGTCTTCGTCCCGGGGAACGAAGAAGAAAAGCGTCAGAAAGAAGGCGACCAAGAAAAAGGCCAAGGTGACGAAAAAGACCAAGAAGTCGACGAAGAAATCGGCCAAAAAGCCGGCCAGATCACCAAAGAAACGTTCAACACGCAGGAAGACCACGCGCCGACGCAAATAGGTATGAGTCTCAAATCGCGGCTGGACGAGTTGTACGATCGCTACGATGCGCGTTACGAATCGTCGGATCCGATTTGCCTGGTCCGAAGGTTTGACAGGCCGGAGGATATCGAAATCGCAGCTTTGATGATGGCTTCGCTGGCATTTGGTCGCGTGGATCAGATCCTGCGCGCCGGGGAAATGGCGTTGCGTCTGATGGATCAGAGGCCTGCGGATTTCGTTCGAACATTGGATCCGGCAAAGGCGATCCGCGAATGGCGTCGGTTCTATTATCGCATGGTCCGATCTACCGACCTTCTTCGTTTGTTATTCGCCCTTCAATACATTCTACGCGAACACGGTTCCCTGGCCCGCTGGGTGCAGAGGCACTACCGCGCGGATGACCTTCATCTGGGCTGGATGTGGTCCCGATGCGTGGCGGATCTTCGGAGAATAGACGCGGAGGAATGGATGTGGACCCGGTCGCGTGGAACGGGTTTCCGGCATCTACTCCCGGATCCCGGGCAACGGAGCGCAGCGAAGAGAGCCTTCTTGTTTTTGCGATGGATGGTGCGGCAAGACAGTATCGATCTTGGCGTGTGGGGCTTTCTTCCGAAAGAAAAATTATTGATCCCGGTGGACACTCATATCGGCCGCCTGAGCGAGAATCTGGGATGGATAAAGAAAGCGGCTCCGACATTGAAGACCGCGCAAGTGATTACACAGAGGCTCCAACATCTCGATGCCGCAGATCCTGTGAAATACGATTTCGCCCTGAGCCGACTGGGTATCCTGCAGGCTTGTCCCAAGCGCAAGAATCCGGTCAACTGTGAGACCTGTTCCATCGAGCCATGGTGCATCCTGTGATGGCGATGATTAAACCTTTTCGATCCTGGTGCGTCTGTCCAGTGTGCCGAGAATCGGAAGATAGGAAGCAGGAAGATAGATCGTGAGTGAACCGGGACTGAGTTGGCAGGCAACGCAAGGGGGCAGGCGGCGGGATGAAGCCGATCTCAGTATCCTGGAGACGTTTTTGTACGGTGCGGTGGAAAAGCGACAAGCGGCGTTTCTGGAAATGGTCAACAAATACCGCGACCGGTTGTATGCGGTGATTTACGGTATGGTCCGCGTTCACGAAGATACGGATGACATTCTGCAGGAGGTGTTCATCACGGCCTTTGAAAAACTGCACACGTTCCGTATGGACAGTTCGTTGTTCACCTGGCTGTGTCGGATCGCGATGAATCGATCTGTGTCGTGGTTGAGAAAGAAAAAATTGCGACGGTATCTGTCTTTGGATGCGGTCTTTCATGTGTCGGGTGACGATCGCGATCGACCGGATGAAATGACAATCCGCAAGGAAGAAGCGGATATGATCGATGACGCGATCCAGACGTTGCCGACTCAGCAAAAGCGAATCTTCGTCTTGCGGCACGTGGAAGGATTGTCTCATGCGGAGATTGCTCAGGTTCTGGGTCGATCGGAAGGCGCCGTGAAAGCGGGATATTTCCACGCGTTGAAGAAAATTCAAGCGTACGTGGAGGAAAAGGTATGAGCGGTCTCGCAGGTAGATTCGCATTTCTGACTGTGTTCTTTTTTTTGGCGCAAAAGAAAGAACCAATGCAATCAACAGCAGCGTTTGATCGACGGACAAATACACCAAAGAACGATGTGAGACGATTCCTATCATGAAAAAAATCATTCTCATCGATTACGTGGAGGGACGGTTGAGTCCCGCGGATCGTCGTCGGGTGGAAGCCAGACTGGCGGAAGATGCGGAATGGCGAAGCGACTTCGAGGCGCTGGTCCGTGCTCGTGAGTTGGCGGATTCCGTTCGCAAGCCGACGGCTCCGGACTTGTATTGGAACAATTTCAACGTACGTCTTCGCCGTCGACTCGCAAGAACCCGTGTGGGTCGGAGGAGTGTCAAACGCTGGCTGCCGCTGGCCCTGCCCGTTGCCGCTGCGGCAGTTATTCTGTTTCTGACCTGGGACCGAGATCTCACTCAAACGGAGGAGCGACCGGCGGGGAACCATGAGGCGTGGGATCATACCGTTTTCACCACCATGCCGGAATATCCGGCAGTACTTCCGGCGTCATTTGAAGATTTGTCGAACGACGAGGCCATCCAATTGATCAGCGAACTGGATGGAGCGGTGATCCGGTGAAGTTTCGAACGTGGACATGGCTGCTTTTGCTGCCGTCTTTTCTGGCCGCGCAGGATCCGGACCACATCCGCGTCCAGGTCATCGAAATTCGAAAAAAGCGGATGGCCGATGAACTGAATCTGTCGAAGGACATCGCGCCGCGATTCATGACCATCTACAGCGATCATCTCGACCGCATGCATGAACTTCTGGAAGGTCGGCGGGAGGTGTTCGTGAAACTACACCACGCGTCCGAGTTGGAGGATGAAATTCGGGGAGATCGCGTCCTGGCGTTGGTCTATCGACTGCAGGCGATGGACGACTCGCTGTTGCGGGAGCGTCACTCTGTTTTAAAGAGGCTGGAGTCGGTTCTGACTCCACCGCAGATGGCGCGGTATGTTGTCTTTGAATCTCGTTTTGACGACAAGGTGCGGGAAACGCTAATGTTCATCCGCAAGAAGCGGCCCCATTTTCTCAGAAAATACGAATTCCAAATCGAAGAATTCGAAAGAGACTAGCTTTTCTTTGATATCAGATTCTGGGAATAAAACACTAGAATTCATGTTTAAACATCATATGTCTAACCATTGAAGTGAAAGGAAGCAAGATGAAGAAACTGTTTTTATTGACTTTACTGCCGATCGTTTCGGCGATTGGTCAAACGCCGACGAAGTGGGAGGTGGATGCGTCCCACACGAACGTGATGTTCACGGTGACCCACCTGGTCATTTCAGAAGTGACAGGCTTTTTCAAGTCCTTTACGGCCACTATCACGCATACCAAGCCCGATTACTCCGATGCGAAAGGCGAGATGACGATCCAGGTGGCCAGCATCAATACCGATAACGAAAAGCGCGATACGCATTTGAAGTCCGATGATTTCTTTGCGGCAGACAAATACCCGACCATTACTTTTGTATCCAAGTCGTTCACGAAGAAGGCTGACGGCAAATATGTCATCACGGGGGACCTGACGATGCGCGGTACGACCAAGACGGTGGATCTGGATGCGGAATTCCGCGGCGAAATCAAGGATCCGTGGGGAAACACCAAATCCGCGTGGCGTGTCACGGGAGTGGTCAATCGCCTCGAGTTTGGTTTGAAATGGAATTCCCTGATGGAAGCGGGCGGTGCGGTTGTGGACAAAGACGTTCGGATCACCGTGCAGGCTGAGTTCAAAAAGAAAAGTTAATCATTCCATCAAAACAAAGAATGAGGTTGGAGAGAGTCCCCTTTTTTTCGGACTGCCATGAGAACCATCGACGAGAAAATTCAGCAGAAGCATTTTCGAAATGAGCGCCATCGTCTCGTACTGAATCTGCTCTACACGGTCAGCCGGATTCAGAAACAAATGGAGGACATGCTGGCTCCATTTGGACTGACGGGACAGCAAATGAACATCCTCCGGATTCTTCGCGGAAGACACCCTTCGCCGACCGCCATTTGCGTGATTCGGGAGCGGTTGTTGCAGCACGACGCGGACGTGTCTCGTCTGGTCGATCGTTTGCGCGCAAAAGAATTGCTGACGCGTGAAGTGTGCGACTCCGATCGGCGGCGCGTCGATGTGCAAATCACGGAGAAGGGGTTGGAACTTCTCGCGAAAATCGATACACTGGCGGATCGGTTCGACGCTTTGCTGGGATCGTTGACATTGGAAGAAGCGAAAACGGTGAACCACTTATTGGATAAACTGGAGCCATGAAAGGGTGTGTCATGAAAATCGTGTTGGGAATGGCCGCGATCGTCATTGGATGTTCGAGTCCGGAATTGCCCCTAGCCAAAGCAGACAGCACTCAGCATCCGCGATTTGCGGAATACTGGTATCAAGGTCAGGCCGAACTCAATCGGTTTGAACTCCGCCATGCCCGGTATGGGGAGATCCGGACGGGGAATGCCGTGATGATCTTCGTGACGGAGGATTTCCGGACGGACAAGTGGGTCAAACTGGAGAACTATGAAGGCGAGGGAAAGGCAGAGGCGGTTTCCATTCTCAAAGCCAACATCAGTTATGACTTTCTGACCGGGGTGTATCCCTACACCCTGATGACGTCCGTTTTTACTCCCGTCGAGCTTGGAAAATTTCCGCATTCCCTGAAGGTGAGTCAGACTGTGTCGGAGTGGTGTGGACATGTCTACACACAGCTGTTGAACAAGGGCGGCCATTTTGACCTCACCGGCCACTCGTACTTCGAGCGCGAGGCCGATGTGACGGAGCGCCTGGCGACGGCGTGGCTGGAGGACGAAGTCTGGACGCGTATCCGCCTCAGTCCCAACCGTTTGCCGGTGGGGTCCATCCAAATGATTCCGGGTCTGAAGTATGCCCGACTCATGCACCGGCCCTCCGCGGTGGAGAAGGCCAATGCCACGCTGGAAGTCCGGGATAGTCTCACGACGTATACCGTTCAGTACCCGGAATTGGATCGCGAACTGCGCATTCGATTTCGCAGCGAGTTTCCGTACGAGATTCTGGAGTTTGAAGAAACATACAAGGATGGCTTTGGCGCCAACGCCAAACGTCTGACCACCAGCGGCAAGCGCACACATGTCGCGCAGCTCGACTATTGGAGCCGCAACAGCCTGGCCGATTCCACCTATCGATCGAAGCTGGGACTAAAGCCGTAGTCAGAGATCCGCCATCGGGGGGCCGCAGGAGGTCTGACCGTTGCGCGGAATCTTCATATATTCTCCGTCGGAGAAAAGTG
Source organism: uncultured Bacteroidota bacterium (assembly GCA_964602985.1). GTDB lineage: Bacteria > CLD3 > CLD3 > SB21 > SB21 > CAYZJB01. Next base: position 46,109 of record CAZRTJ010000015.1, read on the forward strand.
CAAACAAAAAAAGGCTGTTCATGCGAACAGCCTTTTTTGAGTACCTATTTCGTCTTGCTCAGTTGGCGCGTGTCCAATACGAAGTGCGGCCGATCAGGGAGAAGCCAATGTATCCGCGCAGGTACAGGGTCTTGGCATCTTCCAACTTCATGAAACATTTGTAGTCGGAGCCCTTCTTGGGATCGTAGATACGACCGTCGTTCCACTCCTCATCATCTGCGTCCCACACAAAGTCTCGCAGGATCAACAGGCCGAGGATCGGATCGTTCTGACGAGCCTTATCGGGATTCTTCCAGTCCACTTTCGGATTGCCGACCTTGACCGCCGGATGTCCGTCGGCTTCTTCCACGTCTGCGGCGAGATACGTCGGCTGTTCGAGCCAGACGATTTTGCCGAAGTACTTTCCGCCGGTTTTGTAAATTTCGATCTTCGCGGTCTTTTCCTGATTAAACCAAACGCCGATCAAAGCATCGGGATCGCTCGCCATGCACCACGGCGCGGCCCACAGCAGGCTGATTGACCAAACAAGAAGTTTCATACATTCTCCTCTCTAGTAGATCTATGGTTCGATCTGTGTGTGTAGACTGATTTCCTCCAAAACGGCGCTGACCTGAAGACAGATACTCAACTCTCCTTCGAAGCACACCGCCTTGCCTTTTGTGTGCACTTCCCAGGCCGTGGCTTCCGCTTTGGCCGTCGTGCATCCGGTCGCCTTGATCAACTGGGCAATGACTTCGTCAAATGTGTGAACTTCATCATTAAACAAAATGACCCGTACCGGATGATCCAGCGTCGTGACGCCTTCGACATCCTTTTCGGCTTGTTCCTGCCGGGCCCAGATGTCGGCCAACAAGGACATGCTATAAGTTAAAGTCCGCGCGGAAATCTTCAATATCGGCGGATTTCTTCATTCTCTCCAGCCATTCGCGGTAGGCACGTTGACGCTTCGAGGTCAAGAGTTGCTGTTTCAATTGACCACGGCTGTCTTGGTACAGTTGTTCCTTGAATTCGTCCCGACGGGACAGTTCCACCAAGTACGCGCCGCGGGCTCCCTTGAGCGCCTGACTCAGCGCACCGACGGTCAGACCAAACAGTTGGCCGTTGAGCTTGGTGTCCCGTCCCACACCGGGGATGGAGCCGCCGCTGGTCAAGCCGGAAATTTCGCTGATGACGAGCGTGGTATCGATTCGACGGATGTCTTCCAACGCTTGAATGTTCGACCGAATGCCCTGCGCCTTTGCAAAGGCCAGGTCCTTTCGCTTTTCATCCATCACAAGATTGCGGACACGCTCCCGGATATTTTCCAGCGGCTGGACGCCTGCCGGAGTCCGTTGCAGGATGCTGAAGATCGTAAACCCCAGGCTCGTGCGATATTGGCGGGAGATTGCGCCCGCGTCGTTGCTGAACGCGAAACGCAAGGCGGGTCGAAGGCGATCGGGGAATCCCGCGATCATCCCGAAGTCGTTGTTGGTAATCTCGACTGTCGTGTCGGCCTTCAGGCCAAAGCGGGGTCCGTATTTCGACAACGCCGTTTCCCAGCCGTTGGTGCGGGCCTCTTCATGAAACGCCGTCGCATTTTCGCGCGCGGTTTCGATTGTGTTGTTGCTGGCCGTCAGGCGGACGAGGATGTGTCGGGCCTTCACGCTGTCCAGATCCGGCCCGTCCTTCTTCTTTGGCTGAAACTTCGTTTCCTCCACTTTGATGATGTGGTAGCCAAACTGCGTCTCGATCGGGCCGACAATTTCGCCGGCCTTGGCGCCAAAGCACGGTTCTTCAAATTCCTTGACCATTTGATTGCGACCGAACCATCCCAGATCCCCGCCGCGGTCGGCCGCGCCCGGCTCTTCCGAGTAGATCTTGGCGACTTCCGCAAAATCCCGTCCTTCGTCGACCTGTTTGCGAATGTCCTTCAATTTCTCGAAGAACTCCGCGCTGTCGGCAGCGGTGGGTTGATCGGCAAAGGCCACATACACGAGGCGTGCGTTTTCGGCGAGCTTGAAGTCGTCCTGATGGCTGTCGTAGTACGACTGGAGGTCATCGTCGCTGACCTGGACCTGATCGGCAGGGATGGCGGCCGGACTGAAAAACACCATGCGCCCACTGACGCCCAGACTGCGACGCGCGTATTCCTGACGCAATTCGCTCTCGGTGACCCTCACGGTGGATTCGATCAGCGCCTGCACCTTGGCGTACGGAAGCTGTGTGCGCAGTGCGTTCTCCACGTCCGCCCACGCTTTGGCATACTGCGGATTGTTCAGCGCCTGTTGATACTTGACCTGATCAAATTGTCCGTCGGTCTGGAAAGACGGGTTCTGCCGGAGAAAATCCGGCGGATTGAACCGCAGATGATACACGACTTCAGAATCACTTGCCGTCAGACTGGTTTCTTTGATCAGGAGCGCCAGCAATTGTTGTTCGACAATTTGATCCCAAATCTGTTCGCTGATGTTGTCCATCTCCGCCTCGTTCAGCGCCTCTCCGCCTCGCTGCTGCTGGATCATCTGGGATTGGTTGTATACAGCGGCATTAAAATCTGCGTACCGGATGTCCTGCCCGGCCACTTTGCCGACCACGCCGCGTTTGGAGCGAGCGATGTCGCTGTAATTGGCGCCCCATTCGACCACGATCAGCGCTATAAAAAAGAACACGAGCAGATACAACACAATGTGCAGCCGCTCGCGAATTTTCGTCATCAACATACGGATCCAACTCCTATCGATACGGTTAAAAGAGGCTGAATCTATGGTACCGGTCAGGAAAAATCAAACCTTTTGAGCCTTTTTTCCGGCTCGACGGCGGGTCAAAAAAAGATGCCGGGAAGTTGCACGGACAAGGGCGGGACGCTATATTGAGCCTCCACAATCAGGGAGGAAGCCATGAGCGTCAAAGCCAAATATCAAAAGGTCCTGGAACTGGGACAGCAACTGCAAATCAAGAACGGCGACGTGCAGGAGTCGCCGGGAAAACTCCATGTGAAAGGAACGGCTCGCACCCAGCATGAGAAGAACCTGCTGTGGGATCTGATCAAACAAATCGGTGGTGAGAATCCGCAGGATATCGTGGCCGACATCGGCGTCGAAACGACTGCGTACCTCCACAAGCATACCGTCCAGTCCGGCGAGACGCTCAGTGCCATTTCGAAAATCTATTACAAGAATGCCAACCAGTACATGAAGATTTTCGAGGCCAACAAGAACATTCTTTCCAGTCCGGATGTGATCAAGCCCGGGCAGGAATTGATCATCCCAAACTAACATGAGCGAATTTACCGGAAATCCCTGGCGCGCCTCATCCGCCGGTCAACGCAACGACGACGTCCGCAAAGTCGCCGAGACTCCCACGGCGGAATCGTACTACCAGGCCGCCATGGATGCGCAAAACAATCGCCAATATCAGAACGCAGTCGATCAGGCCAGGCGGGCCCTGGAACTGAACCCGGCCTATCTGGACGCGTGGTTCACGCTGGGATTCAACCTGATCGATCTGGAAGGATACGCGGAGGCGATCCAGGCGTTCCACAAAGCCATCGAGATTGAAAAGGAAGGGACGTATTACAAACCGTATTCTTTCTACAACATCGGCTTGTGTCATTACCGCATGGACCAGATGGACGAAGCGCTTCCATTTTTTGAAAAGTCCGTCGAGGCGAAACCGGATTACGTGCCGGCGATCAACTACGTCGGATTGATTCGCTATTTGCGTCGGGATTACGAGGGGGCCAAACCGTATTTCTTCCAATGTCTGCAGTTTGATCCGTCGTACGTGTATGCGCATTACAATCTCGGACGATGTTTGTACTACCAGAACCGGGACGATGAAGCGCTGGCCAGTTTTCTGAAAGCCATCGAATCGGATTCGAATCACGTGGAGGCGCTGAATTACGCAGGACTGATCTACCTCAATCGGAAATTGTATCCATCGGCGGTTGGCTATCTCCAAAAGGCGATGTCGCTTGATCCGAAGTTTTCCGCGCCGGTGTACAATCTGGGCATCGTTTATTACGAACAAAAAGACTACCCCAAGGCGCTTGAGTATTTTCGACAGACCCTGACCATCGATCCCCGTCACGCCGATGCCTGCAACTATATCGGCTTGTGCTATCACGATCAGAAAGATTATCCGCGCGCGACGGAGTTTTACCAGAAGACGCTGCAGATTCAGGCGGACTACAAATACGCGCTGTACAATCTCGGTCTGGTGGCGTACGAGCAGGGCGAATTTGCCAACGCCATCGCGTACTACCAGAAATGCCTGCTGGTCGATCCGGAGTATGTCTCCTGCCATTACAACCTGGGGCTGGCGCTCTACAAGTCAGGCGATCCGGTGACGGCGATTCGTCACTTTGAGGAAGCGGTCCGGCTGCGAGCCTCACACCAGAACGCTCACTACTATTGCGGCCTGATCTATCATCAGCGAGGGGAGACCGATCGTGCGATGCAGGTGGTCGAAGCTCTGAAACGCATCGACTATCAGACGGCGCGGGATTTGTACAAAGAAATCACCGGTTCGGAAATGGCCGTGGAGCCTTCGTCGACGAAGGACGTGCCGCCCTCGCAACTGCCGGTTGCGGATGCGGAAATCGCCGGCGGCTATCGGGGACACGGTTGATGGAGGTTCGCCGTGCGCACGAACATCTCAGCGCGGAGGAAATGGCGGATATCCATGATCAGCTTCGAAACTACTTGTATTCCCGCAGTCTGAAAGCTACGCCGGAAAGATTTGCCATCCTCGACGAGATCTATACCACCGACTTTCATTTCGAGGCGGAGGATATCCTGAAGAGGATGTCCGGCAGGGAGTACAAGGTTTCCCGCGCCACCATTTATCGGACCCTGGAACTGCTGGAGGACTCCGGTCTTATCCGTAAGGCCAGACTGGGGGAGACCACGGCGTACTACGAGCACACCTACGGCCGTCATCACCACGAGCATATGAAGTGCACGTCGTGTGGGCGAATCATCGAGTTTGAATCGCCGGAGATCGAACGACTGCAGGATCTGATCTGCCGCCAGCATCATTTCAAAATGACGCAGCACATCCTGCATATCTTCGGGGTCTGTGAGGAGTGTCAGTCAAAAGTCGCGCAAGAGCCGGCGCCCTTGCGCTAGTCTACTCTTCCAGGCTGGACTTCCACGTGCCGGTCTTCAGAAAGCGCAGCACCGTCTTCGCGCCGCGAATCCCCGACAGAAGCGTCCGATACAGGATGGGCCGCCGGATCATCTCCAGGGTTCCGATCCATTTCGTTTCCGTTTCGGAAAATCCTTTTTTGAATCGATAGACCCCCCACAAAGGATGCCCCTCCTGCGGCTGTGCGGGAATTCCCCACAGATCGTACTTCGTGATGCCGCGACTGCGCGCCCATTGGATGGCGTGCCAGTGGATAGCGTGATTGGGCATGAGATTGCGGTGCCGATTGGAGGACGCGCCGTACAGATAGGTCATGCGGTTTGCGAATATCGTCTGAAAAATGGCGGCCAGCGGCTCCTCACCGAGCCGCGCGACAAAGAGCGTGCACAGTCCGGAGGCGGCCAGCGTTTCGCGCATGCGATGGAAATACTCTTTCGACAAGATCATGAAATGATCGCGATCGGCCGTGACGCGGAACAACTCATAAAAGCGATCCACGCCTTCTGCGGAATTCATTTCCTCCACCGTGACGCCTTTCTTGAAGGCCAACCGAATGTTGTAACGGGTTTTGTGATGAAACGAAGCGAGCAAAGCCTCCTCCTCGCCGTCGATATCCAGGATGATGGTTCCGCGCGGTTGGATGTTGTCGGAACTTCTTTTCCATCCGGCCCGGAGCAGATGGTGGAGCGTCTGCGGGTCGGTTTCGACAATTTCCGGATCGCAACGGACGGCGAGCGCGCGATGTCGTTTTGCAAAATCCAGGATGTGAGAAGAGAATTCCGGGATGGCAGACCAGTCTCTGGCAAGCGGCCCGCGGGGTACGTACAAAATAGAAAACGGCGTTGCAGGAAGGGTTCGTTTCAGCACGAGCGCTTGCACGAGGGGCGATCCGTCATCGGCGCAGAGACGAACGCGAAACGGCGTCCACGTGCCAGACTTGACGTGACCCCATTCCGCCGATTGAAGAATCGAGGCGTTTGGACAGGAGGCCGCAAACTCGTTCCACTCGGAGGGCGGGACGCCCGTGGATTCGATCCATTTCATAGATCGCAAAATTCCTCGAACCGAACCGCACCGTCCACGACCAGGCAGTCGATTTCTTTTGCGAGGGCCTCCCGGTGCGCCTTCCAGGACTGGAGCATCTCGACACGCTCGAAGGATGCCGATTCCATGCAGGTGACGGGCTCCCGCTCGGTGATGCGCCGACGGACGAGAAGTCGAACGCCGACGTTCCGGGCGCTCTCCTGCAAGGCACGTATGGCCAAGCCATAGGCCGGCAGATCGCCCGGCGCGATCTTGTAATAGACGTGCAAATCAAACGGCATAGCGAATGAGTTTTTGTTTGCGCAGTGCGTTGACGTCTTTGCATCCCGTGAGAAACAGGATGAGCTGCAGTTCTCGTCGGATGTGATCGATCTTGGTTCGCAGGCCCTTGACTCCGCGTCGCATCACCGCCTGCAGAAGCGGCCGGGCCATGCCGGCCACATGCGCGCCGAGCGCCAACGATTTGGCGATGTCCACCCCGTCGCGAATCCCTCCGGAAGCGATGATCGTGCAGTTTTTTACCTGGACAACTTGTCGGATGCATTCGGCGGTCGGGATTCCCCAGTTGCGGAACTTCCCAGCCAGTTGCCGATGCTCCGAGTGGTGCGCTCGATGCGCTTCGACGGCGGACCAGGATGTGCCTCCCGCTCCGGATACATCGAGGATGCGGACGCCGATCCGGACCAGTTGTCGTGCGACCGCGCCTGAGATTCCCGCGCCGGTTTCTTTGACGATCACCGGGACCGGGGCATGACGAATGAGGAGCGCAAGACCTTTCAGCACATGGGTGAAATTCGCCGAACCCTCCGGCTGCAGGGCTTCCTGCAGGGCATTGAGATGGATGGCGATGGCGTCGGCCTGCACGGCATCGATCAGACGCAACACGGGTGCGGGGTCCGACAGCTTGCGGATATGGGTGGCGCCGAGATTGGCGATCAGCGGAATGCTGGGCGCGAGCCGGCGTGCCACGGTGTACGTCGACCATTGACTCCGGTCTTCCATCATCTGACGCTGACTGCCCACGCCCAGCGCCAGGCCTTCCTCTTCGCACACGACGGCCAACCGTTCATTGATCTTGCGTGCGCCGGGGTATCCGCCGGTCATACCGGTAATAACCAGTGGAAGGGACAATCGCTTTTTCAGAAAGACGACCGACGTATCGACGGAGGCGAGATCGAGTTCGGGCAGTGCGCAGTGTTCAAAATCCAGTGCGTCCAATCCTGTGGATTTCTCATCGTGCGCAACGTTCTTGCGGAGGACAATATCGACGTGTTCTTTTTTTCGGCGGGGCGTGGAGGACAGGGGCATGCTCACATCGGGAAGTCGTCGCGAACTTCGATTTCCATTTCCAACAAGCCCATCCCGTGGGTTTTTCCCTGGGCGTCGTTTTTCAGGCTTTCGGTTCCGCCGCCTCCGAGGGAATCGTGCAGGATGAAATTGAGCGCGTGGAGATTGGGAACTTCGTACCGGGTGACGTCCCCGAAGTTGATTCTATGAAAATGGCGTTTGACGGCCTCGGGGGTCACTTTCTCCACGAGGATCGGATACCACTCCGGTCGATTGGCAATCAGACCCACGTTGGAGCCGGCGCCTTTGTCGCCGCTGCGCGCGTGGGCGATGGATTTCAGTTTAATTTTCTTCATGCGCGCCGTACTCGTCTTCGTCCATCTCAGTCAGGTTTCCATCGCGGTCCTTGACCAGAATTTTCAGTTTTTTTTCTGCTTCATTCAGCTTGGCGTGGCATTGTTCGACCAATTTCATCCCCTCCTCAAAACGCGTGAGGGTATCGTCCAGCGTGATTTCGCCTTTTTCGAGCGCTTCGACAATTTCCTGCAGGCGACGAAGCGAATCCTCAAAGGAAGGAGATGTATTCTTTTTGGCCATGGACACGAAAGTAAGCAACGGCGCGGTGGGATTCAATGTTTATGGATCGGTGGCGGTGAGGATGTCTTTGGACTTTCGTGCAACTCGTCTATATTGGGTGGACGTTCAAACGTGTGGATGGATCCGTGAATGCTTCTTCGCCCTGGCTGAACCGTTTTTGGGCGTACCTGGCCGAGCGATTTCCTCCGGTCAATGCCGTGATGTTTCTCGTCTTCTATGTCACCTGTACGCTGGTGACGAACACGGGGTCGAACAGCGGGCCATGGGGCGTGGGCCTGCGGGACGGGCTTGGATCTCTGGCCGTGATCGCTTTCTTTTTTCATCTTCGCGTATTTGATGAGCACAAAGATTACCAAAACGACCTTGTGTACCACCCGCAGCGCGTGTTGCAAAGCGGACTCGTAAGTCTTCGGGATCTTCGAATAGCGGGCGCGTTGGCGATTCTGACCGAAGCGATCTTCTCCGCCGTTCTTTCAGCGGATGCCTTTCTGCTGTGGTGCGTGTGTTTTGCCTATTCGCTTCTGATGCTGAAGGAGTTTTTTGTTTCGAAGTGGTTGCACCGGCATTTTTTACTGTATGCGGTCAGTCACATGATGGTCATGCCGATGATGGTGTTTTGGATCGCCGCGATGAATCAGAGATTGGACGATCTGCCAGCCTCATGGGTGTGGATGGCCTGTCTGAGTTTCTTTTCGGGTATGGCGTTCGAAATTTCGCGCAAAATCAAGTCCCCGGAAGATGAACGGGACGGTGTGATGACGTATTCGAAGTTACTCTCGCCCAGAGGCGCGGCCGTCTCCGCGTGGATGTGTCTCATGGTCAGCGCGGGATTGCTGGCGTTGCTGGTCGGCGAGGCGTCGAATCGCGGTCTGAGGATCTGGATCGCCGTCCTGGTTCTTTTGTGTTCGTTCTTGTTTGCCCGCTTTGTGATCCACCTGCGTCAGGCGAAGTGGCTCGAATGGACGTCGTCCCTGTTCATGTTGTCGGCGTACGGCACGCTGGTGGCCGTGATGGTACACACGCATGGGATCCGATGGACTTCATTTTGACTCCCGACCGCGCAGGTCTCACTGATCCGGAGACGATCGGCGGCAAGGCATGGAATCTGGCGCGTTTGAGTTCGCTCGGCTATCCGGTGCCGGATTGGATCGTCCTGACCGGGCAGGCGTGGAAATGCGTGGGATTTCGGCCAGACGACGCCCAAGCGAGCGCCGAAATTCTCAAACTGCCCTTGCCGGGAGAGATCGAGGAATCCATCGCGCACTGGATGAATGGCAAAGACGGTTGCATGGCCGTACGCAGTTCCGTCAGCGTGGAGGATTCAGTCCGCTTTTCACACGCGGGAATGATGGAGTCCTTCCTGTATCAAAGGTCGTTGGAGGAAGTATTGGAATCTGTGCGCAAGTGCTGGGCGAGCGCTTTTTCGGAACGCGCCGTCCAGTACCGCCGACAATCCGGCCAGGACCCATGGAACGTGATTCCCTCCGTGATCATCCAGCGCATGATCGATGCGGAGGTATCGGGTGTGCTGTTCACGGCTCACCCGGTGACCGGAAGTCGGCGTCATGCGTTGATTTCCGCCGCATACGGGTTGGGGGAGGGATTGGTCTCCGGCGAAGTCAATGCCGATGACTATGTCGTGGACGTCGGTACGCAGTCGATCGAGCGAACCCTGCGCACCAAAGACGTCCGGTTGGTTCGGCAGCGCGAGAGCGGGCGCGGTCTCGTCGCGGAGCCGGTGCCGGCAGACCTCGCGGAGGCGCCGTGTCTGACGGACGATCAGGTGAGGGAAATCGCGGCGCTCGGTCGCTCGGTCGCAAAAGAATATGGTCGTCCGCTGGATGTGGAGTGGGCGCTGGCGGGCGGGAAGTTTTATCTGCTCCAGGCGCGGCCGATCACGACACTGCCGATGGCGGTGGATGGAGAACGGATCGTCTGGGACAATTCCAACATTCAGGAAAGCTACTGCGGCGTGACCACGCCGTTGACGTTTGGATTTGCCTCCCGCGCATATGCTACCGTGTACGAACAAACCATGCGACTGGTTCGCATTCCGGAAAAGGAAATCCAGCGACATGCCGACATGCTGCATCACCTGCTGGGTCTGATCGGTGGCCGCGTGTATTATCACATCAATAATTGGTATCGCGGTCTTTTGTTGCTGCCGTCTTTCCAGAACAACAAGGCCGACATGGAACGGATGATGGGACTGGAGGAGCCGGTGGATTTTGTAGTGACGCAGAACCGGACCCTGATGCAACGGATCTGCCGGGCGGTGCTCGTCTTCCGAACCGCGTTTTTTCTCCTGCGGGCCTTTCAGAAGCTTCCGACTTCTGTGGAGAGGTTTTCCCGTCATTTCGAGAATTTCGAACGTCGGTTTCGACAACACCGTCTCCACGAATTGAGTCTGGCGCAATTGACCCGGTTGCTGTCCGACATCGAGGAGGAATTGTTGAAGAAATGGCAAACGCCGATCGTGAATGATTTCTTCGTGATGATGCAAAACGGGCGTGTGCGGAGGTGGCTGGAGTCCTGCGGAGTCGAAAACCCGGACCTGATGCAAAATCAATTGCTGGCGGGAGAGCCGGATCTCGAAAGCTCGATGCCGACGAAGCGTCTCGCTGCCATGGCGGATGCCGTCCGCCGCGAACCTGCGGTGAAGGAGCTGTTTGCAGCATACGCGCCGGAACAGTTGCACGAAGCGTTGCGAACCCGACACGAACCGTTTTTCCGGCAGTGCGAAGAGTACATTCGACTCTATGGTGACCGCGTGATGGGGGAGCTGAAACTGGAGACGGTGACACTGCGGCAGGATCCGTCCTTCCTGTATCTCGTCCTGAAGAATTATCTGGCGGATCCGGACATGAGCGCCGCGCAGTATGTGCGTCAGGAGTCCGCGCTACGCGCGTCCGCAGAGGCCGACGTGATGCGCCGGGCGTCGCGCCGCCTGCTCGGGAAATGGCGATTGGGTCGTGTGTTGCGGAAGTGGCGGGCCGGCGTACGGCACCGGGAGAGCATGCGGCTCCGTCGTACGCGGATGTTCGGGATGGTGCGCGATGTGTTTCTCGCCGTGGGCCAGACGATGGTTCTGAGCGGACGTCTGGAGGAGACCCGGGATATTTTTTACCTGACCATTGATGAAGTCGACGCGTGGATGTCGGGGGGCCTGGTGGAATCCGACTTTCGGGCGATTGTCCGCCGACGCAAGGAAGAGTATGCGGAGTACGAAAAACGCGACTTGCCCAACCGCATCGAAACGATCGGTCCCGTTGATCGGGCGATGCCTTTTCCCGATACCCACGTCATCGACCGTACGCAAACGACGTTTCAGGGGTTGGGCTGTTATCCAGGCGTGGTGGAAGGGGTGGTGAGGAAGATCTTCTCGCCCCGCGATGCGGTCGACCTGCAGGGACAGATCCTGTTGACGCTTCGCACCGATCCCGGATGGACGCCGTTGTTCCCGAGTTGCCGCGGGATTATCGTGGAGCGCGGGTCCTCGCTGTCGCACTCGGCGGTGATTGCGCGCGAATTGGGTATTCCAACCATCGTCGCGGTACCGCATATTACCAGGAGTCTGGAGACCGGTGACCGGGTGCGCATGGATGGAGGCGCCGGCGTGATTCAAAAACTGGAGGCGTTATGACCCATTGGGAACCCGGCACGGCATTGCCCCCGCAGTTCTTGGAAATTGCCAAACATGTCTACCGCGACGACCCCCACTGGATTCCCGAAGACGCCGCCGGTGTCGAATTCCTCTGGCGTCCGGACAATCCGTATTTCCGAAAATCCAAAGCGCGGATTTGGCTCACGGATCATTCCCGCATGGCCGGCTTCTTTGATCCCCTGGTCGAGATCCGGGGCGAACCGGTGGCGTATTTTGGTTTTTGGGAAACGACGGAGAACGCGGAAACGTGCCGGTCGATGTTTGCAGAATTTGAAACGTGGGCGCGGTCATCCGGTGCGACGCGGGTTTACGGGCCGATCAATTTCAATACGTACGGTCTGTACCGGATTCGTTCCGACGGCCAGGGCCCATGCTTCCTGGGCGAGCCATACAATCCAAAATATTATCCGGCGCTTCTGAAAAAATGCGGATATCGGGCGGAAGTCAAATATTTGAGTCAGGTGTTGACGCGGAAGGACATCGACACGATGTGGAAGTCGAAGAGCGGCGCGCTGGAAACCCTGAAGAAATTTCCGTTTGAGATCCGCGCGCTGACGAAGGAATTTTGGCTGCACCATCTGGAGCAATTCTATTTTCTCGTGGGTTCGATCTTCAGCGAGAATTTTGCCTACTCACCCATTTCTCCCGATCACTTTGCCGCGGCGTACGGTGAGACGTTTGCGCGGCGTTTTTGTCCGGATTCGTCGCTCGTCGCCGTGACGCCCAAAGGCAACGTGGTGGGATTCTGCATCGGATTTCCCGATTACGCGCCGCTGTGTGCGCAAGGCGCCCCTTCTCGCATCGCAGTCGGCGATCTGGAGTACGAGGCCCATGCCCGACTGCTGACCGATCCGACTCTTCTGGTGAAGACAGCGGGCGTTCATCCGGATTATCGAAATACGGGTTTGTTGACGGCGATGGCGCTGAAGATTCTCGATAAAGGACGCGCGTTGTATCCGGCGGCGATCATGTGTCTGATCAAGGAAGGAAACTACTCGGCCGAATTCTGCAAGAAGTTCGCTTCCTCACATCGATCGTATGCGCTGTACTCAAAGGCGCTGTAAGACCGTTTCCAAATACGCGTAGTGACTGTCGAGTACGCGCGGCAAGAATTGATAATCCTTGAATGTGTGGGCCATGGCGTACAGCTGGAGCCGGTTGACGGCAAATTCCATGCACGCCGCGTCGTAGGTTTGCTTGAAGTCTCCCTTCGAGATTGCTTCCCCCACTTCTGTCGTCAGCGCCTTCCGATACACTTCGACCCATCGTTCGCGCTCAGCCGCCGGGGTCTGCGGAGGCAATACAAACGCCAGAAATTCACAAACATCCCTCTGAGGAACCTGCCAGGTAGCGAGTTCCCAATCGTATGCGCACAGGCGGTACTGTTTGCCGTGTGCCTGCAGGCAGATGTTTCGCGGGTTGAAGTCGTTGTGCGTGAGCGTCTTCGGCGAGCGATCCAGAGTGCGTGTGAATTCCGGGATGCGATCGATGATCTGTTGCAGACTCGCGACGCGGGATTCCGGAAAGAGCGCCGGGAATTCGGTTCGCGCGTGATTCATGAATTCCGTCCACAAGGGCGTCATCGTGATCATTTGCTCGCGTGAGATGGGAGTGATCCAGTCTTTGTCCGCAAAGAACTCTTCTTGTTTCCAGAACACCGCATGAATTCTGGCCAGATCATGAAGGGTCTGCGCGATGTGGGGCTCCTGCCACTGGTCGATGGACATCACGGTGTCTTTGAGGATCACATCGGACAGGAAGTCCATGGCGATGGCAAAGATCTCATGCTCATCGTCGCGCCATGTGTAGAGGACCTCCGGCATGTAGTGTCGGATTTGCCGGTTTTCGAGGCGGTAAATTTCCATCTCCCGAATGTGGCACTTTCGAAAACCGAGATCGCGTTTGTACAACTCGAAGACCCTCGCCAGACGGGACCCGCAACCCTGTGCCATCTGATTGAGTAAATTCATGACTTCCAGATCCGTGGGTTTGGCTTTGATCACGATGCGTCGTACGCCGGAGTTCACCGGATTTTCCCAATGCACATCGTACGCGAAATGACCGATCTTTTTCCGGAGCGCAGTGGATGAAAGTTCGGACAGGATGCTGTTCTGTGTATCGAGCGACAGGCTTTCGATTTGAGTGACGTGCAGTCCGGCGTCGGCGGCGAATTGTGGAATGTTCTGCAGAGTCGTGTTGAAGAATTCTTTCGTGAGGTGCTTGTCCTGGAGTCCGTCTTCCGGATGATTGCGGCCCAGCTTCTCGTGGGCGCTGGCAAATTGCCCGCTGGTAATGGCTGACAGGGTCGACAGATCCAACGCGAGACAAAAGCCGCCGATGATTTCTGCAAGTCGAAAGACTTTGTCAGCACCCTGGCACGCCATGATCTTCAGGCATTCCTGCTGACTCGGAAGACCGGTACCGCCGCCGACCGTGCCGATGATCAGCGAAGGCAGGAGGAGCGATGCGTACAGGCCGTCCTTTTCTTTTCGGAGGTCCAGTTGACCGATGGCCGACTCGTGCACGCATGCGATGTCCTGTCCCGTCGCGGCAAAGATCGCAGCAATCGTGTTGGCGATATTGATATTGAAGCCGACCATTCCGGCCTGGAGCGAGCCCGCGACGAAGGTGCCGGCCGCGGCCGCCAGTTCGTCGGCGGAAACCTTCAGCACACTCTGCAGGACGTCTTCCGGGAGAAAGGCTTCCACGGTGACGCAGATTCCGCGGCCGCTGACGTACGACAGGAAGTTGACTTTCTTATCGCCGCTCATGTTGGATTCGATCAGAAACTGCCGGATCTCAATGCCGAGATTGATCTGCGTTTGCGCGAGGATCCATTGACAAGCCTTCCAGGTCGCGGCGGTCGTCATGTTCTGGCCGGCGGCGTCACCGGTCTCATACAGAAAGCGCACATGCAGGGCATTTCCGATCTGGTACGACTGAAGGCTGGTCAGAGTCGCGCGGCGGCTGACCATGCGCACCTCGGCCATGATCTCCTCGCGATGGTCCACGATGAAGCGGTGCAGTTTGTGCGCATCGGCGATCGAGTGCGTGACGAACACCGGCGCGCGCATCATGCGTTGACGGATCGTGAAGGTCCGCACGCCTCCGCTCAGACTGAGCGCCTTGGCGCCGCGACAAGCGCTGGCCACCAGCGCTCCTTCCGTGGTCGCAAACGGAGCCACCACATAGCCATCCGCGTGCTGGCCGCGAAAGAGCAAGGGACCGGCCAGACCGATCGGGATTTCGATCGCTCCGACGAAATTCTCGATATTCCCCTTGAGACGTTGCGGGTCGAGGCGATAGGAACCGATGTCGGACAGTTCCTGCCGCGTCGCTTCCCGAAGCCACTGCAAGCGCTCGTCGGATTTTTCTTTGGAGTAATGGCCTCGCAGGGGAATGTCTGCGTACTCGTCTGCTTCCGGTGCGGGCTCGGTGCGCCCCAGGTACAGAAGATCGTACGCCCAGTTCCAGAGGCGGGAACGCGACAGGGGATCCTGGGTGGAGACCTCGACGATGGTTTCCTGGGGACTGCGCATGACGGCGAGGCACCGCACGTTGCGCAATCGCAGAGTGGCGGCGTTCCACTGAAATTCGATTTCTTCCGCCGGTCCGTCCGGCAGTTCACGCGCGGGAGGGCGAAAACTCAGATCGATCATGTCCTTTTGTGCGTGGACGATCTCCGCGTCATACCATTCACCCAAAAAGCGAATCCGCACAGGTGTGGCAGAAAAATTGGGATCCTTGCGCGGCAAACGGGTGAAGTGTTTCATAACGAGTTCTTTTTCGAGTCCACTTTCGAGTCCCATAACTGAAGCAACAACGGAAGCAGCGTGAGTTCGGCCGCCACTCCGGCCAGCACGGCGATCATCGTCAACAAGCCAAAGTAATAAACGGTTTTGACATCGGCCAACAGAAGTACGGAGTAACCCGCAAAAAGAATCGCCCCGTTCAACACTACGGCAAAACCCTCGTGTCCCACCGTGCTTCGGATCGGCTGCGGGATTCCCGCCCGGCGCGAACGCCGGTACGCGACCATGAAATGAATCGTATCATCGATCGAAAAGCCCAGCACAATGGCCGCCGTCGTAGCCGTGGCAATATCCAATGTCAGACCAGCAAGTCCCATGACCCCCAACAGGACGCAGACCGGAAAGAGGTTGGGCACGAGACTCACAACGGCATCGCGCGCGCTCCTCAGCAGAATCCACATCATCCCAAAGATCAGCAACAGCGCGGTGTAAAAACTCTGGATCTGGGAGCGCGTCACGTAATCGATAATGCGCGCGTACAGGGGAGGATAGCCGGCGGCCTGGAAGGATGCGCCCGCCTGAAGACCGTGAGCAACCGAATCCAGACGCGTGAGCAACGCGTCGAGATGGCGGGCGCTCATCATCGGCCCGATCAGCGTGAGTCGGAAATGATTCCCTGCGTCGTCCACGTACGCGCGCAGATCGTCTTCGTGATCGGCGAGGGTCGCGTGGTCCTCCATTCCCGCGGTCTCCAGATATTGGACGATGGTGTGAACCCCGAATGTTTGTTCCACCCATCGCTCTCGCAAGACTGCGTCAGAAAAACGGTTCATGGCATCGATCGCGTCTTCCGCCGAGCGTCCGGCGTGCGGGGTCACCAGATACTCGAGCGTCAGATAGTCGCCCCAGTGGGAGCGGATATACTCGTGATCCGAGACGACGGGGTGATCCGCGGGCAAATACCCGATCGTATACGTATCGACAACGATCCGGGAAATACCCCACCCGCAGAGGACCGTGAATCCCGCAAAGATCGCCAGAACAAAGAATCGCCTGCGCAGCAATGCGTCGTACCATCGCCCGAGGCGGGTCGCGCCGGAAGAGGCCAGCCGCATCGGTGCGGCGTGGACAAGCGGCAACACGGCGGCCGCAAAGGCAAACGAACACACAAACGCGAGCAGAATCCCCAACGACGCAAACCATCCGAATTCGCGGAGGACGGCCATCGGCGAAAACACAAAGGAAATCAGTCCCGCGATGGTCGTGAGGGTGGTGAACAAGCAGGGAAGAAAGACAGTCTTCAACGCTCGCTGGGTTGCGTCCAGGCCATCCGGAGCGGTCGCACGGAGAGCAACGGTTTCATGAATGATGTGCAACATATCCAGAATCGCCAGGATGACAATGATCGTCGGGATGGTCATGGTCAGCATATTGACCTGATATCCCAGCGCACCGTATAACTCGAGCGTCAACATCGTGGCCACCGCGACGGCGCTCAACGACAACAGAACCAGGACGATGCGTCGAAAGAGCAAAAACATGATTGCAAACATGACCGTATAGCTGAGTCCGACAAACAGGCCGAAGTCGCGTTGTGTGATCTCGTTGAGGGCGGTATAGACGACGCCCAGGCCGCCGAGGTGGACCTGTCCCTCATCGAACGCGGACAGGGCCGTCGCCCGCACGGCGCGAACGATCGCGTCGCGTTTCTGATCGATGTCGTCCATCACCGCCATTTGGACGAGGATCATCGCCGAGGTCAGGTTGGAGTCGACGAATCTCCTCATGACGAGCGGGTTCTGCCGGAGGGTCGCGGCGAGGGAATCCAGCGGTATGCGCGACAGATCGTGCGGGACGAGCGGCTTGCCGCTCGCCAGATCCACGGCGCCCGTCAGCGACCACACGCGGGCGACGCCCGCATGACGACGCAAATCGTCGGAGAGTCGGCGGATGCGGGTCAGCGTCTCCGCGCGGAGGATGCCGGCCGTGTCGGTCACGAGGATTGCGATCGTCTCATCGTTCCCAAAGAGATGTTGGAATCGACGATACCCGGTCAGCAGAGAATCGTCTTCGAGAAACCAGACCGTCAGGGCGTTGTTGGGTACGATCGCCTTCTGGAGCGACGGCCATCCGATCGCGGCGGCGGCCAGAATCAGGAGTGCGGCGGGGTAACGGAATTTCACGATACGACCTCGAGCAGTCGAAACGCCGAATAGAACCACGACCGATCCCGTCGAGATAATTCCGCCGCCTCGGCATCAAGACTGCGAAATCGCCCGGCCAGTTCGCCGCGTCGTTCGACGAGGAGGTTCCAAAACGCCATCCGGCCGCCGGCGCGGAAAGACGAGTGAATGCGTGACAGAAAACGATTCATGTTGTCCTGCGACATGTATTCGAAAATATTCGACAGGTTGGCCTTCGAAAATGTCTGCCTGGATTGAGCGAGATACGACTCGATGGGCTCGGTGACGATCTCGATCCGGTCGGTCATGGTGCGCAGGACGGGATATGCATCCGCTTCCAGATACGGGGGCAGTGCGTCGAGATACTGACCGGTCAGAAAACTATGCAGGTAAAAATTGGATGCGCAGGGAATCTCGGTGCAGACGAACCGGAACCGGTTCCAGAAAAACTCTCCGACGTCCGCCGTCACGTATTCGAATTGCGCGGGATCGCGTCCGTGTTGCGCCATGTTTTCCTGCCCGAAATATTGTGCGAACGCCGCGTGCAGATCGGGGGTGTCGATACGCTTTTGCCAAACCTCCCGCTGTTCGGACAGCGAGCGCGTTGCAAAAAACTCATGAATCAACGAGGGCGGATGCACGGTCGGCCAGACGTCGCGATGGAATTGACCGATGTATGTCTCCAGCCGCCCCGACATGAGAATACCGTTCCCCACGTCGGTGTGATGGCCGTCCCAGTAATCGCGCACCGCGTCGGCGAGGTCGGGACGAATGCGCTCGTACAACGCCGATCGGTCGGACGACGGTCGGACGCCAAGAAATTTCAAGAAATCCTCATGATCGAGCCGTCGGATCGCGGCGATCTTCAGCGCGAGCAGAGCGTTTTGGGCTGGATTGAGATCGATCGCGGTGATGTGCGCCGGTTGGCGCAAAGAGAGACTCAGCACATTATCGCCGGCGGAGGTGATGGAGAGGATGCGGTCGTCGCCGTCGATGCGCAATCCGTGGTACAGCAGGTCGATGTCTTCCCACACCATCGAATAGCGGAGAATGTCGAAATTCATTTTGGTTTCGATTTCACTCTGCATGCGCCATGATCTGCCGGGTTCGTTGTCGAAGGGTGGGGTAATCGATTTTGGAATGGTGACGCGCGTCGAGTGGAAACGACGAGGTCGCGAGCACGTGCGGGATGTTTTGTTCCTCGGCGAAGCGCGTTACCTCGTGCGGAATCTGCGCCGATTCCGGAATCACCCACAGGACCGGCTGGCCGCCCGGGGACACGGACAGCGCGGAACGCGACACGCCTGCCATCCGATTGACAAAGGACTCGACGATCAACGAGTGATAGGTCCGTCCGGCATAGTGAAACTCGTGACCTTTGCGGCCGACGAGCCAGAGGCGGCCCACGTCGTCGAGGTAGCCGAGGTCACCCGTGCGGTGCCAGATTTTGCCTGCACTGTCGCGGATTTTATTCAGGCGGTCGGATTCCGGGTCGTCGAAATAATTTTGCGTGACGTGGCGGCCCGTGACGACGATTTCGCCGATTTCAAACGGCGGCCGCCGGGCGGAGCGGACGTCCTCTCCGTCTTTTCCGCCGCGAATGACGGCGAGATCGGCCCCCCGGACCGGCCGGCCGACGCAAAATCCGCCTTTGTTCAGATCGATCCTCACGTAATCTCCCAAGGAAATGGATGTGATCGGTTCGGCTTCGGAAGAGCCGTAGAGAATGTAGCCCGCCGCATTGGGGAAGGTATGAAGCATCTTTTGCGCCAAATGAAAGTCGACAGGCGCGCCTCCCACGATCACGGTGCCGACGCCGGGCTGCTGGGTTTTGAGCAGGCGATACATTGACGGGGGCGCCGAAACGGACGTGACGCGATGGCGGAGGAACTGATTTTCTAATACTGCCGGCGAGGTGCGGCCCAGATTTTCACGATCCACATCGGCCAGGACGGTGGTGTAGCCGCAACAGAGATTGTGCAGGGTGACGACGGGAAACGCGGTGAGATGCACCTGAGGCGGCGGATCGGGAAAGGCCGACTTCAACGCGAGATGCTGATGAATCAGGATCGAGTGCGTGCGATTGATGCCGCGGGGCATTCCCGTGCTGCCGGACGTAAACGTGATGAGGGCGGTGTGATCGTCGGCGACATCGGCGGTCGGCGGAGCGGCGAACGCTTGCGAAGGACTCCACCGGACGCGGCGGCTCTGCCACGCTTCGGAAAGGAATGAAATCTTGATCAGGTTCAGTGCGGAGCCGAGAATGACGTCGGGTTTGGACTTGCGCAGGCAGGAACGGATCTGCGCGGTCGAAAAGCCTTTTTCCACGAGCACGGCGATGGCGCCGAGCTTGAAGATCGCGAGCATCATCGGGTAAAAATCCGGTCCCGGCGCGACGGCGATGAAGATTTTGGAGCCTTGGGAAATTCCCTTGGAGCGCAGCCAGCCCGCGAGCCGGTCCGTCCGCTGACGGAGAGACCGGTACGAAATCGGCTCCCGACCCGGCATGACCAATGCAGGCGTGTCGTCGTGACAAGTGAAGAGGTGGACAAAATTGGACATGCGGATGACCTGGGGCGCTCTTGCGACGATTCCTGATCTTGTGGAGTGTCGGACGAATTGATCGAATATAACTGTTTCGCCGTCACGGCGCACGGAATTCCTCGTCCGAGTTCTTCTTGTCAGGGACGAGAAATATGGGTGTGACATAACCGGATTTGCTCATTTCAGCGACCTGACCCAGCTGTAGGATATGGCGAAGTTGTCACCCGAACGTGGTGCACCTCCACTCCGTGCGGGTGAGTTCCAAGGAAATTCCGCAGGTTCCTCGAAGGATGAGTTCATTATGCCTGTCATGCGTCAACAGGCTCGGCATGACAGTGCCCGTGCAAAGCGACATCATTCCGGATCAAACCGGAAAAGGTCAGGCTGGAAGGGAAGGCGTTTAGCACAAAAGCCTCGACCATGAGGGCGAAAACGACACAATTGGCGGAAAAAGCATGGATGCCGCTGGTCCTAACCCCGAACACTCAGGGTAAAAGCGAGAACCATCAGGGTCAAAGTGACAATACTTCCGGTTAAACCGAGACGGATCAGGGTCAAAGCGAGAATTGTGCCGGTCAAACCAAGAAACTCCACCCTGAGTCCCTCTCTCTGGCAAGAAGAAGGTGCGGGTGAGGTAACTAATTTATCGTTGCCAACCACAGGGGGACAGGCTACATTTATCCCGTTGCCCATGCAGGGTTCTCCATCGTCTTGGTTTCGAAAGTGAGGTATCGGCTTTGCCGCTGACTCCTGAACAACGCGCTCGCGAACAGATTGACCGCCTTCTTACGGATTGCGGCTGGATCATTCAGGATAAAACCACCGTCAATCTGAATGCCGGCACGGGCATTGCGATCCGCGAATACCCGACCGATACGGGTCCTGCGGACTATATCCTCTTTGTGAATCGCGAACCGGTCGGCGTGATTGAGGCCAAACCGGAATCGAAAGGCGAAACTCTTCGCACCGTCGAAGAACAATCGCTACGCTATGCGACGGGGAGGCTCAAATGGAAGCAGGACGGAAAGACGCTGCCGTTTCTGTATGAAAGCACGGGCACCGTCACGCACTTCACCGACCTTCGCGATCCGGCGCCGCGCTCACGCGAGGTATTCTCATTCCACCGCCCGGAAACAATGCTGGAATGGCTGAGACAACCGGATACGCTCAGAACACGGCTCACGAAATTTCCCGAACTGAATCCCGACGGTCTGCGCGACTGTCAAATCCGAGCCATCCGAAACCTCGAGGCCTCGTTCGCCGACAATCGGCCCAAAGCGCTTGTGCAAATGGCCACGGGTTCGGGCAAAACCTTCACGGCCATTACATCCGTCTATCGCCTGCTCAAGTTTGCACGCGCTCGCCGGATTTTGTTCTTAGTCGACACGCGCAACCTGGGCGAACAGGCCGAGCAGGAGTTCCAGGCGTATAAACCGAATGACGACCAGCGAAAATTCACGGAGCTGTACAACGTCCAGCGCCTTCGTTCGTCGTTCATCGACTCGGGAAGCCACGTCTGCATCAGCACGATCCAGCGCATGTACTCCATACTTCGTGGCGAAGAGATGGACGAATCGGTCGAAGAAACGTCGCTCAATGAAATCCGCCAGCCCGACCGGCCCAAAGAAGTCGTCTATAATCCGAAGATCCCGATCGAGACGTTCGACTTCATCGTCGTCGACGAATGCCACCGGTCGATTTACAATCTGTGGAAGCAGGTGCTCGATTACTTCGACGCCTTTACCATCGGACTGACGGCCACGCCCGATGCGCGGACGTTCGCGTTTTTCAACCGCAATGTCGTGAGTGAATATACCCACGAGCAGGCCGTCACCGACAATGTCAACGTCGGCTTCGACGTCTATACCATCGACACGGAGATTACGCGAAAAGGCGGCGTGATTGCCAAACAATGGATCGAAACCCGCGAACGCAAGACCCGTCGACAGCTGTGGGAGGAAATGGACGAAGACCTCGACTACAAACCCACGCAGCTCGACCGTGACGTCGTCAACAAAGACCAGATTCGCACCGTGATCCGGACTTTCCGGGACAAGATCCAAACGGAAATATTTCCCGGCCGCGAGGAGGTACCGAAAACGCTGATCTTCGCCAAGTCCGACAGCCATGCCGACGACATCATCGAGATCGTCCGGGAGGAATTTGGCGAGGGCAACGCGTTCTGTAAAAAAGTCACTTATTCCGTCAAAGACGAAAAGCCTTCCGAAGTGCTCCAGCAGTTTCGAACGGCCTATCATCCGCGAATTGCCGTGACGGTGGACATGATCGCAACGGGGACCGACGTCAAACCCATCGAGTGTCTGATGTTCATGCGCGACGTGCGTTCGCGGAGCTACTTCGAGCAGATGAAGGGGCGCGGCACAAGAACGCTTTCCGAAGACGATCTTCGGAAAGTCACGCCGTCGGCCAGGTCCAACAAAACGCATTTCGTCATCATCGATGCGGTCGGTGTGTGCCGGTCGATCAAGTCCGACAGCCGCCCGCTGGAACGCAAACCCACGATCTCGCTGCGTGATCTCATGATGGGCGTCGTGATGGGATCGACCGACGAAGATACGATCACGTCGCTGGCCAACCGGTTGACCCGTCTTGACAAACAAATCACTCCGGCCGAGCGGCAACAACTTGCGGGCGTCTGCGGCGGCACGCCGCTGAACGAGATCGTCACGGGCCTGCTCGCGGCCTACGATCCGGACCAAATTTCCGAACGCGCGATGCTCATCCAAACCGACGTCACCGTAGCGACGGACTACCGGGAACCGATGTCCGACGACGCCGCGCGGCAAACCGCGACCCGGCAACTCCTCCACGAGGCCACGCAGGTCTTTCAGAATCCCGATTTCCGCGAGCGCATCGAAAATATCCGGAAGATTCACAATCAGATCATCGACAATGTGAATCTTGATACCGTCCTCGCCGCGGAGTGGGACAAAGATGCCAAGGGCAAGGCGGGCGAACTCATTCGCGAATTCAAAGAATTTCTGGAGGCGAACAAAGACACGATTACAGCCCTGCAGATCTTCTACGATCAGCCGTACCGAAGGCGGGAACTGACCTTCGCGATGATCCGGGAACTCGTCGAGGCGCTCAAAATGCGCAAACCGCATCTCGCTCCTGCGCGTCTCTGGCAGGCCTACGAGCAGCTGGGAAAGACGAAACCGAGTCAACCGCGCAGTGAACTGATCGCGCTGGTGTCCCTCGTACGGCATGCGATCGGGATCGACGGCAATCTGACGCCTTTTGGCGAGGCGGTGGACAGGAATTTTCAAAAATGGGTCTTTAAGAAGCAGGAGGGTAAACTGAAGTTTTCGGACGAACAGATGATGTGGCTGCGCATGATCAAAGACTATGTCGCGGCGTCGGTACACATGGACAAAAGCGATTTTGATCTGTCGCCTTTCGTGGATCGGGGAGGACTGGCAAAAGCGTGGGCACTGTTTGGAGACGAGATCGATTCACTGATTCAAGAACTTAACGAGGCATTGGCGGCATGATTCCTGACAATTGGATAGAAATCAAGCTGCGTGATGCCCTTGCACTTCTTGAAAGCGGGAAACGGCCAAAAGGAGGCGTGAAGGGAATTACTTCGGGCATTCCAAGTATTGGAGGCGAACACTTGGCTCCAGACGGCGGATTCGATTTTTCAAATATTAGATTTGTTCCCGTGTCCTTTGCAAAGGCGATGACAAAGGGATGGATTTCGAAAAATGATATTCTGGTAGTTAAAGATGGGGCAACCACTGGCAAAGTTAGCTTTGTAGGCAAGGACTTTCCCCACCAGGAAGCTGTGATAAATGAACATGTTTTTCGTTGTGTTACCAGTCCTGGTGTCGATTCGAAGTTTGTCTTTTACTATCTCTGGAGTGCACCTGGACAAAAGAAAATCTTACTGGATTTCCGTGGAGCTGCGCAAGGTGGAATCAGCTCTGGGTTTGTCAACAAAGTCGACCTTTTTCTCCCCCCGCTCCCCGAACAAAAGCGTATTGTCGCGAAGATTGAGGAATTGTTCAGCGATTTGGATAAGGCGGTGGAGTCGCTGAAAAAAGCGCAGGCCCAGCTCAAGACCTACCGCCAGGCCGTACTCAAATACGCCTTCGAAGGCCGCTTCACCCACAAGTATATCAAGCCCGGCGAATTGCCGGAAGGGTGGAGATGGGTGAGGTTGGGGGACTTGTCGAATGGCGTTGAATACGGCTCATCAAAAAAATCCAAACCAAAAGGCTCGGTTGCCGTTTTGAGAATGGGAAATATTCAGGATGGAAAATTCGATTGGACTGACTTGGTTTTTAGCAGTGACAAAGCAGAAATAAAAAAATATGCGCTCAAGCCTGGCGACGTCCTTTTCAATAGAACGAATAGCCCGGAATTAGTCGGAAAGACTGCTATTTACATGGGAGACCAACCGGCAATATTTGCAGGTTATCTAATTCGGGTCAATCACAAAACGGAGTTGTTGACTTCAAAATATCTAAACTATTTTCTTAATGGACCCGTTGCTAAGCAATATGCTAAAGATGCAAAGACGGATGGGGTGAACCAATCAAACATCAACGGAAAAAAGCTTTCGTCGTATTTGATTCCAACCTGTAGTTTGGAACAACAGGAGATCGTTGTTTCAAACATCGAAACCCGCCTTTCCGAAGCCGACAATTTAGAAAAAGCGATCGCTGCCAGCCTCGAAAAAGCCGAGGCCACACGGCAGAGTATTTTGAAGAAGGCGTTTGAGGGGAGGTTGGTGCGAACCGCGCTAAACCAAGGAGATTTCGAATGAGGCTGAAGTGTTTTGAAATTAAGAACTACAATTCCATAAAAGATTCTGGCACTGTCGAGTTGTCTCAAAATGACAACATTACAATGTTAGCTGGTCAGAATGAATCTGGAAAGAGCTCGATTTTGAGGGCCCTTCACGATTTTGAAAAGGGAGCGTTTTCAACCGACTCAATCCCCTTCTCAATGGAGACTTCAATTGTTCAAAGCGTTTCATGCACTTACGAAGTAGAAGACAGGGACAATTTAACCGAAGAACTGTCTACAACACTGTGTGAAGAGGCAAATGTTGTTGTTGAAGATGGAAAGGCAATTCTTGATGCGGGAAAAATTTCAAAACTCACACACTTTACAATTACAAGGGAACAAGCAAGCGAGACATTAACAACGACTGTCGACTCAGTGGCCTTCAATATCTTGAAAGCCGCTATTCTCAACCGTTCCGAAGGCCCAATGGAAAAGTATCTTGAACTTGCGGACGACGACAATCCAAAGGTTGCAAAGGTATTTTGGAGAGTCGCCCCAAAAATGGTGTTGTTTGATGATTTTTGTGATCTGTTACCTGACAAGATCTTGGTTTCGGAACTTGACAATTCCGCCGTGAAAGGCAGTAAAGCAGTCAAGAATCTTGAAACAATCCTAAAGACAAGCTTCCTTGCAAAGGATGGTGAGCAAGACAGGATTAGACGGACAAGGGAAGACAAAGAAAATTCTCAAATCTCGATTGATTTTCAGAGAGACTGGGGACAAAAAATCCATGATGAGAATGCGGTCACAATAAAGTCGGACTTCCAAAAGAGAGATGGAAAACCTGGTTCATATGTTAATTTCTCAGTGGAAACTAAAGAGGGTTTTCCTTTGCCCCCTCGACAGCGTAGTAAGGGGCTGATATGGTTTTTATCTCTCTGGATGGAACTTAAAGCACAAACGGTTGATGAGAGTCATCTCATTCTATTGCTTGATGAACCTGATCAACATCTTCACGTCAACGCCCAGAAAGATGTCTTGAAATTAATATCGACTTTGGCGACGAAAGGTGCTCAAGTCCTTTGTGCTACGCATTCACCTTATTTGCTGGAATTAGAGCATTTGAATCGAATTAAGTTGATTCTTAACCTCAAGGAGGAGGGAACCATAGTCGAAGACATAACAACCAGCAAAGTAGGCACACAGAGTAGAGTTGATGCATTAAAACCTATCGCGGATACGATTGGAGTCAACCTTGGCGATCTTTCCCATTTGGGTGAAAAAAATGTTCTACTCGAGGGTGTTTCGGATTTTTATTACTTCCAAGCCATGAAAAAAATATTAAAACGCGAGGGTGACTACAAACTTGTACCTGGGATTGGCGTGCGCAAGATCAACAATTTGATCTCGTTTTGTATTGGATACGGTCTGAAATGGGTGGCTGTACTTGATGACGATCCAAAATCTGGCGGAAATGATTCTAGAAAAAAATTTGAAGAGATTCGAGATTATGCGTTCGATGGTGATGACGAAAAAACGAAAGAAAAGGTATACGTCAACTCGGGTTTTAGTGGCATTGAGCGGATGTTTGAAGTGGGAGACATCAAATTGGTTGACCCATCCGTTTCAAGCATTGGAAAAGGACGTAAAATAGTGTTTTCTCGGCTTTTCTATGAGAAAGTCAAAAAGAGTCAGATTACGGCTTCAAAATTGTCGGAAAAGGCAAAAGAGAAATTTGGGGCAGTGTTTGATTTTATTGATAAGAATCTGACTTAGAACCGGTTCGACTTTCCCTCGACAACTCGACTCCGCTCATGCTTCGACGGAGTTTATCCCGCCTTCCCGTTCGACTCCGCTCACGATGAAGGCGGGACTCAGGATGATGACTTCTGCAAGGTCATGACAAGTAATTTTCATTGGTTCTTTTTCAGGGTAATTGTCGCACTTCCACATTGACTTCGAACCGAAATACAGACATAAGTAGCTAATAAAATTACAGTTAAAATTGTTTTTGTTTTGGTGCTGACGCATCTGGCCCAGCCTTGATTTTCCTTGACATTTTACCAGTTAAAATGGACATTTGTGTGATAAAATCACACAAAAGGCGATAATATGCTTGTCCAGATGCGTATCAAAAACCTTTTGTCCATCCGGGATGAACAGGTTTTGAGTCTCGCGGCCCAATCTGGGCTGCGGGAGAAGTCTCTTGATGAGAAGCGAAATACTTTTTCGATTGATGAGGATACAGATTTGCTCAAGTCGGCTGTGATTTACGGCGCCAATGCGTCCGGCAAAAGCAACGTCATCAACGCGATTCTCGCTTACTGGCAGTTGTTTAATCACTCCATCAATGCAACGCAGGGTATGGCCCTGCCCGTTAACAGTTTTGCCCTTCGTACCGATACGATGAATGCGCCCACACTTCTTGAAGCCGTGTTTTTTTGGAACGGTCTTTATTACCGCTACGGATACGAAGTCACCACACAAGAGGTCATTTCGGAATGGCTCTTTGTGACGAAGAAGAAGGAAACTCCTGTCTTTCAGAGAAATCGTGATTCGAATGAAATCCCTGAAAAGCACAAGATTCTGAGGCTGGTGAAGGATCAGAAAATCGCCGCCTCCAATGTTCTCTTTCTGCCGAAGGCGACACTGTTAAATGATCCGATAGCCAACGACGTGCATGGCTGGCTCAGCCAACTCGATATTATCTCAGGCGTTAATGATTTCCTGTACAGCGGTTACACCCTCGGTCAGTGTCAGGATGAAATCAGAAAAAAAGCCATTCTGGAGCTGTTGCAGATCGCAGATTTTGGAATCAAAGATTTCGAGGTTCGCCAACTGGAACAAGACGCTTTCAGTTTCAATGTAGCTCTCAAAAAACCGGCGCCGGAGGCTAAATTCACACAATCGAAGGCTAACGTTCCCATCGCCATATCAAAGCGCGAAGTATTCGACGAATCGGGCAAGGCCACGGGATTGATGGAATTCCCATTGGAATTAAGAGAATCGGAGGGCACTAAAAAATTTTTCCACATGTCGGCGCCAATACTGAACGTCTTGGAACAGGGTCGAATCCTTGTGGTGGACGAACTGGACACAAAACTGCATCCGCTTCTTACTCAACGAATCGTGGAACTCTTCCATAGCCCGAAAACGAACCAAAAAAACGCACAACTCATTTTTGCCACGCATGATACCAATCTTCTCAATGCGAATATTTTCAGGCGCGATCAAATATGGTTTACAGAGAAGAAAAAAGACGGGTCCACGGAGTTGTATTCGCTCGGTGATTTCAAGAAGTTCAAGGCCAGAAACGACACCGCCATTGAGAAAAATTATCTTGAAGGGCGTTTTGGCGGCATTCCGTATCTCAACCAGCTTGATGCAGTCATTGAATCTGAATGAGCAAGAATTCATTCAGACGAAGATCGCGGCCGCGGGATGTCCGGCCTGCAATCCTTGTTATTTGTGAGGGTGAGACAGAGCGCCATTATTTTTCAGCTTTTCGAACGCACGCGTCCATCGAAAAAGGACAGGTTGGAAATCCGATTACCTTTGTTGAAGAAGCGATTCGATTGAAATCGAGAATCGCGAAGAGAAGGAGTATGACGTTCGAGCAATCCTGGGTCGTATTCGACCGTGATATTTCATCAGAGTCCGAATTTCACGAAGCCATTAACAACGCTGAGGCCAATGGATTTAAAGTAGCCTATTCGAATCAGGCGTTTGACTATTGGTATGTTTTGCATTTCCTGGATCATAACGGGAATTCTATGGATCGGGCGCAATACGAAGTCGAAATCAAGAAAGGACTGCCATTTCCTTACGTAAAAAATGCGAGGACATTAATCAAGATGTATGATGCGCTATTTCCATATCAGCAGGAAGCAATACGAAGGGCGCGAAGAATTTTGCTATCCAAGGGCGGTTCTCGGTACGTGGAGTCGGTCACTTCAGTATTTCAATTGGTCGAAGAGTTAAATAATCTTGAGCGATGACCACCAACGCGCTCGTCTCGAAAATATGGTCGTTTTGCAATACGCTCCGCGATGACGTGCGGTTGGCCAATCCCCCAGGGGGAAGAAATCCCCCCGGCCCCCTTTGACAAAGGGGGAGCAATACGGGGAGAAGGGAGTGCGAAGAGAAGAGATTTGGTAGAGGGACAGGCAGGAGAGTAAATCCCCGCGGCGCCGCTGTTTGCGCACTTTTTTGATGACTCACACGCCTGGCGAGCTCAAGAATCTATTGTTTGGTTCTCTTTTAAGGTAATTGTCGTATATTAACATTGATTTCGAACCACCAGGCACATGTTTTATCGCCGCAAGCTGATTCTGATTTTACTCGAGTCCTTCGGAGGAAGACTCAGCAAGCTGAGTTTTCAAAAATTACTGTTCTTGCTGACAACGAGGCAAGAGCGCCCTTCATTTGAATTCGTTCCTTTCAAGTATGGCTGCTTTTCCTTTCAATCGTATGCCGATATGCGAACCATGATGAAGTACGATTTGATCATAGAAAGTGCGTCAAATGGAGAAGAGTTCTGGCAAGTCACGAAAGCAGGCAAACTTGCGACGCATATGACGGCCCTGACCAAACGGGACCAGCGAGCATTAACAGAAATCAAGCAAGCATACGAGCACCTCAGCTCAATGGAGCTTACGAAGCTTACGTATCTACGCTTTCCGTACTATGCGATTAAGAGCGAGATTGCCAGTAACATTTTGGGAAATGAAGACCTCGAAACTATTCGCCACTGTGTACCCACAAATGATTCTCCTGTGCTCTTCACGATCGGCTACGAAGGAATTAGCATCGAGAGTTATTTCAACAAACTCATTAAAAACAATGTCAAGGTATTGTGCGATGTCCGTAATAATCCCGTCAGCATGAAGTATGGATTTTCCAAGAATCAGTTGTCCAAAACGTCTGAAGCATTGGGAATCCAATACGTTCATTTTCCCGAACTCGGAATTGCGTCGAGCAAGAGAAGGAACCTCAATTCCGCCGATGATTATGCAGCCCTGTTCGACGAATACGAGGCCACAACGTTGAAATCATCGCGCTCTTTTCAACTCCAGCTCCAATCGTTGATGCAGGCCAACAAGCGCATCGCTCTAACATGCTTTGAAGCTAATCCGTGTATGTGTCATCGCATGAGGCTCTCGAAAGCCCTTGGCAGGCTGCCGGATTGGAAATATGAAACCGTACATCTCTGATTCATGGCTCTCACGAGGGTTCTTGTCACGGTCAAGACTTATCCGACGCTTTCCACTAAGTACGAGGAATTAGTCTGTACAGCAGGCTTTCGTGAAGATGGAAGCTGGGTTCGAATCTATCCTGTGCCCTTCAGAAAACTGGATTATGCGCAGCAGTATAAGAAATATGATTGGTATGAGTTTGATCTTGAGCGCAATACCTCGGATTTTCGTCCAGAAACTTATCGGCCGAGAGACATCGATCGAATTGGAAGGCGGATTGGACATCTTGGGACCGATTCGAGCTGGTCTGAGAGAAAAGAATTCGTTGTGAAGAAGTGTTACCGCGACCTTGATGAATTGATTCGTCAGGCCAAGGATAAGACGATCGCGACGTCGCTTGCGACCTTCAAACCTGCTAAGGTCTTGGACTTTGATTGGGAACCATGTGAACGCGAATGGAGCGAATCAAAACGTAAAGAACTGATGCAAGTAAAGCTGTTTGAGCAGGAAGGAACTAAAACCAATGTCGTGAAGAAATTGCCGTTCAAGTTCAAATACTTTTTTGAAGATATTAAAGGAAAGAAAAGCCGTTTGATGATCGAAGACTGGGAAACCGGCCAGTTGTACTGGAATTGTCTCAGGAAAGCTGATGGCGATGAAAAACGGGCCTGCGAAAAAGTTCGCCAGAAATACTTCGATGACTTTGCCAAAACTAAGGACCTCTATTTCTTTTTAGGAACAACCAGGCAGAATCATTTCAGAGCACCAAACCCGTTTATTATTATTGGAACGTTTCATCCGAAGAAGGATCATCAGACAAGTTTAGGATTTTGAGAGACAAATCCCCCCAGCCCCCTTTGACAAAGGGGGAGCAATACGGGGAGAAGGGAGTGCGAAGAGAAGAGATTTGGCAGAGAGGGCAGGCAGGAGAGTAAGTCCCCGCGGCGCCCGCTGTTTGCACACTTGAAAGGGGGAAGAAAGCGGAGAGAGTAAGAATGAAACGAATAAAACATCAAAGCACAGCGACACTGGCATTTCCCCCCTTGAAAAGGGGGGCAGGGGGGATTTGTAGATGAGATTTCTTCACTACAATAAGGATCTTAAAATGCGTTCGCGCGAGCTTCGAAACCATTCGACGCGTTCAGAGATCCATCTGTGGAATCAACTCAAGCGGCGACAGGTGAAGGGTTATCAATTCAACCGCCAGAAACCTCTTGGACCTTATATCGTGGATTTCTTTTGCAAACGGCTGAATCTGGTAATCGAAATCGATGGGTACACGCACGATTCCGAAGAAGCACAGGCAAAAGATCGGGAACGGCAAGAGTTCCTCGAGGGAATGGGGTTGAGGTTTCTCAGGCTTCGCGATGAAGAAGTGCGGGAAAATATCGATGGCGTGATGAAGAAGATCGAGGAGATGATAGAGGGAATAGAGCGGGATCAGTTAAATCCCCCCGGCCCCCTTTAGGAAAGGGGGAGAAATCCCCCGCCCCTTTGAGAAAGGGGCAAGAAAGCGGAGAGAGTAAGAATGAAACGAATAAAAACATCAAAGCGTAGCGACACCGGCATTTCCCACTTGAAAAGGGGGGCAGGGAGGATTTGAAAACGTCATGACCACCAACGCGCTTGTCTCAAAAATCTGGTCCTTTTGCAACACGCTCCGCGATGACGGCGTCAGCTACGGCGACTATCTGGAGCAACTGACCTATCTGCTTTTTCTCAAAATCGCCGACGAGTATGCCAAGCCGCCTCACAGCCGCAAGATTCCGATTCCGTCCGAATTCACATGGGCAAGCCTGCGGCCACCGAAGTCCGGAGCAGAATTGGAGAATCACTACGTCAAACTCTTGCGGAAACTTGGGCAGGAAAAAGGCATGATCGGACAGATTTTCTTTAAGGCGCAGAACAAGATTCAAGACCCGGCGAAGCTTTCAAAGCTGATCAAGATGATTGACGACGAAAACTGGGTGATTCTAGGGTCGGACGTGAAGGGTGATATTTACGAAGGACTGCTCGAAAAGAACGCCGAGGACACGAAAAGCGGAGCGGGCCAGTATTTTACGCCGCGCTCTCTGATACGCTCGATGGTCGAATGCATCGAGCCGGAGCCGAGTAAGTCGATTGCCGATCCCGCGTGCGGTACGGGCGGATTTTTTCTGGCTTGCTATGACTTTCTGACCAAGTCCGAATTAAACAAAGGCCAGCGCGAGTTCCTGAAATTCAAGACATTCAAAGGGTGGGAAATTGTGCCCAGTGCGGCCCGTCTCTGTTTGATGAATCTTGTCCTGCATAATATCGGAGACCTCGACAGCGAGCCGACGATTGAGCGCAATGACAGTTTGATCGCACCCGCCTCAGAGCGCTACGATTATGTCTTTGCTAATCCTCCGTTTGGCAAGAAAAGCAGCATCACAATCACCAATGAAGAAGGCGAGCAGGAAAAAGAATCGCTGACGTACAATCGCCAGGATTTTTGGGCCACGACGAGCAATAAGCAGTTGAACTTTGTCCAGCATATACGTTCGATGCTGAAAATTGACGGCGAAGCAGCAGTGGTCGTCCCGGACAATGTCCTATTTGAAGGCGGAGCAGGGGAGACGGTGCGCAAGCGTCTGCTGGAAATGACCGATCTTCATACGATCCTTCGGCTGCCCACAGGCATTTTCTACGCACAAGGTGTCAAAGCGAATGTGATCTTCTTCGACAATAGAGCCGCGTCCAAGAAACCGTGGACAAAAGAAGTCTGGATTTACGATCTCCGCACCAATCAGCACTTTACATTAAAAACCAATCCGATGAAGTACGAACATCTGCAGGACTTCATCAAATGCTACAATCCAAAGAATCGTCAAAAGCGAAAAGAAACCGAGCGCTTCAAGAAATTCACGTATGACGAGATCATCGCCCGCGACAAGACCAGTCTGGACATTTTCTGGCTGAAAGACGACAGTCTCAGCGATCTTGAAAATTTGCCTGATCCGGACGTCCTGGCAGTAGAGATTGTCGAAAACATCGAATCCGCACTGAGTTCGTTCAAAGAGGTCGTGGAGGGACTGAATGGGAAGGACGAATAGTCGTCTTTCTTAAATTTTGAGAGACAAAACGAGTTCCTTCTGACGAATTTTGAATCGCGCAAATCCAACAAGCGTAGCAAAGCCACCGCGTCCCTCCCCTGCCAACGGAGGGTTGGCGGAGCATCCCGGGAAGAAGTCGTGTGACGGCGGCCAATTTTCTTCGTTGACCTTTCGTGTGTAGTTCGTATATACACGCGTCGTAACCCTACGTTGCATAGCTCTTTACAGGTAGTGGATAATCAGGGGACAAGAAACAAAGGAATGTCATGTTACAACGGGTAATTGTGCTGGTTGGCCTGTTTTCAGTTGGGCTAGTAGCGCAGACTACGGAACTGGATGTCTTCCGTCGGCTCGAAAGTACCATTTCTGCCATCCCGGAGGATTCATCCGTGTGGTCGGGGGAGGGGCGGGTTTTTCAAACGCGCTTCGACCATCATTTGTTTGCCCGCGGTCGATATCGCGATCGGTCTTTCCGGATTGGGTATTGGCGTTTGCAGACTGAGGCGTCGCTGCCACTCGTCGATGGTAAGCGGGACTATGGACGTCTTCGCGCAGTGTTGGAGGAATATCATCCGTCGATGGGCGTACAGGCTTCGGACGGGACGGATGACTGGCGGCTGGGTGAATCGCGACAGTCCGCACAACTCGGCTGGAGTCGCCGGCTGTTCGGTGAACTGGGTATCGAGGTGCTGGGTCGTCTGCACTTATCAGAAAATCAAAAATGGGCCGATGCCGCCGCGGGATTGACGTACGGACTTCATGACAGACATGTTCGCGCCTCGGTAGAACGACGTACTGTGCGCGAACAGGCGGCCTTCACGTATGACGGCGAGGACGTGGTTCTGCCACGCGAATATCGTGAGGATGTCATTTCGCTGTCTGCCGCTTCCTCCGGTCCGTTTCACGTCGGCCTTTCGGCGTCTTGGGCCAACGCCGAACCTTTCCGAATTTCCACGGGCGAGTACACTTCCCAGCCACATTTTGATCGCCGCGATGTCCGCATGAACATCGGACGCCAGGGTGAGGTGGTGGATTTCGTTGTCGATTCCCGTTGGAGCGATCGTCGCGAAACGAGCCGGTACGAAAAGCAAGACATGAAGTTCGGCAAGCTGACGGTATCGGATGCAGAATATCGCACATTGGATGCTGCGTTGGTGTGGCCAAGCCGCTCCCGAGGACAACTGCGTCTCACCGGCGGATACCAATGGGGTAAAGGCCAACTGGGAGCCGTGGTCGAGAGTTGGCCGTTTGTCGAGTCGATCGAGAGTCTGCTGGGTGCGGCGTATTATGGCGACGCCGCAGGCGAGATGAATCTGGTGCACGGCGGGGCGAGTCTGGATGTTCGCGGATCGTCATTCCGCGCACAGATTGGCGGACGCTACCTGCGAGTGAACGCAAGCGGTGATCACTCCTATCGCACGTCCGACGGCCTGTTTCAAACGCTGGACAGAGGGGAGTGGGCAGGGGTGTTCACGAAAGACGCGATCAGCGCCGGTCTTGGGCTGGAGATTCGTTATCGCGACCTCGTGGTGGGAGGCCGGTATCATCGTCTGATTCCGTTGCCGTCGCGCAGCGGCCGCGGTGGGTTTCCTGACGATCTTCGCGTCGAAGACGGCGGGTCGTGGCTGTCCGTCGAGTTGCGAATGTATTGGTGAACATCGATCGGAATGTGTTACACACAGGTTTGTATAGGCTATTCAATGTATCGTTACTTAACAGGAGTACAGTGTCATGAAAAATCGTAAGGTATTCACAGCTATTCTTTTCACGGTGCTGGCATGGACCGGTTGCGAATCCGAGAAATCCGTGACCACGGATGAAGCCGTTCAGCGATTGGAGGATGTACTTTTCCAGACAGCCAATATCGAGGACTACACGAATCTGGACGACATTAATTTTGCGGCAGCCAATTCAGATTTCCGCTCTGCCGTGGGAGCGAACCCCAATGATCTGACCGCCAATCTGGGCGCGGCGATCACGGAAATTCTGAAAGTGAATGTGGAACGAGAAGTTCGGGACATCCGGGACGGGTACATCGATTATGTCGATACGTCCAGTTTGTTCCAAAAGACTTCGTTTGGGAAGATGCATCGCCGCGACATTCCCACGCCCCTGGATCTGCCGGTACATCCCTTGCGGCCACGGATGGATGTTCGCGATGACGAAGTGTTCAAAAAAGTCACCCTGATGGCCCGCGTCTCCGCCAACAATCCTCCGCTGGCGAGTGAGGTTCAAAAAGTGATTACGGACAAAGTCATACCGGCTTTGGATTACGCGATTGCCCGACTGGAAGTGGTGGAGTCCGATCCGACGTACGTGTTTGTCGTCACGCCCAAAATGCAGGGCGATTTCGACGCCGATCCGAGAGAATTGGATATGACGGAGATTCGCGCGTTCCACTCGTCGCTTCTGATCTTGCGCGCGACGATGCGGATGGTCACCGCGTATGATTTTGACATTGCCGATTACAGCGCGGCCGGTGTGGCCGTGGCCCTCAATCCCGGGAGCACGTTCTTCACGTTGAAACCGCAGCACCAGTTGTCGATGGCTCGAACCGACCTGATCGGCGCCGTGGATCAACTGCTCGCAGCGGCGGACTTCCTGGAAAACGAAACGGACGATCAGGATGATGATATCATCAAGATCGATCCCGAGGACATCGATGAGTTTCTCGAAGATCTGCGACGGGTGTTGAACGACGTCAAAAGCACGATGGACGGCGTACGCACGTTCGACTTCGATCACGACAGCGTCGACGTGAATGTTAAAGCGTTTTTCGATAATCCAATCCAGGATGCGAAGGCCAAAATGCCGCCCTATCAAGTCTCTGTCGTCCAGAATTCGTGCGGTACCGAATTGTTTCAGAAGTTCTCCGGTACGGTCTTCCCCGATCCAACTTTCAACGGTATTCTCCCCGGTATGACCAATGAACGTCTGTACGACCTGTTCGATATAGACATCGACACACTCGGCAGAGACCGGTTGTCGGCGACGATCGGAGGTATGTCTTGGGAAGCCTGTGACGCGTATGCCGACCACTATTCCCCGGGCCTTTACATCGACGCTTCAGCGTCGACGAATTCCATGTGGACGAGTTTGACCATTTCGATCGCCAGTTTTGATGGTGCGAACTCATACACGCTGACGACCTACAACAACGGCGGTTATATGAGCGCCTACTGGAATGGCGTTTACTACTCCACAGACCTCTCGCACAGCGCCACGGTGACGATCACGGAGTACCGTGAGGAGGATCATTTGATCGCGGGCACGATCAGCGGGACGTTGGTGAATCTTTCAGACACGTTGGCGATTACGAACGGCGAGTTTTATTTACGAGTGGACTGATACCGGATGCTTGAAGAAAAGGCCGCGCAAGCGGCCTTTTTTGTATACGAAACGGGCTTTCCTGCCGAGTCGTGCAGCAAATGCGATCGGATGTCGACGGGGCAACGTGAGGAGCCCTGACTAGCGTCCCGTACAGGTGCTTGGAGGGACAGCCGCCGCCCTTGATATTACCCCACCCCACCCTTACATTACAGCCCTTCCAACTCACTATTGCAGGAGGTTGTATGAATCTCATCAGACCCTGGTGGTTCGTCATCTTCCTTTCGTCTTGGGTGGCTCCCGTGATGGCCCAGGAGCCGGACTTCGACCAATACGCCAAGATGTCACTCGAGGAAATCCTGGACCTCGAAATTGTGACGGCCTCCAAACACACGCAGAATATCAGTCGGGTTCCGGCGGTCGTCACCGTGTACACCAAGGATTTTATCAAGGAAACGGGCGCGCGGGACTTGATCGACCTTCTGCGATTGACACCCGGCTTTCTCGAAATGGGCGATGTCAATGAACGCAATTTCGGCACGCGCGGGATTTCCGGTACCACCGCGCAGCACGTGCTCATCATGATCAACGGCCACCGCATCAACGACCTGCTCACGTCCACGGCTGCCCCCGACTGGATTTCGCTGGACTATGTTGAACGCGTGGAGGTGATTCGCGGCCCGGGGTCCGCTCTGTACGGCGGGAATGCGCTCAGCGGGGTGATTAACATCATCACCAAAACCGGCAACACCTATCCGCAGCAATTTGCGTCCGTCGGGGTTGGCAATGGGAACACCCTGCGCGGCAATTATCAATTTGGTAGGAAGTGGAGCGAGTCGGAAGATTTGTATTTCAGCCTCAGCATGCATCGTTCGGACGGCATTCCGGTCAAGGTGAGTGCGAATCGCGATTTGAATGTCGGTGGGGACACCATCGCGGGCCGGCCATTTCCCGTGCGGACAGCGCAGGGCGGATCGGAGCACATCAACGGGTACGATCCCGGGTATGAGGCGCTGGCGATCTACCGGCGCGGTCCGCTGACGCTCACGGGAAATATCTTTCGGAACGACCTCCTGCTGAATCGCCCGCAGACGGGGTACAACCTCACCGATCTGGACGACGAGTGGCGCCGTCCCCGAAGAGTCGATCATCGCGAGTTTGTCGGCGGGAGTTATCAGCTTCTGCAGTCGGAGAACCAGCAATGGTCGCTCGGGTACGCGTTCGACCATTTCCAGATCGACTTCGT
Source organism: uncultured Bacteroidota bacterium (assembly GCA_964602985.1). GTDB lineage: Bacteria > CLD3 > CLD3 > SB21 > SB21 > CAYZJB01. The sequence goes on from CAZRTJ010000015.1 coordinate 83,904, forward strand.
GTCGCTCAACCAGTCCCGCGTCCCGTACGACAGCGTCGGTCAGCTTGTCCGACTGACGGGCGACAACTGGCGGCAGACCCTGGAAACGCAGTTCTCCACGACGCGATGGGGTTTCGGTGATCATCCCCTCACAATCCTTGGCGCCGAGATCAATCACACCACGCAGCATTACGATCTGTTCACGCCCTATCGCGATCCGGTCGGACCGGTCTTCCGGGGCATCCAGAATACGGGTCTGCAGGCGTTGCAGAAAGGCGAAAGCGAAACAAATCTGTCGGTCTTTATTCAAACCGAATCCTCTTTCCTCCAGGATCGGCTCTTCATCACCGTCGGATTGCGGAACGACAACAACGAGGATTACGGAGCGGTCTTCAGTCCACGCGCATCGGTGTTGTACGCGTTTTCAGACGCGGTCAATTTCAAAATTCTGGGAGCCACGGCATTCCTCCCGCCGCCCTTTCTGTATCGCTTTGGGACGCCCGCTCTCCGCTACGTCGGCAATCCCGATATCAAGCCTCAGGGTATTCAAAGTATCGAGGGCGTTGTCTTCGGACAGGTGGCGCGCAAATTCAGTTACTCCGTCAATGCGTACTACAATCGGGTCGTCGATTTCATTTTGTTCGAACGGGATGCGGCGCAAAATCTCGTCTATGACAATCGCGGAACCATGAAGATGATCGGTCTGGAAGGCGCCGCGCAGGCCGAATGGGGCCCGTGGATTCCCTTTGTGAGTGTGGCCGCTGTGAAAGATGCCGGCAGTGACGACGTCTTCCTCGTCAACGATCAACTGCGCAATTGGCCGCTCTTCTCTTCCAGCGGAGGTCTGTCGGTTCGGGTATCGAGACATCTTCTGATCAACACGACGTACAATTATTGGTCGGCCATTCCATTTCCGATTGACGCGAAAGTCTCCACGCGATCGCCGAATGCAGACTATACTGCGAACTACGAAATCCCGGCACAATGGGTGGTCCATGTGAACGTGAGTACGTACTGGAATCAATTTCGCCTGGGGGCCGGCGTTCACAACGTGTTCGATCGCAAGGAACTTCTCGGCGGAAGCACCATCATTCCGCAAACCGGCGAAGGTCGGGCGTTCATGCTGACAGCGGCTTACCAATTCTGATGATCCTGAAGGCCGCACATACGTTGATTTGGATGCTGGCGTCCCTGGCAGTGCTGTCGGGATCGACCGCGGCGCAGGACATGGAAGTACCCGTGGATGTGCAGTTTGCCATTTTCTCAAAAATTCTGGCTTTCGACCGCAATCTCAAAGACCGATCGGGAGAAGAAGTGGTGATCGGCGTTTTGTATCAACAGAATCAGAGCGGCACGAATCAACTGCTGAGCCAGGTCCGAAAACTTTCCAAGAGCCTGGTGGAGATGGAAGGCATTCCCGTTCATTTTGTGTACATCAACGGGGATGACATTGGCAATCTCGCGCAGGCGCTCAGTGTGAACGAGGTGGACATTCTGTACGTGTGTCCCATTCAGACGCCCGATCTTTCGGTTGTCTCCGTGACGGCCCGCTCCCGCAAGGTGGTCACGCTGACCGGCGTGCCGGCGTATGTGCACGACGGCTTGTCCATCGGGGTCATGCTCAAGGACCGGAAACCAAAACCGATGATCAATCTGGCGCAGGCAAAGTCCGAAGGTCTCGACCTGGCATCGCGCGTGCTGAGCCTCTCCATTACCGTGAAAGACGAATGACGTGGCGTGAAAAAATATTTCCCTCCACCATCCGCAACAAGCTGGTGGCATTGGTCTCGCTGTTGATCGCGTGTATTTCCACGTTCATTTATCTGTACTTTCCCGGCCGGATGGCGCATCAAGCGGAAGAGGCGCTGACGGCCAAGGCGCAGACGCTGGCAAACATGCTGGCGGTGTCCGTTACCGCCGCACTGGTGTTCGAAGATTCCACCGAACTAGCGGAGACATTGGTTCCGCTGAGAGCCAATCCCGATCTGATGGAAGTTCAAATCTATCGGGATCGCGCCCGGGTGATGGAATACCGTGCGGCAGGGGCGGACAGTGTGGAGTCCATCATCGCCGCCACAGCCGACGTGATTCACAAGTCGGAAACCATCGGAACGGTTCGTGTCGGACTGTCGCGTGGTTGGATCCTCGAGGCGGTGGCCCGGGGACGATTGGCTATCACGCTGATCAGTGTATTGATTTTTGTGATTGGACTTCTGGCGGTGTTTTTCATCAGCACCGCCGTGACCCGTTACCTTGAGCGTATCTCGACCACGGTGCAATCCGTCGCGCGAGGCGAACTCCAGCATCGCGTCGAAGTGTCCGGACAAGACGAGGTCGCGCAACTCGCTTCCTCCTTCAACGTCATGATGGGCAATTTACAGAAAGCCCAGGAAGAGATGGCGGCGTTGAATGAAAGTCTGGAAGTGCGCATAGAGGAACGGACCCACGCGCTGATGTCGGAGATCGAGGTGCGGCGCCGGGTCGAAGAACAACTGCACGAGGAAATCCTGGAACATCGCAAGACGGAGGAGACGCTCCGCCGCAACGACCTCCGGTTGCAGGCGCTGATCAATGCGCTGCCCGATCTCATCGTGCGGATCAATCGCGAAGGCGTTCTGCTTGACGTGCACGTGCCGCGGGAGTTTGCGGCCCCCGTTTTTGCCGATGCCATCGGCAAGAACATCCGCGAACTGATCGACCGGCGCGACGTGGACACCACGATTCAACAGTTGGAACGCGCGCTTGCGCACGAACAGGCGCGCTTCTTCGAGTATCAGGTGATGGTCAACAACCAGACGCGAGACCGGGAAGTACGCTTTGTCCCATCGGGTGAGGACGAAGTGCTGGCGGTCATTCGCGATATTACCGAGCGCAAACAGCTCGAGCGCGAACTGATCGACGCCCGCGAAGACGCCCTGCAGGCCGCACGGATGAAATCGGAATTCATCGCCAACATGAGTCATGAAATCCGCACGCCGATGAATGGCGTCATCGGAATGACGACGCTTCTCTCGGACACCGAACTCACGCCCGATCAGCGCGAGTTCGTCGACACGATCCGCAGCAGCGGCGAGGCGCTCCTCGCCATCATCAACGACATTCTGGATTTCAGTAAAATTGAATCCGGAAGGCTGGAAGTCGAGTCGTTCGCGTTTAGCCTGTGGAGTTGTCTGGTGGAAACGGCGGGGCTCGGCAGTCCCGACGCGCAGAAGAAGGGCCTGGAACTGATCTGCTGGATCGGTCCCGATGTGCCGGAGCGTGTCCTGGGCGATGCGACACGATTGCGACAGGTGATTGGCAATCTCGTCAGCAATGCCGTCAAATTCACGCAACAGGGAGAGGTTGTGGTTTCCCTGGAGAAAGTTCCCTCGATCGACGAGCGCGATTGGTTTCGAATTGATGTGAGAGACACAGGCATCGGCATACCGGAAGAGAAACGTCATCGGTTGTTTCATTCATTCTCGCAGGTGGATTCGTCCACGACGAGACTGTACGGAGGGACCGGACTCGGATTGGCGATTTCAAAACGGCTGGCGGAACTGATGGGCGGGCGCATCGATTATGAAAGCACGGTGGGGGGTGGATCGACGTTTCGCATCGAAGTGCCAATGCGGGTGCTGGACCAGGGTTTGCCGACTCTCTTCATACCGGTGCCGCCGCTGGAGGGCAAGACCATTCTGGTGCTGGAAGACAATGCCACGTTGGCCGGAATTCTTGGAAAGTACCTCACGCACTGGGGCGCCGGTTTTTGCCATTGCGAATCGCCGGAGTCCCTGCGCGAATATCTGGATGCGCGGAAGGAGGCGCCCGGTCTGGTCCTGGTGGATGACACGTGGCCGGGGACGAGTGCGCATGACCTCGGCACAGAGTTGCGCCGCCTGTTTGCTCACGATGTTCCCTTGCTCCTCATGACGCCGGGATCCGATGCCCGCGACGAATCACTCTTTGATGCGGTCATACGCAAACCGGTGAAACCGTATCTGCTGATGACGATCCTTTCGAACATGATGACCGGCAAAGCCGCACACGTCGTCCACCCGAGACAGTCCCTGGAGGTCATCGATCAGAGCATCGCGTCCCGATATCCGCTGCGCATCCTCATCGCGGAGGACAATCCCGTGAATCAACGGCTGGCCCTGCGGCTCTTTGAACGAATGGGGTTTACGCCCAATCTGGTTCAGAATGGAAGAGAAGCGCTGAAAGCCGTGGAGGATGAGGAGTACGATATGATTTTCCTGGATATTCAAATGCCCGAAATGGACGGACTCACCACGTCGAAACACCTCATCGAGCGTTATCCGAAGGACCGACCGATCCTGGTGGCGATGACGGCGAGCGCCATGCCCGGAGACCGCGAGCGATTTCTTGCCGCGGGGATGGATGATTACGTGAGCAAGCCCGTGACGATCCGCGAGATCCGACAGGTATTCGAACGTCACAGCGGCGCGACACTCGAGCTCCATCCTTCCGAACTCGTCGACATGGCCAAAGTGCTGGAGATCCAGTCCGTCGGCAAAGAATCGGAGACCGACCTGATGCAGGACATGTTTGAGGTTTTTCAGAAAAATCTTCCCGACATGCTCCGGCGGGTGAGGTCGGCCGTGGAGCAACGCGATTTTTCCTCTCTTCGCGCGGGATTGCATACTCTGAGAGGCGCCGCGCTCAGCATCGGGGCGCGACACCTCGCGGCGCTCTGTTTGGAGGCCGAGAACCGGGTCCACGATCAGGCGGGAGACGATCACCGACTCCACGCCGAGGAGATCGAACGGGTGAGTCACGAAACACTGTCTGCGCTCAAGCACATGATCGATTCGGCGAACGAGCCGTCCGCGTAACTGCAAAAAATCTGTTGGTATTCATTCCTCAACGAATGTACGTTTCCCCGAATCGAATCGACAAAGGACCTATCATGAATCGTCCGACGGATACGATGACTCCTTATGAAGCGGTCAATTATTATTTTGACAAAGCGGCGGCTCATTTGAACCTGGAAACCGGTTACCCCGCCATGCTCAAGGCGACGTATCGCGAGATGCGCGTGTCCGTTCCCCTGCGGCTGGATACCGGCGAGCTGGTGGAGTTCACGGGCTACCGCGTCCAGCACAACGGGGCGCGCGGACCGTACAAGGGCGGCATCCGATTCCATCCCGACGTGGATATCGACGAAGTGCGCGCGCTGGCGAGTCTGATGACGTGGAAATGTTCGCTGGTTCGCATTCCATTTGGCGGAGCCAAAGGCGGCGTGAATTGCGATCCCAGCAAGTTGTCCGATCGGGAATTACAGGGCATCACGCGGAGTTACATACGCAAGATCGATATGATGCTCGGTCCGTATCGGGATGTTCCGGCGCCGGATGTCAACACGAACGCGAAGGTCATGGTCTGGGTCATGGATGAATATGGAAAACGCCATGGATATACACCGGCGGTCGTCACAGGAAAGCCGATTGAAATGGGCGGCAGTGAAGGTCGTCAGGCGGCGACGGGACGCGGATGCAGTTATGTGACCCGGCAAGTCTGTCAGAGCTACGGCATTCCCATCCACCAGGCAAAAATCGTGATTCAGGGTTTTGGAAATGTCGGATCTTTTTATGCCCAGTGCATTCGCGAGACGGGCGCTCCGATCATCGCCATCAGCGATGTGTCGGGAGGCTATTTCCATCCGAAAGGAATTTCCATCGAAAACGCGCTCGCGTATCTGCAGAGTCATCGTACGCTGGAGGGATTTGAAGGAGGCGAGCGCATCTCGAATGAAGAACTGCTCGCGCTCGAGTGCGACATCCTCGTGCCTGCAGCCCTCGGCCACGTCATCCATTCCGGCAACGTCGATCGGATCCGCGCGCGGCTGATCGTCGAGGCGGCCAACAGTCCGATAACGCCCGCCGCCGATCTGGCGCTGGAAGAACGAAAGATTCCCGTCGTACCGGACATCCTGGCCAATGCCGGTGGCGTGACGGTCTCGTACTTTGAGTGGGTTCAGAATCTTCAGCAATTTTCGTGGGAAGAAGAGCGGGTCAATTCCGAACTCCAGAAGATCATCGAGCGAACCTATCACCAGGTGTATGCCAACGCGATGAAACATCGCATCTCCCTGCGCACCTCCGCGTTTATGCTGGCCATCGACGAGGTCGCGCGGGTGAACAAGCTCCGAGGCGTGTAAATGATCGATCCTTCGTCTGCATTCTCGCCCTTGGCGGGATTTCGTCGCATTCGCCTCCGGGATCCCAGACCCGAAGATGCCCAGCGCATCTATCGTTGGCGGGCTGAGCGTGCGGCGCGGGAACACCAGCCGATCACGCCGATTCCGGTCGACCAGCTGCGCCTGGATCTGGAAAGGACCGCAACCAACAAACTGCCCGATTACTCGCGCGATCGATTCCAATGGATGATCGAACAGATCATGGATCGGACTCCCGTGGGCTGGATTACGCTGAGTATCCGAAGCTGGGAACATCAGATCGGAGAGATCGGATACACGCTCAGCGAAGATTACCAGGGGCGCGGATACGGCACGCAGGCGGTCGAGATGGTTTTGGATAAGTCGTTTTTCGAAGCGCATCTGTATCGCATCGAAGCCAAATGTTCCGTACACAACCGGGCCTCCGCGAAATTGCTGGAAAAGACGGGATTTTCGCGCGAGGGCATCATGCGCGGATATTTCAATATCCGGGGCGAACGCGTGGATCATTACCTGTATGCCATCCTTCGGACTGAATATTCAAGAAAATTCTAGGAGTAAGTGTATGCGGCTATGGCCCTGGCTCATTCTCTTGAGTTCCTGCGGCGTCGTGCAGCAGGTTCAACAAGCCAAGCGGTTTGCGAAATGCGAGTTTCGCATGACGACGATTCAGCAGCTGGAATTGGGCGGGGTGAATATCCAACGCGTCCGCTCGCTGAAGGATCTGAGTTTGACCAAAGCGGCGCGACTGACCGCGGCGCTGACGGAAAAGACGCTGCCCCTCACGTTTGATCTGAACGTCGAAGGCTCGAATCCCAATGCGGAAACCGCGGCGATGAACAAACTCGAATGGCGATTGTTCATCGACGAGAAGGAAATGATGGCCGGTGAAATGCCCAACCGGATCGAAATTCCGCCCCATGCATCGGCAGAATTTCCAATCGCGATTTCTGTGGACCTCAAGAAGGTGCTGTCCGGAGAAAAGAAAGACGCCGTATTGACGCTGGCCTTCAATCTCGTGGGAGAGGGGGACCGTCCATCCAATATCCTGCTCCAAATCAAACCGACGATCGTTGTGGCAGGTGTGGCCATGGACTACCCCGGATATTTTGACGTGAAAGCCAGGGTGGACGCGGATACGGTGAAAAAGAAAAAAATCTGATTTGGTTTGGAATTTCTCCCTGCATGACTCGTTACACCGTAAACAAACCGGTAAGCGGATCCTTTGAGCCACCCCTCTCGAGCCGTCGTTTTTTTTAGTCGAAGCGTCAAGACGGAAGCGCGAATGAAGCCGTTCGGTTGTCGCTCGATCCGCGCGGCCGAGCAGCTTGCACATCGTCTGGTGCACAAGACGCTTCGTACGCTGAGTCGTTTGTCGGCTGACCTCTACTGGTTTTCTGACGTGGATATTCCAGCCGCGGTCCGGTACGGTCGCTTCCGGAATGTTCGCCAGGAAGGAAGAGATCTCCGCGAGCGACTGCAACACGCATTCTTGTCGCTGTTCGCGGCGGGCTATGCCTCGGTCACGGTCGTCGGTAATGATTCGATCCTGAACGAACGAGACCTGCATGCGGCTCTGGAAGAATCGCGCGATGTGGTGGGTCCGTCAAGCGACGGTGGATTCTATCTTCTGACTCTGCACGCCGGATCGGCAAACATCGGTCTTCTGGGTGAAGAACGCTGGAACGGTGGCCGACCCGCGTTTGCGGGCAGGGCGTGGATGCGACTCCGCATGCGCCACGATTTCGACAGCTGGCAAACTGTGGTCGCGTGGCATCCGGATGCGGACATCGTGTCGCTGTTGCTTGCCGCGTGCGTCGTGCGGCAGGATCGACAACGCGCCTTCATTGCTTCCTCTGATTCCCTCCGGCTACCCGCGACTTCTCGACGTCCGCCTCCTCTCCTGCGCACCTCCGCGTAACGACTCTTTACCTGCCGCTTAACCTGCGTTCACGGACGCAGAATGGAGATGCTTGTATGAACTATTACGATAGCGACGATCTGAAACACTTCAAGGATGTGGGGAAATTTCGCAAGGAATTGATGGATCTGTTTTTCCAGTATTACAATACGGTGACAGGGCAGGACGGAGCGCTCACCAAGCGCGAGAAGGCGCTGATCGCGCTGGCCGTGTCGCATTCCAAGAATTGCCCGTACTGCATCGACGCGTACACGACCGCGTGTCTGGAAAATGGCGCCAGTCCGGATCAAATGACCGAGGCGATCCATGTCGCCGCCGCCATGGAAGCGGGGATCACGCTGGTCCATGGCGTGCAGATGCAAAACGCCATGGAAAAACTCGGGGCCATCGATTGAAAGGAATGTCATGTCGGTCGAACTGAAAATTCTTCAGCCGCTTTCACCGTATAATTTATATGAAACGGCCAATCGGCACGGGTTGCACCTCGCGCCGGTTTCCGTGGAGATTCTCCAAATCAACATCACCAAGCTGTGCAATCAGGCCTGCCGCCATTGCCACGTGGACTCTTCTCCCAAACGCACCGAACAAATGGATCGGCGCACGGTCGATCGGATCCTGCAGATTCTCGCCGATCATCCGTCCATCGCGAAATTGGACATCACGGGCGGCGCACCGGAACTGAATCCGCATTTCGATTACGTCGTCGAGCAGGCCGTCGGTTTGCGGAAGCATGTGATGGTCCGGCATAATCTGACCGTCACCATCGACGGACATCCCGTGACGGGAGAAAGCAAACGGTACTTGCCGGAATTCTACGCGCGACACGGCGTGGAGGTGATCAGCTCGCTTCCATATTACGAAGAGTATTTCACCGACAAGCAGAGGGGGCGGGGCGTCTTCCAAAAGAGCATCGACTCGCTGCGCATGCTGAACGATCAAGGCTACGGCATGGAGGGATCGGGGAAGATTCTCAATCTCGTGTACAATCCCGTCGGACCGTATCTTCCCGCCTCGCAATCTCAATTGGAAGCCGACTACAAGCGAAGTCTGCGTGAGAAGTTTGCCCTGAATTTTAATGGACTATTCACCATCACGAACATGCCGATTCATCGATTCAAGGACGATCTGATTCGAAACGGTCGGTACGATGAGTATATGGAAAAATTGGTGAATGCCTTTAATCCAACGGCGGCGTTGGGCATCATGTGCCGCTCCCTCATCAGCGTCAGCTACGACGGAAAGATATACGACTGCGATTTCAATCAAATGCTCGACCTGCAGGCGGAGTGTCCGGAACCGGCAACGATCTGGAATTTCGACATGGAGAAGATCGTGAATCGGTCGATCGTTTTCGGTTCGCACTGCTTCGGGTGCACGGCCGGGGCGGGGAGCAGTTGCGGCGGCGCCACGGCGTAAGCAATCCATGAAACCAAGGGGCACACCGTGCTGATTCTGATTCTACTCTTCGCCGCGACACTCTTCGTGGCGTATTCCAATGGCGCCAACGATAACTTCAAAGGCGTGGCGACCTTATTCGGAAGCCGGACGACGACGTATCGGCGCGCGCTCACGCTGGCGACGGTGACGACGTTTGCGGGATCGGTGGCATCGGTCTTTCTCGCGCAAACATTGGTCAAGAACTTTTCCGGCAAGGGTCTCGTCCCGGACGCACTCACGGCCACGCCGGAATTTCTCATCGCCGTTGCCGGTGGCGCCGGGCTGACGGTGATTCTTGCGACGATCTTCGGGTTTCCGATCTCCACGACGCACGGACTGACCGGTGCGCTGACGGGCGCGGGACTCGTAGCGGCCGGATCTCAAATTGATTTTGGGAAACTCGGGGGAAGTTTCTTTTTGCCTTTGATCGCGAGCCCCTTTGCCGCTCTGGTGATTGCCGTCGGAGCGTACGTCGCGTTTCGAAAAATCCGACTCACGATGGGAGTTCGTGAGGAACATTGCATCTGTATCGGCAGTGAGGAGAAGGTCGTACATGTTCCCCAGCCGCAATCGGTGTTACAGTTCACCGGCGTCATGCCCGTGATCGGCGTGGGAGACGTGACCTCGTGCGTGCGCCGCTACGGTGGGAGTGTGTTCGGTCTGTCGGCACAGTCGGTGCTCGATGCCGCCCATTACCTGTCCGCCAGCATCGTCAGCTTTGCGCGCGGCCTCAACGACACGCCGAAGATCGTGGCGCTGTTGCTCGCGGTCGACCTGCTGCAGATCGAATGGGGTATGCTGGCCGTGGCGCTGGCGATGGCCGTCGGGGGTCTGCTCAACGCCAGGAAAGTCGCGGCGACGATGAGTGAGAAGATTACCGGCATGAATCACGGACAAGGGTTTACCGCCAATCTGGTGACCGGGGTACTGGTGATCTTTGCAAGCCGTTTCGGCATGCCGGTTTCGACGACACACGTCTCGGTGGGTGCGATCACGGGCATCGGCGTCGTCAGCCGTCAGATCCACTGGCGCGTGATCCGCGATGTGGTACTGTCTTGGATGCTGACGCTGCCCGTGGCGGCGATGTGCGCGGCGGCGATTCTGTGGATGATTCGGTAGGACGCAAGAACCGTGTTCAGGCGAATGAAAGATTTTCGAAACGCATAAAGGATGAACGTATGAGCGAAACGATGGATGCCAAACTGAACGTTGAAAAAGCGGTACGCGAGCGCTACGCGCAAGGAGCCAAAGAAAAAGTCGCCGCGCTGTGTTGTCCGGTGACGTACGATCCAACGTATCTGAAAATTCTGCCGGAGGAAATTCTGGAACGCGACTACGGGTGCGGCGATCCGTCGCAGTACATACGCGAAGGAGAAACGGTACTCGACCTCGGCAGTGGGGGCGGAAAGATCTGCTATATCGCCGCACAGGTCGTGGGAGCCTCGGGTCGGGTGATTGGCGTCGACATGAACGAGGACATGCTGGCGCTGGCGCGCAAATACCAGCACTCGATCGGCGACACGCTCGGTTACCACAACGTCGAATTTCGACGCGGCAAGATCCAGGACCTGAAGCTCGATTACGATCGCCTCGATGCGTATCTGAAGGATCACCCGGTCCGATCCTCTTCGGATCTGAAGGGTCTGGAAGAAGTGGAGGACGAACTGCGTGCCCGGCATCCCATGGTCGCAGAGGGTTCGATCGACGTTGTCGTGTCCAATTGCGTTCTGAATCTCGTCAAAGAGGAAGACAAGGAGCAACTCATCCGCGAAATGTACCGTGTGCTCCGTCCCGGCGGGCGGATTGCCATTTCCGATATCGTGTCCGACGAGGACATTCCGATGCATCAGAAAAACGATCCGGAATTGTGGAGCGGTTGTATTTCCGGAGCGTACCGGGAGGATGAATTCCTCAAGGCCTTTGAGCGTGCCGGGTTCTATGGGATCCATATCGCGAAACGAGACGAAAAGCCGTGGCAGATCGTCGAAGGGATCGAGTATCGTTCGGTCACTGTGATTGCCTACAAAGGGAAAGAAGGCCCGTGTCTGGAGCGTAACCAGGCGGTGATCTACAAAGGTCCGTGGAAAGCGGTCATCGACGACGACGGTCACACACTCTTCCGTGGAGAACGCATGGCCGTGTGCGACAAGACGTACCGGATTTACACGCGCGAGTCCGGACCGTATGCGAAGGACGTGATCGGTATTTTACCGCTGACAGAAATCCCGGTCGACGACGCGAAGTCATTCAACTGCAATAAAAACGCCCGCCGTCATCCGCGTGAAACCAAGGGCCTCGACTACGACGCGACCGTCCTGGGCGAAGGGTGCTGTGGACCGGAGGGGTGTTGCTGAGGAGGGGGCGATGAACTTCCATGTCGCATTGCCCCTGTTGCGTGTGGGCGACTTGAACCGGTCGAATAGTCCACAGATGGCGCAGAAGGCCGCAGATACAAATCTAAATTGCCCAGATCTCGAAGATAAAAGGCCGAAAGAAGATGCCGCACAACGTTCGTATCTGCGGAAATTTGCTTCATCTGTGGATAAGCAAGAAAAGCGACTCCGATGGACACGGACGAAAAAATAAGAGACCCGCAGACGCACGCCATTATTGGCGCGGCGATGGCTGTCCATTCGGAGTTAGGCCACGGTTTTCTCGAAGCGGTGTATCAGGAGGCGTTCGAGCGAGAGCTTCAGATCAAGGGAATTCCCTATGAACGAGAAAAGGAAATGAGGATCGATTACCGCGGCCAGCCTTTGAAAGCAAATTACAGGGCTGATTTCGTATGCATGGGATCCATCATCGTCGAATTGAAAGCGCTGGCCAATTTATCCGGCGTTGAAGAGGCTCAGGTTATCAATTACCTTAAAGCGTCCCGATTAAATAAGGCACTTTTGATCAACTTCGGTGCGCCACGACTGCAATTCAAAAGGTTTGTCTACACTCATCACGAGAACTCCGTTTCTCACTCGAACAATGAAAAACAATAACACGATTCGATAGTTACCTATCTGCGAACATCTGTGTTATCTGTGGATGAGGTTATGAATGTCGCAAACTGTAACCCCGATGTACAATCATGTATGGCCAATTTGACGAGCCTTCGTGTCCGGGATTGATGCGATCAAAGAAAAAAGGCCAATGATTCCCATCATTGACCCTTACACGTGGAGCTGAGGGGGATCGAACCCCTGACCTTCCCGCCCTACGGGCGGGACGCTCTCCCAAGCTGTCCGATGAGTTTCTCTATGTATGAACGTTTTTTCTTCTTCTTGATCTCGTTCTCTCGGCGAATGGCATGACTCCGGGTCTCAAATGTTTCCGTGTAAACCAGTTTCCATGGCCGGTACGGTCTTGTCGAAGGCGTCACTCCGGCATTGTGTTCCTCAATGCGCGTCTGGACTTCCTCACAATGTCCGATGTAAAAACGGCCGTTCTTGAGACTCTCGAGAATGTAGGTATAAAACACGTGGAGCTGAGGGGGATCGAACCCCTGACCTCATCATTGCGAACGATGCGCTCTCCCAAGCTGAGCTACAGCCCCAATTATCAAACCATTTTCAAAGAGCAATTTTCAAAAGAAACAATTGGCTGCGCCCTGACCTTCCCGCCTTTGGGCGGGACGCTCT
>CAZRTJ010000016.1:0-92745 GCA_964602985.1 uncultured Bacteroidota bacterium
CTGAACCGGAGGCTCATGCGCCTGTGGCGCAGATTCCGCCCACCAGCTCAGTTACGATGTTCTTTGAATAAACTTTTGGGCAGTTGGCGGAGTGGTCAATCGCAACAGACTGTAAATCTGTCGGACTCAGTCCTACGGAGGTTCAAATCCTTCACTGCCCACAGAATGCAAAACCTCGGATCACCGGGGTTTTGTGATTTTCCGAGGTCTGCAATGGACATCACCTTCCATCACCTTCATCTTGATGATCTGCAATTGCCCTCGTATGTTCGTCCATCATGCTGTCCCGAACGACCTCGCTGGTTCTAATTGCACCCTGGCTGGTTACACTGGCGGTCTTTTGGGTGTACCCGCTTGCGTTTTCCTTCTGGCTGTCCTTTCACGAGTATTCGCTGGTTGCGCCCGATCAATCCACGTGGATCGGCTGGACGAATTTCACTGGGCTTTGGACGGATCCGGCGACCGGCGTCGCCCTGCGTAACACGCTTCTTTATGTTGCGGGCGTCGTGCCGGCGACCACCGTCGCGGCCCTTCTGCTCGCCAATCTTCTGAACACAATCCGCAGATTTCGGACTCTGGCGCGGAACGCCATCTTCCTGCCGTCCATGGTGTCGATGGCCGTTGTGAGCCTGATATTCGTACAGCTGTACACCCGCGGCGGATTTCTCCACACAGCTTCGAGATGGATCGGACTGGCGGAGGATCGTCTCGGACTTCTCCTGCAAGAGTCCACCGCCCTCCCGGCGATCATGGTCATGGACGTTTTCGTCCACGCGGGCTACTACGCGATTCTATTCCTGGCGGGTATCCAGAGCATTTCTGTCGAGCAATACGAGGAAGCGCAGTTGTGTGGAGCCGGATGGTGGCGGCAGTTTCGAAAGATCACGGTGCCCCAGCTCACGCCCCTGATTCTGTTTTCACTTGTGCTCAATTCCATCCGGACGTTTCAGATTTACACGGAAATTTACCTGATGACCAAGGGAGGTCCCCTTCATGCGACAACCACGTGGTTGTATCGCACGTACGAGATCGGATTTCAGGAGTTTCAACTGGGCAAAGCCTCGGCAATGGCCTACATCCTCTTGTTGATCGTCGGCCTGTTCGTCGGCATGCAAATGCGGATGTTTAAGAAATTCTCGTAATGGCGATCTTGTAGAACCAAGAGACGAGCATGATTCCGAGCAGGATGTATTGTCCGGTGAGGAAATTCGAAGACTCCGTCAAATCGCTAAGCGGTTTGCGACGCCACAGCGCCACAACGGCATACCCTGACAACCAGGCCATCGCGACATAGACGGCCACACCGAACGGCTGCGCCAGGAAAGCATCCACCGGATGACCATGCGCAATGTGGCTGAATGCGGTGGTCAGCCCGCAACTGGGGCAAGGAATACCCGTCAGCTGCAAAAATCCACACGGCGGCAATCCGAGCTGCTCGTGGGTGCCCATGCCGGCGGGGGCTGGGTGCAGGCGAAACGCGATCCAGTTGAGGGCGACGAATCCCACAACCCACGACGCATAGAACAGTTTCGTCCCCCATGTGGGTCTCTCGGCCGCGATCTCATGCATCCTTGATGGTTCCCTTCAGGTTCTCAAACGCCAACTCGACGTCGAATTTCAAATCCATCACGAAATTCGGAATCGTCTTGAAGTCATCCAGCGACTCCATCACCTCCTGATGATATTTCTGGATCGTATGAAATTTGATTCGCTTTCGTTTTTCCAAATCTTCAATCCGGTGATTCCAGTCGATAATCTGTGCGGAGTTCTCTTCGACGATTTTCCGGATGCGGGCGATTCGCTCGACGACCTTTTCTTTTACATCCTGCGGCGTATTCGGATGACGGAGCATGCGCAGCATCACGCGAAGCGATGTCTCATCGTCACCGATCACGTCGGAATAGACGTCGTTTCGCATCGACGGAGAGAGCGACGCCTCCATCAGGACTTCCATCAGTTTGTCCGCGTTTAACTTGATCAGCAAGTGAATGGCGCGTCGTCGAATCGGCGGGATATCGCATTTGACCAGACGCGCGAGCATTTCCGTAGCCACTTCCTCGCGCGTGTCGGGGTTTTTCGCTTCTTCCAGGATGCCGCGCAGATTCAACTCTTTGAGAATGTACTCGGCATTCGGATTGCCGTCCTTGCTCATCTGCACCAGAACGGGTCGCGTAACCTTGGCATTTTTCAACGCAACCATGCTCACGCCCTGGTTTGTACTCTCTTTCACCAGGCGTTCGAGGACGCCGGAGATGCGCGACGCCTCATCGGGCGCGAGAATGACTCTCTCTTCCGTATCGTCGAGAAAGAAATCCATGCCTATCCTTTGTTGATCGGTTCTTTCGGTACGGTGAACCAAAACGTCGAGCCGCTGCCCACTTTGCTGTCTACCCAAATACGGCCGCCGTGCGCTTCCACGATCGCTTTGCAGATGGCCAATCCCAATCCGACTCCCCCGCCCCCTGCGTGATCATCGCTGGTAAAAACTCCGCCCGTGCGTTTGTACTTCTCAAAAATCATCGGCAACTCTTCTTCCGGAATCCCAATGCCCGTGTCCTGTACGGAAAACGTTACCATGTCCGGCCATTCCGACACCGCCTCGGTCCCGATGGTCACCTGTCCTCCCTCGCCCGTAAATTTGATGCTGTTGGACAAGAGGTTGTTCAACACCTGGAGGATCTTGTCCTCGTCGAAGTACGCTTCGAGGGTCGCGTCATGGTTCACACACTCCACGCGAATGTCTTTTTGCTTGGCCAGGATAGCCATGTTCTTCCTGGCGTCCTCCATCACTCCGCGGACGGGCGTTCGCTCCGGATACACCTCCAGTGTCCCGGCGTCGATGCGGGAAATATCCAGAATGTCATTGACGAAGCTCAGTAACTTCTTGTTGTTCGTCAGCACCTGACTCAGGATTTCCTTTTGATCTTCTGTGACGGGATCGATGTGTTCCTCGAATAACGCCTCCACAAAGCTTTGATTGGCCGTAATGGGTCCCCGAAGGTCGTTCACGATGGTCGATGTAAAGTTCACCTTGATCCGTTCAATCTCTTCCAATTTGGAAATATACCGGATCGTCAGCACGAGCTCTTTCGCAATCAACTGCATCAGTTTGAAAATGTCCTTGTTGTAGGCAAATGTCACGGATGTGAAAACGCTCAAACAGCCGACCACGGAAGATTCGTCTCGCAGGGGGAGGATGAGATGGGAATGAACCTCTGATTCGCTCCCCTCCCGCATTTTGTCTTCGTGCAGGATTTCCTGACGAACATTCGTCATCAATCCCAACCGAAAAGATTCAGGCAATTGTTCGTGCTGTTGGATCAGACCGAGCATTCGTTCGATGAAGGCGGGGGCAATGTCCTTCTGTACCGCAATGGCATGGTGCACGGTGTCCCCGGAAAACAGCGTCAGAGCGCCGGCATGATACTCGATAATCTGCTCAAAGAGGTCGAAGAACTTCCGGATCATTTCTGAGCGGTTGTAGGCGTAGCGTGACAGATCTCTCATCCGGTTGGAGACGGTCGATTCGTACAGCAGTCTCTCCAGAATCCGATTGATCTTCGATTTGATACTCTCGTCTGAGTCGTCCGCCGTGGTCAGATCGAGTTTTTCTTCGTCGCGCTGACTGTAGTCCAGCGTCTCCGGTTTGACGGCGTTGGCCAGCAGTTTCTCTACTTCGGTCAGCAGTTCAGCCGTATCGACGGATTTGGTCACAAAGCTATTGGCGCCGGCCTCGATGCCCCAAAATCGATCCTGCTGCTGCCCCAGACTGGTCAGCAGAATAATCGGGATATGCGCGCGGGAGGGATCGTCTTTCACCAGACGGCAAAACTGATAACCGTTCAACTCCGGCATAATGATATCCGAAACGATCAGATCCGGGTTCTCCGTCTCCACCAGATTCATTCCTTCGGCGCCGTTCTTCGCACTGATGACTTTGTAGCCCGCTTTGGTCAGCGCCATTTTGTACATGATCAGCTGGGTCGGGCTGTCGTCGACGACCAAGACCTTTTCTTTAGCCACGCGTCCGTCCTTTGCTCATAAGATCGTTTCAATCCTCTCTGCTTGGATCAGGCTCAAGAGTTCCTCCGCGATCCGATCGATCGGCAGCACTTTGTCGATGACTCCCATTTCGATGGCTTCTTTCGGCATCCCGTACACGACACACGTGTCGCGGTTTTGCGCGATGTTCAGACCTCCGGCATCTTTGATGGACTTCAGTCCGTCGGCTCCGTCGCGGCCCATGCCGGTCAGCACCACGCCGATCGTCGATGCACCCAGATGTTTCGCAACCGATTCCATCATCAAGGTCGCGCACGGACGCAAACCGCTCACGGGCATCGAGCGGCTGAGTCGGACCACCTTTCCCGGATCGATCAACAGGTGATATCCGTCGGGGGCGACGTATACGGTACCGGCATTCAAGATCTCTCCCCGTTCGGCTGTCTTCACGTGAATTGCGCATTCCTTGTTCAGCCAATCCACGAATCCCTGACCGAATCCCTCACAAATGTGCTGAACGATCACAATGGGAACCGGTAAGTCTTCGGGCAGATTCTTGAGGATCTTCATGAGCGCCGACGGTCCCCCGGTGCTGGAGGCAATGGCAATGAGTTCGACCGGACGTCCCAGCGTCGTCCGACGGGACGCCAGCACCACGTCTTCCTTTCGGATTTCCCGCGATCCTTTGGCAGGCGACTTCTTTTCGACCGCGGGCGGCGGAAGCGTCGTTGCCTTGGACACAGACGACACGTGGTGGAACACCTTGACGCCGGCCAGAATCTTGATTTTCTTGATGAGGTCGCGCCCGATATTCTCGTAGTCCATTGCCAGATTGCCCTTCGGCTTTTCGACGATGTCGAGGGCGCCGGCGCGTATCGCGTTAAACGCGACATTCATGTCTTCCTTCCCAACGGAGGCGCTGATGACCAGGATCGGCGTGGGCGAGGCGGTCATGATTTGTTTGGTCGCCTCAAAGCCGTCCATCACGGGCATACGGATATCCATCGTCACGATGTCCGGGCGCAGCATCCGAACTTTCTCAACCGCTTCCTTCCCATTGCGGGCGGTGCCGATCACCTGTATCTCTTCATCCGATGCAAAGATCTTCTGAAGAATCATCGTGACGGTCAGTGAATCCTCGGCAATGAATACCTTGATCATGCGCTAAATCAACTTCTCGATGGTTTCCAACAGGTTGGATTGATCGAAAGAACCTTTCACAATGTACGCGTTCGCACCCACTTCGATCCCGCGGCGTTTGTCTTTTTCAGATTCCAATGACGTGCAGAGAATAAAGGGAATTTCTGGAAACTTCGATTCCTTCCGGACTTTTTCTGCAAATTCGAACCCGGTCATGTAAGGCATTTCCACGTCGCTGACGATGATCTCAAATCCGCCTTCCTGAAGTTTGTCATACCCTTCCCGCCCATTGGTGGCAATGGTCACTTCATACCCTGCCGATTCCAGAATGTTTTTTTCCAGTGTGCGCGTCGTGATCGAATCATCCACCACCAGCACGCGTCGTTTTCGCAACTGCTTGGCTCGCCGCTCCCGGAAGGCAAACCGCGTTCCTCCACCTTGCACGGACTTGATCAGATCGGAGGGATTGAGGATGATCGAGATGCGGCCATCCCCCAACACCGTCGACCCGGCAACGTTCTTCACGCGCCGCAACTGCTTTCCGAGATTTTTTACAACGACCTCCTGCTCATCGATCAACCGGTCCACGAGAAAGGCCACTTTCTTGCCGCCGGAAGAGAACACCACGCCGGGAAATTTATTGGATTCAATTTGCGTCAGATGGTGACTCACGCTCTTCTGCGACGGACCTACCTGGATGCCACGGTCCTTCAGTTTCTGCCGAGGTCGTCCCAACGCGTCGTCCAACTTGTGCAAAGGAACCGATTTTTCGTCAACCATGATGAAATGGTCTGACCCCGACTGATGAATATCTTCCTCCGTCAATCGAACCGTCCGGTCCACATAGTCGATCGGGATGGAATACAAATCTCCATTGACATCCACGATCAATGCATGCGTCGTGGCCAGCGTCAGGGGGATTTTGATCGTGAATTTCGTACCGACACCCTTTTCGGAAGTTGTTTCGATGGTCCCTTTGATCGCCTCGACATTCGCTTTCACGACATCCAGTCCGACGCCACGGCCCGAGATGTCCGTGATGATCTTGGCCGTCGAGAATCCGGACTGGAAGATCAGGCTGATCAATTCGCTCTTGGCAACATCCCCCAGTTGCTCCTCCCGAAGGTATCCGCGTTTGACGGCCAGTTGCGCAATGCGCTCGGTATCAATGCCGCGCCCATCATCCGATATTTCGATTTGGATCATATTGCCGACGTACCCCGCACGCACCTGTATCAACGCCTCCGGGTTCTTCCCGGCTTCCACCCGGTCGATGGGAGGCTCCACGCCGTGATCGATGGAATTTCGCAACAAATGGATCAACGGATCTTTGAGTTCTTCGAGCACCTTCTTGTCCACACGCGTGTCGCCGCCAAAAACCTCGAATCGGATCTTTTTGTTCTGACTCTTCGCCAGATCCCTCACCATACGAGGATACAGGTCAAACAACGTGGAAATCGGGAGCAGGCGAATGACGCGAAGGTTGTCCTGAATGTCCGTGGTGATCGCCGAGGTGCGGACGTTGTCCTCGCTGTGTTTGTCGTACAAGTCGATCACGGCGTCCAGCATCCGGTGACTCCGCTCGGATACTCCGTCATAGAGCGTCACGAACGTCCGAAAGTCGTGCAAGCCCACACCCTGCTGAAGGAGACGGTCCACGCCGGAATTGCCATTCTGTGCGTTTTCCATCTGATGAATCCGCTGACCGATCTTCTCCCGAAACGGCCGCAACCGATCCACCTGCTGGGTCCATTCCTCGCAAAATTCCACAACCTTCTTGATGTCCTGCAAGCGTTGTTGAGATTTGATCCGTGTCGTGATCAATTCGCTGACCTGATTCATCAGGTCATCCAGCCGGCGGGTCGAAACGCGTATGACGGCATCTTCCGAAACAGCTTTCTCACCATCCTTGGCCGGGACGACCTCGGAGACGGCTTCGGTTTCCGAGCGCAGGACAGCGGGCACGACCATCTCCGGCCTGACTTCGGGTGGTGACTCAGTCTCCCGGCTTCCGGAGATTTCGCCTCCCTTTTCGGTCACCAGCATTTCCAGCTTCCGGATAATCTCGGCGATGTCAATCGAATCATCCGTGCCTTCGGAAGAAATTCGCTCGATAATCTGAGAGATGACGTCCACACCCTCGTAGACCACGTCAAAATCGGAGCCCGTGAACTCCATCTGACCCCGTCGCAACAGCCCGAAGATATCTTCAATTTTATGGGAGACGTTTTCAATTTTTGAAAAGCCCATCATCCGCGCCGCCCCCTTCACCGAATGCGCCGTCCGAAACAGTTCTTCCAGCATGTCTTTCGAACTCGGGTCCTCTTCCAGTTTGAGCAGGCCCTTGTTCAGATTCTTCAGGTGTTCTTCGCTCTCCACCTTGAAGATGGACATCATCTCTTTCAGTTCATCGCGAGAGAGTTCCATAGCGTTAACCGCGATTTCGTCCGTTTCCGTTTTTTTGATTGCCGATGAGCAACTGCAGTTCTTTGGTCAACCCCATGACGGAATCCACTGCCTTTTGCGTTTGGGTTGTTCCGGTGGCCACCTGTTTGACGACGTCGTTGATATTGCCCATGGCCAACGTGATTTGCTCGATGCCGATAGTCTGTTGCTTGCTTCCGACGAGAATTTGTTGCGCGTATCCGACATTTTCCTCCAGACTTTGAATACTCTCATCCATTTGACGACCGGCATCGCGGATCTTTTCCACGCCGATATCCACACGCTTGCTTCCCTCTTCGGTGGCCATGACGGTGGAATTGGTGGCATTTTGAATTTGCGTGATCAAGTCGCGAATCCGAAGGCTGGCCTCCTTGCTTTTCTCTGCCAGCTTGCGCACTTCGGCCGCCACGACGCCAAACCCCCGGCCAAATTCACCGGCTTTGGAGGCCTCGATCGCCGCGTTCAACGCCAACATATTGGTCTGTTCGGCAATGTCGTTCACCGTGGTCGTGATCACGCCGATCTGCTGGGTCTTTTCGCTCAGATCCAGGATCTCTTCCGCGATACGCTCGACCCGCCGCCGGATTTCGTTCATCTCTTCGACGGTTTCATCGACCGATGATTTTCCACGGCTGGTGACTTCCATGGACCGTTCGGCGCTCTCCACCACGAATTGTGCCTTCTCGGTTGTCTGGTGACTGGTGGCCGCCAGTTGCTGTGTGGTCGTGGTCGTTTCATTCAGCGCAGAGCTTTGCTCGTTCATCCCCGCGGCCTGTTGTCCCATGATGGCCGTGAGCTCGCTGACCACCGAAGACAATCTCGACACCGCGTCACGCATGGCGTGATCCAGACGACCGTTGTCCACGACCAACGCGTTGAAGTCTTCCTTCAGTTCAGAAATCTCATCGGTACCCGTAAAGGTCACCTGCTTGTCAAACTCTCCTTCGCGCATCGCACGCACCACCCTCTGCATGTCCAGCAGGGGAAGGAAGGCCCGGCCGTGAATCGATTGAAGCAAGACAACCAGGATGACGATCGCC
This sequence comes from uncultured Bacteroidota bacterium, assembly GCA_964602985.1. Classification (GTDB taxonomy): domain Bacteria; phylum CLD3; class CLD3; order SB21; family SB21; genus CAYZJB01. The sequence goes on from CAZRTJ010000016.1 coordinate 8,628, forward strand.
GCCACGAGAATTCCAGCCCAGACCTGCCACAAGTCTCCGTACCTGCCAGCAAAATATCCGCCCAGCGCAAGGAGAAACAACAACGGCGCGGCCGCAATCCATGCTTTCAGTACAAACGTCTTGCGCCCACTAAGCCGTTGCGTCACGATGATCGCGAGAGCTGTCGCGACCACTAGTCCGAGTGCAAAATACAAAGCGTTCATGTTTTCACCTATGTGAGTACTCGTTACAGGTCCTATGGATTACGCGGTTCACACTTCTTCATTCACCGTGAGATTGTTTTGAGTGACAAACGTGTCCCAATTGATCAGCGACACATTGACGCCATTCAGAAAGAACACGCCGGCAATACTCTGCGACGCACCGCTTCCCGTCGCAGACTTGATGTCTCTGCGGAAAACGGCGTTCTTCTGCTCGATTCGATCGACCAGCAAACACATGTCCAGTCCTTTGTGAGAGACGAGCAGAAAGGCCGCTGTCTCCGTCACCTCGGTGTCCTCGGCTCCAAAGTACTTGCGAATGTCCAGCACGGAAAAGATCTGTCCCCGCACATTCGTGATGCCCAACACAAAATCCGGCGTACAGGGAACCGGGGTGATTTCAGAGACATCCCGTATCTCTACCACATGCTTGGTCTCCAACGCCAGCGACTCGCTTCCGAGTTGGAAGACGATGAGATCGACGCGATCGGCCGTTTCTTCCTGCATGAGCGCATGCGCCAGATCGTCTGCCCGGCGGCGCAGGATCTGCGTGATATCCTGCAGGGCTCCGTTGCGCTGATTGGCGAGCTGACGATGCGCTTCCACCCACGTGCCGCCGATTTCAGGTTCCAGAGCCTTGTAAAAAGGACATTCGTTTAAACAGATCGAGATCTTCTCTTCGAAGGTGCCCATGTCTTCGCCAAAACAAAACGTGTGATCGTACAAGTAGCATCGTCGTCCGTGATGGTTCTTGGCGGCTTCGCAAGTGTCTTCCTGACCGCAGTTGATCACTTCCCAGCAGTTGGATGAACGCGGGACATAGTCCGGACGGACGGTTTGGATGATTTCCTGGAGTCGTTGTTGTGCGGTCCGCAAATCCTTCTTCTTCGCCATGAATCATCGCTCCCACATGTGACACATCATCTTCAGTTCGCGCGCGCTCAGATCATCGAGCACGCCCACGCGCTCGTCATCGGCCTTCTTCTTCAGAATGCGGAGTGTTTCCCGAATATACTTCCTGCCGCTGGCCATGTCGCCGCGCTTAAAGTAGTTCACAGCCAACTCGTAATAGCCGATGGCAAATTCCAGATCAATGTAGATCGCCTTCTTCAGAAAACGAATCGACTCGTCAAAGCTGTTTTCCTCTTTCAAAATCAAACCGAGAAGATAGTACGCCTCGATCAGCAATGAATCCTTTTCGATCGCCCGGCGACAGTATTCGATGGCGCGCTGAACGTCATTGAGATTGGCATACACGTGGCCCAGCATGTACAGCGCCCGGCCATTCCCCGGGCTTTGAACGACTACCCGATCAAACATCTCAGACGCCTTTTGAAATTCGCGGCATTGGAACGCCTTGATCCCTTGATCGAACAGTTCCGACTCCGTCAACTCTTCTCTTCGCTCTTTCTCGACTTCCGTCTTCTTGCCGTATTGCCGGCCCAGTTCTTCGGTTCTCTTGGCTAACTTCTCTCGCAGTTCCTGCCTTTCCTTGTCCGACTTGCGCGAGATCCCCGGCTCCTCACGCGTCAGGCGTGTGATGTGCTTCGTCAGGTTCTCCAGCGGTGGCGTCACCTGAATCGTCTCGGGAACGGTTCGCGGGTACTCCTGTCGAATTCGGATACCGGTTCGGGACTTTCGATCGCGCGAGGCGCTGGAGTCCTTTCGGTAAATAACGGAATCAGGATAAATTTCCGTCTCGTATTCGTCGTAGATCAGCGAGCTGGGTTCCGCATGACCCACGGCGAGATAGGACTTCTCCTTCAGGGCACGGTGAAAGCGATCGATGACCTTGATGGTCGTTTCCGTCTCAAAATAAATCGTGACGTTCCGGCAAAATACCAGGTCCAGATCGTGCGTGCCATTGGCCGAGGACGGATAGCATTCATCCACCAGATTCAGATAGTCAAACTGTACCATCGATCGGATTTCAGGATCCAGGATGTACAAACCCTCTCCCTTTTCGAAATACCGCTCCTTGTACCAGTCCGGTATGGAACGAAGAGACCACGGCCGATACACGCCCTCCCGTGCATATTGCAGGGAATTGATATTAATGTCCGATGCCAGAATGAAAATATTCCATTCGCGCAGTTTGGGCAGTAAGTGATGCAGGACCATGGCCACGGAGTATGGCTCCTCTCCCGTCGAGCAACCGGCGCTCCAGATGCGGACGGTGCGATCGTGCTGATGGGCCTTGATCAGTCGCGGCAGGATTTCCCGTTCAATGACGTCAAAATGGCGAAAGAAATACGTCTCTCCGACCGTCAGGAAAGACACCAATGTTTTCAGCAGCACGGATTGGCCCTGGCTCTCCGACAGCGCGCGGTAATAGTCGCGCAGAGACTTCATCGACGAGTAGTGAAACGCTTTCAGAATCCCGGTTTTCAAGTCGTTGCGGCGGCGCTCGTTAAAGAACAAGCCCGTTCGCTGACGAATCAGACTTCGGAATTCCTGAAAGTCATGCTCATCGAACTCCGTCTCCAGTGCAACGGTGCGGCCTTCCCGTCGCTGTTGTGACAATGGACTAAGCATGCAGCTTGGCCTTCTCGAGTTCTGTCGTTTCGGCGGACGTCAACAACCGGTCGATGTCGACAATGACCATAACCGCGTTGCCGCGTGACAGCGTGCCTCGAATGTACTTGCGATCCAAAACCACGTCCTCGTGAAGGTTCGCGGAAACACTCTTGGTTTCGACAGAAAAAATCTCCACGACGCGTTCCACCAGCAAAATCACACTCAACGAGCGTATGCGCAGAACCAACATCCGACAATCCAACGTCAACGCCGTCAGTGCGCCGCCTGCACGAGAAGAGAAGTCAATCACCGGCATCCACTCCCCTCGCACATTCACCACGCCCCGCACAAACGACGGCAACTCGGATACGACTTGGAATTCTGCAATTCGCAACACCTCACGCACGCTGCTCAGATCGATGCCGTAGTCCTTCCCCTGCGACAGGAAGTGCAATAGCCGAATGGTTTCCATCTTGTCTTTCATGACTCACCCGGCGCCGCAAATTCCGGACGTTGTTCAAGTCTCCGCAGGAACGCTTCCGTTCGGGACGCGATTCCGCGACCATCGAAAATTTCCGCCCGACAACGCCGGAGCGCTTGCGGATCGTCCACGTCGTACCAAGTCGGCAAAACCGCCACTCGTTGCCCGCTCAGTCGCTGCATGGTCTGTGTATAAACGATCGACGTGCTCCACGAGATGTTTGCAAAACAACCCTCCACAAGCCGCGAACTCCCCAACAGGTAATACCCACCGTCTTCCGTCGGTCCGATCACGACCTCATGCGATTGCAATTTGTCGAATGCCGTCACGACATACTCGTCCGGCAACGTCGGGTGATCGCTCCCGATCACGACCGCCTGCTCGTATCCGGAGTCAAACGCCGCTTCAAAAGCATGCCGCATGCGCTCGCCCAAATCCGCTCCCACCTGTTCGTGATATGTGACGGCCACTGGCGATGGCATGCCCGCCATCAACTGGCGAAAATACGCTTCCCCTCCCGCCGGCGAAAAACAAATTCGGACATCCGCGCGCGTCGTCAGCCTGGTGTACTGACGCAAGCCGTCTTCCAAAAAACACGCATAGATGTCCGCCGCCTCTTCTGGGGTCAATGCCGGCCGCAACCGCGTCTTGACCTGTCCGGGAACCGGCGCTTTGACAAACACCAACAGCGCTCGTTTCACGGCTGCACTTTCCGTTTGGATTGGATCTCCATGTGAGTTTGTTTCCAGTGAACCGCGTCCGAGAATTCCTTGATCAACGACCAGTCTGTAGCCTTCTCCAATACATTCCCTGTGACCACAAAGGACGCACCGGCTTCCACTTTCTTTCGCGCCTCGTCCGGCTTGCGAATGCCCCCTCCGACAATCACGGGTATTTGAACGTATCCTGTAACCGCTTCCACCATTTCATCCGGGACAGACTCCAGTGCGCCGCTTCCCGCTTCCAAATAAATCAGCTTCATGCCGAGATATTCACCCGCCATCGCGTGCGCCACAGCGATATCGTGTTTGTCCCGCGGAATCGGCCGGGTATTGCTCATGAACTCCGCCGCAGTGGTCCGACCCGATTCGATCAACATGTACCCGGTGGAAATGGCCTCCAGCCCCATTTTGCGAACGATCGGCGCTCCGAGGACCTGCGTGCCGATGAGGAATTCCGGATTGCGACCGCTGATGAGTGACAAAAACAAAACCGCATCCGCCCACTCCGACAACTGAATCGTACTACCCGGAAAGAGAATCACCGGGATGTTGTACCGTTCCTTGATGTTCTTGATGGTGGAATTGAACCGCGACGATATCAGCAGACTGCTTCCGATCAACAGCCCATCGACGCCCGCTTCCACGCACGCCGCGGCCAGATCCATCGTGGCCGACTCGTCGAGCTTGTCCGGATCGATCAGGACGAAATAGCCGGCTCCCTTTCGATCCCGCACATCTACGAGAGAATCGTAAATCATATCTCCCCTTTGTTGTGCCCATTGGAGTTCAACTTGAAACGTCCAATGAGCGAATTCAGTAATCTGGTCTGCTGTACGAGCGCCTCCGTCGCATCGTCGATCGTCCTGACACCGGATGCCGTTTCCTTGGTGATCGTCGCGATGTTCTCGATGTTCTTCGAAATTTCTTCCGCGGTATGACTCTGCTGCTGTGCAGAGACCGAAATATTGGTGATCATCTCCATGACTTTGTTGTTGGCCTCGAGGATTTCGTTGAGCGCCTCGGCAGTCTTATCTCCGAGCACTTTGCCTCGTTCGACCTCGTGCGTCCCACGCTCCATCGCTCGTATCGCATTGGCGGTCGCATGCTGGATGGACTCGATCATCTGCGAAATTTCCGTCGTCGACTGCGTCGTCCGTTCCGCCAGCTTTTTTACTTCCTCTGCCACGACCGCAAATCCTTTGCCGTATTCACCGGCCGATGCGGCTTCGATGGACGCATTGAGCGAAAGCAAATTAATCTGATCCGTCACGTCATTGATGACCTCGACCACGCGTCCGATCTGCGCCACTGTTTTGCCCAGCGCAAGAATCGTGGTGGCCGACTCGCTTACAACCGACGCGATTTGATCCATCCCCTTGACCGTATCCGTCACCACATGCCTTCCCCTGCCGACGGCTTCATGCGCCTGACGGGATAGTTTCACCGCATCGTTCGTATTGGACGACGTTTGCAGAATCGTCGCTGACATTTCCTCCGACGCCACCGCAACAAGAGTCGATTGATTGGCCTGACGCTCCGAGCCTGCGGCAAGCTCAGACGTATTTTCGTTGATGCGCGCCGCGTTGCCGGCGATCTGCGAAGACGCCTGCGCGAGTTGAACGATCATCTCACGCATCTTTTCGATGAATTCGTTGAATGCCCTGGCCAGGGTCCCGATTTCGTCCTCGCTCACATAGTCAATTCGTTTGGATAAGTCTCCTTCACCCTGAGCGATATCGCGCAGACGCTCCACGACATTTTGGATCGGACGAACCATGAAATTCGAAAACAACAACGCCGCGCCCAATCCGATGATCAGCGCGACCACGAAGATCATCGCAGAGAACACGATCTGAGATTGAAATTCCGCCTCAATCGCATCCGTCGAGACCCCCATCACCAAATGACCGACCTCGGTGCCCGTCGAATTCAAGACAGGATGAACCACGCAGGTCATGGAGAAGTCCTCAAAGCTGAGCACCGGATCTCCATAATCTTTCAGTTCCTGCACGTACAACGGTACGACTTCCAAAACCGCGTCGCGTTCTTCTTCGATTCGGAAGTAATCCGTGAAGACGTTGCCATCCACATCGTAGACCACGATGAACTCGGTCACGTCGTGCAACGGGACGAACACATCGTTGACAGAAGCTTTGTCGCCAAAGTCCAGGCCGGAACCCACGCCCTGGGCGGTGATCGCGGCCTGACGTTCGAGATAGGTGGCCTGAGCGTCCAAGGCATTGTTGTACAGTCGTACTGTGAAAATCCCCGTGACCGACACCGTGAACAAAGCCGAGAAGAGACCGATCCCCATCATGAGCTTCGTTCGGAGACTGCGGTTTTGTATCCACTCTTTCATGTCAACTCCCGAAAGTTACTGGCGGATGACAGAATCCAAATAAGCAGCGGCTTCACGGATGCCGATTCTCGGAACAGGTCCGTCGCCCAGCCATTCCTGGTTGATCAGATTTCTTTCGATCTCACTCTGCTTCATCAGAAGCCGATCGGCCACCTCTTCGCGTCGCATGGCCTCCAGGGGAGGCACGATGGGCGCTGAGAGCACGAGTCTGGGTCGTCGCGTCACCTGCGCCACATTCGAGGCGGCCTGCATCTCCGTCGGCTCTGCTGATCCGTCGACCTCGCGACCGCCGGAAAGCAGGATCTGGATACCCGCCAACGCCACCAGCACGATCGAGGTAACCGATACCCAGGCATGCATCTGCTTTTCCTTGCGGATTTTCTCGATAACGGCTTGATCCAGTTCCGATCGATCCTCCGCTTCGGATGTTTCCGGGATTGCACCAATCGAAGACAGCACTTCTTCGCTGACCTCCGCTTGATCGTCGCGATTGACGTAGTCGATCTTCTCGAGGATCCGGTCAAACTCCTCCAAAACCGCGGTGGGATCGAGACCGATCTGCGACGCGTACGTGCGCAGATAGCCTTTGACGTACACATCGGCCGCAAACGAGAAATCTCCCTCCTCCAGGCGCGTCAGGTACTCCTGATTCATACGCGTCACCAGAGCGATCGATTGCAAAGACACACCCTGCGATTCCCGAAATCGTTTGAGCTGCGCTGCGAATTCCTGAAAATACTCTTCACTCATGACGTCACCAAGTCTTCCATTTCACGAAAGACACTCGCGATCGGCAACCCAACTACGTTGTAGAAGTCGCCTTCCAAATAGTCGCAAAAAACAGCGCTCACATCCTGAATGCCGTATGACCCCGCTTTGTCGAAGCAGGTTCCGGTTTCAATGTACGCGTCGATCTCATCGTCACGCAATGGTCGAAATCGCACCCGGGTGCGTTCCACCCTGGATCGTTCGCGACGCGCGTTCTTCTGCACGATCGCGAAACCGGTAAACACCTCGTGCATGCGGCCGCTGAGAAAGTGCAGCATCTCCCGGGCTTCCGCGGGCGACTCTGGCTTACCCAGCACCTTTCCGTCCAATGCGACGATCGTATCTGCCGCCAGCACCAGCGAATTCCCATAATCTTCCGCCACATCGAGCGCCTTTTCTCTGGCTAATGTCACGGCTTGTGCCTCCGGCGGTTCGCCGTTGAACGTCTCCTGAACGCGACTGGGTACGATTTTGAAATCAAACCCAACTTGCGACAGAATCTGTGCCCGTCGGGCGGAGGCGGAGGCCAGAATAATTTGTCCGAATTTTGCACACAATCGATTCGTTGGCATGTCTGACCGGTCAAGGCGAGTTATAAAAAATATAGTCGAACCGTGAAGTACTTACAAGCCTTTTGTCACTGTAAGTTGTTGTAAAACTACAGGATGGTGCGTCTCACAACGGGATGTTGCCATGTTTCCTGGACGGATTGGAGTCCGACTTGTTTTGCAGCATGCGAAACGCTTTGATGACCTTGGGGCGTGTCAAATGCGGCTCGATCACATCGTCCACATACCCACGTTCTGCGGCATTGTACGGGTTTGCAAATTTGGTCTGGTACTCGTCGATCAGTTTCTGCTGGACGGTCTCGGGGTCCTTGGCGCTGTCAATTTCCTTCTTGAAGATGATTTCTACCGCTCCCTTGGCTCCCATCACCGCGATTTCCGCCGTGGGCCACGCGAGATTGACGTCACCCCGGACGTGTTTGGAATTCATCACGTCATACGCCCCGCCGTACGCTTTTCGGGTAATGATCGTAATCTTGGGGACCGTCGCTTCGCAGAAGGCATAAAGCAATTTCGCCCCGTGTTTGATAATCCCCCGCCACTCCTGATCGCTCCCCGGGAGGAATCCCGGTACGTCTTCAAATACGAGCAGCGGAATATTAAATGCGTCGCAGAATCGCACGAAACGAGCGGCCTTCATCGACGAATCAATGTCCAGCACACCGGCCAGGACAGCGGGCTGATTGGCCACGATGCCGACGGAGCGCCCATCGAGGCGTGCAAAGCCGACCAGGATGTTTTGTGCGTACTCCTCATGCACTTCAAAGAAATCTCCGTAGTCCACCACTTTCCGAATGACGTCGCGCATGTCGTAGGGTTTGTTTGGGTTGTCGGGGATCAGGGTGCGGAGGGCGTCGTCACACCGGTCCACGGGATCGTCGCACGGGATCGGCGGAGTTTCCTCCATGTTGTTCGAGGGCAGAAAGCTGATCAGCTTTCGGATCTTCAGCAGACAATCCAGTTCATTCTCCGTCGCAAAATGGGCGACCCCGCTCTTGGTGGCGTGCGTCGTGGCCCCTCCCAACGCCTCGGAAGTAATTTCTTCGTGCGTGACGGTCTTGACCACGTTCGGTCCGGTGACAAACATGTAGGAGGTACTTTTCACCATCACAACAAAGTCCGTGATCGCCGGCGAATACACGGCGCCGCCTGCGCACGGGCCCATGATCGCCGAGACTTGCGGGATCACACCGGACGCCAGAGTGTTCAGCAGAAAAATGTCCGCATAGCCGCCCAGACTGACGACGCCTTCCTGAATTCGGGCTCCGCCCGAATCATTCAAGCCGATCACCGGGGCGCCCACCTTCATAGCCATCTCCATGACCTTCACGATCTTCTCGGCGTGCACCTCCGACAAACTTCCGCCAAAGACCGTAAAGTCCTGACTGAAAACAAACATCAATCGCCCGTCGATGGTACCGTACCCGGTCACCACGCCGTCCCCCAGCGGCCGGTCCTTGTCCAATCCGAAAGCAGAGGAACGATGCCGCGTAAGCATATCGATTTCCTCGAAACTGGATTCGTCCAACAGAAGATTGATCCGCTCTCTGGCAGTCAATTTCCCCTTCTTATGCTGGGCCTCGATCCGCTTGGCCCCGCCGCCCAGTTTCGCTTCTTCCTTGAGCCGTCTCAGTTCTGCTGCTTTGTGGTCATTCGACATGGATACCCGCCAAGTTACAGTGGAATCTCTTGAGATGCTTGTCTACTTTGACGGCAAGAAAGTAGGCAGATTTCTTACGATTTTCAATCCTCGTTTTCGATCTATGGCCGAGGTTCTCACCCATTGGTTGCGTTGTTTCGCGGATCCGATCCGCGCTGGCGAGCAATTACAGAAACTCTGCGCCGCGGCCGAGCCAAGCACGCTGCGATTCGTGGAGCGGCTCCTCTCGGAGGCCGCCGCCACTCCGGATCCGGATCGCGTCCTTCATGCTTTTGAACGATTGGCGTCCAGCGTCATCGATCGAACGTCTTTTTATCGCACATTGAGTGAGTATCCCCCGCTGACCGCGCGGCTGGTGAGGATCTTTCTGGCCAGCGAGCACCTATCCGATATCCTCTTTCGAGATCCGCAATTTGTTTCCCTCCTGATCAATCCCGAAAGCTCCTGTCGACCCATGTCCCGCGAGCAAATGGATATGGGTGTACATGCCATCCTGATCAATTCGACCTATTCGAGTCGAAGGAAAATCGACGCTCTCCGCGGATGGAAAAGACAATGTCATCTGCGAGTCGGGATTCGGGATCTGATTCTGGATGAGACGCTCGACGCGGTGGTTACGGAATTGAGCGATGTGGCAGATGCGATCGTGGAAGGAATGATGCATCTCTATGCGACCGACGCGCAACGACGCGCGATGACGGTAATCGCCCTCGGCAAGTGGGGCGGACGCGAGTTGAATTACAGCTCGGACATCGATCTCATGTTCCTATACGCCGAAGAGGGCGTCGACGAAGAAGGCCTGTCTAATCACGAAGCGTTTAATCGAATCGCCGAGAATCTCATGCGCAGTCTCAACGAAGTGACGCGCGAGGGTCGTCTCTATCGGGCGGATGCCCGTTTGAGACCGGACGGCGATTCCGGACCTCTCGCCCGATCGCTCGTCAGTTGTCTGCGGTACTACGAGTCCCGCGGCAAGCTGTGGGAAAGACAGATGCTGATCAAGGCAAGACCGTGCGCGGGTCAGAAGACCCTCGGCGAGCAACTGCTGCTCCAACTGCGCGCGTTTGTCTATCCGACCACGTTCTTCCGATCTCCTCTGGAGGAAATCGCCCGTATGAAATGGAAGATCGAAGAAGAAAAGTTGTCGGACGAATTGAATATCAAAATTGCCCCGGGCGGGATTCGGGATATCGAGTTCATCTGCCAGGCCCTGCAGTTGATCAACGGCGGTCGGACGCAGGAGATCAGAACGCCGACCACGCTCACAGCGATTGACCGGCTGGAGCAGCACGACCTTTTGTCTCCGGAGGAGGCGGCACTCTTGCGACGTGCATATCGGTTGTTTCGTCGAATCGAACACTGCCTCCAGATCGAACGGGACATGCAGACGCACAGCGTCGATCAAGACGAGAGAGAGCAAAGCCGTTTGGCATATGTTCTCGGATTCCCCTCTCGGGGCGAACTGATGTCCTGCATCCAGACAGAGCGGGACTCCGTTCGACGTCACTTCGACAGCATGTTTGCAGCCAAATCCGTGTCGCCACACGGGCAGTCGCTGATTCAGGAGCACTGGGATGTCGAGGTGCGCTCGCTTCTTCACCAAGCCCGGGTCGCTCCCAGTACACATGTTCAGCAAGTCTTGCGGCAACTGGCGTTTGGGCGATTCCCGAAACTGTATGACAATGCGACCCGGCGATTGTTTGAAAGCCTGCTGCCAAAGCTCCTCACGACGGTTGGCTACACCGCCTGTCCCGAAGAAGCTCTGTCACGATTCGAATCGATCGTCTACGCGTATGGCTCGACCGATTCGCTATACCGCGCCCTCACGGGGTCCGACTGGCTACTCGAATCGCTTGCTCATCTGTGTGCCTGCGGGCCGCACATGACGGCTCGCCTCGTCGATTCGCCAGACTTTACAGAACGTCTCATCACCGGTCTGCCTGCCTGGTTGGAGAAGCCGGCCGATCCCCCGGCGATGTCGTTTGACTCCCTCTACGACCTCAAGACCATGGAATGGCTGAGGCTGACGATCCTTCTGCTGTTATCCCGCATCGACATCGGCACTCTTCTTGATCAGCTCTCCCGCATCGCGGATCACTGTGTCAGGACATTGTGGGGAGAGGCACTGGGAAATTCCGATGGCCTCCTGATGGCCGCTCTTGGCAAATGGGGAGGCCGGGAAATCAGTTTCCGCTCCGATTTGGATGTCGTCTTCATTTGTAGTGAAGACGCGGACTTGGAAGCGCTGCGTCCACAAGTTGAGGAATGGCTGAGCGCCGTACAGACATTCACTCCTCTGGGACGACTGTATGCGGTCGACGTGCGGCTGCGCCCGGAGGGAGAGAATTCTCCGCTCCTGGTCAGAGAATCGCGGTATGTGGAATACCTGGACACCCGCGCGGCGCTGTGGGAAAAGCAGGCCCTCTTGCGCTGGAGACCAGTCGCGGGTGACTTCACGATTGCAGACAGACTGCGGCCGACCATCGACGGGCATCGATCCCGACCGGTGACGGCGTTCGATCTGCGGGCTGTCCGTGCCATGCGCGAACGACAACTCCGGGAGAAAATACGCACGGTCAGCGACGCGCGACTCGATTACAAATTCGCAGCGGGGGGACTGTTGGAGCTTGAATACGCCGTGCAGGTGCTCCAAATGCACGTGGGGCGCCCCTCCACGATGTCCACGCTGGAGGCAATCGCGTCTCTCGAAGGTGTCCTCCCCTCATCCCTCACGCAGACGCTTCGCGAAAGTTATGTCTTCTATCGTGAGCTCGATATTTATTCCTATCTGGCCCTGGAGCGGACTTCGACACGCTTGCCTTCCGAACAGAAACAGATTGACATCCTCTCGGCCTTTTGCGATATTTCAAACGGATCAAGTCTCGATTTTCTTCTTTCTCAAACTCGCAAACAAACGGAAGAAGCTTGTCACAAAGCTTTGGAGATGTGTTATGAATCCCATCGTTGAGCGGGACGACCAAAGGACGGGAATTCCGATCATCGGCAAGGTGGCCGCGGGAACGCCGCGATTTTCCGAGTCGGTCGACCTTGGTTATCTGCATCACACGTCAACCCAATATGAATGGAATGACCGGGATGTTTTCGCGCTTCAGGTGTCCGGGGACAGCATGATCGAGGACGGCATTTACGATGGCAATTATATCGTGGTGCGCCACAGTACGGAATTCCGCAATGGGGATATCGTGATCGCGTACGTCGACGAAGAAGCGACCGTCAAACGCGCTTATCGCCGCGGAAGCAAGGTGATCCTGCAACCGGCCAATTCCGAGCTCCAGCCGATCGAAATCAATCCTCACATCATGAGTTTTCGCGTAGGCGGTCGCGTGATCGACGTCGTGCGTCGGTAAGTAGCAACTCTCCCATTCTCTCGTTATCTTGATCCGATTCGATGAGTCGGATTTTTTTATGAAAATAGCCCTCGCCCAGATCAATACCCGAGTCGGAGACATCGCTGGAAATACCTCCCGGATTGTCTCGTGTTTACACCGAGCCCGGACGGAATCGGTGGATCTGATTCTCTTTCCGGAATTGGCGATCATCGGCTATCCGCCGGAAGATCTTGTCGAAAAAAAGGCGTTCATCCAAAAGAACCTGGACGCGCTGCAGACGGTCGCCGAACACTCGCGCGACTTGTCCGCCATCGTCGGTTTTGCGGATCCCAACACAACCGCGACCGGCCGTCCGACATTCAATGCGGCGGCGCTCCTCCAGGACGGGCACATCCGCGCCATCCGGCACAAGAGTCTCTTGCCGAATTACGATGTCTTTGATGAAATGAGGCACTTCGAGCCCGCCTCGTCCAATTCCATTATCGAGTGGAATGGACGCCGACTCGGCATTTCCATCTGCGAGGATGTGTGGAATGATAAGGACTTCTGGACGAGGCCCATGTACCTTCACGATCCCGTCGAGGAACTCGCACGACAAGGCTGCGATTTCCTGATCAATATTTCCGCCTCTCCCTTCAGTCTGGGCAAGGCGGACCTGCGCGTGCGGATGTTTCAAAATTTTGCGAGAAAATATCGAATTCCCTCTGCCATGTGCAATCTCGTCGGCGGCAATGACAGCCTGATCTTTGACGGATGCAGCTTTCTGATGGATGCGTCTGGAAATGTGACGGCGGCTCGGGCCTTCGAAGAAGACTGGGTGGTCGGCGATTTCCATCGGATGCAGAATAACCCGTGGAAACTGTCGGAAGAAGAACAAGTGGTTGACGCGCTTCGCGTGGGCATCCGCGACTACATGAGCAAATGCGGTTTCCAGAAAGCCATTATCGGATTAAGCGGCGGGATCGATTCCGCCCTGGTCGCCGCGCTGACCGCCGATGCTATTGGCCCGGAAAACGTGATGGGTGTGTCCATGCCTTCTCGATACTCATCGGACCATTCGATCGAAGATGCGAGACAACTTGCGGAAACCCTTCGTATTCGTTTCGAGGTAGTTCCGATCGAATCGATGTTCGCGGCCTTCTTGGAAAGACTCGCACCTGTCTTTCGGGACGCCCCTGCGGACGTCACGGAGGAAAATCTGCAAGCGCGCATTCGCGGCAACATCCTGATGGCGCTATCCAACAAATGGAACGCCCTGGTCCTCAGCACCGGCAACAAGTCTGAACTCGCCGTCGGATACTGCACGATTTATGGAGACATGTGCGGGGGTCTCGCGGTGATCAGCGACGTTCCAAAAACGATGGTCTACCGCGTGGCCAGGTGGATGAATCGAAACGGTGAGATCATTCCGACTCGAACGCTCACGAAGCCCCCGTCCGCCGAACTCCGGGCCAACCAAACGGACCAAGACACACTGCCCGATTACGAAACTCTCGACGCGGTCCTGCATTTGTACATCGAAGAATTGCTGGAAGAGGAAGAGATCGTCCATCGGGGATTCGACCGGGGACTGGTTCAGAAGATACTGCGGTGGGTGGATCGCAACGAGTACAAGAGACGTCAGGCCGCACCGGGTCTTCGGATCACGACCAAAGCCTTCGGATTTGGCCGCAGACTTCCCATTGCCCAGGGATGGCGATGATCAGGAAACCGATATGGCTTTGCGGATTTTCTCGATCAAGGTAGCGGGAACCTCCACACGATTGCCCTGCCCGGATTTCTCGCGGATGATCTGAACTAACTTCGCTTCAAACGCCACGTGATCCTTGCAACCCAGACACATCGAAATGTGCGACTGAAATTCTTCCAGTTCCTTGACGTTCAGCTCTCCGTCGATAAACGCATACACTTTGCGAATCACTTCATCACAGGGGATCATCGTACCCTAACTGCTTTCTTGTCGTGCATGCGACGACTCACGTTGCCTTCTGTTTCGGTTTGACATATCCATATTCCACGGCGTACTCCCACAGAAATTTCTGCAGCATTTTCCTGCTTCGGAAAAGCCTCGACATGATCGTGCCAACCGGCACGTTGAGAATGTCCGCGGCTTCCTGGTAAGAAAACCCTTCGACATCGATCAGCAGGACGACATCTCGAAACGCTTCCGGCAGGCGTTCGATCGCATTGCGAATGTCCTTTTCCAAAAACTGATTCAGAACGCTGTCGGGCGAATCGGTCAGACTCTCTGCGCGACTGTGCACCTGACTGTACATGGAGAATTCCTCCACATCGTCATACCCGGACGCAGTCGGATCCTTGGAAGAGCGGCGGTATTGCGAGATGTGCGTATTCACCAGAATCTTAAACAGCCACGCGCGAAGGTTTGTGCCCGGCTCAAATTGGTCAATCGATCGAAAGGCTTTGTAGAACACTTCTTGTACCAAGTCTTCGGCGTCCGCGGGATTGCGCGTCAAACGCAGCGCCGTATTATACAACGACTCTGTATGCGGCAAGGCCTGTGTTTCAAACTCGTGTGCCGTCATCGGATCGCTTTTGTACCTAACGAGTTACCCATTGATTTTATTCCTCATCTCGGACTGCATCGATTCCTGCAAGACGCTCGAATGTAACGCTTTCCGCTTCCAGCCGCAAAGAAAAAGTCCCAACCTTAGATTGGGATTACTCACGTGTCAGAAATTCACGGTCAGTTGAGTACGGAGGCCAAACCCCCACTTGCTGCCCTTCGCGGTGGATCGAGTAAATTCTGCGTTGGTCTGCAAACGGGTCTTTGAGCCGAATAAGAAGGCAGGCCCGGTCCGGACTTGCCAGGTTTCATCGTCGTCGACGCGGGAGTTCGGCTCCAGGTACGTGATTCCAACTCCGTATTCATACGCATCCAGCCCAGCCCACGCGTCATGGCGAGTCAGTTTGTTCTGCCACAACAACGTGGCATCCCCCGCGTGGAACAACCGGTCCTTCGTCGTACCGACTATCTTGCGGTCAAAGCTGCCAACGTACATGCCTCCCTCAGCGAGGAGTTTTGCGTCCCGAATGGGAATCGCTACCACACCGTCCAGTCCGGACATCCACGCGGAGCCTCGTGTATCGTTTGTGTCGATGCGATTGCCCAATCGGTTCAACGCGGCGGAAAAACCGATTTCAAATTCTTTTCGGATGGGAAGGTTCAATCTTCCGCTGAGCATCTTCCCGTTGTTGATGTAGGGTGTTCCCGCGACTGTCTTGGAACGGCCGGCATCCTCTCTGCCACCCGAGCCTGACCCGTTGGAAAGATTGACAGCCAGCTGCGCGCTTGAGACTTTCCCATTGAGTTCCACGCCGATGTGTTGAGCGGACAGCAGGTTGACGACCAGAAATTCTGCGGCCAGGCTCCGTTCCACGAGCATCAATTTCCCCGACGACCTCAGTTCCTCCCGCCAGACAGGAATCTTGAACTGCCCCGCCCGCAACGTCCAGGAACCAAAGAGCAAGTCGACTTCGGCATCGAGGACGCGAGGCGAATTATCGCGCACTTCGAGTTGGACATCCGCACGCGTGAACTCGCTCGGCTGGGCGAGGAAACGCAGCCGGCCGCGTCGGATTCTCATCCCCTCGTTGGTGACGGGCGCGGACGAGCCGATCTCCCGGTCCCAATAATGCTGCACCTGCACGCGACCGCTAATCTGAATGGGCTTTTGTTCTTTCTTCGTCTCTCCGTCCTGCCCAAAAACACCGCTCGCCAATACTGCTGAAATCATCACAAACCTTCGCATAACTGCTCCACTCCTTCGGGTATGTACTGAAACCGTTTGCCTATTCTCCATATGCACGCTATTTTCCTTTGCCAAGCGTAACTGCCTTTCAACCGTTAACGTCCAGATAATAAAGAAAATATATTATCGCAATGTTATCTGATTCTTGTGATTACATTAAACACGAATATTCGTAACAGTTTTCTATCTTCTATTTTACTTATCCTTCATAACTGCGAAATTTTTCGTTCATAAGATTCATGTTTTGCAGTGCAATAGAGAAATGATGCGATTTCACGTCATGTCGAAGAAGAACATTGTTGCCCATACTCACCTTTTCGTTCTTCTGTCTGCCTTTCCAGTCGCTTCGCGTGGACAGGAAATCACGACCAGCGGACGGCACGAGAACACGACGCTGGTGTACCCGCCGTTTCGCCACGCGCCCGTACACAAAGCCACCCGCGTTCATTTGCTCGCCTTCATGGCGCTGATTGGACGTACGGATATCACACCCGACGATCCCCAGGGAATCGCGGTCACCCGACTCACCGCGACCGACGACCCTGACAACCGAAACGATGACGACGATCTGACCGCGTACGGTCTGAATTCCGGCCAAAACTGCATGATCTTCAATAGCTCCATCCAAAGCCTCGATGTCTTCGAGGGAAAAGGCCGGCAACAAAAGCTGAAGAATCCGCGTGGGATCGCGGCGACTCCCGGCGGAGACATCTACGTCACGGACACCGGCAATCATCGAATCATGCGATTGCGTAATCCCGGCGATTACGTGGAATTCGTCAGTGCCGTAGGCAAGAAAGGAAGCGCAAAGAACCAGTTGGATTCGCCCAGCGGCATCGCGGTGGGACCCCGGGGATATGTCTACGTCTGCGATACCGAAAACAATCGTGTGCAGATATTCGACCGAGATCTGAATTACGTGGCGCAGTTCGGAATTCCCTCTCAGACCACTTCGCACGAAGAACTTTTTTTTCGACCGGACGGAATTGCCATTACCGGCGCAGACGGTGAACAAACGTATTCCGGAGAATCTTTCGCAGTAGTCATTGACCTCAACAACAGTCGGGTGCGCAAGTTTACGCTCAACGGACAATTTGTTGCCGGCATCCTCGCCAATGACTATGGTTATCCCCAGGCGTTCTTGACATCCGTTGCCGTTGATTACTTCGGGAATGTATGGGTGACAGACACCTTTCACCACTGCGTGCACAAGTTTGACTCCAACCTGCGGTACATCACAACGTTTGGCCACGTCGGGGAAGGAGAAAACGAGTTCCTGGAGCCTCGCAGTATTGCGATTTGGAAACCGCACGGCCAGGTCTTCGTCATCGATAAGATCAGTGCACAATATTTTCATATCGGCACTGATATTCTGGAGCCGCGCATTTCACTCGCGGATAGTTCTATTCAAATCGACTTTCTCCTCACCGAGCATTCCCGACTCACCGCGACGATCCTGGACGAAAACGACCAGACGATCGCCACACTCTGTAGCAACAAACTTCTGCCGATCGGTCGCCACACTCTGACATGGGACCGCACGCCTCCCGGAAAGAAATTCGCAAGGACCGACTCAACAGCCGTTGATTCCGCGGCCGTGGTGAGTCTGATGCCACCGGGTCTCTACTCGATCCGCTTCCAGGCACGCACCACCTATCGCTACAGCCGATACTTTACAAAAACCCTTCAAATTGACTTTGCCTATTAATCAGGAACACCAGCTATAGCGGATGAGCGTTTGATACAACATCCCGGATGTAAGGAGAACGGACATGGTACACCACATTGTGCTTTTTAAACTGAAACCACACACGACGGACGGGCAGCGAGATCAAGTGCTTCAAGCCATTCGCGAATTGAAAAGCAAGATCCCGGAGGTTCTCTTCATCGACGCCGGTGTCAATTTCTCTGAACGCGGAAGGGCATTCGACGTGATGCTGGTCAGCCACTTTCAAACCAAAGCGGATCTGGAGATTTATATGGCCCATCCCGAACATCAACACGTCGTTCAGCATTTCATTGCGCCTCTGCGGGAGGACCTGATCGTGGGCGATCTGGAATCCTAAGGACGGACAAAGAACAGTATTTGACGGAATCCACATTCCGTCAGGAACAGGCGAATCTCCTCCAGTTGCGGAGGAGCAAGAAGAGCGGTTGTGTGTTCCGGCAGAAAACAGAAGTCAAATCGTGTAAACGCCGAAGTGGCGGCGCCTTGAAGAGCGATTTGTACGAAGAGTCTTTCGGATTCAGACAATCCTGTAAGGGCCCGTTCCTCCAGGTTTTCACAAATCTGTGCGTATGCCTCGCCGCATCGCTGGCCGGTAGTTGACAGCGGACGCTTTCGCATCTCCGACAGTCCGGCTGCTTCCAACTCCTGGATCCTGCGCCCGAGTCCCAATCGCACGATGTCCAGAAAGCGGCGCGTATCCAGAGACGGCATGTCCACAGGTTCCGCCGTATCGAGAGGTTGTTGGCTGAGAAGTCTGAGACGCCGCTCCAAGAGCTCCTGAATTCGATGATTCCACTCCCGATTCTGCTGGCGCGTCAACAACAGTCGCTGTCGAATCGTTTCGTATTCCGATCGGACAACGTCCACGTCCAGACCCTTGAGTTCTGCGTGCAGGGCCTCCCGCTTCTGAGTTCGCGCGCGAACGTGAGAAGCCGGACCGCGACTTCTTCCTCGCGTAAGAAGCGCGTACTGCGACGCCCCAGCCTGGTGTGTCCTGGCCTCTTCGCGCAGCGTCTCCGCATCATGATCCGCCGTACTCACCAGTTGCAACGCCTGCTGCAGGCGCGTCATTTCTTCGAGATAGATCGCCGCCCGCTCATCGGCCTGCTCCGCTCCCGAACCGGCGATGCGGGTAATTTCCTCCTGCAAACCCCTCAGATTCTTTTCGTAATGACGGAGTTCGATGCCCCTCGCTTCGGTCTGCCGGATTTTCTCCTGCAACTGCTGGTACGAATCAAAATGAGCTTTGAGTTCCGACACGTCCGGTTCTTCAAAATGGGCCCTGTCTTCCAGGCGTTCTTCGTATTCCAGGTGAGCCAATTCGTTCAGACGAGCCTCGACGTATCCAAACGATCTTTCGACTCGTGCGAAATCAGATTCTCGTTCTGACAACTCCGTTTCGATACGTTCCTGCGTTCGTTGGAGTTCGGCGATTTCCTTGTCCAGTGTCACCAATTCTTTTTCGATTCGCATCCGCGTCGCAACCTTCAGATGCTTCGTGCCCCGACTCTGCTTGATCTGAAGGACACGACCGTATGCGTGGGAGAAGGCCTCATCGGCACGAGCTTCCGCGGTACGCAATTCCTCAGGAACCATCAGTTCACGAATCCAGTCGCGGTAGCGCTCCCGCGCGATCCAGATCGGAAAAGCGTCGGCCGCATGGCCGCACTGTCGTCGGAATTTCATTCTGTCCTGTGCGGAACGCAGGTCCACCTCACTGGATCCATCGCTGGCTATCCACGTGTTCGTGACGCCACCGCGGATGGTCCGCTGACAAGTCCAGGGTACACCTTCCAGGCTCACGACAACCCGGATGGACGCCTCTTCGGCTCCCGCGGGAGCGGTTTCCTGGAAACATGCCGTTCGCAATGCGTCAAGGAGCGTCGTCTTGCCTGAACCGGGATCCATCGGGATAGGGAAAAAACCCTCCTTCAGAATCCACTTCTGTTCACGGATCGAGCGAAAATTTCGGATGTCAATCTCTCGGATCAACTTGATCTCTTGAATTGAAGAATAAGGATGCGTAGGTTATTTATAGGTTATTTAATTGTTTGTTTCGATTCAAGATTGAATCACAAGGACGTATGAATCGTTTTCCCGTCGTCGCGATCATCGGACGACCCAATGTGGGAAAGAGTACGCTGTTTAACCGAGTGATCGGTCAACAGGATGCCATCGTGGATGCCACACCGGGAGTCACCCGGGACAGGCATTACGGTTTGGCGGAGTGGTCCGGACGATCCTTCCTGCTTATCGACACGGGCGGGTTCATCCCCGATTCGCAGGACGTCATTGACACCGCGGTACGTGAACAAGCGACCATCGCCATGGAGGAAGCCGATCTGGTAATCCTGCTTGTGGACGGATCTGCCGCCGTCAGCACGGTCGAGCAACAGATCGCCGACCTGCTCAAACGCAAGAACAAGACATTTCTATTCGTCGCCAATAAGATCGATAACGAAAAAATGCGTCAGACGTTGGTTGCAGATCCTTCGGTGTACAAACTCGGCTTGGGAAGTCCGATTCCCATCTCGGCGTTGAACAGTCGAAACATCGGCGACTTCCTCGACGACGTCCTGGACCGACTGCCCGAACACGAATGGACCGACGAAGAGGACGACGTCATTCGACTGGCGATTGTCGGGCGACCCAACGTCGGGAAATCGTCATTGGTCAATGCGATCATCGGTCAACCCAAACACATCGTTTCGGAAATTCCCGGAACCACTCGCGATGCCATCGACACGGATTTTACATACGAAGGACAAGCATACAAACTCATCGATACGGCGGGTCTTCGACGCAAAACGAAGGTTCGCGAAAATCTGGAATTCTACAGCACCCTGCGCACCCTCAAAACCATTCAGGAATGCGACGTCGCAGTCCTGATGATCGATTCGCTCGAAGGGTTGGCCGCCCAGGACATCCGGGTATTGGAAGAAGCCCGTCGGTTCAAAAAGGGTCTTGTCCTGGTGATCAACAAGTGGGATCTCATCGAAAAGGACGACAAAACCTATCGGGCTTTTGAGACACATGTGGAACGGGCTCTCGGTTCTACACGTTACGTCCCGATCCTTTTTGTGTCGGCCGTTCATCGCCAGCGCGTACTGAAGGTTCTCGAAACCGCCCGACGGGTTCATCAGGAGCGGTCCCGGACCATCACGACGTCGCACCTCAACGAATTTCTGAGAAAGGCCGTCAGCTCCAATCAACCCCCTGCCGTCCGGGGAAAGGACATCCGCCTGAATTACGTGACCCAGGTGAAGACAAGGCCGCCCGTGTTTGCGATTTTCTCCAATGAACCGGAGTTGCTGCCGGCCAATTATCGTCAGTATCTCGAAAACCGTCTGCGGGAGGAATTCGGCTTCGAGGGCGTACCCATATCACTCACCTTCCGCAAAAAGAACAGGAACCGTGCCGAATGACAAAAGGATTGATTTTCGGTCTGCTTTGTGTGAGTTCGATCTCGTCGCAAACATCATCCGAAAACATTTGGACTGCAGCTACTCGCGGGGAAATAACCGTATCGGAAGCGAATCGATACTTGCTGATGACGTTGCAGGGCCAGGGGAAGCAATTACCCGAACACCTGCAATCCACCACCAAGGATAAATGCGGATTTCCGATCGTTTCGTATCTGCGCTCGCAGCGAATGAACGCCTTCCGCAAGCGACAGCAGTCGATGATCGACACCGTATTCACGCACACCTTCGCAACCCCTCGCGGCAATCGGACGTTTCGTTTCCACTACACCGACACCGGTATCGACGCGATTCCTTTGACCGATGCAAACATTAATGGAATACCTGATTGGCTGGAGGAAGCCGGTCAAGCCGCCGAACGATCCTACCGATTGGAAGTGGACACGCTGGGCTATCGCGAGCCGCTGAACTTCGACATCTACGGACGCTACGACATGTACTTCGTGGACACCGATGCCTACGGGACCACCTACTTCGACTCGCTGATTACTTCAAACCCTGACACATACGTGACGTCCATCGAAATAGAAAACGACTTCGCAGGATTCTTCACGACCGGTTACGATGCGCTTCGGGTAACCATCGCTCACGAATTCCACCATGCGATACAACTCGCCTACGTGGACCGATCCACCGACGACACCTGGTATTATGAACTCACATCCACCTGGATGGAAGAGGTGGTCTATGACGAAGTGAACGATTATCTTCAGTATCTCTCCGCGAGCTTTGACTCCCCTCAACGATCACTCAGCACATGCCTCGGCATTCGCTGTGGGTATCACATCGCTCATTTCGACCATCTGATCGAGAAGAAACATGGACGAAACGTCATTCGTGCCAGTTGGGACAATTTTGTCACCCGGGACGCTTTGTCGGCACTGGATGATGCGCTGCGAAGCCGCGGTTCGACGCTCAAGGCTGAGTTCGCCGACTTTGTATCGTGGAATTTTTTCACCGGTTCGCGGTCGACGGCGCTCTATTATCCGGAGGGATCGTCTTATCCATTGGTCCGATTTGATTTTCGCCGCAGCCAGCTTGACACGACGGTCACCAGGTCACTTGAACCACTGGCTGCGAACTATTTCGCGTTTGCGATCACAGACACGGTGAATGCCCAAATCGTATTGAACAGTGAATTTCGGGATCGTTTCAATCTGATTGCCATTGAATACAATCCGCCCACATCCAAGTTTTTTGTTAATAACTTTGGAACCGCGGTCTCGTCGTTTGTTACCGACTTGCTGCCAGGAGACTCCTTGATCCTGATTGTTGCCAATCGGGATTTTTCTGCCATGACGGAATACTCGGTGGATGTATTCTTCACGAGCGGAAAAAGGATTTCCGATGTGCGACTATTTCCTGCGCCTTTCCTGCTACGAGACGCGAATGCTTCGTTGTTCGTCCGATTCAAACTCGGTGCGTTCAGCGATATTCGGTTTGAGATATTCTCGTCGTCGGGGACATTGGTGCATCGGCGAGATGTGGCAAACGTCGCACCAGGCCCTCACGATGGACGATTTGAATCGGAATTTCGATGGAACGGCCGCGATACCAGGGGCAAGCAGGTCCCCAGCGGAATTTATTATTACCGTCTCAAAGGGATTGGCTTTGAGAAAGCGGGAAAGATCGCTGTGGTGAGGTAGTCTCCCTGCGCGGACCGATTACTCCACAGTCTCCACACGCATGCTGTTCGTCGGCCCCCGCCTCGCAAACGGAAGTCCCGCTGTGATCACAAAGGTGTCGCCCTTTTTCAGAATTCCACGAGACACGAGGGCATACGTGATGAGATCGACGCTGTCGTCAAGATTGGCCTTCAGATCTGGCAGGATAATTCCCTGAACTCCCCAAATCAGACTCAGTTGCTGCTCCACCTCCTCTGAATGGGTGACTGCGATGATGGGTCGTTGCGGACGATAGCGGGACATGACTCGCGCCATGGCCCCGGTGAGCGTGATGGCCACGATGGCGTTCGTCTTCAACATGTCCGCCAGGGAACATGCCGCCAAGGCAACCCCTTCCTGAACAATGAATTCCTGAATGGCTTCCCGTCTCCGTTTCGTGTGATCGATCGGGATTTCCTTTTCCGCCAGTTCAATGATTTGATTCATGACGGAAACCGTCTCCACCGGGTATTTGCCCGATGCGGTTTCCGCGGACAACATCACGGCGTCCGTGCCGTCGAGGATCGCATTCGCAACGTCGGATGCTTCCGCGCGTGTGGGACGCGGATTGTGTACCATCGAGTCCAGCATTTGCGTCGCCGTGATCACCGGAATTCCGGCCCGGTTGCATTTGGCGATCAGTCGCTTCTGAATCGGCGGCACCTGTTCCGTCTTCATTTCCACCCCGAGGTCACCTCGAGCGACCATCAGACCGTCGGTCACGGCGATGATCTCATCGATGCAGTCGAGCGCCTCCGGTTTTTCAATCTTCGCGATCACGGGCGTCTGTTTCCCTTGTGCGCGTATGATCTCCTTGATCGCAACGATGTCTTCCGGCCTCCTCACAAACGACAGCGCCACATAATCCACGCCATTCTCCAGACCAAACAGGAGATCCTCATGGTCCTTCTTTGTCAGAGAAGGCGCGCTGACTTTCACGCCGGGCAGGTTGATGCCTTTGTGGTCTTTCAGAATACCACCCGTCACCACTTCGCATTCGACCGCGACTCCATCGGAGCGCGTCGCTTTCAGATAGAGTAACCCGTCGTCCAAAAGGAGCCAGTCTCCCGGCTTCACATCCCGACTCAAATTTTCATACGTCGTGGAAACGATTTTCTCGTTTCCTTCGACGGCCTCGGTGGTGATGGTAAATTTCTTTCCCGCTTCGAGACTGACCTCTCCCTCACGAAAGGTTCCCACGCGTATTTTCGGTCCTTGCAGGTCCTGCAGGATGCCGATCGGCTTGCCCAGCTCCTTCGACACCTTGCGGATCGCTTCGATCACGGCGAGGTGCTTTTCTTTTTCTCCATGAGAGAAATTGAGCCGGGCCACATCCATACCGGCTTCCGCAAGGCGCTGAATCATCCCACGCGATTCCGTTGCGGGCCCAATCGTACAGACAATCTTGGCGGAGCGATTCATAAACTACTTGACCTTCTTCTTTTCCGCTTCCTTCAGCAGCCGCTCGAGCAATTCGTCGTCCGATTCGCCCAGGTGGTCCAAAGAAACCTTCACGTCTTTCGCGAGTTCATGACTGCCATACGTCGAAAGGAATTCCTCGTACGCCGCCTTGGCTTTTTCCAGGTCCAACACCAGCGTCTCGTATGTAAATCCGATCTTGAACAAGGCGGCGGCGGCCGCGTCACTGGATGGATTCAAGGCTATCACTTTCCTCAGATATTCAATTGCTTTCTCGTAATTTCCAAGATGTTGTGCCCAGATGTCCGCACAGACGTTGTAGTTCCGGACAACCATCGCGGTGTCTTTGGCGAATAGTACGTTTGCCTCCTCCAGTAGAAGAACGGCCTGCTGAAATTCTCCTTTCTTCAGGAGAGAATCTGCCTGTACATAATATTCGTCCGCCGACATCGACTTCTTGCCACACGACCCCATGCCGATCGCTACAATCGCCAGCAGGACTGCTCCGTATCTCATTCCTCCTCCTTGTTGTTGTTGAAATACTCTCTTCGGCCGTCTATATTGACTCCGGATGCAAAAACTTCAAATCACAGTCGAGTTTCACAAGACCCTCACGCTTCTGGTTCTGGTCGGAGACTTTAATCAGTACGAGGGCGAAGAGGACATCCGCCAACTCGCCGCCATGTATGCGGACCTGGTCGACAAGGCTCAACAGAAGGATCTGATCCTCGATTTCCACACCCCCCGCGTCGGAACCGTCGGAATCAACACGCTCACGGAGATGTACCAACTCGTCGCCGAACAGGGGGGTCGGATGATGTTCATCAATTTTCCAAAGAACGAGCTTCGATACCTGGAAATCACCGGATTCCAAAGCTACGTGACGCTCCTTCAGACGCGCGCCGAACTGGAAGTTCGAAGCGCGGGCGCCTAATCTAATCAATGAGAATCTGTCATGCAAGACTGCACGAATGTCTGAAGCACTCGATTCCCTGCACCACTTTCTGACCGCCACGGAAGCCGCTCTTCTCCGACTCTTTCCAGATCGCAAAGTCGTCTTTCAGTTTATCGAGGGTCGCGAGGACTGTCGGATGGCCTCCGAACCCTCGCTGTCCCTTCCGTTTTGGTCGGGTACGCTCCATATCTGGACTCCCGACCCACCGGACGAATCGGTCCAGACATGGTTTCAGCAGATCCTGGCACTCTGGGAGTCCGCATACAAACGACAATTTGAACTGTATGTCCTGCAGGAAATCGTCAAAGACCTGTCGAGGGCGGATGGACTGCGCGCGCTTGCCGGTCTGTTCACCCAACGGGTCAAGGTACTTCTCGGTTTTCAGCAGGTCCTCTATCTCCACTCGACCGACGGCAAACACTATTCGTGCCTGGGCCATTGGAAACTGGATGGCAAGATCGGCGTCGACCTGACGTCCTCAATTCCCATCAAGGAACAATTGCTCCATTTTGGACTCGACTGCGATCTGATTCATGAATTGCGACTGTCCTCCGGCAACTGCCCCGCCCTGGTGGTGGGTACGAAGAAATGGAGAGGTGTCGTGAGTCAACAGGATATTGAAACTCTGGAATTCCTGACCACATTGGTCGCTCCACTCATTCAGAAATACGAGTCGTACGAACTGGCCCTCGAACGTCAGCAATCTCCACCCGAACCGGTGTTTGCGGGTATCGTTGGACAGAGCGCATCGATGCGAAAGGTCTTCGACCAAATCGAGCGCCTGATTCAAAGCGGCAAGTCGACCAACATTCTGATCCGGGGCGAAACCGGAACGGGAAAAGAACTGGTTGCGCGGGCGATCCACTTCCAGGGACCTCGGAGGGACAAGCCCTTCGTCGTCGTGAATTGCGGAGCCATTCCGCACAATTTGATCGAGAGTGAGTTGTTTGGGCACGAACGAGGCGCGTTTACGGATGCCAAAACCATGAAACGAGGAAAGTTTGAACTGGCCTCCGGAGGTACGATCTTCCTCGATGAAATTGGCGATTTGCCCCTGGAAGCTCAGGTTAAGGTTCTTCGGGCGATTCAGAATCGTCAGATCGAGCGACTCGGAGCCTCTCTGCCCATCGACATCGACGTGCAAGTCGTCGCGGCGACGCACGTGGATCTCCAGAAACACGTCGAAGAAAAGCATTTTCGGGAAGACCTGTTTTACCGACTCAATGTCTTCCCGATTGACGTGCCGGCGCTTCGTCAGCGGCGCGAGGATATCGATCTCCTCCTTCGTCACTTTCTACGACGTCAACGCCGAACAGAAACTCTCGAAGAACATTTTTCTCCAGCCGCTTTGGAGGTCTTGCGGATGCACGACTGGCCCGGCAATATCAGAGAACTGGAAAATTTGATGGAGCGTCTGGAGATTCTCGCCGTCTACCCGGTGGAGGCGGAGGACCTGCCGCTCGAGATGCGGATGGCCGACCGACCGCGAATCCCGCATGCCGCTGTTGAGGCACCTTCCTCAGATCTCTTTACGGGCGATGAAAATGAGTTCCTGTCCCTCCTGCGATCACACGCGTTTCAATTTGACCCGTGTGCCGCCCGCTTGTCGATCAGCGTCTTTCGTGTGCGGGATCGTTTCAAAGGACTTGTTTTCAAGACGCTGTGCGGCACTCAGTTCGATCTGGCCCGGTGCGCCCGTCAATTGACTCAAGGGACGGAAGAAGCCCGCATCCGCTCGAAGGTGGCGCAGTATGTGAATAACCTCTTGGAACTGCGTAGAGAGACGGCGTCGGACTCGTATGCGACGTTGCTGAAGAAACTGCCCTTTGAGTATCGGGAATTTGCGAACCGCGTCGCGGACGCGATGAAGACTTCAGAATGAGAAGTCGGCCGGCGTGATCGAACCCGCCGTCACAACGATATTCTGATACTGCGTCCCGCTCTCTGACCATGCGCCCAGTCGGTAAGTCCCCGACGGCACATTGGCAATCTGGTACGACCCGTCCGCTCCGGTCGTCGCGAAATATGGATTCTGCATTACCAACACAAAGCCACTCATGGTCGAATGGATATCGCAGAACACTTTGACCTCCCCAGTCCTGTCAAACACCACCGACCTTGATTGACCGCGCGCGTATCGCCCAAGATCAAACGACCTTGTCGAGGAAAGAGAAAAGATATTGTGAAACAAGTTATCGTCATTTGGAAATTCAACCGACGTGCCCTGCAAGACAGGAAGTGCGCGAGGGATGATCGTGATGTTTTTTTGTCGCATGGCGGGCCGAACCTGCGGGATCGCAAAACTGCCCGACACGCGCTCGACGAAAACGATTGCCTGACGTTGGATCGATGCTCCGGACGCGAGTCGGGAAATCGACTTACCGTACAATCCGCGTGTCGACTTGGCCGTTTTGGTCGTGGACTGAGACAACATGACCTTTCCTCGTACGGACCCAACGCCTGACTGCTCGGCGCGGCCCTCTTCCCGCATGGGAACGATCTTTACTCTCTCGGTCGCCGACACGTACCGCAGATGATCACGACCCATCCAGCCCGCAATGGCCAATACGAACAAAGTGAAGATGATTTTCATAACCGCTCCTTCAGAAAGGCACCGATAACTGACACGCCGCGAGCCGCCGTAGTTTGACGCCGGACGATTTGTCAAACTTTGTAAACTGACCAACCAGTTTCACCGTGGCTCCTCTCGTAATTCGGTACCCTACTCCCGTTTCAATGCGTTGCACATCATAGTCCCAGGTCTCTTTCTGACCGGTATCGGGATTTTCAATCCGTCCAAATTTCATGACATCATACCGCGCCGCCACATAGACCCGCGGATGCAGTTTGTATTTGGCGTCCACATACGCGCTCCAAAGTGAAAGCTTTCCTTCTTTCACGGCGGCGTCCCACTCCGAATAGACGAATTCGCTGAAGACAATCAGGTACCGGTAGCTGGCCTCCACGTCCACACCAGCCGCTCGCTGTTGATACTCGCCGACTTCCTTGCCTGACTCCAAAACGACCTGGCGATCCTCGAGCGTCTTGGGTCGTGAGAGATACCCATTGATCGCTCCACTCGCGCCCAGCTTGAATCCCGGCCCAAAGGTGTACGCCAGACGTCCCAGGAATTGTTTGCCGTCATTGGAGGATCCGGCTTCCGGATTGGAAATGGAACCGTCTGTCGCACCGACCTGATATTCGAAGTCTCCAAAATTACCGAAGAATTCCGCACCAAAATCCCACCGCGCATCGTAGACCACCGGGGTGGCCCCCGGGTACACGTCAATGGGCAACTGACCCTGAAACTGTTGCCGACGCTGTTTCAGAATGATTTGCTCACGATTGTCCCACAATCGCACCCAGTCCAGCGCTGTCCGGTGCTGACGCATCAGGGGTTGGCCGATCAGAGGATTGACGTCAGAGAATTCACGCTTGGCGAAATTACCAAACAGATTGGGGATTTTTCCTACCATCAGGTTGAGCCGTTCGTCCGGCAGGTTGAAAAAGGTCACGAAGGCGCCTTGCAGCCGAATCTTGTCCGCCGCCTGATCGTCATAAAGCACCTCGATATCCGCGCGTAGACGATCCCCTTGCTGAAATTGGAAATTCGTAATCGCGCGGATCTTATTGAAATTCTGGTCGCCCAGAGTGTTAGAATTCAGACCCGGACGATGACCGGCCGTATACGCCAGGTCGACCACACCGCCTACCCCAACTGCCGGGGC
The DNA here is from genome assembly GCA_964602985.1 of uncultured Bacteroidota bacterium. GTDB lineage: Bacteria > CLD3 > CLD3 > SB21 > SB21 > CAYZJB01. The sequence goes on from CAZRTJ010000016.1 coordinate 38,001, forward strand.
TTCTTCTGTCTCCATCGATGTATCATCCTGACTCCAAAGACCGGCGGGAAGAAACATGAGTGCGAGAATCCACCGTTTCATATCAACCTCTCAAAGTGTGCGGAGGTATTCAACAAGGTCCTCCTTCTCCTGTTCGGATAAATGAATTTCCGATATCCCCAGTGCGTTCCAACCCCATGAGGTCATTTGATCGACTGTAACTGAATCTGCATAATGATCCACCACGTCACGCAACGTCTCCGACCTGCCGTCATGGAAATACGGGGCCGTTGCAAACACCCACCGTAAAGACGGTATGTCAAATTGGGGATCCGATGCCCAGATTTGGATTCTAGTTCGATTCGTCAGGATGGCTCCGCTGTGACATACATTGCATTGACCGGCGCCATCGAAGACTTTCATTCCTCGCTCCTGTGCTGTGGTCAACCGACCGTCCGGCAACTTCCACGGATTGGCCGGCACACGTAGCGACATCTGGTATGCGACAAGTGCATCGAGTTCCGCTTCCGTCACCGCTCCCCCCATGATGGTCTCGATAACGACACGCGTTACCTCGCGCAGATCCGAACCGCCCTCGCCCTTCCACAAGTAGGGTCCCGTTTCGCTTACGCCAAATAACGTCGGCGTAGCGAACAGGTTGGGTACGCCGCCGGTCGAATCGTGGACTTGGGGAAAGTGATAGTGTTTGTTGTCCATGTCCCCTTTTGGATGGCACGTTTCGCACGACGCTGCTCCGTTGCCACTGAACTTGGGGTTCGCAAACAACTCTCGCCCAGCCGTCACGAGGGGGTCCTCAGAAACCGGATCTTTGTCGCATGACACCAGCCACAGCACGGCAAAAAGAACAACGTATCGCATAGCGCCTCTCTGCATTGAATCAGGGTCCCGGAACTCTCACTGGGTATGAAAAAAGGTGGAGAAAAATAATTACAAAGATGACCAAGATCAATTGTTTTGCAAAGCAAATTCCTATAATACAAACAGCCGCGAAACGGTGGAAATTCGAACGACCGTTAGATTGGCCTTGACTTGCGTCCACCTCACGGCTATATTGTTTGGAATTAATTGAGATTGAATCTCATTATTTATGAGAAATAAAAACAAAAGCTTAGCAGACCTCGGTTGGGGCGAGTGTGCCGTGATTTGCGCCATTAGAGGCGACCATCTCGCGGACACATCCACCTGCACCCGACTCCTCGAGATCGGCTTTACCCCCGGGCAGGAAGTGAAAGTCATTGCCAAATCACCATTTCGCGATCCATTGGCCGTATCCATTCGTGGCAGCGTGTTTGCCCTGCGACGCCATGAAGCTCAATGCGTGATCATCTGACCGAATCCACAATCGAGATTCCAGTGCGTGAACGACCCCTGGTCGCTTTGATCGGACAACCGAACTCCGGCAAGACCACGCTCTTCAACGCTCTCACGGGATCATTCTACAAAACCTCGAATTACGCCGGCACGACCGCCGAGTCATACGAAGGCGAACTGACCGATGGATATGATTGGAAGGCCCACGTCATCGACACGCCGGGAGTGGCCGGCACACACGTGCTTTCTTCCGACGAGGATGTGGCGTATCGGATGCTCTTCGAACACCCGACGTATCGCAATCCGGATGTCGTCATCATTTCCGTGGACGCCTCCCAACTCGCGCGACAACTGCATCTCGCCAGATACCTGATCCAATGCGGTCTGCCCGTCGTAGTGGCTCTGACGATGAACGACATCCTGCGGAATTCGGGATTGAATGTGGAGGTAGAAAAACTATCCGCCGAACTGGGGGTTCCCGTTGTCAAAGTCAATCCGCGGGTTGGACACGGACTGCGGGAACTCATGCAATCTGCGCGGGCGACGGCCAGCAGCAGACAGCCTCGGGTCATCCGACAACTCAAACCGCTGACCGAGAGTGGGATCATATCTTCCTATGAGTGGGCCGAGGAAGTTCAAGAGCGTGTGCTCTCCTCCGTCTATTCCATCCCGATTTTGGGTCAAAGGGCATTGGATGTCCGAAAACCAGCGCCCGATCCCCACTCACTGAAATTGGATCGCGTCCTCCTCCACCCCGTGTGGGGATTTGTGTTGTTTGCCGGTACGATGTTCCTTCTGTTCAGTTCGGTTTTTTGGCTCGCACAGCCGGCCATGGACGCCGTGTCTGACGGAATGACCTCTCTTGCGGACTGGGTGCGGACGATGCTGGGAGAATCCTGGTGGGTGGACTTACTCGCAACGGGGATTCTGGAAGGCGCCGGTTCTGTCCTCACGTTCGTGCCACAAATTGTCGTTCTTTTTTTTGTACTCGATTTCCTTGAGGATTCAGGATACCTGGCCCGTGGAGCCATGTTGATCGATAAACCGCTGTCCAAGATCGGACTCAATGGAAGATCGTTCGTCCCCATGTTGTCAGGCTTTGCCTGCGCCATTCCCGCGATCATGGCCGCCCGCACCATTCCCAACAAGCGCGAACGCTTGCTGACCATCTTCATTATCCCACTGATGACCTGTAGCGCCCGATTGCCTGTGTACGGACTGCTCCTGGCGTTCTTACTTCCCGCCAATCGCCCGTGGCTCGCCGGCATCATCCTGAGCGGCATCTACCTCCTCAGTTTGTTGAACGGAGCCGTGACGGCAGGAATCGTCAGTCGATTGAGCAGAAGGAGAGAATTGTCTCCTTTGATGTTGGAGTTACCCGCGTATCGGAAACCTGTTTTGAAACACATTGTGCGACACACAATCTTCAAATCGTATTCGTACATTCAAAAAGCAGGGCCGACGATCCTTGCCTGCGCGATCGTCATCTGGGTGCTGACGTACTTCCCGGGCTTCACTTCCGGAGCGGACGGCTCTGCACCTCTTGAGAATCGGTTGGAGAATTCCATCGCGGCCGATATTGGCAGACTGATCGAACCGGCCATGAAACCGCTGGGATGGGATTGGCGGGTGGGCGTGGGCTTGCTGTCTGCATTCATGGCGCGGGAAGTATTCGTAAGTTCGATGGCCCTGACCTTCCAAGTGGAAGGAGAATCGGAGGATCAAACCCCGGTACTCTCGGCCATGCGTCAGGCCACGCGGCATGGATCCGAAGAGCCCCTTTTCACGACGGCCAATACCATCGCCTTGTTGATTTTCTTCATGTACTCCATGCAGTGCGTTTCCACTCTGGCCGTTTGCCGAAAAGAAACTGGATCGTGGAGAATTCCCCTCTTGCAACAGGTGATTTACACCCTTGCTGCCTACCTACTGGCGCTGGGCGCCAAAACGTTGCTGAATGGAATTGGTATCGCCTGAGGTTCGCGATACGAACCCTCAGCCTTGCTCGCTTTCATCTGCGTCAAGCAACGAAAATTCCGTCCGACCGGTTACGAGCATCCTGCGAACAAACGGGTGGCACAACCGACATTGATGACCAAATTCAATGTGTTGTTGCAACTCCTCAATGGAATGACTGTCCTGTTCGTCCGCGATCTTCTTCAAATGCACGAACAGAATATCGTGGCAGACGCATTTCGTAATCATGGCTGACTCCACAGGATATCCGACTGTCCGTTGGCATGATTTGCGTACCGGGCAGCCACAAAGAAGAAATCAGACAATCGGTTGAGGTATTTCACGGTCCATTCCGAGGCATCGGACCCCATCTCGACAACCAGTCGTTCGGCGCGCCTGCAGACCGTCCGGGCCAGGTGCAAATGCGCACCGACCACGCTTCCTCCCGGCAGGATGAAATTTGTCAGGGGCAGCAACGTGGACTCCCACTCGTCAATCTGTCTTTCCAGCGCAACAACGTCCTTCTCTGAGATCCGGCGAACATGCGGGTGATCGACAGGCGTGGCGAGGTCGGATCCCAGTTGAAACAGCTGATTCTGGACAGACAACAGAATCGAATCCAATTCCGGAATCCGATTCGACGTTCGCGCTAGCCCCACGACGGAATTCAACTCGTCCACGGTTCCGTAGGCGTTGATTCGGAGATGATTCTTTCGAACGCGGCCTCCTCCGAAGAGGCCCGTCGTTCCGTCATCTCCGGTCTTCGTATAGATTTTCATATCAACCTCCTACGGCATGAACGTCATATGGACGGGAGCAGTATCCGTGGAAAAGATTCTTTTGACGGTCAACGCCGGCGACATCCACTGCACTTCTCCGCGACCTACAAAATCTCGGGCGTCGAGCGCAAAAAGATCCATACCTCCGAATGCGATTCCATGGAAGTTTCCAGCGGATGTCGATCGAGACTCATCCGTGTCCGTGTTGTAAATCGTCACGTCCCCGTTCTCAGACCGGATATAGGCTACATACGGATCGCCACAGACTACCTTGACGGGAGCGATGCCGCTCGCCAGGGTTCGCATCACGACATGGGAACTTGCGTCCAAAACAACGATCGTCCCAGCTCCCTGGCAGGCAACGAAAATCTCACTCCGGCGAGGCATCACATCCAGGCTCACCGGATTTCTGCCTACGGTGACGCGTTGGACGCTTTGATCCGAAAGGGTAATGATGGAAATGGCTGAGTCGCCGGTGGAGGCATTGCTGATGAACAGAAAGTCGTTATAGTGCGCAATCTCATCGGGACGATGCCCGAGGCGATACGATTGAACGATGGTTTCCGTCATCAGGCTCACGCAGTACACCGCGCTGTCGCTATAACTGGTTACCCACAACAAACTCCCATCCGTGGCGAGATGTCTCGGTGACGCCACGCCGGTGATCCGACTGATGCTCTTCATGGCTGCAATATCCATCACTTCAACGCGATTGGATCCGCTCACAGCAACGTACCCTTTGGTACCTGCGATCACCATGTCGTGGGCAAAATCTCCGAGTCTGCCATCATTAGCCACTTCGTATGCGCTTCGGAATGTCGTATCGATTTCGACTGTGTCCAACAGCGTGATCGAACTATTGCTCGAATTGAAATTTCCTTCACAGACAATAAAAGCCTGCCAGGTTGCCGGCAGGCTTCTGTCCTCCTCATGCGAACATGACAAAATCAGAAGAAAAACCCACAAAAACATTCTCATCCGGCGGATGGCACTCTCGCCTGGGCCCGGGTCAAGGTCTCATACGCACCGACCAGCACGAAAGTGAATATCCCATCTCCGAGAATTGAATTTCCAAAAAAGGGAATGGCCATTCCATAGCACGCGATCAGTCCCTCGCCAGTCAAAGGGTACATGCCCGATGACAGCCACACAGCAAGATTCGACAACACAAAAAACACGACCGATGCCGCCAGGGAAGAACCGCCGACGTAACCCACAAAACGGACACCCGACTCCCTCTTGCGCGCTACCCACTGCCCCAACCACACGGCAATAAGAATCGACAAATAGATCGAGGGGGTCACTACCCAGTCGAGTCCCAGCACAAGATCAGCAGCAAACATCGCCCCCAGCGGCAAGACCACGGCCACCCAACGATTCAAATACAGCCCGCCAACAATGGCCGTCGCCATCACGGGCGTAAAATTCCAAGGATGCGGCAACAGACGGTAGACAGCCAAAACGCCAATGACAGCAACGATCGGAAACAGCTTCAGAATTGCCTTCATGTCATACTCCTATTGGGTTGCGTAAAAAATATACTCGACTCATACAAGAGTGTCAAACCACACGTAAGACGGTGTCACCAACCATAACGAATGGAGACCAGCACCGAGCGGCCGACCGACCGGTACCCCCGGATTTCCGATGCGCGATTATCGAGCAGATTATGCACTCGCACATCCGCGGTCAGTTGCTCACGAATCTCGACCGAAGCCATCGCGTCAGCGGTCGCATACGCCTTCATCGATCGGGTGTCCAGCGCCCCGAAGGGCCCTAAGGCAGGATTGTAGTACACGTCGTATCTCCGACCGACGTACCGACCTGTGATCCCGCACTGAAGCCTCGGGTGAACCCTGTACTGGACCGCGGCATTTGCCGTGCTCGGTTTCCGCACGGGTTTTTTCGAAGTTATGTCGGCATCCAGGAATTCGCCATTCGAGAACAACTGTACGTGATGGCCTTGTGTTTTTGAGAGATCAATGTCCGATGGATCGTACCGCAATCGGCTTCGCAAGAAAGATCCGTTCATGTGCAGGGACAAGTCCGGGATCGGTCGCACGGTCGCCGAAACCTCCAATCCCTCCACCGTTTGGCGACCCACATTGAGGTACGTATCGCCACGATAGTCGTCGCGCATCCAGTCGGTACCCAGGTCGCCGATCGCCAGCGCACCGTCCCACAAGTACACATACTCGATGAAATCCCTGACGACCGATCGATAGAGAGACGCAGACCATTCGATTCGTTCTCGCTTCTGCTTGATTCCTACCTCCCATGCCGTCGATCGTTCCGGACTCAATTGCCGATGACCACGAGTGATGTTCGACGTGTAGTATGACTCCGGCGCATACAAGCGGTAGAGGGATGGCGCGGTGAAGCCCGTAGTCCACGACGCGTACGCCAATACGGTTGGGTGGAGACGGTAGGATGGATTGACCTCGTAGGTCCAATTCACGCCGTAGCGATCATGGCGATTCCAACGGATTCCCAATCCGAGATTCCATTTCACCCAAGAGTCGGCGATCAGTGTGCCATTCAAGTCTCCGCGCGCAAAGGCGTGCACCATGTCTGCTTGAAGGTTCAGCGTATCGAGGTCAGACACACTGGAGAAGGAGAAGAACGTATTCACGTAGGATACCCGCGAGGTCATCGTTTCGCGAGTCCAACCAGCACCGGCCACGCCTTCATAGCCTCGGCCGTGTCGAGTGATTTGTCCTTCGGCCTGGATGAGTGTTCCTTCGTATCGACTGTCGGAGTACGATTGGTCAGTCGAACCGTCGGAAGCGACCTGTGACGAATCGTCGATCGCACGGCGTTCAAACGTCGAATATCCGAGACCCATCATCCACGTGCTCTCCCCGACACTCCGCTCCATCGACCAATTTCCAATCGATCGACGCAGGCGCACGTCGTAGTTCTCATCGTTGCGATACGCACCATCGTCAATGTCGGAATCGGTGCGAATGGTTCGCCATGACGAGACGATCTTCCAGTCCTCGTTGCGAAAGCCCAATTTGCCTGCGATATCCGCCTGACTCATCCCATCACGATCCAGTTTCTTAAAAGCGCCTGGAGTTCGAACCGTATCAAGAGTGGCATCGAGGCCATTGACGTTGCGCAGCATGGCATCGCCCTGAATGAACAAGCCCATGTTATTGCGGACGCTGAGATTGAGATGCTGGCTGTGGTCGTATGCGCCGTTGCCGAGTAAACCGCCGTTGAACTGGAGATTCCCATGAAAACCTGGTCGTTCTGGAATCCGCGAGATGAAGTTGACCAAACCCCCGACCGCGGAAGAGCCGAACATTGTCCCATGAGCTCCTCGTACGATCTCGATTCGGTCCGCACCGGCGAGCGTCAGTTCTGTCAAATCCAACGCATTGTCCGGTGAAGTGGGATCCGATATCCGTATCCCATCGATCACGACCGCCGTTTGGTGATTGGCCGCGCCGCGAAGCTGCAACGTTTGAAGACTACCCGGAGTCTGTGCGGCCCCGAGCGTATAGATCCCAGCCTGTCGGGTGAGCCATTCCCCTGGCGAAAGGATCACTCCCGCCCGCTGGGCGTCGAGGACCGTGACACTGCGGCCAATTTCGAACGCATTTCTCTTTGTGCGCGTGGCCGAGATGATCGTCTCTTGTAATTCAAACGAACCCAGGGAATCTTCCTGGGCAAGGACAGATGAAAAACTGAGACACAAGATGAGAGCAATCCGCATACGTACTCCTGGATGCACCCGAGCCGCGCCGGCTCGTCAGCCACCGCAGACACGAGTTGGGTGGTTGACAGTGCGCGCAAAAAAAATCCCCACTCCGACTGGAGTGGGGAAAGAACAATTTCAACGTTTGTCCAACTCCCTTCCCGCGAAGGATTGTTGCTAGAGGTCTGGGGCAGGTCTCCTGACTTGCGAGCGCCGGTTCCCTTCCTGTGTTGCCACAGTGGATAGTTCGAATGACTCGCTTACAGTTGCGGGGCAGTTCACGATTCTCACGTGATTCCCTTTTCATCAGCCGAAGCTGACACCTCAGACCGGTTTGGAAAAGAACATTGGATGACGGCCCAATGTAAAGGTCAAAGACTCTCTTGTCAAGCAGTGAATGCAGACTCCGTGAAAATTCCTGTGTCTGCCGGAGAAAAATCCGTTGTCCTGCTCATCGACTTGGAACCTGCGAGCTTGTCCAGCACGATGCTTGCCCGTGTGTCGCTTAAGTCTGTCCCGTTTCTATCCGCGGGATGGAGGAACAAAATCCACGATCCATTCAATACCGTATTTGTCTCTAAACATGCCGAAATAGGACCCCCACGGACTATCACCAATCGGAGCTTCTATTTCACCCCCTGCCGAGAGCGCGTAAAATAATCTCTCTGCTTCTTCTTTGGTCTCAGGACGGACAGAGATTTTACTTCTGTTTTCATTTTCGTTTACCCTTCCCATGAATTCCGGTACATCATTGGCCATCAAGACGTTCGTTTGGCCGACAGGTAATTCAATATGAAATATTTTGTCCCGTTCGCCTTCTGCAACCGGGAATTCCACACCCGCCAGGTCTCTGAAACGCACCAGTTTAGCAAACTCACCGCCGAATGCGGATCTGTAGAAGTTGAACGCTTCTTCGGCATTTCCGTTGAAATGAATGTGTGGATTGATAATTGCCATAAAGTCAAACCCTATGCATGTTTTCTAAACCACTTCTGCGCCTTTGGCCTCCGATGTGGACAACCGGGCCAGCAACACGGTTGCCTTTTTCCCTCTGATAATTCTTGCATCATTCGGCGAACATGATCCGTTCTTGTTTCCGATTTCTTGACAATCGTGACCCAACAAATCCATTCGTTGCGTTGAATGGGTGTCAGCTTGTTCCAACTCTGAAGAACCTCCGCATCGGTCTTCAGCGCCTTTTTCATATCCGCTGGCACTTCGTGTAAAATCCCGTCCGCTACCAGTGCTTTTCCCATAACTCCTTCATTCCCTATTTCAGTCGTTCCAGCAAACCATTTCTTTTCACAATATTTTTGTAGTCCCACTGAATCTTCTTGGACTTTTTCAGCCAACGTCGCAGATCTTTGATTGCAATATCGGAAACGGACTGGTAAAAAACAGAGGCGTCCTTGAATTTCTTGCCACGAACCTCCAGACCCGGCTCATGGAAACTCGCCCCGCTCCAAAACATTAATCTCATTCCTCGTTTTTGTTTGCTGTAGCCTACAATCGGGTTGCCGTCCAGGAACCACACAGGATGCCCGTGCCAAACTTTGTTTTCAGCCTCTGGCAAAGCACTGCAGATTTCTCGTAGCAACCGCTCACAGATGCTTCGGTCGGTCGCATTCTGTTTCATGTGATAAGAACGAATGTCTTTGTTGACAATGATCCTTCTTGTCTGGATACCCTTCCTGGATTTGGGGTTATCACTGACTTCCGCCACACGGAATTTCACAATCTTTCGTATCAAACGCAGAGGCAAAGATTTGTCAATTGGAAACTGGATTGCCCCTTTCGAGGAGCTATACTTTTCAAGTTCTTCCTTGAAGTGAACAATCAGCTTGGGTGTCGGGTAAAAGCCGATATGTTCTTTGTGAGCGGCATAGTAAACCAATACCCTCTTTTGTCGAAACGCAGGCATGCCGTAGCTAATGGTTTCGGTCGCCTTTGGCGCAGCCTGCTTAATTGCCCGGCGAAGCCGGTCCAGAATTTTCCGAATGCCAGCAGGACAAAATGAGTGATACTCGTCAATGTCCTTACATGGTGGTTTGCTCTTGTTCATACGCCCTGTCGTTATGTGGGGTTGTCAGACATCCATTCCGAATAGACCTGACGCACTCGGAGCCGAAGTTCATCCGTCGTACCGTCATTCCACACGACAACAGAGGCTCGCCGAAGTTTCTCCTCCATCGGCCATTGCGAATCCAATCGCTGACGGATCTGATCGGTCGTAAACCCATTCCGGAGGTGCACGCGTTTCATGCGCTGTTCTTCAGACGCAGCGACGACGATAACATGATCCATCCGGCGATCGAAACCGGTTTCGTACAAGAGTGCTGCTTCGATCACGACAGCCCTCGCTCCGGTCTTCCCTGCATTTTGAATCGCCTCCTCGAGTCGTTGGACGACGTGAGGATGAATGAGCTCGTTCAATCGGCTGACTTTGTCTGGGTGACCAAATACACGGTGACCCAACTCCTCGCGGCGCAGACGGCCCTCGCGATCCAGCAGGTCATGGCCAAACTCGCCGGCGAGCTGTTGTCGCAGAGACCCGCTTTGTTCGACGACCTCCCGTGCGATGACGTCGGCGTCGATCACGGTCGCGCCGAGTTCACGGAGCATCCCGGCCACGGTGCTTTTGCCAGATCCAATTCCACCCGTCAATCCGATGATTGGCATGGGGCAATCTTCCATTTCTCGCGTCGAAAAGCAACTCAGAATTGGCAATTGAATGAAAAGACAAAATCGGGTAAGTTCGACGCATGCGTGTGATCGATTATCGAAGTGACACCGTCACCAGACCGTCTCGTGAGATGCGTGAGGCCATGATGGAGGCCGAAGTCGGCGACGACGTCTTCGGGGAAGATCCGACCATCAATCGACTGCAGGAGCGGGTCGCCGCGATGTTCGGCAAGGAAGCCGGCTTGTTTGTTGCAAGCGGTACGATGGGCAATCAGGTTTGCGTCAAGATACACACCGCTCCGGGTAATGAGATGATCTGTGAGGCCGATTGTCATATTTTCAAGTATGAGGCCGGCGGAATTGGTCTGTTCGCCGGTGTCCAAGTTCACACGATACCGGGCACCAGAGGCGTGATCACCGCCGACCAGATCGAGCGCGCAATTAACCCAAACGACATCCACAGCAGTCCGACATCGCTCGTGACCATCGAGAATACGCACAACCGTGCGGGAGGAACCCTCTTCCCGATCGACGAAATGAGACGTATCCACGAACTGACCCGGAAGAGAAGCCTTCGGTTCCATCTGGACGGTGCGCGAATATTCAATGCCATGGTTGCCACGGGTACCCCCGCATCCGAATACGGCCGGAATTGCGATACCGCATCGGTGTGCTTCTCGAAGGGTTTGGGTGCGCCTGTGGGATCGGTCGTCGTCGGCTCCCGGGAACACATCGAGAGGGCTCGGTATTATCGAAAAGCGTTAGGCGGCGGCATGCGTCAGGCCGGGATCGTGGCGGCCGGCGCGCTGTATGCCCTGGACCATCATGTGGAGAAGCTGCGTGTGGACCACGAACGTGCGCAGACGATTGCCCATCTCCTGTCGACCCTTCCGGAATTTCAGCTCGACCCCGGCACGGTTCAGACCAACATCGTCATCTTCGAGTGTGTCCGGCGTTCGGCTGATGAAGTGGCGGCAAGACTTGCATCGCACGGGTTACTTTGCATACCTTTTGGCCCGACGCGCATCCGACTGGTCACGCATCTCGACCTATCCGATGACGACATTCAACAAACCCTGGACATTCTAAAGAAACACTTTCGATGAATCTCGAATCTCAAATCGACAAGCTCCTCCGCGAAACGAAGTCTTCCTGCCCCTGCGCGGGACAGGAGACCTGCCCGTGTGCGGCTCCTTGCGGGCATGCGGAATGCAAAGGTATGGGAATGTGCATTTATCCGCTGCTGCACATGCCCGAAGTCGTGGACCGGTTTATCGAATGCGGCGCCTGTCGCATTTCGTCCGCTTTGGGAATCTCGGCCGCGCAAGAAAAAATCGCGCGCATGATCGACCATACGCTGCTGAAACCGGAGGCCACGCAAACCGAGATCGACGCGCTGTGCGACGAGGCGCGAACGTATTGTTTTGCTTCTGTGTGCATCAATCCCTGCTGGGTGAAGCATGCGGCTGATCGCCTGCGCGGAAGCGGAGTGATCGTTTGTACCGTCGTGGGATTCCCGCTGGGCGCAACGAGCACGAGTAGTAAAGCGGCAGAAACGGCCGCGGCTGTCGCGGATGGCGCCGGCGAAGTGGACATGGTCGTCAACATCGGCTGGCTGAAATCCCGACAATACGATCAAGTGAAAAAGGATATTCAGGAAGTGATTCGACAGGCCGGCCGGCGCGTACCGGTCAAGGTCATTCTCGAAACGTGTCTGCTCACGGACGAAGAGAAGATCAAGGCCTGCATTCTGGCCCGGGAAGCTGGCGCCGCCTTTGTCAAAACCTCCACGGGCTTTTCCAAAGGCGGGGCCACCGCCGCTGACGTCTCGCTGATGCGCCATGTGGTCGGACACCAGATCGGGGTCAAAGCCTCCGGAGGCGTACGCACCTTCGAAGACGCGCAAACGATGATCCAATCCGGAGCTACGCGAATCGGCGCGAGTGCATCCGTCAAAATTGTCACAGGGAAACAAACCGCATCGACTGCCTATTAGGAACATCATCATGGCCATTGTAACCATCGAACGACACATTTACGAAATGGAAAAAATCCACCCGGAAGCAACGGGTGAACTCAGCACCCTCCTCAACGACATCGCGCTTGCCGGCAAGATCATCTCCCGCGAAGTCAACCGCGCGGGACTGGTAAGCCTGCTCGGATTTGCCGGCTCGACCAACGTACACGGTGAGGCGGTGAAGAAGCTGGACATTTACTCACACGACACGCTCGTCAACATCATCTCCGGTGGACGAGACGAAATCTACATGCTTGGCTCGGAAGAGATGGAGCACCCCATTAGTCTTCAGGACAAACATCCGGCCGGGAAATACATTGTCAACTTCGATCCGCTCGATGGCTCCTCCAATATCGACGCAAACGTGAGTGTCGGAACAATCTTCTCCATTCTCAAACGTCATGACAGTCTTCCGGACGAGGTGGTCTGCCGCCAAAAGGGCATTCAGCAGGTCGCCGCGGGTTACATCATTTATGGCAGTAGTACGGTCTTTGTGTATTCCACGGGACAGGGTGTACACGGTTTTACGTTTGATGTTGGAGTGGGAGAATTTATCCTCAGTCACGAGAACATTCGCACCCCTCCCAAGGGAAAGATCTATTCTGCAAACGAAGGCAATTTCAGCAAGTGGGACACGAACCTGCAGCGTTATTTCAAGTACATCAAGGAAGAGAGCAAGGAAGATGGCAGGCCCTATTCGTCTCGATACATAGGATCATTGGTGGCAGACTTTCATCGCAATTTGCTGTATGGCGGAATATTTCTCTATCCCGGCGACAAAAAAACTCCGGAGGGAAAACTGCGGCTGGTGTATGAAGCCAATCCACTGGCCTACATTGTCGAGCAGGCGGGCGGAGCGGCCTCCGACGGCCATCGACGCATCATGGACATCGAACCCACGGGATTGCACCAGCGTACGCCGCTGATCATCGGCAGCACGCAGGATGTCGAACTCGCATGCGAATTCATACAGGGCAAGCGATAATGGCCCATCCTGCGAAACGAACAGCGTATCTCATCGCGGGTCATGCGTTTGTCGGATTGGGCGTGGTCGGAGCGATCTTGCCACTGGTGCCGACGACCGTATTTCTCCTTCTCGCCGGGGCCTGTTACGCGCGAAGCAGTCCGCGTTTTCATGACTGGTTGTTCCACAATGCCTTCTTTGGTTCGTACCTTCGGAATTACAAGGACAAAAGAGGCACGCCGCTCAGCATCAAGATCGCATCGCTCGTCCTGCTTTGGGGAACCATCGGATACACGATCTACTCAGTCTCTGCGCCAATGTATGTCCCCGCGGTCTTACTGCTCATCGCGATCGGCGTAACGATCCACCTCCTGACCATCCCCACGTTGAAGAAGTGAATACGTCCGCTCCGAAAAAGCCGTCCACAGGGATTTTGTGGTTTGGCGTCGTCTGTCTGGCGTTGTTTGGCGCCGCGTGGCTGATCCTGTTTGGGTTGGCCATCGGCTCGGAATCCTCCAAGTCCTCGCTCGGCGGCACCGTGCTGGCGAGCATCTGTCTTGCGGGCCTTCCGCTCCTGCTCGCATCGATCCTGTACTGGACGATCCGTAAACAACAAAGCCGGTATGTGCAGGAACGCGCGTCCTGGATCCAGCGATCAACGATCCTGATAGCTGCAGAATCCGGGGGAAGGGTCAGCGCGGCGGAACTGGTGATGCGACTTCACCTGACGCCGGACGAAGCCAGGATGGCCCTTGAGGAACTGGCGGCCACCGGTCTGGCAGAACCTCTGGTCAGCGAAAGCGGAACCATGGTTTTTGAGATTCGAGGAATCGGCAAGGACAAGGCGAGCGCCTCCGAGATCTAACACTCCCCATTCCACTCCGCAAAGAACGCCTCCAGAAATCTCTCCATCAGTGCGTGACGCGCCTCTGCCAATCGCTTCCCTGTTCGCGTGTGCATTCGATCTTTGAGCAACAGCAATTTCTCATAGAAGTGATTGATCGTAGGGCTCGACGATTTCTTGTATGCATCGAAAGACGCATGGAGCACCGGAGGAACGTCGGGATCCCAGAGGGTCTGTTTCCTGAAACCTCCATAGGCGAATGTCCTTGCGATTCCAATCGCACCCAGCGCGTCCAGCCGATCCGCATCCTGCACGACTTTTCCCTCCAACGAACTCACCCGATCCGGAACGCCTGCGCCCTTGAACGAGACTTGTTGAACGATCCCCACCACAGCCTCCACGATTTCCGGATCCACTCCGTAACGGCACAGCCATTCTCGCGAAGCGTTCGGTCCCGCCGTCTCATCACCGTCATGAAACTTATGATCCGCTACGTCATGCAGGAGCGCCCCCAGTTCGACGATGACGAGGTTCGCGCCTTCCTCCTTCGCAATGCGCAGTGCCAGCCGCCGCACTCTCTCGACATGCCACCAGTCGTGTCCCGTGCCCTCCCCGTCCAGGCGGTCACGGATCATGCGTTCCGTGTCTTGAACTATTCTGGCGTAATCAGGCTTCGGATTTCCCAAAAATACTCTTCCTGTCGAAGGGTCGGTCGCTTTCCATATTCCCTGCACTGCTGAGGCACACTTCGTTCCACAAATACTTCATCGGATTCACGAATGTGATTCGCCAGCCGTTTCGCGCAATCCTCCGACACGGCCTCGATCGCCACCTGCAGCCAATAACGAATCGTAAGATCCTGTTCATATTTCTCACGATTCTCGCGGGTCCAATCCATCGTGACAAATTTATGCCAAATCTCCGCCTGACTCAGAAAAAGCCTTTCCGAGTATCGTTCGATGGCCAATGAGGGCTTCCCCCACGCTTTCAACGCTTTGCGTATCGAAGACAAATCCTGTTCGGTCAATCGAATCATACGATTTCTCCAACATCCGGGATGCGCACCTCCCCTTTGACGCCGCCCTCTTCGATGAGCCGTTGGAGCCAACGGATCGGCTCCCCCAGCGGCTCATCCGCGAGATCAAATGTACCGTAGTGCATCGGGATCATCGTCTTTCCATGCAGATCGTGAAACGCCTGCACAGCTTCTTGCGGATCCATGTGATTGTCCTTCATGATGTAGGTCGGGCGATACGCTCCGATTGGAAGAAGACAAACATCGATCGCGCCAAACAGCGCATGAATGTCTTTGAAATGCGCACCGTATCCGGTATCGGCGGCAAAATAGATCTTCTTGTCGCGATATTGAATGAGAAAACTACCCCAGAGCACCCGATTGCGATCCCACGGCATCCGCTGGTGCCAATGCTGGGCCGGAAGCAGAATGATCGAGAACTCCTCATCCAGAGCATACCGCTGATACCAACTCGCCTCCTGGACGGATACAAACCGATTCATTCCCTCGATCACGGGGCTCATTCGCAGAGGAGCCAACATAGCCGCTCGCGAGGTCATCCGCTCGACGGTCGTCGCATCCAAGTGATCGTAATGTCCGTGTGACATCAGGACGTAATCCATGGACGTGAGATCGTCCCAGGAGAGCGGTAATTCTGAATATCGATTCTGAAACGGCGGCGCAGTCCAGCAGGGATCGGTCAGAATCCACCTGCCCCCAATCCGAATCAAAAAGGATGCATGCCCCAGCCAGATGATGGATCCATCCGGAATTTCGGACAGGCTTCGGATCGATCGCACCGGCAACCGAAACGTGTCCGATTTCTTTTCCTCCCTTTGCGGATTTTCCGACATCCACCACTTGAGGACATCGCCGAAATGCTTCGGGGCAACAGACTGAGTTTCATTCAGAAATCTACCGTCACGAAAGGGGGCGCCTGCATAATCCGGTCGAACCGTTTCCAGAGCGTCATTCTTTAAGAAGGTCACATTTCCCGGTCGTGACACCGGCCATTCCCGCGCCATCCATCCCACTCCCGCAAAACCAGCAATTCTTACAAACTGTCTGCGATCCATCGGACGAAACATAGCCAATCGCATTTTCAATCGCAATGCGCTGCTTGCGGCTCGCTGAACGATTGGCTATATTGGCGCCATGCTACACAATCGTCTGCGGGTGAACGAGATTTTTTGCAGCATTCAGGGAGAATCCTCCTACGCTGGAGCACCGTGCGTGTTTGTCCGCCTCACCTACTGCAATCTTCGCTGCTCCTATTGCGATACCGAGTACGCCTTCTATGAAGGGCGAGACATGACGCTTCAGGAGATTTGTGAACAAGTGGCGTCCTTTCGCTGCGGCACCGTCGAAGTCACCGGAGGCGAACCCCTTCTCCAGGACGCGGTGCACGAATTACTTCGATTGCTGTGCGATCAACACGCTCACGTTCTCCTCGAAACGAGCGGAAGTCAGGACATCTCGCCGGTGGACCCGCGCGTAATCAAGATCGTGGACATGAAGTGCCCGTCGAGCCGGATGGCGGACAAGAACGACTATGAAAACCTGCGCCGTCTCGGACCGCAGGATGAGTTGAAATTCGTCATCGGCAGTCGGGAGGACTACGACTGGGCCGTCGAACTGATGCGGAGATACAGTCTGTTTGACCGTGTGATTCTGTTGAGTCCTGTATTTGATTCGGTGCCGGCCCGTGACATCGTCGAGTGGATGCTCGAGGACGGACTGCAGACGAACTTCCCGAACATTCGCTTTCAACTGCAAATGCATAAATTCATCTGGACTCCTGAAACGCGCGGGGTGTAATGGCTAACTCACTCGTCTCCATTGCCAAAGAATTCCACTGGGAAATGGCACATCGTCTTCCGTATCACACCGCGGGCTGTCAGAATATTCACGGACATTCGTACCGCATGACCGTCGAGGTCCTCGGGCACACGATGGAAAATGGAATGGTCATGGACTACGCCGAACTCAAGACCATCGCCAAGCCGCTCGTCGACGAGCTGGATCACTGTTTTCTGTGCTCCACGGAAGACCGTTTGATGATTGACTGGCTGAAGACAACGGATTTCAAGGTTGTCTATGTGAATTTCTATACGACCGCAGAAAACATCGCCCTCTACTTCCGCGAGCAACTCCGGACGCGGCTTTCCACCATTTCCAATCTGGAAGAATTGCATGTGACCGTGTGGGAAACGCGCAACGCATTTGCCCAGGTGCGGTGCGAATTGCGGCATCCATGAAGGATTTGGCGGTTGTCCTTTTGAGCGGTGGGATGGACAGTTGTGTCACGGCCGCCATCGCGCGTCAGTCCTATGAACTCGCACTGCTTCATCTCCAGTACGGTCAGCGGACCCAGCAGCGGGAAGAGAGAAGCTTTCACGATATCGGCGATTTCTATTCGATCCCCCGGCATCATCGGTTGGTGATTCGCAGCGATCATCTGGCCTCGATCGGAGGCTCCAGCCTGACGGACGCGTCCATCTCGGTTACGGACGCAGACCTCTCCCGGACGGACATCCCACCTTCCTACGTCCCATTTCGAAATGCCAATCTTCTTAGCATGGCCGTGAGTTGGGCGGAAGTCCTCGGGGCACGCGCGATTTTTGTGGGAGCGGTGGAAGAGGACGGTTCCGGTTATCCCGATTGCCGCGAGGAATTCTTCAAAGCCTTCGAGGTGGTCGTCAGATACGGAACAAGACCCACTACGAACATTGCCATTGAAACACCGGTGCTGCATATGAAGAAGTCGGACATTGTTCTTCAAGGATTGTCGCTCGGTGCGCCGTTGCAACTGACATGGTCTTGTTATCGCTCGGACGATCTGGCGTGCGGTACTTGCGACAGCTGCGCACTGCGTCTTCGCGGATTCGCCCAGGCGAGAGCGAGCGACCCGATTCCCTACAAGGTGCGGCCATCCTATCCATGATTCAGACCTGCCCTGCCTGCGGACGGCACACTCAACACTTTGTCCGTGACATTCGGGATTCGGCCTTGATTCGTCAGATTCAACGTTCCCACCCGCAGTGGGCCGCGGCACAGGGCGCCTGCGCACGGTGTGTGGACCTCGCGTTTCTGGCGGAACACGAATCGACTTATCGCCTGCAGGTTCCATCGGATATTGAAAACTGGCGAAACGTCCATGGCCTCTCGATCCCGCCCACTCCGCTCCGATTGGGCGTCAACGGCGATCACACCGGAGCCGGGGTCACCATCGCCATGATCGACAGCGGTTTCTACCCTCACCCCGACTTGATCAAGCCGAAGTCCCGACTTCTGAGAATCGTCGATATCACGAACCCGGATCGGGAGGAAGAATACTTTCACCGTCCTCACGACGAGAGCTGGCATGGCACGATGACGAGTGTGGTTTGCGCCGGCAATGGCTTCTTATCCGGTGGATACTTCCGCAGCCTGGCTCCGGAGGCCAAACTGGTACTCGTAAAAGTGCATGACGGGAAGAAGATCACCGGCGCCTCCATCGAGAAAGCCTTGCGATGGGTCATCCGGCACAAAGAGCGATATGACATTCGAATTGTCAATCTTTCGGTAACGGACGATTGGCCAATCTCCTACAAGGACAGCAACGTCGATCAGGCGGCGCACGATGCCATGGAAGCCGGACTCGTCGTCGTCGCCGCTGTGGGTAACGATCCCACGGCCCCCATCAAACCTCCCGCAAACTCGCCCGACGTAATCGCCGTGGGCGGTGTGGATGATCACACGACCATTGCGCAGAATGACGACTCGCTGTACCACTCGACGTTCGGGACGACCGTCGATGGATTTCTCAAACCGGATTTGATGGCGCCTGCGATCTGGATTGCGGCTCCGATTCTGCCACGAACTCCCAATTCTGAAGAAGCGCGTTTCCTCTTCGATCTCTGGAAGCGACACGACAAATCCCTGGTCTCTCAACTGCGCCAGCAGTTCAACCTGACCAAGCTCCCGGCCGACATCCTGTCTGCGGCGCCGCAGGTCATTCGACAGGCCATTCGCGAACGAATCCAACAAGCGCGTTACATTACTCCTCACTATCAGCATTCCGACGGCACGTCGTTCGCGGCCCCCATCGTTTGCTCGGTCGTGGCACAGATGCTGGAGATTGCACCGCAGTTGACTCCGGTTCAGGTGCGGCAGATTCTCGTGAGCACGGCGCGGCGCTTACCCGACGTCCCCGTGGAACGGCAGGGACATGGAGTCCTCGATGTCGGTAAGGTCATCCAAATGACTCTGGAGGAAGGTCGCCATCATCCTGAGCGAAGGACACACTCCCCTTTGATCGACTCACGCGGATCGAAAATCCATTTCTTCTATCACGATCATCTTGCACAATCCGTCGCTTTGGCAGGATCCTTCAATCGATGGAATCACCGCGAATACATGCTGCGATCGGATGGCAAAGGGCGTTGGAAGGTGAGCATTCCTTTGCTTCCCAAAGGCATCTACGTATACAAGTTTGTTGTGGACGGAAACAAGTGGCTGGATGATCCTCGCAATCCCTTCTCGGAGTCTGACGGCTTCAATGGCTTGAACAGCCGACTCGTCATCGAATGACCTAGCGATATTCTCCGAAGACCTTCCGGAACACATCTGAAATCTCGCCCAGCGTGGCGTAGGACTCTACCGCCCGCAGAATCGCCGGCACGATGTTGTCTTCGCTTCGTGCAGCCGCTTCCAACTGCGCCAGCGCAGAGTGAACCAATTCCGAATTTCGTTTTCGTCTCAGCGCCGCGATCTGATCTTTTCTTCGGGCCTCCAAAGTCGAATCGATCCGGAGTAATTCCGGCCTCGCATCGTTTGCCGAAACAAAATCGTTCACTCCCACGATGATCGTGTCGTTGCGCTCGATGCTCTGCTGGTAGCGATACGCGGACGCGGCGATTTCGTTTTGGAAATAGCCGGCTTCAATGGCGGCGATCGATCCACCCATGTCAGAGATCTTCTCCAGATACTCCCAAACGCGTTTCTCAATCTCGTCGGTCAGATATTCGATCAGGTAACTTCCGGCCAGCGGGTCGACCGAGTCGGCGGCGCCGCTTTCATGCGCGATGATCTGCTGCGTGCGCAACGCAATCTCTGCAGACATTTCTGTCGGGAGGGCCAGTGCCTCATCAAAGGAATTGGTATGCAGACTCTGCGTTCCTCCCAGCACCGCAGCCAATGCCTGCACCGTCACACGGGCAATGTTGTTGTAGGGCTGCTGTGCGGTGAGCGTACTGCCGCCGGTCTGTGTATGAAACCGACACATCATGCTTTTTGGGTCCTTCGCGTGGAAGGTCTCCTTCATGATCCGACTCCAAATTCGTCTGGAGGCGCGGAATTTCGAAATCTCCTCGAGGAAATGGTTATGGCCGTTGAAGAAGAAACTCAGGCGAGAGGCAAATCGATCGACATCCAACCCGGCCCGCTTCGCCGCCTCCACGTAGGCAATGGCGTTGGCGAACGTAAACGCGAGTTCTTGTACAGCGGTCGATCCCGCCTCGCGGATATGGTACCCGCTGATGGAGATCATGTTCCACTTGGGCAACTCCTCCGTGCAATAGCGAAAGATGTCGGTGATCAGGCGCATCGATGGTTTTGGAGGATAGATGTACGTGCCGCGGGCGATGTATTCCTTCAGGACGTCATTTTGAATCGTACCGGCCAGTTGTCGGATATCTGCGCCTTGTCGTTTGGCCACAGCCACGTAGAGACACAGCAAAATGGCGGCTGTGGAGTTGATGGTCATGGACGTGCTGATCTTTTCCAGCGGAATTTCCTCAAACAGCACTTCCATATCCTCGATGGAGCATATGGACACGCCGACCTTCCCAACCTCTCCCTCGGCCAGCGGGTGATCGCAGTCGTAGCCGATCTGAGTGGGCAGGTCAAATGCAACGCTCAGTCCCATCGTTCCTTTTTCGAGCAAGGATCGATACCGTTTGTTGGATTCCTGCGCGTCACCAAACCCGGCGTATTGGCGCATCGTCCACAGACGACCGCGATACATGGTGGATTGCACGCCGCGAGTGAAGGGATATTCACCGGGAGCGCCCACCCGCGCATCCTGATCGCCGGCGTTCGTATTCAACCACGCCGGTATGTCGATACCTGAATCCGTTCGAAAGGTCTTTCGTTCGTGGTTCTTCTTTTCAGCCATCGCGCCTCTCCGAGTTTTACGGGATCAAAGTAAATGGCGGGTAGTTGGAAATCAATGTGGGGCAGAGTCAGAAAGACCGCGTCGGGCCGAGAACCAAGTCAAGGTGAGTGTCCCCGTCGCGATGACAAACGGTAACACAGGCAGGGAGGGCACGAAGAAGACGCCTCCGGTCATCATGCCTCCCATTCTTGCCAGCGTCGCAGAGGACTGCAGGTACCCCATGACCGTCCCCTGGTCCTGCTCGGCGGTCCCATTACTTACGACCGCCGTCAACGACGGCGACATCAAACCACTTCCCACGGCGATCAGGACACACGCCACCACCACTCCGGCCACGTGACCCAAAAAGACAAGACAAAGGAAACCTCCCGACATGGCGACAATGCCCCAAAGAATCAACTTCTTTTCCCTCCAACGTCGTGTCAAATATCCTGTGAGTCCGCCCTGTAGGACCACACCGACAATTCCCATCAAACCAAAGAAATAGCCGGTCTCACGCGTGTGATAGTCAAATTCTTTTTCCAGATACAAGGCAAACGTCACCCACAAAATCGAAAAACAAAAATTGAACAGAAAATACACCTGAAACGCCACCCCAATCGGATCTTTCCACGAGAGACGTCGTACGAATACCCACAAGCCCGGCGGGTCCTGCCGGTCTCGTTCTTCGGGACTTCGTGTTTCCTTCAGCCACACCAGTGCGGCCAGTCCGGATACGATCGACAATCCCGAAGCCGTCAGCAGAGGCAAGGCATACCCGTCTTTGCCCAACACACCGCCCACAACCGGTCCGATGATGAAGCCAAGACCGAAGGCCGCCCCAAATACTCCCATGCCTTTGGCCCGATCCTTTGCGGACGTCACATCCGCAACAATTGCCTGCAGAGTTGAAAATTTTCCCGCAAAAACGCCACCCACAATCCTCGCGCCAAGAATCATCCCGATGGTGGTGGAAAAAGCAAATGCTGCATACGCCGCCGCACCGGCAAACAGGCAGACGATCAGGATGGGACGTCGTCCCCAGCGATCCGATGCCCGACCCCACATGGGCGAAGCCAGAAATTGCATCGCCAGATAGGATGACGTCAGGAGGCCAATTTCCACCGGGGAGGCTCCAAGATCCTTTGCAAAGAAAGGAAGGATGGGAATAACAAGTCCAAAGCCGATCATGTCGATCAGCGTTGTCGCAAACACGATTCCGAGGACTTTCATCGCAGCGGAGATCGCTTGTAAAATTTCAAAATGTGATTGACGGCGTCCTTTGGACGATCCGTGACGTAGAACAATCTCAGATCTTTGTCAGAAATATTCCTTTCTCCCAGCACACGGTCCCGCATCCATTGGACGTACCCTGCCCAGTACTTCCGTCCCACGAGAACAATCGGAAACCGGCGGATCTTTCTAGTCTGGATCAACGTCAGGGCCTCCATTAATTCATCCAGCGTGCCAAATCCGCCGGGAAGCACAATGAAGCCCTTTGCGTATTTCACGAACATGACTTTGCGAACGAAGAAATAATTGAACCACAGTTCATGGGTCAAATACTGGTTCGCCTCGGTTTCCATGGGGATTTCGATGGACAGCCCGACGGATTTTCCACGAGCCTTCATGGCGCCCCGGTTACTGGCCTCCATAATACCCGGCCCTCCGCCCGTGATGACCGCGAAGCCGGCCTTGACCAGCAGGCGGCCGATCTCTTCCGCCAGTTTGTAATTCGTAGAACCTGGGCGAATGCGAGCCGACCCGAAGATGCTGACCGCATCGCCGATCTTTTCCATTTGTTCCGTACCATCGATAAACTCAGACAGAATACGCAGCATACGCCACGGTTCTTCTTTGCGATACGATTTGTCGATGGACTGCGCGAGATCGTCAAGCGCGCGGGGGCTGTGGCTCGGGCGAGTTCGTTTTCGCAAGGTTGATAGAATCCCAGATCAATTTGTATTGCATGTGTTTTTCTGAAAACCGTTCGACTTCATTGTCGGCCATCATTTGGATGAAGGCGTTCATCAGCTGGGCGTCCCACAGACCCATCGCTGTCTCTTCCTGCATGATTTCGAATGCTTCGGCTTCGGACAGAGCTTTCCGGTAGGGGCGGTCGGTGGTCAGCGCGTCGTACAAATCCACAGTCATGATGATCCGTGCCGTCACCGGAATCTGCTCTCCGCCCAGTCCGTCCGGATATCCCGATCCGTCCCAGCGCTCCTGATGGCTTCGGATGATCGGCAGTACTTGCGACAGACTTTTGAGAGGCCTGCAAATGCGCTCACCGAGCACGGTGTGCTGCTTCATGATCTCGAATTCCTCGGGGGTCAATTTTCCATTCTTGTGCAGGATTGCATCTGCGATGGCGATCTTCCCAATGTCATGGAGAATTCCGCCGCGCCGGACGGCGGTACACAATTCCTCCCCCAACCCAACCTTTCGGGCCAGCCGTTCACCGTAGTAGGACAGTCGCAGGCAATGTCCTTCGGTATACGCGTCCTTGGCTTCAACGGCCAACGCCAAACTGAAGATCACCGTCTCCGCATTTTCCAGCTCGTCTGTAAACATTTTCACCCGGACCAGCGACTTCACCCGCGTAAGGAGTTCCAGACGATTGAAGGGCTTCGTAATGAAATCATCCACACCCAGTTCAATTCCCCGGATTTTATCGTTGATGTCCGACAGACCGGTGAGCATGATGACGGGGATCAGGCGCGTTGCGGACTCCGACTTGATTTTTCCGACCACTTCAAATCCGCTCATCTTGGGCATCAGCGCGTCCAGAATAATCAAATCCGGCAATTCACGCTGGATTCTTTCCATGGCCTGATTGCCGTCCTCGGCGGTCGTCACCCGATATCCCGCATCCTCCAGGAACTCCGTCAGAAGCATCACCATGTCCTCACTGTCATCCACGACGAGGACGCGCGCAGACATTCCTTTTAGGGATACCGAGTCTTCCGCTGTGAGAGCCATGATTACTTCGCTTTGTACGACGCTTCTGCGACGGTGTGAATTCCGCCCCGGATATTATAGTCGGTTCGAACACGCATCTCTATGGGCCGAACTGATCTTGCGAGGTCGGCAAGGATTCGTTGCGTCGCGTGTTCTTGGAAAATACCTACATTTCGATAGCTATACAAATAGTATTTGAACGACCGCAATTCGAGAATCGCGCGCCGCGGGACGTATGTGATCGTGATCTTCGCAAAATCAGGCAACCCGGACCACGGACAGACGGCGGTAAATTCATCCGTCTCGATGACAATCTCCGTCCGTTTGCCGGGGAATTCGTATGCAAACGTTTCGAGACGATCTGGCTGTATGGCCTCGTATCCATCGAACAGAAACTGCACATCTGGTTTCTTTGCAAAATCTCGAGCGGATTTATTTTTGAGCATGGGTCTCCAGGGTCTGTTCAATCTCCATCAGCAATTCATGAAGTCTCTCGTGATTGACGCCGGGACGCCCGTCCAGACTGTGTCCGATCGCCGCTGCCCGTTCGAGAACGTTTCTTCCCTCTTCCCCGGCGTCGTACTGCAACAGCCCGATCGCGCGAAGCACCTCCATCGTGAGCAACATCCGGTCTGAATCCTCCCCGCGTGTGATGCGCTCTGCCATCTGGTCGGTCGTCAGCAATTCGATCAATTCCCAATCCGCACCAAGAATCGCCCTGCCATGCTGGCGCAAGAGTCGAGAGGCCTCGTCGAATCGCATCTCCGCCTTGAGTCCGCTCACACGCGCCAGAACCCGCGCGAATTCCTCCAACTGGATCATGAGCCAATCGCGATGGATCATGCGGCGATAGCCTCCACCACTGTCTGGAGGTCCGCAAGACTCATAAAACAATGATCCGGCGAGTAGGACTCCAGTTCGTCTCGCGAGTGCCAGCCTGTGGCGACTCCGATTGTCTTCACATTCAGACTGCTTCCGCAGGTCATGTCGTACGGACTGTCGCCGATGATCACAATGTCTTTTGCTTCAAAGATCCGACCGATCTCTTCTTCGGCTCGACGCACGGCCACGGCCGGCAGATCATGGCGGTTCATGGAGTCGCTGCCGAACGCCCCCAGCCACGGCGGATCAAAGAACCGCAGCAATCCGGACCGATCCATTTTGATTCTCGCCCCTCGGGCCACGTTGCCCGTCAGGAGGCCCACGCAGAATTCGTCCCGCCTCGCACACAGCTCTGACAGAACGTCCTCGACTCCCGGCAGGATGATCATATCCTCTGGTCGCAACCGTGCATCCAGCCGTTCGAGATAGCGAGCGAGGGCGCTATCCAGGCCCGCGCGCAGGTCGGCTTCCGGGACACAGGATTCCAGCGACTCCCAGACAATCTGGGGATCGGTTTTGCCGGAGAATGGCAATTCGCCCAGTTTGCACTTTGTGCCGAAGGTCTCCTCGATCGCTTCGGTAATCGACTCTCTCGGCGTCTTGCCGGAGCGAATCAAGGTGCCATCAATGTCAAACAGTACCAGTTTTTTCATCTTCCGATCGTATGAACGTGTCCAAATTAAACTGCGAAATACTCTTCCGTAGATCTTCTGAGAGCACATTTAAATCGCCCGATAACGAAGACGCCTGCGTCCCGGATTTCACCATGTCCTTGGCGCCTTCGGAAATTTCGCGGAGCGTAGCCACCACCTGCTCGCTGGCGGTGAGTTGCTGCTGCGTGGAAAGGGAAATCTGTTTGGCGGATTCGGCCGTCTTCTGCGAGGCCAGGAGAATGCTGTCCAGCACGTCGTTGATCTTCTCGACCTGCTCGACCCCCTCCCGGATGAGGACGCCGCTTTCCTTTGCGTTCCGGACGATGTTGTCCATGGCGGAGCGGACCTCCGATACGGTCCCCTTGATCTCCTCTGTCGATTCGGCAACCGTCTCGGCGAGTCGTCGAATCTCGGCGGCGACGATCGCAAACCGCCTGCCCGCTTCTCCCGCGCTGGATGCTTCCAGGGCCGCGTTGAATGAAATGAGCTTTGTCTGCTCCGTGATGTTGTTGATGATCCCCATCACTTCGTTGATCTTTTGCATTTTCTTGTTGAGCTCTCCGATCTCGGAGATATCGTCATCCGATTTTCGTCGAATATCGTCCATTTTGGAAAGGGCGGCTTTCGACATCTCGGATGCCTGCTTGGAGATGTCATGCGTCTCGTTCGCAATCCCCACAACCGACTCCGAGTTATCGGCAATGTATCGCGACGTGGATGTCAACTCCTCCATCGTCGCAGTGGTTTCTGTGACCGATACAGACTGCTGACTCGAGGTTGCCGCCTGTTCTTTCGAGATCGACAACACGATCGAACTGCTTTCGCCGATCTTCCTCGAACTCTCCGACAGAGTCCGCGCCATCGACCGCATCCGCTCCGTCATGGAGTTGAAGGCCTCGCCCAGGTCCTGGAATTCGTCATGCGTCGGGATGTCGATTTCTTCAAAATGCCCCGCCTTCACTCGCCGAATGCCTTCGTGAAGCACGGTGATGGGGCGGTGGATGTATCCCGACAGCAGGAAGGCCAGGATGAGCGACACCACGACCAGCACAATAATCGTAAACACGCTCACAATGGTCAGTCGGCGCTTGAGCGCATCGAGCTTCTCGACGATCGGTTTGGCATCCAGGTCGATGTACGCATACGCCACGACCGTGCCCTTCGAATTCAGGATCGGACTGGCCCCGGTGATCCATGTACCCCACGAATCGGTGTACGGGTCACTGACCGTCGGATTCTGGAATTCCTTTTGCCACATGGCCACCGTACGTTGGCCCACGTGCAGAAAATTCCACGTCGTATCTCCCGTCACGGAATCGATCGCCACGATCGCGTCGTCGTCCTCCTCTGCATCCACGACATAGGCCAGCGTATCCGGATGATTCGTTCGGATCTTCGTGTATGCGTATCGCGCGTAGACCAGTTCCTGCGATCGGTTGGTATCGCGAAATTTACGCAGGACCGATTGGATGGTCTTGTACGCCTCGCCTTTTTCGTCTTCACGCGTTTGGATGGTCTCGTGCAGATCGCCGTCCACGAATGCGGCCAGGCTTTTCGAAATGCCCGCGGCCGTATTCTTCATCTGGCTCATCAGCTCGGATTCGGCCCGTTGAAAGACAAACACGTAAAACGACGCCACCATGAGTCCGCTGATTACCAGCGAGAAGATCATAAAGATCAAAAACATCTTGAATCCGAATCGCATAACGCACTCGCTCGGTTAAACTATATGAGTTTCTTCTTCATTTTTTCCAGGAGTTGTTCGACTTCGTCAATTACTTTGGCGGTGGATTGCGCCGACGCAAAAAATTCATCGATGGACAGGGAAATATTTCGCGCCGCCTGCGACACCTGGCGCGTCGCGGACTGCTGCTGTTGCGTCGTCAACGCGATTTGCCGCGCGGATTCCGTCGTGGCCGCGCTATCGTCCGTACTCTTCTCCAGCAAAGACAAAATCTGATCCATCTGACGGGCGGACTTGTCGAGGTAGCCCTTTTCGACCTCTGCGGCTTCGGACAGGGACTGGAGCGACTGATCCATCTCGTCGAGTGTGGCAAAGATCGCGTCGCCCGATCGATCGATGTCCGTGGCCAGACGCCGAATGTCTGTCGCCACGATATTGAAACGCTTGCTGAGTTCGCCGGCTGAGGCCGCTTCAATCGCCGCATTAAAAGCAACCAGACGGGTTTGGTCGTTCATACCGTGCACGTAGCGAATAATATCCCGAATGTCTTCAAATTTTCGCAGGAGGGCCTGGATGGCAGTCCAGCGTGCATCGTATCCGTCCCGGACGCTGTGGAGCAAGCGCACCATCTCCCGCGTTTCACGAATGCCACGCACATGCTCATCCTGGGCACGCTGAGCGGTATCGCTGACACGCTGCGTGCTCTCGGCAATCGACGCCGCAGACTGTGTCAGTTCTTCAATGGTAACCACCGTTTCGTGGACGGAGGATGCCTGGCGAGGCAGTGTGGTCAGTTGTTTCCGGAAAGTCGCACGCACCTGGATGGTCGCTTGCTTCAGTCGCTGCAACTCATCCTCAATCGTCGTCCGTGCCCTGTGAATCAACCCCAGATGATGATTGAGATAAACGGCCAGTCGATGCAATTCAGGAATCCCCCGCATCCGGGATTCCGAAATCTTGTGAGGCAGTTGCTCATGACTCAGCTGGGCCAGCAAATCATCCAACGGCAGGAAGAACCGAAACAACCACAGACCAATGCCGCCGCTGCACAAAACCGTAAACAAACCGATCAGCAACGATTGCTCCAGTCCACCTTCCACCATACTCAACACCAGCCAAACCAAGGCGGCCAGTGTGAGTCCGTACAGGAAGACACCGAGCCACACACGAGGCAACAAACCCACCCTCTGCCATGCACCCAACTCCTTCATGCGGAAACGTCCAATACCATGATGCCCCGTTCCTCCGCCCAGGCGATGTTTGCGATCCTGGAATGCGGCAGTTTTGATCGGATCAGCGATGGAAGCGGCAACAGTCCCTTGTCGGGAATATCCCGAATGCCAATCACTTCGCTGACCTGTATGAGCCGGTCCGACTTCAGCCGAATGCACCGATCCGAAAGGATGTCTCCGGTTTCCAAGGATCCGACGTAGGTCGCGATGGACTCACCGCGGGACGCCGGAACGCGTTCCATCCGCTCCACCTGACTGGTCGGAACTCCAAACCACACTTTGCCCACCCGGAAAATCAGCAACTCCACTACGACTCCTCCGGCCCGATGATCGCGTCGATGACTCTGCCCAGGTCAAGCATCATGATTGCTCGATCGTGGTACGTCAACTCCCCCAGGACGTATTCACGCGGAACACCTCCTGTCAGACGCACTTCCTTTTGAATGTGGGACATCGGAACATCTACCATGTCGGTCACGTAGTCAACCAGCAATCCAACCGAATAGCGGCCTCGACGCACCAGCAAGGTGCGGTTGACCGGGCTTCGCTTGACCTCCCCGATCCCAAGAAACTGACCCACGTCCACCACGCTCTCCAGATCGCCACGAACATTGGTGATGCCGAGGAAATGCGGAGGAAGACCGGGAACGAAGGTGATGCGCGTTTCCGCCACTATTTCTTTCACCCATTGGCCGTCCGCCGCATACGGATTCCCCTGCAACTCCAGGATCAGCAGTTGCCGGGTTTCCTCGTCGACGTTGACCGTGACTTCGTTCTTTTGCCAGCGAGCGTGGTCAGGTAAGGTAGTCATTCTTCCACCTGAATCTTGAGTGAATAGTACCGCTGTGTGATCAGCAAATCGATGTGCCGCCCATGGATATCCCAACTTCTTCGATCCCAGCGACTTTGCAAGCTCCTTCGCGGCGTGCCGTATGTGCGAGAGAGCCTCGCAATCAGAGAGTCCGGTGAATCCTCCCGGATCGTGCTGAGCCCAATCAAACGCCCGGCCGGGGACCACTCCAGATAGTAGGAACCCGAACTGTCGCGAACTGCCGTGACGGACCCATGAGTTTCCGAGGCAAGATCACTCTGCAGGGTCAGTCCGCTGTCCTGCCGAATCAGGCTGTCCAGCTGCAACCGCTGTGCGCCCCACGGCATCCCGTGAAACCCGAGGTGGAACTCAAACGACGGAGCCTGCGATGGCGGCTGCGCACAGCCGACCCACATACCGATACCGATCGTGAGCCTGACGAAGGTAGCAAGAGTCATGGGGATTTACAAGCCTGCGTCATCCGACGCAAGGATCTCGTCCTTGTGCTTCATCAAGTACTCGTAGGCCGCCTGATACTCATTCGGGATCAGACCATCCAGGATTGCCTCCTCGATCAGCTTCTTCAATTGCCCGACCTTCCGACCGGGAGGGATTCCAAACAGCTGCATGATCTCCTCGCCTCGGATCGGCGGCTGGAAAGCGCGAAGTCGATCTTTTTCCTCCACCTCTCGCACGCGACGGAGTACATGTTCGAAATTGCGCAGATGCCGGCGCGCCCGCTCCTTGTTGCCGGAGGTGATGTCAGCCCGGCAGAGTGTCAGCAAATCGTCCACGTCGTTGCCGCTGTCAAATATCAGCCGTCGAATGGCGCTGTCGGTAACCTCCTCGTCCACGAGTTGAATCGGGCGCATGTGGAGCCGGACCATCTTGGCGGCGTATTCGATGAAATCACCCGGCAATTTCATTTTCTTTCCAACTCCTTTGACCATCCGATGGCCCACATCCTCATGACCGTGAAACGTCCACCCGGTTCCTTCGACAAATCGTTTGGTGCGAGGCTTGCCAATGTCATGCATCAGCGCCGCGAATCGCAATCGCGGATCCGTGGTCATTTCACAGAGATTATCGAGCACTTTCATCGTGTGTTTGAACACGTCCTTGTGAAGAAAGCCCTTCTGCTGTTCGACCCCCGCCAGAAGAGCCAGTTCCGGCAGGATGACCTTCAACAAGCCCGTTTCAAACATCAGACCGATCCCCATGGATGGAGTCTGGCTGTTCATGACTTTGAGAAATTCCTCTGTGATCCGCTCCTGCGAAACAATGCCGATTCGCTCGACGTTCCGCACAATCCCCGCCAGTGTTTCCGGTGCGATGGTGAACTGCAGCTGCGACGCAAATCGAACGGCCCGCATCATTCGCAACGGATCATCGCTGAAGGTGCGATCCGGGTTGAGAGGGGTCCGCAGAATTCCCGCGTCCAAATCGGCGCGTCCTCCGAACAGGTCGATGAGTTCGCCTGCCTGCGCTCCCATGCGCATCGCAAGACAATTCACGGTGAAATCGCGCCTCGCCAGATCGGTCTGCAGGTCTGCCGGTTCGACGTGCGGTTTACGGGAATCGTGATCGTAGCTTTCCCGACGGGCGCTGGCAAATTCGATTTTCAAATTCTCGTACGACGCCCCCAACGGAACCATCGCCGTTCCAAAGTTCCTGTACACAACGACGGCTTCTCCCTTCAACTCATCACTCACCATCTGTGCAAACGCGGCCGCGTCGCCAATCACCATCACATCAAAATCCGACAAGGGCCGCCGTAGGAGGCTGTCGCGCACGTATCCGCCGACGACATAGGCCTCGACGCGGTGTCGATCCGCCAGGGACCCGATCCGTCGAATGAGTTCCTCCAGTATCTCGGCGGTCATATTCGGCTTCCTTGTTCGTCAAAGAACAGCACCCTCTCCGACTGCAGTTCCACATGGCAGGTCTGTCCAGTGTGAATCGATCCCGAAGGCTGGCGAACGACGATCGTCTGCACCGCGTAGCTCAAATACACCCACTCGTCCACACCGGTCTTTTCAACCAGACCAACGGGAGCAGAAAACGTCCGCTCCGTCGGCACGCTCTGCAGACGACAGTGTTCCGGTCGAAACCCGATGGTGCGCGCGCTTTTCGGAATGGTCACGGCAAGCGGAATTTGCAGTTCCGCCCCGGTCACCCAAATCGATCCGTCCCCGCGTCCGGACAGGAGATTCATGGGAGGCACTCCGATGAAGGAGGCCACAAACGTATTGGCTGGCCTCTGGAAGAGATCGTCCGGCTGGCCGGCCTGCATGACGCAACCGCGATCGAGCACAACCATATGGTCGGCCAGCGTCATCGCTTCGAGTTGGTCGTGGGTCACATAGATCATGGTCCATTTCAGATCGCGGGCCAGTCGATACAGTTCGATACGCATTTCGTTCCGCAGTTGAGCGTCCAGATTGCTGAGCGGTTCATCCATCAAGAAGACCTTTGGTCTTCGTACGAGCGCCCGACCGATGGCCACACGCTGCCGTTGTCCGCCGCTCAGTTCTCGCGGCTTGCGCTTCAATAAGTCCTGCATCCGCAACAACTCCGCCGTCTCCCCCACGCGGCGATGAATTTCATCCGTCGGGTATTTCCGAACGTGAAGACCAAAAGCCATGTTCTCAAACACGGTCATGTGCGGGTACAGGGCATAATTCTGAAACACCATCGCAATGTCCCGATCTCGCGGGGCACGTCCATTCATGAGCACTCCATCGATCAGGATGTCGCCTCGATCCGGAGAATCCAATCCCGCGATCATCCGTAGAAGGGTGGTCTTGCCACAGCCGGAAGGTCCGACGAGGGCGGTGATTCGTCCGTCCGCAGCCTTCAGCGAGACAGAGTGCAGAGCGGTCGTCCTGTCGCGGGAGGTAGCATACGTTTTGCTGATCTCACGAAGTTCGACGGTCGCCATTCCGTTCAGGAACGTGGTTTGGGCTTAAACATGTCCATCTGGGATTTCTTCCGTTGCCGTCGACGGGATTTCGTTTGTTTCTTCTTCTGTCGGGCGGCGAGTTTCGCAAAATCAGAGTGAAAGTCTCCTATGAAATTTTCCACCCCATCGACGATCGTTTCGATGGAATCACCACGGGCCAGGCGTTCCACCGTCTCGGTCATTTTCGATGCGAGGATTTGGGATCGTTCCGATTCCATGTGCAACTCCGTCTGTAAGAAATCTGAAAAATATTTCGGCAACGACGTCACGACGCAAGCAGTTTTTCGATCACGTGAAGCGTGGCGATACCTTCCGCCTCCGCAGTAAAATTCGTGATCAGTCGATGCCGCAGCACCGGCTTGGCAACGGCCCGCACATCATCGATGTCCGGAGTGTACCGACCGTGCAAGATGGCGCGTGTCTTGGCGCCCAGGATCAAGTACTGTGATGCCCTCGGTCCGGCGCCCCAATTGAGCCATTGATTCACGTATTCTGGCGCGCCGTTTTGGCGCGGCCGAGTGCGATGAACGAGTCCGACGGCATAGTCTACGACGTTATCCGCTACCGGGACACGACGGACCAACTCCTGGAAGAACAGAATATCGTTCGCCGTCAAAATGACATCCAGCGCGGCCCGAGTGGGACCGGTGGTCGACTTGACGATTTGCACCTCTTCATGCAGGGAAGGATAATCAATCCAGATATTGAACATGAAGCGATCCAACTGAGCTTCCGGAAGAGGGTACGTGCCTTCCTGTTCAATTGGATTCTGCGTGGCCAAAACGAAGAACGGCTCCGTCAAGGGGTATGTGGTTCCTGCGGCTGTGACCTTGTACTCCTGCATCGCCTCCAGCAACGCCGCCTGCGTCTTGGGCGGAGTTCGATTGATTTCATCGGCAAGGACGATGTTGGCGAAAATCGGACCCCGTACGTAGCGAAATTGCTTCTGACCCGTCGTCACATTGTCCTCGATGACTTCCGTCCCGACAATGTCCGAAGGCATCAAGTCCGGAGTGAATTGGATCCTCTTGAATTCCAGATCCAGGACCGTGGCCATCGTATTGACCAGCAGGGTCTTGGCCAGGCCGGGGATCCCGACGAGCAGACAATGGCCTTTCGAGAAGAGCGCGATGAGCATCTCTTCGACAATCTGTTTCTGCCCGACAATCACCTTGCCGATTTCTTTTTCCAGCGCCTCACGAGAATCCGTCAGGGCTTTCGCCGCCGCCACGTCATCCATATTTCGGTCCGTTCGCAGCCGTGTCGTCTGATCTTTCAATGTTCGCCTTTCTGCGTATTCGATTGGTCAATCATTCCGTCATCCGCCTTCGTGCATCCCTGTTTGTCTTTCCACCAATGGGACGCGCACACCTCACATTGACACAGCTCTTTTTCACCCTGTGTCTGAACAACCCGCAACCGCGTCTTCTCCAGGTCGCCGTGCGTGACCGTCAGCCGGTATTGCTCGTAGGGTCGCAACCGCTGCCATCGTCCACCCTCCCGTTGCGTGGACTCGTACAGCATGAACGCCCCGCAAAACCGGCACCGAAGAACCTCCCGGGAACCCTCCCGATTTTTCAGGATCAGATCATCCCGTCCCCGAGCCAGGTACAGCGCGTCGATCCAGTAAAATTGTCCCTTCGTGCGTATCATAGTGAGCGGGCTAACATACGCTTTCAGGTTCGAAAAATCAATGAACCGCAATTGACGGAAAGTACTTGCGCCAAGCCACGGAAGGCCGAGCTGGAGTCCATCGTCCCGGTCCCCATTCTCCGCACAAGAAAATTTCTTCCGGGTAAGATTCGTTTGCCATACATTAAGCCCGTACAATCAGATCTATTCACCTGGATCGGCCTATGATCTTCATTGCGGGCATCAGCCTTGCTGTTTTCATTGAACTGTTGCTACTCACGAAGAAAAACAAGTCCGAGGCGGATCGTTTTCTCGCTATCTGGATGTCACTGATTAGCCTGCACCTGTTTCTTTTCTACTTCTGGTTCACGCAGGAAGTGTTTCAATATCCTTTTCTCCTGGGGGTGGACATCGGACTGCCGCTTCTTCAATGTGTGATGTTGTATCTCTATGTCGGGTCCCTGACCGATCAACTGCCGTCTCGACGAATTCTCCTCGGCCTGCATTTCCTGCCGGCCTCACTGGTCTACCTGTACCTCATCCCCTTCTTCGCGTTATCCGCAGAAGAGAAAACATACGTTTATCAGAATCACGGCGTCGGTTACGAGGGTTTCAGCCTGGTTATCCGCACGGCCACCGCGCTGTCCGGCATTGTCTACATCGGCTGGTCCCTCCTTCTTCTCCGACGCCACACGCGCAGGATCCGGGAGGAATTTTCCTATCAGAGCAAAATCGACTTGCTCTGGCTGCGCATTCTCATCTGGGGCATGGGCGTGATCTGGATATTGATCTATGTTTCCAATGATACCGTCCTCTTCGGAGCGGTGGTGGTTTTGGTCTTTCTGATCGGTTTCTTTGGAATCAAGCAGGTGCGCATTTTTGGAACCCACGCTCCCCCGCCCATCGAAAAGGAAAAATACTCCAAGTCCGGTCTGACGGAAGAGAAAGCAGACAAACTCTACGAGTCATTGATCCAGCTCATGACTCAGGAGGGTTTGTTCCGCAAGAACGACCTTTCCGTCAACGATCTGGCAGATCGATTGGATGTGCACCCCAATTATCTCTCGCAAATCATCAATGCGAGGGAGGGTGTGAATTTCTACGATTTCGTCAACCGCTATCGCGTTGAGGAATTCAAGAGGACTGCCTCCGACCCCAAGAATCGTCACCTTACCCTGCTGGCGCTGGCCTTTGACTGCGGTTTCAACAGCAAGTCTTCTTTCAATCGCTATTTCAAGAAAACCACCGGCCAAACTCCCTCGCAATTCTACTCCGCCCCGCAAAAACAATAGCTTCAGACCCGTAGTTCGTGCCAGCTTGCAAGGCGGCCCATGCACCTTCGTGCCAACCTTCACGCTGGAGCGATCTCGGCGCGCCCTTGGCCGATATTGCCTGTGTTGAGCAGAACACAGGTGAATATCATGAAAGGAGACAGACTATGAAAACGAACCGAACGCGGAGGATCGCTCAAATCCTCATTTCCCTGGTCACCTTGCTGGCATCGTGTGACACGCACGAAATGGGTGAGCCGGGATTGCTCGTGCCGCTAACCGTGGACGAGGACCCTTCTCTGCCGTCGATCTCGGTGAACGGCACCCAGCTGCATGCCGAAGCCATGGGGACGCCCGGCGACCCGATGATCGTGGTTATTCATGGCGGACCCGGCGGGGATTACCGCGGCTTGCTCAATTGCGCCGATCTGGTCGCCGATGGATTCTTTGTCGTATTCTACGACCAACGCGGGTCCGGTCTTTCGAAGAGACATGATGCGAGCGTCTACACAGTCCAGATCTTCATAGACGATCTCGACGCCGTGATTCGTCATTATCGAGTGACTGATGACCAGCCTGTCATCCTCCTGGGCCACTCCTGGGGCGCCATGCTGGCTACGGCCTACGTCGATCAGTATCCGGGCCGAATCACGGCGCTCGTACTGGCGGAACCGGGCGGATTAACGTGGAAGGACACAAAGGCGTACATCGAGAGAATGATTGCACTGGAGCCTTTTGATGAAACGAGCAATGATTTTGTCTACCTCGACCAGTTGATCACGGGCGACGACCACGAAATACTGGATTACAAAGCCAGCATCCGCAGCGCGTGGGAAATGGACGCAGACAACAAGGTCGGATTGGAAGGTCTGACACCCTACTGGAGGAACGGGGCCGTCTGTAACAGCGCGGCCACACGATACGCCGAAAAATACGGGTTCGATTTCCGCACCCATCTCCATCAATTCACGACGAGGGTGTTATTCATTTACAGCGAAAGAAACCAGGCCTACGGGCGAGAGCATGCGGAACGCGTTTCCTCGGCATTTCCCAATGTGGAGCTCTATGAAATCATGGGCACCGGACACGAAATGATCCATTGGAAATGGACGACGCTCTACCCCGTTGTCCGCGGCTATCTCAACAACTACAAATAATCGGGAGAATCATCATGCGTACCAAGATTATCGTCCTCTTGATCGCCGGCATCCTCGCCGAGCGCGGAATGGCGCAGAATCCAAACTGGAACTCCATCCGGGATGACCAGAAGAACCTCTTGTATGCCAACATGGGCTGGGATTTTGCCGTGACGACACAGGTCGGATACGGCCGGGTCTTCCGGACGATTCGACCTATGCTGCTGCAAATGGATTACAGCCTGCCCATGGGGCATCGGCTGACCGATGATTTGAAACTCCGAGTGGGGATGCAGGTGCTCCTGCTCGAAAAAAATGGCTTTGCGCTCACCGGCAAAGCGCTCGGAGTAATTCGACGACATGAAACGGCATTGCTCCGGATGATCAATTTCGGCGGTGACTTTTCCGTAACAGCCGGCTATTTCGGACAGACCTTTCATGCGGCTCTCGAGTGGAGCGCGGATGGAGCGGTGATCACCCATGCGCGACACAAGCGCCCGCTGACCGATGTCTTCCCGGGTATCCACGATGGCTGGTATCTGAATAATGGGGTTCATTATTTTCTGGGCTTGCAAGGAAGCAAGACGATTGGCCGGAGTTACGAGGTCCACACGCGATTGGGAACAGTCAATGCACGTGGAAACGAGCAAGACCTCCTGCCGGTCTATTTGCAAGTCGGTCTGTCGCGGAGGTTTTGAGGCTGTGCGCTTCGAGAAGCTGTTTCTGCTGACGATTGCGGTCAGTACGGCATTGCTGTTGGCGGCGCTGATTCACTGGTTCATCCGGTGAATCGCGCCGTTGGCGGTTAGTTCGCTTTGAGCAGGATCACCATCCCGCCGGTAAAACTGATCTGCAAACCGACGAAGCCGGCTAACGCGATCCGATCATACCGGCGCGTTCGGTCGTGATACGCCTCCTCCGCGGCAAAGTCATTCCGGCGATGCGCGAGTTTTGCCTTCTCAAAGGCATTGTCCGCCTTGACCTTGCCGTAGGCCGCAAGCCCTCCGGAAACGAGTGCACCGGCCGCCGCATACATCAGCCACCACTTGCGTTTGCCAAGGCCCTTCTCACGCCAACCTGCGGAGAGAAGTTCGTTGTCCGGATTTGCTGTGCCCGACGGACGCAACGTCACCCACAGACTGCGATCTCCGGCCAGGGTGTCCCCCACTGTTACGCGAGACTCCTGAAATCCGGCTTTCCGGATGAGCAATTCCGCCCCGCGATAGTCGTCCCAGGATACCCACGTGGGCGTGTCACCGAGGGGGAGGCCGCCAACGGAAACAGATGCTCCGTGCGGATAAGAATGGATCCGACCCAGGGTGCGAAACTGAATCTCGACCACCTTTTCTTCCTCCGAGCCCACTACCACGTCGACCTGAAAATCCATCTCGCCTACGCGAATGCGCTCAGGTCGGTACGCACTCACGCGATGCTTCCCGGGTCGAACGACCACGCTCATCGGAAGTTGCACATCCTGATGCAGGGAATCATCCACGCGGATCGAGTGCACCAGGTGTGCCGACCGTATGACGATCCTGCCGGGAAGATCCTGAGCCCGCGCAGCCGCAGTCCCGACGCATAGGAGAATTATAAACGATCTCATAGAAGGATTCACATTTCCACTGTGTTCTTTGACGCCCCTATTCGTGCCCCAAAAAACATTACGCGCCGCGGAATACGTGAGAGATTTATAATTCACCACGCATGAAGCAAAGCTTGAGCGACGCATATGTTCAATAAATAGCGATGGGAGTATCATGGGACGATTAATGAGTTACGGATGAAACGCATATACCTCATTATTTTCCGACGCTATGATCAGCGTTGTGCCATACAAGGCCGGATTTGTCCGGATCCGTCCTTCGGTCTTGTACTTCCACACCGACTCGCCGGTTCTGGCATCGAACGCGTAGAAATAAGAGTCCTGAGATCCCACCAGGACATGTTCGCGTGTGACAATCGGTGTCGTGCTGATGGCTCCTGCCGTACGGTATCTCCACCGGGTTCTTCCGGTTTCCTTTTCAATCGCGTACAAGACTCCATTCGTGGAACCGACGTAGATCAGACCGGTGCCAAGCGCAATTCCCCCGAACAGGTTGCCGGCCGGATTTTCAATTTTCGCCTGCCAGATGATTTTTCCTGTCTCGCGGGCGAAGGCCATCAGATCACCTTTTGTGTTACCGGCAAAGACGTACTTCCCGTCGCTGACCGGCGTGGATACGATGGCGGCTCCGGTTTCCGCAATCCAACTGACCTTGCCGTTGAACCGGTTCAGACAGTAGACCTTGCCGGAATCGCAGGCAAAATACACGTCATTGACCATGATCCCTGCGGAGGCACGAATCGGTTTGGCCGCACGATATTTCCACGTCACCGTCCCATCTCCGGCATTCATGCAATAAAACGTCCCGTCCAATCCGCCTACATATACCAGGTCGTCGAGAACCACCGGATTGGTTTCGATCATGCCCAATTCACTGGCGTGTTTGTGCGTTCCGCTAAGCAGATCGTATTGCACGTAGGTTCGCTTGCCGGCGGCAAATCCGTAAAAAGCCGACGTCCCGTGCACGGTAGGCCCGCCCAGCGCGGCATGCACGTATCGAATGCGACCGACCAATTTACCATCGCTCGCCGTCAGGGAGCAAACCCGTCCGTCCTTCGTCGAGAAATAGACGAGGCCATCCTGAACCACGATCGACGACGCCACGGCCGATGTGGCGGAGTACGTCCACGCCAGCTTCAGCGGAAATGTCAGTGAGACTGCCCGGTTGCTCGCGCGATCCCACCCACCTCCGATGGCGTTCCATCCCTCTGTCTCGGTGGAAGTTCGTTTTGTGGAGATTTGGATCCCGCCGGATGTACCGCAGGACATGAGCGCGATGCATAGAAACAGGATGGGCTTCACGACACCATACTACTGGATTTGCGTCTTACATTCAATGCCACCTAAGGGGCAGTTACCTGGTAGAGGATCGCGCGTCCCCATTGTGGATCTATTTCTTCGTGAACAACCCGAAGACCCGGGCGGTCCCGCGCATCGAGGAGTTCCACGACGGCTGGATTTTTCGTTCGAGTGTAAAAATCGTCAACGACAAGGTAGGAAACACCCCGTCGCTGGAGCGTTGCGACAAGACTGTCCGTGCCCGGGGGATTGTTGTAGCGGAAATACCGTCCCTTCACAGCAAACGTAACATACGGTTTGCGATCGGCAATCAATTTCCCCTCAAGTCCGGGAAGCGATTCTGCCATCCACACGGCCAGCTTTTCGTGATTGCCAATCACCGCATTGGTCGGAGCATGATTCGCAATCGGCACATACGATAGAACAAGCACCCCAACGAGACTCAGCCGGCGAATCCATGCGCTCCGATTCGACACCGACTCCCAGGAGAACAGCCACCCCACAGCAATCAACAGCAGGATCGAATAATGGAGCAAGAACAGCCTATCTCTGATGGCATACCAGAAGAGCACACTCACGGCGGGCAGGAAGAACAGCAAGAGCCATCGCGGACGTCCTTGCCCCGCAACCAGCAGTCCGATCGTAACCAACAGAGGCGCCACGCTTATTGTGAGCAGCGATCGAATATACTCCTGCAACTGCTGTGGAAATCGTTGGATGTCACGGTCCCACTGCTCATCGGTATAGGGTCCTCGGACGACATACGCGTTGTAATTGCGCTCGACAGATGGATCGGTCGCGGCTTGTCCCGGAGAAGCCGATACCAGTGGCTCAATGGCGCCGCGAAACACGAATCGGTTGTACGTCGTGAACTGCCACTTTCCCGTTGTTTCGTGGATGAACCACACTTGCGGGGCGATGGTCACAAAAAATGCCAAGAGCATCCAGACGGCGAGCAACTTCTTTCGACCAAACCAAATGACCGCCGCCACAGACGGAAGGATGTACAATCCCGCCTCGGGTTTTGTCAGATAGGCCAGCCCAATCGCAACGCCCGTGGCGATGGCATCCAGGACACGCGTCCTACCGTCGCGTGAGTCTCGGTACAAGCGCGACACAAAGAAAAGTGCCGTCACCAGAAAACTGACGGCCAGTATTTCCGGGAGCATGCGCACCGACAGTCGAATCAGAAAACCGTTGAGCGCGAACATGAAGACGCCCGCCACCGCGGCACGGCGTCCGAAGAAGTTCCGCATCAGACCGAACACAGGGAAGACCGACAGAGCAAACGCGCCGGTCAATGCCACATGCATACACAAATGCAGATCGTCGATTACCAGACTCAGAACTCCCACAAACAGCGATAACATCGGCCAAGTAAACGTGTTTGGTACGTCGCTGTACGTGAAGCCGTGACCGTGGAAAAAGTGATAGCCGCTGAGCGCATAAAAAGCCCCATCTGTCCCGATCCCGCGATCCCACCCGACGGTCAGGATCAACACGACCGACAAAGCGGCCGAAAGCGCAAAGGCGGTCCAAACGATCCTGCGATCCGACCACGCGAAGATGTCCCACGGAAATGTCATCGGCACAACGTAGGAGGATCGCATCTCCGAATCAAGGGAGTCTCGGCTCGATCAACGCGCTTTGTGTGTCTTGCGCTCTGGCGCACAGGTTTGGAAACGAAATGACCAACAAAAGGAATAGTGTCATCAGTGGATCACCACACTGCGGAATCTGACAAGCGACGAGGGCATGGACCATCTGAACTTTGTGGGCGAGTCGCACCAGAACAATCCGACCAGCTTATTCGTCATCATCGTCACTGAGCGCAATTCCAATGGCGCCGCCAACGACCATTCCTGGCAATACACCGGCTGCGATCGTGGAAAGGTCCACCGTAATCCACTTTTCCTGTTTTGCAATGAGCGCTACGATCCCAAGACCTGTCAAACCGCCGAGCACTAGCCCCGGAATGAAGTACTTCTTCTTCGTCAAATCCTGTGAAGCTCCTGATTGGGAACGCGCAGAATTACCTGCGGCACATCCCAAGAGAAGATGAGACATCAGAATGACGTAGCCACATACCCTGCGGGAAGACTTACCTGTCATCAGTAATCGCATAACCGACGGCTCCACCGATGATCATTCCCCGATTAGTTTCCGCGGAAGTATCCGTTCACTCATCATCGCTTGCCGCATAGCCAATCCATCCGCCCACGAGTGCGCCGGGAACACCGCCAACCAATACAATGTGCGAGACCGGTACCAGGTAACTCTTTTGTTGTTTGGCGATCATCGTGGACATTTCCATGATTGGATTGCAGGCTTCGGGTAATGTCCCCGGCATGCAGACCGACATCCGACAATACCCAGCACACGAGCTAACCGCAAGTCATTCATGACTTCAATTGAGGTCGGACAGTCCTGCGAGTCCAGATGAGATGAACCACAACAATGCGCCGACAAACAAGATGAATCGGAGTGCAGTACCACGCTGGGACCGAAGATCGTACTCTACACGCAGAATTGTCCGAATACTGTCTCGGGAGAGTAAATTAGTTTGATCCTCACCGTGATAGACGATTGCGGTATTGCCCCGGGCATTGAATGCGATCGAATCTACATACTGAAAACATGAGTCATTTGCCCGAATGAAATAGCCGGGCGTCAACGAATTTCCTGAGAGTTCACGTACGACAAAAAGCCGGCTATCACTGCACCCAATGGCGACAACCATCAATGTCGTGAAAATATTCCTCATTTGCGTTCCCACAAACTTGTGCCCAGTGAAACTTCAATGACACGATTGGATATATCGGCCTTGCGATACTGACGGGTAATGTCCGCCGCATAACGCGCTTCGATGGTGATGGACCGAGTCAGGACATTATCTACTTGCACACCGGCGCCGATCACGTATCCAAGGATCACTTTGCGCGGAGACTCAAAGCCAGAGGCCTCAAAGACAATTCTTCGCCGTATTTCTAAGTCGACTCTAGGCGAAGCGAACAAAAACAATCGAAAGCGCTCAAACTGTAGCATAGGACCGGAACCAATCATGTTGGTAAAGTACATAAAGTGGTTTCCAAAATTCCTGTTTGTCGTAGCGTCGGTTGCGACCCACAAGTCGAACCCACGTCTGGATACTCCTGATTCCGCTCGGATCACAACGTGCCCGGCACTACGTTCAAATACGATAGACCCTGTGAGCCCTTTGTACGCAGTGCCGTCAACGAAATACCCCGTCCATTTTTGATTACACCAAGTGTAACCGACGCGCACGCCAGCCACAAGCGACTGACCGGTAACAGACCGACATCCGACAAAAATCAGGACAAGAGCTATCCGCAAGACAATCATGACTTCCTTTTATTGTTCCGCCAGTCCCGCGATGAACAACACAAATGCTCCATAAAATAGGATGAATCGGAGCACGGCACCACGCTGGGACCGAAGATCGTGCTCTACACGCAGAATTGTCCGAATACTGTCTCGGGAGAGTAAATCAGTTTGATCCTCACCGTGATAGACGATTACGGTATTGCCACGGGCATTGAATGCGATCGAATCTACATACTGAAAACATGAGTCATTTGCCCGAATGAAATAGCCGGGCGTCAACGAATTTCCTGAGAGCTCACGTGCGACAAAAAGTCGGCTATCACTGCACCCGACGGAGACAACTATGAAGGTCATGAAGAGTACTCGGATGGCCATCATGCGTCAGTGGGGTCTTATTGTGTAGCTATCATATTTGCCCGGCACAACGCCACTCTTTTCCCAGCCGTTGTTATAGTAAGGCCCGACAGGAGAGTTGTTTCCAATATCACTCACTACCGGAACCACGTACGGAACCCAGTCCCAAGGGCTGGCGCTACCTGACGCCCCCCAGTGCACATTTGCTTTTAGCCAACTCATTGAAGGATCAGAATTGTAGTCGTATTTATCCGGGTTCTTCAGAACGACTAGCCCTCTTCGGTCATTCGGATTACCGTCTGCAAAAGATGACCACTTCAAAACTGGCCCGTCTGCGTCTACTCGCTCGTCGGGGCTTGTTGTTGATCCCACCACTTGAACCACATCAGGCCAATAACCGCGTTCTGGATAGGATCCCCCACTGTTTGTACCCGAATAGGAGGGATTCTTTCCACCGACGTACACGCGAGGATGACTTGAGTCCTCGTAGTCAAGATCAAAGCCTCGTACTCGTCTCTGGACCCTATGGTGAAAGTAGTAATCAACAGAGACTATGTTGCTTACAGAAGGATTCTGAGATGAAATATTGACATTGATATGCTCCCAGTCTCCCTCATGATTGTTCACAAAGTCATTATAAGGATAGTAAAACCAGTATTGAATTACGTAATTACCTTCCGACTTA
Organism: uncultured Bacteroidota bacterium; assembly: GCA_964602985.1. Lineage (GTDB taxonomy): Bacteria > CLD3 > CLD3 > SB21 > SB21 > CAYZJB01. Next base: position 81,918 of record CAZRTJ010000016.1, read on the forward strand.
AACAGATGTGCATATGTCGTGTGTGCGAACTGGTTGCTAAGGCGTTCAATAGAATATGCGCTATTCCATTCTGATGGCACATTTCCAGGCCAATCAAAAAAGAGAACGCGGCTCATTACGCCTGGAGTCAGGTCACATGATACATCTGTCGAGTTGTCTGCAATGCAATAAAGATCTTTTTCGAGTTCCTTGGTGTTGTGTGAATAGTTGCCATTTGAGTACACAAGCTTGTGGAGGTTCGAATGCGCCACAAGCTTGGCCAAGGGTTCAGCATAAATTTGTCCAGTGATGTACCACATGACACAGAACAAATTGTCGATCGACGCGGTTATATCCACCGGCTCCGGAGCCAGCCATTTCGTTGGGTGGCTAAGATAGAGTGTGGGTGCGAACTTCGCCGCCAACGCATACTCGTTTTGATCGGCGATTCCATTGCCATCCGTATCGACGATCATCACATATGAGGGCGTTATGTATTCGCGTGTCGAACTTGAGGTGCCGCTTTCCGACAGAATGGTCCATCCCGACTTCGACGCCGTCGTCCTGATGGTGCTGAGCACTTGATTGCTTCCTTGCACGAACACGATTAGATACAGCCGTCCCTGACTATCCGTGACGCCGGTCGCCCCGCGTCCTTCCAGCTCATTAGCGACCCAAACCGAAACGTAGAGTTGCACGGTGACGCCCGCCACGGGATTATTATTCTGATCACGCACACTAATGTTCGCCCAGTAACCGGAACCACTTCCGCCGCCACTCCCACCACCGTCTGGGTCACCATCGTCTCCGGGCAATAAGGCATTCGCATTTCCAACACAAACGATCCCCGCCAGTAAGATCCATGACAGGAAGCTACAGATTTTCATTTTTAACTGCCTCATTTTTCTATTCCCTCCTACTTGAGTAACATCATTTTGCGTGTCGCTGTGACCCCGTTGCGGAGCTGTAACCGTGAAAAGTAAATCCCGCTGGCGACGATGCGTCCGCTTTGATCGGTCCCGTCCCACAGAAGACTATAGCGGCCCGGGTTGAACAGTCCGGCGGCGATCGTCTTCACTTCTTGTCCAAGTGTATTGTATACCCGCAGAGTCAGGTCGGAAGGCTCTGCAAGGTCAAACCGAATTTCTGTAGTCGGATTGAACGGGTTCGGGAAATTCGGCAACAGCGCAAACTTATCGGGAATCGCCGTAGTCAGTTCGCCGCCATCGCTTATCTTTCCGAGTTTATCGCGACTCAATAGCTTCCTGTAGTAGCTTGCCGCCTTGGCGGCCTGCCGAACAAACATTTTCTCTCCCTTCGCCTGAATCAGCGCCGCTACGAGGGTGACTCTTTCTCCTCTGGCCAACCTGTAGGGACCTGTGCATACGAGAAATCTGTAATCATCGGGGCGGGTCGAAGGAATGTGGGTTCGTCCCCGGGAAAGGAAACGATAGCGGGTTTCGTCATCCAGATTGGCTTCGGTTGCCCGGTTCCATTCGATCGTATGGAAGGTTTCCTCGGACAGCACCGTCAAGCCGATCAATTCATCTGTCCCGGTGTCCCCATTTGCATTCACCATCGCCGGCATGCGATTGCCATCCAATAGAACGACGCGATCGTTATCGGCATCCATGTGACCGTCCACCTGTTCCGGGATATCCCCGTCGAGTTTCAAGCCAATGTAGACATCCCTCAAATCGCCAACGACTCCGCGATTTTCAATCTCGTAAAGTAGAATCAGAAACCGACCGTTTGGAGCGGCAATCAATTGTGAACGAACTGCCAAACCCATGGGCACATGTCCTTCGAACGCATACTCGTCACTGAAGGTCGTTTTTGTGAATCGCGCGGCGCCATGATCGCGCATTTGTTTGGATACTTTTTCTTCGCTGACGTCAGACAATGGACTCCATTCCGGTCGGAAGCGATTCCTGCCCCGGACGCTATCCCGAAAATTGCTGCCATCTCCGTTCGTGACGAAGACCTGTCCGTTTTCGGATCTGGCGCCAACCCACAAACTCATCTGGATGCCGAACGGCAGAGCGTCGGATTGGGAGTCGGTGTTGTGTCTGTTCCGACCAGTCGTGATGATACCGTAATCGACAAGCGGTGACGCAAACCTGCCGATCTTGACAGGCACGTCGAGTAGTGAGTCTGACTGCCCTACGACATTTGCCGCGAGAAGGCCAATCAGCGACAGCCTGATTAACACTGCGCGCATGGTTCCCTCCATGGATGGTTGAAATTGCTAGAGAAATTGGATGACGAATTAAGGCTGGGAGACATTACAGCGGGGGGGTAAATGTCAAGAAAACAATCGCGCGGGCAATTCCGCCAACCGCTCCCTTCTCCGTCCCTCTACGCGCACTAGTCGCTGCTTATATGTCGGATGAAAATGGCGTAAGAGGGGTTGTGATTCGCTCCCGGAGTCGATAGATTGCGCCGATGAAAATGTATCGGATTCTCGATGACTCTCCGCGCGACCGTGTGATTGATCTTCCGCCGTCAAAGAGTCTTTCCCATCGCGCGCTCATCCTCGCCGCGCTCAATCCCCACCCGTCGCGCGTGCGCCATGTCCTTGACAGCGATGATCTGGCTATCACGCGCAACGGACTCACGGGTCTGGGCGCCGGGCTTCGTAACGAGGACGGCGTCTGGCTTGTCTCCCAACCCATCGGCCTGTCCGACGGTCATGCGATCGAGCTCGGTAACTCCGGTTCCTCTGCCCGATTCCTAATCCCGCTCGGCGCATTTGCCGACCGACCGGTACTATTCCAAGGCACGCCGCGACTCCACGAGAGGCCCTTTGGCGAACTCTTCTCCGTGATGAAACAGCTCGGATACAGACTGTCCTCTACGTCGCTGCCTGTCACCGTCGAGCCGTGGCCCATCCGGGGCGGAATCGTGGACATGCCGATCCTGCCTTCCTCGCAGGTGATTTCCGGCCTGATGATGGCCGCATTGCGGATGGAAGGAGATTTGCACATTCGTATCTCGTCGGTCGTGCCATCCTTTGCCTATGTAGACATGACTTCCCGCCTGATGCAATCGCTGGGTATCGGTGTCGAACAGACGCAGAATGAAATCACGGTCGAAGCGCGGACGCCCAATCGCGGCTGGGATTTGCAGGTAGAAAAGGACATGTCCGCCGCCTCGTACTGGGTGCTCTACGCCCTGCTCGCACAGAGGCGCATCCTTCTTCGCGGACTTCGGCGACCCACCCTGCAGGGCGACGAAGCCATCCTGGACTTCGCCACGATGTGCGGCGCCACCGTGGATGCGTCGGACGAAGGAGTCGCCGTGGCGGGAGCCATAGACAAAGCATTGGATATCGACGCGCGATCCGTGCCGGATCTCGTTCCTACGCTGAGCGTACTGGCGATGTTTGCCCCCGGGGAAACCGTCATTTCCAATATTGAACATCTCCGACACAAGGAGAGCGACCGGATCGAGTCGGTCTGCGTGAATATTCGGAACTTGGGCGGGCACGCGGAGTATCGCGATGGATCACTGCGCATTCGGGGGCGCGATCGCTATCGCGGCACGCTCATCCGCACGTTTGACGATCATCGCATCGCCATGGCATTTGCAATGGCGGGCGTGAGAATCCCCGGCGTCACCATCGAGAATCCCGACTGCGTGACGAAGTCGTATCCGGGTTTCTGGAAAGATTTCGAAAACTACGAGAGAAGCGATGCGCCGCGATAGAACATCCACGTCGCGACCATCTGGATCACATGAAAGAGATCGTTGTGATTGAAGTGTTCGTGCAACGCGAACCCTGACATCTGCACCGCCGCGGCGACGAACGACACCGCGATTCCCCACGCCAGCCATCGACCGCCCGGATGGTTTCGCCGAAGCCATGCCTGCAACGACAGCGCCAGCACGACAATCATCGCCGGCACGTAATCGTAGATCACGTATTTGAATTCGTCATGAAACGTCATCCACGCCAGGTACGCGATCAGTTGGATCAGGATCACGATCAGGAGCGCCTTGCGAACCGCCGGTGAGAGAAACGCGTGGAACGTGCCCGCCAGCATCAGGTAGACGCTAATTCCGATGAGATACGTCGTGGCCTTCCAGACCATATCCGATGCGGTCTCGCCGAGGTAGTGCGCAAAGCCGTGCGACGTGCCCCCCACCCATGCGCCCAGTCCCATCACCGCGAGCGTAGCCGCCCAGTAGCGAACCGCGGGCGCGGCACTGGGACGGAATAGTCGATATGCGAAATAAAACGACAGCGCCGCCAGGAGATAGTCGGTCGCCATGGTCATGGGTTCTGCGATCATGTCCCTCTGTCCGGGTTTTGCAGGACAATTGCAAACAAAATGCGGCCCCGGGAATTTTCTGGCGGATTTGGGATCATTTCGTTTCGGTCGGATTTTCCCGGATGCCGAACGCTGTGCGACTCCAAGGACGTCCATCGAAGCTCACCACTGTGGGTCACCGGAGATCATCCATGGCTTTGCCACACGACGAGTGACGTTTCCAGCGGCCCAATCAGACCAACTCACGCTTTTCGTGGAATCTTGCTCATCGCTCGTTCGGTCAGAGCGGTGATACTCAGAGACGGGTTGACCCCTGGATTGGCTGAGATCGCGGAGCCATCACACACATACATGTTGTGATAGCCAAACACCCGGTGGTCCCGGTCGATCACGCCCTCCTCAGACGATACTCCCATCACGGCGCCCCCGAGGATGTGCGCCGTACTCGGGATGCCCGCGATCGTCTCGGTGATCGACGCGAGGGGCTTGCCGCCGGTAATCTTCGCATATTCTCGTGCCAATTCCAGCGCTTCCGGAATGAACGCGGTGGGCGCAGGTCCGCTCTCCAGAACCGTCCGCATACCAAACGCGCCTCTTCGAAATCGAAGCGTACTGTCGATCGTCTGCATGAACAGCAAGATCTGTGTTTGCTTGGCAAAGTTCCATGTTGTCACGACGCGCAGGTTGTCCAGCGGATGGCGGATCAGATCCCAAATCCATTTGCCGCCGCGGGCCCAGCCAGAGCCGCCACTGACCATCGGTCCAAACAGCATCCGCCAAAATCCGGAACCGCTGGGATATCGCACCGGCTCCAAATGGCTCCGGTCGCTCGTGTGAAGAATCGAACCGATGGCCACGCCTTTTGAAAAATCCGTGTTGCGGTCAAACGACATCACCGCCAGAAGACTCTCGGAATTAGTCCGCACGGCATGACCGACGCGCGACGATAGTCGCGGCAACGAGGTTTCGCGCAGTCGTAGAAGTAAATCGACCGTCCCCAGCACGCCGGCCGCGAAGACAATTCCCTTGGCACGAACCCTTCCCCCGCGTCCAGATCGTCCGGTCGATTGCCATTCCACCACGTATCCTTCCGATCCGTCGGAGTTGCCCGCGGGGACGACGTCCGTCACTTCCGAGTCGGCTTTCACAATGGCGCCTTCGCGTTCCGCCAGGAAAAGATAGTTCCTGTCGAGCGTGTTCTTTGCGTCATGCGGACAGCCGATCATGCAGGCGCCGCAGAACTGGCAGGCGGCGCGTTCCGGTCCCCGGCCGTCGAAGAACGGATCGGGTATCTTCTTGCCCTCCTCTCCAAACAGCACGGCCACATCCGTTGCGTGCCAGCGGTCACCGCGTTCCAGTCTCTGCGCCAGCGTGCGCAAAACTTCGTCTCCGTATTCGATACGCGGGTTAACGGCGGCGCCGAGCATTCGGCGCGCCGTGGCATAGTGCGGCATCAACTCCGCTCGCCAGTCCGCCAGTTCACTCCACGAAGGTGCGCGGAAATAGGCCTCCTTCGGAATCGGCAGCGCATTGGCATAGACCAGACTGCCGCCGCCGACACCGACGCCTGACAAAACGGTGACATGCCGGAAAAAACTGAGGCGGAACAGACCGTGCCATCCAAGCGCGGGATTCCACATCCATCGTTTCAAATTCCAGTTTGTCCCTGGAAATTCGCCGGGACCCAGACGTCGGCCTTTTTCCAAAACCAAAACGCGATACCCCTTCTCCGACAGGCGATAAGCCGACACGGAGCCTCCAAAGCCGCTTCCGACGATGATATAATCAAATTCCCGCACGCGATGAACCTCTTTCCGGAACTTGGCCCGACAGGGATGGTTGTCAGCTGGAGGTTTCCCCAGCGCCTCAGTCTATGCGATCGTCCGGCTCACGATTGGCAAACTGCTCCTGCCAATACGCTTCGCGGAACGTCCATTCCTTGACCGCCGCACGTGCGGCCTGCAATTCCACCTGCAGAAGATACGATCTCACACTCAGATTGTCACGCCACCGCAACGTATTCCCGCTCAACGCCAGCCGGGCCTCCACCGGTCCCGGGTCGATCCAGGAGCGTACCAGGTTCCACGACGGATCGGATGCCTGACGTTCGATACGGTCAAAGAAAGCCCGCAACTGCAGCAGGAAGGCGATTCGGTCCAGCTCAAACTGCAATTCGCTTTCATATCGACGAAGCCGATCGGCGGTATCCCCGGCCAGGTTTGCTTTTTCCATCTCGGAACCCGACACAGGCAAACGACTCACGGACATTCCCAGTCGCTGTCCGCCCGACCCGAGAACGAAGTCGATCATGGAACGTCGGTACCACAGCCACTCCGCGACACGCACCCGTATCGAGTCGGGTAGCACGGACGAGGATCGCGGCACGGCGGCAAGAATCTGAGATTCCAACTGAACAATGGCCGGCTTGATGCGACTTTGGCTTGCCGCGGAATGCATGTGGATCACACGTTCCAGCTTGGCGATCTGTTGAGACAGGTCTTCCGAACGACGCAGGAGCCGCTTGAGCTTCATGCGCCGAAACAGACCCAACTCACGACTGACTTTGATCGTGGCCACCTCGGCCACAAGGGAATCGTACTCGGCCGACAGAATGTCTTTCGTCAATCGGACACGTTGAATATCCGCAAGAACGCGTCGCAGAGTCGTGACCATGGGCGCATCGGGTCTGTACCGCGTCTCCGACTGTGGAAGGTGCATGCCCAACAGGAAGAGCAGCGTGCTACAGGAGACCATACTTCTCGAGTTTGTAATAGAACGCGCTCGTCTTGAGACCCAGCAATTTGGCGGCATCACTCCGTACGCCCTGCGCCCTTTCCAGCGCCTGACGGATCATGATGAGTTCGAATTTTTCCACAGCTTCCGTGAGCCCTGAGCTTTCGACGTCTTCAAAAGACAACGGCAGTCGATCGGCTCGTGAATCGAGTCCCGCAAAATTCGCAACGGACAAGTCCGAGGATCCGGCCAGTACGACCGCCCGTTCGATGACATTTTCCAGTTCGCGCACGTTGCCCGGCCAGTCGTACGAGTGCAAATGCCGCATCGCTTCCGGCGAGACCGAGAGATTTTTCCTTCCCAATTCCCGCTCAAATCGACGGAGGAAGAAGTCCACCAGCGATGGGATATCTTCTTTCCGCTCTCGCAATGCAGGCATGTGGATCGGAATCACGTGAAGCCGGTAGTACAGGTCCTCCCGGAATTGCCCCCTCCGAATTTGTTCCTGCAGATTCTGATTCGTCGCGGCGATCACGCGGGTATCCACCCTCAGCGTGCTTTCCCCGCCCACACGCTCGAATTCCTGTTCCTGAAGTACGCGGAGCAACTTGACCTGTACCGACGGAGCAATTTCGCCGATCTCGTCCAGAAAGAGCGTTCCGGTATCGGATAGCTCGAACCGTCCTTTCCGTGTCTTCATCGCGCCCGTGAAGGCTCCCTTTTCGTGACCGAACAACTCGCTTTCCAAAAGCGTCTCGGTCAGTGCGGCGCAATTGACTTTGACAAACGGTCGTTCCCGGCGCGCGCTTTGATAATGGATCGCGCGGGCCACCAGCTCTTTCCCGGTTCCACTCTCTCCATAGATCAGGACCGTCGAAGGCGATGCGGCGCTTTTGGTGACGAGCGACAGGACGTCCTGCACCTGAGCTGAACGACCGATGATTTCGCCGTAGTTGTACGAACTCTGGATTTCTCCACGGAGATACAGATTCTCCTCCGACGCCTTCTGCAGACTTCGCCGCTGTTCGGAGACTTCCAAAACCTTGCGAAGCCGCACCATCAGTTCGTCGGGCGTAAACGGCTTCGTGACGAAATCGCTCGCCCCGGCCTTCATCACTTCTACGGCCACGTCCACGGTTCCATACGCGGTAATCACGATCACGTCGACGTCTGCGTTCTTCTCCCGGATGGACTGCAGCAGCGTCAACCCGTCCATCGGTTTCATTTTGTAGTCCGTGATTACACAATCGAATCGCTGCTTTGCGTAGAAGGCCAGGGCCTGCGCACCGCTCCGCGCAGTGGTGACATGAAATTTCTCTCGTATCAACACGTCCGCGATCCCTTCCCGCATCGTATCGTTGTCATCCACGACGAGGATGTGAACGTCCATCACTGCTGATTCTGTTTGTATCGGAGGTAGGTGTCTTTGTTTTTGGGATCCATCTGTACCAGTCGATCGAAGACTTTGAGATCTCGTCCACCGGAAAACACTTTGCAAAGGTCCAGATGGTGTACTTGGAGGAATCGCTCGGTATGGTTCTTGGTGAGAACCTGGGTTAACATTTTTTCCATCAGATCGACCGCGTTTTTCGCGCTGGTTCTGGCCCCTGCGACGTCACCCTCCTCGAAAAGACTCATGCCCTCGTAGAAGTGATCTTTCATGAGTCGATAGTCCTGATACCGGGTGTCCAGAAACTCGGTGGCCAACTCAACCCGCGCGTCCCAACTGCCATGAACCGCCTTGGCCTGCGTCGCAAGACTTCGGGCGGATTGAAAGAAAGACGTGCCCAGAAATCGTCCCAGGGTGTCCATCTCGTCACCGAGAATCAGGAACATGTAAAAATCGATGATACTCAGGAAGGGGTCAATCGTCGTGAGATCGTGATAAAACGTGCCTCCTTTGCGCAAGACAAATTTTGCGTTCTCGTCGAGAAACTGAAGTTCCTTGCCATTGGTGACGTACAGTGTGGCCGTCACAAATCGGAACTCGCCTTCGTCGGAGGCGCGCTCGATGACTATCTGGATGTCCACCGGCAGCGGCGTGGGATCGCCTGTCTTGGACCAGTCGTAGTCATGGATGTACTGGGTGAGTCTTTGTTCGAATCCCTCAAACAGGTCGAGATTGCGGCCTTGCAACTTTTCACGAAATACCTTGACGGTCGCGACGATCTTCTGCGCTCGCAACTCCGATTCTGTTGCTGCGATCAGGACGATGAGGGTCAGACACCAGCGGATCATTTGAGAAACTCCCGGGTATCCATGATTTCGTACGTTCCTTTGCCAATCCAGCCGCCCCCGTCCACCGTCAGCACCTCGCCCGTCATGTACGCGGAGTATTCGGACAGAAGGAACAGCAAGGCATGGCCAATCTCCTCAGGCGTGCCAAACCGCTTCATGGGAATGCGCGTGGTCATGCGATCCTGCTGATGGGGGTCCCCCCACAGATTTTTCTCCGTGCCTTCGGTCACGATGGCGCCGGGAGCGATGGCATTCACGCGGATCCCGTACCGTGCCCATTCCACAGCCAGGGTGCGCGTCATGGCAAGGACGCCTGCTTTCGCCGAGGCGCTGTGAATGACACCCGGCTCGCTCGCCCACGCATACGTCGCCACGATATTGACAATGGAACCCCGTCCGGCGCGGATCATGTGGGCGCCCGCAGAGCGGGAGCAGTAGAACGTGCCGTTGAGGACGATATTAATGACGGCATTCCATCCATTGACCGACAATTTCTCGGCGGCACACGTGAAGTTTCCCGCCGCATTGTTCACCAAGGCATCCAGTCTTCCGTACGTGCTCAGGACACGCGACACCATCGACTCGACCTGCGCCGGATCGCGTACGTCGCAGGGAATGCCCATCGCGCCAATTCCCCCGGCGGCTTGCTCCAAAACATCCGCACGGCGCCCAGCGATCACCACGCGTGCGCCCCGCTGGACACATTGTTCAGCCATGGCCCTGCCCAAACCCGTACCGCCTCCCGTGATCAAGACGACTTGGTCTTGCAGAAATTTCTCCCCCAACACGGTTACTCCGCCCCCACTTCCACAGGTTTTTGGGCGCTGGTCTTCATATCAAAATACAGGATCCGTCCGCAATACTCGCAGGTCCGTATGTGGTCATTCTTCTTCAACTCGATGATCGTCTGGGGTGGGATCTGATTGAAGCATCCCCCGCAAGACTCTTTGGCGACGGGAACCACTGCCAGTCCGTCTTTCGCTTTGCGAATGCGTTCGTACTTATTCAGGATGTCTTTGCGAATGGACGGCAGAACCTCTTCCCGCTGCCGATTCAGTTCCTGTTCCTCTTTGGACGTCTCTTCGATCCGCGCATTCAGTTCACTCTCTCGTTCCTGAAAGTCGGCGGCCAGCGTCACCTTCTTTTCCTCTTTCGGCTTCAGGCCTTCTTCCAATTCCAGCACTTTCAATTCGATTTCCGTCACGCGCACTTTGATGCGATTGATTTCCTGCTCGCAGAATTCGATCTGTGAGGAAGTGGCTTCGTATTCCTTGTTGGACGTGGCCTTGTACAATTGGTCCTGATATTTCTTCAACTTTTCCTCGGTCACGGCCAATTCGCCCTGCAGCGCGCTCCTTTCACTTTGAAAAGACGCCACGGACGTTCCGTCCTGTTCGATTTCTTCCCGCAACGCATCCATCTCTGCACGCAGGCTTTCCACGAGTTTCGGCAGGTCTCCCCGCAACAACTCGATATCTCCCAATTTCTTGTCTATCCCTTGCAGCGCAACCAATTTCTCTAATGTATTACGCAAGAGATCCTCCTTTCTGAAAAAAAAGAAATGCATTCCGAAGAATGCATTTCATCATGACGTGGATGTAAAG